>NZ_APJN01000081.1 GCF_000349565.1 Curtobacterium flaccumfaciens UCD-AKU
GACAGGAGGCCCGGTGCCAGCTGGCACCGGGCCTCCTGTCCGTGGGGTGGGGGCGTCAGCCCGTGTTCTGCAGGCCGGCGGCGATCCCGTTCACGGTGAGCAGCAGGAGCCGGTGGTCGGCGTCCGTCGGGTCCGTGCTGCCGGACGTGCGGATGGCGCGCAGCGCACGGAGCTGCAGGTGCGACAGGGCGTCGACGTACGGGCTGCGCAGGCGCACGGCGCGGGCCAGGACGGGTCGGTCCTCGAGCACGTCGCTGCCGCCGGAGACGCGGAGCACCCAGTCGCGGGTGCGGACCATCTCGTCGAGCACCTTCGCGGCGAGGTCGTCACGGTCGGCGAGCTCGAGGTACCGGCGGGCGATGTGCTCGTCGGTCTTCGCGAGCGACATCTCGACGTTCTTGATCATCGCGGCGAAGAGCGGCCACTCCGCGTAGGCGGCGCGGAGCACGTCGACGTCGCCGACGGCCTCGAGCGCGGATCCGAGCCCGTACCAGCCGGCGAGGTTGATGCGCGCCTGCGTCCACGAGAACACCCACGGGATGGCGCGGAGGTCCTCCAGCGACTCGACCGACAGCCCGCGACGGGCCGGGCGGGAGCCGAGGGGCAGCAGGCCGATCTCCTCCATCGGGGTGACCCGGGCGAACCACGGCGCGAACCCGTCGGCCTTGACCAGGTCGTAGAAGGCGACGCGCGAGACGTCGTCGAGCTGCTGGGCGAGGTCGGCGAAGCGGGCGGCCGCGGCGGCGGTCCGTGCCTCGTTGGACGGCGAGGACGCGAAGAGCGTCGCCGAGGCCATCTGCTCAAGGTGGCGGGCGGCGATGTCCTGGTCGCCGTACTGGGCGAAGATGACCTCGCCCTGCTCGGTGAGCTTCAGCCGACCGTCGATCGATCCCGGCGGCTGCGCCAGGACGGCTTCGTTCGCGGGGCCGCCACCGCGGCCGAGCGAACCGCCGCGGCCGTGGAACAGGGTCAGCTCGATGTCGTTGTCGCGGGCCCAGTCGGCGATGCGGGCCTGGGCGTCGTAGAGCGCCAGGTTCGCGGACACCGGGCCGACGTCCTTCGAGGAGTCCGAGTACCCGAGCATGACCTCGAGCCGACGGCCGGTCGCGGCGAGGCGTCGCTGGAACGCCTCGGTGCGGACGGCCTCGTCGAGGATGTCGACACTGGCGTGCAGGTCGGCGAACGTCTCGAACAGCGGGATCACGTCGAGCACCGGCGCGGCCTCGGCGGACCCGAGCGCGGCGACGGCCAGCTCGTGCACGTTCGCCAGGTCGGCCGGGGACTGCGTGAAGGACACGATGTACCGGTTCGCCGCGCGGACGCCGTAGCGGGACTGCAGCCCGGCGATCGTGCGGAAGACGGCGAGGACCTCTTCCGTGGTCTCGCTCAGTTCACCACCGGCGCGGATCTCGGCCAGGGCCGTGCGGTGCACCTGCGAGTGCTGGCGGACCTCGAGCTCGGCCAGGTGGAACCCGAAGGTCTCGACCTGCCAGAGGAGGTTCTGCAGTTCACCGTTCGCCGGTCGGATCGCACCGGCGGCGATGAGCGAGGCCTGGATGACACGGAGGTCGGCCAGCAGCGCCTCGGGCCCGTCGTAGGCCAGCGGCGTGCTGCCGGTCCGGGTGGCGTCGATGCGCGCGGCGACGAACAGGAGCGCACGTCGGTGCGTCTCGTTCGGTGCGCGGACACCGATGCGCTCCGCGATGCCCGGGTCGAGCGACTCCTGCGCGGCGACGAGGGCGGTGAGCCCGGCGTCGGCGGGGGTGTCGCTCGCGTCGAGGGTCAGGGCGCTGCCGATGCGGGTCGTCGCGCGGGCGAGGCCGAGCAGGATGTGCTCCGCCGCGATCTCGGCGGCCTGACGGGTGACGTCGGCGGTGACGTGCGGGTTGCCGTCGCGGTCGCCGCCGATCCAGGTGCCGAAGCGCACGAACGCGGGGGCGATCACGGGCGCCCGGCCGGCGTCGTCGCCCTGCAGCCGGTCGTCGAGCAGGCGGTACACCTGCGGGACGATCTCGAACAGGGTCTGGTCGAACACGCTCATCGCGGTGCGGACCTCGTCCAGCGGGGTCGGCCGCGTGGTGCGGAGCGGCGAGGTGCGCAGGAGGGTCGTGATCTCCTCGAGCAGGCGGCGCTCGTTCTCGGCGCGGGCCGTGGCGTTGCGGGCACGGTCACGCTCGTCGATGAGGTCCGTGATGCGGCGGACACCCGTCGTGACCGCGCGCCGGCGGGCCTCGGTCGGGTGGGCGGTCAGCACCGGGTGGAACCGCAGGGTGCGGAGCCGCTCGGCCGCCTCGGCCTCGCCCACCTCGGCGACGAGTTCGGCGTACGTGGCGGGGAACGAGTCCCCGGGCACGCCGCCGTCGTCTCCGCGCTGCCGGAGGACGCGCACGCGGTGGTGCTCCTCGGCCAGGTTCGTCAGGTGGAAGTAGGTGGTGAACGCCTGCGCCACTGCCTCGGCGCGTTCGGCCGACATGCCCGAGACGATCGCCTGGGCACGTGCGGCGCCCTCGGCGTGGTCGCCCTCGTAGGCGTCGATCACGGCCGCGCGCAGTGACTCCACGTCGTGGAGCAGTTCGTCGCCCCCGTTCTCGCGCAGCACCCGGCCGAGCAGGTTGCCGAGGTACCGGACGTCGGCGCGCAGGTCGCTGTCGACCGCACCGCTGACGTCGTCCCGCGCGCGCTCGTGGCGTGCAGATCCGTCGATCGCCGTCATGGAGTCCTTTCCGGGTCGTCCGGGAGGCTGGTCCCGGGTCCCAGCAGCGTATCGGCACCCGGGGGCGCATGACGTCGACCGTCCGGACGGACGCGGGGCGGGGTCCGGGCCCGGGCCCGGTGCCGGGCTGCCGCTGCCGCGTCAGGCCGGGACGGAGGCCCCGCCCGGCTCCTGCCGGAACGGCGCACGTCGGGCATCGAGGCCGGCGAGCAGCCCGCGGTTCAGCTCGTAGGCCAGCTCGACCTCGGCGATCACCCGTTCCTGCTCGTCGGCCGACCACGGCGCGGCGTCGAGCTGGGCCCGGTAGGTGTGCTCGAAGTCGCTCGGGTCGGCGACCTGGTCGAAGATGTAGAAGAGGATCCCGTTCGTGTCGAACCCGAACCGCTCCGCCAGCACCTGCCCGATCACGTGCCCGCCGGACACGTCGCCGAGGTACCGCGTGTAGTGGTGTGCCACGAAGCCGCCGGGCCACTCGGCCGCGACCTCGTTCAGCCGTCGCACGTACGCGGTCGTCGCGGGCAGCGGGCACACCAGCTCGGACCAGTCCGGGCCGATCAGGTACTCCAGGTCGGCGCGGATCGCCGGCATCCGGGTGAGCTGCGCGGTGACGAACGGCGCCGCCACGGGGTGGTCAGCCATGCGCTCCGCCGCCCGCTCGAGCGCGTCGTACACGAAGGCGTACTGTCCGAGCAGGTCCGCGTAGTCGGCGACGTCGCAGTCGCCGCCGAGCAGGTCCTGCATGAAGCCGCTCGTGGCCGAGGCACCGTGCGAGCGCCGCGTGCGTCGCCGCAGCAGCTCGGAGAACGGGATGACGGTCGAGTCCATGAGGTAAGGCTAACCTTACTGATGCGCGCGTCAAGCAGGGATCACCCAGGTGACGCCGAACCTCCGAGAGGAAGCTCCCCCACGATGAGCTCGAAACCCAAACGCCAGCAGCACGTCTTCGTCGTCGACCGCACCGAGCGACTCTCGCCCCACATGGTGCGCGTGCACCTGGGCGGCTCGGCGTTCGAGGACTTCGTCGCCCAGGCCGACCCCGACCGCCTCGCCGCCACCGACAAGTACGTGAAGCTCCTGCTCGCGAAGCCGTCGCTGGGGCTCGTGCCGCCGTACGACCTCGAGGCCCTGCGCGAGACCCTGCCGAAGCACGACCGCCCCGCCCGCCGCACCTACACCGTGCGCGCCGTCGACCACACCACGCGGACGATCGCGATCGACTTCGTCGTGCACGGCGACGCGGGCCTCGCCGGTCCCTGGGCAGCGTCCGCGCAGCCCGGCGACCGGATCGCCCTGTCCGGACCCGGCGGCGGCTACGCACCGACCACCGACCCGGCCTTCACGCACGTGCTGCTCGGTGACGACAGCGCCCTGCCCGCGATCGGGGCCGCACTCGAGTCGATGCCCGACACCGCCACCGGGGTCGCGCTGGTCGAGGTGGCCGGGCCGGCGGACGAGCAGGACCTCCGGCGCCCGGCCGGGGTCGACCTGCGGTGGCTGCACCGGGACGCCACCGGCGCACAGCCGGGCACGCTCCTGCTGGAGACGGCCCGCGGGCTGCCGCGTGCCTCCCGGCCGGTCCAGGTCTTCGCGCACGGCGAGCGGACCGCGATGAAGGCGATCCGTCGACTGCTGCAGGACGACTGGGGGCTGGAGAAACGCGAGATGTCGCTGTCGGCGTACTGGGCGCTCGGTCGTGGCGAGGACGAGTTCCAGGAGGAGAAGCGCGAGCCGGTCGGGGTGATCTTCACCGACTGACGGCGGGCCTGCGTGCCCGTTCTAGGTCGGTACGCCCGATTCGACCAGGGACGCCCGGCACGCCCGGCGCGCGCAACGGCCGGGAGGCCCGGGGCGCGTCGGTGGGTCCGGCTAGCGTTCGGCGCATGGTCACCTCGTCGTGCTGCGTCCCGGGTTGCGCAGGCGTCCTCGCGGACGGACTCGCGGGCGTCCCCCTGTGCGGCGCGCACGTCGCGTTGGTCGCCGACCTCGCCGCCGAGCACCCCGGCGTCGAGGACGCCCTGCCCGGCCCGTGTCCGGTGTGCGCGTCCCGGATCGGGGTGCGCTACCCCTCCGGTGCGGTGTGCGCCCGATGCGAGTGGCGGTGGGGCGAGGTACCCGACGGCGATCTGGCTCCCCCACGGGTCGACGTCGTCTACTACCTGCGCATGCGCGACGACTTCGGCGACCGCATCAAGATCGGCACGACGATGAACCCCCGGCAGCGGCTCGCGGCCATCCCGCACCAGGACCTGCTGGCGTTCGAGCTCGGTGACCGGACGCTCGAGCGCCGGCGGCACGCCACGTTCGCGGCCAGCCGGTACCCGGGTACCGAGTGGTTCCGGGTGACGCCGGAACTGCTCGCCCACGTGGACATCGTCGCCGCCGGGGCCCACGACCCGTGGGACCTGCACGCGCGGTGGACGAGCGAGGCGCTCGCCTTGCGGGGCTGAGCCGCGGCAGGGCGGTCGGGGCGCGTGCGCAGCCGGTCGGGACGCCTGCTCAGGCGGCCTGCAGCATGCGGTCCGCGGTGCGGAGCGAGAGCGCCATGATCGTCAGCGCCGGGTTCGCGATGACCGCGCTCGGGAACACCGAGTTGTCAGCGATCCACAGGTTCGGGACGTCCCACGAGCGGCCGTCCTGGTCGACGACGGAGGTCTCGCGGTCCGTGCCCATCCGCGCGGTGCCGATGGTGTGCGCCGTGCGTTCGAGCACCCGGACGTCCTGACCGCCAGCAGCCTCGACGATGGTCGTCATCGTGCGGACCGCGTGGCGGCGGATCGCCTCTTCGTTCGAGCCCGGGGTGAACGAGACCCGCGCACGCGGGACACCGTGCTCGTCGAGTTCGTCGGTCAGCTGGAGGCGGTTGTCGTCGTACGGCAGGCACTCGGCGTTGATGCCGACGCCGGCCGAGAACGGGTAGTCGTGCAGCGCCCGGACGAGTTCTGCGCCGCGGAGTCCGCCGCCCCGGACCAGCGAGGTGGCGAAGGTCTGCGGCTGCGCGCCCAGGCTCTGGATGAGGTAGCCGCCGGCGAAGTCGGCGTCCGCCGGCCGCACGAAGTCCTCGGTGATGATCGACGACGGGTACCCGCGGTACGAACGCATCGACTCGTCGAACCGCGCCCACACCTGGGTGGCTCCGTGCGCGGTGAAGTTGCGACCGACCTGCCCGCTGCCGTTCGCGACACCGGTGTGCAGCAGCAGCCGCGGGGTCTCGACACCGCCCGCGGCGAGGACCAGGGACCGGCAGCGCTGGCGGTGCTCGCGCCCACCCGCGGTGTACACGACCGCCTCGACACGTCCACTCGAGTCGAGCTCGATGCCGTGCACGAAGGACTCCGGTCGGATCTCGGCACCGAAGGCCACGGCCGCCGGCAGGTAGGTCGTGTCCATCGACACCTTCGCACCGTTGCGGCACCCCTGGTGGCACGATCCGCAGGACACGCAGGCCTGGCGCAGCCCGTGGTGCTCCTGGTGGCGGTCCTCGGTGGTCAGCCCGACCGGGGCATCGGTCGCGGTGATGCCTGCGGCAGCGGTGCCGCGCATCATCATGTCCGACGAGGCGTTCCGGGCCGGCGGGCGCATCCGGTAGCGGCGGGACGGGTCCCACGGGTAGTGCTCGGGACCGGCGACACCGACGTCGTGCTCGACCTGCTCGATCCATCCGGTGAGCTCGGCGTGGCTGATAGGCCAGTCCTGCCCTTCGCCGCTCTCGGTGCGGAGCCGCAGGTCGTGGGCGCTCGGCCGCGGGGTGAACGCGCCCCAGTGCAGCGTCGAACCGCCGACACCCGTCCCGCTGTTGTTCGGACCGAAGGCCGTCGGGGCTCCGCCACCGCTCAGCCGCTCGTCCATCCAGTTGATGTCACCGGGGGCGGCGACCTCGTCCGGCACGTGGTCGCCCGGCTCGGTGTTGCGGCCGGCCTCGAGCGCGACGACCGTCAGGCCACGGCGGGCCAGCGATGTGAGGAGCGGGGCTCCGCCGGCTCCGGTGCCGACCACCACCACGTCGACGACGTCGTCCGTGCCGTACGTGCGTTGTCCGTCGAGTCTCATCGTGCAGCTCCGGTCGTCGGTGCGGTGTCGATCGTGGTGTGGGGTGCGGGGGCTTCGGGCTCCCAGGCCTCGCGCTCCCCCGCCGCGAACAGTCGGAAGCCCTGCTTGCGGACGCCGTCGCCACCGTTCGCGTAGCCGTCGAAGTCGATGGCGGCCATGGTGGCGGGGTGCGCGAGCCAGTGCTTCACCAGGTCGACGCTGGCGTCCTCGAACCACGCACGCAGCTGTTCGGCGTCGAGGCCACCGTCGGCGCGGTACCGACCGACCGCCACGGCCTCGAGCGCCTGGTCGAGCGCACCATCGCGGGCGGGTGCGGCGAGGACGTCGAGCGCGGCACGGTAGGCCTCGGCGTCCACCGGCAGCCCGTCGGGTCGCCAGCCGTCGCCGAGCCCGGCGGCGAGCTGCGCGTCGACCCGCAGCGCCAGGTCGACCTGGTCGGAACCGGGCTGCGGGACGACGATCCTGGCGACCGCGCGGAGGGTGTCCAGCTGCGTCGGGGTGAGGGCCTGCGGTGCGGCGGCCGGGTCATCGGGCAGGGCACGAGCGGCGAGCAGGCCCCGGGTGCGGGCGCTGACCCGCGGCGAGGCGATCACGCGGGCGTGCTCCACGGGGACGACCGGTGACCCAGCGACCCGGCGTTGCCAGAAGTCGCGGATGCGCGCGGCCACGGCCTCGGGCTGCTCCCACGGCAGCAGGTGGGCGGCGCCGTCGACGACGTGGAGCTCGTTGTTCGGCCAGTGCGGCACGGTCAGGCGGCGCTGGGCGTCGGCATCGAGGTCGCCGTCCTCGGCACCGGCGAGCACGAGGGCGGGCACCGGGTTCGGCGCCGCGTCGGACCAGTCTTCACGGCTGCCGCGGGTCAGCCAGTCCCGCCAGGCCTCGGGGTCGGTCCGCTTGACGTCCCGCACCGCCGCCGTGTGGCGCGACGGTGCGAGGGCCGACGCCGTGTTCGCGGCGACGAACTCCTCGGCGTCGTCGGCGCTGATCGGGCCGTCGGCCGCCCACGACAGCATGGACCGGCGGCGGTCCTCGTCCATCGGCTCCGGGGCGAGCGGGGACGCGGCGAGGAGCACCACGGCACGCAGGCCGAACAGACCGTTCGCACCGGAGATCGTCCGGTCGGCGACCACCGTGGCGACCTTGCCGCCCATCGAGTGCCCGAGGAGTACCCATTCGGTCGAGCCGCTCGCGCCGATCGTGCGCTCCACCAGGACGGCCATCTCCTCGACGGTGGTGCCGGACGACGCCGGGCTGCGGCCGAAGCCGGGCAGGTCGATGCCGATCAGGTCGAGGTCGCCGACGAGTTCGGCGCGCAGCAGCGCGAACTCCTCGGAACTCGCGCCGAGGGCGTGGAGACAGAAGACGGTGGTCACCATGTATGCCTACCCGTCCCTTGCGGCCGCTCCCAGCCGGGCCGTACCCCGCCGGGTCGTGCGTGTACCCCGATCGACGGCGTCACCGGGCGTACGCGTCGACGAACAGGGCGCCCCGGAGATCACGCAGGGTGTCCGCCAGGCGATCGACGGTGCGGCCGGAGATGCCCGACACCTGCAGGTCGTGCGGGCCGAGCGCCGGCAGCCGTCCGGTGCGGATGCGGACGACCTCCCACCCCACGGCGCGGACGGCGCGGTCCTTCTTCCGGTCGGTCTCCTGCCGCGGGCCGACGTGCTCGAGCCCGTGCCGCCCGGTGGAGTCGTACTCGATGGCGACGCGGAGCTCGGGCAGGATGATGTCGGGCCAGGCCTCGACGTGGTCGAAGAACGGGCGGTCGAGCCGGATCGCGGAGTGGTCGTAGGTGAACGCGAACCGCTCGGACAGCATGCCCCGGAGCTCGGCCTCGACCGCCGAGGCCGTCGCCGGGGCGCAGACGCTCGTGAACGACTCACCCGACGGCAGCCGCGGGGTCTTCGGGCAGATCGTGCGGGGAACGGACTGGGCGCTCCGCCGTGGCGCCCCACCGGCCGACCCGGCGACGGGCCGACGGGACCGGGAACGGCTCGACGCGACGGCGCCGGCCGGGACCCCGCGCACCGGAGCCGCGGGCAGCGTCTGTCGTCCGGCACTCCGGACGACCCGCTGCGGCACGGGGACCGCCTGGGGCCAGTCCGACGGCAGCACCGGCCACCGCTGCGGCTGCGCCTGCACCGCGCACTCGGGGCACCACACGGAGCGGCGCCGCTCACGGCCCGGACGGGACCGCTGTTCGGACGGGGTCGCGACGAACACGTGCCCGACGTCGCACTCCCAGGTGAGCAGGACCTCGGCCGCCGGGGGGACCTGGGTCAGGACGACGCCGTGGTTCCAGTCGGGGTGGTACTGCCGGATGAGCACCGGGTACGGCGCCCAGTCGGCGCGGAACTGACCGACGGCGTACGGCACCGCTTCGCCGCGCGACCACTGTCGGCGGCGCCACCACGCATCGACGGGTTCGGCCACGCCACCACGCTAGGAACGACCACCGACAATCACCGACGTCTCCGACAGCCGCGGATCGTCACCGATCACCCCGATCCGTGACGCCGCGTTGCGCCGGATGGCACGGTGTTGCGCCGGATGGCACCGTGTTGCGCCGCGTGGCGGGGTGTTGCGCGAGGCGTTGTCGGCGGCGTCCGGCCCTCCTACGGTCGCGACATGACCGACACCACCAGGGCCCCGCAGTGGGAGGCGACCAGCGTCGACGACGCGGGCCGGACGACCGGGGCGAGCCGCGCCTCCAGGCAGGAGCACGCGACCATCGACGCGGCCGGACGCGCCGCACTCGACCGGCGCGTCGTGCCGTTGCGGCACCCCGCGCGGTGGATCGCCGCCGCCCTTGTGCTCGTCGTGCTGCTGAACTTCGGCGAGACGTTGTTCACGAACGAGCAGTGGGGCTGGCCCGCCGTCGGGAAGTGGCTGTTCAGTCCGGCGGTGCTGACGGGCCTGCAGCTGACGCTCACCGCGACGGCGCTGAGTGCCGTGATCAGCTTCGCGGGCGGCATCGTCGTCGCCGTCGCCCGGCTGTCGCGCAACCCGGTGCTGTCCGGGCTGGCGTGGGGCTACGTGTGGCTGTTCCGGTCGGTGCCGCTCATCCTGGTGCTCGTCTTCCTGTACAACCTCGGGTCGCTCTACCCGACGATCGGCATCGGGATCCCCTTCGGGCCGCAGCTCCAGGTGCCGACCGCCAACGTGCTCGGGGACCTGGCGATCGGGGTCATCGGGCTGAGCCTCAGTGAGATCGCCTACGCGTCCGAGATCGTCCGCGCCGGGGTGCTCGCCGTCGACCACGGGCAGCACGAGGCCGCACAGGCACTCGGGCTCCCCCGTCGCCGGCAGTTCGTGCGGGTGATCCTGCCGCAGGCGCTGCGGTCGATCGTCCCGGCGTTCGTGAACCAGGTCGTCGGACTGCTGAAGGCCTCGTCACTGCTGTTCTACGTCTCGCTGCTCGACCTGTTCGGCGTGGTGCAGAACCTGTCGAGCACCTACCCGACGGACATCATCCCGCTGCTCGTCGTCGCCACGATCTGGTACCTCGTGCTCACCAGCGCGGTCTCGATCGTCCAGTACTACGTCGAGCGGTGGACCGCCCGAGGTTCGGTCCGGACGTTGCCGCCCACGCCGTTCCAGCGGGTGCGGGCCGCCGTGCGTCGCGGTTCCGGACGCGGGTCGGGACGGCCTGGAGGCCCGGATCGCCCCCGGCAGTCCGCCTCCGCCGCGCGCGTGGTCGCGTCCGGCCCCGCTTCCACCGTCGACGACAGGACCATCTGATGAGCGCAGCGATCAGCATCCACGGAGCCGTCAAGGCGTTCGGCGACACGGTCGTCGTCGACGGCGTCGACCTGTCGCTGCCGTCCGGCAGCGTGACCGTCGTCCTCGGCCCCTCCGGTTCGGGCAAGTCCACGCTGCTCCGGGCGATCAACCACCTCGAACCGCTCGACCGCGGGGTCGTCATCGTCGGCGACGAACCCATCGGCGTCCGCCTGCGCACCGGCCGCGACGGGGTCCCCCGCTGGAAGGAGTTGCCCGAGCGGCACATCCTGCGGCAGCGGTCGCGGATCGGCTTCGTGTTCCAGCACTTCAACCTGTTCCCGCACCTGACCGCGCTCGAGAACGTGGCCGAGGGGCCGATCGCCGCCGGGGTCCCCCGTGCCGTGGCGCGCGACCGCGCGGCGGCCCTGCTCGAGCGCGTCGGACTCGGCGACCGTGGTGACACCCGGCCGCGGCAGCTCTCCGGCGGGCAGCAGCAGCGTGTGGCCATCGCGCGGGCGCTGGCGCTCGAGCCGTCGGTCGTCCTGCTCGACGAACCGACCTCGGCACTCGACCCGGAGCTCGTCGGCGAGGTGCTCGGGGTCATCCGGGGGTTGGCGGACACGGGCACCACGCTCGTCATCGTCACGCACGAGATCGCCTTCGCCCGCGAGGTCGCCGACCACGTCGTGTTCCTCGACCACGGGCGGGTCGTCGAGCAGGGGCCGCCGGCCCAGGTGCTCGACCACCCGCAGCACACCCGCACGCGCGACTTCCTGTCCCGCGTCCGCTGACCCCTGATCCCCGCACGCCCCCCAAGGAGAACCATGTCCACGATCACCCCGTCCCGCTGGCGCAACCGCGCCGGCTTCCTCTTCCTCGCTGCCGGCGTCGTCGTCGCCCTCGCCGGGTGCTCCGCGGGCGCTTCCGCCGACACGAGCGGCGCACCCGACGGCTCCGTCACCATCGGCGCCGCCTCGAACGGTGCCGCGAAGGAGACGACCCTCGAGGTCACCGAGGACACGACGCTGCACGACGCGCTCCCTGCCGCCGTCCGGAAGTCCGGCAAGCTGACGATCGGCGTGGGTGCTCTGCCCGCCGGGTTCCCACCGCTCGCCTTCACCGGTGACGACCAGAAGACGATCACCGGCTCGGAGCCCGACCTCGGACGGCTCGTCGCCGCGAAGCTCGGGCTGCGCGCGGACGTGCAGAACGCCACGTGGGACAACCTGTTCGTCGGCATCGACAGCGGCAAGTACGACGCCGGCTTCTCGAACGTCACGGTCACCGAGCAGCGCAAGGAGAAGTACGACTTCGCCTCGTACCGGCAGGACAACCTGGCGTTCCAGGTGCTGGCCTCGAGCTCGCTGCGGTTCGACGGCGACCCGTCCGTGCTCGCCGGGAAGACCCTGTCCGTCAGTTCCGGCACCAACCAGGAGAACATCCTGCTCGAGTGGCAGAAGGAGCTCCGGTCCGAGGGCAAGGACTTCACGATCAAGTACTACCCGGACGGCAACGCGGTGAGGCTCGCGCTCGACTCGGGCAAGATCGACGCGTACTTCGGTCCGAACCCGACGATCGCCTACCAGAACACGCAGAGCGAGAGCACCGCGAAGCCGACGAAGACCGCGGGCACGTACTCCGGCGCCGGCTCGTCACTGCAGGGGCTCATCGCGGCGACGACGAAGCAGGGCAGCGGCATCGCGAAGCCCGTCGCGGCAGCGATCGACGAACTCATCGAGGACGGTACCTACGCGAAGTGGCTCGCGGCCTACAACCTGTCGAACGAGGCCGTGAAGACGTCCGAGGTGAACCCCGAGGGTCTGCCGCTCGACAACAGCTGACGAGCAAGCGTCGCGTGCGAAGGCTGCACCGTGCCCGGTTCCGCATCCCGTGCCCGGTTGGCCGCACCGTGCGAGCTTGCACGCCCGCACCCAGCGGCCAACACCGCGCCGGCCCGCGAAGGCGGCACGGTGCGGACGGGAGGCACGCGGCGGCCCGGCACCGCGCCTCCAGGCCGCACCGTGCCCGACTACGCATCCCGTGCCCGGTTCCGCACCGTGCGCTGCGCACGAGAACGACTCCGTCGCTGTCGGACGACAGCGACGGAGTCGTTCCGCGTCGGTCAGCGCGCGGCGGCCGCCGGCTCAGGCAGGGCGGCGCGCGCCGCCCACTCCGCGGCGAGCAGCTCGTACGAGCGCACCCGGGCGTCGTGGTCGTGCGTGATCGTGGTGACGAGCAGTTCGTCGGCACCGGTGGCGCGACGGAGCACCTCGAGGCGGTCGGCGACGCGCGCGGCATCGCCCACGAACCGCGTCGCGAGCCGATCGGCAACGGTGGCTGCAGCGTCGGCTGCGAGCGGGCGCTGCCGGGCCTCGGACGGCGTCGGGTACTCGATCGCCCCGACGCCGGAACGGATCGAGTGCACCCACTGGGCGTACCCGAGCCCGAGTTCGTCCGCTTCGGCCGAGGTCGGCGCCACGAGGACGTCGGCCGACACGATGACGTGCGGGGCGTCCAGCACGCCGGGGCGGAAGGCATCGCGGTACGCCTGCACGGACGCCAGGACCGTGCCCGGCGACGTGTGGTAATTCGCGCCGTAGGGCAGGCCGAGCGCGCCGGCGGTCCGGGCGCTCTCGCCGCCGGTGGACCCGTGGATCCACAGCTCGATCTCGGCGCCCGCGGCAGGGGGCGCCTCGACCACCCCGCCGTCCCGCGACCACGTGCCGGCGAACAACCCGCGGATCAGGTCGAGTTCGCCCGCGAACCGGTCGACGTCGCCCGGCACCCGTCCGAGCAGCTCCCCCTGCAGCGCGAACCGGCTGCCGGGCGCGATGCGGAACTCGAACGGGGCCGGGACGAGCAGGCCGTCGACGACCTGGTCGGTCCTCGGGACGAGCGAGGGTGGCTTCGGCGTGCCCGGTGCTGGTGCTCCTGAGCGGCCGAGCCCGAGGTCGATGCGCGGCCCGTACAGCGCGGCGAGCGTGCCGAAGGTCTCGGCGATCTGCAGCCCGCGGACGTTGCCGACCAGGGTCGCGGCGCTGCCGACCCGCATGGTCGAGGTGGCTGCGGCGACCGCACCGATGACGACGGTCGGCGCACTGCCGGCGACACCGGGGTTGAGGTGGTGCTCGGCGAGCCAGTAGCGGGCGTACCCGGCACGTTCCGCGGCGACGGCCAGGTCGACCGTGTTCGCCAGGGCCTCGGCGGGGGTCGACCCGCTGCTCACCGGCACGAGGTCGAGGACGGAGAGCGGGACCCGGCTCATGCGAGCACCCGCTGCCGGTCGAGGACCCGTCCGGGCAGGCCCAGGGTCTGGCGGAGCGTCGCGCCCTCGTCGTACGACTGCCGGTAGACGCCGCGCTCCTGCAGCAGCGGGACGACCCGGTCGACGAACTCGTCGAGGCCGTACGGGTTGGTGTGCGGCACGACCACGAAGCCGTCGGTGGCGCGCTCCTGCACGTACCGGTCGATCTCGGCGGCGATGTGTGCGGGCGTCCCGACGAACCCGCCGCGGGTCGAGACCCGGATGACCAGGTCACGGATCGACAGGTGTTCGGCCGCGGCGAGGTCGCGCCACGACTGCACCAGCGCGGGCACATCGCGGCTGTGACGGACACGGCCACGGGTGATGTCGGCCCCCTCCAGGTCCGGCTCGACCGAGGGCAACGGCCCGTCGACGTCGTACGACGACAGGTCACGGTTCCACACCTGCTCGAGTAACGCGATCGCCGTCGCCGGGCTGACCTGGGCGCGGCGGATCGCACGGGAACGCTCCTCGGCCTCGTCCGCCGTGTCGCCGAGCACGAAGGTCGCGCCGGGCAGGATCAGCAGCTCGTCCTTCGACCGGCCGACCCGTTCGAGTCGCTCGGTCACGTCGCGGTGGAACGCCTGCGCGTCGTCGAACTCGGTGTGCAGCGAGAAGATGACCTCGGCGTGCCCGGCGGCGAGGTCGCGGCCCTCGTCGGAGTCGCCGGCCTGCACGATCACCGGGTGTAGCTGAGGGCTGCGCGGGACCGGGAACGTACCGGTCACGTCGAACTGCGGGCCGTGGTGGTCGACGTCGTGGATGCGGGAGCGGTCGGCGAAGACGCCGGCGGCCAGCGCCCCGGCGGCGCCCGACCCGTTTGCCACGATCGCGTCCGACTCCCACGAGTCCCAGAGCTCGCGCGACAGCTCCACGAACTCCGCGGCCCGCGTGTACCGGTCGGCGTGGTCGAGGAACCCGCCCCGGCGGAAGTTCGCGCCGTGGAACGCGTCCGAGCTCGTCACGACGTTCCAGCCCGCGCGGCCGTCGGTCAGGTGGTCGAGCGTGGCGAGCTGCTTCGCCAGTTCGACGGGCTCGTTGAAGGTCGTCTGCAGCGTGCCGACGAGCCCGATGTGGTCGGTGACGCCGGCCAGCGCGGCGAGGATCGCGAGCGTGTTCGGGCGCCCGACGACGTCGAGGTCGTGGATGCGTCCCTTCTGCTCGCGCAACCGCAGCCCCTCGGCGAGGAACAGGAAGTCGAAGCACCCCCGCTCGGCGTTCCGGGCGAAGTGCTCGAACGACGAGAACGCGATCTGGCTCTCGGCGCGGTCGTCGCTCCAGACGGTGGTGTTGTTGACGCCCGGGAAGTGGGCGGCGAGGTGGACCTGACGCTTGACGCTCATGCTGAGACCCCCGAGGAGACGGAACCGACACCGGAACCGACACCGGCACCGGTGACGGCAGGACGCGCGTACCGGCTGACCGCCGGCGCGATGCCGAGCCGCGTGCGCAGGTCGGCGGTGGGACGGGACGCCACGTCGGCGCGGAGCCCCGCGGTGACGAGCGCCGGGACGAGCTGCCGCGCGATGGCGGTCGAGTCGATCGGGATGCGCAGCGGACGGAGCCGGACACCGGCGTACCCGAGGGCCCGCAGGTCCGCGATCCGGGTCACCAGGTCCGGCACCGTCGTCGCGAGGACGGACGTGTCCGACCCGGAGCCGACCGCGTACGGGGCGCCCGCTGCCGCGTCGAGCGCGGCGAGCTCGTCGGCGGCGGATGCCGGCGACGACCCGATGAGCACCGCGAGGTCCGCGAGGACCGGACGACGGAGGTCGGACCCGGCCGCCTGCTCGGCGTCACGGACGAGTGCCAGCGTGTCCCGCGCCTCCCGGCCGTCGAAGCCGGGCGTGACCAGCACGACGTCCGCGGCGTCCACGGCGAACGCCGCCGCGTCGGCGCGGTGTGCCAGCGCGAACACCGGCGGGCGCCCCTGCGGCGACCGCGGCACGATCGACGCGCCGTGCACCGAGACGAACGACCCGGAGAACGCCGCGTTGTGGATGCGGTCGCGGTCGATGAAGCGGCCGGTCCTGACGTCGCGGATGATCGCGTCGTCGTCCCAGCTGTCCCAGAGGCGGGAGACGACCTCGGCGGCCTCGCGGGCCTCGTCGAACAGCGTGGCCGCATCGTCGCCGCCGGGTCGGCGGCCGAACAGCGCGGCCTCGCGGGTCGTCGGGCTCACCTGGATCCGCCACCCGGCTCGCCCCAGCGAGACGTGGTCGAGGGTCTGGAGGCCCGTGGCGACGTGGAACGGTTCGGTGTGCGTGACCGAGACGGTCGGCACCAGACCGATCGCGCGGGTCGCGGGGGCGACCGCGTTCGCGACGAGGAGGGCGTCGAGGCGGCCGACGACGGTCGACGTGTCGAGGTCGCCGTCGGCGTCGGTGGGGCCGGCGGTGAAGGAGTCCTCGAGGGTGACGGCGTCGACGCCGAGCCGGTCCTGCTCGACGACGACGTCGCGCCAGTGCCGGAGGCTCGTGAGGCGCTGTGCTGCCGGGCCGGCGGCGCGCCAGGCGGCGGGATGCCAGCCGGCGCCCTGCAGCGCGGTGACGAGGGTGATGCGGTCGGGCAGGGTCATGGGGCGACGCTAGGACGGTTCGGCCGGACGGCGAAGCGGTGTTGCGGAACGTGACCGACGGTGTCGCCGTGTGACGCGCGGCGGGGGGCGTCGCGGGCGGCGGGGCGTCGCTCGGTGCGAGGTTGTCCACTCCGTGCGTCGGAGTAGACCGGGCACGGAGTGGGCAACCTCGCACCACACGGGGCCGGTGCGTACCTCGCACCGTGCGAGGATCGCCGGATGGTCTCGTCGTTCCTGACCCACGCTGAAGTGGTGGTCGACCCCGCGGTCCCGATCGAGTCGTGGGGGCTGTCGCCCGAGGGACGCGTCCGGGCCGCCGCCGCACACCGGCTCGCGTGGTCACCGGGCTCCCGGCGGATCGTCTCGAGCACCGAGTGCAAGGCCGTCGAGACCGCCGACCTGCTCGCCAGCGCCGTCGGGCTGTCGGTCGAGCACGACCCCCTGCTGGGCGAGATCGACCGGAGCGCGACTGGCTACCTGCCGCCGTCCGAGTTCGAGGCCGTCGTCGACGCGTTCTTCGCCGCACCCGAGCAGTCGGTCCGCGGCTGGGAGCGAGCCATCGACGCCCAGGAGCGCATCGTCGCGGCCGCCCGCCGGCACTGCGCCACCGGCGACGTCACGATCGTGTCGCACGGTGCGGTCGGCGCGCTGCTCCTGGCCCACCTGCGCGGCGTCCCGATCACGCGCGCCCTCGACCAGCCCGGCATGGGCAGCGTCTTCCGCTTCGACGCGCCCGCCTGGCGGGCGACCAGCGGCTGGAGACGAGTCCCCGCGATCTGACGGGAGGCGCGGGGCGGGGCCGCCACGGGCCTCCCGTCCGCCGCCTGCGCGGCCCGACCGCCCCGCTCGTCAGACCACGCGCGTCGCGCCCGTCACGGGGCCGGGGGCGGCGTCCTCGTCGTCGGCGTCGTGCAGGGTCCGTTCGGCCTGCCCGAGCAGGTGGTGCACGGCGAGGCCGATCGAGCGGGCACCGACGACCGCGACGAGCACGCTCAGCAGCGCCAGCAACGTGGCGGTGGGGATCCAGGCGGACGGCAGCGCGAGTGCCCGGAACCACTCCACCGCGGCGGTGGCGACCGCGGCGGCCGGGAACACGAACGACCAGAACCCGAGCGAGAACGCCAGGCGGACGTACCGCGGCAGCAGGGCCAGCTGCACGAGCACCATCAGGACGCCGAGCCCCGCGATGGCCTGCACGGGCAGGGTCACAGCGCCGTCGGTGAGGGCGAACACCGACAGGGTGGCGACCGCCGGCGGCGCGACCAGGATCGCCATCGTCGGCACGAGCGGCCCCGGCAGCGCCGGCCGGAACGCCAGCCGGATGAGCAGCAGGCCGGTCATGACGCCCCAGAAGAACACGCCGACGCCGAGGGCCGGCCAGGACAGCCAGCCGACGCCGACCTCGTGCGTGGCGACCGAGGCGACCAGGGCCGCGGCGACGGTCGGCAGCAGATAGCCGCCGTGCACGGACTCCAGGGCGAGCCGGCCCTCGAACCAGGTGCTCAGCAGCCAGGCGGCGAACCCGGCAGCTGTGGCCACGGCGGCGAGCACGACGACCTGCCCGGCGACGGGGGCGAACCGCGCGAGGTCGACGCCGAGCAGCATCGCGGTCGCGGGGACGAGCGCGGCGATCGGCCCCTGGGCCGGGTGGCGGAGCTGGTCGACGAGCCGTTCGCCGACGCGTGCGCCCCGGACGGCGTGCGCCCCGAGCAGCCACACCCACGCGACGGCCGCGATCGCCCAGAACACCTGCGGCACCACGGCGGGCAGGTGCAGCACGGGGGCGGCGTACGACCACGTCTCGGCGAAGCCGGCGAGGCCGAACGGGACGGCGAGGGTGTTGAGCGGGATGCGGGAAGTGGGTCGTGGCATGGCTCCCCCATTCTCCCGGACGGGTCGGGTGTGCCGGTGCGCGCCCGTGGGCCGTGCGTGCTCCGCGGTCAGGCTGCGGGCAGTTGCTCGCCCGCCTCGATCGCCACGTCGAGCCGGTTCTCGGCGGGCGGCAGCGGGCAGGTCGCGTGCGGGGTGTACGCGCACGGCAGGTTCGTCGACCGGTTGAAGTCGATGCGGGTGGCACCGTCGGCATCCGGTGCGGCGATGTCGAGACTCCGGTTCGCCGCGTACGTCGTGACCCCGCTCGTGCGGTCGGTGAACAGCACGTGCAGGCCGCCGGCGTGCCCGTTGAACGCCAGGAGCGACCGTGGCCCGTCGAGGTCGAACGTCAGGACGCCGGGGGCCTCGTAGACGTGCAGCAGGCCGTCGACGACGCTGCCGACGGTGACCTCGCGCGGGGTGTCGAACGGCTCGAAGTGGGCGTCCACGACGAAGCGTTCGGTGGGTGCGTACGCGGGGGTGCCGCGGTACGCGACGCGCGTCGGGTTCGAGGGGTGCCGCGGACGCAGCAGGTCGCTGCCGCCGCGCCGGGCGACCTCGATCACCACGGTCTCGTCGCCGTCGCGCCACACCACGTTCGTACTCGAGCGCTCCGGCAGCGGGCCGAACCGGTGCGTCCCGCTGACGTGCTGCCCGTCGACCTCGATCGTCTCGTCCTCGGCCAGTGCGACCACCGGGCCGTCCTCGTCCGTCGACCAGCTGCCGGGTGCGTCCTCGAAGCGTTCCGGCGTGGCGGTGAGCCAGCGGATGCTGGTGATCGCGAGGAACCCGTGTTCGCTCGCCCGGGCCTGTTCGTGGTCGTCGTGCCAGGCGGTCCACGCTCCGGCGAAGGTCGGAGCGGCCGGGGTGGTCGGGTTCGTCGTGCTCATGGGTCGACCGTACGACGGGCGGCCCGGCGGCGCGACGATCGTGTCCCCGTGCGTCGGCGGGCGTGCGCGGGGCGGGGCGGGCGGCGGGACGGGCGGCGCGATGCGCGGCGGCGCGGGCGGCGCGATGCGGAACGACAGCGTCGACGTCGCACGACATCGACCCTGTCGTTCGCACGCGCCTGTAACCGTCCGCGCGCGCAACGAGCGACCGAGTCGGTGTCGGACGACGTCGGCCATGTCGTTCGACGTCCGCACGCATCCACAGTCGCGGAACGTAACGGGCCCGATCCCTCGTGGCAGAGTGGCACTGCAGCGCACCGCGAAGCCTCGCGCGCGGCCCCCGACTCCCGACAGTCCGTCCCCATCGAGAGGAAGGCAGCGCATGCCCTTCGAGAACCCCGACCGCATCCAGGCCACCACCGCCGGATCGCTCCCCCGGACCCCCGAGCTCATCGCCGCGAACGCCGCGCGGCCCGTCGCCGCCGACGGCTTCACGCTCGAGACCACCGACGAGGTCCGGGCCCTGACGAGCGCGGCCGTCGACGACGTCGTCGCACGGCAGACCGCGCTCGGCATCACGCAGCCCGGCGACGGCGAGTTCGGCAAGGCGATGTCGAACAGCGTCGACTACGGCGCCTGGTGGGGCTACTCGTTCCAGCGCGTCAGCGGCCTGAGCCTGACCGACGAGAACATCTTCTCGCAGCATCCGGTCCGGTCCACCCCGGGGAACATCCGGCTGACGAGCTTTCCGGACCGCCGCGACTGGACGATCTTCCACGACGCCTACACGGACCCCGAGTCGGGCATCGGCACCGGCAAGAACGCCACCGCGTTCCCGACCACCACCGGCCCGATCACCTACACCGGACACGAGGCCGCGGCCACCGACGCCGCGAACCTCGAGCACGCGGTCGAGGCCGCCGGCGTGGACAACGGCTTCATCACGGCACTCTCCCCCGGTTCGGCCGCCCGCATCGCGAACGAGTACTACGCGACCGAGGAAGAACACATCTGGGCCTGGGCCGATGCTCTGCGCGAGGAGTACACGACGGTCCTCGACGCCGGCCTCGTGCTGCAGATCGACGACCCCTCGATCGCCGAGAACTGGGACCAGATCAACCCCGAGCCGAGCATCGAGGACTACCGGGCCTTCACCCGCATCCGCGTCGAGGCGCTCAACCACGCGCTCCGCGGCCTCGACACGAGCCGGGTGCGCTTCCACCTGTGCTGGGGGTCCTGGCACGGCCCGCACACCACCGACATCGAGCTCCGCCACATCGTCGACCTGATGCTCGAGATCGACGCCGGCGCCTACTCGTTCGAGGCCGCGAACGCCCGCCACGAGCACGAGTGGGCGCTCTGGCAGGACGTCACGCTGCCCGACGGCAAGGTCATCGTCCCGGGGGTCGTCAGCCACGCCACGAACGTCGTCGAGCACCCCGACCTGGTCGCGCAGCGCATCGAGCGGTTCGCCTCGGTGGTCGGTCGCGAGCGTGTCATCGCCAGCACCGACTGTGGCCTGGGCGGGCGGGTGCACCCGCAGATCGCCGCGGCGAAGCTCGAGTCGCTCGGCGAGGGTGCTCGGCGCGCGAGCGCGAAGCTCTTCTAGCCGCCCGTTCCTTCCCAGAACGGCTGCGATCCCTGGCGAGATCGGGCGTACCTGCCACGAAGATCACGGCAGGTACGCCCGTTTCGTGCGGGTACGCCCGGTGCCGGCAGGTACGCCCGGATCCGGGCGCACGCACGAGCGGACGGGAGGCCCGGTGCCAGCTGGCACCGGGCCTCCAGTCCGTCAGCGGCGTCGGCCCAGGGCGACGGCCGCGATCGCCACGAGCGCTCCGGCCCACAGCACCGGGCGCGTGACGCGCCGTCGCTTCGCGACCCAGCCGCCGTCCGTCGCGTTCGCGGCGTCGGCGGGGGCGTAGAGGTTGCCGTCGGTCGGGGCGCCCTTGCCGCGGAGCGCGAACGTCTCCACCATCGGCTTCGTGATCTTGTGGAACAGGCCCGGGAACACGTACTGCAGCGGCACGAGCGCTGCCTGCAGTCGCCCGACGAAGCGGTAGCGCTTGGGGTGCGTGGCGGCGTGCACCACGGCACGGCCGGCACGCTCGACCGAGACGGTGGGCGGCAGCGGGTGCGAGTTCTTGCCGGTGTAGTTGGCGCCGTTCTGGTAGATCGGGGTGTCGATCGTGGACGGCAGCAGGGCGGTGAACCTGATGCCGGTGCCTGCGAACTCGTCGCCGAGCACGTCGACCAGGCCGAGCGCCGCGTGCTTGCTCGTCACGTACGCCGACTGGTACGGGGCGGACAGCAGCGACTGGATCGAGCCGACCAGCACGTAGGTGCCCTTCCCGCGCTGCTTCCAGTGCGGCAGCAGGTGCGTGATGGCGTTGAGGTGCCCGTAGAGATTCGTGTCGACGACGCGCTTGAACGCCTCGGTGGGGGTCTGCTCGAACAGGCCGTAGACGAACAGCGCCGCGTTGCCGACGAAGACGTCGATGCGACCGAAGCGCGTCGTGACGGTGCCGATGAGGTCCTTGACCTGGCGCTCGTCGGCGACGTCCGTCGGGATCGCGATCGCCTCGGCGCCCAGCTTCCGGCACTCGGCGGCGGCGGCCTCGAGCGAGTCGTGCCCGCGCGCGGCGAGCACGAGTGTGGCGCCCTGCCGGGCGAACTCGTGTGCGGCGGCCCTCCCGATGCCGCTCGATGCTCCGGTGATGACGACGATCTTCCCGCGGTACCGATGTCCCATGCGTCCTTGGTACCCGTCGTCGGTCCGTTCCCGCACAGCCGGGCCGTACCCCTGGGCACGGTGCGAAGATGGAGCATGCGCAAGGACGACCTGACCGTCGACGAAGCCGCGGTCATCGCCGAACACGCCCGCTCCGGTGCCCTCGACGTCGACGACCCCGAGGTGCGGAAGGTCGTCGAGCAGGCGAACCGGGTGCTCGTGCGTGCGCAGATGTGGGGCGAGGAGCGGAGCCCGAAGCTGCGGCGCCGCCGACGGTTCATCGCCATCGGCGCCCTCGTGATGGTGCTCGTCTGGGTCGCCGGGTTGCTCGTGCCGCTGGCACTGCGCTTCGGCTGACGGGTCCGTCAGCGCCGACTGCGGTGTGCGCGGTGTGGACCGAACACGGTCAGACCCTGGTCAGACGCGCCCCGATGGTGCATGATCCGACGACCACACCACCGCCGCACTGCAGGGAGCACGACTTGGACCAGCACATCGATCGACGGCGCTTCGTGTCGCTCGGACTCGCAGGCGCTGCCGCCACCGCGCTCGGCGTCACGGCGATCGGCGCGGACGGGTCGGCGCAGGCGGCGACCGGGGCTGCGGCCCCGACTGCCGAACCCGTCCTGCTCGCCGCCGACGAGTTCGACGGCCCGGCCGGCAGTGCACCGAACCCGGCGGTCTGGCGGTACGACCTGGGTGCCGGCGGCTGGGGAAACGCCGAACTGGAGACCTACACGGACTCGCGGCGGAACGCGGCGCTCGACGGCGCGGGCAACCTCGTCATCACCGCACAGCGCGAAGCCGACGGCTCGTACACCTCGGCCCGGCTGAAGTCCGAAGGCGCCTCCACCGCGCAGTTCGGCCGCATCGAGGCGCGGATCCGGATCCCTCGGGGGCAGGGCATCTGGCCGGCGTTCTGGATGCTCGGCGCCGACATCGGGCAGGTCGGCTGGCCCGCGTGCGGGGAGATCGACGTCATGGAGAACGTCGGGTACGAGCCGGGGATCGTGCACGGCACGGTGCACGGGCCCGGGTACTCCGGTGCCCAGGGCATCTCGGCGTCGTACACGGCTCCGTCCGGCGCAGCGTTCGCCGACGACTTCCACGTGTACGGGGTCGACTGGCGCCCCGGTTCGATCACCTGGACGGTCGACGGTGTCGCGTACCGGACCCTCACCCGGGCCGACGTGGGATCGAACCCGTGGGTCTTCGACAAGCCGTTCTTCGTCATCCTCAACGTCGCGGTCGGCGGCACGTGGCCCGGGTCGCCCGACGACTCGACGCAGTTCCCGCAGCAGATGACCGTCGACTGGCTGCGGGTCCACCAGAACGCCTAGCCGGGGTCGCGCCGCGGCAGGAGCGTGTCAGGGACGACGGTTCGCCCGGGCGACGAGCCACAGGTAGGTGCTGTGCCCGACCAGGGCGAGTCCGAAGAACACCGCGGCGACCGCGTACACCCGGTCGAGCTTGCCCTGCCCGATCACGAGCATCACGACGCAGAACACGACGGCGATCGCGAGGACACCGACCTGCACGGTCGACCAGATCCGTCGGAAGCGCGGCATGCCCGTCTCGTTCACGCCACCCATTCTGCCCGATGCCGTCAGTGCTTCTCCGGGTCGTGTCCCCAGTTCATGAGCGAGTACCGCCACGGGGTGTCGTGCACGTCGCCGTCGGGGCGCTGCTCCGCGTGCCGGGCGACGTAGCCGACGACCTTCCGCATGTGCGCCAGGTCGTCGTCGGTGCGGTCGGCCTTGTGCTTCTGGAGGATGCGGATGATGTGCCGACCGCTCTCGTGCCCGGTCGACTCGCCGCCGCCGGAGGGCTTCTGCCCGACGGACTTCGACTCGTCGGTGTCGAGCCACCTCCGCAACTCGGTGGCGGTCATGTTCACCGCGTCGTCGAAGTCGGCCCGGGTCTGCTCGTCGTCGTGCTCGCTCATGCGGTCGAGACAACCCGTCGGTCCTGGACGACTGCGCAGTGCGGGCCGGGTCAGATGGGAATGGAACGACCCCGCGCGGTGTCGAACTCTCCACTGACCACGAAGGAGCCCACCATGAGCGTCGACCTCCACGAGAGCACCGGCACCCGGATCGTCACCGACGAGCGGACGTGCCTGCAGACGACCGTCCTGCCGAAGCTGCACGACGAGCGCACCCCGTCCTTCGGCCGCTGGCTCGGACAGATCAACCACACCGGCTGAGCCGGCACCCGGCGACGGCACGCACGGCCCGGCCCAGACACCCGGCCCGCCAGGCCCGCCAGGCACGGCCTGTCGCCGCCGAAGTCGCCGTCGCCGGCACTGCTACCGTGCACCCATGTCCTGGGGCCGGCGGTACTACGCGCTGCAAGCCGTCGGCGGAGCGGCCTGGTGGATCGCCGTCGCCACGCTGCCGTGGGTCCGGACCACCACGCTCGGTTCGCTCGACCCGGTGCTCGTCGCCGTCTTCGACGTCCCGTTGTTCGTCGTGGCCTCGGCCCTCGCCGCCGCCGGTGTCCGGGCCGCCGCGGTCGTCACGACGGGATGGACCGCCGTGGTGCTCTGCGCGCTCGCCGTCTGGGCAACGGCCACCGGCGAGGCCGGCTGGGGCGTGCTGATCATGCTCGCGGCCACGATCGGCTCGGTGCTCGCGCTCGGTCTCGTGCTGCTCGGACGGATCCCGACCGAGTGGGTGACGAGCGGCCCGCTGCGGATCCGCACCGCCGACGCCGACGCCCCGCGGTCCCGGCACGTCGCCGCGACCGTGCTGCAGATCGTCGTGTTCTGGGGTCTGTTCCTCGGGGTGTTCCCCCTGGTCATCGCGTTCGCGGAGCACCGATGGGGCCTGCACCCGGACCTGCCCGCTCCCCTGGTGAGCGCCTCGACCGTCCTCGGGGTGGTCGTGCTCCTGCTGGCGAGCGCACTCGGCATCGCGTCGGCGGCGGCCATGTCGACGAAGGGCGGCGGCACCCCGCTGCCCTCGGCGACGGCGAACCGCCTGGTCGTCGCGGGGCCGTACCGTTCGGTGCGGAACCCGATGGCCCTGGCCGGCATCACCCAGGGCGTCGCCGTCGGCCTGCTGCTGTCGTCGTGGCTGGTCGTCGTCTACGCGGTCGCGGGTTCCGTGGTCTGGAACTGCATCGTCCGACCGCTCGAGGAAGCCGACCTCGACGAGCGGTTCGGCGACGACTTCCGCCGGTACGCCGAGCAGGTGCGCTGCTGGGTGCCTCGGTGGCCGATCCCCGCTCGGGTGGGCTCGGTGCCGCTCAGTTCGTCGCGCCGCTGAGCGGTCCGACGACGCCGGCGTCGTCGTTCGGCGCCGCCGGGTCGTCGAGACGCCTCCGTTTCCGGCGGCGTCTCGACGACGGGGCGGCGTCTCGACGACACGCCGGCGTCTCGACGTGACGCCGGCGTGTCCGGACCGGCACCGACACCGGCCTGGAGGCGCCAGGCGGCGCCGCCACGGGCCTCCTGTCCGTCAGCCGGCCGGGTCCACCACCGGCGGCCGCGCGGACGGGGCGAGCGCACGGATCCGCTTGGCGGGGACGCCGGCGTAGACGCCGTGCGCCGCCAGGCGGCCGACCACCACGGCGCCGGCTGCGACCACCACGTCGTGCTCGATGTGGGCCCCCGGCAGGATGGTGGCCCGACCGCCGATCCAGACGTGCTCCTCGATGAGGACCGGGCGGCCCGTCGGGACGTCGTTCCACCGGCCGTCGGCGTCGATGTCGTGGTGGCTCGTCATGATGAGCACCTGCATGCCGATCGCGGTGTTCGCACCGATCGTCACGGGTGCCACGGCCTCGACGGTGACGTTCCGGTTGCAGAACACGCCCCGGCCGATCGTCAGGTGCCTGGGATCGCCCGTCAGCGAGAACCCGGCGCCCACACCGGACTCCGCGCGGGCCCCGGCGACGAGCAGCAGGAGCCGCCGCACGATCCGCGGCAGCAGCGCCGACCCGAGCACGGCGGTGAAGAGCAGGTGCTCCCTGGCGTGTGCGGCATCCTCGAGGAGCCGCCGACCGAACGTCGACGGGGCAGCAACCGCCGGAGCGGGTGCCGAGGTCGGGACGGGTGGTGCTGCTGAGCCGGCCATGGGGTCTCCAGTCGTCGTGGCTGCGTGTCCGTGCAGCGCCACCGTAGGACGACGACCGTCGGCGACCGGCCGGACGACGGGCGGTTGCGGGATTCTTGCGGGGCCGCGCCGCTCGGCGGCCACGCGCCGGCTCGGCTACGCGCGTGCGCCGTCGCGGGCGGTGGACGCCGTCTGCCGGGGCAGCTCGCCGAACTCCTCGCGGTAGCTCCCCGCGAACCGGCCCAGGTGGGCGAACCCGGTGGCACGGGCGATCTCGGCGACGCTCCGGCCGTCTCCGGACTCGAGCTGTTCGCGCGCGAGCAGCAGCCGGATCCGACGCAGGTACATCGTCGGGGTGATGCCGTGGTGGCGCTGGAACGCCGCCTGCACGCCGCGCACGCTCAGGCCGGCGGCCTCGGCGACGTCGTCGACGCTGATCGGTTCGGTGGCGTGCTCGAGCAGGAACGTCTCGGCTCGGGCGAACCGGGCCGTGGCGGCCACGACCGGTTCGTGCTGGCCGACGGGCCAGTGCGGGATGGCGGTGAGCAGGCCACCGGCCGCGAAGCGGGCGAGTTCCCGCTCACGCTCGACCGGCACGGTCTCCGGTCCGGCCAGGACCTCCTGGGCGACGGACCGGACCATCAGCCACCAGGCCGCCAGCGGTGCGCCCTCGGGGACGTGCCGCGGACGGAACTCGAGCGGGCCCGGGGCCCAGTCCCCACGCTCCGCTGCGACCTGCTCGACGATCGCGCGGTCGATGCGCAGGACGTCCTTGTTGCAGTCGATCCACCGGAAGCGCTGCGGGCCCTGCCGGAACAGCATCGGGCGGCCGATCTGCACCGGCTCGCCGTCGAGCTGCGCGACGCCCGACTTCATCCAGACGATCATCATCTCGCTGCCCGGCTCGATCGCTCCGCGCAGGTCGCCCGTGCAGCGGGTGGACTCGAGCGACAGCAGCGACGTCCCGCGGATCCGTTCCTCGAAGACGAACTCGGCGTCCGTCGGCTCGACCGACAGGTCGTGCGTGGTGTGCGTCCGAGCCAGGGCCTCGGCCGCGACCGACGGCTCGACGGTCTGGATCTCCCGCAGCAGGCGGTGCATCGTCTCGGGCACGTGACGATCCTCCCGAGATCTCGGCGTCCGCGCAACGAGCGACGCGCCGGGTTCCTGGACGGCGACCAGCGAGGGCACTGTTTGCTGTGCTCCAGGAGGTCGCCACATGAAGCAGATCCAGTACGACCGCTCGACGATCCTGACGAGCGACGACGTGGCCGATGCCGTGATCGAGTACGCCGCGGCCCTGGCCGGCGGCAACCGGGCGGACACCGTCGCGATCCCCTCGGTGGCGGCGGACGGCACCATGACGACCACCAAGGTGCTCATCGGCCCGTCGAGCCAGCTCGTCGTCGCCGATGCCGACGAGGACGAGCTCGAGCGCGAGGACGCGGACTTCGTCGAGCGGTTGCGTGCCGCCGCACTGACGTTCGAGCACGACGAGGTGATCCACGCGGACACCCGGTCGGACCTGACCGAGGGGCCCGTGGCCTAGCAGGGCCTGCGGGCGCGGGGAGGTGGACCGCTGGACTAGCGCCCGAAGTCCGGCGGCTCGGCGCTCGTGTCCACGGCGAGCACCGCTTCGGTGCGGCGCGCGACCTCGAGCAGGAACGCTTCGCCCTCGGGTTCGAGGTCGTCGTCGGGTGCGGGCTCCACCGCGACCGGGACACCCGGGGCCAGCAACACCTCGACGGTGCTCGCCACCCCGAAGTCGTCGGCGGTGGGGATCGACACGACGTCGCTCAGTCGGCTCTGGTGCAGCGCGGCCGCGTAGCGGATCACCGCTTCGGCGATCGAGTCGCTCGTCAGGACACGGACGGTGCCCGCGTAGTTCACGTACTTCAACGTTGCTCCCTGGTGAAGAGGAGCATCCGCCGCGGTGACGGTTCCCTGATCCGGTGCCACGGTAGGCCGCCGTCGGGCCACGCACACATCTTCGCGGACAGAACGGGGTACGCGGCGCCCGGCCGGTCGGTGCCGGGTGACCGGTGTCGGGGGACGCTCCCCCTGAACCGTCGCCCACCGCGAGCGGCCTACGTTCTGGCCCATGTCCACGCGAGCGAAGACCGTCACGGCGCTGTTCGGCGCCGCCACCGTAGCCCTGCTGCTCACCGCCTGCGACCCCGGCGGAGCGCAGAACATCGACCCCGTCGGCAAGGTGCCCGGCTCCGAGCAGAAGTCCCAGTCGGCGCAGTGCGATGTTGCCGCGAGTGCCACCGTCGACATGATCGACGAGGCGGTCGGGTCGCACGACACCACCGAGTTCGCGAACGTCCAGGAGGGCGACGGCGGCTGGTACCTCGGTGCGGCGATCGTCCCGGCGGACAGCAACGACTCGAACGACGACGAGATCACCGTCTGGGCGACCACCGCCGACCCCACGGCCGACGGCTTCGACGGTCCGCTGTACGCCGTGAACGACGTCGCGAAGCAGGCCGTCGCCGACGAGTCGACCACCACCTCGGACGCGCCGACGCCGTTCGCCGACGACTCCGAGGCCGCCCAGCAGGTCGAGAGCTGCGTCGTCGAGGCGTCCGACCGCTAGTCGCCGGACACCCTGCCGTGGCCGGTCAGCCCTTGGGCTGGTCGGCCACTTCCACGTCCACGTGGTATTCGTCGCCCCCGTCGGTGCTGATGGTGGACACCGAGTCGTAGACCACGTCGTAGCCCGCGGTGTTCACGTCGCAGTGCACCTCGGCGCCGTCCTCGATCGCGATGTCGTCCTCGCCGCAGTCGACCTCGGGCGTCGCGTCCGAGATGTCCGCCAGCGCGTCGACGACGACCTGTTCGAAGGCCTCCGGCGTGACGGTCCGCGAGGACGAAGCGGTCGAAGTCGACGTCGTCACCGTGCACCCGCTGAGCGTCACCGCCAGCGCGATCGTCGCGGTGAGCGTCGCGAGCGTGGTGGTGGTGCGCTGCTGCATGGTGTCCCCCGTCGTCCCCTGGCCGGTGGCTGCCCCGCGATCGGGGCCGGCCGTTCCCGACGGTAGTCGCCGCGACGGTGCGAGGACGCCGTCTGGTCCGAATCCGGTGGCGCACCGGCGGCTGGACGTCCGCCCGGGGTGTCGTGAAGGGGCGCTCAGCCGGTGGGCGAGTTCACTAGACGATCGTCTTCTGAACCCCTACGGTTCCGAACACCCCGTCCTGCCACGAACCGTGAGAGACCGCATGCGCACCCCTCGTCAGACCACACCCCTGATCGGGCCCGGCAGCTGACGTGGCAGCTGCGAAGGTCACCGTCCTGCTCGTGAGCGACTTCCCGCTGTCGGCGATGCGCGGCGAACGAGCCGCCCTGGTCCAGCAGGCGAAGGCGTTCGCCGCGTCCGGACACGTCGTCTGGGTGGCGACTCCCCCGACGAGCGACACCGCCGACCTGCGGAAGTCCGGTGTGCGCCTGCTCGAGGTCGAGCCGTCGATCAGCGTCCCGGGGGCGGACCTGCCGGTGGTCCGCAACTCGGTGCGGGTGCGTCGGCACCTCGGCACGGTGATGCTCGAGGAACGGATCGGTCTCGTCGTCACCCACTCGGACTTCGGTCTCGCCGCCGCAGCCCTGACCACGGCGCGCTCGCTCGGGCTGCCGACGATCCACACCGTGCACGGTTCCGCTCCGATCCGCGGGCGGACCGCCGCGGCGTTCGCGCCCCTGGCACGTCGTGCCCACCGCGTCGTGACCGGGCTCCGGACCGGCCGGCACCGCGTCGGCGGCCACCCCATGGAGGACGCGCGCCGCAGGATGGCCGTCGCCGTCTCCGCGGCCGCCGACGTCGTCGTCACCTCGACCACCCGACAGGCGGGAGTCCTGCGTGCCGCCGGCCTGGACGAGGTGCACGTCGTGCCCAACGCCATCGGGAACCGCACGGTGACACCGCCGCCACCGCCGGAGCTCGGCCCGCTCCGGCTCGTCTGGGCGTCGCGGTTCACGCCGGACAAGCGCCTCGACGTGCTGTTCAACGCGATCCGGCTGGTCGAGATCCGGTTGGGGGCGCACGCGGTCCGGGTCGACGTCGCCGGCGGGACCGTCCCTCCGACGCGCACGCCGGTGTCGGTGCGCGTGCACGGCCGCCTGTCCCTGCAGGGCGTCCACGACCTGCTGCTCTGCGGGCACGCAGCGGTCATCTGCTCGCTCGAGCACGACGGCCAGCCGATGACCGCGCTCGAGGCGTTCCGCGACCACCGTCCGGTCATCGTCTCCGACATCCGTCTGGCGAGCGAGTTCGGATCCGCCGCCGTCCTGACGGACGACGAGACCGCGTTCGGGCTCGCCACGACGATCATCGAACTCGCCTCGGACCGGGACCTGCTGCGACCGCACACCGACGCCGCGATCGAGCACGCCCGACTCGCGACGGCGGAACGCCACACCGAGCAGGTCCTCGGGCTCGTCGCGGATCACTGCGGTCCCTGAACGCACCGTCCCGGAGCGCGCGGTCCCCGCGGCGACGCGCTCGGCCGTGGGGCCGCCACGGGACGGACGGGAGGCACGGTGCAGGCCCGCCCCGAGCCTCCCGCCCGGCGGTGCGTGCCGACCACGGCACAGGGAGAACGCCCCGATGAGGAGGGGGGATCTCATCGGGGCGTTCCGTTCGTGGGGCCGCGTCAGGCGGCGAGGCGCGCAGCGAGCGCCGTGGCGCGGGACCGGAGGTCCGCGTAGGTGGCCTCGTACGCGTCCGGCGTGCCGGTGCGCGAGGGGTTCGGCAGTGACCAGTGCAGGCTGTCACCGTCGTCGATCGACTCGTGCGCACGGTCGCAGACCGTGACGACCAGGTCGCCGTCGGCGACGACGTCGTGGAAGGACCGCGGGACGTGGTCGCCGAGGTCGAGGCCGTGGCGCGCACCGACGGCGACCGCGCCGGGGACGATGGCGGGGGCGGGACGCGTCCCGCCGGACAGGGAACCGATCTCGCTGACCTGTGCCCAGACGCCCGCGGCCAGCGGGGAGCGCGCGGAGTTGCCGGTGCAGACGAACAGCACGCGCGACACCGGGCCCGGCACCGCCGCCGCCCCGTGCGGGACACCGCTCGGTTCGAGGTGCAGGTAGCTGCGACGGCCGTCGCCGTCGGAGCGGCGCCGCGTGACCAGGCCGGCCTGCTCGAGGACGCGCAGGTGGTGCGCGAGGAGCGGGCCGGACAGGCCGAGGGCGGCCCGGACCTCGCTCGGGCTGGCGTCGGAGGCCGCGAGCAGGTCGATGACCGCCAGGCGTGCGACGTCACCGAGGGCCGCGTGCTGCGCCGCGCGCTGCTCGAGGTCCTGCTGCCGCATGTTCATCAGTTCAATGTTGACTGAACCATCTGCCGTCGTCAAGATGAGCGGGTGACGACGAGCCCCGAGCCCCTGCGGTCGTCCGCGGCCTCGGTGTTCCTGGTGTTCCTGCGGCTCGGGCTGACCTCGTTCGGCGGGCCGGTCGCGCACCTCGGGTACTTCCGAGAAACCTTCGTGGTGCGTCGGCGGTGGCTGGGCGACGACGCCTACGCCGACCTCGTCGCGCTCTGCCAGTTCCTGCCCGGGCCGGCGTCGAGCCAGGTCGGGATGGCACTCGGCCTGCAGCGCGCCGGGCTGCTCGGACTCCTCGCCGCCTGGTGCGGGTTCACGCTGCCGTCCGCGGTGCTGCTCGTCGCGTTCGCCCTGCTCGTGTCCGGCACGCCCGACATGGCCGGCGCCGGGTGGCTGCTCGGGCTGCAGGCCGCCGCAGCCGCGGTGGTGGCGCAGGCGGTGCTCGGCATGGCGCGCTCGCTCACGCCGGACCGCCGACGGGCGACCGTCGCTGCCGCAGCCGCGATCGTGGTGCTGCTCGTCCCCGGCCCGGGGCCGCAGGTCGCGGTGATCGCGGTGTGCGGTGTGGTCGGCGCCGTGTGGCTCCGCGGCGTCGTCGCCGTGGGCGTGGATGCAGGCGCCACCGACACGGGCGGCGCCGTCCGGCTCCCCCGCTGGGTCGCGGTGTCGGCGCTCGTCGCGTTCGCCGCCCTGCTCGTCGCGGCCCCGATCGCCGCGAACGGCACCGGTGCCGTGCGCCTGTTCGGGGTCTTCGCGCAGGCGGGCTCGCTCGTCTTCGGCGGCGGCCACGTCGTCCTGCCGCTGCTCGAGTCGCAGACCGTGGCCACACACCTGGTGGGGCACGCCGACTTCCTGGCCGGGTACGGCGCCGCACAGGCCGTACCCGGGCCGCTGTTCACCTTCGCCGCGTACCTCGGCGCCGTCGCCCACGGCAGCCCCGGCGGGGTCCTCGGCGCAACCGTCGCACTCGTCGCGATCTTCCTGCCCGCCGCGCTCCTGGTCATCGGCGCACTGCCGTTCTGGCACGTGCTCCGCGCCCTGCCGTGGGCCCGACGCGTGCTCGCCGGAGTGAACGCGGGGGTCGTCGGGCTCCTCGCCGCAGCGCTCTGGGACCCGGTCATCACCGAGGGGGTCCGCTCGGCACCCGCACTGGCGCTCGCCGTGGCTGCCTTCACCGCCCTCACCCGCTGGTCCGCTCCCCCGTGGGCCGTCGTCATCGGAGCCGGCCTGCTCGGCGCCGTCGTCCTCTGATCGGAGCACCCCGCATGCCCACCGTCCTGTTCGTCTGCGTCCACAACGCCGGCCGTTCCCAGATGGCCGCCGGCTTCCTGCAGCACCTGGCCGGTGACCGCGTCGACGTCCGGAGCGCCGGCTCCGAACCGGCCGACCAGCTCAACCCCGTGGTCGTCGAGGCGATGCTCGAGGAGGGCATCGACATCCGGGGCGAGCAGCCCGCCCTGCTCCGCACCGACGCCGTCCGTGCCGCCGACGTCGTCATCACGATGGGCTGCGGGGACGCCTGCCCGGTGTTCCCCGGCAAGCGCTACGAGGACTGGGAGCTCCCGGACCCCGCAGGGCTCGACCTCGACGCCGTCCGGCCGATCCGCGACGACGTGCGTGCGCGGGTGCAGGACCTCATCGCCCGGACCGCTCCCTGACGCGCTCGAGCAGGCGGTCGACGAGCTGCTCGCGCCACGGGACCGACGACCAGACGTGGTCCGCACCCTCGACCGCGGTGAACGTCGCCCCGCTGAGCAGTTCGCCGTAGCGCCGACCGTACTCGACCGGGACGATCTCGTCGGCGGTACCGTGCAGCACGTCGACCGGCCCGTCGTACCCGCGCGCCTGGGCGTAGACGTCGAGTCCGTCCCGGACCTCGTCGACGAACCCGCGCCCGAGGGCGGTCCCAGCGAAGTCGAACCAGCCGCGGTCGCGGACGGGCGCGAGCGGCTGCCCCTGGATGGTGTCGTGCACGGCGATGTCGTCGACCACGACCCCGGCCGGCGACCACAGGGTCAGGCTCCGCACCAGGTCGGGGACCCTCGCCGCCGCCATCGCCGACTCGACGGCGCCCAGGCTGTGGGCGACGACGTGGATCGGTGCCCCCTGGTCGGCCGAGAACGCCCGGATCATCGTGACGACCTGCTCGACCTCGTCGCCGATCGAGATGTCCGCGAAGCGTCCGTCGCTCGTGCCGTGCCCGAGACGGTCGTAGGAGCGGACCGTCAGACCGCTGTCGGTCAGGGCGGTCGCGGCCTGCACGAAGAGCTGGCGCGGACCGATCGACGAGTCACCGAACCCGTGCACGAACAGCACCGAGCCGCCGGCAGCCGCGGGCGCCGGGTGGTACTCCCACCCCCGGAGCGCCCCGCCCCGGTGCTCGAGCCGGATGCTCGTCAGGGCACGCTCCAGCGGACGTTCCGCAGTCACGCTCAGTTGCTCCGGTCGGCGAACCCGGCCGGCAGGTCGGCGGGCGCGGTGTCGACGACGGTCTCGTCGTCCTGGCCGACGAACTCGAACAGGGTGATGTGGGCGAACTCGGGGACGACGTAGATCGGGTAGGTGGGGCCGGCGTCGCGGTACTCGCGCATCCGGTCCAGGTGGTCGTTCTGGAACAGCACGGTCTTGCTGCCGTCCTCCTCGACCCAGTGCGGGAAGAAGATCGTGCCGTGCAGCACGCGCTCCCCCGGCACCACGGTCACGACGACGCTCGTGCCGGTCGGCTCGTTCCACGACACCTTGTAGACGCCGGCGGTGAGCACCACGAGGTCGACCTGCTGGTCCTTGACCCAGCGCCCGCCGACCATGCCGGAGTGGATGCGGTAGTCGATGGTGGTGGCGTTCTTGACGTACATCTCGTACTGCCAGCCGTTGGCGTACGTGTAGATGAACCGGTGTCCGACGATGCCGGAGAGGTCCTGCGACGGGACGGGCTGTGCGACTGAGGTGGTGATCGTCATGCACCCATCCTGCGCCAAACATAGTTTTGTTGCAAACCTTTTTCGAGGACCTAAGCTGAGGACATGGGCAGCGAGCACGACACCGCAGGACTCCGGGACATCGCTCGGCGGCTCAGCGACCAGGTCGGCCCGTTCCGCCGCACCCTGCTGAACGCGTCACGCCGTGACGGTGCGCTGCCGGAACTGCCCGACGCCCAGATCGAGGTGCTGCGACGCCTCGACGAGGCCGGGTGGCTCACGCCGACGGCGCTCGGCCGGTCCCTCGGCCTCGCCCGCTCCACGGTCAGCAACCTCGTCACCGCGATGGAGCGCGGCGGGCTCGTCCACCGGCGGCTCGCCACCGGCGACGGCCGCAGCACCGAGATCGCCCTGACCGAGCTCGCGTCCGAGCGGCTCCGGGTCTACGACGCCTCGGCCGAGCACGTCCTGGTCGGCGCGCTCGAACGCCTGGGCCCGGACGGGGTCGACGCGCTGCGCGCCGCGCTGCCCGTCCTCGCCGAGCTCCGTCTGGCCATCGACGAACCCGGAGCGTAGGGATCGGCTGACAGTGCGCGTGAGCCGTCGCACAGGTCCGGCTCGTCGATCACCAGCGGGAGCGGGTCACCCTGGCAGGGTGTTCGCAGACCACCCGGGAGGCCCGCACCGCGCCTGAGAAGTCGGTCACGGTCGCAGCACGCGACGGCTCCAGGGCGCGCGGCGGCCCCCAGGGACCGGTTCCATCGTTCTGCCGTGCAGACGACATCACTTCTCCCCATCATCGCCAAGGCGTGTGCGGTGGCAGCTCCGGTCGCCATCGCCGTGTCGCTCGTGGCCGGCCCGGCCGTGGCGGCACCCCTCCACACCTCCACCACCACGACCTCCGCGCACCACACGGTGTCCCGCGCGGCGCGGACCACCGAGGGCGGCACGGCCGTCTCGCGGCTCGACCGTCGCGCCGAGCAGCGCAACGAGGCCACCGTCCGGCACCTGTTCCGGTGCGCCTTCCGCTCCCCCGCCTCGGCGACGGCACGCGCTGCCGCCCGGACCGCCGTGGCATCGGGTGCCGTCGCCCACGGTGCGAAGAGCGCCTCGGGTCCGGCTGCACTGCTCGCCGAGTTCACCGCCGACCGCGCCCGGGTCCCCGGTGCCCACGCCGTGATCAAGCACATCGCCGGTGACGCCGACCTGGTGGCCGTGCACTGGCAGATCACCGCGAAGCCGAAGGACGAACGCACCGGTGACGCCGCCGTCGACCTGTTCCGCATGCGCAACGGCCGCATCAGCGAGTGGTGGGCGCTCCGGCAGACGGTCCCGACGGGCACGCCGGCCAGCGGCAACACGAACAGCATGTTCAGCGACCTGTACCCGGCCGCCAAGCGTGACCACCACCTGACCGAGCGGCAGGAGGAGCACAACCGGGTGCTCGCGGTGACCGCGTACAACCGGCTGTTCCGCGACCACGACGTGTCCGTGCTGGACGAGAAGTTCGACCCGGCGTACCTGCAGCACAACTCGGTCGCCGCGAACGGCACCGCCGCGCTCAAGCAGTTCTTCGCCGGCAGTGCCGCGCAGGGTCTGCCGAAGCAGGAGTCCGTCATCTCGCTGGCCGACGGCGACCTGGTGTGGACGTTCTCGAAGCAGGTCGGGGCGAAGGCCGACGCACCGTTCGGCGCAGCCGACCTGTTCCGGGTGGACGGCAACCTGATCCGCGAGCACTGGGACGTCGTCCCGACGAGCTGAGACCGGGCAGCGGGAACCGGAGCCGCGCGTCTCAGGACGCGCGGCTCCGGCGCGCCCGCTCCTTGATCGCCGTGATGACGGCCGTCTTCGCGTCGGCGTAGGCGTTCATGTCGTCCCAGCTCCGGCCGAGCAGCTCCCGCTTGGTGCGCTCGTACAGCGCGCGGTCGTCGGCGTCGACGCGCAGGTGGTCGCGGAGGAGCAGGTACTCCTCGACCGCCGTCGCGCCCTGCTCGTAGACGTGCACGTGCACGTCGCGAGCCGGTGTCCGGACCAGGCGGTGGCCGGGTTCGCGCACGCGGAGCTCGTACCCGGCCGCGAGGAGCTGGTCGAGGTAGGTCGCCTCGGCGGTGATGTCGGCGACGACGACCACGATGTCGACGATGGGTTTCGCCGCCAGGCCGGGGACGGCCGTGGAGCCGATGTGCTCGACGACCGCAGCGTCCGCGCCGGAGCCGGGCAGGGCCTCCAGGATGCGTCGCCGGTGGTCCGCGAAGACCGCAGCCCACCCGCTGTCGGCGGGGTGCAGGGTCACGGTGACCGGTTCTGGGCCGCCGATGATCTCGACGGTCGTGACGTCCGGTCGGGGGTGGTCCTCGTCATGGTGCACCCGGCCATGATGGCAGCACCCGGAGCGCGGACCAGAGCAGTCCTTGACTTTCCGGCTACGCGTATTAGCCTTTGAGTTACTACCCGTAGCCGAAGGAGCCACGTCATGCTCGAACACCTGGACACCGAGGGCGGCACGATCGCCTACGACCTCTCCGGCTCAGGGCCGCTCGTGGTCCTCGCCCACGGGATGGGCGACAGCCGCCACTCCTACCGCTTCGTCGTGCCGGAGCTCGTCGCGGCCGGCTACCGGGTCGCGAACGTCGACCTGCGGGGTTGCGGCGACTCGAGCACCGGGTGGTCCGGGTACGAGCGCTCCGACATCGCACGCGACCTGGTCGCCGTCACCCGGCACCTCGGCGGCCCGGCCGTGGTCGTCGGGCAGTCGATCAGCGGCGGCGCAGCGACGATCGCCGCGGCCACCGCACCCGACCTGGTCGCCGGCATCGTCGAGCTGGCACCGTTCACGCGCAAGCAGTCCGTCGACCTCGGTGGGCTCCTGCGCAACCGCCGACACCGCGCCGGCACCGTCCAGCTCGCACGCGTGATGACGAGCGGCAGCCTGCCCGGCTGGCTCGCGTACCTGGACATCGCGATCCCCGCCAAGCCCGCCGACTGGGCGACCGAGCGCGGCCGCATCGAGACGACCCTGCGGCAACCGGAGCGGCTGGCGGTCCTCCGCGCCATGACCCGCACGTCGCCCGCCGACGCCGGCGAGCAGCTGGGTGCCGTCCGGTGCCCCGTGCTCGTCGTCGAGGGCAGCGCCGATCCGGACTGGGCCGACCCCCGCGCCGAGGGCGAGCGCGTCCTCGCCGACCTGCCCGACGGCCTCGGGGAGCTCGCCGTCATCGACGGCGCCGGCCACTACCCCCACACCGAGACGCCGACTGCACTCCTCGCCCTGCTGCTGCCGTTCCTCGCCCGCACCTTGCCCGTCGCAGGCCCCGTTGCCTAGGGCGGGGCTCGACCCGGCGACCGTCACCGAGACCGCGGCGACGCTGGCCGACGAGATCGGTCTGGCCCGACTGAGCATGAGCGTCGTCGCCGACCGCCTCGGGGTGAAGGCACCGTCGCTGTACAAGCACGTCGACGGACTCGGTGACCTCACGCGCAGGATCGCGATCCTCGGCGCGAACGAGCTCGGGGACGCACTCCGCGACGCCATGCAGGGGCGCAGCGGCCGGAGTGCGCTCGAGGCGGCGGTGCAGACCGTGCGCCGGAGCGTCCGGGAGCACCCGGCGCGGTACCAGGCAGCCGTCAGCGTCCGGCCGACCGACGCCCAGGACCCGCTGGCCGTCGCGCTCGGCCGCACCCTGGCGTCCTTCGCCGCGGCGCTCCGCGACCACCCGCTCGACCCCGCCGACGAGGTCCACGCACTCCGGGTGCTCCGCAGCGTCCTGCACGGGTTCGCCACGATCGAGACGTCCGGCGGGTTCCAGATGGACACGGACGTCGATGCGAGTGCTGCGTGGATGGTCGACTTCCTGGATCGCGGGTTCCGTGCCGCGACGACACGGTGACCGTCACCACGGCGGCGCGCGCGTCGAGGCCCGTCGGTCACGACCCGCTCCGTGGCGGCCTGCGGTTCACGGCGGAGCTCGTCGCATGGGTGGCCGTGCCCTGGGCGCTCTGGCCCCGTTCGCCGGTGCTCGCGATCGCCGCCGTCCTGCTCCTCGTCGTGCCGCCGGCGGTCTTCGGGACGCCGGGTGACCGCCCCGGCGGCGACCCACCCGTCGCGGCACCGGGAGTGGGGACGATCGCGTCGGTCCTCGCGCACCTGGTCGGAGCCATCGCCGCGTCCTGGGTCGTCTGGCCGGCTGCGGTCGCGGTCGCCGTCACGGTCCTGTGCGTCGCCGTCGTCATCTCGGAACAGCGGCGGTGGCGCGTCCTGGTGGGGCGCGGGCGCGGGCGCGGACGCGGGCGAACAGACGATCGTCTGGCCAAGCGGTAGCGTGTGGCGTGGCGACTTCCGCCACACGCCGTCCACGAAGGGGCCGACCATGTCGCGCAGCACCGACCGGGTCCGGGTGTCACCGATCGTCCTCGCCGCGGGGATCGCCGCGCTCGCCGTCGCGCTCGCCCTGCCGGCGCCGCCACCGACCACGACGGGTACCGAGACACTCGGCCTCGGGGCATCGGGAGCGCTCGGTGCCGCACTCGGCGCACCGCCCTCGACGAGCGGCGCGCACCGGTTCGCGATCCGCCCACCACGGACGGTCGGTACCGGCGGAGTCGTGAGCGTGCGCTTCGCCGGGAGGGGCACCCCCGGCGCCGTCGTGGTCATCCACTACGGCGAACCGCGGGACGGCACCGGGGACGATCGCGTCGCGGAGATCGCGCCGGGCAGCAGCGCGGTGGGTCGGACCGGCCGGTTCGCCTTCACCGCGGTCCTGCCGGAGTTGCCCCGCGACGCCGATCAGGCGTCCTGGAGCGCCCGACTGATCGACCCGGAGTCGCTGGACGTCATCGGGCGTGTCGACGGCGTCCACGTGGTCGAGCACACGGACCGCCGCTCCCACGATCCGCGGCCCACCGGATGAGAGGCCGCGCAGGGTGCTGGCCGCCGCTCGGTACTGCGGTTACGTTCGCTAGACGAACGTCTGGCCAGCAGTCAGCGGCGAGACCTGACCACGAGGAGCCCCCGTGTCGACACCCCACCGCACACCGTCATCCCGATCCGTCTCCGTCCTCCTCGGTGCCGCACTGGCCCTGAGCCTCGGACTCGCCGGCTGCTCCACGGCCGGCTCCGCGGCACCGTCGCCCTCGCCGTCCCCCGCCGCACAGGGCGACGCGCCCGCGACGACCGACTCGTCCCCCTCGGTCGACGCGACCGTCGCTTCGACGACACTCGGCAAGGTCGTCGTCGACGGCAAGGGCATGACCGCCTACTACTTCGACGCCGACGTCAAGGACTCCGGCACGAGCACGTGCACCGGTGCGTGCGCGGCGGCGTGGCCGGCGATCGAAGCGTCGACCACGAAGCCGAAGGTGTCGGGCATCACCGGGACGGTCGGCACCATCAAGGGCGTGGACGGCGGGCGGCAGATCACGATCGACGGGCGCCCGATCTACACCTTCGTCGGGGACAAGAAGGCCGGCGACGTGACGGGACAGGGCGACAAGGGCGTCTGGTACGTCGTCAACCCGGACGGCAGCGAGCAGAAGAAGTAGGCCCGGCGCCCCGGTGGACCAGCAGTCCGCCGGGGCCCCTCGGGAGGGGCGAGCCCTGCGGGGTCAGTCCCCCGGGGTGGCCGGGTGTCCGCCGACCCGCACGGGCTCCACCTGTTCGAGCAAGCCGTGCACGCCGGGCAGTCCGAGCCCGGTGAACAGTGCCGCCCACAGGTCCCGGAGCTGCCCCTCGGTGTCACGGGTCAGTCGTGCACTCGTCCGGGCCCACATCACCCCGAAGGTCGACGTCAGCACGAGGTCCGCCGCACGAGCCCACTCGGGATCGGTGGCGGGGCCGACACCCCCGCTCGAAGCCGACAGGTGCCGACGGACGTAGTCGTCCCACGTGAAGACCCGCGGGATCACCTCTCCCGCACCGCGGAGTTCGTGACTCAGACGGATGGCCCCGGCAGCCACCGGACACCGGATGGCATCGGAACAGGCGGACGTCAGCATGACGAGCAGGTGCTCGAGGCCCTCGGGTTGCGTGATCAGCGAGTCGATCACCGCCCAGCGGGCCTGCTGCCGCTCGATGACCGCGAAGGCGAGCTCGTGCTTGGACGAGAAGACGTGGTAGCCGATCGCCGACTTCGGGCGGTCCATGGCGGCGGCCACCCGGGCGAACGACGTCCCCGCGTAGCCGTGGCTCGCGAACACCGCCGCCGCGGCCTCGATGATCTGCTCGCGGGTCCGGGTCTTCGCCTGCTGCCGCTGGTTCATCGCACTCCTCGTTCGGGTCTCGGGTCATCATACGAACGTCTGACAGCACGAGGGGAGCACGCCGTCCGGACGGTTTGCCTCTGATCCACTCAGCTTCCGGCATTCGCTAGACGATCGTCTGGCCCGTTGTTAGCGTTCACGCACACCGAGTCGACCCGAGCCGAACCGAGGAGTCCCCATGCGTCCCACCCCGTCCACCGCCCGCAAGCCGGCGTCCCGGCGGCTGACCGCGCTCATCGCCGGCGTCGCCCTCGGCGGAGCACTCGCCGCCGGCGCCCTGGTCCCCGCGCAGGCCGGGGCCGCCACGATCCCGCACACCACGCACACCGCCCACGCCCCGACCCGGTCTGCAGCCGTGGCGTTCACCCTGAAGACCCACGGCGGACCAGACCGGACGAGCTTCACCGGCACCACCTTCGCCGGCGCCGGCAAGCCCGGCACCCTGGTCATCGTCTACTACGACGCACCGGGCAAGCCCCGCGGCCTGTTCAGCAAGCACATCGCCGAGGTCACGAGCGGGGACGACATGGTCAGCGCCAGCGGGCACTACCGCTTCACCGCGGCGTTCCCCGACCTGCCGCGCGGCACGACGACGCTGCACTGGCACGCCCGCCTCGCCGACCCGGACACCCTGTCCGTGATCGGACGCGTCAACGGCACCCGCCGGCTCGGCTGAACCGTGTTCCGTCACACGCAAGCGGTGCGCGTCCGCACCCTGGCCGTCGCCCTGTCCGTCGCGGCCGCCGTCGGCATCGCCCTCGCCGGCACCGCACCGGCCTCGGCTGCCACGAGCGACCCGGACCGCACCGCGGCACCGATCATCGCCGGCACCCAGGTCGGGGTCCCCGGCAGCACCTGCACGGTCGGGGCGGTCCTGACCGCCAAGGGCTTCCGGAGCCAGGTCACCGCGTACCAGCGGGCGACCAGGTGGGTCGTGCTGGCGAAGCGCTGCGCGCCGCTGCAGGCGCCGGTGCGGCTCGACGGCGCGGCCGTCGGCAGCGTGGTCTGGCAGTCCGCGGACTCCGACGTCGAGCTCGCGGTCATCCCACCCCTGGCGTGCACGCGCGTCCGGGCGGCCGCCGGGTCCTGCGACCCGTCCGTCTCGACGTACACGCCGCGAGCATCCGGTCGTGTCTTCACCCGCGTCGACGGCGACCCGGCACGTGCCGCCGTCAACGGCACCGGCCGGCCCGACGCCGATCCCTTCTGCACCAGCGGGGCGGCGAGCGGGGTGCTCTGCTCCTGGACGGCCACGCGGGTGCCGACAGCGAGCCGTGCCGGCGCGCAGCACCTCGCCGCCGCACGCACCGATGCCGGCGGGGGCATCGAGCCGGGTGACGCCGGCGGACCGGTGATCAGCGCCACGAACCGGCTGTACGGGATCATCTCGGGCGGTTCGACGACGGGCACGACGAGCACGACGAGCACGACGGTTCTGCTCTACACGCCCGTGCAGCAGGTGCTCAGCGAGCTGTTCCGGTACCGGCTGGCCCCGGCGTCCTGAGCCGGCTGCGACCGGGTGGTGCACCCGGCCGCGGCCGTCTCAGCGACTGAGCGCTGCCTCATGACCCGGACACACCCCGGTCACCTCGCAGCCACTCGGCCGACCACCCACCTCGCGATCCTGCGGGGATCCGGACGTCACCGCGTCCGGATCCCCGCGACCCCCGGGTCCTGATCAGATCGAGGATGCCCCGTGCCCCCGCTCCACCGCTCCCCCCTCACCCACTCCCCGCGCACCGCCCGTGTGGCCGCGACCGCACTCGCCGGCCTTGCCGTCGTCGCCTCCGCCGCGTTCTCCGTCACGGCCGCCCACGCCGACACCGCACTCCAGCCCGCGTTCACCGCCGCGGACCACCCGATCACCGACGTCCCCGGACTGGTCAACGGTCGCGAGCTCGCCGCGGTGCACGGCCGGTCCGGTCAGACCGTGAACGCTCCGCGGCTGATCCGTTCCGAGTCGCTCGACAAGATCACCGCGGCCGGGGCCACGACCCTGGCTGACGAGTACCACGTCGACCTCGTCGTCGACCTGCGGACGTCGTCCCAGATCGCCGCGAAGCCCGACGTCGCGATCCCCGGCGCGCGGCACGTCGACATCTCGATGTTCGGCGCGGACGGCGACTACAGCGACGACACGGCGATGTACCACGACCTGGTCGACAAGGGCCACGTCGACCCGGCGACCCCCGGGTCGATGATCACCGCCTACCGCCGCGTGCTCCGGATCCTCGCCTCGCACACCAGCGGCACGGTGCTCATCCACTGCTCGCACGGCATGGACCGAACCGGCACCGTGGTGGACCTGCTCGACCGGGTCCTCGGCGTGGACAGCGCCGACATCCTGCACGACTACCTGCTCTCGAACACGCAGCTCGGGGTCACCTGGGCCACCCCGCAGCTGCTGCAGGGCACCTTCGAGCAGGACATCGCCACCGACTTCGGTGGGATGGACGCGTACCTGCGCGACACCATCGGCGTGACGGGGCACGAGGCCGCCGCACTGCGCCAGCGGTTCCTCGTGTCGAGCGACGCCACCGTCTCCTCGATCGCGGTCGCGGGCGTGCGCGTCCACCTGCCCGCCGCCGCCTCGTCGCAGGGTGCGACGGTGACGGCGCCGGTCCGGACGCTCCGGGCCGCCGACGTCCACGTGCACACGACGAACCCGAACGCGGTCGCCACCGTGCACGTCTCCGGCCGGACCGCACGCATCACGGTCACCGCGCAGGACGGCACCACGAAGAAGGAGTACCGCCTGACGGTCCGTCGACCGGCGACGCACCGCTGACCCGACACCGCCACCGGCCGCCACCACCGGCCACCCACGCCGACCGCTCGGACTCCCCCGGGCGGTCGGCGTGACCAACTGTTCACCACCACCGTCGCCCGCTCCGGGCGTCCGTCCGGCTACCGTGACACTCGTGCAGTCATCTGAACGACGGTGCCCGCGGTGACCGGACACCCGGCAGTCCCGACCATCCACGACGTCGCAGCACTGGCCGGAGTGTCGAAGTCGGTCGTCTCCCGTGCCCTCGCGGGCTCGTACGGGGTGGCGCCGTCGACGACCGAACGCGTCAAGCGGGCGGCACTCGACCTGGGCTACGTGGCGAACGCGAACGCCCGCGGCATGTCGGCACACCGCACGCACACGCTCGGGGCGTTCGTCCGTGATGCCTCGACCCCGTTCTACGGGCACCTGCTCACCGCGTTCCAGCTGCAGGCCGCCGCGCGCGGGTACCGCGTCGTCACCGCCACCGGCGCGGGGTCGTTCCCGGTCAGCGAGGAACGCCGGGCGCTCGAGACCCTGGTGTCCCTGCGCGTCGAGGGGCTCATCGTCTGCAGCGGCGCGTTGCCCATCGACGACGTCCTGCCGTTCGCCCGACGCATCCCGACGGTGGTCTCCGGACGCCCCGAGACGGACCCGGCGGTGAGCAGCGCCTACTGCGACGAGCGCGGCGGCGGTCGCGGCCTCGCCGACCACGTCGCCGACCTGGGGCACCGTCGCGTCGCCGTGCTGACGGTCACACCGTCCGGGTCCCTGACGCAGTCGGCCCGCACCGACGCGATGGTGCGCCGGCTCCGTGCGCGCGGCGCCGAGGTGCTCCGGATCCGCTCCGAGGACCACGGCGCGGACCCCGAGGACCTCGACTCGTTCCTCGAGCAGGTCCTCGGCGCCGGCGGCGTGACGGCGGTCATGGCACCGAGCGACCGCTGGGCCGTCGGTGTGCTCGAGTCGATGCGCCGCCGTGGTCTCCGTGCACCAGACGACCTGTCGGTCACGGGCTACGACGGGGTCGCGCCGCTCGCCACCGAGCTGCTCGGCATCACCTCGTGGCGACAGCCGCTCGGCCTGATCGGCCGCCTGTCCGTCGACGACGTGGTCGACCAGATCGACGGCCGTTCGACGGGCGTCGCCCACAACGCCGTCGACGGCACCCTGGTGCCGGGCCGGACCGCCGCACGCGTCTGACCCGGCGTCGCCGACACCGATCGTTCACCGTCCCGTCACGGGCCGACGGGTGAGATCCGGGCCGCTCCGGTCGATCATGGGGAACGTTCCCGACGATCGGGAACGTTCCCCATCGACCGACCCCGGACGGACCCATGCCCCAGAACGTCACCGCCAAACTGCCGCGCGACCCGAGCGACCCCTACCGCCACGGCATCTACCTGCGCCCTGATGCCCGCACCTGCCGCGCCGTCACGGTCGTCACCGACCAGCTCCGCGCGCAGTACGGCCTGGTGTCCGCCGGCGCCTTCCCGCCGCACGCCACGCTCGTCGGCAGCCAGCCGTTCGGCAGCAACGAGGACCAGGTCATCGCGGCCGTCACGGCGCTGCTCGACTCACGCCCGGCGTTCGACGTCCACAACGCCGGCGTCCGCGAGCAGGGCATCGGGTTCGTCTACGACGTCGCGACCCGGCCCGACGGCTCGCACAACGACGACTTCGTCCGACTCGCCGCCGACATCGATGCCGTGGTCGCCCCCTTCCGGCAGCCGATGCAGGTCCCGCCGTCGAACGACTACGACCCGGAGCAGTACCGCGCGCACCTCTCGCTCGCCTCGCACGACCTGTACGTCCGCCCGGACCTGCACGACGAGGTGGGCGCGTACATCCACGAACTCGACGTCGACGTGCCGACCGGGTTCCGCGGCGACACCGTCGTGCTCTACCGCACCGCGAGCCCGGACTGGTCCGGCCGCTGGTGGCAGACGATGACCTGGGAGCACGTCCACACCTGGAAGCTCGCCTGACCGTGGCCGCCACCCTCCGCGACGTCGCCGAGCGCTGCGCTGTCTCGCGATCGCTCGTGTCACTCGCCCTGCGGGGCGACGACGGTGTGTCGCGACCACGTCGGGAACTCGCGGTGCGGACGGCGGACGAGCTGGGCCTCCCGGTCGGTACGCTCGCCCGGCGACGCGCGCAGGGCGCGCCGCTCGTGCTCGGCGTGCTGGTCACCGAAGCCGCGAACCCGTTCCACGACGAAGCCCTCCGGAGCGCACGCGCGACCGCCGAGACCCTGGGGTTCGCGCTCCGCGTCGTGGACGGGTTCCGTGACGCCGCCCGGCTGGCCGACGGCCTGGAGGCCCTGCACGCCTCCCGCGGGTCGGCCGACGGCGTCCTCGGGGTCGCGGTCCTGAGCAGCCGGGTCGCCCCGGCACGGCTCGCTGCGGTCGCGCGCGACCTGCCGGTCGCGGTCCTCGGCTCGAGCGGGTCGGGTCTCGCCGGACTCGGACTCGACACCGTGCGCGCCGACGAGGAATCGGGCATGCGCCACCTGGTGCTCCACCTCGCCGCACTCGGGCACCGGCGCACGTGTTTCGTGGCGGAGTCGGACCACCCCTCGACGACCCGTCGTGCCGTCGCGCACGCCACGGTCTCGGCGCAGCTCGGCCGGCCCGGTGACCACCGTGTCGACGACGTCGATGCCCTGGCGGCGGACCCGGCGCGGATCGCCCGGCACCTGGGCGACGGGGTGACGGCGTTCGTCGCGACGAACGACGCGACCGCGGCGCGGCTCGTGGCGATCGCCGACGGCGCGGGACTCGCGCTCCCCCGGATGGCGGCGGTGACCGGGTTCGACGGCACCGGTCTCGGCGACCGGCTCGACCTGACGAGCGTCGACCAGCCGCGGGTCCGGATGGGCGCGCGGGCGGTGGAGCTCGTCGTCGAACGGCTGCGCGGGCGACGCGGTGACCGCCACGAGGTCCTGCCGACGCGCCTGCTGCTGCGGGGGTCGACGGGACGGGCGGTCGCCGGGCACCAGGTCGGCTGAGCACCGCGACGCCGTCGACGGCGCGGCCGGCGGCGGATCGGTCCAGTGGGCGATGCGGTTCAGTGGGCGGTGCCGCTCGGTCGGCGGTGCGGCTCAGCCAGCGGTCGGGTCGGCGGCGGTTCGATCGGCGGCGGCTGCAGCGTCCGTGGAGGTCATCGCCGACAGGTCCTGCACCCGACGGACCAGCTCGGTGTGCGATCCACCGGCACCGGCAGCGACGTAGTCGTCGGCCAGGTGCGCACGGTCGACGGGCTCGCCCCCGCGGAAGCCCCGGAACCACCCACCGGCCCGCTCGAGCACCAGTGCCCCGGCGGCGACGTCCCAGGGGTGCGTGGCGAAGCCCATCGTGGCGTCCGACCACCCCGCGGCGACGTGCACCAGGTTGAGTGCGCCGCTGCCGAGGCTGTGGTGGTGGCGGTACCGCACCGTCAGGTCACGCAGCAGGTCGAACGCCGCGGCCTCGCCGAGCAGGTCGAGGTCCTGCTGCACCGGGAAGCTCGTCAGCACCGTCGCGGCGTCGTCGGGGCCGGACGACGAGTGCATCGGCGCACCGTCGAGCCAGGCTCCGTCGTCGTCCGCCGCGAACACGTGGTCGGCGACCGGGTCGAAGACCACCCCCGCGACGACCTCGCCGTCGACCTCGGCCGCGATCGAGATGCACCAGTACGCGAGTCCGCGGGCGAAGTTCGCCGTGCCGTCGATCGGGTCGACGATCCACCGCACCACGGCGTCCCCGGTGGTGTCGGCGCTGCCGGGGCCGCCGGTGGTGCCGCCTTCTTCGCCGAGCACGACGGAACCCGGCACCGCCGCGGTGAGCACCGCGGTGATCGCCTCTTCGGCCGCGCGGTCGTGCAGGGTCACCACGTCGTGCGCATCGCGCTTCGTGCTGATCGTCATCGGGGCGCGGAACACGGCGAGGAGGTCGGGCGCGACGGCACGCGCGGCATCCTCGGCGATCACCCGGAGCGTCTGGGGAGCAGGAACGGTTCGCATGGTCCCCGGTTGTACGACGTCGAGGCCCCTGGACGGCGAACCACGCCGGTCGTCGGCCCGAACCGCAGGTGAACGGGTGGGTGCGAACGGTGAACGGCGGCTCTCCGCCGACGGAGGGGTTGAACGCCGCGTGAACGGGTGACGGCGGGTGATCGACGCGCCTTGACCCGTCTCCGGCACCCGCCGCAGAGTGGAGTCGTTCCCGGATAGGGAACGTTCCCTACTCGGAGGTGTCCGCCCCATGACGGTCCCCGTCACGTCCGGCCTGCTCGCCGGTCCCCCGCGTACCGCGGGATCGCCCCGGCCGCCGCAGTCGCGGCGTCCAGCACGGGCGGCCCGGTCGGCCCGGTCGTCGTTGCGCTCCGACCGACGGCTCGGTCTGGTGCTCCTCGCACCGGCGCTGCTCGCGTTCGCGGTCTTCGTCTTCTACCCGCTCGGCCGGGTCCTGGTCCTCAGCACCCAGGGCACCGACATCTTCGGCCAGCCGGCCGGCTCGGTCGGGCTGCAGAACTACGTCCGCACGTTCACCGACCCCGCGTTCGGACGGACGATGCTGACCACGGCCGTCTTCTGTGTCGGCGTGGTCGCCGGGCGGATCGTGTTCGGGCTGCTCGTCGTCGTGCCGCTCACCGTGAAGCTCCGCGGTCTGCCGGTGTTCCGAGCACTCCTGACCGCGCCGATGGTCGTCTCCGTGTCGGCCGGGTCCGTCGCGTTCGCGGCGATGCTCGCCCCCGGCAACGGGCTGTTGAACACGGTGATCACGCAGTTCGGCGGGGCACCCGTCCCGTTCCTGACGAGCACGCAGTGGGCCCTGGCGAGCGTCATCGTCGTCACGATCTGGGGGTCGCTCGGGTTCACCGTGCTGCTCCTGCTCGGAGCGTTCGGCGCCATCGACCAGGACGTCATCGAGGCCGCGCACCTCGACGGGGCCGGCCCCGTCCGGACACTGTGGTCGATCTCGTTGCCACTCGTCACCCCGACGCTCTTCTTCGTGGTCGTGACCGGCACCGTCGAGGCGTTGACGACCTTCGGACAGATCCAGATCCTGACCGGTGGCGGTCCAGCCGACTCGTCGAAGACCCTCGTCTACGCCATCTACCAGCAGGCGTTCGGCTCGGGCAGCGCGAACTTCGGCCTCGCCGCCGCGCTCGGGGTCGTGCTGTTCCTGCTGGTCCTGGGGCTGTCGATCGTGCAGTTCGGCGTGCTCGAGAAGCGGGTGAACTACTGATGCGCCCCGTCACCGTCCGCCGGCTCCGGAGCGCCTTCGTCTACGCCTGGCTCGTCATCGCGGTCGTCGTCGTCTGCTTCCCCCTGTACTACGTGTTCGAGGGCGCACTCACCCCGACCCGGTACCTGGACCAGGGCCTCGCCGGTCTCGTCCCGATCCACCTGACGCTCGACAACATCGTCCGCGCCACGCAGGTCGTCCCGCTCGGAGCGCAGTTCCTGAACAGCGTCGTCGTCACCCTCGCCCAGACGGTGCTGCAGGTCGTCATCGGCATCATGACCGCCTACGCGCTCGTGTTCTGCCGGCTCCGCGGCACCCGTGCCCTGTTCCTCGTCCTGCTCGCCAGCCTGATGATCCCCGGCGAGACGACCCTGATCGCGAACTACCTGACCGTGGCGTCCTGGCACCTCATCGACACGCTCCTGGTCGTCTTCCTGCCGTTCGTGGCCTCGGCGCTGACGATCTTCCTGTTCCGCCAGGCGTTCCTGAGCTTCCCCGACGAGCTGCGGGAAGCCGCGGTCCTCGACGGCGCCGGGCACTTCCGGTTCATCCGGTCCATGCTGCTGCCGCTCACCCGCCCGACGCTCGTCTCGGTCACGCTCGTGAGCGCGACGGCCGCGTGGAACGGGTTCTTCTGGCCGCTCCTCGTCACCAACTCGCCCGAGCACCGCACCGTGCAGGTCGGCATCGCCCAGCTGTCCGACGCCGAGGCCGCCGACATCGGCGTGGTCCTGGCCGGCGCCGCCATGGTGACCCTCCCCGTCCTCGTCCTGGTCCTCGTCGCCCAGCGGTTCCTCGCCGGTGGCCTCACCGCCGGCGCACTCAAGTGACGACGCACACGTTCCCCTCCCCGATCCCCGCCCGCCCCGCACCCGAAGGACGCACCATGCCCACTCGTCGTTCCACCGCCCTCACCGCACTCGCCACCGGCGCCGTCGCGGTCCTCGCCCTGACCGGATGCTCCACGTCGAGCTCGGCGTCGGAGCGCTCCGGCCCCGTCACCGTCGACTTCTGGCACGCCATGTCCGGTCCGGCGGCGACCGAACTCGACGCCCTCGTCGCACGCTTCAACAAGCAGAACGACCAGCACATCACCGTCAAGTCGTCGTTCCAGGGCGACTACGCGGCCGTCCAGACGAAGTACACGGCGGCGGTGCAGTCCGGCTCCACGCCCGACCTGCTCATGATGAACGACGTGTCGACCGGCTTCATGATCGACTCCGGCCAGACGGTGTCCCCCGCGACGGTGAGCGGCTCGACGTCGAGGACCGACACGATGGCACCGGCCGTCTCGACCTACTACAGCGACGGCAAGTCGCTCGCGGCGATGCCGTTCTCGGTCTCGATGCCCGTGCTCTACCTGAACAAGGCACTCGTCGCGAAGGCCGGCCTCGACGCTGCGAAGCCGCCGAAGACGCTGGCCCAGGTCGCGACCTGGGCCGAGAAGATCCACGCCGCGACCGGTGGCTACGGCATGAGCATGAACATGGGCGACTCGTGGATGCTCGAGGAACTGAGTGCCTCGGGCGGCCAGCCGTTCTGCACGCCGGACAACGGCCGGAAGGGCAAGCCCGTCACCGGCGTCTCGCTCACCTCGGACACCCAGGTGCAGTTCATGAGCACGCTGCAGAAGCTGTACCAGGACGGCGCCGCCCTGAACCCCGGCACCGACTCGACCGTGCAGAACTCGGCGTTCTCGAGCGACAAGGTCGGGATGCTGCTGACCTCGTCCGGCGCGTACACGACCGTCGACCCGGACGGCTCCAAGTCGGTCGTCGCCCGGTTCCCCACCACGTCGGACTCCGACGACGCCGGCCAGGTCATCGGCGGCAACGCCCTGTGGATCTCCGGCAAGGGCCACTCGACCGCCGAGCAGAAGGCGTCGTACACGTTCGCCAAGTGGCTCCAGAGTCCCGACGTGCAGGCCGAGTGGGCGAAGGCGACCGGCTACGTCGCGATGAACACCGACTCCGCGAAGACCACCGTCGGCAAGCGCTCCCTGTCCGACCCGAACATCGCCACCATGTACCAGCAGCTCACCGACGACCCCACGAGCGTCGCAGCGGCCGGCTGCATCACCGGCGCGTTCCCGACGGTCCGTGCCACCGTCATCGGAGCCTTCAACCGCATCGTCGAGGGTGCCGACGTCGAGTCGACGATGCAGGACGCGGAACAGCAGGCCGGCAAGCAGATCGCGTCCTACAACGAGGCCGCCGGCAAGTGAGCACGGTCGACGCGTGAGCGCCCCGCGAGGCTGACCAAGGGTTCATGGAGCACGGCCGCCGTTCGCCATACGGTTGTCTGACGAAGCGGGCAGGCAGCCCGCACGACGATCGGAGCCCTGTGGTGTCTGCTGCGAACGGCCGGCCCGGCAACGGTGCTCCGGAACCCCTGCGCATCGTGTTCTCGTTCCCACGGGGACGCGGACACCTCGCACCGATGCTGCCGCTCGCCCGCGCGGCCAGCACTGCCGGACACCGGACGGCCCTGAGCGGCGCACGCGAGGCAGTCCTCGAACAGACCGGCTTCTCGCACCGGCAACCGCGGGACGTGGAGCTGCCGGCGAGCAGGCCGGGCACCGGCACCCTGACCCCGATCGACCCGAGCACGGTGCTCACCCGCGTCCCCCAGGTGTTCCTGGGGGACGCGGCCGCCGGTGCCGTCGTCGACGTCGGACGACTGGTCACACGGTGGACCGCTGACCTCGTGGTCTGCGGGGAGTTCGACTTCGGCGCGATGACCGCCGCCGAACGAGCCGGGGTGCCGTGCGTGGTGGTCCTGGCCTTCGCCTCGGCCGGCGGGACCTGGCGCGAAGCGGTGCGAGAGCCGCTCGAGGCGCTCCGTCGACGCGCGGGACTCGGGCCCGACCCGGAGCAGCACATGCTCGGCGGCGCGCTCACCGTCGTCCCGTTCCCGGCGTCGATGCGATCCGGGCGCGAGCTGCGTGGCCCGGTGATCCGGATGCGACCGGACACCTGGTCGTCACCCCCGTCGGACGCCGCGGCGTGGTTGGCCGCCGGCGACGGACCCCGCGTCTACGTCACGCTCGGCACCGAGTTCAACACGAAGTCCGGCGACCTGTTCGCTCGGCTGATCGACGCGCTCGCCACCCTGCCTGCGCGGATCCTCGTGACGACCGGACCCTGGGTCGACCCGACGACCTTCCCGGTGCCGGCGGGTCCGGGGACGATCCGGGTCGAGCAGTACGTGCCGCAGGACTCGGTGCTCGGGCTCGTGGACCTGGTCGTGAACCACGGCGGATCCGGATCGGTGACCGGGGCGCTCGCGCACGGGGTGCCCCTGCTGGTCCTGCCGCTCGGTGCGGACCAGTTGCCGAACGGCGGCTGCGTCGAGGCCCTGGGCGCCGGACTCGTCCTCGACGCCGCGACGGCGACCGCGGAGGACATCCGCACCACCGCGTCGCGGCTCCTGACCGACCCGGCGTTCCGCGTCGCCGCCGGACGGATCCGGACCGAGATCGCTGCCGGCGAGACCCCGGCCGTCGTGCTGGACGCCGTCGAGCGCCTGGTCGGTGGGTGAGCGCGCACCGCGGTGACGAGCGCCGATCAGCCCGATGCTCGGCGCACCAGGCACGTGTGAGGACGGCGTCTCGCCCGTCCTTCGGAAGGATGCACTCCCCTTCCGCTCGGCCCGCTCGTTGCACCGGGCCAACAGGTTGGGTCCGAGAGTCCCCGATTCGACCCTCACACGGCGCGAGGGCAGAACGTGGAGCCCGTCAGCAACCACTACGACGCCTTTGCGATGAGCCCGGTCCCCGCTCCCAGCCCTGACGCCGTCGCTGCCAGCGAGGTCGCCGCTGTGGTGCGTTTGGCGCCCCTTCACCGGGCATTTTTGCGGGACAGGCATGCGGCAACACCCCCGGTCAGGCGGCAGTACACAACAGAGGCTGTCGAAGGCGGCAACTGTCATGGAGCGGTGAACCACCGCCTTACGGGCACGTTCTGCCGCCCGCCAGACACACCACTATTTGTCGTAGACCGGTACGGAAGGAAGACCTCGGTCAGCTCGGGCACGATCAACGATGGACTGGATGACTGCCGTCTTGGCTGCGTTATACGAAGCTCCGCGCTGCTGAGCTCCCTCTGCGGCAGCAACTTTCGCCGCCTCGTAACGCCTCATGTCCTCGGGGTGGTTGAGGAGCCAATCCCGCAAGATGCGCTGGTTGTTGTGCTCCCATTCGTCTGCCGTGAAGAAGTGCGCGATACGAAGTCTTCGCCCGTCGCGCTCGAAGACCATCACGGGATGGGAACGCACGCTGCTTCCAAGTTCCCATCCGCCAGCTTCCAAGCGCTGGCGGTGGGCCTCGAAGTCCGCGCCGTCGCAGACCCGGACTGCAAGATCGATGATTGGCTTCGCGGCCAGACCAGGAACAGAGGTCGAGCCGATGTGCTCGACGAGCCAAACACTGTTCCCCAGCTTCTGGATCTCCTCAGCGGCAGCCTCGAATTGGTGTGGCCAGGACGGATCGTACGGAACGAGCACAGTTCGCACTCTAGATCCCGCTGCCGTCGAGCCGCTGCCCGGCCACCGATCGGTCTGCGGGACGATCAGCGACCGAACTTGCCGGTGGTTCGCTTGGACTCCGATCGATCGAGCTGGTGCAGCTCATTCCGAGAGTGCCCGACCGCGGCCATGGCCTCCTTGATGCGCGCGAGCGACAGGTCTGCGGCGGCCGCTTGTTCCAACAGCCGCGGCATCATCTCGTCGCTCTGGCCGTTGCGATCCCACCCGTTGTTGCCGATGAAGTGCAGCGTCTCGAGAAGGTCGCGCTGCTGGTTGGTGAAACCGATCCAAGAGAGATCAGCAGGAGGGGTCGTCATGACTCGATTCTGCTGGTCCACTCCGGTGTTCGATGACCGATCGTCCACCGGACACTCCGAGATCTGCGCCAGCCCCCCCCCGGAATCCGTCTGTGGGCAGCTTCGCTCCGTGTCGTCGGAATCGCTTCCTTCGGTGTCGGGACGTCACGGGTGCGCGAGACGGCTCGCGTGACGAGGGGTTCGGGTGCATACTGGTGGTGTCTTCGGACCCGGTAGTGGGGCTTGCCGGACCCAACCTCGACAGTTGTCGACAACAGTCCCTATCTCAGCTGGTCGCGTTTCTGCGCGCCTGAGGTAGGGAGTGTCATGACAGCACCAATAGGTACCGGACCGGTCGTCGTCGGTGTCCTACCCGGCCTCGCGCCGGCGGTGATCGAGGTTGCGTCGTCCATCGCGCGGCGCTTCGGTACGACGCTGGTGTGCGTCAGCGTGGATGCGTCGCTCATCGATGCCGGTACGCGCTCGGACGGGTCGGTGATGGCGGAACCGATCGACCCTGACACCGCTGACACGACACCGCAGGGCTTGTCTGACAGTGACGAGGCGGCAGTACGTGCTGCCGCAACGACCTACGGCGTCGACGTCACGTTCGTTGCCGGTGTCGGGGATCCGAGCCGGGCATTGTCGCAGGTGGCCGAAGACCGCGACGCGGCGATGCTGGTCGTCGGGGCCAGGACGGGAGCGGGTCGAATCGCGGAGTTCTTCACGGGGTCGGTCGCGGCACGACTGACCCATCGCCAGCACCGTTCAGTGCTCGTGGTGCCCGTTGATCCGGTCGGGTTCGATGCCCCGCTGCCGTGGGACACCCCGTGACCGGCCAGCTTGTTCTGCTCCGCCACGGACAGAGCACTGCGAACGATGCCGGCACCTTCACCGGCTTGCGAGACGTCGCGCTGACCGAACAGGGCACCGCCGAAGCGAATCGGGCTGGGTTGCTGCTCCTGCATGCGGGCATCCGACCGGACCTCGTGCTCACGTCGACGCTCGAGCGGGCGCTCCACACGGCGGAGCTCGTCACCGACGTCGTCGGACGTGATGCGCCGATCGAGTCGTCGTGGCGGTTGAACGAGCGGAACTACGGCGCACTCACCGGCATGTCCAAGCAGAGTACGCAAGCGGCGTTGGGGGCGGAGCAGTTCTTCGCTGTTCGCCGGACCCGCACGGGTCGGCCGCCACGCATGTCGATCCGCGCGTGGTTGGCGCTCCGGCGGACGCCGGCGCTTCGTGGACTGCCGTGGGCGGCAGTTCGTCGAACCGAGACACTGTCCGACGTCATCCTCCGGGTCCGACCCGTCCTGTCGGACCGAATCACCCCGGCACTCCGCGACGGGCAGACAGTGCTCGTCGTCGCGCACGGCAACTCATTGCGGGCACTGTGTGCCTGCATGGACGGCCTGACCGACGGTGAGCTCGCGGACCTGAACCTCCCCACGGGCGAACCCCTGGTCTACCGGTTCGACGGCGACGGTGGGTTCTGTCCGCGGGGTGGGGAGTACCTGCATCCGGCAGCACGAGCAGCAGCGGCAGCGGTCGCTGCGGAAGGTGGAACATGACCTCCAGAACGGACACGGACCTGCCCGATGGGCAGCTCCCGCCCGACCCGGACATCGACGCCGATGACCCGGAACGTATCGCCAGGCCAGTGCATCTGCGGTGGCGGTACCTCGGTGTCGTCGCACTCGGCGGCGCCATCGGTACCGCCGCACGTGACGGACTCAGCACCGCGTTCCCCGCTCAGCACGGGGTGTCCTGGGCGATCTTCTGGATCAACATCGCCGGCGCGCTCCTACTCGGTGTGCTGCTGGAACACCTCGCGCATCGCGGACCTGACGAAGGGCGCCGCCGGGCACTGCGCCTGCTTCTGGGAACCGGTGTCCTCGGCGGGTTCACCACCTACAGCACCCTCGCGACCAGCACCGCGGTGTTGTTCCTCGCCGGCCGCGGGTTGTCCGGCACCGGGTACGGGCTCCTGACGGTCCTGGCCGGCGCGATCGCCACCGGGAGCGGCCTCGCGATCGCGGGCTTGGTCCGACCGAACGGAGCCACATCATGAGCGCCCTGGCATTCCTCAGCGTCGCTGTCGCTGGCGGCGTCGGCGCGGCCGCACGGTTCTTCGTGGATGGTGCGATCAACCGGGGTCGGCAGTTCCGGCTCCCGGTCGGGACGCTGACGATCAACATCACCGGCTCGTTCCTGCTGGGCTTGATCACCGGCGCCGCCGGTCACCTCGGCGCTACCCCCGTCGCGCTGCTCGGAACCGGGCTCATGGGTGGCTACACCACGTTCAGCACCGCCAGCTTCGAGACCGTCCGCCTCGCACGCACCGGCCGCACCACCGCGGCTGCCGTGAACGGGCTCGGGATGCTCGTCGTCTCCGTCGCCGCAGCCGCCGGGGGCGTCACCCTCGGCACCCTCACTTGACCATCCGACTGGGAGAAGAACAGCTCATGCACTTCGACATCACGATCGAGATCCCCCGCGGCAGCGGCAACAAGTACGAGGTCGACCACGCCACCGGACGGATCCGCCTGGACCGGGCGGTGTTCACCAGCATGGTGTTCCCGCAGGACTACGGCTCGATCGACGACACGCTCGGCGATGACGGCGACCCCCTCGACGCACTCGTGCTGCTGCCCCGGCCCACGTTCCCCGGCGTCGTCGTCGACGTCCGCCCGGTCGGGATGCTCCGCATGGTCGACGAGAACGGCGGCGATGACAAGATCCTCACCGTCCCCGCCGGAGACGTCCGCTTCGACCACGTCCAGGACATCTCCGACGTCGCCGAGCCGGTCTTGGCGGAGATCGAGCACTTCTTCGCCCACTACAAGGAGATCGAGCACGGCAAGCACGTCACCACCAGCGGGTGGGCGAACCGTGTCGACGCCGAAGCCATCATCCGCTCCGCACAGGAACGGTTCACCCCGCACCCCTGACCGGCACCCGCGCACCATCCAGTGCGCGCCCTGAACCGCCGTGGGGAGGCAACTGGCGCCCAGTGATCGCCAGGAGGTCGTCCCTCCGCCTCCCCGCGGCCCACACCAGCACGACCAACCCGAAAGGCGACAACCGCCATGAACGACTACATCAGCAACGTCCACCACACCACCCACCATCAGGGCGAGTACGTGACCCACACCAGCCGCCCCGTCACCATCAGAAGCCTGCACGGCTCCCGGATCCTCGACTCCCGCGGCTGCCCGACGATCCAGGTGCGTCTCGAGCTCGAGGACGGCACCGTCGTCACCGGTGACGCCCCCGCAGGCGCATCGACCGGCGCGCATGAGGCTGTCGAGCTTCGCGACGGCGGCAGCAGCTACGGCGGCCGCGACGTGAGCCAGGCGCTGCACCTCATCGCGACGGACGTCGCACCGATGATCACCGGTCAGTCGTGGACCTCGATCGGGCAGGTCGACGCCGCCCTCGCTGCCCTCGACGGCACCCCGAACTACCGCCGGCTCGGTGCGAACAGTGTCGTCGCGACGTCGATCGCCCTGGCACGCGCTCTCGCCGCCGCAGCGGAGCTGCCGCTCTGGCGTTGGATCGCAGACGTCACCGGCAGCACGCCCCGCCTGCCCGTCCCGCACTTCAACGTGCTCAACGGCGGAGCGCACGCAGCGAATGCGCTCGACTTCCAGGAGTTCATGATCGCCCCGGTGAACGCCGACACCATGACCGACGCGGTTCGGATCGGGTCGGACGTGTACCACGCACTGGCGGCACTGGTCCGGGAACGGTTCGGCAGTCTCGGTCTCGGGGACGAAGGCGGCTTCGCCCCATCGATCGCCGCGCCCGAGGAGGCCCTCGACCTCCTCGTCGCCGCGATCAGTGCCGCTGGCTACGAGCCCGGCGTCGACACCGTCGCGATCGCACTCGACCCGGCGGCGAACGAGTTCGCGCTCGGCGACGGTAGCTACCGGGTCGTGGATCGCCGTCTCGACCGCGCAGGCATGGTCGACTACTACCGCGACCTCACCAGCCGGTATCCGATCCGGAGCATCGAAGACGGCTTCTCCGAAGATGACCACGGCGGCTGGAAGGCGATGTCGTCCGCGCTCGGCGGCATGCTCCAGATCGTCGGCGACGATCTCTACGTCACCGATCCACAGCGCATCCGCGACGGCGGGAAGGACGGGCTCTCGAACGCAGCGCTCATCAAGCCGAACCAGATCGGCACCGTCTCCCAGACCCTCGACGCGATCGGCGTCGCACGCTCGCTCGGGATGCGGAGCATGGTGTCGCACCGGTCCGGAGAGACCACCGACACGTTCATCGCGGACCTCGTCGTCGGCACCGGAACCGGGCAGATCAAGTCAGGCGCCCCCGCCCGCGGAGAACGCGTCGCGAAGTACAACCGGCTCACCGAGATCGCGGAGAACAATCCGGAGCTGCCCTACGGGCTGCGCTGACCCCGACCGGTCACCTCGTGGGCGACGCGCAGGAAAGCAGAAACAGCTGGCTGGGGCTCTCCCGACCAGATCGCCCGCAACGGCCGGGCAAGTGGCGCTCCAGAGAGCGGGACCCGCACCAGCGACCCGTCGTTGATGTCGGCGGCGACCGTGCGAAGGCTCATCACCGCCGGTGCAATCCCAGCCTGCGCGTTCGCCCGGATGATGCTCGTGGTCTCCAGCACCGCGGCCGGAACCGACATGTTCAAACCGGCCTCCCTGAGCCATGCGGCGAGGGTCGCGCGAGTCCCGGAACCTTCTTCCCGCAGGAGCAGAGCCGTCGCCGCCAGGACCTCCGCACTGATCCCGGTCGACCGAGCCCAGGGATGGCCCGGCGCAACGACGACCGCGAGCTCATCGTCCGCGATCACCTGCGCGGACACACCTGCTGCCGTCACCGGGGTTTCCGTGAACCCGAGGTTCGCGCCACCCGACTGCACGAGGTCCGTCACCGCGGCGGAGTTGCCCGCGATCAAACGCACCCGCACGTCGGGTTCACGGCGTCGGAATTCGAGCAGCCAGCCCGGCAGCAGCAGCTCCGCGATCGTCTGTGACGCTGCGACGACGAGCGAACCCGTGGGAGCCCGCAGCGCAGCCACTCCTGCCTCGAGGTGGCGAGACCCGTCGAGGACCGGTCCGGCCAGCCCGACGACGAGCCGGCCGGTCTCGGTCAGCACCGACCCCGTGGTCGAGCGGTGCACCAACAAGTGGCCGACCATGCGCTCGGCGACCCGGATCCGAGCAGACACTGCCTGTTGCGTGACGCCGAGCGCTCCAGCGGCAGCGGAGAAGGAGCCGGTCTCGGCGACGCATGCGAGCGCGTCGAGTGTGTCGAGGTCGAACGTTCGGTCCGTGAGTCGCCGTAGTGCCACAACCAACGATTGTGCCCCGCCAAGAGGTTCCCGGTACCGCCAGAGGCAGGATTCGCGCAGGCTTGGCCCATGACAACGCTCCGCACCGACCCTGCACCCGCGAACGGTAGCCAGCTGCCCCAACGGCCGCAGACGACGTTGTTCCGTGACCTGGAGCGGCCAGGCCTGATCGTGTCGAATCTCACACCGAACTGGTTCGCATCAATCATGGGCACTGGGATCGTCGCTGTCGCAGCTGCGTCACTCCCACTGCAGTTCCCCGGTCTGCGCATCGCGGCGACGGTCGTGTGGGCGATCGCCGCGGTGCTCCTCGTCGCCCTCACGATCGCGACGGTGCTGCACTGGATCCGCTACCGGAGCACCGCAGCCAGGCACCACCTCAACCCGGTCATCTCCCACTTCTACGGCGCACCACCGATGGCGTTCCTCACCGTCGGCGCCGGGACACTCCTGCTCGGCAAGGACTGGGTCGGCCTGCCCGCCGCCGTCACCATCGACTGGGTCCTGTGGACCATCGGCACCATCGGAGGGCTGCTCACGGCAGTCCTGGTGCCGTACCTGGCGTTCATCCGCCACGAGAACAAGCCCGACTCCGCGTTCGGCGGCTGGCTGATGCCCATCGTCCCGCCGATGGTGTCCGCCTCCACCGGCGCCCTGCTGCTGCCGTACGCTCCCGCCGGACAGGCGCGGGAGACGCTGCTGTGGTCCTGCTACGGCTTCTTCGGGCTCAGTCTCGTGACGTCGCTGGTCGTGATCACGCTGATCTGGAACCGGCTCGCGCACCACAAGGTCGGGGCCGCCGGCATGGTGCCGACCCTGTGGATCGTCCTCGGACCCGTCGGACAATCCATCACGGCGGTGAACCTCCTCGCATCGAACGCACCCACCGTCGTCGACGCATCCACCGCCCACGCGCTCCTCGTCGTGGCGCTGGTGTACGGGTTCGCGATGCTCGGCTTCGCGCTGCTGTGGACCGTCATCGCCCTCGCGGTCACCGTCCGGACCGCCCGCGAACACCTGCCGTTCAGCCTGACCTGGTGGTCGTTCACGTTCCCCGTCGGCACCTGCGTCACCGGACTCAACGGGCTCGCCCTGCACTCAGGCCTGACCGTCGTTGCCGTCCTCGCCGTCATCTACTACGCCGGCCTCGTCGCCGCATGGATCACCGTTGCCCTTCGCACCTTTCACGGATCCGTCATCCGTGGCACCCTGCTGGCACCGCCACAGCCGTCATGAGTACCCCCGAGGAACTCGCTGACGTTCGATCGCTGAACGGTCTTGCGGAGACGTGGCGGACCGCGCCCGACGGCAGCCGACGGTTCGTCCCGAGCTTCGACCCACGATCCGGCGGCAGATCCAGCCGCGTCCTGGTCCTGATGCAGTCGCCCGGCCCCCAGACCATCGCCGCAGCGCACGCAGCCATCTGCAGCGAGGACAACCCGGGCCCGACCGCGGCCGCGTTCCGAGCAGCCCGTATCGAGTCAGGGCTCGCACGCGGCGAGTACGTCCGCTGGAACCTCATCCCATGGGAACTGCCCGACCGCGTGCGACTCGCGGACGTCGACGAGGGGCGGCATGGCCTTGCCACACTGCTCGCGGCGCTGCCCGCTCTCACTGCGATCGTCACGTACGGGGCCGTCGCCCTCGACGGCGTCATGCGACACCTCACCCTGGACGAGCACCCCCGACTCCTCCCGGTCATCGCAGCACCACATCCGTCTCCCGCCAACGGCCGCCATCGCTCGGAACAACACTTCCGTTCCGTGCAAGCACTCCGGCTCGCCGCGCGAGCGCGACCCACGTAACAAACACCTCCGATTCCGCTGCACCGGAGCTTGAGCAGGTCGGAGCGTGGCTCAGACCGGCGTGTCTTGGAGCGAAACCCAGTTCCTGCATCCACGTGCCGCTACCGCGCCGGTCGGTCGAGTTTCGCTCCGTTCTCCTCACGGGTCACCTCCTCGGGTACGCGCGCGTGTCCACCACCGACCAGGACGCGTCGCTGTAGATCGATGTGCTCAACGCCGTCGGCTGCTGCCGCGTGTTCGTCGACACCATCTCCGGCTCGCTCCGACACCCGCCCGAGCTCGACAAGCTCCTCGACCAGCTCCGCGCCGGCGACACCCTCGTCGTCTGGCGGCTCGATCGGCAAGGTCGCTCCATCCGGCACCTCATCGACCACCTGCACGCCCTCGCTGAGCGCGGCAGCGGGCTCCGCTCGCTGCAGGAGACCATCGACACCACCTCGCCCGGCGGGCGGCTCGTGTTCCACGTCTTCGCCGCACTGGCGGAGTTCGAACGGGACCTCAGCAAGGAACGCACGAACGCCGGCCGTGCCGCCGCCCGAGCCCGCGGCCGGACCGGTGGCCGTCCGTCGCGGCTCTCCGTGGACCAGGTGCGCACCGCGCGCCGGCTCGACGAGCAGCAAGCGATGACCGTCGCGCAGATCGGCGACGTCCTCCGCGTCAGCCCCACCACCATCTACCGGGCTCTCGGCCGTCACACTGAACCAGTCACCGCGAGGCGGTCCAGGCCCGCACCCAACCTGTAGCCAGCGCTGGGACGCGCGCGACTGAGCCCGACACCGACCGCCGCGAAAACGACGACACAGAGCGAACCCGCTCACAGCCCGGAGGCCCCACCACGGCATGAGCCCTCAGCGCACCAGGCAGATCGTGCGGAAGTCGACGTCCGGACCGGGCCGCGTGTACGACGAGGTGCTCTCGAGCCAGTCGGCTGTGGGTGAGATCTGGTCGGGGACCAGGTCCGCCTCGGAGCGGGCACCGATGCCCTCGGACTCCCAGTACGAGCGGACGCGGTCCACGTCGCGGTTCGCACCCTCGATCATCGTGTGGTCCTCGGGCAGGAGCTCCTTGCCGTCGGCGTCGGTGTACTCCCCCGGGGCGTACCAGTACGTCCACCGCACCCCCTGGTGGGCGTTCGACAGCTTGCACTCCTCGCTGTACGCACCACCGGCTCGCTCACCATCGCGGTAGGCGGACTTCCGGTCGCCGCCGAGGATCCGCACGGTGCGGTCCCCGATCCGTTCGAGTGTGGCCCCGGCGTCGCCGTCGGCGAAGTGCCGCTCGGCGGCGGTCGCCGGCTGCGCCCTCTGCCGGGCGTCGGCGGCCATGCTCCGCACCTGTGACGTCAGGACCAGACCGTTCCACGGCACGGCGATGACCAGCACGACGATCGCCGCGACCACGGCGGCCAGCGAGTGCCGCCGTTCGCGCCGGCGAGCCCGGACCTGCACGACGAGCACCACCGCCGGGATCCCCACGGCCAGCGCGGCCCCGATCACCAGCCGGGTCAGCACGCCCCCTGGGCCGAGCCGGTCGTCCATCGACCCGAAGTCACGCTCCAGGTACGCCCCGATCTGGACCACCCAACTCACGACGAGCAGCACCGGCAACACGAGCGCGATGGCGATCGCGTTGCCCCGTCCCGTCGTCGGGCCCGTCCCGTGGTCGCGCCAGTCCTGCTGTTCCGTGCTCATGTCCGCCCCGCCCCCGTGGTGTCGGGACCATCCTGCCAGCAGAACGCACCACCGGCCCCGCGACCGTCGCCTCCGTTCCACCCCCGAAGCGGTGGTGCCGCAGCGGCACCGGTTGCTGCCAAGATGACCGACGTGACCACGACCACTCCCCACGCCGATCCCGACGCCGCTGCCGGCGACTTCGAAGGCGGATGGTTCTGCATCGACGACGACGTGGAGCACCTGGACTACCTGGTGTGGCGCCCCGCCACGGACACCGACGCCGCTGCTGCAGCCCCGGGCCCGGCCGCCGTCATCGTCGGCGGCGAACCGCGTGAGCACATCGGTTCGACGCTCCCGCTGGCGCAGCTGCCGGAACTCGACGCGGCACGTCAGCGCACCGTGCGGAAGCTCTGGAGCAGTCTGATCAACCTCGTCGTGGGCGCGATCGTCATCACGGTGCTCGAGCTGTCCGGGCTGCCCTGGCGAACGGATCTCGGCAGACAGCTCCTGATCGGACTCGGGACGATCCTGCCGACCACGTCGCTCTGCACCGCGATCTGGTGGCGCATCACCCGTGACCCCTCGGGCGCAGTCGTGCGCAAGATGGGCGGACACCGGACCCGCCAGCAGTACGACCAGCAGCGCGCCGTCCTCGACCGCTGACCGCGCCGCGGCCCCTCACCGAACCCGCGCCGTCGCCGTCACCGCGGCCGCACCCGCAGCACCCGCACCACCCGCAGCAGACTCCGGCTCCGACGACGGCCGGACCCCGCGCCCGGGCCGCAGCACCGCGTCCACCCGCTCACGGTCGAGCGCACCCTGCCACCGCGCCACCACCAGCGTCGCGACGCAGTTGCCGAGCAGGTTCACGCTCACCCGCATCGCGTCCATGATCCGGTCGGCGCCGAGCAGCAGCGCGACGCCCGCGACCGGGAACAGCCCGAGACTCGTCGCCGTCGCGGACAGCGCCAGGAACGACGACCCCGGCACCCCGGCCATGCCCTTCGACGTCAGCAGCAGCACCCCGAGCGCGGCGACCTGCTGCTCGAGCGTCAACGGCACCCCGAACGCCTGCGTCAGGAACAGCAGCGAGATCGACAGGTAGATCGCTGCCCCGTCCAGGTTGAACGAGTACCCCGTCGGCACGACGAGCCCGGCGACGCTCCGTGAGACGCCGACCTCGGTGAGCCGGGTGATCATCCGCGGCAGCACGGCCTCGGTCGACGCGGTGCCGAGGGCCAGCCCGAACTCGGCCCGGGTGTGCCACACGAACCGCCAGATCGGCACCCCGGACAGCAGCCGCCCACCGACGAGCAACGCCACGATGAACACCGCGGCGGCGCCGTAGCAGGCGGCGATGAGGAGTCCGTACGACCCCAGGGTGTCGACGCCGTACTGCCCCACCACGTACGCCATCGCGCCGAACGCACCGAGCGGCGACAGGCGCATGACCCAGCCCAGGATCCGGTAGACGACCTCGAGGCACAGGTCGAGCCCCCGGACCAGCGGCCGCGCACGCTCGCTCCCGATCGCGGCGATGGCCGCGCCGACGAACACCGCGAAGACGAGCACCTGCAGGATGTCGTTCGTCGCGAACGCGTTCACGACGCTCGACGGGATGAGGTCGAGGATGAAGGTGCCGGCGTCCGGAGCCGTGCCGCCCGCGGTCTTCGCCGCCACGGCCGAGGCGTCGAGCGACGACGGGTCGATCCGCAGGCCGGCGCCGGGGCGCACGAGGTTGCCGACCAGCAGACCGAACACGAGCGCACACGACGACGCGAGCAGGAAGTAGACCATCGCCTTGCCGGCGATCCGTCCCACCGACCGCAGGTCGCCGACGTGCACGATGCCGGTCACCACGACGATGAAGACGAGCGGCGCGATCACCATCTCGATCAGGCGGATGAACCCCTGCCCGACGACGTTGAGCACCGGCGCCGCGGCCGGGAAGCAGACCCCGACCGCGATGCCGAGGGCGACGCCGATCGCGATCTGCACGAACAGCGACTGGTACCAGCGAGCGGGGGCACGATCCGTGGTGGTGACGTCCATGCACCCACCCCACCGTGCGCGTGTTTCGACGACGTTGCGAGCCTGTTCCCACCTGACGCGCCCCACGCACGCCGAAACGGGCCGGAACAGGGCCCCGCGAACGCCGAAACAGGCCGGAACAAGGCCGCGCACGCCGAAGAACGGCCCCGCACGCCGAAACCGGGCCGTGGTCCGCCTCAGGTGCGCGTGACGACCGTCAGGGTGGGCCGGTGCCGGGCACCCGAGTGGTCCTCGGCCGTCAGCACGCTCCACGACCGGACGACACCGGCCGACGGACCGGCCGACGGACCGACCAGGGTGTGGTCGATCGGCATCGCCAGCCGCGGATCGAGCCACGTCGGCCACGTGCCGAGTGCCGCGGCGTGCACGGCCGACGCGGCGTCCCGGCACGACCCGAGGCGGCCGCCGTCGAAGCTGTCGACCGATCCGTTGAAGTCCCCCGACACGATGACGTCCGCGCCGCGGCCGCACTGCTCACCGATCCACCGTAGATCGGTCCGCCAGCCCGCCAGACCGCCGGGCAGCACCGGCTGCGGGGCGTGCACCGCGACGATCGTCGGGATCGACGGTCCGGACACCGTCATCGTCTTCACCGGGTCGACACCGGGACGCATCGACGCTCCGGAGGCCAGGTCGGCGCGGACGAGCACCGCCACCTGCGCGCCCTGCCGGCGCATGAACAGCCGCACCGGCCGACCGTGCTCGCCCATCGAACGCGCCACCGCGGCGGCAGCGCGTCGGTCCCCCGCGTCGGGCAGCACGACGACGTCCGCCCGTGCGGACAGCGCCGCCCGGGCGACACCCTGCGGACCGACGAGTCCCCCGTTGGTGTTCCACTCGAACACCCGGAGCGAGTCACCCGCACCGCTGACGGCCCCGACGTCCCACCCCCGCGCGCCGAGGACGGCCGTGTTGGCCACGGCGACGACGAGCACGACCACACCGACCGACGCGGCAACGAGTCGCACGCGACGCACGACGACGGCGACGAGCAGCAGCGAGAGGCCGACGGCGGCCAGCCCCACGGTCACGAGGGAACGTGCCGGCAGCACGGCGGCGAGCACCGGCGCTCGCCCGATCCCGAGCCACGGAGCGGTGACGAAGGCGACACCGACCAGCAGGGTCGCGACCACCACGGTGGTCCGGACAGCAGCCGCACGACGAGACACCCCTGGATCCTCGCGCACGGACCCCCTCGTCCGCCGGTGGACGGCGACGACGCGCTGAGGATCCTGCTGGGTCCCGGCACCGCAGCGGCGCGCTGCGCCAGCCCACGCCGTGGACCGCGTGACGACGGACGGGAGGCGCGACACCGGCCGGCACCGCGCCTCCCGTCCGCCACCGCGCACGTCGCGGGCCGCACGCGCGACCGCGGGCAGCTAGCTGCCGACCCCCTCGATGACGCCCCACGCGAGCACGCCGACCGTCACCAGGGTGCCGAGCACCGAGACGATCGCCGCGACGACGCCGAGCCGTCGCCCGCGACCCGGCCGCACGATCGCGACCACGGCCAGGATCGACGCGATGAACTGGAACGGCCACCCGAGCACGAACACCGACGGCCAGCAGCTGCAGTACAGGCCGGTCAGGGCGAAGAACAGCGCGAGCAGGGCGATGCCGAGCCGGTTCGCGCCGGCGTCGTCCGGCTCGCCGCCCACGCTGTCGGCGCCGTCGTCGAGCGGGCCGCCCGGGTACGGGTTGTCGGGCCGGAGCGCCTGCAGTGCCCGGATCCGCTCGGCGTCGAGCGCACCGTCGCGGGCACGGGCGGCATCGGCCAGCGCGAGGACGTCGTTGCCGTGCCCCGCGGCCTCGTGCTGGGCGACGGCCCACGCGAAGAGCGCGCGCTGTCGGGGGTCCGATCGGGTCGCCGCGTCGACCGCCCAGCCGAACGTGGTGAGGAAGAGCAGGCCGCCGAACGCGGTCAGGAGCCCGCGTCCCGGTTCGTCGGGATCCGCCAGGAAGAGCACGACGCTGCACGCCACCATCCCGACGCCGAGCAGGGCCGTCGCCCAGATCTGGCCGCGCCAGTAGCCGTTGCCCGAACTCGCCCCCGCGGGTGTGGTCATGCAGCGACCCTAACGCCCCGGTGCGGATGCTCGAGGACTCTCACCCATTCCCAGTCCGTGCCGCGCCACGCGCGTGCTCGCCGCACCTACGCTCCGAGCGTCCGGTCATCCCCAGCGTCGAAAAGCGGCCCCGTGTCCTCGTACCTGCTCTGTTCACCGCCCGTCTACGGCCACCTCGCGCCCCTCGTCGACGTCGGACGTGCCCTCGCGGTGCGCGGCCACGACATCACCGTGCTGACCGGCACCAAGTACCGCGAGCTCGTCGTCGGCGCGGGGCTCCGGTTCGCTGCGCTGCCGGCCGACGTCGACTTCGACGACGCCGACCTGCAGGAGCGGCTCGCCGACGCCAGTGCGGCACGCGGGATCGCGGTCGTCCGCGAGGGCATCATCGCCATGTTCGTCCGGGCGATCCCGTCGCAGTACCGGGAGCTGACGGCGCTGCTGGCAGCGGGGCGCTTCGACGCGGTGCTCGGCGAAGCGTCGTTCACCGGGCTCGCGCCGTACCTGGCCCTGCCGCCCGCGGAGCGTCTGCCCGTGCTCGGGATCGCGACCACCCCGGTGACGCTCACCAGCGTCGACGCGGCACCCTTCGGCACTGCGCTCCCCCCGGGTCGCGGGCCGGTGGCTCGCGCGCGCAACCGACTGCTCACGGCGGCGCTCCACCCCGTCCTCACCCGGCCGCTGCGTCGCGCGGTGGACGCCGTGCTCGCCGAGGTGGGGGCACCGCCGTCGACGATCGACACCTTCGACTTCGCGTACCGCGCGTTCGACACCCTGTTCCAGATGAGCGTCCGGGAGCTCGAGTACCCGCGCCGCGAGCTCCCGGACACGGTCCGGTTCGTCGGTCCGGTCGTGGCCCGTTCCGCGCCGACCTCCGCGGCCGACCTGCCCGCGTGGTGGGACGACCTGGACACCGACACCCCGGTGGTGCTCGTCACCCAGGGGACCATCGACACCGTCGACCTCGGCCGGCTCCTCGCGCCGACCCTGCGCGCCCTGGCGGACGAGGACGTCCTCGTCGTCGCGACCACGGGAGGCCGCCCGGTCGACCAGCTCGAGCGCGCACTCGGCACGGCCCTGCCCGCGAACGCCCGGGTGGCGACCTTCCTGCCCTACGACCAGCTGCTGCCGCGGTGCAGCGTCGTCGTGACGAACGGTGGGTTCGGCGGGGTGCAGCGCACCCTCGCGCACGGCGTCCCGCTCGTGGTGGCCGGGTCGACCGAGGACAAGCCGGAGGTCGCCGCCCGGGTGGCCTGGGCCGGGTGCGGGCGGAACCTGCGTTCCGGGACACCACGGCCTCGGGCGATCCGTCGGGCCGTCCTCGAGGTCCTCAGCACGTCGACCCACCGCGCCCGCAGCCGGCAGGTGGCGGCGTCGATCGCGGCCCTGCCGGACCCCGTCGACGTCATCGAGGCCGGGCTGGCGGCGGCCGTCGCCGCGGCCACCGCGGGCGGCACCCAGCGACGCTGACCCCGCCTGCCGGCCCACGTCGTGGGGCTGCACGGAGACGGACAGGAGGCGCGGTGCCGGCTGGCACCGCGCCTCCTGTCCGTCTCATCCCGCGTCGTCGGGCCCGGCGCCGACCCGCGGTGCCGCTGCGGACGCCGTCCGGATCCGGAGCGGCACCGTCCCGGCGACGTACCGGTCGTCGCCGGCCTCGAGCGGTCGGCCGTCCTCGGCGGTGCTCGACCGGCGGACCTGCAGGAGCGCCGCCCCGGGCCGCACCCCGAGGAGCGCGGCGTCGGCGTCGTCCGCCAGCAGCGCGTCCACGGTGGTGACGGCGGAGCCGACCCGGATGCCGAACCGGTCCTGCAGGGTCGCGGACACCGACGTCTGCCCGCCCGGGATCGTCCGGATGACCGCGGCGACCCACGGCGCGTAGGCGGTGCGCTCGAGCATGACGTCGACGCCGTCCAGGGAGCGCACCCGCGCGACGTGCAGGACGGGCTCGTCGGGCGCGGCGTGGAACAACCGCCGCTCGCTCATCGTGGCGGGGCGCTCCTCGACCGCCACCACCCGACCACCCGGCTCGTGTCCCCTGGCCCGGGCCAGCTGACCGAACGACTCGAGCGCGCCGGCGTCGTGGCCGAGCGTCGCGGTCCGGACACGCCAACGGGACCCCGGACGTGCCGTCAGCACCTGCCGGTCGCGGAGCAGACCGAGGGCGTTCCGCACGGTGCCGCGCGCCACCCCGTAGTCGGCGGCCAGGTCGTGCTCGCCCGGCAGGAGCCCGGTGGCGTCGAACTCACCGCGGAGCACCCGGTCGGCGAGGTCCTCGGCGAGGTCCCGGAACAGTGGTCGCACCCCGTGATCCTCCCCCGCCCCAGCTCCACCTGTCCAGGTGCGTCGGAGTTCTGGTGGCAGCCACCCTGAGATGACAGGGTCCTGCCACGGCGCACCTGGACAGGTCGATCCCGATTCCACCGGACGCGTTCACCCCGCTGCCACGACCGGGCCAGGCACGGTTCAGCGCACCTCGTTGTCATGCTGACGGGTGCTCTTCCCCCGCAGCGCCCGCACTCCCCACCGATCTGGAAGGCCCGCGATGAGCACGAGGAAGCCCGAACACGGCGCACCCGACGTCAGCCTGGACGCCGCACCACCGCTGACCCCGGACGCCGCGTACACCGCAGCGGTCCGCCCCGGTCTGAGCCGCCGCACGGTCCTGGTCGGCGGCGCGGCCGCGATCATGGCCGGCGTCGCCGCAGGCTCCGCGTTCGGACCGGGCGCGGCCGACCGTGCCAGCGCCGCGACCGCCCGTGCCGTCCCCACCGGCACGATCGCCGACGTCAAGCACGTCGTCGTGCTCATGCAGGAGAACCGGTCCTTCGACCACTACTACGGCACGATGCCCGGGGTCCGAGGGTTCTCCGACAAGCAGGCGCTCGAGCTGCCGACCGGACACGACGTCTTCCACCAGCCGGCAGCGGCCCGCACCGACGGCGGCGCCATGCTGCCGTTCCGGCTCGACACCACGCGGTTCAACGCGCAGAACGCCGACGGCCTCGACCACTCCTGGGGTGGCGGGCACACCGCGTGGAACGGCGGGGCCTGGAACCGGTGGGTCGACGCGAAGAGCGCCCAGACGATGGGCTACTTCACGAGCGAGGACATCCCCTACCAGCGCGCACTCGCCGGCGCCTTCACGGTCTGCGACGACTACCACTGCTCGCTCAACGGGCCGACGACGCCGAACCGCCTGTACCAGTGGTCCGGCACGATCGACCCCCGCGGCACCCAGGGCGGACCGGCGACCGACAACCCGGCGGACTACGAACCGGTGTTCGCCTGGACCACCTACGCCGAACGCCTGCAGGCTGCCGGGGTCACCTGGAAGACCTACGCCAACGACGAGGTCGGCGACAGCTCCGCCGACCCGTACGTCGGCGACTACGGCGACAACCCGCTCTGGCTGTTCGAGCAGTACCACCGCGCCCTCGCATCCTCGGACCCCGCCCAGCAGGAGCTCGCCGCGCGGGCCGGGCTGCACGACGGGTGGAAGCCGAACTCCGGCAAGGGCCTCGACGTCACCCACCTGCTCAGCCAGTTCGGGCAGGACTGCGCGACCAACAGCCTGCCCACCGTGTCGTACGTCGTCGCCCCCTACGGCTGGAGCGAGCACCCCGCGGCCAGCCCGGACTACGGCGCCCACTACACGAACGCCGTCGTGCAAGCACTCTTCAGCAACCCGGACACCTGGGCCTCGACCGTCCTGCTCGTCAACTACGACGAGAACGACGGCTACTTCGACCACGTCGTCCCCCCGTTCGCCGAACCGGGCACCCCGGACGAGTACGTCGACGGCCTGCCCATCGGCATGGGTGCCCGCGTGCCGATGACCGTGGTGTCCCCCTGGAGCCGTGGCGGGTGGGTCAACTCGCAGGTGGCGGACCACACCTCCGTGATCCAGTTCCTCGAACACGTCACGGGGGTCCGCGAGCCGAACATCTCCGACTGGCGACGGACAGTCTCCGGCGACCTGACCAGCTGCTTCGACTTCAGTGCCCCCGACCCGAGCATCCCGGGCGCCGACGTCGTCCCCGGCATCGAGCAGACCCGCGCGCTGGTCGCTGCCGCCGACGCCGACCAGGCCAAGCCGCCCATCGAGGAGCCCGCGATCGGCGCGCAGACGGTGCCCGTCCAGGAGCCCGGCACAGTCCGCCGTCGGAGCCTGCCCTACCGACAGCACGCGGACGCGACCGTCGACCACCGCACCGGTCGGGTCACCGTGGCGCTCGCGAACGACGGCCGCCAGGGCGTCAACTTCCTGGTGTACCCGAACACCGCGATGCCGTTCGCCGCCCACCCGAAGACCGTCCCCGTGGGAGCGAGCGCCGACTGGGTGTGGGACACCACGACGACCGGCGGCGCGTACGACGTCAGCGTCTACGGACCCGACCGGTTCCTCCGGCGCTTCGCCGGGACCGTCACGGTCGGCGGCCGGGCGACCGGTGGTGTCCCGCACGTCTCCGTCGTCCGGGACGCCCGCGGCCGGCGAACCCTGCAGCTCCTGCTCGAGAACACCGGCACGGGCGAACTCCGCTTCGAACTCGTGGCCAACGACTTCGTCGAGCACCGCGAGACCGCGCACGTCCGTGGGTCCGGGCACAAGACGATGCACTGGCCGCTCGACGAGTGGGGCTACTACGACGTGGTCGTCACCGCGGACGGTGTGCCCGGGTTCCGGTACCGGTTCGCCGGGCGCGCGGAGCGCTGACGCGAGCCGACCCGTGGGGATCGGCAGGGGCGGTCAGGCCGCGTCGACGACGAGACGGGAGGCCCGGTGCCAGCTGGCACCGGGCCTCCCGTCTCGTCTCGTGACCGTCTCACGTCCGTCCCGCGTGCCGTCTCGCTTGCTGTCTCACGCGTCGGCGGCGGTCCCGGCGGGTGCGACCGGAGCGACCGGTGTCGCGGCTTCGGCGTCGGCTTGCGCCGCCTGCCGGGCGAGCACCCGGTCCAGGAGGCGGTCGACGAACGGCAACCCGACGACGACCGCACCGACGACGGCCGCGACGGGGACGATCACCGTCCAGCCGCGCAGGGTCGAGTAGATGGTGGCACCGAGGAAGGCCCACACCACGATCGTGAGCGGCCGGACCGGGCCGACCGCCTCGTGCAGGGTCATCGCTTCGCCGAGGGCGGGCAGGGCACGCCGCCCACGCAGCGTCAGCACGACCCCGATCACCAGGAGAGCAAGACTCCGGACGACACCGACCCACGCAACGTCACTGCCCGGATCCGCCAGCACGCGCTGGACGAACACCACCGACCCCAGGAGCCCGGCGGCGAACACGAAGACGATCACGAGGACGGTCAGCAGTCGAAGGGAGCGGCGCACGAGGACTCAGCATAGGGACCCGTCGCGGCGACCCGTCGCACCGGTTCCGGTTCCGGTTCCGGTCCTAGGCGACGACCACCTTCGCGTTGACCAGGATGTCGTGCAGGTCCGGGCGGAGCGCTTCCTGCGACGTCGTCCGGACCTTCACGATGAGCGCGGCCCCGGGCTTCGCGAAGGCGCGCGCGACCGTCGCCGACCACGAACCGTCCGTGTTGTGCCCGGCGATCGACAGGAACTGCGCGGTCCCACCGGTCATCGTCGGCAGCAGCTGTTCCTCGAGCCGGTCGCCCGGGAGACCCGCCGCGGTGAACAGCTGCTCGGTGGCGGCGCGGTCCCCGATCGTCGGGTCGAGGTCGGTCAGCCGCTGCTGCGTGATGGTCGCCACGGAGCCGTCGGCGTTCGTGTACTCCCTGGACCCGCTGGTCTGGTCCTCGCCGGTCTGCTCCCAGCCGTCGAGTGCCGAGACCTCGAGCCCGAACGCGGGCAGGGTGCTCGACGAGAGCGCGGCGCCGTCCTCGAACGACAGGTCCTTCGTGGCAGCGTCGACGGTGGGTGCAGCCGACGGTGTCGGCGTCGGTGTCTGCGTGGGCGTCGACGACTGCGGGGCGGCCCGCTGCGTCCCCGGCGCCGTCGTGCCGGTGCCGGCGCAGCCGGAGAGTGCGAGCGCGACGATCGCCGCCGCTGTCCCCGCCGTGGTCATCCTGGATGTGATGGACATGTGGTTCCCCCTCGGATCCCGCCGTGCGCCCCGTGCACCGGTCGGTCCGACTCGGAGCCTACGGGTCCGATCGACGGCGCGCCGCTCGGGCTCGCGTATCAGCCGACCGGACCGGCGGTGTACATCGGTTCGGCGCCGGTCGTCACCGATGCCCGGACCCCGCCGCCGACCAGACGGACCGTCAGCGTCCCGCTGAGCGCCGTCGCCGACAGCGACACCCGTCCGTGCAGCGCCGCTCCGCGCGGCCAGCAGGCGCTCGTGCCCTCGAGTTGGTCGGCCGACGCGACGAGGCAGATCGTCGAACCGTCCCGACCGACCCCGGCCCAGACGTTCCACGGTGTCGCCGCGTCGTCGCCCGACAGCGATCGGTTCGTGAACACCAGACGGGTGCTCGAGCGTTCCATCGGCGTGGCGATCCCCGCTGGCGGCCGGTCGGCGACGGTCTGCGGCTGCTCGAACCGCCGGTCGATCGTCACCGCCCCAGCTGGCGGCGTGACGGTGTTCGTGGGGTCGACGGGGCGCGCCCCCAGCGACAGTCCGACCCCGGTCCCCGCGACGAAACCGATCACGGCGGCGGCTGCGCCGAGGGTCCAGAGGACGCGGTGGTCGGAGCGTCGGATGCGACCGGCTCGCTGGCGGACACCGGCCAGGAGGCCCCTGCCGCGGTCGTCCGCATCCGTTCCGCGGTCGGCGGTTCGCGTTCCGTGCGCGTCGGCTGCGGGTGCGCGGTCGGCGGTTCGCGTTCCGTGCGCGTCGGCTCCGGGTGCGCGGTCGGCGCTGTGCGGGTCGGCGTTGTGCAGATCGGCGCCGGAGCGAGCGGCGAGGGCACTCCGCGCGTCGGCCGCGTCGGCCGGCGTGGACGCGGCTCCCCAGGCGATGCGTTCCAACCGCGCACGTTCGGCATCGGCGTCGGCGTCCTCGGTCGGGTTCATCGCGCTGGTCGCCCCGGCCCTGGACCGGTCACGAGTCCTTCCCTGCGTCCCGAGCACGCTTGCGGCTGTGCGCACGGACAACGAGCACCGAGCCGATCTGCACGGCGACGAGGATGCCCCAGAGGACCGCCATCTCGGTGTGGAACCGGGACGGCTCCACGACGGCCAGCACCAGCCAGACCAGGGCGATCACCGCCCACCCCCAGACGAGCCACGGCAGGGGCTTGCCGATCAGCCGTTCGAGCAGACTGCGTCGTTGCGTCTCGGTCATGGCGCTGACGCTACCGGACGCCGGGGTGATCGCCGAGGACCCGGGGTGCCGATCGGCTGGGTCCTGCCGGATCTGGTGGCTGCCGATCCGGGAAGCGGGTCGAAGCGGTCAACCCGCCGACAGCTCGCGCCGTCAGGGTCAGCTCCGCACCGTGGACGGCCGCGATCATCGCGACGAGCGGCAGGCCGAGCCCGTGCCCGCTCCCGTCCGTCCGCGTGCGGTGGCGTCGTCGGAACGGCTCCGTCAACTCGTGCGCCTCGTCGGTCGGGATCACCTCGCCGTCGTTCTCGACCCGGAGCTCGGAGGACCGAGCGTCGAGCACCACCCGTAGGCTCCCGCCGGAGACGTTGTGGACCACGGCGTTGCGGATCAGGTTGCCGACGAGTTGCCCGAGCAGGGGTCGGTTGCCCAGCACGACGACGTCGTCGAGCTGCACCGACACGACGATCCGCCGGGCGAGGCGTTCTGCGTCCACCGCCAGCAGCGCGGCCGCGACCTCGTCGCGGAGCGACACCGGGCGTGCGTCGATGGGCTCGTCCCCCCGTGCCAGGTCGAGCAGCGCCGTCGTCATGCGGATCATCTGGTCCGTGGTGACGAGCAGCCGTTCGAGGGTCTGCGTCCGGTCCGGCCCGTCGGGTGCGCGGAGGGCGACCTGCAGCATCGTCTTCATCGTGGCGAGCGGCGTCCGGAGTTCGTGCGAGGCGTTCGCCGCGAACCGCGACCGGCTGACGAAGGCGGTCTCCAGGCGGTCGAGCATCCGGTTCAGCGTCGCACCGACGTCGCGGATCTCGTCCGGTGGACCCGAGACGTCCACCCGGGCGTCCAGCGTGCCGGCACCGAGCCGGTCGGCGGTCGTGATGATGTCGCGCAGCGGGCGGAGGAGTCTGCCCGCGACGAGCCAACTGACGACACCACCGATGCCCCCGACCACGAGCAACGCCGGGACCGAGACGATGACGAAGAGGCGCAGGACGTCGTCGCGGCCGGTGATCTCGTACACGTCGTGGGTCGATCCGTAGGGGAACGGGCCCGCCGTGAACGCGTAGCCGGGCACGATGGCGAGGACTGCGAAGACGACCGCGAGCATGACGGCACCGGTCAGCAGGATCAGCGCCGTGTACGTCAGGGTGAGGCGCGCCCGGATCGACAGACGGCGCAGCGCGGCGATCCTCATGCTTCCGGACCCTCGTGCACTGGACCCGGCGCGACCGCGTACCCGACACCGGGCAGCGTCCGGATGGCGTCGGGACTGCCGAGCTTCTTCCGCAGGGTCGAGATGGTCAGCCGCACCGCGTTGGTGAACGGGTCAGCGTGCTCGTCCCACACCTGCTCGAGCAGCTGCTCGGCACTCACGAACCCGCCGTCGGCACGCAGCAGGACCTCGAGGACCGCGAACTCCTTGCGCCCCAGGCGCAGGTAGCGGCCGTCGCGGTAGGCCTCGCGTCGGAAGGGATCGAGCCGGAGACCAGCCGTCTCGAGGACCGGTGCGACCGCGCGACGTGCTCGACGGTTCAGCGCCCGGAGGCGTGCCACGAGCTCCTCGAAGTCGAAGGGCTTGCCGAGGTAGTCGTCGGCCCCGAGCTGGAGGCCGTGGACGCGCTCAGCGAGTGTCGTCGACGCCGTCAACATGAGGACGCTCGGTGCTTCCGGGTCAGCGACGATCCGGGCGCAGACGTCGTCCCCGTGCAGACCGGGGATGTCCCGGTCGAGCACGACCACGTCGTACGTGTGGACGGCCAGCTGATCGAGCGCGGCCAACCCGTCGCCCACCGTGTCGGCGGCGATCGCCTCGAGCCGCAGGCCCGCGCGGATCGCCTCCGCCAGGAACGGCTCGTCCTCCACCACCAGTACCCGCACGTCGCTCCTCGCTTCTCGCTGCTCCGGCTGATCCGGACCCGGTCAGCACAGCAGGTCGGATGTATGCGGAGCGTATGCGCTCGACCAGACGCCCGGCTGACGTGCCGACTGTTCCGATGAGGGCATGTCCAGAACCGACCCCGCGCTCGAGCACCCCGTCCTGCCGTCGTTGACCGGCCTGCGCTGGGTCGCGGCGTTCGGGGTGTTCGCCTACCACGTGCGGAACCTCGGGTACTTCGACGGGACCGCGCAGACGGCCCTGAGTGCCGTGGTCGGTAGCGGCGACACCGGCGTCTCGCTGTTCTTCATGCTCTCCGGCTTCGTCCTGGCCTGGTCGGACCGCGCGGACGACGACACCGCGGGACCGGTGCGAGCCGCACTGCGCTTCTGGGCCCGCCGTGCCGCGCGGATCTGGCCGCTCCACCTGGTCGCCGTCCTCGCCGCGATCATCGTGGCAGCGACACTTCTGCCGGGCATCCGGACGACGTCGCCGGCAGCCCTCGTGGCGAACGTCCTGCTCGTCAACGCCTGGCACGCCCCGTGGTGGCAAGCCGGGAACCCGGTGTCGTGGTCGCTGACCTGCGAAGCGTTCTTCTACCTGACGTTCCCGTTCCTCATCCGGCTGCTCCGTTCCGCGCACCCCGCCGTGCTCGCGGCCCTCGCCGCGCTGGCAGCCGTCCTCGTCCTGGTCGCGCCGGTGCTCGTGCCGCACCTGCCCGGTTCTCCGGTCCCGGCGAGCTGGCCACCGGCACGGTTCCCGGAGTTCCTGCTCGGTGTCCTCACCGCTGCCCTGGTGCGCTCGGGCGCCTGGCGCGGACCACGACTCGCGGTCCCCGTCCTGCTGACGGTCGCGGGCCTCCTCGCCGCAGACCTGCACCCCACGTCGCGCTTCGCACTGACCGGCTGCACGGTCGTGGGGTTCTCGCTGCTGCTGCCCGCGCTCGCCAGGGCGGACGTCGAAGGACGCACCACCGGCCTGTCGTCTCCACTGCTCGTGCACCTGGGGACCAGGTCGTTCGCGTTCTACCTCATCCATCTCCTGACGATCGACGCCGTGCTGGCGTTCCGACCCCCGGGCACGGCCGACGGAGACGTGACCAGCGTGCTCCTGACCCTGCTCGCCCTGGTGGTCGCACTCGCCGTCGCGTCCGTCCTGCACGACGCGGTGGAGGTCCCGGTGCGCCGGCTCCTGCTCCGCGGCACGCGGCCCGCTGCCCGACGTGGGCCGGAGGCCGGACGAACGGACCAGGGCTTCAGGCAGCTGATCCGCCCGACGGTCGCACGTTCCCGTCGGTGATCGACTGGCGGTACGCGTCGATCTTCCGTTCCAACGCGGCCAGGTGACGGAGCAGTTCACCCTGTCGCTCCAGCACGACCGCGTGGTGGCGCTCGAGGAGCGCGAGTCGTTCGGCGTCATCGGCACCGGCTCGGTACGCGGCCGCGTACTCACGCATCTCCTGCACGTTCATCCCCGTACCGCGGAGCATCACCGTCCCGGCGAGCCAGCGCAGCGCAGCCGTGTCGTACCGCCGCCATCCATCCGGACCACGCTCGGGCGCGGGCGCGATGCCTTCCTTCTCGTAGTAGCGGATCGTGTCGATGGTGATCCCGAGCACGTCCGCCGCGACGCCGATCGTCACCGGTTCGACGACGTGGACCTCGGGAAGCAGCACAGGGCGCAGTCTCGCACTTGACATGGTGTGCGCACCAGGGTGGATCGTCATCCTCGCCCGGGTCCTCCCCGGAGAAGAACGGAGCACTCCCGTGCAGCAACTCCCCCTCGGCTCGCAAGGCCTCGTCACGTCCGCACTCGGGCTCGGGTGCATGGGGATGAGTGCCTTCTACGGCGGTGCCACCGAAGCCGGGTCCGTCGAGACCATCCGCCGCGCACTCGACACGGGGATCACCCTGTTCGACACGGCAGAGGCGTACGGGCCGTTCGCGAACGAGGAGCTGCTCGGCCGGGTCCTCGGCGCCGACCGGGGCCGCGTGGTCGTCGCATCGAAGTTCGCCACCGACTTCGCCGACGACGGCACCCCGATCGGACTCGACGGGTCCCCCGAGCACGCCCGCCGCGCGATCGACCGCTCCCTCAGCCACCTCGGCACCGACCACGTCGACCTCTGGTACCTGCACCGCGCCGACCCGAACGTGCCGATCGAAGACACGATCGGTGCGATGGCTGAAGCCGTCACCGCCGGCAAGGCCCGTGCCATCGGCGTCTCGGAGACCTCCGCCGAGACCCTGCGCCGTGCGCACGCGACGTTCCCGATCACCGCGATCCAGTCGGAGTACAGCCTGTTCGAGCGTGACGCCGAACACAACGGCGTCCTCGACACCGCCAGGGAGCTCGGCATCGGGTTCGTGCCCTTCTCACCGCTCGGGCGGGGGTTCCTGTCCGGGAACATCACCAGGAAGGACGGCCTCCCCGCCGGCGACGCCCGACGGAACCTCCCCCGGTTCTCCGACGAAGCCATCGACGCGAACCTCCGCATCGTCGACGCACTCACGGTCATCGCAGACGAGAAGGGAGTCACCACGGCGCAGCTCGCCCTCGCGTGGCTGATCCGGGCCGGTACCGTGCCGATTCCCGGCACCACGAGGGCATCGCGTGTCGAGGAGAACGTCGCCGCTGCCGACGTGGTGCTCACCGACGGCGACCTGGATCGCATCGAGGCGGCCGCACCGCACGGTGTCGTCGTCGGCGCCCGCAACACCGAGGCCGGGATGGCGCGAGACCGCGGCTGACCGAGGTGCGTGGCGGGAGTGCTCACTGCACCCTGCTGCTCGGAGGTTCGTCGCGGATCAGGTCGACGGGCCGAACCGGTACATCCACGCCGCAGGTCCCCCACGGTCTCGCCGCGCCGTGAACGCTGCGCCGGGCAGGACGAACCGATCGCGGACGATGGATCCCACCCTGCCGAGCGTCTTGCTCGTGTCCAACAACTCCCCTTGGCGCGTGATGGCGCGCACACGCTGACCGCGTCGCTCGTGCATGTGGACCGCAAGGGTCGTTGCCGGCACGCCACTCGCCACCAGCGAACCGAGGATGACGGCGTCCTCGAGAGCGAGCGAAGCACCCTGCCCCGCCGTCGGAGGAATCGCGTGTGCCGCGTCCCCGACGAGGACCACCCGCCCGCATCCCCACCGCACCGGGCGCGGCGTGGTGCGCGACGCCCACACGTCCACGTCGGCCGAGCCCGCCAGCAGGGCAGGCGTCGGCAGGACGTCCCGCCCGACGAGACGCGGGAGCATCGCGACCCACTCGGCTCCGGTCATCCCGACTGCAGCTGAGGCGCCGCCGTCCACGGCGCTGAGCCGGGGGTTCGCGAACCACATGACGGTGGAAGCGTCGACCCGCAACGTGCAGACGAAGCAATCCCTGCCGAACCGGAACTGCAGGGTGCCTGCGGGACCGGTCTCGGATTCCGTGAGCCCGGTGCCGGAGGAACTGCCACCGATGTTGACGACGGGAGCCAGCACATCCGTCGGGGTTGCGCCACCGTGCTCGGGTCCGTGGCTCCCGAAGGTGCGTCGGACAGCGGAACCGATGCCGTCGGCGCCGACGACGATGTCTGCGGTGAACCGCTCGAGCGTCTCGGTGAGCACGCTCGCCCGGTCACCCTCGTCGACAGCGCTCAGCACCCGGGCGCCCTGGATGATCGTGATGCCCCGCTGTTCCGTGTCGGTCCGGAGGAGCCGGTGGAGATCGGCTCGTTGCAGCGAACGGGTCGCGCCCTCCTCCTGCTGGAGCCCGAGCGGGAGCTCCGCGGTCAGCCGCCCCTTCGGGTCGAAGGTCTGCAACCGCGGCGTCGGGACCCCGATCTTCGAGACGGCGGCGCCGAGACCGAGCGCACGGAGCGCTCCGACCCCGTTGCTGGCCACCTGCAACCAGGATCCGGCGTCGTCTGCAGCGCCGGTGCTCCGCTCGAGCACGATCGGGACGTGCCCTGCTCGGTGCAGCGCGATGGCTGTGGCGAGGCCTGCGACACCGCCCCCGACGACGATTGCGTGCATGCGATGAACCCGTTCGTCTCGTCACGGAAGTCGTCGCACTCGCGCCGGACCTGCCGGGGTTGCGCTCGTGAGACGATCGTATGACCGGACGCGACCAGGTGCGCTGAGAAGCGTTGCAGGCTCACTCGCTGGACAGCGCGCCGTCGGACTCCTGCGCCCTTCGATCGCCATCCGGCAAGGTGGATGCATGACCGACACCGACCCGTCCACCGTCCACTTCCACCAGAAGCACCACGAAGCGATCATCAGCGGCGAGAAGGTCACCACCGTCCGGTGGAACGAATCCGTGCGGGTCGGCGATGCGACGTTCGTGTTCGACGACCACCCGACAGCCGAATCGCTGGCCGGCACGATCACCGCCGTGCACCAGTACCGGCTCGACACCCTCACCGCAGAACAGGCGCGCCAGCCTCCGGAGACGGACATGCGGCTCTTCGGGCAGCAGCTCCGCGAGAACTACTACCCCGACATGCCGGACGACGCGGTCGTCGAGGTGGCCGAACTCTCGATCAGGCCCGCTCGATAGCCGTTCCGGCTTCGTGTCGTCGCGGTCCGCTGTCCGGGGATCGAGCGCGTGCGGAGCGCTGCGGGCCTCGGGAACCTGGCCAGCACCCCGACAGCACGTCTCGCTCGCCGATCTGCTGGCGGCGTCGTCCCGCGAGCCGATCGACCTTCGGGCGCTGGTCTTGCCGGCGACGGCTGGCCGAGCTCCACACCAACTATCTTGGGGTGAGCAGAAGTTGGAGGGAGCGATGTTGTTGCTGCAGTTCCTCGTGCCGGTCGTACTGGTTGTCGTCGTCGTGCTCATCTTCCTCGCCGCTCGCGGAAGCATGGGCCGGAGCCCGCTGCAGGATCAGCAGGACGCCGAGTGGCGAGCACGGCGTGACGAGCGACGGCGAGCCCGAGCAGCGCGTTGTTCCGGCGGCCGGTAGCCGATCCGCTGCCGGACGCCGCATGTCGACGTTCCGCGTGCCGATTCGTCCTACGCTGGCGGTGTGGACGAGTGGTGGGATCTTGTTGACGCGGCCGGGGTGCCGATTCGTCCTACGCTGGCGGTGTGGACGAGTGGTGGGACCTTGTTGACGCGGCCGGGGTGCCGACGGGTGGGTCGTTCCGGCGCGGTGACGCGGGTTGGCCGGGTGGGTCGTTCCATCTGGTGGTCACGGTGTGCGTCCACCGGGCCGACGGAACCGTCCTGCTCACGCAGCGGGCGCCGACGAAGGAGTTCGCCTTCGGGTGGGAGTTCCCCGGTGGGAGCGCGTTCGCAGGCGAGACTGGTCGTGCAGCTGCGTGCCGAGAGCTGCTCGAGGAGACCAACGTCACCGTCGAGCCCGAGGCGCTGCGCCGCGTCGGCCGCTTCACGGAGGAGACGGCGCTCGTGGACCTCTTCGTCGTGCAGGAGCCGAGTGGTTCAGCGGTGCGAGCGGATCCTGCCGAGGTGATGGACTGGCGTTGGGTCTCCCTGTCGGAGGTCAGCACGCTTCGCACGAGCGGGGTGATGGCGGCCCCGTGGGGGCCGCGGCTGGATGCGCTGTGGCCCGCGGCGACGGCAACGATCCTGGCCGCCGACGACTCCCGAGAGCGCACGTCTCCGCCGCACGAGAGCTGGTGACACCCTTGCGCCAGGCCGGAGACCCTGATCGATCGACCTCGCCGCCTCACCGCCAGCTGACGAGAGACCGATCGACCACAGCTCGCGCACGCGCGATGTGACCACGCACGGTCGAGTGCGGCAGACCCAGCGCCTCGGCGATCTCGGCGTAGGACCGACGCTCGAGATGGCGCAACTCCCAACACCGTCGCTGCATCGGCGCCATACCGTCGATGACCCGCTGCGCGGCTGCGACCAGCAATGCTCGCTCCGCGACGGCTCCCGGGGCATTGTCGACAGATTCAGGAGCCGTCTCATCGAGTTGCGTCCGGTACCGCGTCGCAGCACTCCGGAGCCGATCGAAGCTCCGGCGTCGGACCGTGGTCACGAGCCACGCCGTGATCGCGTCAGCATCGCGCAGCGCTTCGAGATGGGTCCACGCGGCGATGAAGGTCTCCTGCACGACGTCGTCGGCTTCGCTGGACCCGCGCAGGATCCGCACGGCGATCGTTCGGAGCAGAGCAGCATTCCGCCCGACGATCATCGCGAACGCGCGATCGCCCACGGCGCCGGGAGCCACTCGCATCGGTGCCGCCGGCGGAGCGAATGCGTGCTGCTCCTTCACTGGGTTCCGTCGCCGGACCGGGGACTCGAGCACCCCGGTCGGGGCGGACGCGGTCTGCTGCAGTGTCGTCATCGACATACGGGTCCACTCCTCGGATCAATTGCGTGAGGATGTTTCGGACTCGTGGAGCAGGAGGGTGGGTGGGCGAAGGTCCCCAGTGCGAGGGCCAGGACGCCGGAACGACAACCGCTCGCTGCGGAAGCGCGGTCCGGAACCGGACGTTCTACCGAGGCAGAGAACGGGACCGCGGCGATCCGGTCGGCGACGCGGTGGATGCGGCGGCGATCGTCTACGAGCCGACGAGCCCCGTTGCCAAGGCGACGATCACACCGACGCCGGCGAACACTGCAACCAGACCCCCGACGATCGCGGCGAGCTGCTGGTCCTTGTTCATCCCCATGGTCGGAGCATACGAGTTCCGACCGCTCGGTCGTGGCCTTCGGTCTCTGTAACGGACCCTGCAGCACCGTGGTCCCGAGCCGGACTGCATGCGGTGTGGCGCAGCCCCAGCACGTTCTGGTCCGGCCTCGTGAGTGGGCCCTGCCGGGATCGAACCGACGACATCCACGGTGTAAACGTGGCGCTCTACCAGCTGAGCTAAAGGCCCTCACCACGATCCTAGAGTGTCAGCGCTCGATCGTCGTCGAACCGAGCAGGCACGTCACGACGTCCCGCACCGGGGTCGATCGCACCGGATCACGAGGCCAGGCACGTCCTCGTCCCGGTCGTCCGTCGCACCACCGGACAGCACGATCGGGGTGTCGTCGGCGGTCAGGCCGATCGCCAGGGTGCCGGTGCTCGACCGTGCGTCCTGCAGCGGCGGGAACCGGGCGATCGTCGTCTGCTCGGAACCGGTGCACCGCGCATCACGGCACGACAGGAGTCCCAGGGTGCCGCGTTCCTCGTCACGGACCGCGACGAGTGGCCGCCCCGATCGGTCGATGACGAACGCCGGGAGCAGGTTCGTCGGCCCGTTCGGCGTGATGTCCGTGTGTGACGAAGACGAGCACGACGCATCCGCGCAGAACGTCAGCCGTTGGGTCGCGATCCCGTTCGACCGCGCGAGCACGACCGGGTTCCCGTCGCCGCCGATCGCCACCCGCGCGTCGTACGCCTCGTCCCACGCCCGCACCGGCTTGCCCGGCGGGATCGCGTGCGACAGGTCGCGGACGACGGGCTGGCCGCCGTCCGGGCGGAACGACACCAGCCGCAGGGCGGAGAAGGTCGGTGAACCGGCGTCGGTCTCGGACACCAGCGAGACCACGGCGGTGCCGTCCGGCGCGACGGCGACGTCCACACCCTGGTGGTCCAGCGGCGGGATCCACGGCAGCGCCACCTGCCGAACCGTGTGTTCGGCGCAGGACACGTCCTCGCAGAACACGGCGACCAGGTGCGAGCGTCCTTCCGGTTCACCGCCGCGGGCGATCCCGACCACGACCGGCCGGTCGCCGGAACTCGCGACTGCCACGTCGGTCATCCAGTAGCTGACGCGCCCCTGATCGGTCTCCACGATGTCGACGGCGGCGACCGTGGTGCGGCGACCTTCCGGGCGGTCCACGGCCGGCGCCTCGTCGGCGGAGTCACGCTTCTCCGCCCGTCTCCCCGCGGGCCAGGCGGCACCGTCCGACTTCGGTGCCACATCGAGTTGGTCCGCGCGTGAGTGCACGACTTCGAGCTCGTACTGCTGCGCGACCTCGCCGTCGAACCGCACCTTCCACTGGGCGGTGAGCAACCCGCCGTCACCCGCACTGCCGACCGCGGAACCGAGCGTCAGGCCGGGCATCTCGACGGGGGTGTCGCACGACGCGTCCCCACACATCCGCAGACGGCTGGGCGGCGTGTACGGCGCGCTCACGACAGCGGTCTGCCCTGCGACGTCGGCGATGTCTCCGCCGGAGATGGAGCGTGCGTCGACCGACGCGGCGTCGTACTGCACGACGCCGAGCGGATTGCTCGAGACGATCACCGCGAACACCACCGCCGGGACGAGCACCACGCCCGCTCCGACGAGTCCAGGCCGCGCCCGTCGTCCCCCGGCCACCGGGTCCGTCGTCAGCGGTGACCGGAGCCGACCGCCGTCGTTCCGTGTTGCGGCCCCGCGCACCGCGATCGCGACGACGACCAGGACCAGACCGGTCGCGGCGATGCAGCACCAGGCCACGACGACGCTGCTCCGGAGCGCCGACGGCGGCAACAGGCGCAGCAGCAGCAGGACGCCGACCCCGAGCACCGTCACCAGTGCCGCTCCCCCGACGAGCGCACGACGTGGCGTCGCCGTTGCCTCGTGTCCACCACGGACGATGACCCGACCAGATCCCCAGGCGCGACGGTAGGCCGATCGACGGGGCACACCGGCCACGACCAGCGCCCAGCCGAGCAGCAGCGGCGCCACGATGACGGCACCGACCACCAGCAGCACGACGATCACGACGGTGCCCCATCCACCTGCCCGCCACCACACAGCGGTGGCTGCCCCCGCCGCCACTGCCACCAACGCGACGAGAGCGGCCTCGACGACGAGCCGCCAGTGGTGGACCGACCACCGCCAGGCGTCGCGCGGTCCCGCCACCGCATCGTCTGCGGCCGCGAGCACGACCACGGTGGCTGCGGTCACCCCGAAACCGAACCCGAACGCCGCGACGACCGCGCCCACGGCGAACAGGGGCGCAGGCACCCCGGTCCCGTCGAGGGCCGCGAACGCACCGTTCACCAGGGCGACGCGTCCACCCGGTACGCCGAGCAACAGCACCACCCCGGCCAGCAACAGCCCGGCAGCGAACGGCACCCCGAAGGCGAACACCGCACGGCCACCGCTCCAGGCGATCAGCGGCACGGGTGGTGGGCCGTACTGCCGCCGCACCGCGGTCCCCGTCGATCCGGCGCCTGCGACACCCGTCCCCGGTCGTGCACCATCCATCTGCTCGTCCCCCTCCGACAGCGTCCGCCCATGCTGTCAGGTTCGACGACACACGTCCAGAAGGTGACATTTCAGCCGCCGGCCAGCCCCGGTGCACGAGCAACCGACCCGACTGGTTTAGCCCGAACCTTACTTTCGACGATATGAAGCTCTACGCTTAACCCATGCAGCCCGAGCCCGTGATCGCCGTGATCGTCGACCTGGTCGACTCCCGCACGCTCGCGGACCGCTCCGCAGCCCAGCACGACGTCGAGCGCGCGTTCGACAGTACCGCTGACGTCACCGCCCTCGATCCCCTGCACGCCACCGTCGGCGACGAGTTCCAGGTCATCTACGGCACGCTCACCGACGCGCTGCTGGCGACCACGGCAGCGACCCTCGCGCTCCCCCAGACGGTGCAGATCCGGCTCGGCATCGGCCGCGGACAGGTCCGGACGATCGGTACCGGCGGCAGCGGACCGCTGCAGGACGGCCCCGGCTGGTGGTCGGCGCGGGACGCCATCAACGAGACCCACCGCCGCGAGGACGGCCGGACCGCGTTCCTCCGGTCCTGGTACCACGACGCGGACGACCGCCACGGAACGACGGAGCGCCTCGTGAACGCCTACTTCCTCGGTCGCGACCACGTCGTCTCGCGGCTCGCACCCCGCGCCCGCCGGATCGCACTCGGGCTCGTGCAGGGCCGGACGCAGGCGCAGATCGCCGCGGACGAGGGGATCAGCCCGTCGGCGGTGTCCCAGACCGTGCAGAAGTCGGGCGTGGCAGCCGTGGTCGAGGGCCTCCGCGTCCTCGGGGACGGGGGCCGCTGATGCTCGCGGGTGTCCTCCTCGCCCTCGTCGGGCTGGCCGACGTCGTCCGCGCACGGACCGGGACGGACGCGGCACCACGGCGCGTGCTGACCACCACCGTGATCGTCCTGCTCTGGGCCGCCGTGACGACGACGGCGGTGCTCGGCCTCGGCCTCGCCGTCTGGTCGGCGCTCGTCACGGTCGTCCTCGCAGCCCTGTGGGTCGCGACCACGATCCCGGTGCGCTCCGGCGGAACCCCCGTCGGCCGGGATCGACCACTCCCCTGGCTCCGCCGCTCGGGGTCCTGGCCGGCCGCCCTGCTCGCGGTCGCCGTCGCCGTGCTGCTGCTCTGGGCGCCGGGCCCGGACGCGTCCGGCTTCGTGGTCGACTGGCACCGCGACGCCGGCCCGACGTTCGTCGGAGCCGTCCCGCTCGCAGCGATCGTCGCCGGCGTCGGCTCGGCGCTGTTCCTGGTCGACTCGGCCAACGTGGTCGTCGCCCAGGCGCTGCCACCGGGGCTGTCGTCCGACGCACGGCCCGGCGCGGCACCGGCACCGGCAGCGC
>NZ_APJN01000082.1 GCF_000349565.1 Curtobacterium flaccumfaciens UCD-AKU
GCCAGCTGGCACCGGGCCTCCGGTCAGGATGGTGGTCGCGCCTACGGCGCCATGATCACCTGGGGCGTGCCGGTGGCGGCCGCGGGACCCATCTCGTCCGCGATGCGGTTCGCCTCGTTGATGAGCGTCTGGACGATCTCGGCTTCGGGCACGGTCTTGACGACCTGGCCCTTGACGAAGATCTGCCCCTTGCCGTTGCCGGAGGCGACGCCGAGGTCGGCCTCGCGCGCCTCGCCCGGACCGTTCACGACGCAGCCCATGACGGCGACGCGGAGCGGGACGGTCATGCCCTCGAGCCCCTTCGTGACGTCGTTCGCGAGCTGGTAGACGTCGACCTGGGCGCGGCCACAGCTCGGGCAGGAGACGATCTCGAGCTTCCGCTCGCGCAGGTTGAGCGACTGCAGGATCTGCAGGCCGACCTTGACTTCTTGCGCGGGCGGGGCGGAGAGCGACACGCGGATGGTGTCGCCGATGCCCTCGGCCAGCAGGATGCCGAACGCGGTGGCGCTCTTGATGGTGCCCTGGAACTCCGGCCCGGCCTCGGTCACGCCGAGGTGCAGCGGCCAGTCACCAGCGGCGGCCAGCTGGCGGTAGGCCTTCACCATGACGATCGGGTCGTTGTGCTTGACCGAGATCTTGAAGTCGTGGAAGTCGTGCTCCTCGAACAGGGAGGCTTCCCACACGGCGGACTCGACGAGCGCCTCGGGGGTGGCCTTGCCGTACTTCTGGAGCAGGCTCGGCTCGAGCGACCCCGCGTTCACACCGATGCGGAGCGAGACGCCGGCGTCCTTGGCAGCCTTGGCGATCGCGCCGACCTGGTCGTCGAACTTGCGGATGTTGCCCGGGTTGACGCGGACCGCCGCGCAGCCGGCGTCGATCGCCTGGAAGACGTACTTCGGCTGGAAGTGGATGTCGGCGATCACGGGGATCTGCGACTTCTTCGCGATGATCGCCAGCGCGTCGGCGTCGTCCTGCGTGGGCACGGCGACCCGGACGATGTCGCAGCCCGACGCCGTGAGCTCGGCGATCTGCTGCAGCGTCGCGTTGATGTTGGTGGTCTGCGTCGTGGTCATCGACTGCACGGACACCGGGGCGTCGCCGCCCACGAGCACCTTGCCGACCCGGATCTGCCGCGACTTGCGACGCGGAGCGAGGGTTTCGGGGGACTTGGGCATACCGAGGTTGACTGCGGGCACGTGAGCACTCTACGCGCTCGGTCTGACCATGCCGGCTCTGGTCCCCGTGGGTCCGTTCAGAGCTCCCTGACCGAGTCCACGACCGTGATGAGCGGGGCGTAGAGCCGCATCACCGCGAGGGCCCGGTCGTGGTCCGCGTCGCTGGCGCCGGCGCAGGCGTCGGCCACGACCGTCACCGTCGCGCCGGCATCCGCCGCCGCCAGCGCGGTCGACAGCACGCAGCAGTCGGTCGACACCCCCGTGAGCACCAGGTGCGGATGGTCGCCGACGACGGCCTGGAGGCCCGTCCCCCACTTGCCGAAGGTCGGTTCCGTGACGACGGGGTCGTTCCGGTCCGCGGCAGCAGACGCGAAGGGCTCGGTGAGCGCGTACAGCGGGTCGGCGTCCGGGAGCAGAGCGAATGGCCATTCGCGGTAGTACGGCACCCACGCACCCTCGGGCTGGACCGGGGCGACGAAGCGGGTGAAGACCGTGCGACCGGTGAACCGGGGCAGGAGCCGTTCGATGCCGGCGCCGGCGTGGTCGAAGCGCGGTGCCGCCCACGGGTTCTCGCCCGTGAAGACCTGCTGCATGTCGATGACGACGAGCCAGGCGTCGTCGGGGACCTCCGCGCTCATCGCAGGTCGTCCGGGGTGCCGAGTGCTTCCGGGGTGCTCAGTGCTTCCTGACGGCGGGTCGACCCACGCGCGAACAGCAGCGTGCCGAGGAACCCGACCAGCAGGGCGACGAGGACGCCGAGGTTCGCGTACGCCCAGGCCCCTCCGCGTCCGCCGAGTCCGAACGGGCCGAGCAGGTAGCCCTGCCAGTTCAGCCACGCGGGGACGCCGTACGTGTTCGTGACCAGACCCCAGCCGAGCACCGTGCCGAGCACGACGAGCGCGATCGGCAGCCACCGGACGTCTCCGTAGCGCCCGCGGCGATCGTCGAGCTCCGCCTCGGCGTAGGCGCGACGACGGAGCAGGACATCGGCGACGAAGATGCCGGCCCACGCGGCGATCGGCACGCCGAGGGTCACGAGGAACGCCTGGAACGGCTTCACGAAGCTCTCCGAGAAGAAGGCGATGTACACGGCGCCGGCGACCATGAACGCACCGTCGACCCCGGCGGCGACCGGCCGTGGGATCTTCACGCCGGCGCTGAGCAGCGCGAGGCCCGACGAGTAGATGTCGAGGACGGCTCCCCCGACGAGCCCGAGGATCGCCACGATCGCGAACGGGATGAGGAACCAGATCGGCAGGATCGTGGTGAGCGCGCCGATCGGGTCGTCCTGGATCGCCGCGTTCAGGTCCGGCGAGGACCCGGCGAGCAGGACGCCGAAGACCACGAGGATCGCCGGCGCCAGTGCGCCGCCGAGGGTCGTCCACCCGACGACACCACCGGTGGACGCGCCTCGCGGCAGGTACCGCGAGTAGTCGGCGGCGGCGTTCACCCAGCCCAGGCCGAACCCGGTCATCACGAGCACGAGCGCCCCGATGACGTTCTGGGTGCTGCCGGACGGCAGGGCACCGAGCGCCGCGAAGTCGATCGTCGGCGCGGCGAGCACGATGTAGACGACGGTCAACACGGCGGTGACGACGGTGATCACGGTCTGCAGGCGCATGATCACGTCGAACCCGGCGATCCCGGCGCCGACCACGAGCGCTGCGACGACGATCAGCGCGACGACCTTCGTCAGCACCCCGCCGTCCCAACCGAGCTCGGTGAAGACCGTCGAGGTCGCCAGGACCGCCAGCGCGGCGAGCGAGGTCTCCCACCCGACGGTGAGGACCCAGCTGAGGAACGAGGGCACCCGGTTGCCGCGGACCCCGAACGCCGCTCGGCTCAGCACCATGGTCGGCGCCGAACCGCGCTTGCCGGCGATCGCGACGATGCCGCACAGCAGGAACGAGAACACCACCCCGATGACCGAGACGATCGTCGCCTGGGCCAGCGAGATACCGAACCCGATGACGAACGACCCGTACGCGATGCCGAGGACGGAGATGTTCGCCGCGAACCACGGCCAGAACAGCCCCCTCGGGGAGCCCTTCCGATCCGACTCGGCGATGACGTCGAGCCCCTGTCGTTCGACGGCGCGAACCTCGGGAGGGTTCGTGGCGGCTGTGCTCATGCGCTGAGCGTAGTGGCTCCGAGCGCTACCCGAACAGGTTCACAGGTCGGACGATGTCGGCGTAGATGAGCAGCGCGCTCATGCCCGCCAGCAGCACCACGACGACCATCGTCAGCGGCATCGTCTTCGCCAGGTCGATGGGCCCCGGGTCGGCCTTGCCGACGAGCTTGAACGACCGTCGTTTGATCGCTTCCCACAGCGCGCCCGCGATGTGCCCGCCGTCGAGCGGCAGCAGCGGCACCATGTTGAGCACGAACAGGCCGATGTTGAGCGAGGCCAGCAGCCCGAGGATCGTGTACGCCTTGTCGACCACGGGGACACCGCTCATCGACGAGACCTCCCCGATCGCACGACCGACACCGACCACCGACACGGGGCTGTCCTGCGACCGCTCCTGCGCACCGAACGCGGCGTTCCACACCGCGACCAGACGCTGCGGCAGGTCGATGATCAGGTGCGCCGACGCGGCGATCTGGGCGCCCGTCGCGGGCAGGACCGCGGCCGGGGACTGCCGCACCAGGGACTGACCGATGCTGACGCCGACCACGCCGACGCGCTGGGTCTTCGTGGTGCCGTCGTCGTTCTTGACGACCTTCCCCTCGGCGTCGTAGACGTCACGGGTGGCGGTCGTCGGGGTGATCTCGAGCGTCTTCCGCGCGCCGTCGCGGTCGACGACCACGGTGACCTGCTCACCCGCGGACTCCTGGAAGACCTGGGAGACGCGCGTGATCGTGGGGTCCTGCTCGCCGTTCACCGAGAGCACGACGTCGCCGGAGGCGATGCCGGCCTGCTTCGCCGGGGACACGGCGTCGCCGGGCGAACACTCGGTCGTCCGGCTGTTCGGCAGGACGCAGCCGACACTCGACGTGAAGGTCGTGGTCGGTGCCCCGAACCCGCACAGCAGCACGCCGAACAGCACGATGCCGATCACCAGGTTCATCGCCGGGCCGGCGACCATCACGATGATCCGCTTCCACGGCGTCAGGCGGTAGAAGGCGCGGGAGTCGTCGCCGCCGGAGTCCGCGATCTGCTCGGCGCTGGCCTGACGGGCGTCCTGCACGAACGCGCTGTACATCCCCGTGTTCGTGATCTCGCGGCCCGAAGCGCGCGGCTTGAGCATGCCCACCATCGAGATGTACCCGCCCAGCAGGATCGGGCGGATGCCGTACTCGGTCTCACCCCGCTTGAACGACCACATCGCCTTGCCGAAGCCCAGCGAGTACTGCGTCACCTTGACGTTGAAGAGCTTCGCGAAGGACAGGTGCCCCAGCTCGTGGAGTCCGATCGAGACCAGCAGGCCGATGATGAAGACGACCACGCCGAGGACGAAGAGCAGGACGGATTCGACGGTCACCGGGAAAGAGTACGGGACTGATTCCATGACGGAGCCGAGCGCCGTCTGAGAGGCGAGCTGGGCCTCCAGGCCGGTGCGTCACGTCCGCGGTCTGCCGCCTCCGCGTCGGACGGGAGGCGCGACCCGCGTCAGCGGGTCAGTGCGCGGTCCGCAGCGGTGCGCGCCCACTGCTCCGCAGCGAGCACGCCGTCGAGTGACGGCTCCCCCGCGGTGTGCTCCTCGACGATGCGCTCGACCGTGTCGACGATGTCCAGGAAACCGATCGCGCCGGCGTGGAACGCGGCGACGGCCTGCTCGTTCGCGGCGTTGAACACGGCCGGGAACGTCCCCCCCAGTTCGCCCACGCGCTTCGCGAGGGCAACGGCTCCGAAGGCGTCCTGGTCGAGGGGCTCGAACGTCCACGTGCTCGCGGTCGTCCAGTCGAGCGGGACGCCGACGCCGGGCACGCGGTCCGGCCAGGCCAGGCCGAGCGCGATCGGCAGCCGCATGTCCGGCGGCGATGCCTGGGCGATGGTGGAGCCGTCGACGAACTCGACCATCGAGTGCACGATCGACTGCGCGTGCACGGTGACGTCGATGCGGTCGTACGGCACGCCGAAGAGCAGGTGCGCCTCGATGACCTCGAGCCCCTTGTTCACCAGGGTCGCGGAGTTCGTCGTGACGACGAGTCCCATGTCCCAGGTGGGGTGCGCCAGCGCCTGGGCGGGGGTGACGTCGCGGAGCTGCTCACGGGTGCGCCCGCGGAAGGGACCGCCGCTCGCGGTGAGGACGAGCCGCTGCACCTCGGTGTCGGCGCCGGAACGGAGCGCCTGCGCGATCGCGGAGTGCTCGCTGTCGACGGGCACGATCTGCCCGGGCGCCGCGGCCTGCTGCACGAGCGAGCCGCCGACGATCAGGCTCTCCTTGTTGGCGAGGGCCAGTGTGGCACCGCTCTCGAGCGCCGCGAGCGTCGGACCGAGGCCGACGGAGCCCGTGATGCCGTTCAGGACGACGTCGGCCTCGACGCTGCGGACGAGCTGCTCCGAGTCGGCCGCACCGAACGCCGTGTCGCGGACGCCGAACCGGGCGGCCTGCTCGGCGACCAGTGCACGGTTGCTGCCGGCAGTGAGCCCGACGACCTCGAACCGGTCGGGGTTGCGGGCGACGACGTCGAGCGCCTGGGTGCCGATCGAGCCGGTGCTGCCGAGGACGACGATGCGCCGACGCTCCGGACCGGCGCTGCCGACGCGGTCGTCCGTCACGGTCAGCCCTTGGCGAGGATGTCGACGACGAAGACGAGCGTGGCGTTCTTCGGGATGCCCGAGCCCTCCCGCGGGTTGGCGCCGTAGGCGTCCTCCGGCGTGGCGACGATGAGCACCTGCGAGCCGACCTTCTGGCCGACGAGCCCGGTGACGAAGCCCTTGATGAGCGCGCTCTCCGAGACGGTGAAGGTGGTGGGGACGCCCTTCGACCACGAGGAGTCGAACTCCTTGCCGGTGTCGTAGACGACGCCCTTGTACTGCACGAGCGCGGTGTCGCCGTCGGCGATCGCGGCGCCGTCGCCCTGCTTCAGCACCTCGACCGTGGTCTTCGTGGGTGCCTTCACGCCCTTCGGGACCGTGATCTCCGGCTCACCGGAAGCCTTGTCCTTGACCGTGGGCAGTCCCGGGTCCTGGTCCTGCGGGGTGCCGTTCGCCTTGGTCGGGGTCTGCGCGACGACGTCGGCGACCACGACGATCTCGCCGCCGGTGTTGAAGCCGAGTGCGGAGGACTGTCCGACCGCGGCGATCCGGTCGCCGACCTTCGAGCAGGCCAGGAGCGCGCCGAAGCCCTTGCCACCGACGGAGAGCACCTGCGGGTTGCCCTCGTCGAAGCCGACGGTGCCGAGCTTCTTGGCGTCGGACGCCTCGTACACGCTGTAGGAGACCTGCGCGTAGTCGCCCTCGTCGAGGGACGCGCCCTTGCCCTGCACGAGCCGGGTGGCCTGCGGGGTCTTGGCGGACAGACCGGACGCGAACTTCACGGTCGGCGCCTGCGCTCCCCCGAACGCCCCGGTCGCCTTGATCGAGTCGGACGACTTGCCGGGGTCGGGGCACGAGGTGATCGCCGAGGCCGTGGCACTGGCCGACGGGGTCGGCGAGGCCGAGGGCCCGCTCGAACCGGAGCCGGAGCAGGCGGCGAGTCCCAGCACGACGGCGGGGACGATGGCGATCGGGAGCAGGCGGAGACGCTTCACGGGAACCTAGTCTGCCCCACCAGCCGAAGAGTCCCCTGCCAATGACGCAGGTCGGACGACCAGCTGCGGCTCGTGGTGCACCGGGAACGCCACCGACCGCGCGATGAAGCAGAGCTCGTTGGCCGTGGTGTGCGCGGCCTCGGCGTCCGCCACCCGGTCGGCCTCGAGGATCGTGACCACCGGGTGCAGGGTCGCCTCGGTCAGCTCGCCCGACCCGTCGCGGTTCAGGCGGAGCGACGCGGTCGCGGTGTCCCGGTAGTCGACGACGGTGAAGCCCTTCGTGACCGCGACGTGCAGGTAGCTGAGCATGTGGCACTGGGCCAGTGCCGCGACCACCATCTCCTCGGGGTTCCAGCGATCTCGGTCCCCGCGGAACGTCGGGTCGGCGGAGCCGGGGACGTCGGGCTTGCCGGTGGCCGAGACGACGTGTTCGCGGCCGTAGTCGCGGTACCCGGAGGTGCCGGTCCCGCGGTCGCCGGTCCAGCTGACGGAGACCTCGTAGGAGTGGTCGTGCACGGGTGCGCCCCTTCGCCTTGGCTAGCATGGCGGCATGACGGTGAGCCCCGAAGTCCGCAGTGATCGCCATCCTCTCACCGCCGACGGTTCCGTCGAGTTGGCGGTGCTCGAACGCTCAGGGTTCGACGAGAGCCGACACGTCGGCGCCGGCGTCGTCGTCGACGCGACCGGCACGGTGATCGACTCCGTCGGCGACGTGACCGCGAGCATCTACCCGCGTTCCACCATGAAGCCGTTCCAGGCGCTGGCGGTCCGACGAGCCGGTGCGCTGTTCTCCGACGAGGAGCTCGTCCTCACCACCGCGAGCCACGCCGGCACCGCCGCGCACCAGGCGCTCGCCCTGCACATGCTCGAGTCCTTCGACCACGTCGAGGCCGACCTCGGTTGCCCGCCGGACATGCCCTTCGACCGCGGGACCGCCCGCACGATGGACGGCCCCCGCCGACTGGCCATGAACTGCTCCGGCAAGCACGCCGGCATGCTCGCCGCCTGCCGGGTGAACGGGTGGGACGAAGCCACGTACCTGGACACGGAGCACCCGTTGCAGCAGCGGGTGCGTTCCGTGGTCGAGGAGTACACGCACGAGTCCGTCGACCTGGTCGGCACGGACGGCTGCGGCGCTCCCGTGTTCCCGCTGAGCCTGACCGGGCTCGCGCGCGGGTTCGCCGGGGTCGTGGCACGGGCCGACGACGACTCCGCCGCCCTGACCGACGCGGTCCTGGCCCACCCGTGGGCGATCGACGGCGTCGGACGTGCGAACACGGTGACCATCGAGCGGCTGCAGGTGCTCGCGAAGTTCGGTGCCGAGGGCGTCATGGTCATGGGGTTGCCCGGCGGTGCGGCGGTCGCGGTGAAGGTGCTCGACGGCTCACAACGGGCCGGCACCCTGGCAGCCCTGGCCCTGCTCGAGCGCAACGGGCTCGTCGCGGCCGACGGGGTGGCCGACGTGCTCGAGGCGACCGGTGAGCGGGTCCTCGGTGGCGGTGTGCCCGTCGGGACGGTGCGCGCGGGCGCCGGGCTGCGCTGATGCTCGGTCGTCGCTGATCGATCGGCGCCCCCGTCTGGCGCGCTTCCTCAGCCGGTGCCGACGGGGTCGAGGTCGAGCAGCGGGAGCGCCGGGGCGACCCGGACGACGTCGTGGTCGTCGGATCGGCGGACGGAACAGCCGTACCGCGTGACCTCGACTGTGACGTCTCGTTGTCGGGGCACCGATCCGAGTCCGGCCACGAGCACCACGGTGCCGAGCGGTCGGCCGCCCTCGTCCATCCACACCGCGACCGAGGTGCCCCGCGGCAGGGTGCACGGCGAGGGCTCGTCGCTGGTCGGTCCCCCGGCGTCGAGGAGTCCGGGCGCGACGGCCCACCGCAGGTCGTCCCCGTCGTGGACGGCAGCGGCACGGAGCTGCTCGGCGAGCCCGCGGAACACCGCGAGAGCCAGTGCCCCGGTCCCGACGACCGCGACGTGTGACGCCGCATCGACCCGGACCACGTGATCGCCGGGACCGTGTCCGAGGACGAGTGTGGGTGACCCACCATCGGCGTCGGGGACGAGGGCCGCCGGCGGTTGCAGCACGTGGAGGCGTTCCGACGTGTCAGGAGGTGTGCCCGGAGCACCGACCCGGTCGGGGATCGACGGCGCGACGACCACGACCGGACGGTCCGCCGGGAGCGCCGACGCGGAACGGTGGAGCACCACGTCGACCAGGGCGCAGCACGCGCCTGCGCCGAGCAGGACACCGTGCCCGACGCCGCTGAGCGGCGCGAGGACGCCGACCACGACGAGCGCGACCGCGGCCCCCACGACCACGCAGCGAGCGGTGAACCGGGACATGTCCCCATCGCACCAGGAACCGGGTGCCCCGCGCTGGTCAGGGAGCGGATCTGTGGAGAAGTGCCCTACTGCACCAGGAAGAACTGCTCACCGATGTCGACGCGCGCGCCCCGCTCGACGCGGTACCGGCGACCGGGCTCGCAGCGGCGGATGGATCCGTCGATGTGCCGGACGACCGTGCCGTTGCCGGAGAACCGGTCCGAGACCCACAGGTCATCGCCGTCCCGGCCGAGCTCGAGGTGGGTCTTCGACACGGACTTGCCCGGATCGTGCACGGTCAGCAGGTCGTCGTAGCGCTCCCCCGGCTGCGGTCGGGGCAGTCGACCGAGGAGCCCGGTGCCGTGCACGCCGAGCCGCTCACCCGTGCTGAAGTGCAGCACGAACGGAGCCCGGGTCGGGGTCTTCGCGACGATGCGGGTCTCGTCGACGTCCTCGTCGAGGTCGTCGACTCCGGCGTTCGAGTCCGGCCGGTCAGCAGGTTGCAGGGGCAGCGCCGGTCCGGTCACGCCCGGGATCGGGGGCAGGGGCGCAGCGAGCGGTGCGCCCGTGGTCGTGGTGGACGGCGCCGAGGACGGCGCGGCGACGGAACCCGGCACGGGTGGGATCGGCGAATCCGCGACGAAAGGCGCCCCGCGCGGTGTCTCCGATTCGGTCTCCGGTGCAGCGTGCGCCCCGCGGGGGCGTCCGCCCGGACTCGACTGCTCCACGTCGGCGGGGACGGACTCGTCGTCCGCCTGGATCTCGTCATCCGGCTCGTCGAGTGCTGCGTCGTCGGCAGACCCGTCTGGGTCCGCGGGCTCGTCCGCACTGCTGTCGTGCCCGTCGTCCCGGTTCGTGGCGGTGCTCGCCTCGGACGGCTCGGTGCCGGCGGTGTCGTCCGCTGCCCAGTCGGGCCGGGTCATCGGCAACGGCATGACCGGGCCGGTGAAGGCCGCGGTCACGGCGGGCCGGACCGCCCCGCACTCACCGCAGAAGATGTCGTCCGGCTCGAGCCGGTTGCCGCAGACGTGGCAGATGGTCGTCTCGTGCATGCCCGGTGTGACGAGCGGGGCCGGACGCGGCGGACGGCGGTCGATCAGCGGTTCGACCACGGCGGTGTCCCCGGGCTGCGGGGGCGACACGACGGGCGACTGGTCGTCGTCGGCAGCGGTCTCCGAGGCGGCGACGGTCAGGTGGTCCGGCTCCGGCGCGGAAACGACCGGCGCCTCGGACGCACGCGCGGAAGCCGGAGCGTCCTGCTCGGCGACCGGTTCGGACGGTGCTCCTGGCATGGGCGGGACGACCGGCTCGGCGGGTGCCTCGGCGGCGGCAGGTGCGCCCCGGCCCACCCACCAGGACGGACCGGCGGCTGCTGCCGGCGGTGCGGAGTCGGCTGGCGGTGCCCAGACGGGCAGGGAGGGCTCGGGCGCGACAGGCGCGACGGGAGCGACAGGAGCGGCTGGCGGAGACGGCACCGGCTGTTGCACGGTGGGCGCATCGGCGTCGTTCGCCGGCGCCGCGGGTGTCGCGGGTCGACCGGATGCCGGGGCGATCCGGGTCCGCTCGGGGTCGTCGGCGTCGAGCGGGTCGGACGCGTAGGCGTCGGGGTCCAGGACCGGCTCGGCCGCTGACCGGTCCGCCGCACCCGACCAGTCGTCGAGCCCCGACCCGGCACCGTGCACGTGCGAGGGCGCCTGTCGTGGGGCGAGGTCATCGGGACGCTGCACCGGCACGGGGGCCGGCGGTTCCTCGCCGCGGCGGTCGGCACCGGTGAGCCAGGCACGGGTCGCGGGGTCGAGCGTGGATTCGGGCAACCAGGCGTCGGAGGCGGGGTCGGATCGTCGGCCGTGCGCGTCGGGCTGCTGCAACGGCGGCGGCGGTGCCTGCTCGACGGGGGTCGGCGCGACCGGGCGACGGCTCGCCGCAGCGGTTACCGCGCGGCCGCACTCACCGCAGAAGATCGCCCCGTCCGGGAGCATCGATCCGCAGTGTTCGCATCTGATCACGTGGTGCCTCTGTCCTCACTCGGCCGACCACGACGCTCGTCCGGCCTCTGGACATCGTAGTCGCCGCGCCCCGGTGCACCCTGGCCGCCGGTCCCCCGACGAGCCCGCGCCGTCGGACGCCGCAGCGTTCCCCGCAGGGACCGGAGCGAGACCGCCGTGCGGAACCGCTCCCGGCGGGTGCGGTCGCGGCGCAACGAGCCGATCGCGTCGTCGGTCGCGGACCACATGCGGTCGGCGGTGGTCTGGTCGGGGTCGCTCGGTCCGAACACCGCGCGGTCGGCCAGCGCAGCGAGTCCGGTACCGCCCTCGCCGGGTGCGCCGACGACGGCTTCACGACGAGTGGCGGAACGCCGCACGTCGTGCCCACGGTCGAGCAGCTGGTCACGGTACTCGTCCCAGGCACCGACGATGCGGCCCCGCGGCGAGGCGGCGTTCCGCCGTCGGCGCCGTCGCAGTCGCTTCAGCAGCACGATCACGGCGAACGGCAGGAGCACGAGTGCGACCACGCCGAGGGTCCCGAGTGCCCAGGGCAGCACCGCGAGCAGGATCTGGAGCCAGAGCGGCTGCACCGGCGGCGTGTTCCGGTCGCTCTCCGGAGGCGCCTGCTGGTCCTGGTCCTGCTGGTCCACCGGAGGCGGCGGCACGACGGTCTCCGGCCGGGTCACCGGCTGCGGGGTCTGCTGCTGCTCGTTCGGGATGTCGCGCACCTCGGGGTTCGGGTTGAGCATCACCCATCCCCACTGCGCGGTGTCCACCTCGATGCGAGCCGTCACGTCGGACCCGCGGAAGGTCGTCGTCCCCCCGCGCTGTGCGGTGCCGTTCCGGCCCGAGTCTCCCCCGGCGGTGAAGCCCATCACGACCCGTGCGGGGAACCCGATATCGTCCGCCATGAGTGCGGCCGCCGCGGCGTACTGCTCCTGGTCGCCGATCATCAGGGGTGCGGTCAGGAGTTCCTGGACCCGGTCGGCGCCGTGGCCCGACCGGCTCTTCCGGTCGTCACCGACACCGTGGCTGACGTACCCGTTCCGCTGCAGCGCCTGCAGCGCGGCGAGGAGCTTCGCCCCGGGCGCCGACACGTCCTTCGTGGTCGACTCGACGGTGTCGCGGACGGCGTCGGGGACGTCCCGCGCGGTGGGCACGGCAGCGCTCCCCGGCCGGGCGGTGGCGAGCTGCCGTTCGGTCGGCTGGTCGGGCAGCACCGCGGTGAGGTCGTAGGAGGTGCCGTCGCCGACGCCGCCCACCACCGCGCCGGTGCTGGTCGACCTGTTGTAGAAGAACGCGCCGCGCTCGTCGTCGGCGTCCTTCCCGGTGAACTGCACACGTTCCAGGTCGCCGACGGTGGGCAACCAGACACCGCGGTAGCCGTCGACGGTCACCCCGACGTCGACCGTGGTGCCCCGGACACCCCGGACGTCGACCGCGGTCGGCACCCGTTCGAAGGTGCCCGAGCCGGCCGAACCGTCGGACCCGCCGACGCGGTAGACCACGCCGTCGTACGTGTCGAGCGTCGCGACGCGGACGAACCCGTCCTTCGGCAGACCGGTCACCCGGAGCTGGGTGGCGTCCGATGCCGTCGACTCCTCGTAGGCACGGAACCCGCTGAGCGGACTGACGTAGTCGCGGGGGTCGAACGGCTTCACGACGTCGGTGCGCGCGACCGTGCGGTCCCCGGACGGCGGAGCGACCAGGCCGAGACCGGTCGCCACGACCGCCGCGGCCACGATGGTCCCCGTGCCGACGAGCGCCGGACGGACGATCGATCGCGCGACCGGCACACGGGAACCGATGGTGGTGGCCACCGCGACCGCGCGACGCGCGTGCCGCACCGTCAGCGCCCAGACGAGCGCGATGCCGACCAGGACGACGGCCGTCACGATCGACGTGTCGAGCCGGCTCGGCCCGACGACCACGCCCACCGCGAAGAGCACGAGTGCCGGGATGCTCGCGAGTTCCTGCCTGGAGGCGCGGGTCGCCACGCTCACGGCGGTCACCGTGGCGACGAGCAGCGTCACGAAGTACGGCACGAGCAACGCTTCGTACGACCCCACGGGCAGGCTGATGGTCACCAGCTGCTTCCAGCCGAGGGCGACGCCCGCGAAGAGGTCGAGGAATCCGCGCCCGGTGGGCAGCAGGCCGTTGGCCTGACTCGGCACGGCGGCGGGGACACCGCTCACCGTGAAGGCGGCGACCGTCGCGATCGCCACGACGGCCGTCGGCAGCCGGAACAGGGTGCCGAGGAGCGCGACGACCGTCCCGATGACGATCGCGGTGACCGCCGCGGTGAGCATCGCTGAGTCGCGGTACACCGGCCACCACGACGCGCTCGCGACGGCCAGCAGCAGCCAGACCGCCAGGGTGCCGCCGGCGAGCCGGAACGGGACGAGCCGTCGGGCATCGCGACGGTCCGACCGTCGCGTGGAACGCCTCGCCCGGTCCGCCGAGGGTGCCGGGGTGGTCACGGGTGCGGCGCTCACGCTGCCGACGCCGATCGGTGCAGGGCGTGCCGGAGGTCGTCCAGGTAGCCGATGGTCATCACGGTCAGGCCGGCGACCCGCAGGAACCGGGGCTGGGCCTCGGGCTCGCAGATCACCGCGACGACCTCCACCCCGACGGGGAACCGGGTTGCGGCGAGCCGCAGGGCGGGCAGGCCGACGGTGGACCCCACCACGAGGAACGCGACGGAGATGCCCTCGGTGTCGCTGCCGACGATCCGCGAGACCTCGGCGATGGGCAGGCAGGCGTCGGCGAGGCCGACCGAGGCGAAGTCGTCGAGCAGGCGCGTGGGCGTCACGGTCGGGAGCGTCCGCACGGCGTAGACGGCGCGCTTGGCGAACTCCGGGGTGCGCTGCGACACCACGACCGAGACCTCACGGCCGTCACGGATCGCCCGGGCACCGAGCGACGCCGCGGCGCTCACCGCGAGCTCGAACTCCTCGTCGTCGGCGAACTCGCCGCGGGCGATGCCGAGCGCGACCACGAGGTGCGAGCGTCGGGTGTCCTCGAACTGCCGGACCATGAGCGCGCCGGACTTGGCGGTCGACTTCCAGTGGATGGTGCGGGGGTCGTCACCGGGCATGTACTCGCGGATCGCGTGGAAGGCGATGTCCGACGGCGACAGGTCGGTCGTCGCCTGCCCCTCGAGGTCGCGCACCAGGCCCGTGCTCGTCGACGGGATCGCGATCGTGCGCGGGTGCACGATGACCTGCTCGCGGGCGGTCCAGACGACCTCGCGGCGGACGAGCCCGACCGGGTCGGCGCGGACCCCGGTCACGGGACCGACGTCGAGCACCCCGCGGCGGAGCGTGGGGACGGGAACCTGCCGCTCGAACGTGCCCTGCGGCCCGATGGCGGGGATCGCCACGTCCACGAGGCCCGATCCGACCGGCACCTCGACGGTCGTCGGCACCGACGGCAACCGTGTGGGGTTCTCGGCCGTGACGATCACACCGGCCTCGTCGCCGACCGCGACGCGGTGCTGCGGCAACCGCATCCGGATCGCGAGCCGCGACCGGCCGATCAGCGCCACCGCAGCGACGACCGCGAGCACCGCACCGGCGAACCCGACGACGACGATCTCCCGCAAGCCGAACCGGTAGCCGGCCACGAACGCGACGAGCGTCAGCGCGGCGACCGTCCACCCGAGCCCGGTGACGACGGACGAGACCTCGCCCCAGAGACGCAGGACGAACCTCCAGGCCGTTGCCCAGATCCGGACGATCCCGATCACCGCATCCGCTGCGACGCCGTCGCGGTCACCGACGATGCGCGTCCGGACGTTGGTCATGCCGGTGACGGTCCCCGTGCGCTCGTACGCCGTCGTGCCACGACGCGACCGCGTCGAGGACGGACGGCGCGAGCGCGTGGAGACGGACCGGCGGTCCGTCACGTCGTGACTCGGTCGGCGGGCGGCGGGGTCTCCACCAGCAGCTGTGCGATGACGCTCGGTGCGCTGACGCCGTCGAACTCGGCCTCGGCGTCGAGCACCAGGCGGTGTGCGAGGACGGGGACCGCAAGCGCCTTCACGTCGTCCGGGGTGACGTAGTGCCGGCCGCTCAGCGCCGCGAAGACGCGGGACGCACGGATCAGGCCCATCGCACCGCGGACGCTGACGCCGAGTCGGACCTCGCTCGCCGAGCGGGTCGCGTCGACCAGGCGGGCGACGTAGTCGGCGATCACGGCGTCGACGTGCACGGTGCGCGCCAGGGCCGCCATCTCGGTGATGGTCGCGGCGGGCACGACGCTCGCCAGCGGGACCGACGCCGAGGGAGCCGACGAGGTCTCCAGGATCTTCACCGTCGCGGCGTGGTCCGGGTAGCCGATCGACGTCTTCATCAGGAAGCGGTCGAGCTGCGCCTCGGGCAGGCGGTACGTGCCGGCCTGCTCGATCGGGTTCTGGGTCGCGATGACCATGAACGGCGCAGCGAGACGGTGGTTGACGCCGTCCACCGTGATCGCGGACTCCTCCATCGCCTCGAGCAGCGCGGACTGGGTCTTCGGGCTGGCACGGTTGATCTCGTCGGCGAGCACGATGTTCGCGAAGACCGGCCCGCGGTGGAAGTCGAACTCCTGCGTCCGCTGGTCGTAGACGCTGATGCCGGTGATGTCACCCGGCAGCAGGTCGGGGGTGAACTGGATGCGGTTCGTGGTGCCCTGCACGCTCTGCGCCATCGCCCGGGCCAGGCTCGTCTTGCCCGTGCCGGGGACGTCCTCGAGGAGCAGGTGTCCCTCGCTCAGCATCGCCGTGACCGCGAGGCGGATCACGAACGTCTTCCCGAGGAGCACCTGCTCGACGTTGGTCACGATGCGGCCTGCGACGTCGGCGAACCAGGTGGCCTGCTCCGGGGTCATGCTCATGCGGGATGGTCCTTCGGTCGTGGCGGGAGGTGCGGCAGAGGGCTGGTCGGGGCGGCGGGGGTCAGCCGCCGGGGGCGGGTTCCGGGGCCGGTTGCTCTGGCGGAGGTTCCGGGGCGGCTGCGACCGAGAACGGTTCGGTCGCTTCGCCGGCCTGGGTCGAACCGGATCCGTCCGTCGCGCTGACGTACGCGCGGACCTTGACGGACTTGGCGAAGAACGGTGGTTCGGGAGGAGTTTGCCCAGCGTCCCAGCTCGATGTCGTGGGGAATCCGTCACCGTCGTCGCTCGCGTACCAGTACGCGGTGTACCGCACCGTGATCCCACTGCCGCTGGGGCCCGTCACGGCGATCGCCTGTCCTTGCTGGGCGGTCGTGACCGTCAGGTTCGCATCGAACGCGGTGGCGTTCCCCGTCCAGGAGTCAGCATCAGACGTGCAGAAGCTGCTCCCTGGGCCGCCGCATGCGCGGAGGGTCAGGGGTGCTGAGACGTTGCGGGCGCCGGACCCGGGCACGCCCGTCCACGTCTGGCCAGGCTGGAGCGTGATCGGCTGTCCGCCGGTCTCGAGCTGGTAGTGATGTGCAGGCCGCGACGGGGCGGTGACGCTCACGTTCCAGAGGTTGGTGCCAGCCGGCACGACGTCAACCGAGGGTCTGCCGGTTCCCGACGGGCGTTCGTAGGTCACGGCGTCGACGTACTCGACGTTGCAGAAGTAGCCGTTGGTCACGGTCACCGCGTACCGGGTCGACCCACCGCCGACACCCGAGTCGCGCGTCGGACTCGAGCTGCCGAGTGAGTTCGAGGAAGGCGAAGCGCAGTTCACGTTGCCGGAACGGAACACGGCGTAGCGGAGCCCCGAGCCGCCCGCGGCATCACCGGCGCTCCAGGTCACGGTCACGGTCGACCGACCCGAGGAGTCTGCCTGGTCTCCGGCGACCGCCTGCAGGTTCGTCGGCTTGCCGGGCGTCCCGACAGCGCTGCCGGTCGCGGACGCGGAGTTCCACTGCACGACGGTGCCGTTGCGGTCGGCGTCGTTGCGGGCCGACACGGTGACCTTGTACTGGGCAGCACTCTGGGCACCGGTGAACGAGGTGTTCGTGGCGGTCCCGGTGTGGCGAGTGGTCGACAGGCCCGGGCCCTCGATCGACACGATGTAGTCGTCGACCGCGCTGCCGTTGTTCGGCGCGGACACCTTGCCCCACTTGACGTCGAGCTGGTTCGGCGTCGACTTGCTCGGCGTGACGGTGATGCCCTTCGGCGGTGCCGGCACGAAGTCCGCGCTCACCGGGGCCGAGCGGGCCGAGGGCTTCGAGTCGCCGATCGCGTTGGTCGCCACGACCTGGAACCGGTAGGACGCCTTCGGGTCGAGTCCCGTGAGCGTGCACACCGTCGCGGTGCCGCAGTTCTTCGAGACACCGTTGGTCCCGACGACGCGGTAGCCGGTGATGGGCGAGTTGTTGCCCTGCGGCGTCGACCAGGTGAGGGTGGCCTGGCCACCGTCGTAGGAGCCGGTCCGGCTGGGCGCACCGGGGGCATCGGGAACGTCCTGCACCGAGATCGTGACGTCGCCCCAGACGTAGCGGTCGGGATCGTTCGTCGCGTCCGCCACCTGGTACTGCAGGTGCGCGTCGCCGGGCTTCGCGGTGGCTGCGACCGAGACCTGCAGGCGGGTGCGGTCACCGCTCGGGGTGACGGTGACACCGCTCGGCAGCCCGCCGGACAGTCCGCGGATGTTCACCACGCGCAGACGCTCACCCGGGAACGGGTTGGTCGGCTGGTCGTTCGTGAGCACGTCGATGGTGGTGGTCGCCCCGCGTTTGGTCACCGAGCGGTCGGCGCCGGGCTGCACCACCGGTCGTGTGGAGGCGACGACACCGACGGTGACCGTCCCGGCACGCCCGGCGTTGGCGTCGTCGGCGACACCGATCCCGACGGACGCCGTCGTGTTCTTCTTCGCGGTGTCGGCGACCGAGATCGTGAGCTGCTGCTTCGCGATCGACGCGGTCGTCCCCGCTGCGGGCCGCCCGACGATCGAGTACCGGAGTTCCGGCAGGTCCTTCGGGTACGGGTAGTCGGTCAGCTTCGTGAGGTCGATCTTGCGGGTCTCCCCCGGCTGCATCTCGACCGAGGAGCCCGTGAACGCCGGCGGCTGGTTCGACCGGGGCGTCACCGTGATCGGCAGCACGAGTGTGGCGACGCGTCCCTTGCCGCCGTTCGCCGACGACCCGTCGGTGACCTCGAACGAGATCGACGCCCTGCCGTAGTAGAGCTTCGCCGACGTGAACTGCAGCGTCGACGAGTCCACCACGAGGCTCTGCCCGTTGGCGTGGGTGGCCTTGACCGTGCCGCGGTCGGTGATCTTCGCGGTCTTGCCGTTCGCGGTGACGACGAAGTCCTGCAGCGGGATGCGGACGGTCGCCTCGCTCTTCACCGTGACCGCGCCCGCGCTGCGGTTGATCTGGGGCAGGGCATCGTCGAAGCCCGGCACGTTGATGAAACCGTAGGACACGATGTCCGGATGGTCGATCCGAGCGACCGAGAACGGGATCACCTGCGAGTCGTCGGTCAACCGCACGGTGATGCGGCCGTCGTCGGTGGGCTTCGCCGTGTCGCCGTAGCCGGGGACGACGCCGACCCGCAGGTCGGCCGCGGTGCCCTCGGCGAAGAAGACGTTGTCGAGCACGTCGACGGTCACGCTCTGCCGGTGCAGGATGTCCTGCAGGTCGAGGGTGGTGTCGTCGACCTCGGGCCGGAGCGGCTGGGCGTCCGGGTCGACGGTCACCGTGAGGAAGGCCGTGCTCGATCCCCCGCTGGTGTTCGCGACGGTGTACAGGACCGCGAAGTCACCGCTCTTCGCCGACTTCGGGGGCGTGACGCGGATCTGCTGCTTGCGGAGGATCTTCGCGGTGACGTCCTCTGCCGTGGGCTCCGCCTGTGCGACGGTGAGCTGCCCACCCTCGGGGTCGGAGTCGTTCTGCAGGACGCGCACCGTGACCGAGCCGCCCGGCCGGATGGTGACGTGGTCGGCCTCGGCCACGGGGTTCGACGCCTGCTCGGCGCGCGGCGCGATGCCGACGCGCACGGTGCCGCTCGCACGGGCGCCGAGAGCGTCCACCACGGTGTAGGTGAACTCGTCGGTGCCGGCTGAGTAGTCGCCGGCCTCGTAGGTCAGGGCGTCCGCGGCCACGTCGGTGACCGATCCCTTGTCGGGGTTGGAACCCACGCCGACGAGCTGGACGGAGTCGCCGTCCGGGTCGATCCCGTTCAGGGGCACGCTGACCCGCACCGACGACCCGGCGACGACGCGCGCGGTGACGGTCTGCGGGACCGGCGGGTTGTTCGTGGCGGCGTCGCGCTCGCGCACCGAGATCGACACGGCGGCGTCGGCGTACTGGCCGTCGGGCCCGGCGACCCGGTAGACGGCGGTGTAGTTGCCCGGCGTCTTCGGGGCGAGGTACCGCAGGTGGTCACCGGAGACGAACAGCAGCCCGCCGTCGCCCGGCACGTTCTGCACCAGCTCGGGCTGCAGCGTCAGCGGCTCGCCTTCTGGCTGGGTGTCGTTGTCGAGCACGTCGATGTTCGCGACGTCGCCCACACGCACCGTGGAGCTGTCCGGTTGGGCGACCGGTGGCTGGATGCGGTCTGGCTTCGGGATCTCGACGACGGTGATCGTGCCAGGGGACGACGCCAGGCCGTTGGTCTCGGTGTACCCGAACGAGACCGGTCCGTCGAGCGGTGCCGTGAGGGTGACCCGGACCGTGTGCTGGTCGAGGATGCTCGCCTGCACGCCGCTGCCGCGTCCGGGGCCGTCGAGCGCCGTCACGAGCAGCACGCCGCCCGCCGGGTCGATGTCGGTCGCGGTGACGTCGGTGTCCTTCGAGGACAGGGTGTTGACGAACACCGTCTTCGGCGTGGTGATCGGCGCCGTCGACGCGTCCGGTGGCGCGAGGACGGTCACACGGACGATGCCGCTCGACGTCTTCACGCCGTCGGTCACCGTGTACTCGAGCTGGTGGTCGCCCGCCCGTTCACCCTGCACGCGGAACGTGCCGGCGTCGTAGCTCGGGGTGACGGTGAGGCCGGACGCCGAGGACACACTCGTCAGCGTCACGGTGCCGTTGCCGCCCCGCACGTGGTCGAGCGGCTCGACCGTGAACGCCTTGCCCGCGTAGCCGGACACGGGGAACGGATCGGCACGCAGCGGGACGGTGCCCTGCTTGGCCACCCGGACCGTCACGGCGCCCCGGCCGTCCGCGCGTCCGTCGCTCACGACCAGCTGCACGGACCGTTCGCCGGTCCGACCGCTGTCGTTCCGGAAGTCGAGCAGACCGTCGGGCGTGGTGGACACCCGGTCGCCGTTCGACGCCGTGGCCGACTCCAGGTACACCGGGTCGCCGTCCGGGTCGACCCAGTCGCCGAGGACGTTCGTCACGACGTGCCCGTTCTGGACGACGTCGGCAGAGGTGTCGCGCACCTGCCGCGGTGCTTCGTTCTGGCTGTCGGGACGGACGGTGACCCGGACGGTCGCGGTGTCGGAGCCGCCGTTGCCGTCGGTGATCGTGTACGGGAACGTCACGGTTCCGGTGGCGCGCGACGACAGCGTCACCTGCAGGCGTTGGCCGTCGCCGACGATCGCGACGCGGCCGGCGGACTTCGAGATGGTGCCGACCTTGCTCACGATGATCGGGTCACCGTTCGGGTCGTAGTCGTTGAGCAGGACCGGGAGGCTCGTGGTGCGTCCCGGACGAGCGCCCAGTTCGTCGTCGACCGCGACCGGCGGCTTCTGGTCCTTGTCGACCTCGGGGTCGTCGTCGGAGACCTGCTCCCGTTGCTGCTGGTCGTCCCGCTTGATCAGGTCGGCCCAGTTGTCGATGAGCTGACCGCTCCGGTCGATGGCCCAGGAACGGCCGCTCGTCGGGTCGTTGGCGACGACGGTGTCGCCGTTGTGCAGGATCTGCAGTTCGCTCGTGCCGCCGGTGCTCGCCAGCCGCTGCAGCGCGTTGCCGTCGCAGGTGTCGATCGCCTCTCCGCCCGCCCATGCCGCGTAGGTGCACGATCCGTCGACGTAGGGCCGGGCGGCGCGTCCGGAGACCTGGAGCGCGGTGGCGTCCACGGCACCGGAGGCGCTGACCCGGACCAGGCCCGCTGTGCCGGCGACGGTCACCTGGGCCGTCGTGTCCGACGAACGCTGCAGCGCCGGCGACGAGCCCACCCGGTCACCGAGCTCGACGGTGCGGCCGTCGACCGACAGGGCACCGCTCGTGCGGTCGAGCACGGCGAGGTGCCCGTCGAAGGTCGCGACCTGGAAGTCGTCGCCGCGGTCCATCTTGACCTTCCACCGTTGGTCGACGGTGAGCGTCGTGCCGACGTCGACGAGCGATGCGGTCCCGGTCTTCGCGGAGTAGACCGCGACGTGCCCGTCGGAGGCGTCGAAGACGGTGTCGGCGCCGAGGGTCAGGTCGGCCTTGGCCGACGCGTCGAACTCGGCGAGGTCGCTCGCGGGTGTGGCCCAGAGCTCGCCCGTGTCGGCGTTGCCGATGACCGCGGTGTCACCGGCGAAGAAGACGTGTGGCGTCCCCGCCGGCAGGGTGATGGCGTCGCCGACGGTGGCGTCGGCGACGTTGACCTGTGCGACGGTGCCCTTCGTCTCGTCGACGCTGTAGACGGTGGATCCACGCTGCAGCACCGAGAGGTCGTCGCTGGCCGTCTCGACCGCGGTGTTGAGCTGCAGGATGCCGGTGTTCGCCCGTCCGACGGCGCCGTACTTGGCAGAGGGCACCCACACGGTGCCGTCCCCGAGGTCGACGCGCTGCGTGTGGTACCCGGTGGACACGATGGCGGTGGTCGCGACGACGGCGGCGACGAGCACCGAGACGCCCGTCGTCACCGCGGCGGAGCGGTGCTTCGCGAGGAGGGCGCGGATCACCCGGCGCTCCCGATCGTCGCGCACTTCTGCGCACTCGCAGCGCCCGTCTTGCCGTCCCGGTTCACCGCGACGGCGATGCACTCCTCGTCGCCCCGGTCACCGGAGACGACGAAGGTCGTGCCGGTCTGCTGGCTCGAGGAGCCGTTCGACGAGATGACGTAGGTGTCGCCGCTGCGCAGGCCCGGGTCGGTCCAGCTGAACGACACCGACTGCGGGGACGTCTCGGCGCGGAGTTCGGCGACGACGGGGATCGCCCCGGCGCCGAGTCGTCCGACGACGACGACCGTGGCGACGGCGAGGGCGGCGACCACGACGACGGTGAGGGAGGTCGCCCAGACCAGGGTCGAACGGCTCCGGCGGCGGCTCCGCGTCACGGAACCGGTGCGGTGCACCGTGCCGACGCTGTGGCCGCCGCCGGCCACGACACCGCCCTGCACGGCGCGTCGGGTCCGGCGGCGGCCACCGACACGGGTCGGCGGCTGCAGCTCACGGATCATCGTGCGGTCGCCGTGTGGGGTCGGTGTGGAGATCGCCCAGGCCTCGACCGCGACGTCGGCGGACGTCTGCGGGATGCCGAGCTCGGCCTCGACCTGCTGGAACCCGCGCACGAGCTCGATCACCGACGCCGGGCGCCCCTGCGGCTTGCGCGAGAGTGCCGAGGCGAGCAGGCGCTCGAGCGAGGGCGGCACGTCGGTGCGTCCGGTGGGCTTCACCCCGCCCTTGTCGATCCGGTGCATCAGGTCGTTCGCGCCGTTCTTGCCGCCACGGACCTCGAACGGGCTGCGCCCCGCCAGGAGCGAGTAGACGGTGGCAGCGAGCGAGTACACCTCGGACTGGATCGTGCCGCGCGACTCGTCGATCAGGACCTCGGGGGCCGACCACGGGATCGACATGCCGATCGGCTCGTCCGGGTCGGTGCCGCCGATGGTCGCGGCGATGCCGAAGTCGGAGAGCACGGGGTTGCCGTAGGCGGTCAGCAGGATGTTCGACGGCTTGATGTCGCGGTGCAGCACGCCCTCGCGGTGTGCGGTCTCGAGGGCGGATCCGATGCGGATGCCGATCGACAGCACCTCGGAGACCGGGATCGGTTCGCGACGGTACCGCTCGCTGAGCGACGACGAGCAGAGCTCCATCACGAGGTACGGGCGACCGTCCGCCGCGACGCTCGCCTGCAGGACGGTGAGGATCGACGGGTGCGTGCTCAGCCGGGCCATCAGGTTGGCCTCGGCCTGGAACATCTGCCGGACACGGTCGTCGACGACCTCGTCCAGCAGCACCTTGACCGCGACCTGGCGCCGGGGCATGTCCTGCTCGTAGAGGAAGACGTCGGCGAAGCCACCGGACCCGAGGACGTGCACGGGACTGAAACCGCCGATCACGGGCGGGTTGGACGGCAGGCGTCTCGCCATGGTCCTCTCCTCCCCCCGGCCGAGCGGCCAGCTCTCTCGACGTGGCCATGTCATTGTACGAAGCGTGGGTGACCGACATTCCGCACGTCGGTCCCCCACCGGTCGACGTGTTCCCCCAGTTCGGGGGCCAGCTAGTGCCGCGGCAGCGTGTCCTCGAGGTCACCGTCGTCCGGTGCGGCGTCGACCTGCAGCACCACCACGGTGACGTTGTCACGGCCCCCGGCCACGACGGCGTCGCCGACCAGGCGCTCCGCCAGGTCCTGCGCGCCCGGCTCGCGTGCGGCGATCCGGGCGATGCCGGCGTCGCCGAGCTCCTTGGTCAGCCCGTCCGAGCAGACGATGTAGCGGTCACCGGCCCGCAGGGGCAGGGTCCACCAGTCCGGCGCCGGCGGCTCACCGAAGCCGACGGCTCGCGTGATGACGTTGCTGTCGGGGTGCTGTTCGGCGTCCTCGGCCCGCAACAGGCCGGCGTCCACCATCTCCTGCACCACCGAGTGGTCGACGGTGACGCGACGGAGCACGCCGTCCTCGATGCGGTAGGTACGCGAGTCGCCGACGTTGAACACGAGCGCCGCGGGCTGCCCGAGCGACGCCACGAGTGCGATCCCGGTGACCGTGGTACCTGCGCCGATGGCGTTGCCGCCGGCTGCACGCTCGATGTCGGCCGTCGCCAGGAGCAGGGCACGCTGGATGCCCTGCCGCGTGGTGAACGGTTCCGCGGTGACCTGTTCGAGCCGACGCACGACCGCGTCGCTGGCGCGGTCGCCTGCCAGGTGCCCGCCCATGCCGTCGGCGACGACGAAGAACGGCGCACCGACGATGTAGCTGTCCTCGTTGTGGTCACGCCGTCGACCGACGTCGGTCGCGGCTCCCCACGAGAGCGTCAGGGTGGCGCCGTCGGCACCGGGGACGTCGATGGCGTGCGCAGTGGCTGCTCGGCCGAGTTCGGTCACGTGTCAGGATCGCTCTCTGGTGGGTCGGGGCGTGCCGTGTGCTGTCTGATCGGAGGGCAACGGGAGAACCGGAGGCGCCCCATCTGCCGTCGGTGCGACCCGGAGGTACGGCGAGAGGACCTCGATGGCGTTGCCGTCACCGATCTCGACTACCGTACCCGTCAGCGCGACGATCGACGCACCCGACGCCATGCGGTAGGCGGGTGCACCGGCCGGGCGGACGACCGTCCCGTTGGTGGACCGGAGGTCCTGCACGACGACGGCCTCGCCCTCGGCGTGCATCCGCACGTGCGATGAGGACACCTGTCCGTACACCGACCGCACGGTCACGAGTTCGGGCTGCGGACCGCGGGTGACCCGCGGCAGCGACGGCCGTCGGCCGATGACCACCGGGTGGTCGAGCCGGAAGGTGCGGTCGCCGATGCGGATGGACGGCACGCGTGCCGTCGGCGCTGCGGGGACCGACGGCACGGTCGGGAGGCCCGGGGCAGCGCCCACGGACGGGCCCGGCCCGGCGCCCGGTCGCGCTGGCAGCCGGACGACGGTGTCCTCCGGATCGGCGTCGTCAGCCGGCGCCGGCACCCGGACGGCGCCGTCGTGTCCGGGCCGGATGACGGTGTCGCCGAGGACCCCGTCGTCGGACTCGGACGCCGGGTCCGCTCCGGTGCCGGAACCGCCCGGTGCTGCGCCACGGATGACCGTGTCGCCGATGGCGTCGGCCGTCCGGTCACCGCCCGGCGATCGTCGGGGTCGCCGGATGACGGTGTCCTCGATGTCGTCGTCGCGCAACCGGAGCCCTCCCAGTGTGGTCTCCCCCACCGTAGACGATCCTGTCGACCCCAGGTCATCGCCGCTCCCACGACGGCCCACTGCCGGCGATGACCGAGCGCAGGACCAGCCCCGCGAGCGGGTCGTCCGCGCGGGTCTCGAGGGCGTAGCGTGCCCGGGTCTCCGCCCGTGCCCACGATCCGAGCGCCCAGGCGCACCACGCCCCGAGCGACAGGGCACCCGCAGCGCCCGACGAGCCGTCGAACGGGCCGTCCTGTGCCCGCCACAGCCGCCAGGCATCAGCACACCGATCCCCTGCGAGCCGGACCCTGGCACGGTCGGGCGCTGGGCCGAACCCGTGGAGCGCCGGCGGCGTCGGATCGGCGAAGGGGTCGAACACGCGGATCGACCGGGGATCCGGTGCGCCCTGTGCCGCGATGAAGGGGACCAGGGCCATCCGGGGCGCGAGCGCGCCGCACGCTGTCACCACGGCCGTCGCAGCGGCCGTCGACAGGTCGGCACGACCGGGCGCGACCAGCGCGGCCGCCGCGGCGGGGAGGGTGACCGCAGCGGCGATCTCGCGAGGGTAACGGACTGCGGAACCGGGGTCGGACTGTGCCGTGAGAGGGATCATGCACGTCATCGAAACGTGCTGCGGGCCTCCAGGCAGGGGCGCCCCGGCCATCTGTGGACCGGAGCGCCGCTGACGACGCGTGTGGAGGACGGACCGGGCGGGTCCGGCTCAGGCCGTGACGGGCTCCAGGCTCTCGGCGACCAGATCCCAGCCGCCCTCGTTCGGTTCGACGACGACACCGTGCGCAGCAGCCCACTCGACCAGGTCGCCCATGCTGCCGATGCTCGCACCGGTGCGGGCGAGCAGCGCCACCAGGCGACCCTTCGCCGTCTTGTTCCAGTGGTTCAGGGCTCGACGACGGCCGGAGCCGTCGACGCTCACCACCCGTGGTGCCACCGCTCCGGGCACGGGGCCGAGCTGCCGGTACCCCTCGGACCGCAGGTCGAGCACCAGGCCGTCCGCACGGGTCAGCAGGGAACGGGTCGACACCGCCGGCCAGTGCGCGGCCAACCGGATCGAACCGAGCCGCGAGTCGTGCGACAGCCGGTACGCCGGGATCGGGTCCCCCGCACCGATCGGCCCGAACATCGCGGACTGCACGATCACGTGCTCCGCCCACCACTCCCGGGTCGCAGCGTCCGCGTCCTGGGCACCCAACGGGTCGAACAGGACCCCCGTGTACCGCTCGATCGCAGGCATGGTGCCCGAGGTCTCGAGCTCGAGGTTCCGGAGACGCTCGGCGATCGACTTCGGACCGAGCTTGAGTGCCGTCCTGGCCGAGGACTCCTCGGAACTGACGAAGCGGGCCGCGGTGATCACCGCGGCCCGCTCATCGGCCAGTTCCGGGAACGAGAGCGCACGCAGATCGAGCGTGCGACTCGTGTCCCCGCCCTCCCGCTTCGTCTCCGAAGGCGGGAGCAGGACGGTCAGTCCGGTCAGGACGCCAGCGCGGCCTGCCGCGCGACGATCGTCACCGTGTCGTGCTCGACCGACAGGAAGCCGTCCTCGGCGTCGACCGCGACGGTCGACCCATCGGCCCGCGTGATGCGGACCTGACCCTGCGCCAGGATCGCGAGCATCGGCTCGTGTCCGGCGAGGATGCCGATCTGGCCCTCTGTCGTCCGTGCGACGACCATGGTGGTGTCGCCCGACCAGACCTCACGGTCAGCCGAGACGACGCTCACGTTGAGACCCGCCATGTCAGCGGTTCTCCTTCTGGATCTGCGCCCACTTCTCTTCCACGTCGTTGATGCCACCGACGTTGAAGAACGCCTGGGTCGCAACGTGGTCGAACTCGCCGTCGGCGATGGCACGGAAGGACTCGATGGTGTCCTTGAGGGGCACCGTGGAGCCCTCGACACCCGTGAACTTCTTCGCCATGTAGGTGTTCTGCGAGAGGAACTGCTGGATACGACGAGCGCGCTCGACGGTGATCTTGTCCTCTTCGGAGAGCTCGTCGACACCGAGGATGGCGATGATCTCCTGCAGTTCCTTGTTCTTCTGGAGGATCTGCTTGACGCGCGTGGCCGTCTCGTAGTGGTCGGCACCCAGGTAACGCGGGTCCATGATGCGCGACGTCGACGCCAGCGGGTCGATCGCGGGGTACAGACCCTGCGACGCGATCTCACGGGAGAGCTCGGTCGTCGCGTCGAGGTGCGCGAACGTGGTGGCCGGAGCCGGGTCGGTGTAGTCGTCAGCCGGCACGTAGATCGCCTGCAGCGAGGTGATCGAGTGACCACGCGTCGAGGTGATGCGCTCCTGGAGCACACCCATCTCGTCGGCGAGGTTGGGCTGGTAGCCCACGGCGGACGGCATGCGACCGAGCAGCGTCGAGACCTCGGAGCCGGCCTGCGTGAAGCGGAAGATGTTGTCGATGAAGAGGAGCACGTCCTGCTTCTGGACATCGCGGAAGTACTCCGCCATCGTCAGCGCCGACAGGGCCACGCGGAGACGCGTTCCCGGCGGCTCGTCCATCTGGCCGAACACGAGGGCCGTCTTGTCGAAGACACCCGCCTCTTCCATCTCACCGATGAGGTCGTTGCCCTCACGGGTGCGCTCACCGACACCGGCGAACACCGACACACCGCCGTGGTCCTGCGCGACGCGCTGGATCATCTCCTGGATGAGGACGGTCTTGCCGACGCCCGCACCACCGAAGAGGCCGATCTTGCCACCCTGCACGTACGGGGTGAGGAGGTCGATGGACTTGATGCCGGTCTCGAACATCGAGGTCTTCGACTCGAGCTGGTCGAAGGCCGGGGCCTTGCGGTGGATCGGCCAGCGCTCGGTGATCTCGAGCTTCTCGTCCGTGTTGAGCACGTTGCCGAGGACGTCGAAGACCTTGCCCTTGGTGACGTCGCCGACGGGGACCGAGATCGGAGCGCCCGAGTCACGGACCTCCTGGCCACGGACCAGGCCGTCGGTCGGCTTCAGGGAGATGGCACGAACGAGGTCGTCGCCGAGGTGCTGCGCGACCTCGAGGCCGATCTCCTGCGACGAGTCACCGATGGTGATGGTCGTGAACAGGAGGTTGTACATCTCCGGGATTGCGTCGTGGGGGAACTCGATGTCGACGACGGGGCCCGTGACGCGGGCGATCCGGCCGACACCGGGCGCCGACGACGTCTCGACCGCGGTGGTTGCGGTGTCGGTCATGGCTGGTGCCTTCCTGAGGGTGGGTATCTGTCCGCGAACGACGCGGACTACTTCTTCTTCGACGAGAGGGCGTCGGCGCCGCCGACGATCTCGGAGATCTGCTGGGTGATCTCCGCCTGACGCGCGTTGTTCGCGAGTCGGGTGAAGTCACGGATCAGCGAGTCGGCGTTGTCGCTGGCCGCCTTCATCGCCTTCTGCCGTGCGGCGTGCTCGGAAGCAGCCGACTGCAGCATGGCGTTGAAGATGCGGCTCTCGATGTAGACCGGGAGCAGCGAGTCGAGCACCGCGTCGGCGTCCGGCTCGAACTCGTAGAGCGGCAGGGGCTCGTTGCCCTCGGGCTCATCGATGCCCTCGACGACCTCGAGGGGCAGCAGGCGAACGACCTGGGGCTCTTGGGTCGCCAGGCTGATGAACCGGTTGAACACGATGTGGATCTCGTCCACGCCGCCCGCAGCGGTGTCCTGGAGGAACTTCGCCACGACGGCGTCGCCGATCTCCTTGGCCGTCGAGAACTCCGGCTGGTCGGTGTTGCCGACCCACTGCTGCTCGGACGGACGCTCACGGAACGCGAAGTACCCGACGGACTTGCGACCGACCAGGTAGTAGACGACGTCCTTGCCCTCGCTGCGGAGCAGGGAGGCGAGCTCCTCGCCCTGCTTGAGGACGTTCGTGCTGAACGCACCGTTCAGGCCGCGGTCCGAGGTGAAGAGCACGACGGCTGCACGGGTCGACGACTCCGGCTCGGTGGTCAGCACGTGGTCGACGTTCGAGAACGTCGCCACGGCCGACACCGCACGCGTGACGGCCCGCGAGTACGGACCGGACGCAGCCATACGGGCCTGCGCCTTCTGGATCCGCGACGCCGAGATCAGCTCCATCGCGCGGGTGACCTTCTTCGTGGTCTTCGCCGACTTGATCCGCTGGCGGTAGACCCGGACCTGCGCTGCCATCTAGCGACGACCCTTGACGATCTGCTCCTGGTCGACGTCCTCGGCCTCGGCCGCGTCGAACTGCTCGGAGCCGAGGGTCTTGCCGTCGCTCGTCTGGAAGCTCTTCGTGAACTCGTCGATCTGCTTGTCCATCTCGGCGACGGTGTCGTCGCTGAGCTGGTTCGTCTCGCGCAGGGTCGTGAGCACGTCGGAGTTGCGACGCAGGTGGTCGAGCAGCTCGGACTCGAAGCGGAGCACGTCCGGCACCGGGACGGTGTCGAGCTTGCCGTTCGTGCCGGCCCAGATCGAGACGACCTGCTCCTCGACCGGGTACGGCGAGTACTGCGGCTGCTTGAGGAGCTCGGTCAGACGTGCACCGCGCTCCAGCTGACGACGCGACGCCTGGTCGAGGTCGGACGCGAACATCGCGAACGCCTCGAGCGAGCGGTACTGCGCCAGCTCGAGCTTCAGCGTGCCGGAGACCTTCTTGATCGACTTCACCTGGGCGTCACCACCGACGCGGGACACGGAGATGCCCACGTCGACGGCCGGACGCTGGTTCGCGTTGAAGAGGTCCGACTGCAGGAAGATCTGGCCGTCGGTGATGGAGATGACGTTGGTCGGGATGTACGCCGAGACGTCGTTCGCCTTGGTCTCGATGATCGGGAGACCCGTCATCGAGCCCGCGCCGAGCTCGTCGGACAGCTTCGCGCAACGCTCCAGCAGACGGGAGTGCAGGTAGAAGACGTCACCCGGGTAGGCCTCGCGGCCCGGCGGACGACGCAGCAGGAGCGACACCGCACGGTAGGCCTCGGCCTGCTTCGACAGGTCATCGAAGATGATGAGGACGTGCTTGCCCTGGTACATCCAGTGCTGGCCGATGGCCGAACCGGTGTACGGGGCGAGGTACTTGAAGCCGGCCGGGTCGGAGGCCGGGGCGGCGACGATGGTGGTGTACTCCATCGCACCGGCGTCCTCGAGCGCACCCTTGACGGAGGCGATCGTGGAGCCCTTCTGGCCGATGGCGACGTAGATGCAGCGGACCTGCTTGTCCTCGTCGCCGGACTCCCAGTTGGCCTTCTGGTTGATGATCGTGTCGATCGCGATGGCCGTCTTGCCGGTCTGGCGGTCGCCGATGATCAGCTGACGCTGACCACGGCCGACGGGGATCATCGCGTCGATGGCCTTGATGCCGGTCTGCAGCGGCTGGTGGACCGACTTGCGGGCCATGACGCCGGGGGCCTGCAGCTCGAGGGCACGACGGCCTTCGGCTGCGATCTCGCCGAGACCGTCGATCGGGGCGCCGAGCGGGTCGACGACGCGACCGAGGAAGGCGTCGCCGACGGGGGCGGAGAGGACCTCACCCGTGCGGGTGACCTCCATGCCCTCTTCGATGCCGCCGAACTCGCCGAGCACGATGGCGCCGATCGAGTCCTCATCGAGGTTCTGCGCCAGGCCGAGCGTGCCGTCCGCGAAGCGGATGAGCTCGTTCGCCATGACGCCGGGGAGACCCTCGACGTGGGCGATGCCGTCACCGGCGTCGGTGACGTGCCCGACCTCGGCCGTGGAGGCCTTCGTCGGCTCGTAGTTCGAGACGAAGTCCTTCAGGGCATCACGGATCTCATCGGGGCTGATGGTGATGTCTGCCATGGGATTTTCCTTGTGGTTTTCCGGGGCCCTTCGGCTCCGAGAGGGTGACGCTGCCGAACTCGGCAGTTCCCGTTGTGGACTTGGGGAGGAGCGGCTTCGACCGTACGCCTAGCCGGCGAGCTGGAGCCGGAGCTCCGAGAGTCGCGTGGACACGGTGCCGTCGATGACGTCGCCGCCGATCTGCACCCGGACCCCGCCGACGACCGTGGGGTCGACGACCTGGTTGATGCTGATGTCCTTGCCGTACCGCTCGGACAGACCGCGCGTGACGCGGGCCGACTGGGCGGGGGTCAGGTGCGTCGCCGTGACGACCGTCGCGACGAGCTTGCCGGCCTGCTCGGCCACGATGCGCGATGCGTCGCGGACGATCTCACCGATGCGACGACCACGGGGCTGCTGCACCAGGGACGACACGATGATGACCGTCTGCTCCGACGCCTTGGCACCGAGGAGCCGCTCGACGAGCGCGCCCTTCTGCTCGGGGCTGCCGAGCTTGGTGCCGAGCGCCAGCTCGAGTCCGGCGTCCGAACGGACGGCGGTCTCGAAGGCGAACAACTCCGACTCGATCGACGAGTCCGGACCCGCGGTGGCGGCGACGGCGCGGATGCCCGCGTCCTCGATGCCGGCGAGCAGGTCCTGCTGGGAGGACCAGCGCGAGCCGGCCACCGCGGTCAGGACCGCACGCGTCGCGTCCGACTGTCCGGCGAAGACACGGTCGATGAGGACCTTCTTGCCGGCCGCGTCGGCCGTGGGGTCGGACAGCAGCCCGAGCAGCTGCGGCGCACCGGCGATCGCACGCCCGGAGGCGAGGATCTCGGCACCCGCGACCAGGCCGGCGCTCGGACCGAGGTCCGAGAGCACCGCCCTGGTGGACGCGAGTGCTTCTCTGGTAGCGCTGCGCATGCTCAGTGCTCCCCCGTCTTCGTGGCCTGCGAGGCCTCGAGGTCGGCGAGGAAGCGGTCGACCACTGCGGTGGACTTGGCGTCGTCCTTGAGGGACTCACCGATCACGCCGGACGCGAGGTCCAGCGCGAGGGTGCCAACTTCGGACCGGAGTGCCTGGACGGCGCTCTGGCGCTCGGCCTCGATCTGCGCCTGGGCGTTGGCCGTGATGCGTGCTGCATCGGCGGTCGCCTGCTCGCGGACCTCGTTGCCGATCGCCGTGGCGTCGGCGCGGGCCTGCTCACGGATGCGCGATGCCTCGGCACGTGCATCAGCGAGCTGCTTGTTGTACTCCTCGAGCGCAGCAGCGGCCTGCTCCTGAGCGGCCTCGGCCTTCTTGATGCCGCCCTCGATGGCCTCGGTGCGCTCATCGAGCATCTTCGTGATGCGCGGCGTGACGACACGCCACATCACCAGGAAGATGATGACGAAGGCAAGCGCCGACCAGACGACGTCGTACAACGGCGGGATCAGCGGGTTGTGCGTCTCCTCCGCCGCGATGATGAGTGCGTTGTGCATCGAGGAGCCTTAGTTGGTGCCGGTGAAGATGAAGTACGTGGCGATACCGATGAAGGCCAGGGCCTCGGTGAAGGCGATACCGATGTACATGAGGGTCGTCAGGCGGCCCTGGAGCTCGGGCTGGCGAGCGACGGACTCGATCGTCTTACCGACGACGATGCCGACGCCGATGGCCGGGCCGATCGCTGCGAGGCCGTAGCCAACCGTCGCGATGTTGCCGTTGATCTCCGCGAGAACGGTCGTTGCGTCCACGTGTTTTCCTTTCGAGGTGCGGGTCCGACGGTCGTCGGTCCCGTAGGGGGTCAGTGAGGAATCAGTGCTCGTCAGCCAGCGCCAGCTGGATGTAGACGGCGGTGAGGAGCATGAAGACGTAGGCCTGCAGCAGCGCGACGAGGACCTCGAAGAAGCTGAACGCGATGCCGAACGCGATGGTCCCGACGCCGAAGGCCTTGAAGCCGAGCGAAGCGTCGAAGAAGAAGAACTGCGTGGCCGAGAAGAACAGCACGAGGAGCAGGTGCCCCACGACCATGTTCATCAGGAGTCGCAGCGTCAGGGTGACGGGACGGAGCACGAAGGTCGAGACCAGCTCGATCGGCGTCACGATGATGTAGAGGAACCACGGCACACCGGGCGGGAAGAGCGAGTTCCGGAGGAACGTGCCCGGGTGCTTGCGGAGACCGGCGTAGATGAACGCGACGTACGCGACGATCGCCAGGATCATCGGCATCGCGATGCGACTGGTCCCGCCGAGGTTCATGAACGGCACCAGACCGGTCAGGTTCATGAACAGCACGCCGAAGAAGATCGTCGCCAGGAGCGGCAGGAAGCGCTTGCCGTCCTTCTCGCCGAGGTTGTCGAAGGTGTTGCGGCGGACGACGTCGAACGCGTACTCGATGAACGCCTGACCGCGGTTCGGCACGAGCTTCAGTGCACGGGTACCCACGAACGCGAACACCAGGAGCACGGCGACGGCGAAGAATCGGATGAGGACGAGCCGATCGATCTCGAACGGCGTCCCTGCCCACAGAAGAGCATCGGGGAAGAACTCGTTGATCGACGGACCATGGAACTCGGCGGCCTTGCTGCTCCCCGCCGCGACGGTGTCAACCGCAGCGGAGAGGGACAGGGGAAGAGCGTGGGATAGCAGCGCTGTCTCCTGTGTCGGCGCGCGCACATCATGGCACGCGATGGTGGACGTTGTGGAGGCTCGCCCGCCCCGAGCGAAAGGCTCCGGTAGCGGACTTCGAGAAGCCTATCAGGTGCGAGAGGCTTCCCGGCTTCTCAGACGCGGGGGGTCGGGTTCCCAGCGTCCGCGGAGTCGTCGAGACCGTCGCCCGGCAGCCGGACGTCGATCGGGGTGCGGGCCTTCGCGACCGCGACGACGTCGATCACCAGGGAGCCGACGACCCCCGCGATGATCACGATCGCCAGCACCGGGAAGTCGACCCAGTCGCGGTCCCTGAGCAGGACCAGCAGCACGATGAAGACGATGAACTTCAGCAGCCAGGTGCCCATCACGATCCCGAAGAACGCACCCGAGATCATCTGGCCCTTCGACACCCGCAGCGCGACGAGGACACTGACCGCGGTGAGGCCGAGGAACACGACGCTCAGCACCGCGCCGAGCAGTCCCCCGACCAGCCCGGGGCCGTCCGCGACGAGGAACCCGATGAGTCCGCCGACGACCGCCAGGGCGACGGCGAGGACCGCTCCCCAGGTGATGATGCGGCGGAACACTGGCCGGACGTGGTCGAGCGCGTTCGGTGCGGTCACGTGATGTCTCCAGGGATCGTGCGGTCGTTGGCGGCCCGGTCGAGCGGGTCGAGGCTCGCGTCCACCACGGCGGCGGAGCGGTTGGCGGTCTGCGCGGCGATCTCGGCGCGCTTCCGTCCGAGCGGCGCGAACGTCGCGACGGCGCAGACGGTGAAGCCGACGGACACGAAGACGACGACCCAGTACCAGTCCACGAAGAGGAACAGCAGGCACCCGAAGGCGACGGTCGCGGTCCAGGCGTAGAAGATCAGCACCGCGTGGAAGTGCGAGTGCCCCATGTCGAGCAGGCGGTGGTGCAGGTGCTTCCGGTCGGCCGAGAACGGCGACTTCCCCGCGCTGAGCCGTCGGGTGACCGCGAGCCCGAAGTCCAGGATCGGGACGATCAGGATCGCGAACGGCAGCAGGATCGGGATGAACGCCGGCAGCAGCGCCTGGCGTGTCTGGACCGCCGCCGGGTCGATGTTGCCCGTGACCGAGACCGCACTCGTGGCCATCAGGAACCCGACGAGCAGCGCGCCGGCATCCCCCATGAAGAGCTTCGCGGGGTGCCAGTTCAGGATGAGGAAGCCGAAGCAGGCCCCGACGAGGACCGCGGTGAGCAGCGACGGCAGGTTGAAGAAGAACTCGGTCTGCACGACCACGCGGTTGATGAAGAACGTGTAGAGGAAGAACACGCCGCCGGCGATGATCGCGACACCGGCCACCAGCCCGTCGAGCCCGTCGATGAAGTTCACCGCGTTCATCACGAGCACCACGGCCAGCACGGTGAAGATCAGGCTCATGTACGACGACCCGACGCCCAGCGTGTTGCCGATCGGCAGCGACACGATCGCGACGCCCTGCCAGGCGAGGATGCCCGCCGCGATGATCTGCCCGGCGAGCTTCGTCATCCAGTCGAGGTCCCAGATGTCGTCCGCGACGCCGAGGACCACGATGATCGTCGCTCCCCCGAGCACCGCGAGCACACGGCCCGGCTCGGAGAACACCAACCGGAAGTAGTCGGTCCCCGCGATCGACGGGAACAGGAACCAGGCCGCCAGCAGCGAGACGATGACGCCGATGTACATCGCGATGCCGCCGAGCCGCGGCGTCGGGGTGCGGTGCACGTCCCGCTCGCGGACCTGCGGGTACCACTTGTACTTCAGCCCGAGCTTCCAGACGATCAGGCTCATCACGAAGCTCACGACCGCGGCGATGGCCCCCGCGAGCAGGTAGTACTTCATGTGACGAGGTCGGCTCCGACGACCCGGATGATCTCCTCGTCGGGGATCACCCCGTGCCGGACGATGCGGAGCTTCCCGCCGTCCGACAGCCCGGTGGCGTCGACGATGGTCGACCCCGTGCTGGCCTCGAAGCCGTCGTGCACCTCGATCGGCCCGCCGTCCAGGTAGATCGCGACGCTGTCACCGAGCATGCGTTCGGCGGCGTCGACGTCCATCGCGGCCGGGTCGCCCGTGGAGTTCGCGGACGAGACCGCCAGGGGCCCGACCTCCTGCAACAGCTCGAGGGCGATCCGTGAGTCCGGCATCCGCAGGGCGACCGTGCCCCGCGTCTCGCCGAGGTCCCAGTCGAGCGACGGCTGGGCGTGCAGGATGACGGTCAGCCCGCCGGGCCAGAACTCGGCCACCAGGTCGCGCACCGGCTGCGGGACGTCGCTGGCGAGGGCGTCGAGCGTGGGCGGACCGGGGATGAGCACGGGCGGCGGGGACTGCCGTGTGCGGCCCTTCGCGTCGAGCAGCCGCTGCACGGCGGTCGCGCTGAAGGCGTCCGCGGCGAGGCCGTAGACGGTGTCGGTGGGGACCACGACGAGCTCTCCGCGTCCGAGGGCGGCGCGTGCGAGCCGCATCCCGGTCAGGAGCCCGTCGGAGTCGGTGCAGTCGTATCGGGATGCCATGACTCGACGATGATAGTGCGACACAATGGTGGACATCGTGAACGAGACGCCTGCACCCCCGCTCCTGTTCCTCTTCGACATGGACGACGTCCTGGTCCGGTACGACTGGAAGGTGCGCATGGACGCACTCTCCGAGTTCACCGGACACGCGTTCGAGGAGCTCCGACGCCGCTGGTGGGACTGCGGTCACGAGATGCGCGCCGAGGCCGGTGGGTTCGCGGACGGCGACGAGTACCTCGCTGCGTTCGAGCGCGCGATGGAGTGCGACGTCCCCGAGGCCGACTGGGCCCGGATCCGCGGCGCCGCGATGACCGAGCTGCCGGAACGCATCGAGGCGGTCCGGATCGCGAGCGAGCACGGGCGTGTCGGGCTGCTCACCAACAACGGTCCGCTCGCCGGCCGGTGGATCCACGAGTGGGCACCGTCCCTGCCCGAGGTCTTCGGCGAGCACCTCGACACGACGAGCAACTTCGGCGCCCGGAAGCCCGAACCCGAGGTCTTCCAGCGTGCGATCGCCCACCACGGGGTCCCCGCGGAGCGCACCTTCTTCGCCGACGACATGCCCGAGAACATCGCGGGTGCGCGGAGCGTCGGCATCCACGCGGTGCTGGTCGAGCACGACACCGACCTTCGCGAGCACGTCCGCGCCTTCGTCGCGGCGCAGCGCGAGACCTCCCCCGTCGCCTGACGAGCGCTCACACCCGCCGACACGCCGTCGTCTTGTCAGGACGCCGCCAGACACCGCGGCGTCTCGCGCACATCGCGGCGTCTCACCGACACGACGGCGTCTCACCGCAGCCGACGGCGGGCGAGGACGGCCTGGAGGCGCGGCTCACCCCCGCCTAGCGCGTCGCGGTGGTCGTGCGGTCGCGACCCGTCAGGTCGACGTGCGTCTCCGGGGTGCGGAACCCCCGGCCCGCCAGGACCTGCCGGACGCCGGCGCCCTGCGGCTCGGCGTGCTCGATGACCAGTGCTCCCCCGGGCACCAGCAACCGCCAGGCCGTCTCGGCGAGGGCGCGCACGGCGTCGAGGCCGTCCGGCCCACCGTAGAGCGCCATCGCCGGGTCGTGGTCGCGGACCTCGGGGTCGACCGGGATCGCGTCGTCCGGCACGTACGGCGGGTTCGACACGACGACGGAGACGGTGCCGTCGAGTTCCGGCAGCGCGTCGGCGAGGTCGCCGTCGACGAGCCGCACGGTCCCGCCGTGGGCATCGACGTTGCGCCGGGTCCAGGGCAGTGCCTCGGGCGACCGCTCGACCGCGTAGACCACGGCGTTCGGCACCTCGGTGTCCATCGCGATCGCGATCGCACCGCTTCCGGAGCCCAGGTCGACGGCGATCGGCTCGGGCACGGCGGTCGCGCGCAGGGCGTCGATGCCGAACTGGACGACGCCCTCGGTCTCCGGACGGGGCACGAACACGCCCGGTCCGACCGCCAGGGTGAGCGCGCGGAAGTACGCATGCCCAGTGATGTGCTGCAGCGGCTCACGGGTGGCTCGGCGGGCGACCGCGTGCCGGAAGCGCTCGACGTGCTCCGGGGCGATGCCGCCGCCGATCAGCGCCCGGGCCTGGACAGCACCGCGCGAGGTGTCGGTCGCCCACGCGAGCAGCAGCTCGGCGTCGACCCGGGGCGTGGGGACGCCGACGGCGACGAGCGCCGCGGTCGCCTGCTCGAGCAGGCGATCCGCGGCGTACGTGAGGGGCGTGTCGGCGGTGATACGGGCCTCCAGGCTGGGTGTGCGGTTACGCGTCCTGGTCGCCGATGGCGGCCAGCCGCGCCTCTTCGTCCGCCTGGATGGCGGACTGGATGACGGGCTCGAGGGCACCGTTCATCACGCGGTCGAGGTCGTACGCCTTGTAGCCGGTGCGGTGGTCCGCGATCCGGTTCTCCGGGAAGTTGTACGTGCGGATGCGCTCCGAACGGTCCATCCCGCGGATCTGCGACTTGCGCGCGTCCGAGGCGATCGCGTCGAGCTCCTCCTGCTGGCGCGCGAGGATGCGTGCACGGAGCACGCGCATGCCGGCCTCACGGTTCTGCAGCTGCGACTTCTCGTTCTGCATCGCCACCGTGATGCCCGTGGGCAGGTGGGTGATGCGGACCGCGGAGTCCGTCGTGTTGACCGACTGGCCGCCCGGACCGGAGGACCGGTAGACGTCGATCTTCAGGTCGTTCTGGTTGATCTGGACCTCTTCGGGCTCGTCCACCTCGGGGAACACCAGCACGCCGGTGGTCGAGGTGTGGATGCGCCCCTGCGACTCGGTCTGCGGCACACGCTGGACGCGGTGCACACCGCCCTCGTACTTCAGGTGTGCCCAGACGCCCTGGGACGGGTCGGTCGTGTTCGACTTGATCGCGACCTGGACGTCCTTGTAGCCACCCAGGTCGGACTCGGTGCGCTCGAGGAGCTCGACCTTCCAACCCTTGGTCTCGGCGTAGTGCGAGTACATGCGCAGGAGGTCGGCCGCGAACAGCGCCGATTCCTCGCCGCCCTCGCCGCCCTTGATCTCCATGATGACGTCGCGGCCGTCGTCCGGGTCGCGCGGGATGAGCAGCCGCCGGAGACGCTCCTGGCGCTCCGACAGCTGCTCCTCGAGCCCGGGGACCTCGTCCGCGAACGCCGCGTCCTCACGCGCGAGTTCCTGGGCGGCGGCGAGGTCGTCCCCCGCCGCCTGCCAGGCCTCGTACGCGGACTTGATCTGGTTGAGCTCGGCGTACCGCCGGTTCACCTTCTTCGCCCGGGCCGCATCGGCGTGGAGCGCGGGGTCCGACAGCTGCTGCGTCAGGTCCTCGTGTTCCGCCAGCAGCCCCGCTACCGACTCGAACACGCGTTACTCCTGGTGGCCGTTGTGGTGGGCGCCGGTCGAGGGGACCGACTTCTGCACCTGCACCAGGAACTCGACGTTCGACTGCGTCTCCTTGAGGTTCCGCAGCACGATCTCGAGGGCCTGCTGCGGGTCGAGCCCGGCGAGGGCCCGGCGCAGACGCCAGGTGATCTTGACCTCGTCCGCGGAGAGCAGCTGCTCCTCGCGACGGGTACCAGAGGCGTTCACGTCGACCGCGGGGAAGATCCGCTTGTCGGCGAGGTGACGGTTCAGGCGGAGCTCCATGTTGCCGGTGCCCTTGAACTCCTCGAAGATGACCTCGTCCATCTTGGAGCCGGTCTCGACGAGCGCGGTCGCGAGGATGGTCAGCGAGCCGCCGTCCTCGATGTTGCGCGCGGCGCCGAAGAAGCGCTTCGGCGGGTAGAGCGCCGCCGAGTCGACGCCACCGGAGAGCACGCGGCCCGACGGCGGGGTCGACAGGTTGTACGCACGGCCCAGGCGGGTGATCGAGTCGAGCAGCAGCACGACGTCGTGGCCCAGCTCCACCAGGCGCTTCGCACGCTCGATGGCGAGCTCGGCGACGGTGGTGTGGTCCTCGGCGGGACGGTCGAAGGTCGAGGCGATGACCTCGCCCTTCACCGTGCGCTGCATGTCGGTGACCTCTTCGGGCCGCTCGTCGACGAGGACGACCATCAGGTGCGCCTCGGGGTTGTTCTTGGCGACGGCGTTCGCGATGGCCTGCAGCACGACGGTCTTGCCGGCCTTCGGCGGGGACACGATGAGACCGCGCTGGCCCTTGCCGATCGGCGACACGAGGTCGATGATGCGGGTCGACAGCTTGCCCGGCTCCGTCTCGAGGCGCAGGCGCTCGTTCGGGTACAGCGGGGTGAGGTCGTTGAAGTCGACACGGGCCGCGGCCTCGTCGGCGGACTGGCCGTTGATCGACTCGACGGCCACGAGCGCGTTGTACTTCTGACGGCTCTGCTGCTCGCCGTCACGCGGCTGCTTGATCGAACCGACGACGGCGTCGCCCTTGCGCAGGTGGTACTTCTTCACCTGGCCGAGGGAGACGTAGACGTCGCTCGGGCCCGGCAGGTAGCCGGTGGTGCGGACGAACGCGTAGTTGTCGAGGACGTCGAGGATGCCCGCGATCGGGATCAGGACGTCGTCCTCGGTGACCTCGGGCTCGAAGTCGTCGTTCTGGCCGCCACGGCCGCGCTTGCGGTCACGCTGGCGACGGCTGCGGCCGCTCTCGGCCTCGTCGGCGTGCTGTTGCTGTTGCTGCTTCTGCTGGCCGCTGGTCTGCTGCTTCTGCTGACCGGCGTTCTGCTGCTTCTGGTCGGACTTGTCGTCCTGCTTGGCGTCGGCCTGCTTCGGCTGGTCGTTCTGCTTGCCGTTCTGCTGCTCGCCGCCGTTCTGCTTCTGCTGGTTCTGCTGGCCGCCGTTCTGCTGGCCGTTCTGCTGGCCGTTCTGGTCGGCGCCGTTCTGCTTCTGCTGGCCGCCGTTCTGGCCACCGTTCTGCTGGTCGGCGCCGTTCTGCTGCTCGCCGTTCTCGGCGTTCTGCCCACGGCCACGACCGCGACCACGGCTGCGACGACCGCGGCGCGAGCCGCCCTCGCCCTGCTCGGAGTTCTGGTCGCCCTGGTCGTTCTGGTCGCCGGACTCGTTCTGGTCCTGGTCGGCCTGCACGGCGGACGTCGGGGCCTGCTGGCTCTGCTGGCCCTGCTGCTGGGCAGCCTGGTTCGGCTGCTCGGCCTCGGCAGGTGCCGACGCCTGCTGGCCCTGCTCGGCGCCACGCTGCTCGGTGCGCTGCTCGGCGTTCCGCTGGCCACGGCCGCGGCGCTGCGAGCCGGACTGCGCGGCTTCCTGCGCGTCCTTCTCGGCACGGACCTGGTCGAGCCCGGCGAGGAGGTCCTCGGTGCCGGTCTGACCGTGGTTGGTGTGCTCGGCGGCCGAGGTCGGTGCGGCGTTCACGGTGCCACCGGACGACGCACGGCGCGAACGACGGGCACGGCTCGGGGCTGCCGACTCGGCGGGTGCCTCGGAGTCGGCGACGGGGGCCTCGGCAGCGGGCTGCGCGGGCGTCTCGGCGGGTTCCGGCAGGGTCGGCTGCTCGGTGGCGGCCGGCTCGGCGGGGGTCTCGGGGACGACGGCGGCCGGGGCGGCCGGCGTCTCGTCGACGGGGCGCTTGTCCTCGATGGAGGCGATCAGGTCGCCCTTGCGGAGCTTGGAGAGCCCGGTGATGCCGAGCGAGGAGGCGATGCGCTGGAGCTCCGGAAGACGGAGGGCACGCAGGTCGCTGGGGATCTCCACGTGGGCGGAGTTGTTGTCGGTCAAGGTCGGTGTTTCCTTTCGAACCGCAGAACGCGGAGAGTTTCCACCGTCCCGGATGCAGTGAGCATCGACCGCCGTTCAGACGACGGATCGGGATTCGGTGATCAGAAAGAGATGCACACTCGCGCACCGGACCCTGCGACGTCGTAGGAGCTGTCCTGGAGGACGAGCGATCCGTACGGTTACGCGGGTTCGGCTTCGAGCGCCGAGTGCGCTGCCACTGTAGCACCACCGAGATCGACGGCCAGCATGAGCGGCCGCCAGTCGGATTCGGCGTGTCGCTGGACCAGGTCGGCGGCGGTCAGCCGCTGTGCCGGGTCGCTGCCGAGGACGAGCAGGCTCGGCCCCGCACCGGAGACCACCGCGGCCAGGCCGTGCTGCCGGAGCAGCCGGATCAGGGCGTCGGTCTCGGGCATGGCGCTGGCGCGGTACGCCTGGTGCAGACGGTCCTCGGTCGCGGCGAGCAACAGCTCGGGGCTCTGGATGAGCGCCGCGACGAGCAGCGCCGAGCGGGAGACGTTGAACGCGGCGTCGGCGTGCGGGACCTGCTCGGGCTGCAGGGAGCGCGCGAGCTTCGTCGAGAGCGTCGAGGTCGGCACGAACACCACCGGGGCGACACCGCGGTGCACCAGGAGCCGCTTGTACGCCGGGCCCTCGGCGGTCATCCACGCGATCGTCAGGCCGCCGAAGAGCGCCGGCGCGACATTGTCCGGGTGGCCCTCCATCTCGGTGGCCAGGGTCAGGAGCGTCGAGGCGTCGAGGTCGACGATGCCCTCGAGCAGGCCGCGGGCAGCCATCAGCCCCGCGACGATCGCTGCGGCGGACGAGCCGAGACCGCGCCCGTGCGGGATCGCGTTCGTCGCGTGCAGCTCGAGGCCGGGCTGGTCGACACCGGCGTGTTCGAGCCCTCGGCGGACAGCACGGACGACAAGGTTCGAGTCGTCGGTGGCGACCTCACCGGCGCCGACGCCCTCGACCCTGACGGTCGCGCCGGGTTCGGGGCGCACGCGCACCACGACCTCGTCGTAGAGCGAGAGCGCGAGGCCGAGCGAGTCGAAGCCGGGGCCGAGGTTCGCCGACGTGGCCGGCACCCGGACGCGGACCGTCGATCCGGCCGGCAGTGTCCGGACCGCCCGTCCGGCCGGTACAGCGCTGCGGGCGGTGACGCCCTCCCCCGGTCCGGACGAGCGGTCGGAGATCACTGCTCGCTGACCAGACCGAGCACGTCGGCGATCGACTTCGTGTCGACCGGCACGCTCGTCGGGGTGACCTCGCCGCCGTCCGGCGTGCGGAGGGCCCACTGCGGGTCCTTCAGGCCGTGACCCGTGACCGTGATGACGACCTTCGCGCCCTTCGGCACGACACCGGCGTCGGCGCGCTCGAGCAGCCCGGCGACACCGATCGCCGACGCGGGCTCGACGAAGACGCCGACCTCGGCCGACAGGATGCGGTGCGCGGCGAGGATGGCCTCGTCGCTGATCGCACCGAAGTAGCCGTCGGTCTCCTGCTGCGCCTCGAGCGCGAACTGCCACGAGGCCGGGTTGCCGATGCGGATGGCCGACGCGATGGTGTCCGGGTGCCGGACGACCTCGCCGTGCACGATCGGGGCGGAACCGGCGGCCTGGAACCCGAACATGCGGGGCAGCTTGGTGCTCCGACCGGCGGCGACGTCCTCGCGGTAGCCGCGCGAGTACGCGGTGTAGTTGCCCGCGTTGCCGACGGGCAGGAAGTGGAAGTCCGGTGCGTCACCGAGGACGTCGACGACCTCGAACGCGGCGGTCTTCTGCCCCTCGATGCGGTCGTTGTTGACGGAGTTGACGAGGTGCACCGGGTAGTTCGCCGCCAGGTCGCGGGCGATGTCGAGGCAGTCGTCGAAGTTGCCCTGCACCTGCAGCAGCTGGGCGTCGTGGGCGACGGCCTGGCTGAGCTTGCCCATGGCGATCTTGCCCTCGGGCACGAGCACCGCGGCGGTGATGCCGGCGTGCGTCGCGTACGCGGCGGCCGAGGCGCTGGTGTTGCCGGTCGAGGCGCAGATGACGGCCTTCGCGCCGTGCTCGACGGCCTTCGAGATCGCCATCGTCATGCCGCGGTCCTTGAACGAGCCCGTCGGGTTCATGCCCTCGAACTTCACGTAGACCTCGGCGCCGGTGCGCTCGGAGAGCCGACGAGCCGGGATGAGCGGCGTGCCGCCCTCACCGAGGGTGACGATGGGCGTCGCCTCGGTCACGTCGAGTCGGTCGGCGTACTCGCGCAGGACTCCCTGCCACTGGTGGGCCATCAGGCTTCTCTCTCTGTCCGGTGGGGTGGATCTGGTGGTGGTTCGGCTCGGCTCGGCGAGCCTGCTGGTCGGCCTGGAGGCCCGTGGTCGCGTCAGCGACCGACGACGCGCAGGACGCTGGTGACGTCCAGGACGACGTCCTCGCCGCGGAGGGCGACGACGGTGTCCGCGAGGTCGGCCTCGCGCGCCAGGTGGGTGCCGATGACGAGCGTCGCGGTCCCCTCGGCTGCGCCGGTGGTGGTCTGCTCGACCGTCTCGACGCTGACGCCGTGCTTGGCGAGCACGCCCGCGACGGTCGACAGCACGCCGGGTGCGTCCGTGACGTGCAGGGTGATCTGGTAGCTCGTGCGAACGGTGCCGATCGGGAACACCGGCAGCTCGGACTGCGTCGACTCGGCGACGCCCGGGCCACCGATGACGTGCCGACGAGCCGCGGAGACCAGGTCGCCGAGGACCGCCGAGGCCGTCTCGACGCCACCGGCACCCGCGCCGTAGAACATCAGGTCACCGGCGGCTTCAGCCTCGACGAACACGGCGTTCTTCGCTCCGTGCACGCTCGCGAGCGGGTGCGACTCGGGCACGAGGGCCGGGTAGACGCGGGCGCTGACGCCCTCGCGGCCGTCCTCGTCCGTCAGCCGCTCCGCGGTCGCCAGGATCTTCACGACGTAGCCGGCCTTGCGGGCGGCGCGGACCTGCTCGATCGTGACGTGGGTGATGCCCTCGCGGTGCACGGCGGCGAGCGGCACCGAGGTGTGGAACGCGAGCGAGGCCAGGATCGCGGCCTTCTGCGCGGCGTCGTAGCCCTCGATGTCGGCGGTCGGGTCGGCCTCGGCGTACCCGAGCTCCGTCGCGGTGGCCAGGGCGTCCTCGAACGTGGAACCCTTGCGGTCCATCAGGTCGAGGATGAAGTTGGTCGTGCCGTTGACGATGCCCATGATCCGGACGATGCGGTCACCGGCGAGCGAGTCGTGCAGCGGACGGATGATCGGGATCGCACCGGCCACGGCGGCCTCGTAGTAGAGCTGTGCACCGACCTGCTCGGCCGCGGCGAAGAGCTCCGGGCCGTGGGTGGCGAGCAGCGCCTTGTTGCCGGTGACGACGTCGGCGCCGGACTGCAGCGCCTGGAGCACGAGGGTGCGCGCCGGCTCGATGCCGCCGATGAGCTCGACGACGATGTCCGCGCCGAGGATGAGCGACGCAGCGTCCGTGGTGAAGAGCTCCGCCGGCAGGTCGACGTCGCGCTCCGCGTCCACGTCGCGCACGGCGATCCCGACGAGCTCCAGCCCGGCTCCGGCGCGCGAGGCCAGCTCGTCGCCGTGCTCGAGGAGCAGTCGCGCGACCTGGGAACCGACCGAGCCGGCCCCGAGCAGCGCGACACGGACGTTGCGGTATTCGATCATCTGGTAGCGGTTCCTGTCGATGGGGGCACGCCCTGCGGGGTGGGCGGACCCGGTCGGGTCGGGGGTCAGCGGCCGGTGCCCTCGGCGGACACGGCGGCGACCCCGGTGTCACGGGCGAGCAGGTCGTCGATCGTCTCGCCCCGCACGAGGATACGGGCTGTGCCGTCCGCGACGGCGACGACCGGCGGGCGGCCCACGTGGTTGTAGTTGCTCGACAGCGCCCAGCAGTAGGCACCGGTGGCCGCCACGGCCAGCAGGTCGCCGCGCTGCACGTCGCCGGGCAGGTACTCGTCGTTCACCACGACGTCGCCGCTCTCGCAGTGCTTGCCGACGACGCGGCTCAGCACCGCTGGTGCGTCGGAGGTGCGGGCGAGCCGGGCCGTGTAGTCGGCGCCGTACAGGGCCGGACGGATGTTGTCGCTCATCCCGCCGTCGACCGAGACGTACGTGCGGGTCGCGCTGCCGCCGTCGTCGGTCTCGAGCGTGACGGGCTTGATCGTGCCGACGCGGTACAGCGTCACCCCGGGCGGGCCGATGACGTACCGGCCCGGCTCGACGGCGATGTCCGGCACCGGGATGCCGCGTTCGGCGCAGGCCTCGCCGATGATCGCGGCCAGTGCATCGGCGACGTCCTCGGGGGCGAACGCCGAGTCGGCCTCGGTGTAGTCGATGCCCCAGCCGCCGCCGAGGTTCAGCTCGGGCACCGGGCCGGTGGCGACGAGCGTCGCGTGCACGTCCATCAGCCGACGTGCGGCCTCGCGGAAGCCGGCGTCATCGAAGATCTGCGAACCGATGTGCGAGTGCAGGCCGACGAAGGCGAGCGAGGGCTCGGCACGGACGGCTGCCGCGGCGTCGACGGCCTCGGACAGCGGGATGCCGAACTTCTGGTCCTCGCGAGCGGTCGCCAGGTACTCGTGGGTGGACGCGTGCACGCCGGTGTTGATCCGGATGCGCACACGCTGCACGACCCCGGCGTCGGCGGCGGCGCGGGCGACGCGCTGCACCTCTTCGTGGCTGTCGAGCACGATCGTGCCGACGCCGACCTCGAGGGCACGGGCGATCTCGGCGTCGGACTTGTCGTTGCCGTGGAAGCCGAGCCGACCGGGGTCGATGCCACCGGCCAGGGCGACCGCGAGCTCACCGGCGGTGCAGACGTCGACGCGCAGGTCCGCCTCGGCCATCCACGCGACCACCTGCGTCGTCAGGAACGCCTTGCCGGCGTAGTAGACGTGCGCGTGACTGCCGATGCGTTCGAAGGCCTCGGTGAAGGCGTTCCGCACCCGCACCGCACGGGACTGCACGTCACGCTCGTCGACGACGTACAGCGGCGTGCCGAACCGGGCGACCAGGTCGGTCGCGCTGATGCCACCGATCGCCAGGGTGCCGTCGTCGGTCCGCGTCGCGGACGCGGGCCAGATGCGGTCCACCAGTTCGGAGGCGTCCGTCGGGAACCGCAGCCGCGGCGGTGCAAGGGGGTTCTCGCTCACGGGACCCGATCCTACCGACGCGAGCCACGCCTCCCGGGCCGCGTTACGCACCCGTCCGCTCAGCGGCAGCTGCCGACGGTCCGCAGGCCGTCCTCGGTGAGCGGCAGCGCGTCCGCGGTGATGCGGACCGTCGCGTCCGACTTCGACACGTCGAGTGAGCGCACCCGCAGCGCCTCGGGCAGGAACTGCGCGGTGCAGACCTGCACCGGGACGCCGGTGACGCCCGGGATCGAGTCGACCTTCAGACCGAGGTCGGAGTTCGTGATCCGGACGCTCTCCGGGGTGATCGAGATGCCGCGGCCGTCGTCCTGCGCGACGACGGCACCCTTGGCGGCGTACGTGATGTCGTAGCCGAGCACCGACGACGACCCGGTCAGCTCGACCCCACCGTCGGCCAGGCTGAGGCGGTCGAAGAGCGGGCTGTACTTCGCCAGGTCCTTGACGCTCGACGACGCCAGGGTGACCGTGCCGTCGACGTCGCGGACGTCACCCTTGCCGTCCACCGGGACGTCCTGCGCAGTGACGTCGGCGGCGAGCGGGATGCCGTCGACCGTGAGCTTCTCCGAGGAGATCTCGACGCGATCGAGCGTGCCGCTGATGAGCTGCGGGATGACGATGCCCTCGGCGTGCGCGTCGACCTGGCCGGTCGTGCCGTCGGGCAGCGACTGCTCGACCTGCTGGGCGATGATCCGGTCGACGACGCCGCGCAGCACGAACTCGGCGACGACGACGAGGCCGGCGAGCACCACGACGAGCACGAGCAGGACGACGGGCCAGCGGCGGCGCTTGGTGGGGCGTTCGGTGGCTGCAGGCATGCGTCCTAGCCTGCCAGCCCGGTCTGCGGCGCAGCTGCGGCCGGGCGCGGGCAGGCGCGGCCGGGCTGCGGCCGGGCGCGGCCAGGACGCAAAACACCGGTGTTCACGCTCGACACCCCGGGATGCGGGTGTTCCGTGCGCGAACACCGGTGTCTTTCGGAAGGGGCGACCGCTACATGCGGGACGGAGCCGACACGCCGAGCAGGCCGAGGCCGTTCCGGACGACCTGGCCGGTGGCGTCGTTCAGCCACAGGCGCGTGCGGTGCAGGTCGGTCACGGGCTCGTCGCCGAGGGGCGTGACGCGGCAGGAGTCGTACCAGCGGTGGTACAGGCCGGCCAGCTGCTCGATGTAGCGCGCGATGCGGTGCGGCTCGCGCAGCTCGGCGGCGTGCCGGACGACCCGCGGGTACTCGGCGAGGGCTCCGAGGAGCGCGCTCTCCGACTCGTGGGTCAGCAGCGAGGCGTCGAACACCGACCGGTCGACCCCGGCGGCCGCGGCGTTCCGGGCCACCGACTGCGTGCGGGCGTGGGCGTACTGCACGTAGAAGACGGGGTTGTCGTTCGTGCGCTTCGTGAGCAGGTCGAGGTCGATGTCGATCGCGGTGTCGCTGGCGAAGCGGACCAGGGCGTAGCGGCCGGCGTCGACACCGACGGCGTCGACCAGGTCCTCCATCGTGACGATGGTGCCGTTGCGCTTCGACATGCGCATCGGTTCGCCGTCCTTGAGCAGGTTGACCATCTGCCCGATCAGGATCTCGAGGTTCTTGCCCGGCTCGTCGCCGAACGCGGCGCACATCGCCATCAGCCGGCCGACGTAGCCGTGGTGGTCGGCGCCCAGCATGATCAGGTTGCGCTCGAACCCGCGCTCGCGCTTGTCGAGGTAGTACGCCAGGTCACCGGCGATGTACGCGGGTTCGCCGTCCGACTTGATGACGACGCGGTCGCGGTCGTCGCCGAAGTCGGTGGTGCGGAGCCACTCGGCGCCCTCGGCCTCGTACATCACACCGGCCGACCGCAGTCGGGCGATGGCACGCTCGACGGCCTTCGACTCGTGCAGCGCGTTCTCGTGGAAGTAGACGTCGAAGTCGACGCCGAAGTCGTGCAGCGACGACTTGATGTCGGCGAACATGAAGTCGACGCCCTCGCGGCGGAAGAGCTCCTGCGCCTCGTCACGCGGCAGGTCGCGGACGTCGGTGCCCGGCTCGAGGGTCGCGATGACCCGTGCCGCGATCTCGGCGATGTAGGCGCCGCCGTAGCCGTCCTCGGGCGTCGGCTCACCGAGGGCGCTGGCCACGAGGGAGCGGGCGAAGCGGTCGATCTGCGCGCCGTGGTCGTTGAAGTAGTACTCGCGGGTGACGAGCCCGCCCTGCGCCTGGAACACGCGGGCCAGGCTGTCGCCGACCGCTGCCCAGCGCACGCCGCCCATGTGGATCGGACCGGTGGGGTTGGCGGAGACGAACTCCAGGTTGATCCGGACGCCGTCGTACAGGTCCCCGGTGCCGAAGGACTCGCCGCCGTCGACGATGGTGCGCGCGATCTCACCCGCGGCGGCGGCTTCGAGCGTGATGTTGATGAAGCCCGGGCCGGCGACGTCGACCGAGTCCACGCCGTCGAGCTCGGTCAGCTCACCGGCGATCTCGGTCGCGAGCTCGCGCGGGTTCGTGCCGAGCCGCTTCGCGAGCTGCATGGCCGCGTTCGAGGCCCAGTCACCGTGGGCGCGGTTCTTCGGACGCTCGAGCACCACGTGGGACTCCTCGATCGTCACGGTGTCGGACGCGCCTCGGCGCTCGACGATCCCGGTCAGGATCGACAGGTACGCGGCGGAGAGTTCGGCTGGAGTCACGAGGACCGATCCTACCGGGACGCCCAGGTCCGCACCGATCGATGCAGCATCATGTCGGGATGACCCCCCGCAGCCGTGCCCGGGCGCTCACCGTCGCCACCCTCACCACCGCAGCAGCCGTCGTGCTCGCCGGGTGCTCGGGCGGCGGGGCCAGCACCCCGTCGGCCCGTGGCACCCCCGCGGGCAAGCCGGTGTCGCAGACCTGCGGGGAACTCCTGCCGATGAGCGCCCTGTCCGTGTACGGGCAGACCTTCGAGCTCGACGACTCGTTCACACCGGCGAAGGGCTCCCCCGCCGCGACCATCGCGAAGCAGCAGGGCCGCGTCTGCCGGTTCGTGAGCACCGACGCGGACGCCACGGCGATCACGTTCGCGGTCGCCGACCTGCCTGAGAAGTCGCTCACCAACCTGAAGGACGCCTTGTACGAGCGGGGCGGATCGGTCCCCACCTACCGCGTCGAGGGGTACTTCGCCCTGAACGGTGCCGTCGGCCGGGCGGATGCCTTCGCCGACCCGTACTGGATCACCGCGCAGTCGACGCTGTTCACCGAGCCGGGTGGGGCGCAGCCCGTCGTCGACGCGGTGCGGGCCGCGCTGCAGCCGTCCGCGTCGGGGTCGGCGACGCCTGCGGGCTGACGCGCTCGGGCCGGCACGGTGCGCGGTCCGCCACCCGGTGCGCGGTTGCGTGCCCGGTGCGCGCTTCCAGCGCCGCACGGAACGCGGAACCCCGCACCGGAACGCAACCCGCGCACCGTGCGGACGGGAGGCCCGTGGCGGGCCCGCACCGTGCCTCCAGACCGGCGACCCCCGCGTCCACTGCGCGACACGCGCTGTCCAGGACCACCCACCGGACCTGCTACGGTTGTTCACACCCCTTGGCCCCCATAGCTCAGGGGATAGAGCACTGCCCTCCGGAGGCAGGGGCGGAGGTTCGAATCCTCCTGGGGGCACTGGACACACCCGCGCAAGCAGACGTCTTCGCTGCGCTCTGTCGGCTGCGCACGATGTCGCCTGCGGCGACCTTCCCCCGTTGGGGCTCCTCGTCGAGTGAGCAGAACGCGACGGGTCGAGGCGGGTGACCCGACGTCTTCTGCTCACTCGGCGCGCGACGCCCCGCCCCGCCCCTGCGCTACCCCGTGTTTCCGAGCGGGACACCTCGGTCCCCTAGGATCACGGGCCGGTCGTCCCGCACGCGACCGGGAAGAGGCCTCGATGACCACCGGCACCGGGAACGCGCAGCTCGAACTCGCCCGCGGCGGCGACGCACCCGCCCCACGGACCCTGTTCGACGTCCTTTCGGCGACCGCGGCGACCCATCCGGACGCCACCGCGCTCGAGGACCCCGCCGGCAGCGTCGACTACGCCGCCCTGCTCGACCTGGTGCACGCGCAGGCCGACGACCTCGCACGCCGGGGCGTCCGGCGCGGGGACCGGGTCGGGGTGCGGATCCCCTCCGGCGGGCGCGACCTGTACCTGTCGATCCTCGCCGTGCTGGCCGCCGGAGCCGCCTACGTGCCCGTCGACGCCGACGACCCCGAGGAACGCGCCACCCTGGTGTTCGGCGAAGCCGGTGTCGTCGGGGTGATCGGTGCCGGCGGCGTGCTGCGCGACCGCGACGGCGCCGAACTGCCCGTGACCGACCCTGCGGCGAGCGCCGAGCTCCCCCGCGAGACCGACGACGCGTGGATCATCTTCACGTCCGGGTCGACCGGGGTGCCGAAGGGCGTGGCGGTCACCCACCGCAGTGCTGCGGCGTTCGTGGACGCCGAGGCGCGGATGTTCCTGCAGGCGGCGCCGATCGGTCCGGGTGACCGGGTGCTGGCGGGGCTGAGTGTGGCGTTCGACGCGTCGTGCGAGGAGATGTGGTTGGCGTGGGGGCACGGTGCCGCGTTGGTGCCGGCACCCCGGTCGCTGGTGCGGACGGGGGTGGACCTGGGGCCGTGGCTCATCGCGCACACGATCACCGTGGTGTCGACGGTGCCGACGCTCGCGGCGTTGTGGCCGGACGATGCGTTGGAGCAGGTGCGGCTGGTGATCTTCGGTGGTGAGGCGTGCCCGCCGGAGCTGGCGGCGCGCATCGCGAGTCGTGACCGTGAGGTGTGGAACACGTACGGGCCGACCGAGGCGACGGTGGTGGCGTGCGGGTCCCTGCTCGACGGCAACCAGCCGATCCGGATCGGGTTGCCGCTGGACGGGTGGGACCTGGCCGTGGTGGACGGTGCCGGGCAGCGGGTGGAACCGGGCGGTGTCGGTGAGCTGGTGATCGGTGGGGTCGGGCTGGGGCGGTACCTGGACCCGGCGAAGGACGCGGAGAAGTACGCGCCGTTCCCGGAGCTCGGGTGGGAGCGGGCGTACCGGAGCGGGGACCTGGTGCGGTACGAGCCCGAGGGCCTGGTGTTCCAGGGGCGTGCGGACGACCAGGTGAAGCTCGGCGGTCGGCGGATCGAGCTCGGTGAGATCGATGCGGCGCTGCAGGCCCTGGACGACGTTGCGGGTGGTGCTGCGGTGGTGCAGCGGACCCCGGCGGGGAACCAGGTGCTCGTCGGGTACGTGGCGCCGGTGGCGGGAACGACGGTGGACGTGGCGGCGGCGAACGCACGGTTGCGCCAGGAGTTGCCGGCGGCGCTGGTGCCGTTGGTGGCGGTGGTGGAGTCGCTGCCGACGCGGACGTCGGGCAAGGTCGACCGTGCGGCGCTGCCGTGGCCGTTGCCGGGGGCGACGGACGCGGCGATGCTGCCGGACACGGTGGCGTGGATCGCCGAGCGGTGGTCGGCGATCCTCGGGGTGCCGGTGGCGAGCGTCGACGACGACTTCTTCGCGCACGGCGGTGGGTCGTTGACGGCGGCGCAGCTGGTGTCGGCCATCCGTGAGCGGTTCCCGACGACGACGGTGGCTGACGTGTACGACCACCCGCGGATCGGGGCGTTGGCGGCGGCGCTGGACGAGTCCGGGCCGGTCGAGGCGTCGTCGCGCGACGTGGCTCCGGTCCCCCCGGCGACGGGGCTGCTGATGACGCTGCTCGGGCTGCCGGTGCAGGTGCTCCGCGGGCTGCGGGTGCTGACGTGGACGGCCCTGGTGGCTGCGGTGCTGCACGCGACGACGTTGCCGTTCCTGCCGGTGCTGCCCTGGCCGGTGCTGGTGCTGATGCTCCTGGTGTTCGTGACGCCGATCGGCAAGATGGCGCTGACGGCGGTGCTGGCGCGGCTGCTGCTCGCCGGGGTCGGTCCGGGCTCGTACCCCCGTGGGGGTTCGGTGCACCTGCGGGTGTGGTTGGCCGAGCGCATCGCCGAGGCGGTGGACGGCCCGTCGACCGCGGGTGCCCCGTGGATCAGCTACTACGCACGGGCGCTCGGTGCGCGGATCGGGCGGGACGTCGACCTGCACACACTGCCGCCGGTGACCGGGATGCTGACGATCGGCAAGCGCGCGTCGATCGAACCCGAGGTCGACCTTGCCGGGCACTGGCTCGACGGCGACGTGTTCCACCTGGGGCACGTCCGCATCGACGACGACGCCGTGGTGCGGAGCCGGACGACGCTGCTGCCGGGGGCGCACGTCGGCGCGGGTGCCGAGGTGACGGCGGGTTCCGCCGTCGGCGGTCCGGTGCCGGCGGGCGAACGCTGGGCGGGGGCGCCGGCGGAACGCGTCGGGTCGGCTCGCGGCGACCGGGAGGCCCGCCCTGCGGTCCGTCGCCGCTGGCTGCTCGCGTACGGGGCCGGGTCCCTGGCGGTGGCCGGGTTGCCGGTGGTCGGTGTCGCGGTCGGACTGCTGGTCGCCCTGGCCCTGGTGGGGCGGGCGTCGGCCCTGGGCGACGCGGTGCTCCGCGCGCTGGTGACGGTCCCCCTGGCGACGGTCGTCGCCGGTGCGGTGTACGCGCTGCTGGTGGTGGTCGCGGTGCGGTTGCTCGGCGTCGGCCTGCACGAGGGGCGGCACCCGGTGCGCTCCCGGATCGGCTGGCAGGTGTGGTCGACCGAGCGGGTGCTCGACGCGGCGCGGACCCTGCTGTTCCCGCTGTACGCCTCGCTCGTGACGCCGGTGTGGTTGCGCCTGCTCGGCGCCCGGGTCGGTCGGGACACCGAGATCTCCACGGTGCTGCTCATCCCGGCGCTGACGCAGATCGCGTCGGGGGCGTTCCTGGCCGACGACACCATGGTGGCCACCTACGAACTCGGCGGCGGTCGGGTGCGGATCGGTCGGTCGAAGGTCGGCCGTCGGGCGTTCCTCGGCAACAGCGGGATGACGGGCGCCGGACGCTCGGTGCCGCGCGAGGCCCTGGTGGCGGTGCTGTCCGCCGTGCCGAAGAAGGCCAAGCGCGGGTCGTCGTGGCTCGGGTCGCCCCCGGTGCGGCTGCGGCGTGCGGCGACGGAGTTCGACGAGGCGCGCACGTTCCGTCCGTCCCGGCGGCTGAAGGTCGCCCGCGGCTGCTGGGAGCTGCTGCGCCTGGTCGCCCCGATGGTGTCCGCCGCGATCGCGCTCGGCGTGGCCGGCACACTGCTGGCGCTGTGGTCGGCCGTCGGGATCGGGTGGACGGTGCTGCTCGCCGGTCCGGTGCTCATCGCCGCCGGTGCCGTCGCCGCCGTGGTGTCGACGATCGCGAAGTGGGCGTTCGTCGGCCGGATCACCGCCCGGGAGCACCCGCTGTGGTCGTCGTTCGTGTGGCGCAACGAGGTGCAGGACACCTTCGTCGAGACCGTCGCCCGGCCGTGGTTCGCCGAGCAGGCCACCGGCACCCCTGCTCTGGCCGTCTGGTTGCGGAGCCTCGGCGCGACGATCGGGCGCGGGACCTGGCTCGAGACGTACTGGCTGCCCGAGGCCGACCTGGTCACGATCGGGTCCGGGGCGTCGGTGGCGCGGGGCACGGTCGTGCAGACGCACCTGTTCCACGACCGCGTGATGCAGCTCGACACCGTCCGGCTCGACGCTGGCGCCACGCTCGGGCCGCACAGCGTGGTCCTGCCGGCGGCCGGCATCGGTGCCGGGGCGACCGTCGGACCGTCCTCGCTCGTGATGCGCGGTGAGCAGGTGCCGCCGGGGTCCCGCTGGGCCGGCAACCCGATCGCTCCGTGGACAGCGGTACCGCCCTCGGTGACAGCCCCACCGGCACCATGAGGTTGACTGTCCCCGTGCCCACCGATCCCGCTGCAGACCCCTACACCCCGCACAGCGGCGACCGACGGTGGAGTGCGGAGCACTACGAGCTCCGGCTCGACTACCGCGTCGCCACCAACCGCCTGGACGGCACCGCGACGATCACCGCGCGCGCCCTCGAACCGCTCGACAAGGTCGTCATCGACCTGCACGGGCTCACGGTCGACCGTGTCGACGTCGACGGCCGACGCGCCAAGAAGGTGTCGACCGCCACGCACAAGGTGACCGTCACCCCGGCCGAACCGATCGCCGCCGACACCGTGTTCAGCGTGCACCTGCGGTACCGGGGCACCCCGCACCCCGTGCGCAGCGCATGGGGGCAGCTCGGGTGGGAGGAACTCTCCGACGGTGTGATCGTCGCCGCGCAGCCCACCGGGGCGCCGTCGTGGTTCCCGTGCAACGACCGCCCCGACGACAAGGCCACCTACCGCATCGAGATCGCGGCCGAGGCTGCGTACGACGTCCTGGCGAACGGCGAGCTGCTCGCCAAGGAACGTGACCGCGTCGGCACCCGCTGGACCTACGCCACCACCGAGCCGATGGCGACGTACCTGGCGACCGTGCAGATCGGCCGCTACCGCACCGCGAAGCTGCGCACGAGCGGCGTCCCCGTGACACTGCACCACCCCGCCGACCTCGCCGCCGCCGCGAAGACCGACTTCGGCCAGGTGCCGGAGATGCTCGCGCTGTTCGGTGACCGGTTCGGCCCCTACCCGTTCGCGGCGTACGCCGTCGTGGTGACCGACGACGACCTCGAGATCCCGCTCGAGGCGCACGGCCTGGCGGTGTTCGGCCGAAACCACGTCGACGGCGAGCACGGCACCGACCGTCTCATCGCCCACGAGCTCGCCCACCAGTGGTTCGGCAACTCCGTGACCGTCACCCGGTGGCAGGACATCTGGCTGCACGAGGGGTTCGCCTGCTACGCCGAGTGGCTGTGGTCCGAGGACCGCGGCGACGACACCGCCGACGTGTTGGCCGAGCGGTACCGGCAGGGACTGCTCGAGCAGCCGGAGGACCTGGTGGTCGGTGACCCGGGCGCAAAGGACATGTTCGACGACCGCGTCTACAAGCGCGGCGCCCTCGCCCTGCACGCCGTCCGCCGCACGTTCGGCGACGACGCCTTCTTCACCGGGCTGCGGAGCATCACCGAGCGGCACCGGCACGGATCCGTCACCGTGCAGGCCGTGCTCAGCGCCTTCGCGGACGCCGCCGGCCGCTCCGTCGCGGACGTCCACGCGGTGACCGGGCCCTGGGTCGACGAGGTGTCCGTGCCGGCGCTGCCCGCTGGCTAGCAGGCTTCGCCGCGTCGACTATCCCGCCAGCTCGCCGTCGACCGGGTCGCAGCTGACCTCGGACCACACCGCGTCGAGCGACAGCCCGACCACACCGGCGACCGACGCGATCGTCGAGAACGCCGGCGTCGCGATGCGCCCAGTCTCGATCTTCCGGAGCGTCTCCGGCGAGATCCCCGCAGCCAGGGCGGTGTCCACGATCGACCGCGGACCCCGGGCACGACGGAGCAGCGCACCGAGGCGACGACCGCGCGCGACCTCGTCCGGGCGGAGTGGGAGACGGACCATGACCACATAGTAATACCGGTATGATCATCCGCGTGATCGAGATCCTGACCCCCGCCGAGGTCGACAAGGGCCGCGCCACCGGAGCCCTCGTCGGCACGATCCTGCAGACCCTGCGCGAACGCACCCGCGTCGGCACGAACCTGCTCGAGATCGATCGGTGGGCGAAGGAGATGATCGAGGCCGCCGGCGCCGACTCCTGCTACGTCGACTACGCCCCCTCGTTCGGCCGCGGCCCCTTCGGCCACCACATCTGCACCGCCGTGAACGACGCCGTCCTGCACGGACTGCCCCACGATCAGGCGCTGCGTGACGGCGACCTGCTGACCCTCGACCTCGCGGTCTCCCTCGACGGCATCGCCGCCGACGCCGCGATCAGCTTCGTCGTCGGCACCGCGCGCCCCGAGGACACCGCACTCATCGACGCCACCGAGCGAGCGCTGGCCGCGGGCATCGCCGCCGCCGGACCCGGGGCACGCATCGGCGACCTGTCGCACGCGATCGGCACCGTGCTCGAAGCCGCGGGCTACCCGGTGAACGTCGAGTTCGGCGGACACGGCATCGGCTCCACCATGCACCAGGACCCGCACGTGTCGAACACCGGCCGCCCGGGCCGCGGCTACACGCTCCGACCGGGGCTCCTGCTCGCGCTCGAACCGTGGGTGATGGCGGACACCGACGTCCTGGTCACCGACCCCGACGGCTGGACCCTGCGGAGTGCCACCGGAGCGCGGACCGCCCACACGGAACACACCATCGCGATCACCGAGGACGGCGCCGAGGTGCTCACGCTCCCCCGCTGACCGTCCCGACCACGTCGACGGGCAGGCCACCCGCCGCGACGACGAGCACCACGTCCGGCGCGGGGAACAGCACGGTGAGCGGTTGTCCGACACCCTCGAAGCGGGCCGTGCCGCCGACCACGTCGACGTCCACCGCGAGCGGGTCGACGCGCAGCCCGCGTCCGTCGCGTTTCAGCACGGCCTCCTTGGCCGCCCACGCGCCAGCGAGGAGCGCCGGGTCCCCGCCGGCCCGGAGCAGTTCCCCCGGCGTGAAGGCGTCGAGCGGCGCGGCGGCGACCCGGGACACCCGTTCGACGTCGACACCGAGTGCCGACGGTCCGACCGCGAGGGCGACGACGCCCGGTGCGCGCGACAGGCTCACGCCGACCGGGACGCCCGCGGCACTCGCCCACGGACGGCCGTGGTCGGTCTCCGCGCAGTGCGGGCACACGCGCCCCGCGCGCACGGCGACCGGCTCGGCACCCGTCGCCGACGCGACGGCGGCGACCAGTGCCTCCCGGTCGTCCGCGCGCGCAGCGCCCGGTGTCCGGATGGTCACGGTGACGGCCTGGAGGCGCGGCTCACCGAACCGGGCAGCGCCCGTCGGTCGTGTGGCCCGGCCCAGAGCGGATCAGGCGTGCGTCAGCGCGATGAGCGCGACGTTCATGGTGCTGTACTGACCCTCGGAGCGGGTCGCCTGGCGGACTCGTCCGCGCAGGACCTCGTAGCGGCCGTCGTGCTCGCGCACGAAACCGATCACGCCCGTCGCCGGAGTCGACACCCGGTGGTAGCCGTCCTCGAGCGGGACGACCTCGGTGCTCGTGGTGCGTTCCATCGTTCTTCCCCTTCCGTTCATCCTCGAACAGTGGCGCCAGCATACCCCGGTACGGGGGACAAGACGTCCACAGGAAGCACCCTCCGGAGCGTTCCCCCAGAGTCTGGCGGTGCCCCTGCGTGGCCTGGATAGACTCCGGGCGACAGCGCCCTCGTGGCGCGGTCCGGGGCGGTGCCACGGGGTACCGACCGGCGACGGACGGAGGACGGATGCGAGCGGTCCAGCACGGATCGGACACGGACGGATCGAGCGGGCACAGGGGGACAACGCGGCTGTGGAGCCGTGTGACGGCCGCCCTCGTCGCGATGCTGATCGTCCTGGCTCCGGCAGCGACCGCCCACGCCACGGCTCCCGTCGACCTGGGCGGGACGTACGTCCTCGACGAGGCCGACGCGCTGACCGCACCACAGCAGGCGCGGGTCGAACAGGCCGTGCAAGACCTGTACGCCGAGACGCAGACACAGCTGTACGTCGTGTTCGTGCCCTCCTTCTCCGATCCAACCGACCACACCGAGTGGGGTCGGGCGGTGCTCGAGAAGAACCAGATCGACAGCGACGGCATCCTGCTCTCGGTCGCGGTCACCGAGCGCAACTACGACGTGCAGCAGACGAACGAGACCGCGATCTCGGAGTCCGACGTGCAGAACGCCGTCGACGATTCGCTGCTGCCCCGGCTCAAGCAGGATGACTGGTCCGGCGCCGCCGTGGCCTTCGCCGACGGGCTGACCCAGTCGCAGGCCCCGGTCGACCTCACCTGGCTGTGGATCCTGCTGCTCGTCGTGGTCGTCGGACTCGTCGTCGTGGTCCTGGTCGTCCGGACCCGCAACAAGCGCCGCACCGCCGCAGCCACCGAGGCACAGGAAGCCTCGCTCGCCGACCTCGAACGCAGCGCCGGCGGCGCCCTGGTCACGATCGACGACGAACTCCGCACCGCCGAGCAAGAGGTCGGGTTCGCGAGCGCGCAGTTCGGCCCCGACGCCGCCAAGCCCTTCGCCGACGCCGTGCAGGCCGCCCAGCGCGAGGTCCGCAAGGCCTTCACGATCCGGCAGCAGCTCGACGACGAGATCCCCGACACCCCCCAGCAGCGCGCCGAGTGGGCGAACCAGATCATCGTCATCTGCGAACGGGCGCACGCCGCGATCGAGGAACAGACCGAGGCGTTCGACCAGCTCCGCTCGCTCGAGGACGGCGTCGAGGACGCCGCCGCGTCGCTCGCCCAGGCCGTGGCCGCCGCACCGGCCTCGGTGGGGTCGGCAGCCGCCGCACTCGACCGCGTCCGCGCCCGCTACACCGGCCGCACCCTCGCAACCGTGGCGAACAACGTCGACCAGGCCCACCAGGTGCTCGCCTTCGCGACCGAACGCTCGAACGCGGCCACCGCCTCGATCGCCGCCGGCGACAAGGGCGAGGCGGTCGTCGCCGTGCGCGACGCCCAGCACGCCCTCGCCCAGGTGCAGCAGCTCACCGACGGCGCACTCGCCGCCGAGCAGTCCTTCGACGAGGCCACCGCCCGCGCCGCGGCGATGCGCATCGACATCCAGGGCGACGTCGCCGCCGCCCGCAGCCTGCGCTCCGGCGGTCCGGACCTCGCCGCAGCGGTCACCCGCGCCGAAGCCGTGCTCCGCCAGGGGCTCGACCCGAAGGACCCGGTCGCCGCCGTCGACGCGCTGACCCGGGCGAACACCGAGATCGACCAGGCCATCGCCGCGGCACGGGGTGCCGAGGAACAGCGCCAGCGCGCCACCCAGGCACTCGACGCCGCCCTGCGCGACGCCCGGAACCGGATCAGCCAGGCCCGCGACTACGTCTCCCTGCACCGCGGCGGCATCGGCCCGACCGCCCGGACGCGACTGTCCGAGGCCCAGCGTGCCTACGACGACGCCGTCGAACTCGCCCCGAGCAACCCCGGCCAGGCGCTGAACGCCGCGCGCGCGGCCGAGCAGTACGCCGCAGCCGCGATGGACGCCGCGAACGACGACCTGGGCGGCTGGGGCGGCGGTCAGGGCGGAGGCGGTGGCGGCGCCCAGCTCGGCGGACTCGTCACCGGACTCGTCCTCGGCGGCCTGCTCGGCGGTCGCGGTGGCAGCTACGGCGGCGGTTCCTTCGGGGGCGGCGGCTTCGGTGGCGGCGGCGGCTTCAGCGGCGGTGGCGGCTTCGGCGGAGGTGGCGGCGGCGGGGGCGGCGGCTTCTCCGGCGGTGGCCGCTTCTGACCCGACGGACTCCCCCGGCACCCAGAACCAGACACGACCCGACCCGACCCGACAACACCGTCCACAGGACTTCCACGAAAGGGAACAGCAATGGCCAAGCAGACCATCTTCGGACGCATCTCCACCCTCGTGCGCGCGAACATCAACCAGATCATCGACGACGCCGAGGACCCGCAGAAGATGCTGGACCAGCTCGTCCGCGACTACACGAACAACATCGCCGACGCGAAGACCGCGATCGCGCAGACCATCGGCAACGTCCGCCTGCTCGAGCAGGACCACGAGGAGGACAAGAAGGCCGCGGTCGAGTGGGGCCAGAAGGCCGCCAACGCCTCCACCGCAGCCGACAAGTACCGCTCCGAGGGCAAGTCGGCCGAGGCCGACAAGTTCGACAACCTCGCCAAGATCGCGATCGGCAAGCAGATCGCTGCCGAGCAGGAGGTCAAGGACGCCGAGCCGAACCTGGCGTCGCAGAACGAGGCCGTCGAGAAGCTCAAGACCGGTCTCGCCGGCATGGAGCAGAAGCTCGAGCAGCTCCGCGCGAAGCGGGACAACCTCGTCGCCCGCTCGAAGACCGCCGAGGCCCAGTCCCGCGTCAACGACGCCCTCGGCAACATCGACGTGCTCGACCCGACGAGCGACCTCGGCCGCTTCGAGGAGAAGGTCCGCCGCGAAGAGGCGAAGGTGCTCGGCCAGCAGGAGCTGCAGTCGTCGAGCCTCGACGCCCAGTTCGAGAGCCTCGAGGACGTCGGCAAGGACGCCGAGGTCGAGGCACGGCTCGCCGCGCTGAAGTCCGGCGGATCCTCGAGCATCTGACGAACACCCTGACGACGCCGGACCCCAGCTGACAGACTGAGACGATGCACTTCCTCGTGGTCGGTCAGTGGCAGGGTTCGGCGTCGTCACGCGCGATGCGCCTGGGTGACGGCGCGTCGGCGATCGCCGCCGACCTCCCCCGGGCGTCCACCACCGTGGTCGACGTCCCCGCCGGCGCCGGAGACCGCCTCGAGACCGCGGTCGCCCGCTACACCTCGGTGCTCGCCGTCGCCGAACGCGTCGCGGAGGAGACCGCCGTCGCCACCGAACCGGTGCTCGTCGTCGGCGGTGACGGCGCCAGTGTCCTCGGCGCGACCGCCGCCCTTCTGCCGGACACCGCGTTCGTCCGGATCTCCGGCTCCAGCGGGTACCGCGCGCTCAACCGTGCCCAGCCCGTCGCCGCCGAGACCGCCGCCCTGCGTCTGCTGGTCGACCGCCCCGACGACCTGTTCCCCGGCCTGCCGGTGGTGCCGGCGTCCTCGGTCGTCGTCGCCGGGGTCCGCGGGGTCGAGGACGCCGAGCGCGCCGCCCTCGACAAGGCCGGGATCGTGCACCTCGACGTCGACGCCGCCACACCGGACGCCCTCGCCGCAGGGGTCGAGCGCACCGGTGCGTCGTCCGTGTTCGTGCACGTCGACCTCGACGTCCTCGACCCGTCCGAGGTCGACGGACTGCTCGAACCCGTGCCGTTCGGCCTCGACGGCGCAGCGCTCGTCGAGCGCATCCAGGCCGCGACGCGCGGCCGGCGCCTCGTCGGCGCCGCACTCACCGGGTTCGCGCCCGTCGACCCGGGCCGTGCAGTGGACGACCTCGGCGTGATCCTGCGCGTCGTCGGCGCGGTGACCAGCGCCTCCCGGGTGGGTTGACCACGCACCCCGCGTGCCCGGCGCACCCCATGCCGGTCCGCGTACGCTCGGCCGCATGACGGACTACGACCTCATCGTGATCGGCGCCGGCGCAGTCGGCGAGAACGTGGCGGACTACGCCAGGAAGCGCGACCTGTCGGTCGCCATCGTGGAGGCCGAGCTCGTCGGCGGCGAATGCTCGTACTGGGCGTGCATGCCCTCGAAGGCACTCCTGCGCAGCGGACACGCCCTCGCCGCGGCCAAGCGGCTCGACGGTGCGAAGCAGGCCGTGACCGGCACGCTCGACGCCGCCCACGTGCTGGCCCGCCGCAACTCGTTCACCTCGGACTGGAAGGACGACAGCCAGGTCTCGTGGCTCGAGTCCGCCGGCATCGACCTGATCCGCGGGCACGCCCGCATCACCGGACCGAAGACCATCGACGTCGACGGCGAGACGCACACCGCCCGTGCTGCCGTCGCGGTCGTCACCGGTTCCCTGCACACGCTGCCCCCGGTGCCCGGTCTCGCCGACGCGAAGCCGTGGGGCACCCGCGAGGGCACCAGCGCCCAGCAGGTCCCCGAGAGCCTGCTCGTCATCGGCGGCGGCGTCTCCGGCTCCGAACTCGCCACCGCGTGGGCCTCGCTCGGCGCGAAGGTCACCCTCGTCGCCCGGCACGGCCTGCTCGGCGGCATGGAGCCCTTCGCCGGGGAACTCGTCGCCGACTCCCTGGGCGAACTCGGTGTCGACGTCCGCACCGGCGTCAACCCGGTCCGCGTCGACCGTGACGAGCACGGCCTCGTCACGACGGAACTCGACGACGGCACCACGGTCATCACGAGCGAGGTGCTCGCCGCCACCGGCCGCGCCGCCCACACACGCGACCTCGGGCTCGAGACGGTCGGCCTGACCGCCGGAGACTGGCTCGACGTCGACGACACGATGCTCGTGCACGGCACCGACTGGCTGTACGCCGTCGGCGACGTCAACCACCGCGTCCTGCTCACCCACCAAGGCAAGTACCAGGCCCGCGCCGCCGGCGAAGCGATCGCCGCCCGGTACCAGGGCACGCCGCTGCACACCGAGCCGTGGGGTGCGCACGTCGCCACCGCCGACCACGCCGCCGCGCCGCAGGTCACGTTCACCGACCCCGAGGTCGCGAGCGTCGGCCTGACCGAGGCGAAGGCCCGTGAGCAGGGGCTGAACGTCCGCGCCGTCGAGTACGACCTCGGTGCGATCGCCGGGTCCTCGCTGCAGGCCGACGGTTACACGGGCCGCGCGAAGATGGTCGTCGACGAGGACCGCCGGGTCGTCGTGGGCGTCACGTTCGTCGGCCAGGACGTCGCCGAGATGCTGCACGGCGCCACCGTCGCCGTCGTGGGCGAGGTCCCGATCGACCGCCTGTGGCACGCGGTGCCCGCCTACCCCACGATGAACGAGGTCTGGCTGCGCCTGCTCGAGACCTACGGCCGCCCGGCCTGAGCGTGCGCAACCCGCTGCTCGACTCCCCCGTGTCCCGGGCGGGATGGGTGTTCGCGACGGCCGTCGGGCTCGCCGTGGGCGTCCCGCTGTCGACCGGGCGGATCCGGGTGGTCGACGGGCTCGTGGTCTGCACGGGGCTCCCACGCTGGGTCTTCCGTCGAGGCGGCACCTGCGTCGGCTCGGTGTACCTGACCCGCGACAACGACGGCCCGCGGGTGCTCCGGCACGAGCGGGTGCACGTCGAGCAGTGGCGGCGGTACGGCATGCTCATGCCGCTGCTCTACGCCGTCGCCGGCCGGGATCCGCTGCGGAACCGCTTCGAGGTCGAGGCCGGCCTGGAGGACGGCGGGTACCGCTGACGGGTGCGGGTGCGCGAACTTGTGGCCGCGACGTCCGTCGGGCGGCAGTTCGTGCGGCCTCGCTGAGCCGGCCGGCCGGGGCCCGGTCGGTCACAACACCCCGCAGGGCGCGCGGCGAGCGGTCGCAGACCGTCGCCTGCGGCGCCGCCAGCCGACGGTTCGTGACCACACGACGTGCAGCCCACGACGAGTCGTGACCACTCGGCGGCAGGCGGGCTCCAGGCGACGAAACGCGACCAGCCGACGGCCTGGAGGCGCGTGGCGGCGCCGCCACGCGCCTCCCGGCCACCGCGCCCCACCCCACTGCACCCGGTCGCGGGTCGCAACAACCCGCCAGGCGCGCAGCGAGCGGTCGCAGACCGTCGCCTGCGGCGCCGCCAGCCGACGGTTCCTGACCACTCGCGCGCTGGCCCACGACGTGTCGTGACCACTCGGCGGCGGGCCGGCTAGGCGACGAACCGCGACCGGCCGACGGCCTGGAGGCGCGTGCCGGCGCCGTCACGGGCCTCCCGGCCGCCGCGCCCCACCCCACTGCACCCGCGCACCGGTCGCAACACCCCGCCGGGCCCGCGCCGCGCGGTCGCAGACCGTCGCCTGCGGCGCCGCCAGCCGACGGTTCCTGACCACACGACGCGCGGCCCACGACGAGTCGTGACCACTCGGCAGCAGGCGGGCCAGGCGACGAAACGCGACCGGCCGACGGCCTGGAGGCGCGTGGCGGCGCCGGGACAGGGCCACGGCCGGTCGCAACACCCCGTCGGGCGCGCGGCGAGCGGTCGCAGACCGTCGCCCGCGGCGCCGCCAGCCGACGGTTCGTGACCACTCGGTGCCCGGCCCACGACGAGTTGTGACCAGCCCCCCCCGGCCGCCGCCCGGCCCCCGCCCGGCCGCCAGCCCAGCCGCCGCGCGTCAGGCCGCGGGCCGCCGCGGCACCACGAGCGGCGTGCCGGTCTCGGGGTCGGGGACGACGACGCACGGCAGACCGAAGACGTCCTCGACGAGGTCCGCGGTGAGCACCGACGACGGCTCCCCCGAAGCGACGATCGCACCGTCGCGCATCGCGATGACGTGGGTGGCGTAGCGGGCGGCCTGGTTCAGGTCGTGCAGCACCGCGACGACCGTGCGGCCGGCGGCGTGCAGCGTCGAGGCGAGTTCGAGCACGTCGTACTGGTGCGCGATGTCGAGGAACGTCGTCGGCTCGTCGAGCAGCACGATGTCGGTCTGCTGCGCGAGCACCATCGCGATCCACACCCGCTGCCGCTGCCCGCCGGAGAGCTCGTCGACACTGCGATCGGCGAGTTCCACCGTCGACGTCTGCTCGAGTGCGGCCTGCACGGCCTGCCGGTCGGACCCGGACGACGGGTGCAGCAGGTCCTGGTGCGGGAACCGGCCCCGGGACACGAGGTCGCGCACGGTGATGCCGTCGGGGGCGATCGGGGTCTGCGGGAGCATCCCGACCCGGCGGGCGACGGCCTTCGGGCGGTACGAGTCGATCGGCGCACCGTCGAGGTACACCGTGCCGGCACGGGGCTTCAGGGTGCGGGCGAAGGACTTCAGCAGCGTCGACTTGCCGCAGGCGTTCGGGCCGACGATGACCGTCAGCTCACCGTCGGGGATGTCGACGTCGAGCGTGTCCACCACGACCCGGTCGTCGTACGCCAGGGTCAGCCCGCGGGCGCCCAGCGCGGTGGTCGGGACCGGGCCGTGCGCGGCACCCGCGGTCGGCATCAGTGCTCGGCCTTGCCGTGCCGCCAGTAGCCCATGAACGCGACCTGCTTGCGGTCGATGCCGACGCCGCGCACCAGGTGGCGGCGGAGTTCCTTGACGCAGCCGGCCTCGCCCGCGATCCACGCGTACACGGGACGATCGTCGACCGCGGCGGGGACGTCCCACAGCACCTGCTCGTCGACGTCGACGTCGGTGAGCTCGGCGGCCGGCTCGCACGCGGCGGCAACGGCTGGTGCGACGGTGGAGGCCCAGGCGTGCACCTGGTCGGTCATCCGGACGCCGTGCGTGGCGCCGTTCCGGGCGATCCAGCGGACCTCGACCCCGGCGGGCGCGCTGACGGGCAGCCGGTCGGCGTCGGTGGGCACCTCGATGAAGACGTGGCCGACGGTCGAGACGTCGAGGGCTTCGAGGATGGCGCAGATCGCCGGTGCGGCGGTCTCGTCCCCGGCGAGCAGGATCCGGTTCGCGTGCCCGGGAGCGAACTCGGCGGCACCGGTCGGCAGGTCCTCCGGCGACTCGGGCACGCGCGGCCCGACGATGCGCAGCTCGTCACCGACGCGGCACGCCGAAACCCAGCGCGACGCCGGACCGGTGTCGCCGTGCGCGACGAAGTCGATGTCGAGCTCGCGGGCGTCCGGCCGGAACGAACGGACCGTGTACGTGCGGAGCGGGTTCCGGGTCTCGTCCGGCAGCGCGCGCCAGGCGGCGTACCAGTCCTCGTCCTCGGGCAGTTCGGAGAAGCCGATGCCGGGCAGGGGCAGCACGATCTTGATCCGCTGGTCGAGACCGACCGAGGAGAAGTCGGCGAGCGCGTCGCCCGTCAGTGTCACCCGGACGAAGTTCGGGGTGAGCGACGTCACGGCGGCCACACGGACGGAGAAGACGCGATACCGGGTTGCCACGGAACCGAGTATGGCATGCCTTACCTAACGTCTCCAGGCCCCCGGAACGGTGCGAGGATCGTCCCCGTGTCCGAAGCCCCCGACGACGAATTCGCCGACCTGCCCGCCCTCGCCAGCGCGAGCGGCGTGACCACGCCGCTCCGCGCCTCCAGGCAGGTGGTCCGCACCGCGGACGGTCAGGAGATCTCCGCGATCCGGTGGGGCGACGTCGGCCAGGAGGCCCGGATCACCTACCTGCACGGGCTCGGCATCGACGCCCACAGCTTCGACACCACGGCACTCGCCGTGGGCGAGCCGGCGGTCGCCCTCGACCTGCCCGGCCACGGTCGGTCGTCGTGGCGGGAGGACGCGGACTACGCGGCCGCCGCGACCGCGCCGAGCGTGCTCGCCGCGCTCGACGCACTGGCGGTGCCGCCGGGGGTCGTCGTCGGGCACTCGCTCGGCGCCATCCTGTCGGCTCGGCTCGCGGCCACCGCGCCGGAGCGGGTCACCGGACTCGTGCTCGTCGACATGTCGCCGGACTTCGCGCAGCGTGCGGTCGACCGGATCGCCCGTGCGCTCGAGGCCGAGGAGCCGTTCGAGTCCCTCGAGCAGGTCGTCGACCGGGCGATCGAGGCTCGGGTCGGTGACGACCGGCAGGTGCTGCTGCGCGAGGCCCGGCACACGACGGCCCTCGGTGCGGACGGACGGCTCGTCCGCCGGCACCACTTCCCGCACCTGCCCGCCGGCCGGACGTCGTCGGTGGGGCGCTTCGCCGACGCGTGGCCGGACCTCGAGGCCCTGCGCGTGCCGATCCTGCTCGTCCGGGGCGACCGCGGGTACGTCTCCCCGAAGCTGCACGCCGGGTTCGCCGAGCGTCTGCCGGACGCCGAGATCGTGACGGTGACCTCGCGGCACGCGGTGCAGAACCAGGCGCCCCTCGAACTGGCGTCGGCGATCCGGGCATGGGCGGGGCGGCACGGATTGTTGCACCCGATCGAAGAACCGTCGCCGGACGGCCCCGGCCGCCGGTAGCCTCGTGCGAGCGCGAGGCCCGATCCCGCCCTCGCGCCCGGAAGGAACCCACCACCCCATGAGTCCGCTCCTGCTCCGTCGTCCTGAACGCTCCTCGCGCACCGGGCGCGCTGTCGTCGCCGCCACCGCGGTCGCCGTCGTCGCAGCCCTCGCGCTGACCGGCTGCTCCGGCTCGTCCGACACCACCGGCGGCAAGGACGCCACGGTCCGTGTCGGGCTCGTGCTCGAGCCGACGAGTCTCGACATCCGCACCCAGTCCGGGGCGGCGCTCGACCAGGTGCTCATCGACAACGTGTACCAGGGGCTCGTCGGCCGGACCGCCCAGGGCGACGTCCGCGACGTGCTGGCCTCGTCGCACCAGGTGTCCGACGACGGCCTGACGTACACGTTCACGCTGCGGGACGGCACGACGTTCCAGGACGGCAAGCCGGTCACCGCGGCCGACGTCGTGTGGTCGCTCGAGCAGGTCAAGTCGAACGACTCGTACGTCGACTCGGCCAAGCTCGCGGGCGTCACGTCGATCACCTCGCCGTCCGCGGACTCCGTCGTGCTGCAACTCGCCAAGCCCGACTCCGACCTGCTCTGGAACCTGACCGGTCGCGCCGGCCTGGTGCTCGAGAAGGCCGCGGACAACGACCTGTCCGACAGTGCGAACGGCACCGGTCCGTTCGAGGTGGCGGACTGGAAGCAGGGCGACTCGCTCACCTTCGACCGCAACGAGGACTACTGGGGCACGAAGGCGAAGGTCGCGAAGATCGTCTTCCGGTACATCACCGACCCGTCGACCGCCGTCAACGCGATGGCGAACGGTGACCTCGACGTCCTGAACCCGGTCGACGGCACCCTGAAGAGCCAGCTGCAGGGCAACGGCGACATCACGCTGCACAGCGGCAAGACGACCGACAAGTACACGCTGGCGTTCAACGACCGCAAGGAACCCTTCACCGACAAGCGCGTGCGCCAGGCGATCCGGCAGGCGATCGACGCGAAGGCGCTCATCAAGGCGATCGGCGGCACCGGCGTGGAGCAGGGCGGCCCGATCCCGGAGCTCGACCCCGGCTACGAGGACCTGACCAACATCGACGCGTACGACCCCGCGAACGCGAAGAAGCTCCTCGCCGCCGCCGGGCAGCAGGACCTGAAGCTGACGCTCACCTACGCGAACATCTACCCGACCACCATCGGCGACGTGCTGAAGTCCCAGCTCGCCGACGTCGGGATCACCCTGACCGTCAAGCGCGTCGACTTCGCCACCTGGCTGTCCTCGGTGTTCCAGGCGCCGAAGTCCGGCGAGCGGGACTTCGACCTGTCGATGGTCGACCACGTCGAGGCGCGTGACTTCGGCAACTGGGCGAACCCGGACTACTACTTCGGCTACGACAACCCGAAGGTGCAGGCGCTGTACGCCCGGTCGATCGCGGCGACCGACGAGGCCACCAAGACCGAGGCACTGCGGAAGGCCGCACGCATCGTCAGTGAGGACGCGGCCGGCGAGTGGCTCTACACGGCGACCGAGATCACCGCGGTGCGCTCCGGCGTGACGGGCTTCCCGGTCGACGGCGGCAACTCGCGCCTCGACCTGTCGAAGCTCGCGGTCAAGTGAGGCGGAGCCACACCACGGCACGGAGCGGCCGCGTGCCCGGTGCGCACTCCCTCCCCGTAGCATCGGTGTCGTGACCCGGTTCCTCATCGGGCGGGCGCTCCTGCTCGTCGTCGGCCTGCTCGTGGCGAGCGTCATCATCTTCGCCACGCTCCGCGTGCTGCCCGGTGACGTCGCCCAGGTCGTCGCCGGCACGCAGTCGACCCCGGCGCAGGTGGAGCAGCTCCGCCAGCAGCTCGGACTCGACCGGCCCGTCGTGGTGCAGTACCTCGACTGGATCGGCGGGGTGTTCCGCGGCGACCTGGGCCGTTCCCTGGTGACGAACGGTGCCGTCGCTCCGGAGATCGCGCAGAAGCTCGCGATCACCCTGCCGCTCGCCGCGATGTCGCTGGTGACCGCCCTGGTGATCGGCGTCCCGCTCGGGGTCGTCGCCGCGGTGCTCCGTCGCCGCCCGGGAGGCGCCGTCATCGGGTTCGTCGCACAGGCCGTCGCCGCCGTGCCCGTCGTGTGGGCCGGCATGCTCCTGGTCGCGCTGTTCGCCGTGACGCTGCACTGGCTGCCGACGCAGGGCTTCCCGCTCGACGGCTGGTCGGAACCCGGGCGGGCGTTCGCGTCGCTCGTGCTGCCCGCGCTGACCATCGGTGCTGTCGAGGGGGCCGTGATCCTGCGGTTCACCCGCTCCGCCACGCTCTCCGTCCTCGACGCCGACCACCTGCGCACCGCGGCCGCGATCGGCCTCACCCGCACGCAGGCCCTGCTCCGTCACGGGCTGCCGAGCGTCGCCCTGACGGTGCTCGCCGTCCTCGGGGTGCAGATCGCCGGGCTCCTCGTCGGGGCCGTCGTCGTCGAACAGCTGTTCTCGCTGCCCGGGGTCGGTCGGATGCTCGTGACCGACGTCGGCCGCCGTGACATCACCAAGGTGCAGTCCGAACTGCTCGTGCTCACGGGGCTCGTGCTGCTCGTCGGGTTCGCCGTCGACGTCGTGCACCGCACCCTCGACCCCCGACAGCGCGAGGTGCAGGGATGATCCGCCGCCTGGTGTCCCGACCGACCGGGGTCTTCGCCGTCGTCGTGCTCGGCCTGTTGGTCGTGCTCGCCGCCGTGTCGCTCGTCTGGACGCCGCAGGACCCGTTCCGCGCCGATCCGTTCCACCAGTGGGAGGGACCGAGCGCCGCGCACTGGTTCGGCACCGACGCCGCCGGCCGCGACATCGCCAGCTACCTGCTCGCCGGCACCCGCACCACCGTGCTCGTCGCCGTCGGCTCCGGCGTGATCGCGAGCGTCGTCGGCATCGTCCTCACCGCGATCGGTTCGCTCACCGCACGCTGGGTGCGCGAGGGCACCGCGGTCCTGCTCGACATCCTGGTGGCGTTCCCGACCCTGCTCACCGCGATGCTCCTGACCGCGGTGTTCGGCGGGTCGCTCGGCGTGGTGATCGTCAGCGTCGGGCTGTCCTTCGGCGTCACGATCGCCCGCGTTGCCCGCGGCGAGATCCGGCGGATCGCCCGGAGCGACTACGTCACCGCGGCGCGGGCATCGGGCGTCGGCGGTGCCGGGGTGCTGTTCCGCCACCTGGTGCCGAACGCGGCGCCGCTGTTCACCGTGCAGCTGTCGCTCGCGATGGCCACGGCCGTGCTCGCCGAGGCCGGGCTGTCCTACCTGGGCTACGGCGCAGGGTCGGACACCGCGTCGTGGGGCAGCCTGCTGTCCGACCTGCAGACCTACATCGGGGTCCACCCGTGGAGTGCGACCTGGCCGGGCGCCGCCATCGCCCTCGTCGTCGCGGCACTCTCGCTGCTCGGCGACGCGGTGCGCGACGCCTCCGACCCGCGGCTGACGACGAGCGACCGCAGCACCGACGACCGTCACAGCGATCCGGCGACGACCACCCCGGGGGTGACCGCATGACCGCCGACGCACGCGCCGGATCCGGCCCAGCCGGCCCAGCCGGCCCAGCCGGCACCGACGCGACCACCGCAGCCTCCGGGCTCGAGGTGCGCGGGTTGTCGGTCCGCATCACGGGGCGGACGATCCTCGACGACGTCAGCTTCACCGTGCCTCCCGGCCAGCGCGTCGGCGTGATCGGCGCGAGCGGATCCGGCAAGTCGATGACCTCGCTCGCCCTGATGGGCCTTGCGCCCACCGGCGCCGTCGTGACCGGCAGCGTCCGCCTGGACGGCACCGAACTCGTCGGCCTGCCCGACCGCGAGCGCGCGCGACACCGCGGATCGGGCATCGCGATGGTGTTCCAGGAGCCGGGCACCGCGCTCGACCCGTTGCGACGGGTCGGCGCGCAGATCGCCGAGCCGCTGCGCCTGCACCGCGGGCTCGACCGTCGCGCGGCCCGCGCGGCGGCCGTCGACCTGGCGGCGTCCGTGGGCCTGCCCGACCCGGAATCGCTGCTGCGGCAGTACCCGCACCAGCTGTCCGGCGGGCAGCGGCAGCGGATCTGCATCGCGATGGCGATGGCGGGCGAGCCGTCGTACCTGGTGGCCGACGAACCGACCACGGCGCTCGACGTCACGACCGAGGCACGCATCCTCGACCTGTTCGAGCACCTGCCCGCGGGCATGGTGTTCGTCACCCACGACCTCGCCGTGCTCGCGCGCATCGCCGACACCGCCGTCGTGCTCGACGCCGGCCGGGTGGTCGAGCAGGGCCGGGTCGCGGACCTGCTCGCCGCGCCGCAGCACCCCGCCACCGCCGCGCTCGTCGACGCCGCACGTGCCACCGCCAGGAGGACCGCCCCGTGACCCTCCCGGCCCTGGAGGCCACCGGTCTCCACCGCACCTACCGCCTCCCCCGCCGCGGCCCGTTCGAACCCGGTCCGGTCCGCACCGCCGTCGACGGTGTCGACCTGACGGTCGCCCCCGGCGCACGGCTCGGCATCGTCGGCGAATCGGGATCCGGCAAGTCCACGCTGGTCCGGTTGCTCGCCGGCCTGGAGGGCCCTTCCGCCGGCACCGTCGCCGCCTCCGGTCGTCCGGTGGTCGCGTCCCGGTCCGCGCGCGCCTTGCGCTGGTTCCGTCGCGAGACCGGCGTGGTGTTCCAGGACCCGTACGCGTCCCTCGACCCGCGGATGCGCGTCGGTGCGATCGTCGCCGAGCCGCTGCGGGCCCTGCAGGTCCCGGGGTCGCACGACGAGCTCGTGCGTGCCGTGCTGGAGCGCGTCGACCTGCCCGCGGACACGGTCGACCGGTACCCACACGAGTTCTCCGGCGGGCAGCGGCAGCGGATCGCGATCGCCCGGGCCGTGGTGCACTCGCCCCGGATCCTGTTCGGCGACGAGCCGATGAGCGCCCTCGACGTGGTGGTCCGCGCCCGGGTGATCGAGCTGTTCCGATCGCTCGCCGACGACCTCGGGCTGACGCTCGTGCTGGTGTCGCACGACATCGGCGTCGTCCAGCGGCTGTGCGACACGGTCGCGGTGATGTCCCACGGCAGGGTCGTCGAGCACGGGCCGGTTTCGCTCCTCGATGCGCCGCAGCACCCGGTGACGCGGGCGTTGGTGGCGGCGGCGCCGACGCTGCCGTAGGCGGGCGGGCGGCGGGCGGCGCACCGTGCGTGCCCCGCCACTCCGTGCGGGCTTGCCCGCACGGAGCCGGCCCACAAGGCCGCACCGAACAAGCAACACCGCACCACGTGCACGAAACCGCACCGTGCGCCAGCCAGGAGGCACGGCACCGGCCCGCCCCGCACCTCCAGACCAGACGCACACGAGTCCACCGCACCGTGCACGCCCCGCCACCCCGTGCGGGCTTGCCCGCACGGAGCCGGCCTACAAGGCCGCACCGAACAAGCAACACCGCACCACATGCACGAAACCGCACCGTGCGCCAGCCAGGAGGCACGGCACCGGACCGGCCCGCGCCTCCCGACCAGACGCACACGAGTCCACCGCACCGTGCGTGCCCCGCCACTCCGTGCGGGCTTGCCCGCACGGAGCCGGCCCACAAGGCCGCACCGAACAAGCAACACCGCACCACGTGCACGAAACCGCACCGTGCGCCAGCCAGGAGGCACGGCACCGGCCCGCCCCGCACCTCCAGACCAGACGCACACGAGTCCACCGCACCGTGCACGCCCCGCCACCCCGTGCGGGCTTGCCCGCACGGAGCCGGCCTACAAGGCCGCACCGAACAAGCAACACCGCACCACATGCACGAAACCGCACCGTGC
>NZ_APJN01000003.1:0-11109 GCF_000349565.1 Curtobacterium flaccumfaciens UCD-AKU
CGACCGCGTCGGGGCACCCGTTCGACGGGTGCCCCGACGCGGTCGTGCGACCTACTTCTTGAAGACGTCCTTGACGTCCTCGCCGGTCTGCTTCGCGCTCGCAGCGGTCTGGTCCTTCTTGCCTTCGGCGACCTTGGCGTCGTCGTTGGTCAGGTTGCCGACGGCTTCCTTCGCCTTGCCGGCGAGGTCCTGAGCGGCGTTCTTGATCTTGTCGTCGAGTCCCATGACGGGTCCTTTCGTGGGTGGGCGTGTGCCCGGTGGTGTGGAGGTGGGCCGGGAGGCCCGGGGGTGCGTCCGGCTGACGGGTGTCAGTGGACGCGGGTCGCCTTCGCGAGCGCGGAGCGGGTACCGCCGGTCAGGTGCACGAGCACCGGGACCGGACGGCCGAGGGTGCGGTCGAGGACCGCGACGGCTCGGTCGACGGCGTCGAGCACGGTGACGGCGTCCCCGCCGCGGCGGACCGCGACACGGATCCGTGCGGCGCGCTGCCGGCGGACGAGGTAGGTGTCGACGCGGGAGCCGACCACGTCGCGGACACCCGCGAGTTCGTGTTCGACGACGTCCCGGACGAGTGCGACGTTGATGGTGACCGCGTCGTCGCCCGAGCGTTCCCGGACGGCGACGGACGTGCCGCCACCACCGCGGGTGGACGCCCACACGAGTGACAGGACGACCACGAGGGCCGCGGCCCCGGCGACGATCCACAGCGCGGACGCGGGCACGTCGAGGCTGCGGGGGAGGTCGACGTACGGCTTGAGCGCATCCTGGACGGCGGGCAGGACACCCGCGCCCATCGCGATCCCGACGACGACGGCGACCAGGCCGAGGACGAACAGGATGATCCGGTTGAGGGTCCGGTTGCTCTTGGTCATGCGAGGGTTCCCTTCTCCTCGACCCGGACGCGGACGCGTCGGCCGAAACGCTCGTCGAGGCCGCTCAGGCGCTCCACGACGGCGGCGCGGACGGTCGCCTCGTCGACCGGCACACCGGTGACGGGGACGATGCGGACCTCGGTGGAACGGCCGCGGGCGGTGGCGGAGGCGTTCCCCTCGGGGACGCCGGCCGCCATGCCGGCGGCGTTCGCCGCGGTGGAGGCGACGATGCGGGAGTCGATGACGACCGCACCACGCTCGTGCTCGACGACCGATCGGTGCTGGCGACCGGGCTTGAGGGCCAGGACGACCAGCACGACGCCGAGGAAGACGAGCACACCGGCGATGACCTCGACGATGGTGACGAACGCGGCGTCCGGGCGGAGCGCCGTGTCGACCACGGTCTGGGGGTCGGCGACCAGCGGTGGGCGTCCGATGGCGCTGAGCACCGACTCGGTGCCGATCCAGGCGGCCACCAGGGCGAGCACCACGAGGGCCACCGCCACTGCTGTGGAGCGGGAGCGGTGCACGCTCCGACGACGGATGCGTCGTTCGACGGAACCGTTGCTCATGATGGCCTCCTAGCGGGCGCGGGACTCGTGCTCGCGCACGATCCCGGTGAGTTCGATGTGGGCACTGCCGACGCGGCGCCCGGTCAGGTCGCTCACGCGGCCCTTGACCTGGTCAGCGATCCGGATCGACCCGGAGACGATGTCGTCGCTCGCGGCGATCGGCCCGGTGATGTCGAGGGACAGTGCTCCCGACGCGTCGCCGAGGCCGACGCGCACCCGCTTGGCGGGGGCGCCGAGCCCTTCGGCTGCGACGGCCCGCGCCAGCGAGGTGAGCGCGCGTGCGGTGATCTCGACGCGGCCCGGGACGTCCGGGCCGGCGTTCACCGGGAGCTCCGGCGTCCGGTCAGCACGTCGGTCAGGGCGCCGCGGTCGATGCGACCGGTGGCGAGGGCGGCCACGAGGGCCCCGATCGCACCGAACACGATCACGAGCACGAAGCCCCAGAACCCGAACTGCAGTGCCACGACGGCGAGGACTGCGCCGATGAGGGCGCCGATCAGCGTGTTGCTCATGCGACTCGCGCTTCCTTCTTCTCGTCGTCGTTGTCGTCGTCGTCACCCGGGATGTAGACGTCCTGGACGGTCACGTTGACCTCGGCGACCTCCATGCCGACGATCTGCTCGAGGGCACGGGCCACACCGGTGCGGACACCGTCGGCGACCTGCTGGAGCGACACCGGGTACTCGGCGACGATCACGATGTCCGCGGCGACCTGCTTCTCGCCGACCTCCACCTTGACGCCCTGACCGAAGTCGCGCTGGCCGATCGCGTCGCGGATGGCGCCGATGGCACGGGCTGCGCCGTTGCCGAGGGAGTGCACGCCGTTGACCTCGCGGGCGGCGATGCCGGCGACCTTCGACACGACGGTGTCGTCGATGACGGTCTTGCCGGTGACGCCGCTGGTGCCGGCGTGCGAGGTGGCACGGGTCGCCGTGGTGGCCGGGGTGGGGGTGGTGGTGTCAGCCATGGTTCATTCCTTCCGTTGACCCGCCGGGCGTTCCCAGCGGTTGCTGTTCACGGATGAGACGGGCTGTGGAAGAGATTCGTCACACACGACTTCTCGGATTCGGGAAAAATCCAGGGATCCCCGGAAATCCGGGGATCTGCGTGTACCCCCGGGGCGTTCCGTCAGGCCGTTTCGCCGATTCCGGCCGCGTCGTTGCGTTCGGCAGCGGCCCGCATGGCGCGGACACAGGCCATCGGGGACTCGCCGCGCTCCTCGCGGAAGAGCTGCTGCAACCGACGGGGGAGCACCCCTGCGGCGGCTGCGATGTCGTCGAGCGTGAGCGGGTCGTCGAGGTGCTGTTCGATGTAGGACACCGCACGACGGACACGCCACGACGCCCTGCCGGCCTCCGGCTGCGCCGCGAGTGCCGCGCGCTTCGTGGTGGCCGGGTCCTCGCCGAACCGTTCGCGGTAGGTCTCGGCGAACCGGCCGGGGTTCGTGAAGCCCCACCGCCGGGCGATCACGGCGATCCCCGACGACACGAGCGGGCAGTCCGCTGCAGTCGCGCCGCCGCGGTCCGCGCGCAGGAGCTCTTCCCGCACCCGGTCCAGGCGGTGGTCGCGGAGGAACCGGTGCGGAGTGGTGTCGAGCGTCCGGGCGAAGACGTCCTGCAGTCCACGCTGGCTGAGCCCGCAGGCGGCGGCGATGGTGGGGATCGAGGGGCGTTCGGCGGCGTGCAGTTCGATGAACCGGACGGCGTCACGCAGCCGGTTCGCCACGGGGACGTCGTCGCCGCGGTTGCGGATGGGGAACGTGTCGAGGATGACGACGGCCAGCCGACGGTTCAGCGCGGTCCGCATCGGGCCGAGCACGCGGTCGTCGACCAGTGCCGGGCCGAGTTCGCGGATGAGGTGCCGGAGCGGTTCACGCCGGGCGATGACCTCGTCCTGCTGGTCGAACAGCAGCGGACCGTCCGGCAGCCGGTAGCCGAGGTCGCGGCCGACGCTCCGCAGGAAGCGGTCGGACACGTGCACGCCGTTGTAGACGGTGCCGTCGGACTCGAACCGGTACGCCTCGGACGCCGAGGCGATGTACGGGCTGCCCGGCTCGACGACGCGGGTGCGGTCGGCGAAGTGCATCTCGAGCCGGCCCTTGGTCAGCCAGAACACCACGTGGTCGTCCCGCACACCGATGACCCCGCCGCGTCGCCCGCCCTCGGCACGCATGGTGCGGAGTGACAGGTCGTCGTCGCCGACGACCGTGTACTCGTACCGGGTGTCGTCGGTGGCGAAGGTCTCCGAGGCGAAGTCCGAGCCGCCGTACTCCGCGGCGAAGATCTCGGAGTAGTCGGAACCCTCACCGTCGGAGAACCGCAGCCGGCGGAATCCGTTCGTCGTCGAGGGGTCCATGCGCCGATCATGCCACCAGTTGCACCGGACAAGGAAAGGAATACCCTAGGGGGGTACCGTATTGAGAACGGTGGAGGCGGACATGCACGAACACGTCGGGTACATCGGCGACAAGGACGACCTGCTCAAGCGACTCCGTCGCGCCGAGGGGCAGGTGCGCGGGATCGCGCGGATGGTCGAGGACGAGACGTACTGCATCGACGTCCTGACCCAGATATCCGCGGCGAACCGGGCGCTCGAACGCGTCGCGCTGTCGTTGCTCGAAGACCACCTGGCGCACTGCGTCGCCGAGGCCGTCGCCGAGGGCGGGGACGCCGCCGACGAGAAGGTGCGCGAGGCCAGCCAGGCGATCGCCCGGCTCGTCCGCTCCTGACCCCTGACGATCGATCAACCAGAAGGAGACACCATGACCACCGAGACGCTGCTCGTCGAGGGCATGACCTGCGAACACTGCGTGATGAGCGTCACCGAGGAACTCTCCGAGGTCGACGGGGTGACGGGCGTCGACGTCCGACTCGTCCCCGGCGGCTCGTCCGAGGTCACCGTCAGCTCCGCGGCGCCGGTCGATGCGGACGCCCTGCACGCCGCGGTGGCCGAGGCAGGCTACGAGGTCGCGCGCTCGTGACGGACCGCACCGTCGAACTCGACATCACCGGGATGACCTGCGCCTCGTGCGCGAACCGCATCGAGCGAAAGCTCGGCAAGCTGCCCGGCGTCACCGCCACCGTGAACTACGCCACCGAGAAGGCGCAGGTGCAGGTCGCGGCCGACGGTACCGCCGACCCCCAGTCGCTGATCGCCGCCGTGGAGTCGGCCGGTTACGGCGCCACGGTGCCGGCACCGCCCGCTGCCGCCGACGCCGAGCCCACGGCCGACCAGGACCGGGCGGAACCGCTGCGACGACGCCTGGTCGTGTCCGCCGTGCTCGCGGTGCCCGTCGTGGTGCTCTCGATGGTGCCGGCCCTGCAGTTCCCGAACTGGCAGTGGCTCGCCCTGACGCTCGCGGCACCCGTCGCGGTCTGGGGAGCGCTCCCGTTCCACCGTGCCGCGTGGGTGAACGCACGCCACGGTGCCGCCACCATGGACACCCTGGTGAGCGTCGGGGTCCTCGCCGCGTTCGGGTGGTCGCTGTACGCCCTGTTCCTCGGGGACGCCGGCACGACCGGCATGCACATGACGTTCTCGTGGTTCGCCACCAATCCCGAGGCCGCCGACCTGTACCTCGAGGTCGCGACCGCCGTGACGGTGTTCATCCTCGCCGGCCGGTACATGGAGGCCCGTGCGAAGACGCAGTCCGGTGCCGCACTCCGGGCGCTGCTCGAACTCGGTGCGAAGGACGCCGCGGTCCTGCGCGACGGTGCCGAACACCGCGTGCCGACCTCGTCCCTCGTCGTCGGCGACGTCGTCGTCGTGCGACCCGGCGAGCGAATCCCGAGCGACGGCCTGGTGCAGGACGGCTCCTCGGCCGTCGACCGCAGCATGCTCACCGGCGAGTCCGTGCCGGTCGAGGTCGGACCGGGCGACCGGGTCACCGGCGCCACGATCAACGTCGGCGGCCGACTCGTCGTCGCCGTCACCCGCATCGGTGCCGACACCGAGCTCGCCCGCATGGGGCGCCTGGTCGAGGACGCCCAGACCGGCAAGGCCGAGGTCCAGCGCCTGGCCGACCGCGTGTCCGGCGTCTTCGTGCCGATCGTCATCGCGCTCGCCGTGTTGGCCTTCGTCGGCTGGCTCGTGCTCGGCGGCTCGGTCACGGCGGCCTTCACCGCCGCCGTCGCCACCCTGATCATCGCGTGCCCGTGCGCCCTCGGGCTCGCCACGCCCACCGCGCTGCTGGTCGGCACCGGTCGGGGCTCGCAGCTCGGGATCCTGATCGGCGGCCCGCAAGTGCTCGAGCGCACGCGCGGCGTCGACACCGTCGTGCTCGACAAGACCGGCACCGTCACCACCGGGTCGATGACCCTGCGGTCCGTGACCGTCGTCGACGAGACCGAGGACGCCGTGCTCCGGCTCGCCGCCGCTGTCGAGGACGGCTCGGAGCACCCCGTCGCCCGCGCCGTGACCACCGCGGCCCGCGCCCGGGCCACCGACCTGCCCGCGGCCGAGCAGTTCACCGCCGCCGCCGGTGCCGGGGTGCAGGCCGTCGTGGACGGTGACGTCGTCCTGGTCGGCACGACCCGCTGGCTCGCCGACGCATGGTCGATCACCCTGCCGCCGGTGCTCGCCGACGCCGTGGACGGCGCCGAGGCCGACGGGGCCACCGCGGTCGTCGTCGCCCGGAACGGCAGCGCCCTGGGCGTGGTCGTCGTCGGCGACACCGTGAAGCCCGAGGCCGCCGACGCGATCACCCGCTTCCGCGCGCTCGGCCTGCGCCCGGTCCTGCTCACCGGCGACAACGACGGCGCAGCACGTGCCGTCGCCGCCCGGGTCGGCATCGACGAGGTGCACGCCCGCGCGACCCCGGCGTCGAAGCTCGAGACCGTCCGCCGGCTGCAGTCCGAGGGCCGGAGCGTCGCGATGGTCGGCGACGGCGTGAACGACGCCGCCGCGCTGGCAGCCGCAGACCTCGGCATCGCGATGGGCGCCGGCACCGACGCGGCCATCGCGGCGAGCGACATCACGGTCGTGAGCGGTCGGCTCACCGTGGTGGCCGACGCCGTCCGGCTGTCCCGCGCGACGCTCGGCGTCATCAAGGGCAACCTGTTCTGGGCGTTCGCGTACAACGTGGCGGCGATCCCGCTCGCGATGGCGGGGCTGCTGAACCCGGTGCTCGCGGGTGCGGCGATGGCGTTCTCGTCGGTCTTCGTCGTGACGAACAGCCTGCGCCTGCGCCGCTTCGCACCGCAGTCGTGAACCCGGCCACAGCCGTGAACCGGGCAGGCCGACCGCAGCCCTGAACCCGGCAAGCCGACCGCGGCGATGAACGCGACCGGCCGGGAGGCGTGACGCGCGCAGCGAACGCGAGCCGCGCCTCCCGTCCGACTGTGCGCACCACCTGCCGGAGCGCACTACGCTCGAAGACGGTCCGCGACGCAGCGCTGCGTGACCCGCGGGCTGTACGTCTCGAACGTGATCCCCAGGAGGACCGAAGTGACCGAATCCGCTCCCGTCGACCCCACATCGACCGAAGGCTGGAAGAAGCTCGACAGCATCGCTGCCGGCTTCACCCCGGACCTGCGAGGGTGGTTCGACAGCGACCCCGGTCGTGCCGAGCAGTACACCTTCCAAGCTGCCGACCTGACCGTCGACCTGTCCAAGGGCCTGGTGACCGACGAGGTCCTCGCCGCGCTGCTGCAGGTCGCCAAGGACACCGGCGTCGCCGAGCGCTTCCAGGCGATGCTCGCCGGTGAGCACATCAACGTCACCGAGGACCGCGCCGTGCTGCACACCGCGCTCCGTCGTCCGAAGGCGACCGAGGGCCTCGTGCCGGCCGCGCCCCTGACCGTCGACGGCCAGGACGTCGACGCCGACGTGCACGCCACGCTCGACAAGGTCTACGGCTTCGCCGAGCAGGTCCGCAGCGGCGCCTGGACCGGTGTCACCGGCAAGCGCATCGAGACCGTCGTCAACATCGGCATCGGTGGTTCGGACCTCGGCCCGGTCATGGTCTACGAGGCGCTCAAGCCCTACGTCCAGCCCGGCCTCGAGGCCCGCTTCGTGTCGAACATCGACCCGGCGGACATCTACGAGAAGACCGCGGACCTGGACCCCGAGACCACGCTCTTCATCGTCGCGTCGAAGACCTTCGGCACGCTCGAGACCCTGACGAACGCGCGCCTCGCCCGCCAGTGGCTGTGGCAGGAGCTCGGCCTGACCGACGCCGCCGACGACGAGAAGAAGAACGCCGTCGCCAAGCACTTCGTCGCCGTCTCCACCGCGCTCGACAAGGTCGAGGCGTTCGGCATCGACCCCGAGAACGCCTTCGGCTTCTGGGACTGGGTGGGCGGCCGCTACTCGGTCGACTCGGCCATCGGCACGAGCGTCGTCATCGCGATCGGCAAGGAGAACTGGGAGCAGTTCCTCGCCGGCTTCCACGCCATCGACGAGCACGTCCGCACCACGCCGCTCGAGCAGAACGTCCCCGTCCTGATGGGCCTGCTCAACGTCTGGTACACGAACTTCCTCGGTGCGCAGAGCCACGCGGTCCTGCCGTACACGCAGTACCTGCACCGCTTCGCCGCGTACCTGCAGCAGCTCACGATGGAGTCGAACGGCAAGCGCGTCCGCTGGGACGGCTCGCCCGTCACCACCGAGACCGGCGAGGTCTTCTGGGGTGAGCCCGGCACGAACGGCCAGCACGCGTTCTACCAGCTCATCCACCAGGGCACCCGCCTGATCCCGGCCGACTTCATCACGGTCGCCAACCCGGCCCGTCCGCTGCAGGACGAGACCGGCGACGGCAAGGGCGTCGCGCCCGGCACCGACGTGCACACGCTGTTCCTGGCGAACTTCTTCGCGCAGACCAAGGCGCTGGCGTTCGGCAAGAGCGCCGACGAGGTCCGCGCCGAGGGCACCACCGACGAAGGAATCGTCGCGGCCCGCACGTTCCCCGGCAACAAGCCGACCACGTCGATCATCGCGCCGGAGCTCACCCCGAGCGTGCTCGGCCAGCTCATCGCGCTGTACGAGCACATCGTGTTCACCGAGGGCACGATCTGGGGCATCGACTCGTTCGACCAGTGGGGTGTGGAGCTCGGCAAGCAGCTGGCGCTGCAGGTCACGCCGGCCGTCGAGGGCGACCAGGCCGCGCTCGACGCGCAGGACCCGTCGACCAAGGCGCTCATCGCGAAGTACCTGGAGCTGCGGAAGTAGCGCACGCCCCCACCTGACGGACAGGAGGCCCGTGGCGGATCCGCCACGGGCCTCCCGTCCGTCGTGTGCGTGCGCTGCGGCCGCGGGCCGGTCGCCGGGCCGGTTTCGCGCTCAGCGACACCTCATGCGCGCGCCGTCCCGTGCGGTGTCGCTCAGTGCGGAACGCGGCTGGTCGCGGTGCCCCGCCACCGCGACGGACGGTCCGCCGGTGTCGGTCGGAGCGGCTACGGTCGAGGGCATGGAGCGTTCGGAGATCCTCGCCGCGGCTGCCGCCGCGCACGCCGCCCGCATCGCAGCGGCGGGTGGTGACGACGCCGCGGCGCGTGAACGGGCCGACAGTGTCCGGCGCCGGGCCGACGGGCTCACCGACCGGTACGACACGGTCGAGGGCACGGACACCGAGTCCGACGCCCGTGACGCCGCCCGCCGTCGTGCGGGAGAGGCGGACCGCGCGGCCTCGCGCACCGAGGGCGTGCTGTCGGACTGGCACCGCATGGGCACCCGTCGTGGCGTCACCCCGGACGCGCAGGTCCGCACGGCCTGGACCGTGACCGGGGTCCCCGAGCGGGGTGACGCCCGTGCGCTGGCGAACGTGCTGCTCTCGACCGCGGGGCACGCGGGCCGCGTCGCCGACGCCGCTCGGCGCAACCCCGCCCTGTCCGGCGCCGCCAGTGCGGCCGCTCGACGCACCGTCCGCCGCTACACCGACCACGGTGCGGACATGGCGTCGTTGGGGGACGTCCTCGGCGACGGCCCCGTCGACGACGACCGCTGACGCTGCATCGCAGATTGGACCGCTCCCGTCCTCATCAGGTGTTCTGTGGACCGATCCAAACGACCTGACGACAGAATGTCCAATTGACAGGACATGGAATCGGGTTACGATCGGTCCACGCACTGACGCGCGATCACCGACGAAGGAGTCACCGAATGGTCGACATCAAACCGACAGCCCCGACTGTCGCACTGCCCCCGTTGGGGACCGGGCCGCACCGCCGACGTCTCGGCGTGCTGGCCCTCGTCGCCACGTTCGGCGGGTTGCTCTTCGGGTACGACACCGGCGTCATCAACGGCGCCCTGAACCCGATGAAGGCGGAGCTCGGCCTCACCAACTTCACCGAGGGTGTCGTCACGAGCTCGCTGCTGTTCGGCGCCGCGATCGGTGCCATGCTCGGCGGCCGCATCGCCGACGGCTGGGGTCGCCGCAAGACGATCATCCTGCTCGCCGTCACGTTCTTCGTCGGCACGCTGATCTGCGTGTTCGCGCCGACGTTCGAGGTCATCGTCATCGGTCGTGTGCTCCTCGGCCTCGCGGTCGGTGGCGCGTCGACTGTGGTGCCCGTCTTCCTCGCCGAACTGGCCCCGTACGAGATCCGCGGATCCCTGTCCGGCCGCAACGAGCTGATGATCGTCATCGGCCAGCTCGCGGCGTTCGTGGTCAACGCGGTCATCGGCAGCGTGTGGGGTGAGGGCAACGGGGTGTGGCGCGTCATGCTGGCCGTCTGCGCGCTCCCCGCGATCGCCCTCTTCGTCGGCATGCTCCGGGTGCCGGAGTCGCCGCGCTGGCTCGCGTCGAAGAACCGTTACGACGAAGCACTCTCCGTCCTCGAGCAGGTGCGGACCACCGACCGTGCCCGTGCCGAGCTCGACGACATCAAGCGGAGCAACGACATCGAGGCGAAGGTCGAGCGCGTCAGCGGGTGGCAGACGCTGCGCGGGAACAAGTGGCTCATCCGCATCGTGCTCATCGGCGCCGGACTCGGCGTCGCGCAGCAGCTCACCGGCATCAACTCGATCATGTACTACGGCCAGACCGTGCTCATCGAGTCCGGGTTCCAGGCATCGGCAGCCCTCATCGCGAACATCGCACCCGGTGTGATCGCCGTGGTCGGTGGCGTCATCGCCCTGTACAACATGGAGAAGATCAACCGCCGGACGACGCTGATCCTCGGGTTCACGCTGACGACGACCTGCCACTTCCTGATCGGCATCGCGTCGGTCGCACTGCCCGAGGGCAACCCCGCTCGTCCGTGGGTGATCCTGTTCCTGGTCGTCGCGTTCGTCGGCTCGATGCAGACCTTCCTCAACATCGCCGTGTGGGTCGTCCTGTCCGAGATCTTCCCGACCCAGATCCGCGCGCTCGGCATGGGCATCTCGGTGTTCTGCCTCTGGATCGCGAACGCGTTCCTCGGGCTGTACTTCCCGACCATCGTCGCCGCGACCGGCATCACCGGGACGTTCTTCGGCTTCGGGATCGTCGGGCTCCTCGCCCTGCTCTTCATCTGGAAGTTCGTGCCGGAGAGCCGCGGCCGCACCCTGGAAGAGGTCGAAGAGGGCGTCACCACCGGCAACATCTTCACCGTCCCCGTGAAGGCGTCGCGCCGCTAGGCCGCACCACGCTGCACCGAGTGCGCAGAAGACGTCGGGTCGCCCCAGGGCACCCGGCGTCTTCTGCTCATTCGGTGTGCGACGAAGCACGCAGACGGACGGGAGGCCCG
>NZ_APJN01000003.1:11116-48229 GCF_000349565.1 Curtobacterium flaccumfaciens UCD-AKU
CTGGCACCGGGCCTCCCGTCCTGTGGTCGCGCTACGGGCGCAGGAGCACCTTACCGACGCGGCCGGCGGTGTCGCTGGCGCGCACGGCGTCGCGGACCTGCTCGAAGGCGAAGGTCTCGGCGACGGGGAGCGTCAGCGAGCCGTCGAGCACGCGGGTGATGAGCTCACCGAAGAGCTGGCCCTTCGTCTCGGCGGGCATCGTCTTGCTGACGACGGAACCCCAGAAGCCCTTCACGGTGAGCTGGCCGAAGATGACCTTGCCCGACGGGATCTCGAGCGTCGGCGACGCCATCGCGCCGAAGACGACGAGGGTGGCGTTCTCGCCCAGCACCGAGGCGATGTCGCCGGCGGCCTTGCCACCGACGGACTCGACACCGGCGATGATCGGGGCGCCGCCGGTGATCGCGGCGACCTGGTCCTGCCAGTCGTCGGCGTCGGTGGCGACGATGCGCTCGATGCCCTGCTCACGGAGCTCGTCGACACCGGCGGCGCGACGGACGAGTCCGATGACGTTGATGCCGCGTGCGGCACCGAGCTGGGCGACCATGCGACCGACCGCACCGTTGGCGGCGTTCTGGATGATCCAGTCGCCCTCGTGCAGGTCGAGCGAGTGCAGCAGGCTGATGGCGCTGAACGGCATCGAGACGAGCTGCGCGGCGGCCTCGTCGGTCATCGCGTCCGGCACCGGCACGAGGCCTGCGGCGTTCGCGGTGTAGTACTCGGCCCAGACGCCGAAGGCACCACCGGCGACGCGCTGGCCGACCTGCAGGTTCGTGACGCCCTCGCCGAGCGCCTCGACTACGCCGAGTGCCTCGGTGCCCGAGGCGGCGGGCAGCTCCGGCTTGAAGCCGTAGGTGCCGCGGACGGTCCACAGGTCGTGGTTGTGGATGGGGGAGAGGACCGTGCGGACGAGGACCTCGCCGGCGGCGGGCGTCGGGACGGGGCGCTCCTGCACCTCGAGGACGTCGGCGGGCTCGGCGAACGTCTCGTGGACGACGGCGCGCATGGTGGTGGGGGTGGTGGTGCTCATGGGTCAGTCCTCCGAGACGACGATGGTGACGTCGATGTTGCCGCGGGTCGCGTTCGAGTAGGGGCAGACCTGGTGGGCTGCGTCGGCGAGTGCCTGGGCCTGGTCGTGCTCCAGGCCGGGGATGACGACCTCGAGCATGACGGCGAGCTGGTAGCCACCGTTGCCGTTCGGGCCGATCTGCACGCGACCGCCGACGGACGAGTCGGTGATCTTCACCTTCTGGCTGCGGGCGACGCCCTGCAGTGCGGAGTGGAAGCAGGCGGCGTAGCCGGCTGCGAAGAGCTGCTCGGGGTTCGCGCCGTTGCCGGAGCCACCCATCTCCTTCGGGATGGCGAGGTCGAACTCGACCGTGCCGTCGCTCGTTGCGACGTGGCCGTTGCGGCCTTCGCCGGTGGCCAGGGCCTCGGCGGTGTAGAGGGCTTCCATGGGGTTCCTTCCTTGTGGGGCGGATCGTGCAGTTCGGGGTGTGCGGCGTGCTTCCGCGCTCAGCGACAGTTCACGGGCACACGTCGCCGTGAGGTGTCGCTCAGCGCGGAACGGCGTCAGAGCCGGCGGCGTCGCGCTCGGGATCGGCCGCCGTGTGCATCGTCTCGGTCAGCCGGTGCAGCGTCGCGATGAGCTCGGCAGCGGCACGTTCGTCGGCCAGGCCCATCCCGGCAGCGATGCGTGCGGGGATGCCGCTCAGCTCGGACCGTAGTTCGCGGCCGCGCTCACCGACGGTGACGGTGACGACGCGTTCGTCGGTGCTGCGGCGCTCGCGGCGGACCAGGTCGCTCTGCTCCATGCGGCGGAGCAGCGGCGAGAGGGTGCCGGAGTCGAGCTGCAGGTGTTCCCCGAGGCTCGAGACGGTCTGGTCACCCTCGACCCACAGGGTGACGAGCACCAGGTACTGCGGGTACGTCAGGCCCCAGGGTTCGAGCATCGTGCGGTACGCCTGCGTGGTGGCGCGGGACGCCGCGTAAAGGGAGAAGCACACCATCTCGTCGGTCACGGGCATGTGTCCACACTGTCACGCAACCCAGTTGTGCACAACTCGATGCAGCGGATGCCCAGCTGACGAACACGCCGACGGCCCGTGCGGTTAGGCTGACGTGACCCACGATGACCAGCTGCGACCTCGACAACACCACGACCCCCGGCAACGGATCGGCGTCGTCCCACGGCAAGACGATCCTGATCGGTGAGCACGCCGTGGTGTACGGCGCACCCGCTCTCGTCCTGCCGGTGCTCGACGCGCGGGTCGTGGCGACGGTCACCCCGGTCGCCGCCGACGCCGAGCAGCCCGGTCACAGCCTGCAGTCCACCGTGCACACCGGCCCCCTCGACCTGGCCCCCGCTGCCGTGATGCCGACCGTCACCGCGGTCACCGCGACCCTGCGGCACTTCGGGGTCACCGACCGGCACTTCCACGTCCGGGTCGACAGCGAGGTCCCGACCGCCCGCGGCATGGGCTCGAGCGCCGCGGTCGCCGCGGCCGTGACCGCCGCCGTCGCCGACGCGCTGGGCGAGACACTCGACGTCGAGACCCACCACGAACTCATCCAGGAGTGCGAGCGCGTCGCCCACGGGCGTCCGTCGGGCCTCGACGCCCGGGGCGTCGTCGCGTCCGCGCCGGTCTGGTTCGAGGCCGGGCACATCGAACCCGTCGCGCTCGGCGCCCGGTTCACCTTCGTCGTCGCAGACACCGGCGTCCCCGGGCACACCAGGGAAGCCGTGTCCGCGGTCCGAGCACGCCACGACCAGGACCCGGCCGGTGTCGGCGCCGTGATCGACCGGATCGGCGCGCTCGCCCGGCGGGCACGGGGGACACTCGAGGACGGCGATGCCCAGGCTCTGGGTGTCACCATGGACGCCGCGCACGACCTGCTCAGCACACTCGACGTGTCGAGTGACGACCTGGGCCGGCTCGTCGACGCCGCACGCGCTGCGGACGCCCTCGGCGCGAAGCTCACCGGCGGCGGGCGGGGCGGGTGCGTCCTCGCGCTCGCCGCGGACGACGACCACGCGGACCGCATCGCGGCCGCACTCCGCGCTGCAGGGGCCGCAGCCACCTGGACCACCACGATCGGAGCCCGCGCTTGCTGACAGCCACCGCCGTCGCGCACCCCAACATCGCCCTCGTCAAGTACTGGGGGAAGGCAGACGCGCAGCTCGCGCTGCCCGCCACGGGCAGCGTCTCGATGGGGCTCGACGTGTTCCCGACGACGACCACCGTCACGGTGGACGGCGGACGGGAGGCGCTGGGCGCACGGGGAGACACGTTCACGCTGAACGGTCACGTCGTCGACGACGGGGCGCTGGTGCGCGTGCAGCAGTTCCTCGACCTGGTGCGGGAGCTCGCCGGCAGCGACGGCCGCGCGTCAGTCGTCTCCGAGAACACCGTGCCGACCGGTGCCGGGCTGGCCTCGAGCGCCTCCGGCTTCGCAGCGCTGGCCACCGCGGCCGCCGCGGCATACGGCCTCGACCTGTCGCCGCGCGACCTGTCGCGTCTGGCCCGTCGTGGTTCGGGTTCGGCCACGCGCTCGATCCCCGGCGGTGTCGCCGTCTGGCACGCCGGCGACGACCAGGGCTCCTTCGCCGAGCCGATCCCCGCTCCGCCGATGGCCATGGTCGTCGTCACGATCGACGCCGGCCCGAAGCCGATCGGGTCGCGCGAGGCCATGCGTCGCACCATCGCCACGTCGCCCTTCTACCCCGCCTGGGTCACCTCGACCACCGAGACCGTCGGTGACATGCTCACGGCCTGTGCGGCCGGCGACTTCACCCGCATCGGCGAGATCACCGAGAGCAACGCGCTCCGGATGCACGCCACGATCGAGGGCGCCTTCCCGCCGATCCGCTACCTCAACGCCCGCAGCGTCGCCGTGTTCGACGCCGTCGCCGAGCTGCGTGCCGGCGGGGTCGAGGCCTACGCCACGGCCGACGCCGGCCCGAACGTCGTCGTGCTCACGAAGCCGCAGGACCGGTCGGCCGTCGCCGGGGCGCTCGCGTCGCTGGGCGACGTCATCGAGTCCGGCACCGGACCTGCCGCGCGGGTGCTCCGCTCCGAAGAGACCGGGAGCAATCCCGACCAGAAGGAGTCCGCGCAGTGATCGAGTTCCGTGCACACGGCAAGCTGTTCGTCGCCGGCGAGTACGCCGTCGTCGAGCCGGGCCAGCCGTCCGTCCTGATCGCCCTCGACCGCGCCATCACGGCGAAGGTGCGCGAGGGCCACGGCGCGGGCAGTGTGCACTCCGAGGAGTACGGGCACCTCCCGCTCACGTGGACCCGTGCCGAGGACGGCCTGGCGCTCGACCGCGAGCACCACCCCTACGACTACGTGATGGCCACGATCGACCTGGTCGAGAAGCTCCGCGCCGAGCGCGGCATCGCCCCGCGGTTCCACGACCTGCGCATCGAGAGCCAGCTCGACGACGCCAGCGGCCGGAAGTTCGGACTCGGGTCCTCGGCCGCGGTGACCGTCGCGACCGTCGGTGCCCTCGACCGCTTCTACGGCATCGGTCTGACCCAGCGCCAGCGCTTCCAGGTCGCCCTGCTCGCGACGATCCGGGTCAACCCCCGGGCCTCGGGCGGTGACCTCGCCGCGAGCACGTTCGGCGGGTGGCTGCGCTACAGCGCCCCGGACCGCGAGCGGCTCGCCGCCATGCTCGGGGACCACGCGGTGTCCGCGATCCTGGCCGACGCGGACGCGTGGCAGGGCTTCGACGTCCAGCGGCTCCCCGCCCCCGAGAACCTGCAGCTGCTCGTCGGCTGGACCGGCTCGCCCGCGTCCACCACGAAGCTCGTCGACGTGGTGCGTCGTCACCGCAACGGCGGGTACCAGGCGTTCCTCGACGAGAGCCGCAGCTGTGTCGACGACCTGACCACGGGCCTCCAGACCAGCGACGCCGAGCGCACGCTCGATGCCCTCAAGCGTGCACGCGTGCTCATGCAGCGTCTCGGTGACTCGGTCGGGTCGCAGATCGAGACCGAGCGGCTCGCGACCCTGTGCGACGTCGTCGAGGCGGCTGGCGGGGCGGCGAAGCCGTCCGGTGCCGGCGGCGGCGACTGCGGCATCGCGCTCGTCCCGGCGGACACCGACCCCGCCGGCATCCACCGCGCCTGGGAGGCGCACGACATCAGACACCTCAGCGTCGCGGTGCGAGCACCAGAAGGAGCCCTCGATGAGTGACCTGCTCACACCGATCCCCACCAAGTGGGTCGGTCCGATCCGCGTCAGCGGCAACGCCGTGCAGGGGGAGCACGAGGTCCCCCTCGCCACCTACGAGTCGCCGCTCTGGCCGTCCGTCGGCCGCGGTGCCCGCATCTCCCGCATGGTCGAGGACGGCATCGTCGCGACCGTCGTCGACGAGCGGATGACCCGTTCCGTCGTGGTCCGTGCCGACAGCGCCGCCGCCGCCCACGTCGCCGCCGGGCAGATCCTGGCACGCCAGGACGAGCTCGCCGCGATCGTCGCCGGCCAGAGCCGGTTCGCCAAGCTCATCGAGGTGCACCCGGAGATCGTCGGGGACCTGCTGTTCCTGCGCTTCGCGTTCACCACGGGCGACGCCTCCGGCCACAACATGGTCACCCAGGCCGCGGACAAGCTGCTGCCGGCGATCCTGGACTGGCAGCCGGGCCTGCGGTACGTGTCGGTGTCGGGCAACTTCTGCACCGACAAGAAGGCCACCGCGGTGAACGGCATCCGTGGCCGCGGCCGCAACACCATCGCCGAGATCGTGATCCCGGGCGAGGTCGTCGAGAAGCGCCTGCGGTCGAGCACCGCACGCATCGTCGAGCTCAACATCGCGAAGAACCTGATCGGGTCGACGATCGCCGGCGCCATCCGCTCGGCGAACGCGCACTACGCCAACATGCTGCTCGGCTTCTACCTGGCCACGGGCCAGGACGCCGCCAACATCGTCGAGGGCTCGCAGGGCATCACGAGCGCCGAGGACCGCGACGGCGACCTGTACTTCGCGACCTCGCTGCCGCACCTGATCGTCGGCACGGTCGGCAACGGCAAGGGCGGCGACCTGCCCGTCGTCGAGGACGCCCTGGTGCGCCTCGGCTGCCGCGACGACCGCGAGCCGGGGGCGAACGCCCGCCGCCTCGCCGGTCTCTGCGCCGCCACGGTGCTGTGCGGAGAGCTCTCGCTCCTCGCCGCGCAGACCAACCCGGGCGAGCTGATGGCCGCCCACGTCGCCATGGAACGCCGTGGCACGAAGCCCGCAGGCGGTGCAGCATGAGCGGCGTCGGCATCCACGACATCGCGATCGCGACCGGTCACCACGTGCTCGAGCTCGACGACCTGGCCGAGCGGCTCGGCGTCGACCCGGCGAAGTACCACGTCGGCATCGGGCAGGACGCGTTCAGCGTGCCCGCCCCCGACGAGGACATCGTCACGATGGGCGCCACCGCTGCGAAGGAACTCATCGACCGGCACGGCGTCGAGGGCATCCGGACGGTGCTGTTCGCCACCGAGTCCGGCGTCGACCAGTCCAAGGCCGCCGGCGTCTACGTGCACGGTCTGCTCGGGTTGCCGAAGGCCGTCCGCGTGGTCGAGCTGAAGCAGGCCTGCTACGGCGGGATGGCCGCGGTGCAGCTCGCGCTCGGCATCGTCGCCCGCGCCCCGCACGAGCGGGTGCTCGTCATCGCCGCCGACGTCGCGCGCTACGACGTCGACACCGCCGCCGAGCCGACCCAGGGTGCCGGTGCCGCCGCGATCCTGGTGTCCGCCGACCCCGACCTGATCGAGATCGAGCCGGCCGCCGGCGTCTACACCGCCGACGTCGACGACTTCTGGCGGCCGAACGACCGCTCCACCGCGCTGGTCGACGGACGGCTGTCCGTCAGCGCCTACGTCGACGCGTTCGTCGGCGCGTGGGACGACCTCGCCGAGCAGGGCGGGCCGGCGTACGAGGACATCGTGCGCTTCGTCCACCACCAGCCGTTCACGAAGATGGCGCTCAAGGCGCACCGGAAGCTCACGCAGCACGTGGGCGTGCCGTTCGACGAGTCGGAGCTGTTCGTCGGGTTCACGTACAACAAGCAGACCGGCAACACGTACACGGCGTCGCTCTGGATCGGGCTCGCCGCACTGCTCGACCTCGACGAGCACCTGGCGGGGGAGCGCATCGCCCTGTTCAGCTACGGCTCGGGCAGCGTCGGCGAGCTCATCACCGGTGTCGTCCGGCCCGACTACCGCGAGCACCGCCGGGTCGGTCGGGTGCGCGCGCTGCTCGGCGCACGCGTCCCGCTGACGGTCGACGCGTACCGCGAGCTGCACGCAGCCGGCGCCGCCACCAGCGAGGACGTCGAGCGTCCGCGCGTCACGACCGCGCCGTTCCGGTTCGCGGGTGTGCGCGGTGGCGCGCGCCACTACGAGGCGACGACGCAGCAGGCGTAGCCGGCGTAGCCGGCGTCGCCGGGCTGCTCCCGCCCCGCGGACCCGGCGCACGTGCCGGCACCTGTCGCTTCCGCGGACCGGACTGGAGGCCCGTGGCGGCGCCGCCACGGGCCTCCAGTCCGTCCACCGGTCACGCCGGCGGTCTCGTGCACGAGGGCGAGGTGCCGGTAGTCTTGCCGCGGAGATCGGAGGGTCGATGGCGGAGCAGCTGGGCGCGTCCGGCGCCGTCCGTGCCCTCGTCGCCACCCTGCCCCGCGCACCGCACCTGTCCGACGTCGTCACCGGCGTCGGCACGATGGTCGGCAAACCCACCCGCGTCGTCGACGTCGACGGTCCGAGCTGGGGGCCGCTCACGGCGCTCGTGTCGCAGTTCGAGCACGAGAACCTGGTGCTCGTGCCCGCCGGGGCGCCGCCGCTCTACCGCATGCACTGCGTGCTGCACGAGCTCGGGCACCTGGTGCACGGCGACGTCGGCACGCCGACCGCGTCGTCCGTCGCCGAGTTCGCCGCCGGGGGCCACGTGTGCCGTCGTGCGCTCGACGCCGACTCGGGGCTCGTGAGCATCTCGGACGACGACGAGCACTTCGCCGAGCGGTTCGCGTACGAACTCGCGACCGTCCTGCTCGCCGGTGCCACGGGCGCGGACGAGCGGGCCTACGGCTGATGGCAGCACTGCACGCCGCAGCCTTCTGGTTCGCGGCGCTGATCTTCCTCGCCCGCACGCCGTACGTGCTGCGGAACCCGCGCGGCCGGGCGGCCTGGGGTGCCACGGGTGTCGGCGCACTCGGGCTCCTGACCCTGGGCAGCGTCGTGCCGCAGACCGTGCTCGACGGCGCACTGGGCGGCTCGAACCTGATCAACCTGGTGCAGAACGTCTGCGCGGCCGTGGCGTTCTGGCTGATGCTGCGGGCGAGCACCGACGACCTGCCGGAACGCCCGATGCTGGCGAAGCCGGTGGCGCTGCTCGTCGTGGTCGTGGCGTTCACGGTGCCGTTCCTGCTGGTCGAGGAGCGCGGCGGTACCGACTTCGACTTCATCGTGCACGGGATCGCACAGACGCCGATGTGGTTCTACGCGACCGTCTACATGGTGAGCGTGGGGCTGATCGCCGCGACGACCCTGCGACGCGGGGTGCTGCAGAACCCGGTGGCGCTCGTGGTGTTCCGCGTCGGGCTGGCCCTGGTGGTCCTGGCGAGCGTCGACGAGGTCGCCTCGCTGACGGCGGACCACTTCGGGGTGTTCCCAGCCGGGGTCCGTGACGGACTGCGTCTCGCCTTCGACCCGCCGTTCTACCTGGGCATCGTGTTGATCGTCGTCGCGATGGCCTCGTTGACGTTCCGGCGGTGGGGGCGTGACCTGCGGCACCGCGGGCACCACCGCCACCTGCGCCGCATCGCGCGCCGGCACGAGGTCCGCGCGGTCGAGCGGCCGGGCGACCCGCAGGCCCGGACCTACGACCTGGTCATCGCGATCCGCGACGCCGAGGTGCAGGGACGGACCCTCGACGATGCCGAGCTCGTCCAGGTGCGGGCGGCGGAACGGACCCTGACCCGGAGCCTCGGAGGATGACGGCGTGACGATCGTGTGGTGGGTGCTCGGTGCGCTCGTGGTGCTGGCGGTGGCGGCGCTGCTCGTCCTGCTCGTGGTGCGGAAGGTCGTCGGCCGGATCGTGCTGCCCGGCGGCGACCGCTGGACCCCCGTGCTCGGGTCCGACGCCGACTCCGTCCGGCTGCCGATCACCGACGACACCGTGCGCCCGGGGGAGTACGGCCTGTGGCACGACGGTCCGGGCCACACCACCGTCGGGCCGGTGCTCGAGATCGACGAATCCGCCGGGTCGGTGCGGCGGGCCGTGGTGCGGACGACCGGCGCGGTGTCGTCGCGGGTGCGGTGGAGTGGGCACGTGCACCCGGACCCGGCGGCGATGGAGGTCGACTGGTCCGAGGTGTCGCTGTCGACGCCGGTGGGGCCGGCGCCGGCGTGGGTGGTGCGGCCGGGCCCCGACGGCGCGGCGGACGGCGGAGCGGGCACGGACGCCCCCGCCGTCCGCAATGCCGCCCGGACCTGGGCGGTCCACGTCCACGGGATCCGGACGACCCGGGTCACTGCGCTCCGGACCGTCCCCGCGGCGCTCGAGCTCGGCTGGACGTCGATCGTCCCGTCGTTCCGTGGCGACGGCGAGGCCCCGTGGGAAGGCCGGGCCTCGCACCTCGGTGCCCGCGAGTGGGCGGACGTCGAAGCGGCGCTCGACCACGCCGTCGCGAACGGCGCCGAACAGCTCGTCCTGGTCGGCTGGTCGATGGGCGCGACGATCACGCACGAGCTCCTCGCCCGCTCGGCGCACCGCGACCGCCTGGCCGGGATCGTGCTCGTCTCCCCCGCGCTGGACTGGTCGGTGGCGGTCCGGTCACAGGCCCGCCGTGCTGGTCTCCCCGGCATCGTCGTCTCGGCCGCCCTCGGTGCGATGGCGACCCCGGTCATCTGCCGGCTGGTCGGGCTGCGGGAAGCCGTCGACGTCCGGGCCCTCTCCTGGTTGCGCGCACCCCGGGCGCTGCCACCGACCCTGCTCATCCACTCCGCCGGCGACACGACGGTGCCGTTCTCGGCCAGCCAGGAGTTCGCCGAGGCACACCCGGGCACGGTGACGCTGGCGGTCAGCGAACCGGCCGAACACGCGTGGGAGCGCAACGTCGACGCCGTCTGGTTCGACCGGACGATCACGACCTGGGCGTCGAACCTCGCGCACACCGCGGCACAGGAGTAGAAGGAGCCATGGGCCAGCTCATCTACGACGGGCAACCGCTCGACCTGCGGATCGACGACCGCGCGCTCACACACCTGCAGATCGTCATCGTCAACATGCTCCGGCGCGACCACCGTTTCGCGTTCTCGTGGAAGGACGACGTCATCCACGGCAACGGTCGCAGCACGATCTGGTTGCACCCGAGCGTCAGCCTGCACTTCAAGTTCACGGGGAGCCGGGTGCCGTCGATCAACCGCAGCTGGCTCGAGGACCTCTACGCATCGGCCACGTCGGGGTCCGGGCTCGTGCTGACACCGGAGCCGACGGACACCAGCACGGCCGACGACTCGGCGTGGTCACGTGCCGTCGCACCCGGGGACGCGGACGACGCTTCGAGCACTCCGAGCGGTACCACAACACGCTGATCTGGGTCAACGGGTTCCGGTCAGTCCGTCCGAGCCGTACGCTTTCTGTACCGCGGTACAGAGTCGTCCCCCGCACCGGAATCCAGGGATCCGGTGTTGACCTGTCCCGCGGCAGGAGGGGGACCCGAATTGACCGTGACGCACTGCGAGTCCGGCACCGACCAACCATCGGTGCTCTGGGCGAGCGAGCGAGGTGAGTCCCGGATCAGGGGATTCGCCGCTCATGCGACCGGCGCCGTGCGCCGGGACCGCCACGTCACGGTGCTGGGCTCGCCGATCGGTCTCGACCGACCGGCGCTCCTCCGGGATCGCCCCGGCCATCGGATTCGGGTTCCGTGGCCGGGGCGGTCTCTCCGCTCGCCTCAGTAGACGTCACGCACGTACCGCTTCGCGCGACGCATGTCGGCCAGGTACGCCTGCGCGTCGTCCTCGTCGCGCCCGCGACCGGTGCGGATGACCTGCAGCAGCGCGGCCTCGACGTCCTTCGCCATGCGTGAGGCGTCGCCGCACACGTACACGTGGCCGCCGTCCTCGAGCCAGGCGAACAGCTCCGCCGACCGTTCGAGCATCCGGGTCTGCACGTAGACCTTCTCGGCCTGGTCGCGCGAGAACGCCAGGTCGAGGCGGTCCAGCACGCCCTGTTCCTGCAGCTCGGTGAGCTCGTCCTGGTACACGAAGTCGGTGTCCCGGTGCTGGTCGCCGAAGAACAGCCAGTTGCGCCCGGTCGCACCGGACACCGCGCGCTCGTGCAGGAACCCGCGGAACGGCGCGACTCCGGTGCCCGGACCGATCATGATCATCGGCGCCGACTCGTCCGCCGGTACCCCGAACGACGCGTTCGGCTGCAGGTACACGTCGACGGTGCCGTCCGGGTCGACCCGGTCGGCCAGGAACGTCGACGCGACGCCGGCGTACATCCGGTGCGGGTCGCCGTAGCGCACCGACGCGATGGTCAGGTGGATGCGGTCCGGGTGCGCCAGCGGGCTCGACGAGATCGAGTACTGGCGCGCCTGCAGCGGCCGGAGGTTCGGCAGCAGCTCGTCGAGTCCGGGGGCAGCCGACCCGGCGTCGCGGAGCAGGTCGAGGACGTCACGTCCCCACAGCCAGCGGTCCAGCTCGTGCTTGTCGCCGTGCGCCACGACGGCTGCGAGCTCGCTCGACGGCGCGCGCTGCACCAGGTCAGCGATGAGGTCCTTCGAGGGCGTCCGGATCTCGCGGTCGGTCCGCAGCACCTCGCTGATCGGCCGGCCGTCGAACGCCTCGCCGCCGTTCGCGCCGACCTGCTCGAGCAGGTCCGCCACGAAGACCTCGTCGTTCACCGGCACCACCGCCAGGGCGTCACCGGCCGCGTACTCGATCCCCGAGTCGCCGAGGTCGAACTCGTAGTGCCGGATCTCCTTCGCGCTGCGCGGCGAGGAGAGCAGCCGGTTCTCGACCAGGCGCGACGGGTACGGGTTGCGCTTGTTCCACTGCGACCCCGGCCGGGAGGCACGGCTCGCGCCCGCCCCGCCGGTCGCGGCTGCACCGTCGCCGGTGCCACCGCCCGTGGCAGCGTCGGGTGCAGCCGTCGCGCCGGTCTCGGCGGCCAGGCGGTCGAGGACCGCAGCGGTCCACAGTGCGGCCGCGTCCTCGAAGTCGACGTCGCAGTCCACGCGGTCGTGGACCCGCGTCGCGCCGAGCTGCTCGAAGCGGGTGTCGAGGAGCTTGCCGGCCTGGCAGAACTCGTCGTAGCTCGTGTCACCGAGCCCGAGGACGGCGTACTGCAGCCCCTCGAGCCGCGGCACCGTGCTGGCCTGGATCGCGTCCCAGAACAGGCCGGCGTTGTCGGGCATCTCGCCCTCGCCGTAGGTCGAGGTGACGACGAGCACGTGCGACATCTCGGCGAGATGCTCGGGCGTGACGGCGTCGAGCGCGCTGGAACGGCCACCGAGCCCGCGGGCCCTTGCGCCGGCGACGAGCTCGTCGGCCAGGAACTCGGCGTTGCCGGTCTGGGTGCCGAAGAGCACGTCGATCGTCGTCGTGGGCGCGCTGGCCGCGACCTTCTTGCCGGCGGCGGCGATGCCCGCGATGAACCCGGCGAGCCAGGACTCCTGGGCGGCGGAGAACGGTGCGTCGACGGGGATCAGCGACCCGGTCGGGGGGAGCAGGCTCACGCGGTCACCGCCTCGGTCGGCGCCTGCGGTGCACGGCGCGCGATGTCCTCGAGCGCCGCGGTCGCGAGCAGCTCGTCGAAGCGTGCCTCGCGGACGCGGCCGTCGTTCTGGGCGTTCTGGTGCATGATCCACCCCGTGGTGCCCGGCGCGTCCATGCTGCGGTTGTTCCGCTGCGTGAGCGCGCGCTTGTAGTCGTCGAGCCGCTTGATCGCGATCAGGGTCGCGAGCTGGTCGTCGGCGAACCGGTCGAGCGTGCCGCGCAGGTACTTCACGACGCGCTGCTTGACGGAGAAGTCCTCGGTGAGCACGAGGTTCTTGACGGCGTCGGCGACCCGCGGGTCGGCGGCACCGGACGCGCCGGGGACGCGCTCGAGGGCGACGTCCTGGGCGACCCCGAGCACGGTGTACGACGACAGCAGCGAGAACATGTCCTCGCCCTGGTCGCCGAGCGCCGGGGCACGGCCGTCGAGCACCGTGCGCTGGTCGCGGTAGTCGAGCTTGAACGCGCGGAGCTTGTCGGTGGCGATCGAGGTCGCGAGCTCGTCGAGGAGCTCCGGCCGGGTCGCCGCCGCCAGGATCTCGCCGGCGTCCTGCGTGAGCAGCAGGGCGCGGGGCATGCCGACGAACACGTGTGCGCGTGCGGTGTCCCACTCGGCGAGCAGCCGCTCGGCCAGGGCCGAACCGGTCGCCTCGAGGTGCCACTCGAGCAGCAGGCGGGCGGCGGACTCGTGGAACGCACCGCGCTCGGTGTCGGTGACGGGGAACACCAGGAGCGAGTCGGTGCTGGCACGCTCGCCGACCTGGCCGGACGGGTCGTACTGGTACAGGAACCCGCCGGACATGCCGTTCCCGAGGCCCTTGCCGAACGCGCCGAGGTTGAACACGGCGCCGCCGGTCATGTACTCGCAGCCGAAGTCGCCGAGGCCCTCGACCACGGCGGTCGCGCCGGAGTTGCGGACGGCGAACCGGTCGCCGGCCTCGCCCTCGACGAAGGTGCGGCCGCCGGTGGCCCCGAAGAGCGCGAAGTTGCCGACCAGCACGTTGCCGCCCTGTTCGGCACTGCCGCCACCGGGGGCACGGACGATGATCCGTCCGCCGCTCTGGCTCTTGCCGACGCCGTCGTTCGCGGTGCCGGTGTGCTCGAGCACGACGCCGTCGTTGTTGAAGACGCCGTAGGACTGCCCTGCCGATCCCTGCGTGCGGATCGTGACCGCGCCGTCCACCAGCCGGCGGCGTCCGCGGTCGTCCGTCGTCACGGCGGGCAGGCCCTGCACGTCCTCGGAGCGGAGCTCGTGGTTGAGCAGGCGCTCGAGGTCGATGCCGAGCTGGCCGCCGACCGACTTGTCGCTGTTGCCGAGCAGCACACCGTGCACGAGCACGTGCTCCTGCGCGTGGTCGACCAGGGCGGTGCGGACGCGCTCGAGCAGGGCGTCGTCGGTGTGGAAGTCCTTCTCCAGGTACTCCGGGTCGGTGACGACCTTCTCGGGCACCTGGGCGAGCAGGGCACGTGCGTCGAGCCGGCCGACGCTCGCCGGGTGGTCGAGGAGCTGCAGCAGGTCGGTCCGGCCACGGGCCTCGCGCAGGGAGCGCAGGCCGAGACGGGCCAGGATCTGCCGCACGTCGTGCGCGATGTTGAGCAGGTACTGCGCGAGCGCGCGGGGGTCGCCCTCGAACGCCTCGGCGTTCGTGGTCAGGCCCGCCGGGCACTTCACGTTGCAGTTCTTCGCCATCACGCAGCCGAGCATCATGAGCGCGGTCGTGCCGAACTCGAAGCTGTCGCCGCCGAGCAGGGCGCTGGTGACGACGTCGCTGCCGGTCTGGTGCGCACCCGAGCAGCGGAGCGTGACCTTCTGGCGCAGGCCGTTCGCGACCAGGGCCTGGTGCACCTCGGCGACGCCGATCTCCGCGGAGCGGCCGGCGTACTTCAGGCTGGTGACGGCCGCGGCCCCGGTGCCGCCGGTGTTCCCGGCGACGTTGATGACGTCCGCGCCGGCCTTCGCGACACCGACCGCGATGGTGCCGATGCCCTCGGACGAGACGAGCTTCACGATCACGCGGACGCGGGCGGCCTTGCAGTCGTGGATGAGCTGCGCGAGGTCCTCGATCGAGTACGTGTCGTGGTGCGGCGGCGGCGAGATCAGCTCGACACCGGGCGTGCCGCCACGGGCCGCGGCGATGTCCACCGTGACCTTGGGCGCGGGCAGCTGGCCACCCTCGCCGGGCTTCGCACCCTGACCGATCTTGATCTCGAGCTCCTCGAGCATGGGGTCGGCGAGGTAGCCGGCCCAGATGCCGAACCGGCCCGAGGCGAACTGCTTGATGCGCGAGCCGCGGATGGTGCCGTAGCGGGAGTGGTGCTCGCCGCCCTCACCGCTGTTCGACATGCCGCCGACCATGTTCGTGCCGTGCGCGACGGCCTCGTGGGCGGTGGCGACGAGCGCGCCGTGGCTCATCGCGCCGGACGCCAGGGTCCGGGTGATCTCGTGGGCCGGCTGCACCTCGTCGAGCTCGACGCTCGCCGGGGCGCTCTGCAGCAGCGCGAGCAGCGCGACGGCCGCACCGGTGGCGCGGAGCGTCACCTGGGTGTCGTCGACGGCGTCGACGTCGATCTGCCCCGGGTGGAGCAACGCGAGGCCGTCTGCCAGGGCTGTGTGGCGCAGGGCACCCGTGGTCCCCGTCGAGGTGAGCTCCAGGCGGAACCGCTCCGTTCCTCCCGGCAGGTCCTGGTCGTCCGACGGACGCGAGCCGGACAGCCCGCGCACGGTGACGCTGGCGTTGCCGCTCGTCGAGAAGCGGCCGAGCTCGCGCGCGAAGTCCTCGGCCGTGTCGATGCCCGTGACGTCCGCGGGCAGGGCGAGCACGTCGCGGAGCGCGGCGGGGCGGCGGGACCGCTCGTCGTGCGTGGTCTGCAGGAACGTGACGTAGCCCGGCGTGATGCGGTGCGCGTCGATCTCGGCCTCGCTGAGGCGGTCGTACCCGGTGTTCCGGTACGCGGCGTCGGTGATGCCGAACGAGTCGTCGAGCTGGCGGAGCGTGAGCAGCCGCAGCGCGTCCGAGTCGCCGGAGCGCTCGAAGGCCGGGCGCTCCTCGGTCATGCCGCCGAACCCGCGGACGCTCGCGACGCCGAACGAGTGGCCGGCGCCGTCGGAGCGTTCCTTGAACAGGCCGAGGAGCGGGACCTGACCCTCGGACGCCACCGAACGGGCACGCTCGTGCCAGTCCGTCGCCGCCTGGGCGATGCGCACGAAGCCGACGCCGCCGACCGGGGCCTGCATGTGCGGGAAGACCCGTGCGAGCACGTCGTCGCCGGTGTCGAGGTAGTTCGGCTCGAAGAACTCGCCGCCGATGTAGCTCTCGGCGGTGCACAGGCCGACGCGGCCCATGGTCTTCGCCAGGGCCTTCTCGGCGGCCTTGCGGAACTGCTTGAGTGCCAGGTCGGTCGCGGTCAGCTCACCGGCGGGTGCGGGCGCGGCGGGGTACTTCTCCTCCGCACGCAGCCGTGCGCTCAAGCTGTACACAGCGGCGGCACCGAAGCCGAGCGCGGTCGCGACGTGGTGTGACGATGGCAGCTGACCGCTCTCCGCGACGACGGACACCCGCAGGCGCAGACCGGTCTCGATGAGTCGCTGGTTGACGGCCGCCACGGCCAGGATCACGGGGAGGGGCGCATGGGTCGACGACACCTCGCGGTCGGTCACGACCGCGATCCCACCACCACGCGACGCGAACGCCTCGATCGCGTCGCACAGGGCGTCCAGTGCGCCGCGCATCGCGTCGGCGTTCGCCTGCTCGTCGGCGGGCACCGGCACGTAGAGCATGTCGAAGCGCTCGAGCGGCACGATGTCCTGGTCACGCAGCCGCACCATGTCCAGGTGCCCCAGGATCGGCGACTGCACGACGAGCTGCCGGCCCGTTGTGCCGGTGCCGTCCGGCTTGGCGCCGAGTGCGACGCGCATCGACATGCCGTCGGCTTCGCGGATCGAGTCGAGCGGCGGGTTCGTCACCTGGGCGAAGCGCTGCGAGAAGTACTTCGCCATGCCGCCCTCGGTGTCGCTCAGGGCGTTGATCGCGTTGCCGTAGCCCATCGCCGAGATGCGCTCCGACCCGTTCTGCAGCATCGGGTCGAGCATGAACCGGAAGCTCTCCTGGTTCAGCGAGTACGCGACGTACCGGCCCGCGAGCGACAGGTCGCCGTCGTAGCCCAGGGTGTTCCTGGTGCGCTCGTAGGCGGGCGCGGGCAGGTCGTCCAGGTTCACGCGGGCCGCGTCGAGCAGGGTGCCGTAGTCACGGCGGGCCGCGAGCATGCGCAGCACCTCGCCGGTGCGCATGCAGGATCCGGTGCGGTGGTCGACGACGAGCATGCCGCCGGCCTCGATGCGGCCGCGGTGCACGACCTCGTCGGCGGCGAACTCGACCTGGCCCGCCTCGGACGACACCATCAGGTACTCGGCCGTCTCGACGGTGCGCAGCGGGCGCAGGCCCAGACGGTCCAACCGGGCACCGACGACGTCACCGTCGCTGAAGATCACGGCCGCGGGGCCGTCGTTCTTCTCCTCGTACAGCGAGAAGTACTCGAGCATGTCCCGGACGTCGGGGGTCAGGGTGCGGTCGTTCTCCCACGCCGGGGGCATGAGCGAGACGACGGCCTCGACGATCTCGAGCCCGTCGTCGAACACACGGCTCTGCAGGGTCTGGTCGAGCCGGCTCGAGTCCGACTGCCCGGGCGGACGCACGATGCTCCGGGTGCGCGCACGCGCGAGCGCCTCGTCCGACAGCCGGTTCTTCCGGTCGGTGTTCAGCTCGCCGTTGTGCGCCATCAGGCGGAACGGCTGCGCCATCGTCGGGTGCGGCTCGGTGTTCGTCGAGAACCGGGTGTGGAAGTACAGCGTCCGCACCGAGTGCCGGGGGTCACGCAGGTCGGTGAAGTACCCGATCACCTCGCCGGAGTTCAGCCGGCCCTTCAGGATCTGGGTCCGGGCGCTGAGTGACAGCGGGTACAGGGCGGCGTGCTCGGCACGCTCGGCGGCGGCCTGGGCGTAGGACACGGCCTCGATGGCGAGCAGGGCACGGTTCGCGGCGGCGTCGACCTCGGTGCGGTCCCAGTCGGACGGCGCACGGAAGACCCACTGCACGATCGGCAGCTGGTACTGCTCGGCCTCGGGGCGCGCGACCGAGTGGTCGACCGGGACGTCACGGACCAGCAGCAGCTCGAAGCCCTCGGCCGCGATGGCGTCCGAGACCGTCTGCTGGGCACGGGTGCGCTCGTCGGCGCCGTCCGCTCCGGTGCCACTCGGCACGAAGCAGTTCGCGACGCCGAAGTGCCCGGCGCGCAGCTGCTGACCGGTGATGGCGCTGAAGAACTCCACCGACAGGTCGATGCTGACGCCCGCGCCGTCACCGACACCTTCGGCGGACTTGCCGCCGCGGTGCGGGATGGAGCACAGCGCTTCGTCGCCCTTGCGGATGACGTCGTGGCTCGGCGTCCCGTCGAGACGGGTGATGAAACCGACGCCGCAATCGCTCGATTCGCGGGCAGGGTCGTAGAGACCGAAGGGTGTGGGGTTCACGTGCGGGTCCAGTGGGGCGTTGCCGGCAGCGGACGGCGCGGGCTGCATCGATGGAGCGCTCGCCGCGGGCAGACCGATGGTGGCAGTCGGGCCCTGTGGGGTGGTGGTGCGGTAGGGCGATGCTACGGCTTGGTATACCGACCGTGCAACACGGGTGGTCCGGGCGTGTGACGGGGTCGCACCGTGCGGGTCTGTTCGGCTGGTGCGAGGTTGCACGCTCGGTGCGAGTTCGTAGCGCTGCACGGAGCGTGCAACCTCGCACGGGATGGCCGACGCCGCACGGTGCGGCGTGCCGCGGGCGCCGTGCAACCTCGCACCGGGTGGGTGACCCGGCACGGTGTCAGGCCGCTCGCTCACCGGTTCGGTCGCTCACCGCGATCGGCTCCGTGACTGCCGTGCTCGCGTCGGCGGCGGGGGTCGTCCCGGGGCGGACGCGCTCCGGGTGACGGCGGCCGGTGCGGAACACCCACGCCTTGAAGAGCACGAAGCGCACGCACGTCGCGAACAGGTTCGCGGCCGTCAGCACGAGGATCTCCGTGCCGTGCGAGGCTCCCGGCGTCGTGCTGTGCAGCACCACGAGCGACCCCGACGTGATCGCCCAGGCGACGCCGAAGACCACCAGCCCCTGCACGTGGTGTCGCCCGGCTCCGGCGCGGCCCCGCACGCCGAACGTGAGCCGCCGGTTGAGGGCGGTGTTGCCGATCGCCGTCAGCAGCAGGGCCAGGAAGTCCGCGGTCTGCGCTCCGATCGCCGGCCGGAACAGCGCGTAGAGCACGGCGAACGCCACCGTGGAGAGCACCCCGATCGCCCCGAACCGCAGCAGCTGCCCGAGGAACCCGACGTGCGGTGGGGTGAAGGGGCGGCGGCCGATCGCCTCGTACACGGCGCCGATGGGAACCCGACCCGTGGCGATGCCCCGCGAGACGCGCCACATGCCCTTCAGGTCCGCGGTCGCGGTCGACGCGATGTGCACCGACGAGTTGACGTCGTCGACCCAGTCCACCGGGACCTCGTGGATGCGCAGTCCGGCGTGCTCGGCCAGCACCAGCATCTCGGTGTCGAAGAACCACGCGTCGTCCTCGCAGAGCGGCAGCAGGTGGTCGGCCGCGCGCTTGGTGACGGCCTTGAAGCCGCACTGCGCGTCGGAGAACGACACCCCCATCGTGGACCGGAGCAACAGGTTGTACGAGCGGGAGATGAACTCGCGCTTGCTGCCCCGCACCACCCGCGACGAATCCGCCAGCCGCGTCCCGATCGCCAGGTCCGAGTGCCCGGAGAGCAGCGGCGCGACGAGTGGCTCGAGGGCCGCCAGATCCGTCGACAGGTCCTCGTCGACGTACACGAGCACCGTCGCCGGGGACGCGGCCCACACGGCCTTGAGCGCACGACCCCGGCCCTTCTCGGGTAGGTGGACCGCGTGCACGCCGGGGAGCATCGCCGCGAGGTCGTCGGCGATCCGGGCGGTGTCATCGGTCGAGGCGTTGTCCGCGATCGTGATGCGCCACGAGTGGTGCAACGACGTCCGGCAGAACGTGTGCAGCCGCCGCACGTGGGCGGCGAGTGTGTCCTGCTCGTCGTAGCAGGGGACGACGATGTCGATGTCGAGGGGCTGGTCGGTCTCCGTCATGCCGCTCATGCTCGGGAGCCCGGCTACGGGGGCCGGAGCAGGGCCCTGTGTCCGGGGTAAGAACGAACACCACGTGAACGCAGCGGACACGACACCTGTTGTCCGGATACGTTCGACGCACGATGACGACCGAGCGCGACGACGCACGACGGACGGCCGTGCTGCTCCCGGGGGAGCGGCTGGGTCTGGCGCTCGACGAGCGGTGCCCCGAGTTCACCGAGCTGCTGCTCGCGCCACCGTTGCACGGCATCCGTCCGGACGGACACGACTGGCTCCGGCGGCGCTACGAGCAGATCGTCCCGCTCGTGCTCCCCGCAGCGCTGCGGGCGGTCGAGCACGGTGAGCCGCTCGACCCCGACTGCCTCGTCCGGCTGCGCGAGGTCGCCGCCGCCAGTGCCGGTGATCCGCACGTCGACGTGTCGGTCGTGCTCCGCGGCGCCCTGCCCGCCATCCGCGTCTTCGCGCTCGTCATGCACACGGCCACCCGCGAGCACGCGACGACGATCGACCACGCGGGGCGGACGATGCTCGCGATGAGCCGGGCGTCGCTCGTGGCGCACGAGCTCGGCTCCTGCTGGGCCGAGGCTTGGGCGCAGCAGCGTGGCGGTCCGTCAGAGGACGCCGCGGCACCGCTCGGCACCGACGACATCGACCTGGTGGCGTCCGCGCCCGGCCTGGACGAGACCGAGGAACGGATGCTCGCGCTCGCCGCCAGCGGGCTCTCGAACGACGCCATCGCCAAGGAGACCGCCTACAGCCGGCAGGCCGTCGCCTGGCACCTCGGGCGGCTCATGAAGTCGTGGAAGGCGCCGAACCGGACGGCGCTGGTGTCGGTCGCCTTCGTCCGGGGCTGGATCCGGTCGCGGCGCCAGCTCGGCCTGGCGGCGGGGACCCGGCCGTTGGGGATCGAAGCACCGCCGGCGCACGACGACGCCCCCTGAGACCGGGGTCCCAGGGGGCGTCGTCGGCCGGAGCCGGAGTCAGCCGCCGTTGACGTGGATGACGTTGTCGATGCGCTCGATGTTGCCGAACACACCCCAGTTCAGCCAGCCGCCGTCACCGTTGTTGGTGACCTTGCCGGGGCCCTTGAACCAGTAGATGACGTAGTTGCCACCCTTGATGTCGATCGACTGGGCGTCGGCGACGTCGCCCTCGACGGTGATGTCCTGGTTCTTGTTGACCACCGCGACGGTGAGGCGGTCGGGGTTGCCGGCGTTCCAGTACCCGACGTCGAGTGCCGCCTGCACGGCACCGCCGCGGTCGCTCTGGTCGTTGACGGCGTCCTTGATCGCGTTGACGATCGCGACCGGGTCGAGGTTGACGTTGACGCTGCCCCCGACGGACGACGAGGTGCTGGGCGCGGGCTCGGCGGCCTGCGCAGGGGCTGCGACGAACGCCCCGGCGATGACGGCGCCACCGAGGGCGGTGCCGGCGAGGAGCTTCACGGACTTGCGCTTGAACGAGTTCATGATCGTGTTTCCCATCTCTGCAGTGGTGACCCGTTCGGGTCGTCTTGCTCGGACAAGACCCAGCCTGCGGGCGCTCCGCCACGGATGCACGCGATCGGGTTCGACGTTGGTCGATCGTCTGACGATCCGGACCGCGCACGACTTTCGTGCTCAACGACACCGCACGCGGCCAGTGGTGCGTGAGGTGTCGCGGGCGCGTGAGCACGCGTCCGAGCGCCTGACGAGCGGTTCAGCGGGGCAGCAGGATCTGCACGATCGCGACGACCACGAGCGCTGCGATCGGGACGCCCGCGATCCACACGCCCGCCCGCATCTGCGTCCGGCGGATCGTGGGCGCTGCGTGCGATGACCGTGCGAACTCGGTCGCGGCCACGAGCTCCGGCGCCGCGGCGGGCGGTGCGGGCTCGGGTTGGGGCCGGTCGTCCTCGAACGCCGGGACCTCGACCACCAGGTCGGCGGGGTCCGGGCGGCCGGGCAGCTTGTCGTACGCGTTCGTCACGGGGCCTCCTCGTCCGACGTTCTCCGACCAGTATGCGACCCCGTGCCCGGCCCCGTGCCCGTGCCCACGCCCACGCCCACGCCCACGCCGACGGCAGCGGCAGGCAGGTCCACCGTGAACGCCGTCCGCCCCGGCTCCGACGAGACCCGGACGCTGCCGCCGTGCGCCAGGACCACCGCTCGGACGATCGCGAGCCCGAGGCCACTCGTCCCCTGCCCCGGCGAACGCGTCCGCGAGGCCTCGCCCCTGGTGAAGCGGTCGAACAGGGTGGGCAGGGTCTCCGTGGGGATCGGCGGCCCGTCGTTCGCCACGACGAAGCGCGCCACGGAGCCACCGGCCCCGTGGCCCTCGTCGACGCCGTCCAACGCCTGCAACGACACCACCACGGTCGTGCCGACGGGTGTGTGCGTCCGCGCGTTCGCGAGCAGGTTCGTCACCACGCGGCGCAGTCGTGCGGTGTCCCCGGGCACCACGAGCGGGTGGTCGTCGACGACCTGCAACGTCCACCGGTGCTCCGGCGCGGTGGCGCGGGCGTCCATCGTGGCCTCGACGACGAGCGAGGTGAGGTCGACGGGCTCGGGCACGATCGGTGGCGCGGTGCCGAGGGCCGAGGCGTCGAGCCGCGCGAGCAGCAGCAGCTCGTCGACGAGCTCGCCCATCCGGAGGGCCTCCTGCCCGATCCGGTCGACGTTCCGGTGGATGGCGTCGAGGTCCGACGAGCCCGCGGTCAGCTCGGCGTAGGCGCGCACGGTCGCGATCGGCGTGCGGAGTTCGTGCGACGCGTCGGCGACGAAGGTGCGCATGCCCGCCTCGGCGTCGCGTCGGACCGTCAGGGCCCGGGCGACGTGGCCGAGCAGGCGGTTCAGTGCGGTGCCGACCTGGCCGACCTCGCGGTTGGCTGTCAGGTCGGCGTCGGCGACCCGCACGGGGATGTCCGTGTCGCCGCGCTCCAGGTCGAGTGCCGTGACGTCCGAGGCCACGGACGCGACGCGCTCGAGCGGTCGCAGGGACCGTCGCACGAGCAGCGCGAGTGCCCAGGCGGCGACCACCAGGCCGAGCACCGTGACGATCCCGATCACGAGCAGCAGGCGCGCGATCGCGGCGTTCAGGTCGCCGAGCGGCAGGGCCGTGACGAACACGTCGCCGTCGTGCCCGACCGCCTGCACCCGGTAGGCGCCGAGGGGTCCGAGGTCGATCGTCGCGGGGTCCGCGCCGATGTCGACCGCGGTGAGCGTCTTCCGTTGCGCCGACGCCAGCCCGTGCTGGTCTCCGTCGCTGTCGGTGTACCCGCCGAGCACGACGGTGCCGTCCCGCACGATCGCGACGACCGTGCCGGCGGACTGCCCGGGTGCACCGATGAAGGCGTTGTCGGGATCCGGACGATCCGACGACGACGAGGACGACGACCCGGGCGGCGGTCCGATGGGCGCGTCCGCGCCGTCCCGTCCGCCGACGGTCCGGTTCGCGGCCGTCGACAGTTCCGCGTCCAGCCGGTCGACCAGGTACCCCCGGAACGCGACGACGGTCACCGCCCCCACGACGACGTTCGTCGCCACGAGCAACAGCGCGACGGCCGCCACGACCCGCCACCGCAACGACGGCACCCGTCCGGCGCCGGGGCGGCCGTGACGGTGGGGAGAGGCCCGGATCACCCTCGCCGATCGGCTCACGTCGTCGGCCGCAACACGTACCCCGCCCCGCGGACGGTCTGCAGCATCGGCTCGCGCCCGACGTCGAGCTTCTTCCGCAGGTACGACACGTACATGTCCACCAGGTTCGACGACGTGCCGAAGTCCATGCCCCACACGCTCGCCAGCAGCTGCTCGCGGGACAGCACCCGGTTGGCGTTCCGTGCCAGGTGCCGCAGCAGTTCGTACTCGGTCGGCGTGAGTTCGATCGGGTCCCCGTCGCGGCTGACCGTGCGGGCGTCCTCGTCGAGCCGCAGGTCGCCGACCACGAGCTCGGTGCTCGCCCCGGCTGCGGCGACCCTGGCCGAGGTACGCGCCAGGATCCGCGCACGGACGAGCAGCTCCTCGATGCCGAAGGGCTTGGTCAGGTAGTCGTCGCCGCCGCCGGTCAGCCCGGCGAGCCGGTCCTCGGGGGCGTCGCGTGCGGTGAGGAACAGCACCCGGACGCCGTCGCGGGCGTCGCGGAGCCGTTCGAGCACCTCGAACCCGTCGATGTCGGGCAGCATCACGTCGAGCACGATGACATCGGGCTGGAACTCCCTGGCCGCGAACAGCACGTCGCGACCACGGTGCACGGACCGCACGGCCCAGCCGTCGCCCGCGAACGCCAGGGCGACGGCATCGGCCAGGGCGTGCTCGTCGTCGACGACGAGGGCGCGGACGGGGGAGCCGTCGGTGCGCTGCAGCGGGTGGCCGGGCATGTCCCGGAGCCTATCCACCGCGCCTCCGTCGCCGGTCACTCCGTGCTGCTCAGGTCGTAGACGGTCTGGCCGCCGACCGTCGTCGACTCGTAGTTCGCCGCGACCCACTCCTGGATCGCCGACGCGGTCGAGGATCCGCCGCCCATCCCACCGCCGGAGCCGGACGAGACGTAGTACCCGATGTCGCCGTCGGCGACGGCGGCCTTGAACTGCGCGAGCGTCGGAGCCGGGTCGCTCGACCAGCCGCCGATCGCCATCACGGCGGTGTCGGTGTCGAGTTCGAGCTGCGCGGCCGACTGCGATCCGTTCACCGCGGCCGCCCACTTCGCGTCGGATGCCTCGAGCAGCTTCCGCAGCGCCGACGAGGTCGACGTGCCGCCGCCTGTGCCACCACCCCCGGCCTGGAGGCCCGTGCCCGACCCCGCCTCGGAGCCCGCGCCGTCGGATCCCTCCGTCGTACCGCCCGGTGCCTGCCCGGTGGCGCCTTCCGGCGCCTCGCCGGAAGCGCCCTCCGGCGGGGTCCCGCCGGGACCCTGCTGGGAGTCGGACGTGCCGTCGGAGCCGCCGTCGTCGGAACCGGAGGCCGGTCCACCCGGTCCATCCGTGCCTCCCGGCATGCCACCGGTGCCACCGCCGCCCGTCCCACCGGAGCTGCTGCCCGCCGGACCGACGCTCGGGATCGAACCGGAGTGCGCGACGGTCGTCGTGGCGAGGGCGTAGGCGGTGGTGCCGGACAGCCCGAACAGGGTGCCGGCGAGGACGCCGACCGTGACGAGCCTGCGCAGCGACGGCACACTGCCGATGACGATCAGTGCCGCGGACAGCAGCCCACCGGCGAGCATCACCCAGCGGAGCCACGGCAGCCACGTCGGGTTCTCGTTCAGCAGGCACCAGCCCCAGAACGCGGTGACGCCGGTCATCGCGGCGAGGCCGAGGCGGCCGAGGAAGCGGGCTCGTGCGTGCCAGAGCAGGGCGCCGCCGGTGCCGACGAGTCCGGCGATCGCCGGGGCGAGGGCGACCGTGTAGTACGGGTGGATCGTGCCGGACATGTACGAGAACACCAGGCCGGTGACCAGGAGCCACCCGCCCCACAGGACGAGCCCGGCACGGGCGGGGTCGGCCAGGTGCCGGCGGCCGATGACGACCAGGCCGACGACCAGGGCGATGAGCGCCGCGGGCAGGAGCCACGAGATCTCGAGCCCCATCTCGGACGAGAACAGCCGGTTCAGGCCCGTCGAGCCACCGAAGGAGCCACCCGCGGTACCGCCGGTCATGCCGCCGCCTCCGCCACCGTTGCCCGAGCCGCCGAAGATCCGACCGAGGCCGTTGTAGCCGAACACCAGGTCGAGGACGGTGTTGTTCGTCGAGCCGCCGATGTACGGGCGGGACTCGGCGGGCCAGAGCCACACGGCGACGACCCACCAGCCGGCGGCCACCACGAGGGAGCCGGCGGCGACGACCAGGCCGATCACCCGCCGGCCCCATCCGGTGCGGGCGGCGAACAGGTACACGAGGCCGAAGGCGGGCAGGACGAGCAGGCCCTGCAGCATCTTCGTCAGGAACGCGAAGCCCAGGGCGACCCCGGCGAGCGCGATCCACCTCCAGCTGCCCTTCGGCAGCGCCCGCACCGTGCAGTACGCGCCGGCGGTCATCAGCAGGACGAGCAGGGCGTCCGGGTTGTCGAAGCGGAACATCAGGGCCGCTGCCGGGGTCGCTGCGACGACGAAGCCCGCGAGCAGGGCGCCGACGTTCGCGGTGGTGGCACCGAGCCGGGCCAGGGTGCGGCGGACCGTGCCCCAGACCAGGGCCACGGAACCGACGGCCATCAGCGCCTGGGGGAGCAGCAGACTGGTGCTCGAGAAGCCGAACAGCCGGGCCGACAGCACCATCACCCAGAGTGAGGCGGGTGGTTTGTCGACGGTGATGAAGTTCGACGAGTCGAGGGAGCCGAAGAAGAACGCCTCCCACGACTTCGTGCCGGCCTGCACGGCGGCGGCGTAGAAGCTGTTGGCGTACCCGGAGACGCTGAGGTCCCACAGGTACACCACGGCGGTCACGGTGAGGAGCGCCCAGAACGCGGGCCGGAGCCAGCGGGCGTCCTCGCGCTCGCCGAGGAACAGCCGGGCGAGGGGCGGGCGGCGCCGATCCCGCGCGGCACTGCGCGCGGGGTCGCGTCGGTCGGTCACGGGTACCGGGTAGGTGGTCATGTCGATGAGCATCCGGGGCGTTCCCCGACTGCTGCACTGTGCCGGCTGTGGGCGAGCTAAGGACGCACGGTGCGAGGTTGGCCGGCGGGGAGGGCGCGGGCGGCGCGGGCGCACGGTGCGCTGTCGTCCGGTCGGTGCGGGGTCGCCTGCTCGGTGCGCGGTTGTAGCGCTGCACGGGGCGGGCAACCTCGCACGATGTGAGCGAGGCCGCACGGTGCGCCGCTGGCACCGGGGTGGGCAACCTCGCACGGGGTGAGCGAGGGTGCACGGTGCGGCGCCGGCACCCGGGTGGGCAACCTCGCACGATGTGAGCGAGGCCGCACGGTGCGCCGCTGGCACCGGGGCGGGCAACCTCGCACGGGGTGAGCGAGGCCGCACGGTGCGAGGGGTCAGGCGTACCGCTGCGCCGCCCGGAGCGCGGCCCCGGTGTACGAGCCGCCGAACAGGAACACGTGCAGCAGCAGCGGCGCGAGCTGGTGGAGCTCGACGCGCTCCTGCCAGCCGTCGGCCAGCCGTGACTCCCGGTCGTAGGCGGCGAGCACCGTCTCGAGCCGGGGCAGCCCGAACAGCCCGAGCAGCGCCAGGTCGGTCTCCGCGTGCCCGCCGTGCGCGATCGGGTCGATGAGCACGGCGCCGGTGGGTTCGGACGAGTCCGTCGGCCAGAGGACGTTGCCGGCCCACAGGTCACCGTGCAGGCGAGCGGGGCGGTCCCCGACGAGCGCGGGCTGCGGTGAACCGAGGGTGCCGTCCTGTACCCGCGACGCGACCCGCTCGAACACGGCGGCCTCGGCATGGTCGAACCCGCCGGCGTCGACGATCCGGCGGACGAAGTCCAAGATCCGGTACTCGGCGAAGAACTCGCCCCAGGTCGCCGGTGCCTGTTCGGCTGCGACGAACGGCGTGCGCGAACGGCCCATCCGCAGCGCCGCTCCTCGGGTCCAGCCGGTGGGAGGTGCGCCCCAGTGGTCGGCACCGGCGGCGTGCGTGTGGGCGAGCGATCGGCCGAACCGCTCGGCCTGGGCGGTGGTGGGGGAGCCGTCGGAGATCAGTTCGAGGTCGAGCACGGTCGGACTCGGGCGCCCGAGCACGCGGGCGAAGCGGGTGCCGCCGGCGTCCTCGGCCTCGGCGAGCCAGGCGAGCCCTGCGGCCTCGGCTGCCGCTTCGTCCGCGGTGGTGAACGTCTTCACGTGCGTCTCGGCCATCGGTCCATCCTGCCGAGCGGACACCGCCGACCGTTCAGACGACGCTCACCCGGTCACCCGGTGGGCTGTCCCCACCCCGTCCCACCCCGCCGCGCGGCGTGCACGACGAGCGCGAGCTGCACCCGGTTCTCGACGCCGAACTTCTCGTACACGTGCCCGACGTGCGTCTTCACGGTGGCCAGGCCCACGTACAGCTCGGCGGCGATCTGCGCGTTCGACGCCCCGTTGGCCACGGCGAGCGCGACCTCGCGCTCGCGCTCGGTCAGCAGGGCGAGCAGTCGACGTTCCTCGGCACCGTCCGCAGTGGCGCCGCCCGTTCCACCGGCCGCGGGGCCCGAGCGCGGCCCGGCGGCGAACGCGATCACCCGGTCGAGCACCGAGGGGGACAGGATCGAGCGCCCGGACGCCACGGTCCGTACGGCCTGCACGAGTTCGTGCGGCGGGGTGTCCTTGAGCAGGAACCCACGGGCGCCGGCCTGCAGCGCTCCGAGCACGAGGTCGTCCCCCTCGAACGTGGTCAGCACCAGGACGGCCAGGTCGGGCCGCCGTCGCAGTTCGCGTTCGGTGGCGACGAGTCCGTCGCACCGGGGCATCCGGATGTCCATGAGCACGACGTCGGGCGCGGTCGCGGCGATGACGCCCTCGGCCTCGAGCCCGTCGCCCGCTTCGCCCACGACCACCAGACCGTCGTCGCCGCTGAGCAGCATGCGGAGCCCGACGCGGACGAGCTGGTCGTCGTCGACCAGGACGACCCGGACGGGAGCGGTCACGGCGTCCACGGCAGCACCGCCTCGACCACGTGCACGCGTCCGTCGTCGCTGCCGGCACGGAAGCTCCCGCCGACGAGTCGGGCGCGTTCGGCGAGCCCGCGCAGACCGTGCCCCGCGACGGAGCCGGCGGCGTGCCCGGCACCCTGCCCGGCGGCGGCGGCCTTCGAACACGCTGGCTCGTCGGTCAGCGTGTTCGACACCACCACCCGGATCGCCGGACCGCCGACGGTCTCGACGACCACGTCGACGGGCTGTCCGGGGGCGTGCCGACGGGCGTTCGTCAGCGCCTCCTGCACGATGCGGTACGCATGTCGCCCGACGGCGGTCGGCACCGCCGCGGCGTCGGAGTCGACGCGCGCCCGGACGGTCGCGCCCCCGGAACGGGCCTGGTCGAGCAGGGCGGGCAGGTCGACGAGTGTCGGCTGCGGAGGCGCGGTGCCGGTCACCTCGTCGCCGGCGTTCGCGGCCGGGTCGCGCAGCACCCCGAGCACGTCGCGCAGGTCGGTGAGCGCGGAGTGCGCCTCGGCCCGCACGACCCCGGCCGCTGCGGCTGTCTCGTCCGGGGTGAGCCCCGGGCCGCGGTACTCGAGTGCGCCGGCGTGCAGCGCGACGAGGGAGAGCCGGTGGCCCAGGACGTCGTGCATCTCGCGGGCGATGTGGGCGCGTTCCTGCTCGCGGGCGCGGTCCTCGCGCAGCTGCTGGTCGCGCTCGAGCAGGTCCGCGCGCTCGCGCAGGGAGAGCAGGAGCGCCCGGCGCTGCCCGATCCCGATGCCGATCGCGACGAGCAGGGCGATGCTGACGGTGCCTGCGAGCACGATCTGCCAGAACGGCACGGTCTGGTCGGGGGCAAGGACGACGTCGTAGAGCACGGTGGCGCCGAGCAGCACCGAACCGACGACGGCGATCTCGACGGCACGGCGCCGGGTGGCGAGCGAGACCGTCGCGATCGCGGCCGACCCGACCGCCAGCGTCGACACCGAGCTGAGGGCACCGATGACGACCGTGACCACGAGCGGTGCCCGGTGCCGGAACGGCAGCAGGACGAGGGCGACCAGGCCCGCTCCCATGTCCCCGAGGATCAGAGCGCCGACGTGCAGGTCGCTCCAGCCGCGGGTGTCCGTCGTCGGCCACACCAGACCGGCGGTGAACAGCCCGGTCAGCGCCGCGACGGCCACGCGCCACGTCTGGGACCACACACGCTGCCCGAGGGGCACGGCGGGGAGCGCGGTCGAGGCCATGCCCCGAGCCTAGGGAGCTGCGTCGACGAGCGGATCCGCCGAAGGTCGGAGCTGCCGGAGCTGCCGGAGCTGCCGGAGCCGCCGGAGCCGCTCGACCGGCGACCCGCTCGCCCGCCCGCCTCAGACCGCGTCGACCAGCGCCCGCGCCAGGGGGTGCCACGCACGGGACGACGGCCCGCTCAGCACCAGGGTGCGCTCGAGCCGCCGGGCCATCGGGATCATCACGAGGTCCGGCGGCAGCATCCCGCGGCCCAGGGTCGGCACGATCGACACGCCCTCGCCCCGCTGGATCATCCCGAACATCGTGCTCATCTCGCGCACCCGGTGGGCGTACCGGAACGGCCGGCCGTCGAGTTCGTGGAGCTTCTGGACCTGGTACTCGCACCCGCCGCCGCCCGCCACCAGGCCGTCCTCGTGCAGGTCGTCGAGGGTGAGTGCTGGCAGCTCGGCGAGGGGGTGGTCGCGGCGGATCACCGCGGCCATCTCGTCCCGCGCGACGACCACGCCGCCGTCGGGCACCGGCGACGGGTCGACGAGCACGGCGGCGTCGACGGTGCCGGCCTCGAGCCACTCCGGCATCTCGTCGTCGTCCCCCTCGTAGACCTGCACGTCGACGTCCGGCAGGGTCACCGCCCACAGCTCGCGGAGCCGCGGCAGCAGCCCCTGGCAGACGGTGGGGACGGCGGCGAGGCGCACGGTGCCGCGCGCCGTGCCGGGCCGGACCACCGCCTCCAGGGCTTCGACCGAGGCGAGCACGCTGCGGGCGTGGGCCAGCAGGCGGTCGCCGAGCGGGGTGGGGGCGGCGACCGCGCCGCGGTGCACGACGGAGCCGCCGACCTCGCGCTCGAGCCCCGCGACGGCGTGCGACACCGCGGACTGGCCGACGCCCAGGGCGACGGCCGCGGCGGTGAAGGACCCGGCGTCGAGCGTGGCGACGAACGCGCGCAGTTGCTGGACCGAGACGGTCATGCGTCCTCCTCATGTGGGCATGAGCGACATGCGTTTGCCGCATGTCGCTCGGTGGTCCGACACTAGGCCACGTGAACGCCCTCCTCTACGTCCTCGTCGCACTGACCTGGGGCTCGAGCTTCCTCTTCGCGAAGATCGGCCTCGACGGTCTCGCCCCGCAGCAGGTCGCCACCGTGCGGACCGTGCTCGGTGGGGTCACGCTCGTCGTGGTGCTCCTGGCGACCCGTCGGCGCTGGCCCCGGGAACCGCGGACCTGGGCGCACCTGGCGGTCGTCGCGGTGTTCCTCAACGCGGTGCCGTCGTCACTGATGGCGTGGGCGGAGCAGACGGTGCCGTCCGGCCTCGCGAGCATCTACAACGCGACGACCCCGATCATGACGCTGGCCGCGCTCGCGGTGCTCGTGCCGTCCGAACGCCTGCGCGGACGGCAGGTGCTCGGGATCGTGCTCGGCATCGTCGGGGTGCTCGTGCTGGTCGGCCCGTGGGACGTCCTGACCGACCCCGAGGTCCTGGCGAGCGTGCCGGGGCAGGTCGCACTGCTCGGCATGACCGCGTCCTACGGCATCGGGCTCGCCTACCTGCGGCGGGTGGCCGTGGCGAGTGCGTACGACCCGGTCACGCTGGCGACGGTCCAGCTGACGCTGGCCTCCGGGATGCTCCTGCTGGTCGCGCCCGTCATCGCGACCGGTCCGGTCGAGCTGGACGGGAGGATCGTGGCCGCGATGATCGCGCTCGGTTGCGTCGGCACGGGGTTGGCCTACGCCTGGAACACGCGGCTCGTGCAGTCGTGGGGCGCTGGTCGCGCTTCCACCGTCACCTACCTGACGCCGGTGGTCGGGGTGGCGCTCGGGGTGCTCGTGCTGGGGGAGCGGGTGCGGTGGAACGAACCCGTCGGCGGACTCGTCGTGCTGCTCGGGATCGCCCTGGCGTCCGGGGTCCTGGTGCGCCGGAAGGTCGCCGCGCCGACCGCTCCCTGACCGGACACCCGTGCGGCGACCGCCCCGGACGGGTGTCGTCGGAGCACGCGCGACGCGGCAGGACGAGCCGTAGGATCGGCTGCGACGACGACGAGGTCGTCGACGACGACGGAGACCGGCATGCACGACACCCACACCACCCGCGCGACCGCATCGGTCGCAGCGATCCTCGCCGAGTCGGCGGCACGGTACCCCGACGACGTCGCCGTCATCGTCGGCGACGTCCGCACCACCTACGCCGAGCTGTGGGCCCAGACCCTGTCCTACGCCGGAGCGCTCCGTGCGCGGGGCGTCACCGAGGGGTCGAAGGTCGCGATGCTCGTGCCGAACGTCGCGGACTTCCCCCGCGTCTACTACGCCACCCTCGCCCTCGGCGCGGTGGCCGTGCCCGTGCACGCCCTGCTGAAACGCCGCGAGATCGAGTACGTCCTGCGGGACAGCGGGGCCACGTTGCTCGTCTGCGCCGCACCGCTGCTCGGCGAAGGTGCTGCCGGCGCCGAGCTGGCCGGGGTCGACGTGGTGACCGTGCTCGCGCCGGCCCCTGCGCAGGCTCCGACCGGCGACCAGTCCGCGGCCGGCCCCGACCGGCTCGAGGCCCTGGCCGCGCAGAGCGAACCGCTCGACACCTACGTCCCCAGGCACCCGTTCGACACCGCGACCATCCTGTACACGAGCGGCACCACCGGCCAGCCCAAGGGCGCCGAGGGGTCGCACTTCGCACTGCTCGAACAGGTCAACACCAACCTGATGACCACGTTCGACATGCACCGCGGCGACGTCCTGCTCGGCGCGCTGCCGCTGTTCCACACGTTCGGGCAGACCTGCACGATGAACACCGGGTTCCGCACCGGCGCGACGCTGGTCATGCTGCCGAAGTTCGACGGCGACTCGGCGCTCGCCGCGATGGTCGAGCACGGCTGCGGCATCTTCATGGGCGTCCCGACGATGTACATGGCGCTGCTCGACGCCGCGACCCGGTCCGAGGCCCGTCCGACGCTCCGGTACGCGATCTCCGGTGGTGCCTCGCTGCCGCTGGCGGTGCTCGAGCGGTTCGAGCAGGTCTTCGACGCCCCGATCCACGAGGGGTACGGCCTGACCGAGACCTCGCCGGTCGCCACCTTCAACCACGTCGGACAGCCGCCGCGGCCCGGCACGATCGGCACGCCGGTGTGGGGCGTCGACGTCGAGATCGCCGACCCCGAGGTCCGCGACGCGATCGTCATGCTGCCGCACGGTGCGATCGGCGAGCTCGTGATCCGCGGCCACAACCTGATGAACGGGTACCTCGACCGGCCCGAGGACACCGCAGAGGCCATCGTCGACGGGTGGTTCCGCACCGGCGACCTGGGCACGAAGGACGACGCCGGCTACCTGACGATCGTCGACCGCACCAAGGACATGATCATCCGCAACGGCTACAACGTGTACCCCCGCCAGGTCGAGGAGGTGCTCGCCACCCACCCCGACGTGGCGATGGCCGCGGTGTTCGGCGTGCCGCACGCGGTGCACGGGCAGGAGATCGAGGCGGCGGTGGTGCTGCGCTCCGGCGCGACCGTCGAGCCGCAGGTCCTGGTCGACTTCGTCGCCGTCGAGATCGCCGCGTACAAGTACCCCCGGGTCGTGCACGTCCTCGACGCGCTGCCGCTCGGCCCGAGCGGCAAGGTGCTCAAGCGCGAGCTCGTCGACCGCTTCGGCGTCGAGGTGACCGCGGTCCCGTGACCGGCCCCACGACCGCGCAGGAGCGTTCCGTACGCTGACCGGGTGACCGCCAGCAGCGCCCCGTCGACCGCACGACTGCTCTTCGCGTCGTCGCACCCCGGGCCGACCGTCACCGTGACCGTCCTCGCCGCGGTGGTCGCCGCCGCCGTCGGACACCCGGTGTGGCTCGTGGCCCTGGTGGCGCTGACGGTCGTCGCCGGTCAGCTGTCCATCGGGCTGGCGAACGACTGGATCGACGCGGACCGCGACCGGGCCGTCGGACGGCGCGACAAGCCCGTGGCCCGCGGCCTCATCGCCGTCGGCACCGTCCGTACCGCCGCGTACGCCAGCGCCGGGATCGCCGTGGTGCTCTCGATGTTCCTCGGGCCGGTCGCCGCGGTCGCGCACCTCGTGCTGGTCGCCGCAGGCTGGGCCTACGACGCCGGCCTGAAGCGTTCGGTGTGGTCGGTGGCGCCGTTCATCGTCGCCTTCGGGCTGTTGCCCGTCGTGTCCGTCGCGGCCGGGCCGGAGGGACAGTGGCCGACGTGGTGGGCGATCGCGACGGGGGCCGTCTTCGGCATCGCGATCCACTGCACCAACGTGCTGCCCGACCTGGTCGACGACGCCGCCACCGGTGTCCGGGGGTTCCCGCACCGGCTCGGGCTCCGCGGCGCGGGGATCGTCGCGTTCGCCTCGCTCGTCGTCGCGGCTGCCCTGGTGCTCGGCGGACAGGTGCTCGGTGACGACCCGGTGCGGGGCATCGGGGTCGTGCTCGCGGTCCTCGGTGCCCTCGTGGTGCTCGTCCTCGCCGTCGTCGGCGTGCGGCTGGTACTCGCGGGACGGGCGTCGCGCACCCTGTTCCGGCTGGTCATCGCGTCGTCGCTCGTGCTCGTCGTCGAGCTCGGCTTCGCGGGCGCGCGACTCGTCGCCTGACGTGAGCCGTCAGGCCCAGCGCATCGCGTAGAGCCGGGCCAAGCCGTGCGCGGTCGGCAGCGACAGGGCGGTCCGGAGCAGCGCCTCCCGTCCGGTCGTGCTGACGGGGCCGAGCGGACGACCGAGCGCCATGTTCGCCTCGGCCTGGCGAGCCGCACGACGGGCGGCTGCCTGGCGGCGGGCGGCGTAGCCCGGCCACGGCCCGGCCGTGCCGGTGCGGACCGCTCCGGCGAGCAGCGGCGCCAACTCGGCGGCGTCGAGCCACCCGAGGTTCATGCCCTGCCCGCCGATCGGGCTGATCTCGTGGGCGGCGTCGCCGACGAGCACGACCCGGCCGGCACCGACGCGGTCGGCTGTGCGGCGACGCACCCGGAAGCCGCTGGTCATCGAGCAGGTCGCCGGGTCGGGGACGACACCGGTGCGCTCCGCGACGAGGGCCGCGAGACGGGCGACGAGCGCGGGGTCCGGGTCGCCCGTCGCGCCGCGTTCCGCTGCGGCGAACGCTGCGTCGTCCGGCACCAGTGCCACGTACCGGCGACGCGCGCCCGGCAGCGGGAAGGACTCGACCACGCCGTCCGGGCCCACGTCGACCAGCGCGGCGGACCGGGCCGACGGAGCCTCGGGGTCGGCGAAGTCGCCCATCACGTAGCGGTCCGGGTACTCGCGCCCGGTCGTTCCGATGCCGAGCAGGTCACGGACGACGCTCCGAGCGCCGTCCGCACCGACGACGAAGGCCGCACGGACCGTCACCACGTCGCCGTCCGGCCCGGTCCCGGTGGCGTCGACGTGGTCGGTGTGCCGGGTCAGGGCGGTCAGGGCGGTCCCGGTACGCAGGGCCTCTGGCGCACCGGTGTGGAGCCGGTCGCGGAGCAGGGACTCGGTGCGGTGCTGGTCGAGGGTCGCCACGTACGGGTGGGTCGGCGAAGCCCGGTCGAAGCGCAGCGTGCCGAGGGTCCGACCGCGGCTCCTGGCCACCCCTGCACGGACGAGCGACGCCTCGGCGAGCACCGCGGTGTCCAGGCCGATCGCGGCGAACGCGTCGAGGGACGGCGGGTGGATGCCGATGGCCCGCGAACCGGTCGGCGGCTCCGCGCGGCGTTCCCACACCCGGACGTCGACGCCCCGCGCGGCGAGGAGCGCCGCCATGAACAGCCCGACGGGTCCGCCGCCGACGACGAGGACGTCCGTCCGTTCCGAGTGCACGGGGGCGAGCCTACGGTCGGCGTGCGCCGGGGCACTCAGTGAGCAGAAGGCGTCGGGTCAGCGCGCCGTACCCGACGTCTTCTGCTCACTCGACGGCGCGAGCGCGAGCGCGGGCATGGGCGCGGGCATCGGCGCGGATGCGCTGCGCGCCGCACGAGCCCGCGCGCGGAACCGCTCGACGGGCACCTCGACGGCGTACGCGGCACCGATCGACACGATCACCACTGCGCCGACCAGGCCGACCGTGCCCCAGGGGCCGATCGCGAAGGTGCCGAGCAGCGCGATCACCAGCGGGTGCCAGAGGTACGCCGAGTACGACACCCGGCGGCCGAACCACGACACCGGCGTCCAGCCCAGGGCCGCGGACACGGGGGACCGGACCGAGACCAGGCCGCCGATCGCCACCGCCGAGACCAGTCCGGTCGCCGGCAGCACGATCCCGAACGTCGACGCGTGCTCGGTCCAGTCGTCGTCGATGCCGAGCAGCACCGCGACCAGCAGCACGAGGCCGACCCAGGTCGCCAGGTGCCCCAGGACCCCGGCGGCCCGCACCCGCACGCGTTCGTCGTCGAGCAGCAGGGCGAGTCCGCAGCCGATCGCGAGCGGCACCACCCCGAGCACGGGCGAGAAGTAGACGTCGGGCGTGGTCCCGCCGCTCGGGGTCCGGTAGCTCGCCCACGACACCGCCGACGCCCCGACGACCAGGACGCCGAGCCCCGCGAGGAGCCAGCGACGCCGCACCCTGAGCGCGGCCAGCAGCACCAGGACCGGAGGCCACACCAGGTAGAACTGCTCCTCCATCGACAGGCTCCACGTGTGCGCGAAGACGCCCTGCGAGGTGTCCCAGAAGGCGCGGAACAGGTTGCCCGTGTAGGTCAGCGCGATGAACGCCGCTTCGCCGGAGTGCAGTGACGCGCCCTTGTAGTCACCGACCCAGTTCCAGAGCAGCAGCCCGACCACGACGAGCGCCAGCAGCGCCGGGTACAGGCGCAGCAGCCGCTTCACCCAGAACGAGCCGAGGCGCACCCGCCCGGTGCGGCGCCGTTCGCCGAGCAGCAGCGTCGTGATGAGGAACCCGGAGAGCACGAAGAAGACCGTGACCCCGATGAAGCCGCCCTCGAACTGCGGCACGTGCAGGTGGTACAGGACGACGACCAGGATGGCGAGCGTCCGGAGTCCGTCGAGCGCGGGCGCACGGTGCGTCAGCGGGGGCGGCGGAGCCTCGGGCGCACCGGTTCCGGCGCGTGCCGGGGCGGCCGTGCGGTGCTGCGGTCGCGCCGATGTCGGCGCGTCCGTCGGCGCGTGCGTCAGCGTCGTCGTCGCCATGGTCCCTCCGCGCGCTGCTCGGTTGCGTGTCGCCGACCAGGGTGCCTCTCGCGGGTAAGAGGAGGCTCAACGAGCGGGGTGTACCAGGCTCGTCAGTGTCGACGCCGAACGTGCGGACCGTCGCGCTGCGCGCACAGCGACCATGTCGCTGTCGTACGACGGCGACATGGTCGTTCCGCGTCGGCGCCAGCCCCGCGCACCACGCGTCGGCCGGGAGGCCCGTGGCCAGCCCGCACCGCGCCTCCAGACCGTGGCCCCCAGCGTCCGCCGCACGCACACCGTGAGCAGGAACGGTCGGGT
>NZ_APJN01000083.1 GCF_000349565.1 Curtobacterium flaccumfaciens UCD-AKU
TACGTTAAGTCCGGCGGCGTCCTACTCTCCCACAAGGTCCCCCTTGCAGTACCATCGGCGCTGAGAGGCTTAGCTTCCGGGTTCGGAATGTGACCGGGCGTTTCCCTCTCGCTATGACCACCGGAACACTCTCGACCAGATCATACATTGGTCTCAAAGCTGTCCCAGCTACTGCCCTCGGTGAAGAGGGCAGAGCGGTGTATTCAGTTTCGATTCCCGATCGTCTGTCGGGAACCACAAAGTGGACGCGAGCCCGTGCAACAAGTGCACGGAAATCAGTGTGTTATCAAGTCTTCGGCTTATTAGTACCGGTCAGCTCCACGGGTCGTTAGTCCCCGCTTCCACATCCGGCCTATCAACCCAGTAGTCTGCTGGGAGCCTCTCACACTCAAGGTGCATGGAAATCTCATCTCGAAGACGGCTTCCCGCTTAGATGCTTTCAGCGGTTATCCGGTCCGAACGTAGCTAATCAGCGGTGCCCTTGGCAGAACAACTGACACACCAGAGGTTCGTCCATCCCGGTCCTCTCGTACTAGGGATAGATCTTCTCAAATTTCCAACGCGCGCAGCGGATAGGGACCGAACTGTCTCACGACGTTCTAAACCCAGCTCGCGTACCGCTTTAATGGGCGAACAGCCCAACCCTTGGGACCTACTCCAGCCCCAGGATGCGACGAGCCGACATCGAGGTGCCAAACCATGCCGTCGATATGGACTCTTGGGCAAGATCAGCCTGTTATCCCCGAGGTACCTTTTATCCGTTGAGCGACAGCGCTTCCACAAGCCACTGCCGGATCACTAGTCCCGACTTTCGTCCCTGCTCGACCTGTCAGTCTCACAGTCAAGCTCCCTTGTGCACTTACACTCGCCACCTGATTGCCAACCAGGTTGAGGGAACCTTTGGGCGCCTCCGTTACTCTTTGGGAGGCAACCGCCCCAGTTAAACTACCCATCAGGCACTGTCCATGAACCCGATCAGGGTCCTACGTTAGACATCCAAAGTGACCAGAGTGGTATTTCAACAATGACTCCACGAACACTAGCGTGCCCGCTTCACAGTCTCCCACCTATCCTACACAAGCCACTCCGAACACCAATACCAAACTGTAGTAAAGGTCACGGGGTCTTTCCGTCCTGCTGCGCGTAACGAGCATCTTTACTCGTAGTGCAATTTCGCCGAGTTCGCGGTTGAGACAGCTGGGAAGTCGTTACGCCATTCGTGCAGGTCGGAACTTACCCGACAAGGAATTTCGCTACCTTAGGATGGTTATAGTTACCACCGCCGTTTACTGGGGCTTAAATTCAGAGCTTCGCCCAAAGGCTAACCCTTCCTCTTAACCTTCCAGCACCGGGCAGGCGTCAGTCCGTATACATCGTCTTGCGACTTCGCACGGACCTGTGTTTTTAGTAAACAGTCGCTTCCCACTGGTCTCTGCGGCCTTCAACGCTCACGGAGTAAATCCGGTCACGTGTCCGGCCCCCCTTCTCCCGAAGTTACGGGGGCATTTTGCCGAGTTCCTTAACCACGATTCTCTCGATCTCCTTGGTATTCTCTACCTGACCACCTGAGTCGGTTTCGGGTACGGGCGGCTGCAACCTCGCGTCGATGCTTTTCTCGGCAGCATAGGATCACTGATTTCCCCTTACGGGTACGCGTCGGATCTCAGGCACACAGACGACGGATTTGCCTATCGTCAGCCCTACATCCTTACACCAGGTTCACCTTACGGATACCATCGCCTGGCTCAGCTACCTTCCTGCGTCACACCTGTTCATACGCTAACCGCACCAGCATGGGGTCGAGCGTTAGACCGGCCACCATCACCCCGAAGGGATCCGGTTGTACCGGGTTAGGACTCTTAGCACCACTGGATTAGCTTGGGCGGTTGTTCGCCGGTACGGGAATATCAACCCGTTGTCCATCGACTACGCCTGTCGGCCTCGCCTTAGGTCCCGACTTACCCAGGGCGGATTAACCTGGCCCTGGAACCCTTGGTCTTTCGGAGGACGGGTTTCTCACCCGTCTTTCGCTACTCATGCCTGCATTCTCACTCGTGTAGCGTCCACGGCTGGATCACTCCGCCGCTTCACTCGCCACACGACGCTCTCCTACCACTCCGCACGACTGAACCACGAAGGCTTGTCTATAGTGCGAAATCTACAACTTCGGTGGTGTGCTTGAGCCCCGTTACATTGTCGGCGCGGAATCACTTGACCAGTGAGCTATTACGCACTCTTTCAAGGGTGGCTGCTTCTAAGCCAACCTCCTGGTTGTCTGTGCAACTCCACATCCTTTCCCACTTAGCACACGCTTAGGGACCTTAGTTGGTAGTCTGGGTTGTTTCCCTCTCGACGATGAAGCTTATCCCCCACCGTCTCACTGCTGCGCTCTCACTCACCGGCATTCGGAGTTTGGCTGACGTCAGTAACCTGTTGAGGCCCATCGGCCATCCAGTAGCTCTACCTCCGGCGAGAAACACGCAACGCTGCACCTAAATGCATTTCGGAGAGAACCAGCTATCACGAAGTTTGATTGGCCTTTCACCCCTATCCACAGCTCATCCCCTCCATTTTCAACTGAAGTGGGTTCGGTCCTCCACGACGTCTTACCGTCGCTTCAACCTGGCCATGGATAGATCACTTCGCTTCGGGTCTAGAACATGCGACTCAAACGCCCTATTCAGACTCGCTTTCGCTACGGCTGCCCCTCACGGGTTAACCTCGCCACATATCACTAACTCGCAGGCTCATTCTTCAAAAGGCACGCCGTCACCCCTACTAAGGAGGCTCCGACGGTTTGTAAGCAAACGGTTTCAGGTACTATTTCACTCCCCTCCCGGGGTACTTTTCACCTTTCCCTCACGGTACTTGTCCGCTATCGGTCATCTGGGAGTATTTAGGCTTATCAGGTGGTCCTGACAGATTCACACGGGATTTCTCGGGCCCCGTGCTACTTGGGATACACATCCGGCCATAACACCATTTCGTCTACGGGGCTGGCACCCACTACGGCCCGGCTTTCAAACCGGTTCGACTATGATGCGCTGTAACCGCCCCAGTCCGGCAGAACTGAGTGACGTGTCCCACAACCCCGACCATGCAACGCCCGCCGGCTATCACACATGATCGGTTTAGCCTCATCCGCTTTCGCTCGCCACTACTCACGGAATCACATGTTGTTTTCTCTTCCTGTGGGTACTGAGATGTTTCACTTCCCCACGTTCCCTCTACCCGCCCTATATATTCAGGCGGGAGTCACCAGGTCGCAAAACGCCTGGCGGGGTTTCCCCATTCGGAAATCCTCGGATCACAGCTCGATTATCAGCTCCCCGAGGCTTATCGCAGATTTCTACGTCCTTCATCGGCTCCAGATGCCAAGGCATCCACCGTTTGCTCTTAGAAACTTGACCACAAAGATTAAAATTGCGATCCAACGTCACCACTCAACAACCCAAAGGCTGATCATGGATGACGCGAATCAAAGATGCTCGCGTCCACTGTGTAGTTCTCAACATACGATCGGCACCAGCACTCCCCCACCACAACAGCAGGATCACACTGGCCCGACGAAGGACCCGTAGGCCCAACCCCCACCACCACTCACGTAGCAGCAGGAAGCCTGGTCCCTCAGGACCCAACAACGTGCACCAGCTGAGCGCTCCACCCCCGACCCGTCCCAACCCTGCAAGCAGAGCGTACTGAGGTCGGAAGCATCACTCCCAACTGCACTGTCAATGTTCCACCCATGAGCTACCCGTCGGACACGTTCGGTCCGAAACAGGCGCCTGGACCAGCAACCAACCACCCACAATGGGCGACCAGCACTGACCAGATGCTCCTTAGAAAGGAGGTGATCCAGCCGCACCTTCCGGTACGGCTACCTTGTTACGACTTAGTCCTAATCACCGATCCCACCTTCGACGGCTCCTTCCACAAGGGTTAGGCCACCGGCTTCGGGTGTTACCGACTTTCATGACTTGACGGGCGGTGTGTACAAGGCCCGGGAACGTATTCACCGCAGCGTTGCTGATCTGCGATTACTAGCGACTCCGACTTCATGAGGTCGAGTTGCAGACCTCAATCCGAACTGAGACCGGCTTTTTGGGATTCGCTCCACCTTACGGTATCGCAGCCCTTTGTACCGGCCATTGTAGCATGCGTGAAGCCCAAGACATAAGGGGCATGATGATTTGACGTCATCCCCACCTTCCTCCGAGTTGACCCCGGCAGTCTCCTATGAGTCCCCGGCATAACCCGCTGGCAACATAGAACGAGGGTTGCGCTCGTTGCGGGACTTAACCCAACATCTCACGACACGAGCTGACGACAACCATGCACCACCTGTACACCGACCACAAGGGGGCGACCATCTCTGGCCGTTTCCGGTGTATGTCAAGCCTTGGTAAGGTTCTTCGCGTTGCATCGAATTAATCCGCATGCTCCGCCGCTTGTGCGGGCCCCCGTCAATTCCTTTGAGTTTTAGCCTTGCGGCCGTACTCCCCAGGCGGGGCGCTTAATGCGTTAGCTACGACACAGAAACCGTGGAAAGGTCCCTACATCTAGCGCCCAACGTTTACGGCATGGACTACCAGGGTATCTAATCCTGTTCGCTCCCCATGCTTTCGCTCCTCAGCGTCAGTTACGGCCCAGAGATCTGCCTTCGCCATCGGTGTTCCTCCTGATATCTGCGCATTCCACCGCTACACCAGGAATTCCAATCTCCCCTACCGCACTCTAGTCTGCCCGTACCCACTGCAAGCCCGAGGTTGAGCCTCGGGATTTCACAGCAGACGCGACAAACCGCCTACGAGCTCTTTACGCCCAATAATTCCGGACAACGCTTGCACCCTACGTATTACCGCGGCTGCTGGCACGTAGTTAGCCGGTGCTTTTTCTGCAGGTACCGTCACTTTCGCTTCTTCCCTACTAAAAGAGGTTTACAACCCGAAGGCCGTCATCCCTCACGCGGCGTTGCTGCATCAGGCTTTCGCCCATTGTGCAATATTCCCCACTGCTGCCTCCCGTAGGAGTCTGGGCCGTGTCTCAGTCCCAGTGTGGCCGGTCACCCTCTCAGGCCGGCTACCCGTCGTCGCCTTGGTGAGCCATTACCTCACCAACAAGCTGATAGGCCGCGAGTCCATCCCCAACCAAAAAATCTTTCCACCACCAGACCATGCGGCCAGTGATCATATCCAGTATTAGACGTCGTTTCCAACGCTTATCCCAGAGTCAGGGGCAGGTTACTCACGTGTTACTCACCCGTTCGCCACTAATCCACCCAGCAAGCTGGGCATCATCGTTCGACTTGCATGTGTTAAGCACGCCGCCAGCGTTCGTCCTGAGCCAGGATCAAACTCTCCGTAAAAAAATACAGACCCAACACCCGAAGGCATCAGACCGAGTTGATTCTGACTGTTGACTGTCTACTGACAATCTTCAATCCAAAAGGAATTGCTTCATGACCCAGTCAGCAAGCCGACCAGGCACGAGGTCAATCAATAAATTGGCATTGACAATGTGCACGCTGTTGAGTTCTCAAGGACCAGACGCACT
>NZ_KB714615.1:0-422 GCF_000349565.1 Curtobacterium flaccumfaciens UCD-AKU
GGCGGTCCACTGTTGGAGGACGTTTCAATGAAGAAATCCACCACACGAGCGATGCTGGGCGTCAGCGCCCTGCTGCTCGCGATCACCACCCTGGCGGGCTGTTCCAACGGCGCGGACGCCGGGACCGGTTCCGGCGGAGGCGGCGGAGACGCGTCGAAGGCCAAGATCGGCCTGCTCCTGCCCGACTCCGTCACCGCCCGGTACGCCAGCGCCGACCGCCCGCTCTTCACCGCCGAGGTGAAGAAGCAGTGCAGCGGCTGCTCCGTCATCTACGCGAACGCCGACGGCGACGCGTCGAAGCAGCTGCAGCAGGCCCAGTCGATGCTCACGCAGGGCGTCAAGGTCCTGGTCCTCGACCCGTTCGACGGCGAGGCCGCTGCGTCCATCGTCCAGCAGGCGAAGGCCAAGAAGGTGCCGGTCAT
>NZ_KB714615.1:986-1484 GCF_000349565.1 Curtobacterium flaccumfaciens UCD-AKU
GGGACCCCGCCAAGGCGCAGGACTGGGCAGCCGGCCAGATCAGCAAGCTCGGCAAGGACAAGATCACGGGCGTCTACGCGGCGAACGACGACACCGGCGGCGGTGTCATCGCGGCCCTGAAGTCGGCCGGCGTCACCGAGCTCCCGCCCGTCACCGGGCAGGACGCCTCGCTCGCAGGCATCCAGCGGATCCTCGCCGGTGAGCAGTACATGACCGTCTACAAGGCCTTCAAGCCCGAGGCGTCGAAGGCCGCCGACCTGGCGATCCAGTTCGCCAAGGGTGAGACCCCGAAGGGCGACACGACCGTCGACACCGCCGGCGGCGCCAGCGTCCAGTCGACGCTGCTCGACCCGGTCGCCGTCACCACGGACAACGTCGAGTCGACGGTCGTCAAGGACGGCCTGTACGAGGTGTCGAAGATCTGCACCGCGCAGTACAAGTCGGCCTGCGACAGCGCCGGCATCAAGTAGGTCCGACCCCCTCTGCCCGCCCGGTCCG
>NZ_KB714615.1:1737-1965 GCF_000349565.1 Curtobacterium flaccumfaciens UCD-AKU
ATCACCAAGCGGTTCGGCGCCGTCCAGGCCCTCAGCGACATCGACTTCGACGTCTACCCGGGCGAGGTGGTCGCCATCGTCGGCGACAACGGCGCCGGCAAGTCGACGTTCGTGAAGATCCTCGCCGGGGTCTACACCCCGGACGGCGGCACGATCACGTTCGGCGGTGACGAGGTCACCGTCCCGAACCCCGCGGCGGCCCAGACCCTCGGCATCGCGACGGTGTTC
>NZ_KB714616.1:0-806 GCF_000349565.1 Curtobacterium flaccumfaciens UCD-AKU
GGGTCGCACGGTGCGCGCTTGTCCGGTCGGTGCGAGGTTGGTCGCTCGGTGGCGGACTGTAGGGCGGCACCAAGCGGTCGACGATGCACGGGCTCACCAACCTGGCACCGTGCGGGGTCGACCAAAGTCGCACGAGCCGAGCGAACGCGCACCGTGCGAGGTCGTCAGCCGGCGAAGGTCTGCTGTCCGACGACGCCGAGGAGCTCGAGCTTCTGCGCGTCCTCTGATCCTGGAGGCGCGGTGAACAACAGCAGTGCCTGCGCCTGGTCGTCGGTGTGCAGCACCTGGCAGTCAACGGTGATGCGCCCGAGCTCCGGCTGCACGATGGTCTTGTTGTCCGACCAGCGGGTGGCCACCTCGTGCTTGGCCCAGAGGTCGCGGAACTCGGGGCTGCGCGTCTGCAACTCGGCGACGAGTTCGGTCGCCCGACGATCGCCCGGGCCCGCGAGCCCCACCGCCGCCCGCAGCGACGCCACCACGACCCGGGCCAGTCGCTCGTGTTGCTCCGGCGCGTACTTCGCGAGCTCGTTCCCGGTCACGAACCACCGCCACGCCTGGTAGCGCTCGTTGCCGGGCAGGCTGACGGACGACCCGAGCAGTGCCGCCGCGAGCCGGTTCTCGACCAGGGTCTCGCCCAGGTGGCTGACGACGATCGCCGGGGTGTCCTCGAGCCGGTCGAGCACCCGCAGGATCGCCGGGTCGACGTGGTCGGCGCGGTGCATCCGGGTCGGGGCGTTCTGCCCGGCCAGGTGGAACAGGTGGTCGCGCTCGTCGAGGCTGCACCGCAGGGCGCGGGCGATCGCGGC
>NZ_KB714616.1:890-29013 GCF_000349565.1 Curtobacterium flaccumfaciens UCD-AKU
AGGGCGCGGGCGATCGCGGCGATCATCTGCTCGGACGGCTGCGGGCCACGCTGCTGCTCGAGTCGCGTGTAGTAGTCCACGGACATGCCGGCGAGGGCAGCGACCTCTTCACGGCGGAGCCCCGGAGTCCTGCGTCGCGGGCCCTGCCCGAGGCCGACGTCCTCGGGGCGCAGCAGCTCGCGGCGACGGCGGAGGAAGTCGGCGAGTGCGGCACGGTCCATGGGTCGATCATGGTCCGGTTCGTGGCGAGGTGCCAGGGATCGCCGATCCCCCGATGACTGCGCTCTGGTTGTGACCCCGTCCGCGGAGCATCGTGGTGGTCATGGACATCACGAACTCCACCGTCTTCATCCCCGGCGCGACCTCGGGCATCGGTCTCGCGCTCGCCCAGCGCCTGCAGGCCGCCGGCAGCACCGTCGTCATCGGCGGCCGTCGCCAGGCCTTCCTCGACTCCCTCGCCGCCGAGCACGGCTTCGGCACCGTGCAGATCGACGTCGCCGATGCGTCGTCGATCGAAGCCGCTGCCACCTCGGTGCTCGAGGCCTACCCGTCGCTCGATGCCCTGATCACCATGTCGGGGATCATGCGCGACGAAGACCTCCGCGACCCCGGGCACATCCACGATGCCCTCGAACTCGTCCAGACGAACCTGGTCGGCACGATCCGGCTCATCGACGCGTTCCTGCCGCACCTGCTCGCCCAGCCCTCGGCCACCCTGATGACCGTGACGTCCGGTCTCGCGTTCGTCCCGCTCACCGCGTCGCCGACGTACAGCGCGACGAAGGCCGGTGTGCACGCCTACACGCAGGCCCTGCGCCAGCAGCTCGTCGGGTCGTCGCTCGAGGTGCTCGAGCTCGCCCCGCCGGCCGTCATGACCGACCTGATGGGCGGCGCCGACTTCGGTGGGATGCCGCTCGACGCCTTCGCCGACGAGGTCATGGCGCTCATCGAGTCCGGTGCTGCACCGGAGATCCTGGTGCAGAACGTGCACCCGCTGCGCTTCGCCGAGCGGAACGGCAACCACCAGCAGATCCTCGAGATGATGGCGTCCCGCGAGCACTGACCCGGGTGCCTCGAATGGTGCGAGGTTCCGTGGTCGGTGCGAGCCACTTCGGCTCGCACCGACCACGGAACCTCGCACCATCGCGGTCAGCTGGTACGCAGGCGTCGCGCCAAGAGAGCGCCCTCGACGTCGATCATCAGCGGGAGGCGTGCCCGGTCCACCACACCGAACGAAGGATCGACGGTCACGAAGCCGTCGACCTCCCAGTGCTCAGCCGTGGCAACAAGCACGGCACCTGCAGCGGTCAGGCCGAACTCTTCCATGAGGCCGGGGACGTCATCGGCGACCGCGTCGACACTGGCCCAGTGCATCTGGGTCGAACTCAGCAGGTCCCGCCAGGCCGATTTGTGCTGACGTGCCGCCCGCGGTCCCTTGCGATGCGCTGATTCGAAGATCTCGAACTCGGCGAACCCGCTGTACACGATGCTCGTGTCGGCCAGGTCGAGGTGATCCCAGAACGCCGCAGCTCGGGCATGTTGTGGCTCCGCACGGTGGAGAACGCACTCGATGAAACTCGTCTCCACGAGGACCGCGGCGGGTCGGCCGGAGCATCTGTGGAACTCCAGGACCCGGTGCTCGTCGAAGTCATCGGAACCGAGCGACTCGAACACGGTCAGGGCACCCGGCGCAGACGCTCGATCGGCTCGACACGGCAGTCCGGATCGATCGCCTCGATCGCACGCCGCCGACGCTCGCGGCGCTCTTCGAACGTGCCCGCAGGCCGAGGCGTCCGTGCGAACAACGCTCGGCGCTCGGCTGCTGTGGACGGGCTCGGCACCCGGCGGGGCGAGAGGGGCGACTCGGTGGATCCCATGATGCCTCCTTGGTTGATGCGATCAACCGTAGGAGCACCGACCGGACACCCCGAAACATTCCGTATTTCGCTCGCGGGGAGGGACGGACTACTCCGCAGCCGCCAGGACCGTCCGCCCGAGCCGCACGAAGTCGTCCACACCGATCGCCTCGCCCCGGGCAGTCGGGTCGATGCCCGCCGCCGTCAGCACCTCGGACGCGTGCGCACTGCCGCCGAGCACCCCGGACAGGCTCTGCCGCAGCATCTTGCGCCGCTGCTGGAACGCGGCGTCCACCAGCGTGAACACCCGCGACCGCAGACGCTCGTCACCCGGGGGCTCGTGCCGGTCGAAGGCCACCAGGACGCTGTCGACGTTCGGCACCGGCCAGAAGACCTGCCGGCTGACCAGCCCGGCGGTGCTCCACGACCCGTACCAGGCGGCCTTGACGCTCGGCGAACCGTAGACCTTGCTGCCGGGGCCGGCGGCGAGCCGGTACCCGACCTCGGCCTGCACCATCACGAGCGACCGCTCGATCGACGGGAAGGTCGCGAGCAGGTGCAGGAGCACGGGCACCGAGATGTTGTACGGCAGGTTCGCGACGAGGTGCGTCGGCTCGACGTCGAGGTCCGACGCCGCGACGGTCATGGCGTCCTGCTGCACGACCGTCAGTCTGGCGTCCGGCTGCATCGACGACACCGTCGACGGCAGCTTGGCGGACAGGCGCTTGTCGATCTCGACCGCGGTGACGGGTGCGCCGGTCTCGGTCAACCCGAGTGTCAGCGACCCGAGCCCCGGGCCGATCTCGAGCACCTGCGCCGAGGGGGTGACGCCGGCGACGGACACGATGCGCCGCACGGTGTTGGCGTCGTGCACGAAGTTCTGGCCGAGCTTCTTCGTCGGGGTGACGTCGAGTTCGGCCGCGAGTTCCCGGATCTCTGCCGGGCCGAGCAGGGCACCCACGACTACTCGTCCACCGTCACGGGCTCGGCGTCCCACGCACCGTAGACGAGCTCGGTGTTCGAGGCGATCTGGGCCGCGAGCATTGAGGCATCGGTGCCCAGGGTGTCTGCCATCGACCGCAGGGTGAGCGGGATGAGGTACGGCGCGTTCGGACGACCACGGAACGGGGTGGGCGTCAGGAACGGCGCGTCGGTCTCGACCATGATCAGGTGCCGCGGGGCAACGACCAGGGCTTCACGCAACAGTGCGGCGTTCTTGAACGTCACGGTGCCGGCGAAGGACATGTACCAGCCGCGCTCGGCGCAGAGCCGGGCCAGGTCCGGGCCGCCGGAGAAGCAGTGGAAGACGGTGCGTTCCGGGGCACCCACGCGGTCGAGGACCTCGACCACGGCGTCGTGCGCATCGCGGTCGTGGATCGTCAGCGCGAGGTCGTGCTCCTTCGCGATGCGGATGTGCTCCTCGAACGAACGGACCTGGGCGTCGCGGCCGTCCTCGCCGGTGCGGAAGAAGTCGAGACCGGTCTCACCGATGGCCCGGACCCGCGGCAGCGCGGCGAGCCGTTCGATGCCGGCGAGGTGCTCGTCGAGCAGCCCCTGTTCCTGCAGTACGGGCGCTTCGTTCGGGTGCAGCGCGACGGCCGCCAGGACCCGGGGCTCCCGAGCGGCGATCGACGCGGACCACTCCGAGGTGGCGAGGTCCGTGCCGACCTGCACGACACCGCGGACGCCGACGCTGGAAGCACGGTCGAGGTGCTCGCGGTACTCGAGCGGACCGTCACCCCCGTCACCGACACCGTCGGCGATCTCCATGTGGGTGTGGTTGTCGTACACCGGTACGACGAGCGCCTGGGGCAGCGGCGGGTACGTCAGGTCGCGCTTCGAGGCCCCGGACGCCCCGTCACTGCGGGACCGGACGTGCGACTCGGCGTCGGTCACTCGGAGACCTGCTCGATCCGGGGGAACAGCCCGCTCTCCAGTGGCACCACGTGCGACGCACCCTGCCACTCGTACGCGCGGTCGACCCGCTGCTCGGCGACGGACCCGCCGGCGCCGATCGAGGCCCAGAGCTTCTCGGTCGCCTTCGGCATGACCGGGGACAGCAGGACGGTGACGGTGCCGAGGCCGCGGAGCGCGGTGGTCAGGACCGTGCCGAGGCGCTCGCGCTCGGCGTCGTCCTTCGCCAGGGCCCACGGCGCCTGCTCGGTGATGTAGCCGTTCAGGGCGTCGACGAGCTCCCAGACGCTGGCGATCGCCTCGTGCGGGGCGAAGGCGGCGATCGCGGCGTCGGCACGCTCGGTGACCGACACGGCCAGGGCATCGATCGCCTGGTCGGACTCGGTCAGCGCACCGCGCGCCGGGACCTCGCCGTCGAAGTACTTCTGCAGCATCGCGACCAGCCGGGACGCCAGGTTGCCGTAGCCGTTCGCGAGTTCGGCCTGGTAGCGCGCCGAGATGTCTTCCCAGCTGAAGTTGCCGTCCTGCCCGAAGGTGATGGCGCGCAGGAAGTAGTAGCGGAACGCGTCGGACCCGAACGTGTCGGTGATCTCGGACGGCGCGATGCCGGTCAGCTTCGACTTGGACATCTTCTCGCCGCCGACGAGCAGCCAGCCGTGGCCGAAGACGCGCTCCGGCACGGGCAGCCCCGCGGCCATGAGCATCGCCGGCCAGATGACGGCGTGGAACCGGGCGATGTCCTTGCCGACGATGTGGACGCTCGGCCAGAGCCGCTGGAAGGCCTCGTCGTCGTCGGTGCCGTAGCCGAGCGCCGTGACGTAGTTGAGCAGGGCGTCGAACCACACGTACAGCACGTGGTCGCTGTCCCAGGGGATCGTGATGCCCCAGTCGAAGCTGGAGCGCGAGATCGACAGGTCGCGGAGCCCCTGCTTGACGAACGAGATGATCTCGTTGCGGACGCTCTCGGGCTGGATGAACAGCGGGTTCGACTCGTACAGGTCGAGCAGGCGCTGCTCGAAGTCGGACATCCGGAAGAAGTAGTTGCGCTCGGCCAGGACCTCGACCGGGATCGAGTGGATCGCACAGACCTGCTGGCCCTCGTACGCACCGGTGCCGGCCACCAGGTCGCTCGGCTGCTTGTACTCTTCGCAACCCACGCAGTAGAAGCCCTCGAACTCACCGGCGTAGATGAAGCCGTCGTCGTAGAGCTTCTGCAGGAACGCCGTCACGCCACGCTCGTGGCGCTCGTCGGTGGTGCGGATGAAGTCGTCGTTCGCCACGTCGACCGTGTCGAGCAGTGGCTTCCAGGCGTCGTTGACCAGGCGGTCGGCCCATTCCTTGGGCGAGACGTCGTTCGCCGAGGCGGTGCGCAGGATCTTCTGCCCGTGCTCGTCGGTGCCGGTGAGCAGCCAGGTGTCGTCACCACGCTGCCGGTGCCAGCGCGCGAGGAAGTCCGCGGCGACCTCGGTGTAGGCGTGCCCGATGTGGGGCACGTCGTTCACGTAGAAGATCGGCGTGGTGATGCTGAACGAGGACCCGGCGGACATGCGGACCATCCTACGGGCGCTCCGAACCCTGATGACGCGTGCTGCGGTGGACTGTGGAGAACCGGGTCCGGGAGGCCCGTGGCGGGCCCGCCCCGCGCCTCCAGACCGGCGGACGCGAACGTGACGAGCCCCGCTCAGCGCGCCGCGAGCGCCCCTTCGTACAGGTCGCGCTTCGACAGCCCGGTCGCGTCCGCGACCGCCGCGGCGGCCTCCTTCATGCGCATGCCGGCGGCCACCCGCTCGAGCACCAGGCGCACCCCGTCGTCGAGCGTTGCCTCTTCGGTGGCCTCGGCGGCCCCGGCGACGACGATGCAGATCTCGCCCCGCACGCCCTCGGACGCCCACGTGACGAGTTCGTCGAGCGGCCCGCGGCGGACCTCCTCGTAGAGCTTGGTGAGCTCGCGGCAGACCGCGGCGCGGCGGTCGCCCCCGAACCCGACGGCCATGTCGGCCAGGGTCTCGGCCAGCCGGTGCGGCGACTCGAAGAACACCATGGTCCGCTGCTCCCCCGCCAGTGCCTGGAACACGCGGCGGCGTTCCCCGGCCTTGCGGGTGGGGAACCCCTCGAACGTGAAGCGGTCCGTGGGCAGCCCGGACACGGCGAGCGCCATCAGCACGGCCGACGGCCCGGGCAGCGCGGTGACGGTGACCCCGGCCGCGGCTGCGGCCTCGACGAGCGGGAAGCCCGGGTCGCTGATCGCGGGCATGCCGGCGTCGGTGAGGACGACGACGTCCTCGTCACGGGCGAGCTCGACGACCTCGGACGCCTTCGCCCGCTCGTTGTGCTCGTGCAGGGCGATGAGCCGCGGACGGTTCTCGATGCCCAGGGCGCGCATCAGGTGGATGGCGGTCCTGGTGTCCTCCGCCGCGACGACCGTGGCGTTGGAGAGGGTCTCGACGAGACGGCGCGAGGCGTCCCCGAGGTTGCCGATGGGGGTTGCTGCGAGGACGATCACGCACCCATTGTCCCCGCACGGCGACGCCGGCCCGGCCCGGCGCGGCGACGCCGGCGTCGTCCAGCGCGGCCGCGCGGCGCGTGCACGCCCGTCGCAGCGGGGACAGAGGTCGATCCGTAGGATGCTCAGCGATGACCAGCGAGCTGACCGACGACCGCACGGCCGTGCCCGACGGGCCGATCGGCTCGCGCCTGGACGACTGGTGGGGGCGGGTGCTCTCCACGTCGCAGCGGGTCGCCGTGTGGCGGTGGACGGGTCCGCTCGCCGTGACGCTCCTCGCCGCCGTGCTGCGGCTGGTGAACCTCGGCAACCCGCACTCGCTCGTGTTCGACGAGACGTACTACGTCAAGGACGGCTGGTCGATCGTGCACCTGGGGTACGAGGGCACCTGGCCCGCGAACCCGAGCGGTGACGGCGCCCCGACGACCGACGACCGGTTCGTCCGCGGCGAGACGGACGTCTTCACGAGTGCCGCTGAGTTCATCGCGCACCCGCCGCTCGGCAAGTACCTGATCGGCCTCGGGATGCTGCTGTTCGGGGCGGACAACTCGTTCGGTTGGCGCTTCACGGTGGCCGTGCTCGGCATCGCGACGGTGTTCCTCACCGCGGTGATCGCCCGGTCGCTGTTCCGCTCGACGATGATCGGCACGCTCGCCGGCTTCCTGCTCGCGATCGACGGGCAGGCCATCGTGATGTCGCGGGTGACGCTGCTCGACGGCATCCTGACGTTCTTCGTGATCCTGGGCTTCGGCGCGCTGTTGCTCGACCGGCGGCACAGCCAACGACGGCTCGACGCGTGGGTCGCCGCCCGCGCCGCCGCCGGCCGGACCACCCTGTGGGGGCCGGTGCTCTGGTGGCGACCGTGGTTGTTCGCGATGGGCCTGGCCCTCGGGCTGGCGGCGGCGACGAAGTGGTCGGGGATGTACTTCCTGGCGTTCTTCGCCGTGTACTCGGTGCTGAGCGACATGATGATGCGCCGCCGGGCCGGGGTGGAGTTCTGGTCGTCGAGCGCGCTGCTGCAGCAGGCACCGGTGTCGTTCCTGCTGACCGTGCCGATCGCCGCGGTGACCTACGTGGCGTCGTGGACCGGATGGTTCGTGTCGAAGGACGGCTGGGACCGCAACTGGCTGTCGTCGGGCGGCGAACGGTGGACGGGGCTCCTCGCCTGGGTGCCGGACAGCCTGCAGAACTGGTGGCACTACCAGTCGGAGATCTACGCCTTCAACATCGGGCTGCACACCCCGCACTCGTACCAGGCGAACCCGCTGCTCTGGCTCGTGATGCAGCGCCCCACGTCGATGTTCTACGTCGGCACGGACGCCGGGCAGGACGGCTGCTGGGCGGACCGCTGCGGCGAGGCGATCACCGGCATCGCGAACCCGTTCATCTGGTACGCCTCGGCCATCGCGACGGTGGCGCTGCTCGTGCTCTGGGTCCTGCGCCGGAAGTGGGAGTACGGCTTCGTCCTGCTCGGCGTCGCGGCGGGGTACCTGCCCTGGCTGATGTACGTCGACCGGACGGTGTTCCAGTTCTACACGATCGCCTTCGAGCCCTACATGCTGATGGCGCTGGCCGCCGCGATCGGGTTGGTGCTCGGCAGACGGAGCGACGAACGGTCACGCCGGTCGCGGGCGATCCTGTGGGTCGGCGTGTACCTGGGCGTCGTCGTGCTGGCCTCGGTCTACTGGTACCCGATGTGGACGGCGATGCAGGTGCCGTGGGACTTCGTCCGGTCGCACTACTGGATCCCCAGCTGGCTCTAGCCGGCCAGGCAGGTCCGGCCGGTCCGGCCGCGCCCGTCGCGCTGGGCGCGCTGGTGGCGACCACCGCCGGTCTGGAGGCCCGTGGCGGCGCCGCCACGGGCCTCCAGTCCGCAGTGGTCAGGACTGCGCGTGCAGCGCGCGTTCGATGGACTCGCGGTCGAGCGGGTCGCCGAGCATCGGCGCGGTGTCGTCCGTGCCCGGCAGGACACCCTGGATCAGGAGCTCCGCGTAGCGGCGCCAGGCGTCCGGGTCGTGTTCGCGGGTGGCGTCGGCGACCGCGCCGACCATCGCCGTGAGCATCGGCAGGTCGCGGTAGTCGAAGCCCGTCCGGACGACGCCGGCGGTCTCGGCACGGCCGATGATCGCGGCGACCTGACGTTCGAGCCGGTCGCGCTCCTGCACGATGGACGGGCGGGCCTTGCCGGCACGGACGATGGCGTCGGCGAGGGCACGGTCGCGGGCGCGGAACGCGAAGACGCCCATCAGGTAGACCCGGAGTGCCTCACGCGGGTCGGACACGTCCGCGGCGCGCGCTGCGGCGTCGTTCATGGCCTCGAACTTGGTGGCGAGCAGCGCCTCGATCAGGGAGTCCTTGTCGGCGAACCGGCGGTAGACGGTGCCGACGCCGACACCGGCCTCGTGCGCGATGTCGTTCAGCGTGACGGAGAGTCCGCGTTCCGCGAAGCACTTGCGTGCCGTCTGCAGGATCAGCTCGCGGTTGCGCGCAGCGTCGGCGCGCAGCGGTCGCTCGAGGTCGGACGCGGACTCGGTGGTGCTCACGATCTGACCGTAGTTGCACTTTCTGGGAACAAGTGGATGCCATCCTTCCGTTTCGGTCTACACTGGCCACAAACGGATGCCTCGCATCCGGTTTCGTCACCACCACACCACCGGAGTGCCCGACGGCGCGCACCTCCACCTCACCCTCCAACCTTCTCGAGGAGGCTGCCGTGACGGCAGAACACACCGTGCCGACCCCCACCGGGACAGCACCCACGACTCCGGGCACCACCCCCGCCAAGAGCAACCACCGTTGGATCGCCCTGGCGGTCATCGCCCTCGCACAGCTGATGGTCGTGCTCGACGCGACCATCGTGAACATCGCCCTGCCCTCGGCCCAGGCCGACCTGGACTTCGGCACCGACCAGCGACAGTGGATCGTCACCGCGTACTCGCTGGCCTTCGGTTCGCTGCTGCTGCTCGGCGGGCGCCTCGGCGACCTGTTCGGACGCAAGAACACCTTCATCATCGGGCTCGTCGGCTTCGCCGTCGCCTCGGTGCTCGGTGGCCTGGCCGACTCGTTCGGCCTGCTCGTCGCGGCCCGCGCACTGCAGGGCGTCTTCGGCGCGCTGCTCGCCCCGTCCGCACTCGGCATGCTGACCACCACGTTCCGCGACCCCAAGGAACGTGGCCGCGCGTTCGGCATCTTCGGCTCCATCGCCGGCTCCGGCGCGGCCATCGGCCTGCTGCTCGGCGGCGTGCTGACCGAGTACGCGTCCTGGCGCTGGTGCCTCTACGTCAACGTCGTCTTCGCCGTGCTCGGCGTGATCGGCGCCCTCGTCTTCATGGAGAAGCCGCCGAAGGTCGAGCGTCCGCGCATCGACGTGCTCGGCGTCATCACCATCACGCTCGGTCTGGTCGGCGTCGTCTACGGCTTCTCGAACGCCGAGACGAACGGCTGGGACTCCCCCGTCACGATCGCCATGCTCGCCGGTGGTGTCGTGCTGATCGCCGCGTTCGTGTTCATCGAGACCCGCGTCGCCCACCCGCTGCTGCCCCTGCGCGTCGTGCTCGACCGTGACCGCGGCGGCTCGTTCATCGCGATCGGCCTCGTCGCGATCGGCATGTTCGGCATCTTCCTGTTCCTGACCTACTACCTGGAGCAGACCCTGGGCTTCAGCTCGCTGCAGACCGGTCTCGCGTTCCTGCCGATGCCGCTGTCGATCATGATCTCGGCGACGCAGATCGGTGGCCGCCTGTTGCCGCGCGTCGGGCCGAAGATCCTCATCTTCGCCGGTGGCCTGGTCGCCGCGACCGGACTGCTCCTGCTGCTCCGCACCGACCTGGACAGCTCCTACGCGGGCACCGTCCTGCCGGCGCTGATCGTCATCGGTCTCGGCATGGGCACGATCTTCTCGTCCGCCATGAACACCGCGACCACCGGGGTCGCCCGGGCCGACGCCGGTGTGGCCTCGGCAACCGTCAACACCATGCAGCAGATCGGTGGCTCGATCGGCACGGCCCTGCTGTCGACGATCTTCGCCGACGTGGTGTCGAACAGCCTGTCCGGGCTGTCCGCCGCCCCGACGAAGCTGCAGCAGGCCCAGGCCACGCTCGACGGGTACCACGTGGCGTTCGGCATCTCGGCCGGCGTGCTCGTGCTCGTCGCCCTGGCCGGCGGACTGCTCATCAACCGGCAGTCGGTCCGGCTCGAGCGGCTCGCCCGCGCCGGGTCCGCGACGACCGGGAGCATCCCCGCCGCCGCGCACTGACGCTCGCGCTGCGCTGCGGCCCGCTCCGGTACTGCCGGGGTGGGCCGTTGTGCGGGGGGGGCTGCGGCGACACCCGTTCCACGACGATCCACCTGTCGAACAACGCGTGCATCGTCGACGGATGCGCACGCACTCGGTGCCCGCGCATGTTCCGACGGACCACTCGTCGAACGACTGGTGGACCGTCGGTCACCGCCCACACACGCACCCCCGGTTGCGCCGTGTGTCCACGACTCTGGCCCACGTCAGGGGTGCGGATTATGGTGGCCCGCATGGCCCCCGTCCTGACCTCACCACTCGTGTCGACGCAGTGGCTCGCAGACCACCTCGGTGCTGACGAGCTCGTCGTGCTCGACGCCTCGGTGCACACGGTCGGGGCCGGGTTCGACACCACCTGGCTGCCCGGACGCGACGCCCACGAACAGCGCGGCCACGTGCCCGGCGCCCGCTTCGCCGACCTGATCGACGACTTCTCGGCCGCCGACGCCGACGTCCCCTTCACCCGCCCCGGTGCCGAGCGCTTCGAGGCCGCCGCGGGGCAGCTCGGCGTGACCAACACGTCGACCGTGGTCATCTACGACGACAGCGTCGGTGAGTGGTCGGCGCGCCTGTGGTGGATCTTCCGCTCGTTCGGTTTCGACTCGGTCGCGGTGCTCGACGGCGGCTTCACGAAGTGGCGCGACGAAGGCCGGCCGGTCCGTGTGGGTGCACTCCGCGCGCCGGCGGCGCCGTCCGGCCCAGACGCTGGCGCGTTCCTGGCCGGCGAAGAACGCGCGCTCTGGGCCGACCACGACCGCGTGACCCGTGCCGTCTCCGGCGAAGAGCCGGCGTCCCTGGTGTTCGCCGCCTCGTGGGCTGCCCTGGGCGACGACCACCCGCCGATCGTGCCGGGCAGCACCCCGATCACGGCGGACTCGCTGGTGGACCCCGAGACGAACGCGTACCTGCGCGGGGCCGAACTCGAGCGGGCCTTCGCCGCGGTGATCGGCGCCGACGAGATCGTCACCTACTGCGGGGTGGGCAGCGCCGCGTGCGTCGACGCCCTGGCCCTGACGGTGCTCGGGCACGACCGGGTGCAGGTCTACGACGGCTCGCTGGCCGACTGGTGGCGGCACGAGCAACTGGCGTCCTGACCGATCCGATCGCGGAACGACGGCCGCGCCTGGCCGACGGCCGCCGACTGACTGCGGCCGGCTGACTGCCGCCGGCCGACGGCCGCGCCGCACTACCGTTGCACCATGAGCACCAGACGCGCGGTCATCCTCGGCGGCACCGGCGGCATCGGCTCGGCGGTCGCACGCGAGCTCCTCGACGCGTCCGGCCGGGGCGGCGACGACTGGCAGGTGGACGTCCTCGCCCGCCGGGGCGGCCCCGCAGCGGACGCTCTGACCGCCTCCGGCGCCACGTTCACGTCCGGCGACCGCCGCGACCGGTCCGTCCTGCGCGACCTGCTGCGCCCCGGAGCCGACCTGCTCGTCGACACCGTCGGCCTGACCCGTGACGACGCCCAGCAGCTCCTGCCGTTCCTCGACGACGTCGGTTCGACGGTCTTCGTGTCGTCCAGGTCGGTGTACGCCGACGAGCAGGGGCGGCACGCGAACTCGCTCGACAAGCCGGTGTTCGGCGGCGCGGTCACCGAGATCCAGCCCACGGTCACCGCCGGCGACGGCGACCCGACGAGTCGTGACGGCTACGGCGCCGCGAAGGTGGCGGCCGAGCAGGTCCTGCTCGACCACGGTGCCCCGGTCACGGTGCTCCGCCCGTCCAAGGTGTACGGCGTCGGCATCGGCCGCCCACGGGAGTGGTTCGTCGTCCGCCGTGTGCTCGACGGCCGGGAACGCATCCTGCTCGCCGACCACGGCCGCGGCGTCGACCACACCACGGCGGCGAGCGGCATCGGCTCGCTCGTCCGTGTGGTCGCGGACGCGCCGGACCGCCGGATCCTCAACGTCGCGGACGCCTCGGCCCCGACCGCGCTCGAGATCGTCCGGACCATCGGCGGGCACCTGGACCACCGGTTCGACGAGGTCCTGCTCGACGAGGACGCGCCCGCCTTCGTCGGCGGCACGCCGTGGTCGTCACGACCGCCGTTCGTCCTCGACACCACGGCGGCACGCGCACTGGGATGGGAACCGCCGGAGTTCGCGACCGCCGTCCTCCCCGAACTCGACTGGCTCGTCGAGACCGCCCGCGCCACCCCTGCGGACGGCGACGTGCCGTGGGCCGACGACCCCTTCTGGGAGCACCTGTTCGACTACGGTCCCGAGGACGCCGCACTCGCACTCCTCTCCCTCGACCTGGGCTGACACCGTGTTCCGGTCGGAGGTCCTGTTCATCGGCGGACGCTCCGGCGTGGGCAAGTCGACGGCGGCCGAGGCGCTGCACGACCTGCTCGTCGCGGCGGACGTCCGGCACGCGGTGATCGAGGGCGACCTGCTCGACCTGGCCCACCCGGCACCGCACGTCGAACACCCCGAGGCGCACCTGACGGAGCGGAACCTCGCCGCGCTCTGGGCCGGCTACCGGGCGATCGGACACCACCGGCTCGTCTACACGAACACCGTGTCCGTGCTCGAACACGAGCGCCTCGCTGCGGCGATGGGCGACGACCCGCTGGTGCGTGTCGTCCTGCTCCGTGCCGCGGACGACACGACCGCCGAACGGCTCGCACGACGGGCGGGTGGCGCGGTCCCGCAGGCGCAGCTCGCGCACAGCACGCGGACCGCCGGGAGGCTCGACTCGGCCACCGCGGACACCGTCACCCGGGTGGACACGGACGGCCAGAGCCCCGCCCAGGTGGCCGCACGGCTCGCGTCGCTCACGGGATGGCTCCCGCGCTGATCCCCCTGCGCAGCCTGTGCACAGCGCGCAGCTCGTCCACAGATCCCCCCGAGCGGTGGTCCGTCCAGTCGCCCGGGGGCACGCTGGAGCCATGAACGACAACCGCCTCGGCACCTCGGTCAGCCCCTACCTGCGGCTGCACGCCGACAACCCGGTCGACTGGCGCGAATGGGGCCCCGAAGCCTTCGCCGAAGCACGCGAGCGCGAGGTCCCGGTGCTGGTGTCCGTGGGGTACGCCACGTGCCACTGGTGCCACGTCATGGCGCGCGAGAGCTTCGCCGACCCGGAGATCGGCGAGCTGCTCCGGCGGGACTTCGTGTCGGTCAAGGTCGACCGCGAAGAGCGCCCTGACGTGGACGCGAGCCTGATGGCCTCGGCGAGTGCGTTCACGCAGCAGCTCGGCTGGCCGCTGACGACGTTCCTGACGCCCGACGGCCACGTCTTCTTCGCGGGGACGTACTTCCCACCCACTCCCGTCGGGCAGGTCCCGGCGTTCCGGCAGATCCTGGCAGCGGTGCTCGACGCCTGGACCGAACGTCGGCACGAGGTCGACGCGAACGCCTCGGCCATCGCGACGGCGATCCGGCAGGGCGCCGTGGCGGACGCGACCGCCCGCTCGGGCGAGAGCGGTGCCGGAGCCGACCCGGGCCTCCCGTCCGTCGACACCGTCCGGGCCGTCACGAGCCAGCTGTTGCAGGCAGAGGACACCACCTACGGTGGTTTCGGCGGCGCGCCGAAGTTCCCGAGCACGCCGTTGCTCGAGTTCCTCGCCGACGCGGCGGCCGACGGCGACGCCGACGCCGACGGGTTGCTCGACCGGTCGTTGCACGCGATCCGCGCGTCCGAGCTGACCGACGCCGACGGCGGCGTCTTCCGGTACGCCACCAGGCGCGACTGGAGCGTGCCGCACTACGAACGGATGCTCTCCGACAACGCGGGGCTGCTCGCGGTCGCCGGTGCCGAGCAGGCCCGTGGCATCGCCGACTTCCTGCGGGACACCCTGCGCCGCGCCGACGGGGCGTTCGTCGCCGCACAGGACAGCGAATCGACCATCGACGGCCGTCGGGTCGAGGGCGAGTGGTACCGCCGACCGATCGCCGAGCGCGCACAGCTCGACCCGCCACCGCTGGACGACCAGGTGCTCACGGGGTGGAACGGCCTGGCGATCCGGGGGCTCGCGATCGCCGGCGCACGGCACGGTGATCCGGAACTCGTCGCGCTCGCCCGGGGTGCGGCCGACGCGGTCCTCGCCGCCCACGTGCAGGACGGCCACGTGTCGGTGCGGTCCAGCACACCGCGCGGGGTGTCCTCGGCACCGGCCACCGTCGAGGACGTCGGACTGCTGGCCGAAGGGCTGCTCGAACTGGCCCTGGTCACGGGCGAGGTCTCCTACGCGACCGTCGCACGCTCGCTCGTCGACGACGGTCTGGCCGAGCGCTTCGACGTCGACCCGGTGCTGGCCGCTGCGGGGACTGTCACCGGCGAACAGCCGCAGACCGCGATGCGGTCCGGCACGGTGGCGCTGGCATCGGCCGCCGCGACACTCGGGGCACTGACGGGCGACCAGGAGCTGCGGACCGCCGCGGCACGACTCGTCGCCGACCGGGCCCGCACCGGGACCGAACGCCCCCTGGGCCACGCGGACGCCCTCGGTGTCGCCCTCGCCCTGCAGCGCCCGTCACGGGAGATCGTCGTCGTCACGAGCAGCACCGACGATCCGATGCGGGCCGTTGCACACCGTGCTCGGCGCCCCGGCACGGTCGTCGCCACCACCACGCCGGAACAGGCCCGCGACTGGGCCGCGGCGGGGTTCTCGTTGTTCGAGGGACGCGATGTGCTCGACCCCGCTGCGTACGTCTGCCACGACCGGGTGTGTGACCTGCCGTCCCGGTCGGCGGACGCGCTGGCCGGGCAGATCGTCTGACGCCCCTCCCTCCCGGCGCGCCTGTATCCTGGAACGCTCATGTCTTCTCCGCTGCCCGTCATCACGTACCCGCCCGAACTGCCGGTCTCGCAGCGGCGGGACGACATCGCGGCTGCCATCCGTGACAACCAGGTGGTCATCGTCGCCGGGGCCACCGGCTCGGGCAAGACGACCCAGCTGCCGAAGATCTGCCTCGAGCTCGGTCGGGAGCACATCGGGCACACCCAGCCCCGTCGGATCGCAGCCCGGACCATCGCGGAGCGTGTGGCGGAAGAACTGGGCGGCGGCGAACTCGGCGGACTCGTGGGCTACCAGGTCCGGTTCACCGACAAGGTCAGCTCCGAGACCCGCGTGAAGCTGATGACCGACGGCATCCTGCTGAACGAGATCCACTTCGACCGCGACCTCAAGCGGTACGACACGATCATCATCGACGAGGCGCACGAGCGGTCCCTGACGATCGACTTCCTGCTCGGCTACCTGAAGCGGCTGCTCCCCCGGCGCCCCGACCTGAAGCTCATCATCACGAGTGCGACGATCGACCCGGAGTCGTTCTCGAAGCACTTCGACGACGCCCCCATCATCGAGGTGTCCGGCCGCACCTACCCGGTCGAGATCCGGTACCGCCCCCTCGTCGCCGAAGACCAGGACGACGACGCCGACGACGAGTCGGACTCCCGCACCGGTGACAGCGGCAACGCTGCCGACGACCGCGACACCCTGCAGGGCATCACCGACGCCCTCGACGAGCTGGCGCAGGAGGACCCGGGCGACGTGCTCGTGTTCCTGTCCGGCGAGAACGAGATCCGCGACGCGCAGGACGCGATCGAGGGCAAGCGCTACCCGGGCACCGAGGTCCTGCCGCTGTACGGCCGGCTGTCCGCCGCCGACCAGCACCGCGTCTTCGAGCGCCGGCACACCCCGGGCGTCCGCCGTCGTGTCGTCCTCGCCACGAACGTCGCCGAGACCTCGCTCACCGTACCCGGCATCAAGTACGTCATCGACACCGGGACGGCGCGCATCTCGCGGTACTCCCCGCGAGCCAAGGTGCAGCGTCTGCCGATCGAGGCGATCTCGCAGGCCAGCGCCAGCCAGCGCTCCGGCCGAGCGGGCCGCACGAGTGCCGGCATCGCGATCCGGCTCTACTCGGAGGACGACTTCGGCCGTCGCCCCGAGTACACCGACCCCGAGATCCTCCGGACGAACCTGGCCGCGGTGATCCTGCAGATGATCTCGCTCGGCTTCGGGGACATCGAGTCGTTCCCGTTCCTGCAGCCGCCGGACAGCCGGGGCGTGAAGGACGGCCTCGACCTGCTGCGCGAACTCCGCGCCGTCGACAAGGACGGCCGCATCACGAAGTCCGGGCGGCAGCTGACCCGGCTGCCGATCGACCCCCGCCTCGGTCGCATGGTGCTCGAAGCCGGGCGCCAGGGCGTCGGGCGCGAGGTCATCGCCATCGTCAGCGCCCTGAGCATCCAGGACCCCCGCGAGCGCCCCCTCGAGAAGCGTGCGCACGCCGACCAGCTGCACGCCCGCTTCGCCGACCCGACGAGTGACTTCCTGACCCTGCTGAACCTCTGGAACCACATCGAGGAGCAGCAGGAGGAACTGTCGTCGAGCGCGTTCCGGCGGCTGTGCAAGGCCGAGTTCCTCAACTACCTGCGCATCCGCGAGTGGCAGGACCTGTACCGGCAGCTCTCCCGCGCCGCGAAGCAGGTCGACGTCCGTGTCGGGCAGGCACGCTCCGAGGACGGCGACGCCGTGCACCGGGCCCTGCTCTCCGGACTCCTCAGCCAGATCGGGCTGCGCGACCGCGAGAAGCGCGACTACCTCGGCTCCCGGAACACCCGGTTCGTGGTGTTCCCGGGCAGTGTGCTCGCGAAGAAGCAGCCCGACGCGGTGATGGCCGCAGAGCTCGTCGAGACGAGCCGGCTCTTCGCCCGCACCGTCGGCCGGATCGACCCCGCGTGGGTGGAGCCGCTCGCCGGTGACCTGCTCAAGCGCACCTACGGGGAGCCGCACTGGGAGAAGAAGCAGGGCGCGGTCGTCGCCTACGAGCGCGTGACCCTGTTCGGCGTCCCGATCGTGCAGCGCCGCCGCGTGCAGTACTCGCGGATCGACCCGGAACACTCCCGCGAGCTGTTCATCCGGCACGCCCTGGTCGAGGGCGAGTGGGAATCGCAGCAGGCCTTCGACCGCGCCAACCGGAAGCTCCGCAAGGAACTCGAGCAGCTCGAGGAACGCACCCGTCGCCGCGACATCCTGCTCGACGACGAGAACGTCTACGAGTTCTACGACGCCCGCATCCCGGCCGACGTCGCGACGACCCGCGACTTCGAGGGGTGGTGGCGGACCACCCGCCGCGAGCAGCCGGACCTGCTCACGATGCGCCGGTCGGACCTGCTGGACGAATCCGCAGCCGAAGCAGCCGAGGACGACGTCGAGTACCCGACCCAGTGGCACAGCGGCGACCAGCGCCTCGCCATCCAGTACCGCTTCGAGCCCGGCGCCCAGGACGACGGCGTGAGCGTGCAGGTCCCCCTCGCGCTCCTGCCCCGGATGCGCGAGGAGGGCTTCGACTGGCAGGTCCGTGGCCTCCGGAGAGAACTCGTCACCGCGCTCATCAAGTCGCTGCCGAAGCAGATCCGCAAGAACGTGGTGCCGGCGGCCGACTGGGCCGAGAAGATCGTCGCCGAACTGCCCGACGACGCCCCGACCGAGCCGACGGAGTCGTTCCGCGCCACCCTCGCCAGGGCCATCCAGCGCATGACCTACGTGCCGGTCTCCGAGTCCGACTTCGACCTGACCCGCGTCCCCGCACACCTGCTCCCGACATGGGCGGTGGTCGACGAGCGTGGTCGCCGGGTCGAGACCGGCAAGGACCTGTCGGCCCTGCAGACCAAGCTCAAGGACCGGACCCAGCAGAGCGTCGCCTCCGCCACGGCGAAGGGCGCGGGACGGTCAGGAGGCGCGGCTCGCGTCGCGTCCGCCGGTGCCGGTCGTCCGCTGGAACAGTCCGGACTCACCGCCTGGCCCGACCAGGACCTGCCGCAGACCCTCGACACCAAGCAGGCGGGCGGCGTCATCCGCGCGTACCCGTCCCTGGTCGAGGAAGGCACGGGTCCGAAGGCGACCGTCGGCGTGCAGCTCCTCGCCACTCCCTCCGACCGCGTCGTCCGGATGCCCGCCGGGGTCCGCCGTCTGGTGATGCACGCGGTGCCGTCGCCCGTGTCGTACATCCAGTCACACCTGACCGCCCAGGAGAAGCTCGCGCTCGCCGCCAGCCCCTACCCGTCGACCGCCGCGCTGTTCGACGACGTCCTGGCCGCCGTGGTCGACGCCGGCATCCGCCGCGCGCACCCGGACGGCATGGTCTTCACGAAGGCCGGGTTCGAGTCGGTCCGCGATGCCGTGTCGGCCACCGTCGTCGACACGATGTTCACCGCGGTGTCCGAGGTCGCGGCGGTGCTCGCCGCGCAACGCTCCGCCGAACGAGCGCTCAAGCAGGCGAACTCGATGTCGCTGCTCGCCGCCCTGAGCGACATGCGGCAGCAGATGGAGCGCCTGGTGTTCCCCGGGTTCGTCGCCGTCGCGGGGCTCGACCGCCTGCGTCGGATCCGCGTGTACCTGCAGGGCATCGAGGCGCGCGTGCAGAAGCTGTTGCAGAACCCGGGGCGCGACGCCACGTGGATGCGCGAGGTCACCGTGGCGACCGACCGCTACACCGACGCCGGCGGTGTCTTCCCGCCCGCGGTCGGGGCGCACCCGGAGCTCGTGCACGCGCGGTGGATGCTCGAGGAGTTCCGGCTCAGCCTGTTCGCGCAGGAACTCGGGACCGCCGAGACCGTCTCGTTGCAGCGGATCACGAAGGCCCTGACCGCCGCGCGCTGATGGGGCTACCGTGTCGGCCATGATCGGCACACTCGACGTCGTGGTCCTGGACTGCCCGGACACCCGCGCCCTCGCCCGCTTCTACGCCGAGCTGCTCGGCGGGGAGATCGTCGGCTTCGACGAGGACTGGGCGGAGCTCGCCCTCCCGTTCACCGACCACCGTCCGATCCTGGCGTTCCAGCAGGTCGACGACTACCAGGCGCCGGACTGGCCGGCACAGACGGTCCCGCAGCAGAGCCACCTCGACGTGAAGGTCGACGACCTGGACGACGGCGAGGCCGCGGTGCTCGCGATCGGCGCGACGGCCACGGGGTCGGGCACGGAGACGTTCCGCGTCTACCTCGACCCCGCGGGCCACCCGTTCTGCCTCATCCGGCCGTCGGACTGACCGGTTCGGTCGCCAGGCCCTCGACCACGGTGACGTTCGGCAGCGCGGTGAGTGCGGCGCCGGGCAGGAACAGCTTCGCGGCGCGGCGCCCGGCGCCGATGACGACCTCGGGGGCGTCGAGGACGCGCGCGTCGATGTAGAGCGGCCACGACGACGGCAGTCCGATCGGCGTGATGCCGCCGTACTCCATGCCGGTCAGCTCGACCGCTTCGTCCATCGGGGCGAAGCTCGCTTTGCGGACGTCGAGCAGCTGCTTCACGACGCGGTTGACGTCGAGCTTCGTCGATGCCAGGACGACGCAGGCGGCGTAACGGACCTCGTCGCCGCGCTTCCCCGCGACGACGATGCAGTTGGCACCGCCGGCCAGCGGGTAGCCGTACGCCTCCGAGAACGCGGCGGTGTCCGCCAGGTCGGCGTCGATCGGTGCGCCCTCGATCTTCGTCAGGACGTCGCTCGGCAACGCGACGAGGGCTTCAGCGACGGGGATCGCGAGGAATCCGGTGGCGACCAGGGGGGGAACACGTTCGAGCGTCGGCATGGCTCCACCGTAGGGAAGCGATCCCGCACGAGGGTGGAGCCATGACCGAACTCCGGGCGATCGACGTCGACCAGTGGGCCCGCCGCGAGCACTTCGAGCACTACCGGCAGCGGGTGCCGTGCGCGTACGAGGTGACCGTCGAGCTCGACGTCACCGCCTTCGTCGAACGCGTCCGTTCGACCGGCCGACGGACCTACGCGTCACAGCTCTGGGCCATCGCGACCGTGGTGAACCGGCACGACGAGTTCCGGATGCAGCTGCTGGACGACGGCTCCCCCGCCGTGTGGGACCGCGTCCACCCGATGTTCACCGTGTTCCACCCGGACACCGAGACGTTCTCCGCCCTGGTCGTGCCGTACGACGACGACTTCGGCACCTTCCACGATGCCGCGGTGTCGACGATCGAGCGGTACCGCGACGACACCCGGATGTTCCCGCAGGACGACCGCCCCGGCAACGTGTTCGACGTGTCGACCCTGCCGGGGGCGTCGTTCACCGGGTTCTCGTTGCAGGTGCGTGACGGCTGGGACCACCTGCTGCCGATCATCACGCTCGGCGGGTACCGGACCGCTGGTGACCGGACGCTGCTCCCCCTGGCGCTGCACGTCGACCACGCCGCCGCCGACGGCTTCCACACGACCCGGCTGCTGCGCGAGCTCGAGGAGCTCTTCACCGACCCTGGCTGGCTCGGCTGACCCTGCCCGTCCTCGGACCGCATCTCCTACGCTGACCCCATGACGCCACAGTCGGAGACCCTCGCCCGGAAACGCATCGGGCTCGTCGGCGCGGGCGGCATCTCCGTCGCGCACCTGCCCGGGCTGCTCCGCCTGGGCGATGTGGTGGTGCACGCTCGCGAGGGCGCCCACGAACTCGTCGACGCCTTCGCCGACACCGCCCGTGCCGAGGGCAGCACGATCACCGTCGCCGACAGCCTCGACGAGCTCCTCGCCGCGGTCGACGTCGTCGACGTCGTGGTCCCGACACACGCCCACGCCGAGGTGGTCCGCGCGGCGATCGCCGCCGGCAAGGACGTCGTCTCCGAGAAGCCCCTGGCCCGGACCGACGCGGACGCGGCGGACCTGGCGGCCCGCGCTGCGGACGCAGGCGTCCAGCTCTACCCGGCCCAGGTGGTGCGCTGGTTCCCCGCGTACACGCGCCTGCACGAGGCCGCGACCACGGGCCTCCTGGGCGACCTGGCGGTGTTGCGGTTCTCGCGGTCCGGCGCCTTCCCCACCCACGTCCCCTGGTTCGGCGACCGCGCGCTGTCGGGCGGGATCGTGATGGACCAGATGATCCACGACCTGGACATCGCCCGCTGGGTGGCGGGCGAGGTGACCCGGGTGTCGGCGGTGAGCGTCCGCGCGGGGTCCGAGGCGGAGCCGGTCGAGGCGGCGCACGTCCTGCTCACGCACGAGTCGGGCGCGATCAGCCACGTCGCCGGGCTGTGGGGGCCGCAGCACCTGGCCTTCACGACGGAGTACTCGGTGACGGGGACGCTCGGCAGCCTGTCGCACTCCTCCCGGGCCGAGGAGGACACCCGGAGCGACCTGGCGGCGCCGGCGTCCGTCGACGGTTTCCTGCCGCCGGTGGACCCGGCCGCCGACCCGTACGCGCTGGAGCTCACCGACTTCCTCGCCGCGTTCGACGGCGGTCGGCCACCCCGGGTCACCGTCGACGACGGCGTCGCCGCGGTGCGGATCGCGAACGCGGCGATCGAGTCGATCGAGTCCGGCCAGCCGGTCGAGGTCGCACGGTGACGCTCCGGATCGGTGTGCTCTCGTTCGCCCACACGCACGCCATCAGCTACCTCGGCGCCCTGGCGGCCATGCCCGACGTCGAGGTGCGCGGCACGGACCCGGGCGGGGTGTCCACGGGGACGGAACTCGGCGACCTGCGCGGAGCCGAACTGGCACGCGCGCTCGGCGCCGGGTACGCGGACTCCGTCGACGAACTGCTCGCCTGGGGCCCGGACGCGGTGATCGTCACGAGCGAGAACGCCCGGCACCGCGAGTTCGTCGAGCTCGCGGCGGCAGCGGGGGCAGACGTGCTCTGCGAGAAGCCGATCGCGACCTCGTGGCAGGACGGCCTCGCCATCCGCGATGCCGTGGACCGCGCCGGAGTGCTGCTGATGATGGCGTTCCCGGTGCGGTTCGCCTCGGCGTTCGACCGGCTGCGGGCGACGCGGGACTCGGGCGCACTCGGCACGGTGTTCTCGGTGCGGGGCGCGAACAACGGCATGCTGCCGCTCGCCCGCGACTGGTTCACCGACGTCCGGCTGAGCGGAGGCGGCGCCCTCGTCGACCACGTCGTGCACGTCGCCGACCTGATCGACGGGCTGACCGGAGCGACGCCGGTGTCCGTCACCGCCGTCGCGAACCAGGTGCTGCACGCCGACCGAGCGAACGCCGAGACCGCGGGCCTGGTGACCATCACGTACGACGACGGCACCATCGCGGCGATCGACTGCTCGTGGAGCCGACCGGACACGTCGCCGGTGTGGGGCGGCTTGACGCTCGACGTCGCCGGGACGGGCGGCACGGTGTCGGTGGACTTCTTCGGGGCGGCTGCTCGCGGGCTCGACGCCGTGGGCGGCCGGCCGATCGAGCTCCGGTACGGGCCCGACCACGACGTGCCGATGCTCCGGACGTTCCTGGCGGCCGTGGCGTCCGGGGAGCAGCCGCAGCCGGACGTCGGGGTCGGCCTGCGGACGCTGTCGATCGTGCTGGCGGCGCAGGAGTCGGTGCGGACGCGCCGGACGGTCGCGGTGCAGGCCGCGGGCTAGCCCCGCACCACACCGCGCCACACCGTCGCCGCACGCCGCCCCACCCCTGCCCGCCCCCGCGCTACGCTCGTCCCGATGCGCGCAACCGTGCGGGACGTGGCCGCCCTCGCCGGGGTGTCCCCGAAGACCGTCTCCAACGTCGTCAACGGCGGCGTCGTCGTGCGCCCGGAGACCCGTGAACGCGTCGAGCGCGCGGTCGCCGAGCTCGACTACGTGCCGAACCTGTCCGCCCGCGGGCTGCGGAACGGCCGCTCGGGAGCGATCGCGCTGACGCTGCCGGAGATGGGCAGCGCCTACTCGGCCGAACTCGCGCAGTCGTTCGTGGAACTCGCCCGCGAACGCGGCTGGGTCGTGCAGCTCGAGCAGACCGGCAACGACCCGACTCTCGAACGCGAACTGGTGTCCCGCGCCCGCGCACACCTGGTGGACGGGCTGATCCTCAACCCGGTCTCGCTCAGCGCGAGTGTCCTGGCCTCGACCGAGGGGCTGCCGCCGACCGTCGTCATCGGCGAGGTCGAGCCCGAGCACGTCGACCAGGTGCACGTCGACAGCCGTGCGGCGGCCGACCAGGTCACCGCACACCTCATCACCCACGGGCACCGGCGCATCGCGATCGTCGGCGCGTCTCCCGACGGTGCTGCGACGGCGACGAGCGAGCTCCGCGAACGCGGGTACACCGCAGCGCTCACCGCAGCAGGCATCACACCCGACCCGTCGCTCCGCGTCCCGCTGCCGGCGTGGACCACGAGCGCCGCGGCGACGACCTTCGCGGCCTGGCTCGACGAGCACCCCCTGCCCGACGCCGTCTTCGCCTTCACCGACTCGATCGCGTTCGGGGTGCTGCACGTCCTCGCCGCCCGCGGGGTCCGGGTGCCCGAGCAGGTCAGCGTCATCGGGTTCGACGACGTCGAGTCTGCCGCGTACGCGATCCCGTCGCTCAGCACGGTGTCGTTCGACCGTCGGGCCTTCGCGACGGCGGCACTCGACCTGCTGACCCGGCGGATCGCGGACCGCAGTGCCGCGCCGGAGACCGTCGTGGTGCCGCACCGGATCGTCGAGCGCGCGAGCGTCGCTGCCCGCTGAGCGCGTCGGCCGAGTCTCGGCCCGGCGGACAGTCGGCGCCGTCGGAACAGCGAGAACTGTCCGTCAGGCCGAGTCTCGGCCGGAACAGCCGTCAGCCGCAGCCGCCAGCACCGCTGACCGCGTCCGCGCATCGCCGAGGATCCGGAAGTGCCCGCCCACCGGCAACCGCACGTTCGTCGCACCCTGCAGTTCGCTGCCCTCCGGGATGAGCGTGTCGAACACCCCGTACACCGACGTGATCCGCGCGTTGGCATCGAGTTCCCGCGCCAGCCCCGCCAGCACCGGGTCCGCCGCCCGGAACGCCCGCAGGTGCGGCACCGGCGCCAGCCGCGCGTAGACCGACCCCGCGAAGGGCGTCGACACCGCGACCATCCGGTCGATCCGCTCGTGCTGGTCGAGCTGCGTCATCGCGTACTTGCCGATCAACCCGCCCTTGCTGTGCGCGAGCACGAGCACGTTCCGCAGGTCCTGTTCCTGCAGGTACGCCATCACCGCACGCGCCGAGTCCGGCACGGGTCGCAGGTTGTGCCGCAGGACCGGCAGCACGTGCACCGGGTGTCCCCGGTCGTGGAGCGCGTCCATCAGCGGCCGCATGAAGTGCCAGGTCTCGTAGACGCCGGGGACCACGACGACGGGCTGCCCGTCGCCGGTCCGGTAGTCGTCCGCGGTGGTCGGGCCGAGGCTCCGGACCTGCCACCGGGCCGCGTACCCCCAGTCGAGTGCGGCCCAGCAGGCACGCCGCACCAGCGGGACACGGCCTGGAGGCCCGGATCGCGTCGTCCGCGCCGCCTCGGTCCCCGACGTGGCCGGCCGGGTCATCGGAGTCCCTCCAGGCGCTCGGCGCTGCGGAACGTCTCGAGGAGTCGTGCGAGCGCGTCCGGCTGCCGTTCCTGCACGTGGTGCGGCCCCGCCAGTTCCACGAAGGTGCCGTCCGGCGCAGCGGCCGCGAGCCGGGCCGACCAGTCGTGCCGCGCGATGGGGTCCTGGGTGCCGCGGACGACGAGGACGGGCTGCGTGACCTCGGTGATCGTCTGCTCGGTCGGGTAGCGGAGCATCGGCCCGAGCTCGCGCAGGTACTGGCGCATGCTCCGGAGGTAGTCGGTGACCAGGACCGTGTTCATCCGGACCCCCTCGACGAAGCCGTCGCGGCTCAGGTCGAGCGCCTGCATCGGGAGCGATCGCCGCTCGGCGTCGATCACCGGACCGACGAGCACGATCGCCGTGACGGCGTCGGGGTGACGGCGGGCGGACTCGATGACGACCTGCGTGCCCATCGACTGCCCGACGAGCACCAGGTCATCGTCGACCAGGTGTCGGACGGCCCGCACCACCACGTCGCCGAGCTCCTCGATCGACAGCCGCCGACCGGCCGCGGGCAACCAGCCGAACCCCGGCAGGTCGACGCTGATCGTGTGGTGCTCGGCGGCGACGGCGCGCTGCGACCGGGCGAAGGACCGGTGTGACATCCCGATGCCGTGGACGAACACGACGGTGGGGTCGGCCTCGTCACGGACCGGCCCGCGCGACGGCATGGTGTGCAGGCGCACGGGCAGCCCGTCGATCCGGACGGTCTCCACAGCAGCGCGCACGAGCCGAGGCTACGCGGCGGTTCGCAGCACCGGGTCAGCCTGGTCATCGGCTGCCCACAGCCGGGCCGTGTGGAGTGCTGGCATGAGCGACACCACTCCCACCAACGGCCACGAACCGGCCCGCTCCGTCCCGGCGAACCGGGCGACGACGCCGACCGGCTGGGACGCCACCCCGACGTCGACCGCCACGCTCGACGGGCCCGCGCTCGCGCAGCAACAGCAGCCGCAGCCGCAGCCGCAGCCGCAGCCGCAGCCGCAGCCGTACCGCGCCGACACCGGAGCCTGGAACCCCGGCGCCCCGAACGGCACCACCCCCTGGTACGGCGCCGGAACCACGGGCGACCGCCGGAGCACCGGCCCGAAGCCCCCGTGGTTCTGGCCGCTGCTCGCCGCCGTCGTCGCACTCGCAGCGTTGCTCGTCGGTGGCGGCGTCGGGTTCGCCGTCGGCCACGCGATCGGCGCCGATCGGTCACAGTCCACGACCCGGGTGCCGGGCACGGACCGGTTCCCGGGCAACGGCACCGGGCGCTGACCGGCGGGTACGATCCGGACCATGCGGAAGACCACTGCCGGTCTGTTCACGTCGGTCGACGGCGTCGTGCAGGACCCCTACGAGTTCCAGTACGACAGCTTCGACGCCGAGCTCGGTGCCGCGATGGGTGCCTTCACGGCCCGCACCGACACCGTGCTGCTCGGCCGGAACAGCTACCTCGAGTGGTCCGAGTGGTGGCCGGCCCACCCGGAGGACCCGTTCGGGCAGTGGATCAACCCGATCGAGAAGCACGTCGCCTCCACCACCCTCGGCGACGACCTGACCTGGCAGAACAGCACCCGGATCCCGGGCGACGTCCCCGCGTTCGTCCGCGACCTGCAGCAGCGCGACGGGGCCGACATCGCCGTGTGCGGCAGTGTCACGCTCGTCCGCAGCCTGCTGTTCGCCGGGGTCCTCGACGAACTGCAGCTCATGATCCACCCGGCGATCGCCGGCCGTGGCCGGCGGCTCTTCGAGCCGACCGACCCGCCCACGCGCCTGCGTCTGGTCGACAGCACCGTGACGAGCAAGGGGAACGTGCTGAACACCTACGGGCGGTTCGACGCCTGACGGACGCACCACGGGCCTCCCGGCCCCTGCCCGTCATGCGCCCTGCCGAACCGCGCGTACCCTCGTGGGTGACCACACGCACCCGAGGAACACCGGAGCAAGCATGACCCAGGACACCCGCCCGCACGTCGTCATCGTCGGCGGTGGATTCGCCGGTGTGGCCGCCATGCGTGAGCTCGCCGACGCGCCGGTCCGGGTGACCCTGGTCGACCGCCACGTCTACAACATGTTCCAGCCCCTGATGTACCAGGTGGCGACGGGCGGCCTGAACGCCGGCGACGTGACGTACTTCCTGCGCTCGCTCCGTGCCCGGCAGTCGAACGCGGAGTTCCGCCACGGCCTGCTCACCGGCATCCGCACCGACGAGCGCATCGCCGAGATGTCCGACGGCGAACACCTGCACTACGACTACCTGATCCTCGCCAACGGTGTGAACACGAGCTACTTCGGCACCCCCGGTGCGTACGAGTACGCGTACTCGATGTACTCGCGCTCGCAGGCACTCCGCATCCGCGACGAGCTGTTCACCCGACTCGAAGAGGCGGCGGCGAACCAGGGCCCCGACGAGATCCGCATCGTCATCGTCGGCGGCGGCGCGACCGGCGTCGAGATGGCCGGCGCGCTCGCCGAGCTCCGCGACCAGGCCCTCGTCGGCGCGTACCCGGAGATCGAGCGGGGCAACATCTCCATCACGCTCGTGCACCGCAGTGGTGAGCTGCTCAAGCCGTTCGCCCCGCGCCTGCGCCGCTACGCCGCCAAGGTGCTGCGGAAGCGCGGCGTCGTGCTCCGGCTGAACACCGGCGTCTCCGAGGTCAAGCCCGACGGCGTGATGACGGCGGACGGCGAGTTCATCCCCGCGTCGCAGGTCGTCTGGGCGACCGGTGTCGCGGCCCACAAGGAGGTCTCCGGCTGGGGCCTGCCGCAGACCCACGGGGGCCGCATCCAGGTGAACGACGACCTGAGCGTGAAGGGCGCCGAGCGCATCTTCTCCGCCGGCGACATCGCCGCGCAGGACGACGCCCTCGCCCAGCTCGCCCAGCCCGCACTGCAGGGCGGACGGCACTCGGCGCGGCAGATCGTGCGCCTGCTCGAGGGCAAGGCCACCGAGCGCTTCAAGTACTTCGACAAGGGCACCATGGCGACGATCGGCACGAACGCCGCGGTCGCCCAGCTGCGCGGCGGGATCACGATGGTCGGCCCGGTCGCCTGGCTCGCCTGGGTGTTCGTGCACATCACGAGCCTGCTCGGCGCCGGCAACCGGATGTCGACCCTGACGCACTTCTTCGTCCGCTACGTGTGGTTCATGCGGAAGCGCTCGATCCCGATCGTCGGCGACGTCCGCCCGGTGCGCCCGAACGGCGACCGCGAGCCGGACCCCTGGCAGCTGCAGAAGGCCGAGTAGCCGCCGAGTCCACTCGCGCGCTCGCGCGCTCGCTTCGTGAGCAGGAACGGTCGGG
>NZ_APJN01000089.1:0-1198 GCF_000349565.1 Curtobacterium flaccumfaciens UCD-AKU
CGCGCCGGCCGGCCGCGCCGCCTGGCCGCGCCGGCCGGCCGCGCCGCCCGGCCGCGCCGCCGCGCCGCACCCGCACCCGCACCCGCACCCCCGCCCCACCCGCGCCCGACAGGCACTCGCGGGACCCCTCACGTGCGCGCTCACTCCAGTAGCGTCGGGACCATGGAATTCAGGTACCTGGGCAACTCCGGACTCAAGATCTCCGAGATCACCTACGGCAACTGGCTGACGCACGGCTCGCAGGTCGAGAACGACGTCGCCACCCAGTGCGTTCGGGCAGCGCTCGACGCCGGCATCACCACGTTCGACACTGCGGACACGTACGCCAACACCGCCGCCGAGACCGTCCTCGGCGAGGCGCTCAAGGGCGAGCGGCGCCAGTCCCTCGAGGTCTTCACGAAGGTCTACTGGCCGACGGGCCCGAAGGGGCACAACGACGTCGGCCTCAGCCGCAAGCACATCATGGAGTCGATCGACGGCTCGCTCGAGCGGCTGCAGACCGACTACGTCGACCTCTACCAGGCGCACCGCTACGACTACGAGACCCCCCTCGAGGAGACGATGCAGGCCTTCGCCGACGTCGTCCGTCAGGGCAAGGCGCTCTACATCGGCGTCAGCGAGTGGACCGCCGAGCAGATCCGCGCCGGCGCCGCACTCGCCAAGGAGCTCGGCTTCCAGCTCATCTCGAACCAGCCGCAGTACTCGATGCTGTGGCGGGTCATCGAGGGTGAGGTCGTCCCGGCCTCGAAGCAGCTCGGCCTGTCGCAGATCGTCTGGTCGCCCATCGCGCAGGGCGTCCTGACCGGCAAGTACAAGCCCGGTCAGCCCCTGCCCGAGGGCTCGCGGGCCACGGACGAGAAGGGCGGCGCCGACATGATCAAGCGGTTCATGCGCGACGAGGTCCTCGAAGCCGTGCAGCGCCTGCAGCCCGTCGCGGACCAGGCCGGCCTCACGCTCGCGCAGCTCGCGATCGCGTGGACCCTGCAGAACGAGAACGTCGCCTCGGCGATCGTCGGCGCCTCGCGTCCGCAGCAGGTCACCGACAACGTCAAGGCCGCCGGCGTCAAGCTCGACACGGACGCCCTCGCGGCGATCGACGAGGCACTCGGCGACATCCCGGAGCGCGACGCGTCCAAGAACGTGTCCCCGTCGTCGCGCCCCGCGTAGACGCGACCGACCGACGGACGGGAGGCCCGGT
>NZ_APJN01000089.1:1207-1523 GCF_000349565.1 Curtobacterium flaccumfaciens UCD-AKU
CACCGGGCCTCCCGTCCGTCCCGGTGCGGGTGCACCCCGCCGTCACCCAGACGAGGACCGGTCTCGCTGATCAGGTTCGCAGCGCGCTCTTCGGAGGACCGCAGCCGCCGTTCGGTACATTCGGGTGGAGCACGAGGAGCACCATGAGCGAGACCCTGGTCATCATCCCGACCTACGACGAAGCCGAGAACGTCCGGCCCATCGTCGAACGCACGCTGGCCGCGACGGACGACACGGTGCACGTGCTCGTCGTCGACGACAACTCACCCGACGGCACCGGCGACATCGCGGACGTCATCGCGACCGAGACCGACCG
>NZ_KB714617.1:0-75033 GCF_000349565.1 Curtobacterium flaccumfaciens UCD-AKU
GGCCAGGCGGCGCGGCCGGCCGGCGCGGCCAGGCGGCGCGGACGGGCGGTGGGATCGGCGAGCAGGATCGGCGAGCGGGCGAAATGCCCAGGTGTGCTCGACGACGCACCGGGACATCTCGCCCGCTCGCCGTGAGAGCGCTTCGGGCGATCCCTCGGGAGGCAGTTCCCGAGCGTCCAACGGCCCCGCCGACGAGCCCCGCGAACCCCGCGAACCCCGCGAACCCCGCGAACGGGCGAAACACCGGCGTGCGACGGCGGGATGCGCCCGGTGTTTCGCCCGTTCGACGGTGTCGCCATCCCTCCACAACCGCACGAGCGCGGTCACGATCCACAATGGAGGCGCTACTCCCGTCCGCACCGTCAGCTCGCGGCCACGATGTGGAGATGACCGCCAGACGCCGGCTCCCGATGGCACTCCGTGACGCTTCCTTCCGGGTGCGGGACGCGCTGCACCGCGGGGTCTCGCGTGGTCGCCTCGACGCACGCGACCTCGTCCGACCGTTCCACGGCATCCGGTCCGCGTTCCCCCCGGAATCCGTGGACGAACGTGCTCGGGCACTCGCTCCTCGACTCCGCCCCGATCAGGTGTTCAGTCACGTCACCGCCGCAGCGGTCATCGGCGTCCCCCTCCCCCGTCGCCTCGAACGTGATCAGCGGTTGCACGTCACGACGATCGGCACCGACCAAGCGCTCCGGGTTCGTGGCACGGTCGGCCATCGAGCGCGGTACGGGTCGGTCCGGGCGACGATCGCCCGAGGTGTGCCGCTCACCACACCTGCCGACACCTTCGTCGCGCTCGGCTCGATGTTGACGCTCGACGAACTCATCGTCGCCGGGGACGCGCTCGTCGGGTGGCTCGGCTGGGCAACGCTCGACGAACTCGCTCTGGCTGTCCGTCGGCGACGTGGCATCCGCGGGATCGTGAAGCTCCGCCTCGCGCTCGAAGAGATCCGGCAGGGTTCTCGGTCGCCGGGAGAGACCAGGACACGACTAGCGCTGCTCCGCCGCGGACTCCCGGAACCCGCGCTCAACCACGATGTCGTCGTCGACGGGGAGTGGATCGCGTGCGTGGATCTCGCGTACCCCGAGGCCAGGGTGGCGATCGAGTACGAGAGCGATCTGCACCGCACCGATCCAGCCAGCTTCCGCAAGGACCTCACGCGCGGTGAGCACCTCAAGGACGTCGATTGGTGGCTCGTCAGGGTGACGGCGGACGACCTTGCGCACGGAGTCGAGCGCTTCGTCAACCGCATCCGTCGGCTGCTCGACGTCGGTGCCCGAGGAGCCCACGACACGCGGTTTGCGACACTTGGGTGAACAATGGTTGACGCTTCAACCAAAACGGTGCACACTGTCGTAGTATCAACTCGATGCAGGCGCATGGAACGCGCCGCACCGCAGACTCTCGTTCGGAAGAAGGACCACCATGACGCTCACCGCTGACACCGTTCCCGGCTACCAGACCGGCACCTGGAAGATCGACCCGACCCACTCGGAGGTCACCTTCTCGGTCCGCCACCTCGCCATCAGCAAGGTCAAGGGCAAGTTCGAGACGTTCGACGCCACCGTCGTCACCGCCGAGAACCCGCTCGAGTCGACCGTCGAGGCCAGCATCGACGTCGCGTCGATCAACACCGGTCAGGAGCAGCGCGACCAGCACCTCAAGACGAGCGACTTCTTCCTCACCGAGGAGCACCCGCAGCTCACCTTCCGTTCCACGAGCATCGAGGCGAAGGGCGACGACCTGCACATCTCGGGCGACCTGACCCTGCGCGGCGTCACCAAGCCCGTCGTCCTCAAGGCTGAGCTCGGCGGATTCACCACCGACGGTTACGGACAGGTCAAGTTCGGCGCCGAGGCGACCACCAAGATCGACCGCACCGAGTTCGGTGTGAACTGGAACGCGGCGCTCGAGGCCGGTGGATTCACGCTCGGCAACGACGTCACGATCAACCTCGACGTCCAGTTCGTCCTCCAGGCGGCCTGAGCCTCCTCGTACTCGTCGCCCCACTGAGGGCACCGAACGGCACCACCCGAACCCGAGACGAACGCCCCGACTCCCGACGGAGTCGGGGCGTTCGTCGTTCCCGCGCTTCTTTGCCGACCACGAGCGGGCGAAATGCCCGGACCATCACCCTCATGAGCTTGGCATCTCGCCCGCTCGTCGGCCTGTGCACCCATGCCACGCCGCGCCACCAACGAGCGGGCGAAACACCCTGCCGATCCCCGTGGCGCTCCTGGTATTTCGCCCGCTCGCGGGACCGCGAGCGGCAGCGGGACCGGCGGGAGCGGGACCGGCGGGGGCACGCGCCGCGGCCGCGAGCCCGCGTACCGTGGGGCGCGCAGGGGCCGCCGGGGAATCCGCACGCCGAACCCCGAGTTGCACGAAAGGCACCACGAGCACCACGAGCACCACGAGCACCACCACCACCCGCACCACCCCGCACGACGAACAGGAGCACCACCATGGCCACCGACTGGATCGCGATGCAGGCCCTCGCGGCAGCCGAGTTCGGCCGCCGCGTCGCCGCCGTCACCGACTGGGACGCCCCCACCCCCGACTCCGAGTGGTCCACCCGCGACCTCGTCGCCCACGTCGTCGACGAGCAGCGGTGGATCCCGAAGCTCCTGACCGGGTGCGACTACGCCCAGGCGCAGGCCGACCTCGAACCCATCGGCGACGACCTGGTCGCCGAGTGGCACCGGTTCGCCACCGCAGCCACCGACGCCTGGCGGAACGCCCCGCAGGACACCCCCGTGCACCTCAGCACCGACGTCGTGCCCGCCGCGCAGTACCTGACCGAGCAGACGAGCGACATCACGATCCACACGTGGGACCTCGCCCGGGCGACCGGCACCGAGGAGTCCCTGCCCGACGAGCTCGTCCGTGCCGTGTGGGAGTACTTCGAGCCGCAGATCGAAGACCTGGCGGCGACCGGCCTCTACGCGCCCCCGGTCGACGTCACCGAGGACACCCCGCTGCAGGTGCGCCTGCTGGCGGTCACAGGCCGCGATGCCAGAGTGGCAGCATGACCACCGACACGAGCGGCACCACCACGGAGACGAGCAGCATGACCACCGACACGAAGCGCCTCGGCAACTCGGGGCTCGAGATCAGCAGCGTCGTCCTCGGCATGATGTCGTACGGCGACCCGGACCGGGGCTCGCACGCCTGGAGCGTCGGCATCGACGAGGCCCGCCCGTTCGTCCGCCGTGCGTTCGAGGCCGGCATCACGACCTTCGACACCGCGAACGTGTACTCGGACGGCAGCAGCGAGGAGATCACCGGCACGCTCCTGGCCGAGCTGGCTCCGCGCGAGGACGTCCAGGTCTTCACGAAGGTCTTCAACCGGATGCGCCCTGGTCGGAACGGCGCCGGACTGTCCCGCGCGGCGATCATGCACGAGATCGACGCGTCCCTGACCCGCCTGGGTACGGACTACGTCGACCTGTACCAGATCCACCGCTTCGACCCGGAGACCCCGGTCGAGGAGACGATGGAGGCCCTGCACGACGTCGTCAAGGCGGGGAAGGCGCGCTACATCGGCGCGAGCAGCATGTGGGCGTGGCAGTTCGCCGAGATGCAGCACACCGCCGAACGCCACGGATGGACGAAGTTCGTCAGCATGCAGGACCAGTACAACCTGCTCGAGCGCGAGGAAGAGCGCGAGATGCTCCCCTTCTGCGAGCACACCGGCGTCGGCGTGATCCCGTGGAGCCCCCTGGCCCGCGGCCGCGTCACGCGCCCCTGGGACGCCTCCGGGTCGGGTTCGCGCGCGCAGACCGACGAGTTCGGCAAGACCCTCTACAAGCAGGACGAAGACGCCAACCGCGCGATCGTCGACACGGTCGAGGCCGTCGCCGCCGAGCGCGGCGTCCCGATGGCGCAGGTCGCCCTGGCCTGGGTCGCCAGCAAGCCCGCGGTCTCCGCGCCGATCGTCGGCGCGACGAAGGAGCACCACATCGACGACGCGGTGGCCGCAGCGTCGCTGACGCTCACCGACGACGAGGTCACGCGACTCGAGTCCGCGTACACGCCCCGGGTGCCGTCGGGTTTCTGACGCACCACCAGACGGACGGGAGGCGCGGATCGGCCTGGCCCCGTTCCTCCCGTTCGTCCGTCGTCACCCCCACGGCCCGCGACACGCCGTCGTGTCGGTACCACGCCTGCGTCCTCGCGCAACGCCGCCGGACAGGGCGGCGTCTCGACAAGACGACGGCGTCCTGCGCAGGCGATCCCTGGGAGCGGCTACGCGCCGCGCTCGAGTCGTGCGATGCGCACGAGCGCTGCGCGCTCCGTGCCGGTCTGGTTGCCGAGCACGCCCCCGATGCCGTCGAGCACCAGGCCGGCCGTGCGGCTGACGGGCAGCTCGACAGGACCGATCATCGGGGCCCGCAGGCCGAGCATCGAGCGGTGGCGGGGGTCCAGCGTCGACACGGCGCCCTGGAAGAGGGCCTGGTAGCCGGGCCGAAGCATCAGCGCGAGCGGTGGGTTCCGGATGAACTTGACGACGTCACGGGTGCGGGCCGTCACCGCCAGTTCGCCACGGTCGAGGTACCCGTTCATCTGGGCACGGAGCTCCGCCTCGGATTCCGGCGGGTCCTCGACGCGCATGAGCCGGCCGGCGGTCGCCCACTCGCGCACGTAGGCGTCGGCTCCTCCCGGGATCGGATCGCCCCAGCGCTGCGCGGCGCGGAGGAACGCGTCCGTGAAGGCCAGGTGGACCCAGCGCGCCATGAGCGGGTCGTTGGCGGAGTAGTCCCGCGTGGTGCCGTGTCCGTCGACGTACTCGCCGCGGACCCGCTCGTGCAGGCGCAGCACCCACTCGCTGGCCCCGCGGGCGGTGGCGGTGTCACCGTGCGAGACGGTGAAGATCCAGCGGATGGTGCCGGCGAGGCGGCCGAACGGGTCCTCGCGGTAGCGGGAGTGGTCGGCCACGCCGGCGAGGACCCCGGGGTGGAGGGCCTGGACGAGCAGCGCCCGGACCCCGGCGACGATCGTCTGCTTGCCACCGTGCACGGACCACGTCGCGGAGCCCGGGCCGAAGAACCCGGCGTCGGTGCCCTGCTCGAGCTCGTCGATCCACTCCGGCTTGCTCGTCGCGCCCCCGGTGAACGTGTCGTTGAGGCGAGACCGGAGGGCGTCGGAGACGGAGGGCATGGCGTCATCGTCCGTCCGCCCCCTGGGAACGCACTCGGCTTCGCGCGAGCCGACCGTTCCCAGGGTGCACGGGGGTCGCCCGCTACGTTGGTCGAGTGAGCATCGACACGCCTCGTCCCTGGCTTGCCTCGTACGCCCCGGGGGTCCCGCACGACATCGAGGAACAGAGCGGTTCCCTGTACGACCTGGTCGAGCAGTCGGCCCGGAAGTTCCCCAGGCAGGTCGCCCTCGAGTTCTTCAAGCGCACCACGAGCTACGCCGACCTCGAGGAGCAGATCCTCCGCGCGGCGAACGGCCTGCGGAAGCTCGGCGTGGGGGCGGGTGACCGCGTCGCCATCGTGCTGCCGAACTGCCCCCAGCACATCGTGGCGTTCTACGCGGTGCTGCGGCTCGGCGCGATCGTGGTCGAGCACAACCCGCTGTACACGCCGCGGGAGCTCCGCCACCAGTTCGAGGACCACGGCGCCAAGGTCGCCATCGCCTGGGACAAGTCCGTCGCGACGCTGCAGGACTTCCCGGCCGACGTGCACCTCGACGCGATCGTCTCGGTCGACATCACCCGTGCGATGCCCCGGAGCACCCGGCTCGCCCTGGCGCTGCCGGTCGCGAAGGCCCGCGAGTCCCGCGCGAAGCTGACGACGAAGGTCCGTGGCACGGTGAAGTGGGACGACGTCGCCGACACCCGCAAGCTGTCGAAGCGGCACCCGCGCCCGGCCACCGACGACGTCGCACTGATCCAGTACACCTCCGGCACCACCGGGACGCCGAAGGGTGCGGTCCTGAGTCACCGGAACCTGCTGGCGAACGCCGCCCAGGCCCGGGCGTGGGTGCCGCAGATCCGCCGCGGCGACAACGTCGTGTACGCGGTGCTGCCGATGTTCCACGCCTACGGTCTGACGCTCTGCCTGACCTTCGCGATGAGCATGGCCTCGCGGCTCGTGCTCTTCCCCGCGTTCGACCCCGCTCTGGTCCTGACGGCCATCAAGCGTCACCCGCCGACGTTCCTGCCGGCCGTGCCGCCGATCTACGCCCGACTGCAGCACGCCGCCGACTCGGCGAAGGTGTCGCTCAAGGGCATCGAGATCGGCATCTCCGGCGCCATGCCACTGTCGCAGGACATCGTCGAACCGTGGGAGGCCCGGACCGACGGCTACCTGGTCGAGGGCTACGGCCTGTCCGAGTGCTCCCCCGTCCTGATGGCCAACCCGGTCTCCCCGGAGCGCCGCCTCGGGTCGATCGGCCTGCCGTTGTCCTCCACCGAGGCACGCGTGGTCGACCCGGACGACGACACCAAGGTGCTCGGTGTCGACGAGCCCGGCGAGCTGCAGGTCCGTGGCCCGCAGGTGTTCCGCGGCTACTGGGGCAAGGCGGAGGCCACCGACGAGGTCTTCACGCCCGACGGCTGGTTCCGCACCGGCGACATCGTGGCCATCGGTGCCGACGGGTACGTCCGGATCGTCGACCGCCTGAAGGAACTCATCATCACCGGCGGCTTCAACGTGTCGCCGTCCGAGGTCGAGGACACCCTGCTCAAGCACCCCAGCGTCAAGGAGGTCGCGGTCGTCGGCATCACGCAGGGTGGCAACGAGCAGGTCGTCGCCGCGGTCGTGCCGAAGGACCCGTCGACGTTCGACCCCGCGGCGCTGCGGGCCTGGTCACGCGAACACCTGGCGGCGTACAAGGTGCCGCGCCGGGTCGTCGTGGTCGAGGACCTGCCGCGCTCGATGATCGGCAAGGTGCTGCGGCGGAAGGTGCGCGACCAGATCCTGGACGGCTGACGCGCGGCGGCGCGCAGACGCTGCTGCTCGTCAGCTGGGGCGTCGCGCGGGCAGCGCCAGCACGGACAGCCCGACCACCACGAGCCCGATGCCGGTCCAGCCGCCGAGTCCCAGGTGCTCCCCCACCACGAGCACCGCCAGCACCGCGGCCACGACGGGCTCGAGCAGTGAAAGCAGCGTCGCGACCGATGCCGTCACCGACCGGAGTCCGACCGCGTACAGCGAGTGGCCGATGACCGTCGGCACCAGCGCCAGGTACAGGAACACCGGCCAGTCGTCGGCCTCGGCCAGGAACGGCCCGCCCGCCACCACGGCGAGCACGACGAGCGGCACCGCGGCCATGCCGAACACCGCACCGACGAGTCCGCGCTCGTTCGGCCCGCGGGCTGCCCGTGCCGCAGCGACCCCGACGTCGCCGCCGACCCGCATGGTGTCGGCCTCGGCGCGACCGACGGCGATCGGCATCCGGCTCGTCGCCGCGTGCATCCCCCGCGCCACCGCCCACGAGTACAGCGCGTACGTCAGACCGGCGACCAGGGCGCTGCCGACGCCGACCGCGAGCGATCGCCCGCCGTCGCCGTGCCCGGAGCGGGCGAGGGTGACGACGACCATGCCGACCACGCTCACCAGGGTGGCCACGAGCCAGCGGCGCGTGACGGGCCTGCGGTCGACGACCCACTCGACCAGGCCGGCGAAGACGGGCGACGAGCCGATGGCCAGGGTCGTGCCGAGCGCGACACCGGCGTCGGCGAGGGCCGCGTAGAACGCGATCGCGTAGACCACGAGCGACACGGCACCGAGCAGGGCCCAGCCCCGGGTCCGGCGCTGGCCCACGGCTCGCAGGGTGCCCCGGCCCGCGGTCGCCGCGAGCACGAGCCCGCCCAGGCCGAAGGTCACCGCGCCGAACACGAACGCCGGCACACCGGGCGCGAAGTGCGTCGCGGTCCCGGTGGTGCCCCACACCGCCGCGGCGACCACGATCGCCGCCAGGCCGCCGACGGGCCTGGAGGCACGTCCTGCGCCCGGTCCGCGGCTCACGCGACGTGGACGTTGGGCCGTCGGTTGACCTCGGGTTCCGCTTCGCGCAGGACCTCGCGCGTCACGGGGGCGACGTCGCCGGCACCGGTGAACACGAAGCGCAGGGCGTTGCGGATCGGGCTGCCCTCGTTCCACTCGAAGTAGATGCTCGGCACCACACCGGCGAGGTCGCGGATGGCGAGGAGGGTCGACGCGATGGTGTTCGGGACGTTGCCGGAGCGGACCTTGAGCACGCGGAACCCGTGGATGACGTGCCCTTCGACCACCAGGTCCTCTTCGAAGTCGGACGAGTCGGCGGGCAGGACCTCGAGGAACATCGTCGGCACGCGCGCCGGGATGCCGGAGTCGCGACGTTCCTCGCGCCCCTTCGCCCGGTACGCCTCGGCCGTGCCGGCACCGGGTTCGTTGGCGATGATGCAGATCGAGCTGAACTGGTCGGCGTCGGCCTCGACGAACTGGCGGGCCGTCGCGTCCAGCTCGATCGACGATGCCCGGAGTTCGAACGAGCGGCGCACACGCGAGATGAGCGAGACCACGACGATCGCGATGATGAAGATCGCCGCGATCCGCACGCCGTCGGGCCGCTCGATGACGTTGGCGACGGTGGTGTAGACGAACACGACCGAGATCACGCCGAACGCGATGGTGCGCTTGCGCTGCTGCTTGCGGCGCGCGGACAGCGTCACGGCGACCGCGGCACTCGTGATGAGCACGAGGACGCCGGTGGCGTAGGCGCCGCCCTGGGCGTCGACGTCGGCCTGGAAGATGATCGTGATCACGAACGCGATGAGCGTGAAGATGATCACGAGGGGACGCACGGCGCGAGCCCACTGGGGTGCCATGCCGTAGCGGGGCAGGAACCGCGGCACGAGGTTCAGGAGCCCGGCCATCGCGCTCGCGCCGGCGAACCACAGGATGGCGACGGTGGAGAAGTCGTAGATCGACCCGAACACGCCGCCCATGTACTCGTGCGCCAGGTACGCCAGCGCACGACCGTTCGCACCACCGCCCGGCTGGAACTCGCGCTGCGGGATGAGGAACGTCGTCACGATCGACGAGGTGATGAGGAACGAGCTCATGATCAGCGCCGCGACCGTCAGCAGGCGCTTCGTGCCACGGATCCGGCCTTCGGGTCGGTCGCTGGTGCCGTCGGTGGCGTCGCCGCGGACCTGCGGCATCACCGCGACGCCCGTCTCGAAGCCGGAGAGCCCGAGCGCGAGCTTCGGGAACACGATCAGGGCGATGCCGACCATGACGAGCGGGTTGCCGTGCTGCGCCGTCAGCCCGGACCACCAGTCGCTCGCGACCATCGGGTTCTCGAACACGTGCCAGAGCGCGACGATGATGACGACGGCGTTCAGGGCGAGGAACACGGCGACGAGCCCGACCGCGATGCCGATGGCTTCCTTGAAGCCGCGCAGGAACACGATGCCGAGCAGGAGCAGCAGCGCCAGGGTGAGCGGCACCGGGATCTCGGTGAACCAGTGCGGCGTGTACGGGTTCTCGGCGATGTGCGCCGTGGCGTCGGCCGCCGACAGGGTCATCGTGATCATGAAGTCCGTCACGGCGAACCCGAGCAGCACCAGCACGAGCAGCTTGCCGGCCCACCACGGCAGGAGCTTCTCGAGCATCATGATCGACCCGGCGCCCCGGAAGCTGTCGTGGGCGATCCGGCGGTACACCGGCAGCGCGCCGAACAGCGTGACGAGCACGAGGACGATCGTCGCGATCGGCGACAGCAGCCCCGCGGCGAGCGCGGCGATGGCGGGCTGGTACCCGAGGGTGGAGAAGTAGTCCACGCCGGTCAGGCACATGACCCGCCACCACGGGTGGGTCTTCTCGACCTCGACCTGGTGCGGGCCCTGGTGGGAGGCGCCCTGGTCGGCCCCGTGCAGCATCCACCGGCGCAGGCGGGTGCTGCGGTCGAGGGGCTGCTCGGTGGCGTCGCGCTGGGCGGCCCGCTCGGCGTCTGTCGCGGTCACGAGGATGATGCTAAGCCGTCCGGGTGGCCCCCGCGCACACCCGGACGACCCTGTGCACGGGGCGCTCCCACTACCGCCGTGTGCGGGACAGGGTCGCCACGATCCCGGCGACGACCAGCAGGACGCCGGCGGCGATGCAGGCGGCCAGCAGCAGGGTCGTGGTGTCCACTGAGAACATCGGCAGCGCACTCACGGCCATCGCCCCGGCGAACACCAGCATCAGCACGCCCCACAGGATCGTGCCGAACCGTGCACCGCGGCGTGCAGGCCGGTGGCCGCGCCCGTCGGGAACCTCCGGCGGAACCGTCGGCGCTGTCGTCTCGTCGTTCGTGGTGTCGTCGTTCGTCATGGTCCCGTTCCTCACTCGCCGACCGTGATCGCCCGCGGCACGTCGACGCCGCCGCCGAGGATCCACAGGTGCACGGTCGTGGTCTCGTCCGCATCGGCCGTGCGCGCCGCGCGGTTCTCCAGCGTCGTGGTCCGGAGCACCCCGCCGGTGTCCGCTCCGTCGTCGCCTCCGCCGGTGTCCACGCCGTACCCGACGCCGCTGACCTCGACCCGGACCGGCAGGTCGGTCGGCAGCAGCACGTCGGCTCCGCCGGCGCCCAGCCAGAGGGTCACGTCGCCCCCGCTGGCCGACGGTTCGAGGCCGCGGAGGTCCAGGGTGGGCCCACCGGCCAGCATCGCGAAGTTCCGGTCGGTCCCCGACGCGGCCCGTTCCACCTGCCACGTGGTGCCGCCGATCAGCGAGACCTGTGTGCCGGCGGGCAGGACCCCGGTGACCACGAGGGCCACCGCGGCGACCGTCGAGAACAGTCCGAGCACGTCGTCGTCGCGGCCGCGGACCCCGGCGACGATCGTGGCGATCGCCAGCACCGCGAGCGCGGCGGCGATCCCGAGGACCGGGACGGACCACCCGGCCTGCTGCGCCCAGAACGCGACCCCGGCTCCGGCGACGAGTGCGAGTCCGAGGGACACGGCGACGTACGCCGCTCCGGGGCGCCGCTGCTCCCGCTCGGCCCGCCGTTCGCCGGCCCGCTCGCGTTCCGCGCGCAACCGCTCCTCGTGCTGCAGTCGCCGGTCCTCGGGGCTCACCGGCACGTCCCACTGCCAGGAGGCCCGACCCGGCTCCGGCGCGCCGGTCGCCTCGGTGGTCCACGCGGTCCGGGCCGGGCGCGGCTCCTCGGGGCTGGTCCAGAAGTCGCCCCGCGGCGCGGCCGACGGGTCGGCTTCGGTGTGCGCGGTCCGGTCGCCGTCCACTCCGCGTCGGGCCAGGACCACGATGAGCCAGACGATCCCGCCGACCAGCACGATGCTCCACGCGGTGGCCAGGGTCGCCTCGAGCCAGCTGGGCATCCCCCAGGCATCGGGCACACCCTGCCACCACAGCCCCCGGGCGGCGGGCACGAAGGTCAGTGCCACGAAGGCGCCGATCGCGATGAGTGCGGGGTCGAGCACCCCGCGGATCATCCGGTCGACGTGGATGCGTCCGGCGGAGTCGGGCAGCAGCGCCCAGCCGACGGCGTACGCCAGGAAGACCGGCCCGCCCAGCAGTGCGACGACGATCGCCACGCCGCGGACCACGAGCGGGTCGAGCCCGGTGCGGCGGGCGACGGCGCCGCACACGCCGGCGAGCCAGCGGTCGTCGGTGCGCGTGATGCCGAGGCCGCGGACCCAGTCGAAGAACCGGGTCGTCGAGTCGGCGCTGCCGGCAGCGGTGCCGGGAGCGGAGTCGTGCTGGTGATCGGTCATGACCACCAGCATCCCGGCAGGCGTGCGTCGGCACCATCGGGGTTCCCCCTGACCGGTCCCTGATCCCGGCCCCGGACCCTGCTGCGGGCGCCGTCCGGGTGCCAGGATTGGTCCATGGCCACCGCGACGATGACGCGCCCGACCCCGAGGGTCGTCGGCGGCGTCTGCAGCGGGTTCGCGGCGCACACCGGGCTGCCGGTCGGGGCCGTCCGGCTCGTCACCGCGGTCCTGGTGGTCTGCGGTGGCGCCGGCCTGCTGCTCTACGCCTGGCTCTGGGCGACCGTCCCGAGTGCGCCCGCCGGTTCCGCCTCGGGCCGCGCACCACTCGAGTCCTTCCTGACGCCTGCCGTCGGCGTGGACGGAGACGACGACCCCGTGTCCGCCCTCCGCGCCCCGGTCGTCGAGATCCTGCTCGGCGTGGCCCTGCTCGCCGCCGCCGGCGCGGTGGTGGCAGCGCGGATGGGCATGGCGGTCCCCCTCGAGTTCGTCGTGCCCGGCGTCGTCGTCGTCACCGGCGCCGCACTCGCCTGGCGACAGTTCGACGCGCTCCGCAACGTCCGCACGGCCCGGTCCTCCGCCCTGGTCGTGCGGGCGCTCGGGGCCCTGGTGCTCGTCGTGCTCGGCATCCTGCTGTTCTTCACGACGAGCAGCCGCCCGAACGTCTGGACGGTCCTCACCGCCGCGGTCGCCGTCCTGGTCGGGGTCGCCGTCGTGGTCGCCCCGTGGGTGGTCCGGCTCGTCCGCGACCTCGCCGAGGAACGCGCCGCCCGCGTCCGTGACCTCGAGCGGGCCGAGTTCGCCGCGCACCTGCACGACTCGGTGTTGCAGACGCTCGCCCTCATCCAGCAGAAGGCCGAGCCCGGCTCCGACGCGGCCCGGCTGGCGCGGGCGCAGGAACGCGAGCTGCGGTCCTGGCTCTTCGCGGAGCAGGCGGAACCGGCGCGCGACCTCGGCACGCAGCTGCGCGACGCCGCCGTCGAGATCGAGTCCGAGTACCCCGCCCGCATCGACGTCATCGCGGTGGGCCCCGCCCGCACCGACCTGCCCGACGGGCTCGTCGCCGCCGCTCGCGAAGCGGTGCTCAACGCTGCCCGGCACGCCGGCGGGACCGTCAGCGTGTACGCCGAGACCGCCCGCGACCGGGTCGAGATCAGCATCCGCGACCGCGGACCGGGCTTCGACGTCGAGCAGGTGCCGGCGGGCCGGTACGGCGTCCGCGAGTCGATCATCGGCCGCATGCAGCGCCTCGGCGGCCTCGCGACGATCGCGCCCGGGCCGGGGCACACGGGCACCGAGGTCCGACTGACCCTGCCGCTCGCACCCGCGACTCACGACGAGGAGCACGCATGACCGAACCCGCCCCGTTGACGGTCGCGATCGTCGACGACCACTCCATCTTCCGAGCCGGCGTGCGCGCCGGGCTGCCACCGGGCCTCCAGGTCGTTGGTGAGGCGGCGACCGTCGACGAGGCCGTGACACTCGTCGCGACCACGCGCCCGCGCGTCGTCCTGCTCGACGTGCACCTGCCGGGTGGCGGCGGGGGTGGTGGTGCCGAGGTGATCACGCGGTCCGCACCGGGGAACCCGGACACCCGGTTCCTCGCGCTGAGCGTGTCGGACGCCGCCGACGACGTCGTCCGGGTCATCCGGGCCGGCGCCCGCGGGTACATCACGAAGAGCTCGTCGAGTGCCGAGGTCGCCGAGGCCGTGACCCGTGTGGCGGACGGCGACGCGGTGTTCTCGCCGCGCCTGGCCGGCTTCGTGCTCGATGCGTTCGGGGCGGTCAGCGGCGAGACGGCGCAGCACGACACCGAGCTGGACCGCCTGTCCGCCCGCGAGCAGGAGGTCATGCGGCTCATCGCCCGCGGGTACGCCTACAAGGAGGTCGCGACGGAGCTGTTCATCTCGGTGAAGACCGTCGAGACCCACGTGTCGAAGGTCCTGCGGAAGCTGCAGCTGTCGAACCGGCACGAGCTGACCGCGTGGGCGCTGCAGCGCAAGCTGCTCTGAGCGCCCACACCGGCGTCACTTCGCGCTGATCCTGGGGGTGAATGGCACAGCCTTGTTGACCGCCCATGGCGTCACTTCGCGCTGATCCTGGTGTACTTGTTCACCGACCACGGCACGAACACCACGAGCATCACGGCGATCCCGATCAGGACGGTCAGCACGGGGTGCTGCATCGTCCAGATGTCCGGCACCGGCGCGGACCCGACGTTGCCGAACAGTTCGCGCGCGGCCTGCACGAGCGACGACACCGGGTTCCACTCCGCGAACACGCGCAGCACCAGCGGCAGGGTGTCGCTCGGCACGAACGCGTTCGAGATGAACGTCAGCGGGAACAGGATCATGAACGAGGCGTTGTTGATGACCTCGGGTGTCTTGACGCTCATGCCGAGCAACGCCATCACCCAGCTGAACGCGTAGCTGAAGAGCAGCAGCAGGGCGATGCCGGCCAGGAACTCGAGCGGGGACGAGTTGACGCGCCACCCGACCGCCAGACCGGTGAGCATCATGATCGCCATCGAGATCGAGTTGAGCACGAGGTCGGAGTTGGTCCGTCCGACGAGCACGGCGGACGCCGACATCGGCAGCGTGCGGAACCGGTCGATCAGTCCTTCCTTCAGGTCCTGCGCCATCGCCGAGCCGGAGAACGTCGCGCCGAACACCACGGTCTGCGCGAAGATCCCCGCCATCAGGAACTGCGTGTAGTCGGTGCCCTGCACCTGGATGGCGCCGCCGTAGACCTGGCTGAACAGCAGGACGAACATGATCGGCTGCAGCACGGCGAAGACGAGCATGTCCGGCGACCGCTTGAGCTTGATGAGGTTGCGCTTGGTGACGGTCCAGCCGTCCTCGACCCAGACGGCGAGCGGCGAGGTGACGACGACGGGCAGCTGACGGCCCGGAGCCAGGGAGGTGGCGGTCATCGTGCCGTCTCCTTCTGCTTGGTCTTCTGCGTGGTCGCCGCGGGGCCGTCGGCGTCGTCGTCCGTCGCGGCGTGGCCGGTCAGGCGGAGGAAGACGTCGTCGAGGGTCGGGCGCCGCATGCCGGCGTCGTGCAGGTCGATGCCGGCCGCACCGAGGTCGGCGAGCACGCGCTGCAGGGCGGCCGGTCCGGCCTCGACCGCGATGGCACGGGTGCGGCCGTCGCCCGAGGTCTCGACCTCGCCGACCCCGTAGCGGCGGAGGACGGTGGTCGCCGCGTCGCCGTCGGCCTCGTCCACCAGGGTCACGACGACCCGGTGCCCACCGACCTGCGCCTTCAGGTGGTCGGAGGTCCCCTCGGCGATGACCGTCCCGTCGTCGATGACCGCGATGTCGTCGGCGAGCCGGTCGGCCTCTTCCAGGTACTGGGTGGTGAGGAGCACCGTCGCGCCCTCGGCCACGAGGTCCTCGATGATGCCCCAGAGCGCCAGCCGGCTGCGGGGGTCGAGGCCCGTCGTCGGCTCGTCGAGGAACAGCACCCGCGGGTTCATCACGAGGGCCCCGGCCAGGTCGATCCGTCGTCGCATGCCGCCCGAGAAGCCCTTGACCGGGCGGTCCCCCGCCTCGGACAGGTCGAAGACGTCGATGAGCTCACGAGCCCGGTCGCGCGAGGTCCGACGACCCAGGTGGTACAGCCGCCCGATCATCTCGAGGTTCTCGAACCCGGTCAGGTTCTCGTCGACCGCCGCGTACTGTCCGGACACCCCGATCGAGCGCCGGGTGGCCTGCGGATCGGCGATCACGTCGATGCCGTCGATCGTCGCGGTGCCGGAGTCGGGCGTGATGAGGGTGGTCAGCACCTTCACGGTGGTCGTCTTGCCCGCGCCGTTCGGCCCGAGCAGTGCCTTCACGGTGCCCTGCGGCACCGACAGGTCGAGTCCGGCCAGTGCGTGCACCGGCCCGGACTTCGACTTGTACGTCTTGGTCAGCCCGGAGGCTTCGATGATGGCCATGTCGCTCCTTCGTCGGACACGGTGGGTACCCGGGGTCCGGTGGAGCGACGGACGTCACTCAGACGTCGAAGTCGCCACCACCGAAGTCGCTGAAGCCACCGCCGAAGTCGGATCCGCTGTCGCCCCAGCCCGCATTGTCGAAGCCGCCGCCGTCGGATGCGCCACCGTCGGACGCCCCGGCATCACCGGATTCAGCACCAGTGTCCTCCGAACCGCCGTCACCCGCAGCGTCGGTACCGCCATCGAACGAACCGGGGTCGGGCAGGAAGGCGCTCATGATCGCGGATCCGATGACGTAGCCGGCCACCGTCCCGAGGATCGAGGCACCGATCATGCTGCCGAACGAGGGTCCACCGCGCTGCCCGCCGAAGCGGCCGCCGCCCCCACCGACACCGCCGAGCGAGCGCTCCATGAAGCCCGGCTGGCGGATCTCGGACCGGGTCGCCGACTGGGCCAGCGAGCGTGGGTCGTCCCCACGGGGCGCCTCACCAGGAGGGGCCGTGCGGGTGAACTCGTCGTAGACCATCCGGCGCTGCTCGTCGGTCAGCTTGGCGAAGGCCTCGGCGTGGACCTCTTCGATGCGCTCCGGCGGCGCGGTGCGGAGCAGGTAGCGGTAGCGCTCGACCGCACGCTCGTCGTCGGTGGTCGCACCCTGCTGCTGCGTCGGTGCACCGCCCCACTGCGGGACGCCGTACTGGCTGCCCTGCGGTGCGGACGGTGCCGGCTGCTGGTAGGACTGCTGGCCGTACCGGTAGCCCTGCTGCTGCGGCTGCCCCCACTGGTTCTGCTGTGCGTCAGCGGATCGGTCTCGCTCCGGACGTCCGAGCAGGCGGTCGAGGAATCCCATGGTCGATGCTCCTTCGGGTGCACGGTCGGTCCGGACGGACCGGTCGTGGACTGCAACCCTACGAACCCGCGGCGTCCGATGACTGAGCGCCCGCTCAGAGTCGGCCGGGAGGCGCGTACCGGGCCGGCACCGCGCCTCCAGCCCGCACCGTGCGAACCTGCGCACCCCGTGCACGGTTCCCAGCCCCGTGCGCGCTTGCAACACCGCACCCGGCAGCCAACCCCGCACCAGATCGCAGACCCCGCACCGTGCGCACCACCCACCGGCCGGGAGGCGCGTACCGGACCGGCACCGCGCCTCCAGCCCGCACCGTGCGCACCAGCGCACCCCTTGCGCGGTTCCCAGCCCCGTGCGCGGATGCAGCACCGCACCCGGCAGCCAACCCCGCACCAGATCGCAGACCCCGCACCGTGCGCACCACCCACCGGCCGGGAGGCGCGTGCCAGGCTGGCACCGCGCCTCCAGCCCGCACCGTGCGCACCTGCGCACCCCGTGCGCGCTTCCCAGCCCCGTGCGCGCTTGCAGCACCGCACCCGGCAGCCAACCCCGCACCGCATCGCAGACTCCGCACCGTGCGCACCACCCACCGGCCGGGAGGCGCGTACCGGACTGGCACCGCGCCTCCAGTCCGCACCGTGCGCACCTGCGCACCCCGTGCGCGCTTCCCAGCCCCGTGCGCGCTTGCAGCACCGCACCCGGCAGCCAACCCCGCACCGGAGCGCAGACCCCGCACCGTGCGCACCACCCACCGGCCGGGAGGCGCGTACCGGGCTGGCACCGCGCCTCCAGTCCGCACCGTGCGCACCTGCGCACCCCGTGCGCGCTTCCCAGCCCCGTGCGCGGATGCAGCACCGCACCCCGCAGCCAACCCCGCACCGCATCGCAGACTCCGCACCGTGCGCACCACCCACCGGCCGGGAGGCGCGTACCGGGCTGGCACCGCGCCTCCAGTCCGCACCGTGCGCACCTGCGCACCCCGTGCGCGCTTCCCAGCCCCGTGCGCGCTTGCAGCACCGCACCCCGCAGCCAACCCCGCACCGTGCGCACCTGCGCACCCCGTGCTCGGTTAGCCGCCCCGTGCGCGCTTGCAGCACCGCACCCGGCAGCCAACCCCGCACCGGAGCGCAGACCCCGCACCGTGCGCCGCGCGGCTCACCCCGCGGCGAGCGCCGCCGTCCACACCGCGTGCAGTTCGTCCGCGGCCCCGGGGTGCGCCACCAGGAAGGGCTCCCCCACGGGCGGGAAGCCCTCGACGGGACCGGATCGCGTCAGCACGACGCCCCCGGCCTCGTGCACGAGCAGCACCGCGGCGCCGTGGTCGATGGGGTTGAACGCCGACACGCAGCCGCCGATCCCCCGCCCGGCCGCGACCTGCGCGATGGTCAGCGTCCCCGATCCCTGCACCCGTAGCGTGCACGACCGGTCGGCCAGCGCGTCGAGGAACGCCCCGAAACCCGCCCACGGTCGGTGCCCGTCGAGCTCGGTGCCGACGACGGCGCCGGCGAGCGGCCGGGGTGCGTCGTCGAGTCGGAGCTGCCGGTCGCGCAGGGTGGCACCGCGCCCGCGTCGCGCCTCGAGCACCTCACCGCGCCAGGGGTCCGCGACGACGCCGACGAGTGGGCGTCCGCCACGGGTCAGGCAGAGTGACATCGAGGTCCAGGGGACTCCGTTCGCCAGGTTCGTGGTGCCGTCGACGGGGTCGAGGAACCAGCGGTGCCGGTCGCCGGGGGCCTCGCCGTACTCCTCGCCGGTGAACCCGTGCGTCGGGAACACCATCCGCACGCGGGAGCGGACGTGCTGCTCCACCAGGCGGTCGACGTCGGTGACCAGGTCGGCGGGGTTGGCCTTCGTGTGGACCTCGCTGACGGGGTGTTCCCGCGTGTAGGCGATGACCTCGTGGGCGATGCGGTGGGCCAAGGCCTGGGCGCGCGAGGCGACCTCGGTCTCGGTGGCCTCGCGGTCACGCTCGGGCCAGCCGTCGCGTTCCGCCGCCGACAACGCGGCGCCGATGGCCCCGACGTCGTTCGTGGTGATCGAGTCGACGCCGAGCCGGGCGGCCCAGATCGCGGGTTCGACGTCGTCGATGGTCCAGACGGCGACGCGCAGGCCCAGGGCGTGCGCGACCTCGACGGTGTGCGGGGTGAGGAAGGCGACGTCGAGGTTGAGCGTCGACGGGTGGAGCGCGTCGAGGTCCGCGGGGACGGGCGGGTCGAGCGACTCCCACGCCAGCCAGACGTCGGCGTCGGGCAGCACGGAGCGGACGGCTGCCATCGCCGCGGGCGCCCCGCACCAGGCCACCGCGGTGGAACCGGTGAAGCCCGCGACGGTGCGGGCGGCGACCAGGGCGTCCTCGGCGTCGGTCAGGTCGACGAGCAGGGTCGACCGGCAGCCGTCGAGGCGTTCGAGCGCACCGTCGAGCCGCGGGATCCGGTCGAGGCCGTTGCCGAGCCGCGCGACGTCGCACCAGTCGACGTCGGCCACGCGGCGGGCGTCGCCCCACATCCGGCCGAGGGTCTCGTCGTGCAGCAGGACGGCGACGCCGTCGGCGGTGCGACGGACGTCGACCTCGATCACCTCGGCGCCGAGCGCCTCGGCGACCGCGAGGGCGGGCAGCGTGTTCTCGCGCCGGACGCGCGGCGCACCACGGTGAGCGACGAGGCGTGGCGGACGCACGCCGGGCCTGGCGTCCAGGCTGGTCGAGACCACACGGTCGACCGCAGCGACAGACGCAGACGCAGACGCAACCGAGGCTGACGCAGCCGACGCAGACGACACGGCCGCAACCGGCGTCGGGACCCCCGCGCTCATCGTGCGACCTCGAGCAGCACGCCGTCGCGGTGCACGAGCACTTCGCCCAGGCGCACCCCGGTCTCGGTGCCGACCGCCGGCGGTGGCCCGGTGACGTAGGCGCGGAGCTCCGCGCCGTCGGTGCTGAGCACGACCTCGGCGAAGTGGCCGCGCATGAGCACCCGTGCGACGGTCGCACGGATCGGCGAGTCATCGGTGAGCACGACCTGCTCCGGGCGGACCAGCACCGTGTCGGCCGCGGTCGGGCTGACGGACGTGCCGGCGAGGAACCGGCCGGTGACGACGCTCGTCGAACCGATGAACGACGCGACGAACCCGGTGGCGGGGCGGGCGTAGAGCTCGGTCGGTGTGGCGATCTGCTCGATCCGGCCGTCGTGCATGACGGCGATCCGGTCGGAGATGCTGAGCGCTTCGTCCTGGTCGTGCGTCACGATCACGGTCGTGATGCCGAGGCGCTGCTGGATGCGCCGGATCTCGTCGCGGACACTGACGCGGAGCTTCGCGTCGAGGTTCGACAGCGGCTCGTCGAGGAGCAGCACGTCCGGCTCCTGCACGATCGCGCGGGCCAGGGCCACGCGCTGCTGCTCACCGCCCGAGATCGCGGTCGGCTTCGAGCCGGCGTGGTGGCTCAGCCCGACGAGCTCGAGCGCGTCGCGCACCCGCTCGGCGACCCGCTGCTTCGGCACCCGTCGGGTCCGCAGCGGGAACGCGACGTTCTGCGTCACCGTCATGTGCGGCCACAGCGCGTAGTTCTGGAACACCATCGCGCTCGGTCGGCGCTCCGGACCGAGCGACGTGACGTCGCGGTCCCCCATCGTCACGACGCCGCCGTCGGCGGGCAGGAACCCCGCCACCATGCGGAGCGTCGTGGTCTTGCCGCAGCCCGACGGCCCGAGGAGCGAGACGAGCTCGCCCTTCGCGACGTCGAGGTCGATGCCCGCGACGACGTCGCGTCCGCCGAGCGTCTTGCGCAGTCCCCGGATGGTGAGTCCGCCGGTCCGGTCCGTCGTGCTGCCGTCGGCCTGGAGGCCCGGTGTGCGTTCCGCGACGAGCGCCTTGTCCGTCATCTGGTCGCCTTTCGTGCTGGTGGTGGTCATCGGATCTGGAAGCCGTCCGCCAGACGGCCGCCCATGATGTGCTTCCGGGCGAGCAGCAGCAGGACCACGGACGGGATGCTCAGCGCGATCGCGAACACCGCCGAGACCTGACGCGGGGAGTTGAGGACGAGCGAGTACATCGCCGTCGGCATCGTCATGTACGTCGGGGCGCCGACCAGGTACGTGCCCTGTGCCTCGTCGAAGGACGCCAGGAACGACATCACCATCGCGACGAGGATCCCCGGCCAGGCGATCGGGAACGTCACCTTCCAGAAGGTGCGCCAGCGGCTGGCCCCGGCGTCGCGGGCGGCTTCCTCGAGGGACCGTGGCACGGCCGAGAACGCCGCGGCGGGCAGCCACGTCATGAAGACGACGCAGCCCAGGACGTGCACGATCAGGATCCCGGTCACCGTGTTCATGAGGTTCAGCGCGGTGAACATCGCCGACATCGTGACGAAGAGGCCCATCTTCGGGAACGCGTTCGTGGCGAACAGTCCGACGAGCACGAGCCGCCGCCCGGGGAACTCGATGCGGCTGATCGCCCAGGCAGCGGGCAGACACACGACCGCGGCGATGAGGACCGTGAGCGGCGCGAGGACGAGCGAGTTCTGCACCGCGACGGCCAGGCTGCGGTCCTCGAACACGGTGCCCCACCACTGCAGGGTCCAGCCGTCGGGCAGCAGGTTCGGGTAGGTCCACGTCGTGGCGAAGGCACGGGCGGCCAGCCAGACGAGCGGACCGAGGATGAACACCGCCAGCACGATCGCGGTCGCCCAGACGAGGGCGTTGCCGGTCAGACGCTTGATCACTGCTGCTCCTGACGCTTCTTGTCGAGCTCGCCCGCGTTCGAGCGGACCGTCGAGCGGAGGTAGAAGACGCTCGCAGCCGCGGCGAACGCGAACACGATGAACGCCATCGCCGTCGACTGCTGCGGACGGTTGTAGGCCTGGAAGTACTTCGAGATGTCGACGCCGAGCATCGTCGGGGCGTTCGGGCCGGTGAAGTACGGCACGGTGAACGACCCGAGGACGCCGATGACGGTGAACGTCGTCGCGATGACGAGCGGGGTCGCGGCCATCGGCAGGAGCACCTGCCAGACGACGCGCCAGGTGCTCGCCCCGGCGTCCTTCGCGGCCTCGACCAGGGCATCCGGGGTGCCCTGGAGCGCCCCGGCGATCATCAGCACCGCGAACGGCAGGCTGGTCCAGACGCTGCCGAACACCACGGCGACGAGGGTGTAGCCCCACACCGGGACGTCGAGGCCGAACTGCGCCCCGAGGCTGCGGAGGAAGCCCTGCGCGTCGGTGAAGGTCAGGATCGACCAGCTCGCGATGACCACCGGCACGAAGATCGGCACCACGGCCAGGACGCTGAGGGTCTTGCCGAGGAAGCCTCCGCGGAGCCGCAGGATCACCGCGACGACGACCGCCAGCCCCACGGTCAGGCCGGTCGACAGCGCCGTGACCCCGAGCGTCGCGACCAGGTCACGCAGGAACGTGGGGTTGCCGAGCAGGGTGGTGTAGACCGCGAACGAGAAGCCGCGCACGGTGTCGCCGCCGATGTCGGCGAGCGCCTGGTTCAGGCCGCCGGTGAACCCGAGGCTGAACAGGGCGGCGTTCACCACCGGGACGCCGACGAACAGGATGACGACGAGCACCGGGGCGGCGACGAGGGCGAGGCCCTGCCACCGCCGGCGGCGGGCCAGCCGTTCCTGCGTCGTGCGCCCGCCAGCGGGGTGCGCCGGGCCCTGGGCGTGGGGCGGGACGGGCGGGAGGCCAGTGGCGGAGTCGCCACGGGCCTCCCGGCCGGTTGCTGGGCCGTCCTGGACGGTCTGGGTCACTGCGGGACCTTCGCGTCCCACGCCGCGTTCATGTCGGCGGCGAAGTCGCTCTGGAACCCGAGGCGGAGCTGCGAGGGGTTCGCGTCGGTGAACTGCTCGGCGACCGACTTCGGCAGGCTGTCGAGCGGGATCACCGGGTAGCCGGAGACGGCGCTCGCGACGAGCTGCTGCCCCTTCGCGCTGAGCACGAAGTCGGCGAGCTTCTCGGCTGCCGCCTTCTTCGCCTTGGGCTCGGTCTTCGGGATGCCGAGGAAGCTCGCGCTGCCGGTGAACGACGGGTCGTCGATCTGCACGGCCTTGGTGGTCTTCGGGATGATGCCGGTCTTCTGCGAGGTGATGAACTGGTCGCTCCAGACCGGGGCCATCGCGATCTGACCGCTGCCGAGCAGCTGCACGACCTGGTCGTTGCCGTTCGGGTAGACGCCCTTCTGGTACGTCGACGGGCCGAGGTCCTTCAGGGCCGCGAAGCCCTTGTCCCACTTCGACTCGAGCGACTTGTCGTACTTCGTCTGCATCGTCTCCTGCTCGGCGGGCGTCAGGTACTTCGCGAGCACCGTGGCCACGAACGAGCCACCCGAACCGCCGGACGACGGGGAGTTGTAGGCGAACTCGCCCGGGTTGGCCTTGATCCAGGCGAGCAGGTCGTCGAGGGTCTTCGGCGGGTCCGTGACCTTCTTCGCGTCGTACGCCAGCAGCACGCTCGAGGCGCGGTACGGGATGGCGCTGTCGCCGCCCTGCTGCTTCGTGGCGTCGGGGACGTCCTTGAGGTTCGGGATGGTGCTGTCGCTGACCGTGCTGAGCAGCCCGGCCTTGCCGGCGGTGGTGACGAAGCCTGCGTCGACGAGGTCGTACGCGACGGACTTGCCGGCCTTGACCGCGGTGGCGAGGTTCGCCTGCGTCTGGGCGTCGTGCTCGCCGTGCAGGTCGATGCTCGTGCTGACCTTGATCTTCGGGTTCGCCTTCTCGAAGGCGGGGATGAGCGACTTGTCCCAGAGGTCCTGGACGTTGGTGTCGCCGCTGATGAACACGGTGAGGCTGGTGGTGCCGTTGCCGTCGGCAGCGTTCGAGGCGTTGGCGCTCTGGACGCAGCCGGAGAGTGCGACGGTCGCGGCTGCCGCGATGGCGAGGCCGGCGAGGGCTCGGGTCTTCACGTGGGTACTCCCTGTTCCGTGGGTGATGCGGTGGGGGTCGTGCGGGGTGGGGGTGGTGCGGGGGCTGGTGCGGTGGTGCGGTGGTGCGGGGTGCTGGTCGGGCGGGCCGTGTGGGAACGTTCCCGCGCCGGGGTCGAGTGTGGCGCTGCCGGGTGAACTCCGGGTGCCTCCGGCGTCGCCGCCGGGTGAACTCCGGGTGCGGGGCGCGGGCGGCGGGCGCGGGCGGCGGGCGTGGGCGCGGTGACGGCGCACGGTGCGAGTTCCGACGCCCCGTGCGGGGTTGACGGCTTCGTGCCCGGCTACAACCCGGCACGGAGCGGGCTGCTCGCCCCCGACCGGCGAACGATGCACGGTGCGCGGCCCCGTTCGCTGCCGACGACCCCGCACCGAGCGGCCAGGTCCGCGGTGGGCGACGAACCGCGCACCGTGCGCACCGGCAAGATGCCGAACAATCTCGCACGGTGCGTGACTGATAGCCCTCAGCGCGACATGCGGACTCCGGCCTTGCGGAGCTTCGCGCGGAGGACCCACTCGTTGCGCAGGTCCGACCAGGTGAGCCGCACCACGGTTCGCACCTCGGGGAACGCGCGGAGCCGGTCTTCCCGGATCTTCTCGTCGAACAGCGCTTCCTCCGGTGTCCGTCCCCGCAGGTACGCACTGCTCCGGTACTTCACGGCTCCGTCGAACTCGACCACGACCCCGGCATCCGGGAACCAGAAGTCCACCACGATGTCCGGCTCGCCGAGTGCCCGGAAGCGGTGCTGGAGGACCGGCGGTGGTGTCCCGAACTGGTCGAACCGCGCTCGTGCGTACGACTCCCCCGGTGAGTCCGATGCGGCATCGGCGAACCCTATCGCCCGGAGTGCCCGACGTCGTCCCTTCTGCCCGCGCCGCTCGATCGCCGATAGGACGTCCTCGCGTTCGACCTCGCGACGCAGGAGCGCATCGAGGGACACGACTGCGTCGGTGAACGGCAGTGTGAGTGCGAGGTCGGTCGCCAGCCGATCGAGTCCGCACAACAGCAGCCCGTCGAGCGTGGCGACCGGACGCTCGTTCCGTTCGGGGTCGAGGTCGGCGTGCACCACGAAGGTCGCGTTCGTGGTGCGCCGGTCGGCACCGCGTGAGGTCACGTGGATCCGGGTCGGTGGCGGGGTGAGCAGGGGCACACCGAACACGACGGCGGCGGAGACGTGTGAGATCAGGTCTCCTGGCCGGATCCGGTCGGCGAACGAGCGCAGCCGGAGGTGGTGCTGTTCAGTGGGGTGGAGTGCGGCCCATCCCGAAGACTCCGCGTAGAGTCCGCGTGCTACCCGTGTGAGCTCCCCCGCAGCGGCCCGACGTCTGATGACATCGGACTCGTCGGGGCGCTGGGCGGAGGTTCGGTACGTGAGGACTTCGGGGACCGGTGCGAGCTTGAGGTTCATCGACATACTCGTGATGCTCCGGATCCTCCGCCTTCGGAGCAGCACCGCGTGGGCGTGCTGTGGAGCAGCAGCCGCGCCGAGCACCTTGTGGAGGAATGAGCGAGCAGCCCGAGGCCTGCGAGAATGAGCGGGTGAACGCACGCACCTGGGGTTGGCTCGCAGCCGTCATCGACGTCGTCCTCATCGTCGTCTTCGCGCTCATCGGGCGCTCGTCCCACGGTGAGGCGAACACGGCGCTGGCGCTGTGGACGACCGCCTACCCGTTCCTGGCCGGTTGGGCGATCGGGTACGTGGCGAGCGGAGCCTGGGCACGACCACTGCGTTTGTGGCCGACCGGCGTCCTGGTCTGGGTGCTAACGGTCTTCGTCGGTCTGGCGATCCGTGTCGTCACCGGCCAGGGCGACGTCGACGGCAACCCGCTGCCGATCTCGTTCGTCATCGTCGCCACGATCGTGCTCGGGGTGTTCCTGCTCGGTTGGCGGGCGATCGTCCGCGGTGTGCTCCGGTCCACCTCGTCGCGGTCGCGGCAGGATGCTGCAGCGACCGACGCGTGAACGGCAGCCGCGGTTCCCAGCCGACCATCCTCGACGTCGCCGCACGTGCGGGTGTCTCGAAGTCGGCGGTGAGCCGGGTCCTCTCCGGAACAGGTCGGTTCTCCGACGAGACGCGTGAGCGAGTCGAACGCGCCGCGACCGAGCTCGGGTACGTCGCGAACGCGATGGCCCGCGGGCTGGTCAGCGGGCGCACGAACACGATCGGGATGCTCGTCCGTGACGCCTCGTCGATGGTCTACACCGCACTGCACGCCGTGATGGAGCGCCGCGCATCGGAGCTCGGCTACCGCGTCGTCACCACGACGGGCGTCGGCCGGGTCGAGGACGAGAAGTCCGCCCTCGCCGCCCTCGTGTCGATGCGCGTCGACGGCCTGGTCGTGTGCAGCGGCCTGATGCCGTCCGCCGACATCGCCGAGTTCGCGCCCCGCATCGCCACCGTCGTCGCCGGTCGGCCCGAGCTGCACCCGGCGCTCTCGAGCGTCTACTGCGACGAGGTCGACGGTGGGGCTTCCATCGCGGACGCCGTCGCCGATGCCGGCCACACCACGGCAGTGGTGTTCACGGTCCCGCTCGACGACGCCATCACGCAGCACGCGCGATCATCGGCGATGGTCGAGCGGCTCCGAGCACGTGGCGTCCGGGTGCTCGACATCGACGCGAGCTTCGTGCGGCCACCCGACGACCTCGCCGCCGACCTGGTGGACGCCGTGCAGGAGTCGGGCGTGACCGCGGTGATGTGTCCGACCGACCGGCTCATGCTCGACGTGTGCGAGGCGCTCGCCCGCCGCGGTGTCGAGGTCCCGCGCGACCTCTCCGTCACCGGGTTCGACGGCGTCTACCCGCTGGCGAGCGACTGGATCGGCTTCACGACACTCGAGCAACCGATCGAGCGCATCGGCCGCGAGGCCATCGACCTGGTCATCGGCCGCATCGACGACCCCACGCGCCCGGTCGAGCACCGGTCACTGCGCGGCACCGTGATCCCCGGCCGCACCCTGCTCCCCCGCTGACGCCGGCCCGCTGACCTCGCACGGTGCGCGTCGACTCACCCCGTGCAGGCTCCGGGCACCGCGCACGGTGCGAGGTCGCGCAAACCCGCGCACGATTCGTGATGCGGTGCGAGGTTCGAGAAGCACGCACGGTGCGAGGTTCGTCAAGCGGTGCCACCGTGGTGGCTCGGTGCGGCGCTACAAGCGCGCACCGAGCGGTCAACCTCGCACGGGCCGACACAGACAGCACCGTGCGGCTTCCGCCCACGGCCACGCCCGCAGCCGCCCGCCCCCGCCTAGAACAAGCCCGAGCGCGGCCCGTCCTCCGGACCGTCGAACCCGCGGAACATGTCGGACACCAGCGCCTCGATCTGCGGCTCGACCAGGCGTTCGACGGCCTCGGCGATCCGCGGGCGGTGGTCGATGAGCGCCAGGCACACCGCGGTACCGGTCGACCGAGCGCACTCGTCGGACAGCGCGATCTCGTGCCGGAGCGCGGCCTTCGCCTCGTCGGACAACGGCTCGCGCGGCGTCTGCTCCCCCGCGCCGGTGCCGGCCAGCTCGCCGAGCGTGAACAGGAACGGCGACCCCGGCGACGGCTCGGGGTCCACGTCGAGGCCCTGGAACTCAGGCGACAACCCCTCGGCCGGCTGGTACCCCGCGTGCCGCTTCCGGGCCGCCGCGCGCTCGAGCTCACGCTGCAGCAACGGCAGGTTCTTCGCCGTGTAGTCGTCGACGGCGTCCTCGACGATGGTCGAGATCCGCCCGATCAGCGCGTGCTGGACGGCGTGCGGCACGTCGGGTCCGAACCCCGCGGCCGCGGCGATCGGGGATCCGGTGCACTTCCGGCAGATGCGCGTGCGCGGGCGGGCGGTCCCGATCTGCCAGCGCGGCAGCCAGCGCAGCCACAGGTCGACCGCGCCCCGCACGCGCCCGTCGATGCCGTCCATCCCCCAACAGTAGGCCTGGAGGCGCGGATCACCCCCGGCGCACCGCGCCGGTCGGGCAATCCGCCGGTCCTCAGGCCTGTGGTTCCGTCACGAAGTCGATCAGCTCCTCGACGCGGCCGAGCAGCTCCGGCTCGAGGTCGGCGAAGGTGCGCACCTGCCCGAGGATCCGCTGCCATGCCCGAGCGATGTCGGCCTGCTCGGCGTGCGGCCACCCGAGCGCCTGGCAGATGCCCGCCTTCCACTCGATCGAGCGCGGGATCGTCGGCCACGCCCGCAGCCCGACCCGCGCCGGCTTGACCGACTGCCAGACGTCGACGAACGGGTGCCCGACGACGAGCACGTGCGCGCCCCACTTGCCGCGCATCACGGCGTCGGCGAAGCGGGACTCCTTCGACCCGGGCACCAGGTGGTCGACGAGCACCCCGACCCGCCGCTCCCGCGTCGGCTGGAACTCGTCGAGCACCGCGGCCAGGTTGTCGACGCCGGAGAGTTCCTCGACCACGACGCCCTCGACGCGCAGGTCGGCGCCCCAGACCTTCTCGACGAGTTCGGCGTCGTGCTTGCCCTCGACCATGATGCGGCTGGGGAGCGCCACCCGAGCACGCTGCGACTCCACGGCGAACGATCCGGACGCGGTGCGGAGGCGACCACCGTCGGACGCCTGCCGCACGGCGGGCGCGGCCCCGGGCCTCCAGTCCGCGTGCACGGCACCGACGGAACCAGCAGCACCAGCCCGGCCAGCGGCACCCCCGGCAGAACGACCGACCGGCGCCGACGGCCGCCCCAGCGTCACCAACTCACCCTCGAGCAGGAACTGCCCGGTGAAGGGGAAGGAGCGCGTGCGGCCCTTCCAGTCCTCGAGCGCGATGTTGCCCGCCTCGAGCCCCACCACGGCACCGGCCCACCCGGAGTCCGGGTCCTCGAGCACCATGTCCCGTTCGAGCGGCACCTGCCGCACCTTCTTCACCCCGCGCGAGCGCCAGTCCCCCGAGAGCACATCGCCGCCGTACCGGTCGTCGTCCACCCGCACGAGGGTACTGTCGACGACGGCCCGGACGACGTCGACCGCGCCGGTTCCCCACCATCTCGACGGAAGGCCCGCCCGTGCGCGCAGCGATCATCCACGCCCCGAACGACATCCGCGTCGAGGAGCGCGACCGTCCCGGACTCCTGTCCGGCAAGGACGTCGTCGTCAAGGTCCTCGCGGCCTGTGTCTGCGGGTCGGACCTCTGGCCCTACCGCGGCGTCACCGAGACGAAGCAGCCCCGGCCGATCGGGCACGAGCTCGTCGGCGAGGTCGTCGCCGTCGGTGACGACGTCACGGGCCTGCACGAGGGCGACTTCGTCATCTCCCCCTTCACCATGAACGACGGCACGTGCCAGGCCTGCCGCAACGGCATGACCACCGGCTGCGACCACCTGTCCGGCTTCGGCAGCACGGACGCCCACGGCGACCCCGTCGGTGGCGCACAGGCCGAGTACGTGCGGATCCCGGACGCCGACGCCACGCTCGTCGTGGTGCCCGGCCCGGTCGACCCGGCGCTGGTGCCGTCGCTGCTCACCCTGTCCGACGTCTTCTCGACCGGCCACCACGCCGCCGTGTCGGCAGCGGTCGGCCCCGGCAAGACCGTCGTCGTGGTCGGCGACGGCGCGGTCGGCCTGTCCGCCGTCCTCGCGTCGAAGCGGCTCGGTGCGGAGCGCATCATCGCAATGAGCCGGCACGCCGACCGTCAGGCGCTCGCCCGCGAGTTCGGTGCCACCGACATCGTGGCGGAGCGCGGCGACGAGGGCGTCGCGGCGGTCCGCGCGCTGCTCGGCGGCGACCTGGCGGACTGCGGGGTCGAAGCCGTCGGCACCGAGGAGAGCATGGACCAGGCGCTGCACTCGGTCCGGCCCGGCGGCAACGTCGGCTTCGTCGGGGTCCCGCACGGAGTGCCGACGATCGGCACGCGCTACCTGTTCGACACGAACATCGCGATCGCGGGCGGCATGGCCCCGGCCCGGAAGTACATCCCGGAGCTGCTGCCGGACGTGCTCTCCGGCGCGATCGACCCCGGTCGCGTCTTCGACCTGGAGCTGCCGCTCGACGAGGCCGCCGAGGCCTACCGCGCGATGGACGAGCGCCGGGCCATCAAGGTGCTGCTGCGCCCGTAGCGGCGTGCGTCGTGGACGCACCGGCAGACGGACGGGAGGCACGTGGCGGCGCTGCCACGGGCCTCCCGTCCGTCGTCTGGTCGCGTCCGACCGCCGGACGCCGCCCGGTCACGCGTCGCGGATCGCCAGCACCCGGTGCGGCGCAGCCGCCTCGGCCCGCCACCCACCGGGGAGCACATCGCGGAGTTCGGGCACCGTGAAGCTCCGTCGGATGGACCGCAGGCCGTCGACCCGGACGAAGGTCCCCGTCGCGACGAGCGGTGACGCCAGCGCGTACGCGCGGTAGGCGGCCGACGACCGTCGGATGTCGGAGTGCAGGCTGCGTCCGCTCGCGAGCAGCTCGGAATCGGCCAGGAACCCCCGCCGTTCCTCGTCGCCCAGGTGGTGCAGCACGTGGTTCGAGACGACGACGTCGAACCGCTCGCCCGCCGCGACCAGGTCGCCGCTCGACTGCTGCCGGAACGTCACCCCGGCCGGTGAGGACCGCCGTGCGGCGGCGATGGCGCGTTCGTCGGGGTCGACACCGACGACCTCGAGGTCGAAGCCGTCACTCGCCGCCCACCGCACCAGCGACCGGGCCAGGTCGCCGCCGCCGCACCCCAGGTCGAGCACGCGGCCACGCCCCTGTGCGGGCAGCGCGGGCACGACGTGCGAGCGCCAGGCCGCGCGCCAGCCGCTGACGAGCGCGTTCACGACAGCGAAGCGCCGGAAGGTGCGGGCGAGCGCGCGCGGATCGCAGTCCGGGTCGTCCATCAGCTCGGTCAGGTCGAGCGCGCGGGTGCGCAGGTCGACGGCCGGGAGGCCCGTGGTGCCGCCGTCCGGACGGCTCACGCCGCGCCCGTGGTCGCGACGGGCACGCGCAGCGGCTCTCCGGCGAGCGACGCCTCGGTCCGCACCGCGGTGAGCCGGGCGCTCTCCACCGTCAGGCCGGGACCGAAGGCCAGCGCGACGACCGCGCTGCCGTCAGCCATGCCGGCGTCGACGGCGTCACGGAGCACGAAGAGCACGGTGGCGCTCGACATGTTGCCGTGTTCCCGCAGCACCCGCCGGCTCGACTCCATCGCGCTGTCGGGCAGGCCGAGGGACTCCTGGGTGCGGTCGAGGATGGCGCGGCCGCCCGGGTGCACCGCCCACACCGGCACGTCCGACGCCGGCCCGCCGTCGAGCAGCGGTTGCACGGCGCTCGGGACGTGCAGGCCGACGAGCTTCGGCACGGCGGTGGACAGGACCATCTCGAACCCCTCGTCCCCGATGTTCCACGCCATCTCGGACGCCCCTTCGGGCACCACGGCCGTCGTGAAGTCGTCGAAGCGCAGGCCGGCTCCGTCCCGGGCGACGACCGCGGCTGCCGCACCATCGCCGAAGACGCTGTTCGCGACGATCTGGTCGGGGTCGTTCGAGGCGCGGACGTGCAGGGTGCAGAGTTCACCGCACACCACGAGCACGACGGCGTCCGGGTCCTGGTCGACGAACGCGGCGGCGATCCGGAGCGCGGGGAACGCGGCGCAGCATCCCATGAAGCCGATGTGGTGCCGGAAGACCCCGGCGGGGAGTCCGAGCTGCTCGACGACGTCGATGTCGGGCCCGGGCTGCGTGAACCCGGTGCACGACACGGTCACCAGGTGCGTGACGGAATCGGGCGCGATGCCGGCACGTTCGACGGCGTCACGGGCGGCGCCGACGAACAACGGCGGGGCGAGTTCGCGGTACCGGTCGTTGCGCGAACCGGTGGACGGCGAGCGCAGGGTGCCGTCGTCGTCACGGAAGGCACCGCCGGCACGTGCGGAGTCGAGTTCCTCGAGGACGGTGTGCCGCTGGTCGACCGCCGACCCGTCGAACGCGGCGGGGACAAGGCGCTGGCCGAGCCGCCCGAGGTCGGGTTGGGCAGAGAAGAGGTCACGCACCCGGGGCTGGTCGAGGGTCGTCTCGGGGACGGCGGTTCCGATGGCGCGGATCGTTGCGGACACGGTTCATCCTGTCACCCGATCGCTGACGTGTCCCCAGGATGCACACGGCAACCGGGACGCACGGAGGGCACGGCACCGACCGGTACCGTGCCCTTGCGAGGTGGGACCGCCTACGACTGCTGCGCGCGCTCGAGCACGAGTTCACGCACGCGTGCGGCGTCGGCCTGGCCCTTCATGGCCTTCATGACGGCACCGATGATGGCTCCGGCCGCCTGGACCTTGCCGTCCTGGATCTTGGCCAGCACGTCGGGCTGCGCCGCGAGCGCTTCGTCGACCGCGGCGGTCAGGGCGGAGTCGTCCGAGACGACCTTGAGCCCCCGGGCCTCGACGACCTGGGCCGGCGAACCCTCGCCCGCGATGACGCCCTCGAGCACCTGGCGCGCCAGGCGGTCGGTCAGGTCACCGGACTCGACGAGCGCGATGACCTCGGCGACGTGCTTCGGCGACACCAGGTCACCGGGGGCGGCGTCCTGCGCGTTGGCGACGCGGCTGATCTCACCGGTCCACCACTTGCGGGCGGCCTGCGGTGCGGCGCCGGCGGCGACGGTGCCCTCGACCTCGTCGAGCAGCCCGCCGTTGACGACGTCCTGGAACTCCAGGTCGGCGAAGCCCCAGTCCGCCTTCAGACGACGGCGACGTGCGACCGGGGCCTCGGGCAGCGAGGCCCGGAGCTCCGCCACGACGGCCGGGTCGGGCACGACGGGCAGCAGGTCAGGCTCCGGGAAGTACCGGTAGTCGTCGGCGTCCGACTTCGGGCGACCGGCCGAGGTGCGACCGGTGTCCTCGTGCCAGTGGCGGGTCTCCTGCGTGATCGAGCCACCGGCGGCGAGGATCGCGGCCTGACGCTGGATCTCGTAGCGGATCGCACGCTCGACGGCGCGGAACGAGTTGACGTTCTTCGTCTCGGTGCGGGTGCCGAGCTTCTCCTGCCCGCGGGGACGCAGCGAGATGTTCGCGTCGCACCGCAGGTTGCCGCGCTCCATGCGCGCCTCGGAGACACCGAGCGCCCGGACGAGGTCGCGGATGACCTGCACGTACGCCGCACCGAGCTCGGGGGCGCGGTGCTCGGCACCGAAGATCGGCTTCGTGACGATCTCGACCAGCGGCACACCGGCACGGTTGTAGTCGACGAGCGAGTACTCGGCACCCTGGATGCGGCCGGTGGCGCCACCGACGTGGGTCAGCTTGCCGGCGTCCTCTTCCATGTGGGCGCGCTCGATCGGGATGTTGTAGATCGTGCCGTCGGCGAGCTCGACCTCGACCTCGCCCTCGTAGGCGATGGGCTCGTCGTACTGCGAGACCTGGTAGTTCTTCGGGTTGTCCGGGTAGAAGTAGTTCTTCCGGGCGAACCGCGAGGACTCGGCGATCGAGCAGCCGAGCGCGAGCCCGAGCTGGATCGAGTACCGCACGGCCTGCGCGTTCACGACCGGCAGCGACCCGGGCAGCCCCAGGTCGACCGGGGTGACGTTCGTGTTGGGTTCGCCGCCGAAGAAGTTCGGGGCGTCCGAGAACATCTTGGTCTTCGTCGCGAGTTCGACGTGGACCTCGAAGCCGAGCACCGGCTCGTAGCGCTCGAGCGCCTCGTCGAAGTCCATCAGCGCGTCCTTCTGCGCCATCAGATCACACCTTCCTGCGCAGCGGACTGCTGACTCTGGTCGAGGTCCGGGACGGACGCGATGAGCGGTGCGCCCCACTGCTGTTCGAGCAGACGCTCGAGCGCGGCACCGTAGCGGTACAGCCGGGCGTCCTCGCGCTGGGGCGCCATGAGCTGCACGCCGACGGGCAGGCCGTCCTCGGGCGCGAGGCCGTTCGGGATGCTCATGCCGGGCACGCCGGCCAGGTTCGCCGGGATCGTCGTGAGGTCGTTGAGGTACATCGCCAGCGGGTCGTCGATGCGCTCACCGATCGGGAACGCGGTCGTCGGCGCGGACGGGCTGACGAGCAGGTCGACCTGCTCGAACGCGGCCTGGAAGTCGCGCTGCACGAGCGTGCGGACCTTCTGCGCCGAGCCGTAGTAGGCGTCGTAGTACCCGGCGCTCAGGGCGTAGGTGCCGAGGATGATGCGCCGCTTGACCTCGGGCCCGAAGCCGGCTTCACGCGTGGCGGCCATGACGTCCTCGACGGTGGCACCGTTCTCGGGCGTGACGCGGAGGCCGAAGCGCACCGAGTCGAACTTGGCGAGGTTCGACGACGCCTCGGCCGGGAGGATCAGGTAGTACGCGCTGATGGCGTACGCGAACGACGGCGCATCGATCTCGACGACGACCGCGCCGGCCGACTCGAGCAGCGCGACGGTCTCCTGGAAACGCTGCGTGACACCGGCCTGGAAGCCGTCACCACCGGCGAGTTCCTTGACCACGCCGACCCGCAGGCCGCGGAGCGTGTCCGCCTGCAGCCCTTCGCGTGCGGCGGCGGCCATCGAGGGCCAGGCGTCCGGGATGGACGTGGAGTCCTTCGGGTCGTGCCCGCCGATGACGTCGTGCAGGAGCGCGGCGTCGAGGACCGTGCGGGACACCGGACCGATCTGGTCGAGGCTGGACGCCAGGGCGATGGCGCCGTAGCGGCTCACCCCGCCGTAGGTCGGCTTCACACCGACCGTGCCCGTCACCGCACCCGGCTGGCGGATGGAGCCACCCGTGTCGGACCCGAGGGCCAGCGGTGCCTCGTGCGCCGCGACCGCAGCGGCCGAGCCACCACCGGATCCGCCGGGGATCCGGTCGAGGTCCCACGGGTTGCGGGTGGGCCCGTAGGCCGAGAACTCGGTGGTCGAGCCCATCGCGAACTCGTCCATGTTGGTCTTGCCGAGCGGCACGAGGCCGGCGGCGCGGAGCTTCGCGACGGGGGTCGCGTCGTACGGCGGCACCCAGCCTTCGAGGATCTTGGACCCCGATGTCGTCGGCATGTCCTGCGTGCACAGGACGTCCTTGACGGCGATCGGCACACCCGCGAGCGGCCCGAGGTCGTCGCCGGCGGCACGGCGCGAGTCGATCGACTTCGCGGCTGCCAGGGCGTTCTGGTTGACGTGAAGGAACGCGTGCACGTCGCCGTCGACGGCGGCGATCCGGTCGAGGTGGGCCTGGGTGGCCTCGACGCTCGAGACGTCGCGGGCCACCAGGGCGTCGGCGAGCGCCGCGGCGCTCAGCTTGGTGATGTCGTCGGTCACTGTTCTTCGCCCTACTGTTCTTCGCCGAGGATGGCGGTCACGCGGAACCGTTCGCCGTCGGAGTCGGGCGCCCCGGAGAGCGCCTGCTCCTGCGTCAGCGTCGTGCCGACCACGTCGGGTCGGGTGACGTTGCCGAGCGGCACGGGGTGGCTCGTCGCCGGGACGTCGTCGGTCGCGACCTCGGCGACCTTGGCGACGCTCTCGACGATGTGCGACAGCTCCCCGGTCAGCTTCTCGATCTCGTCGGGCGTGAGTGCGATACGTGCGAGGTTCGCCAGGTGCGCGACCTGCTCGCTCGTGATGTCAGGCATGGTGCTCCGTCGATCGGTTCGTGGAATGCCCAACAGTCTATTGGCTGCGTCGAGCGCGCAGGCGCGGCTGTGGACAACGCACGCCCGGCCCGGTGCCGGGCGTCCGGACCGGCAGCGGGCCGCGCCCCACGGGCACGGCCTTCCCGACGCTGGCGCGTCGTTCAGGAACTGGCGGCGTGGACCCGAGCGGTCACTTCCCGTCCTTGCCGCCGCCAGCCGGCGCGGCCGGAGCCGCCGGAGCCGCCGGAGCCGCCGGTGCAGCGGGAGCAGCCGGAGCGGGAGACGCGGCAGCACCCCCGTCGGGCGCGGACGTCGGCGCCGGTGTCGCCTGGTCGTCCTGCGCGTTCCCCTGCCCGGACGAGGAACCCGACGACGAGGAAGACGACGACGAGGACGACTTGCTCGCCTGCCCGATCATCGCCTGGCTCGGTGCCGGCAGCGCTCCCCCGCCGACGGTCTGGTCCAGGTACGCCATCATCGACTTCCCGACCCCGAACTTCGCGCTGTACCCGGTCGTGCCCTGCAGGAACGGCCAGTGCGCCAGGCTCACGCCGCCCTGGACGTTGCCGATCCAGGTGGCGTTCGTGTACTTCGTCGACGACGCCACCAGCCAGTTCTGCACGTCACCGTCGGTGGTGCCGGTCTTCGCGAACTTCGGCACGCTGTCCCCGGGGTTCGCGGTCGCGGCGGTCCCCGATCCGGACAGCACACCCTGCAGCGCGTAGTCGACGGTGCCCGCGACGTCGGCGGAGACGCCCTGCGTGCAGGACGACGGCGTCGGGGTGATCTTCGTGCCGTCGGCCTCGGTGACCGAGTCGATCGCGGTGGGCGTGCAGACGACGCCGTCGTTGGCGAAGCCCGCGTAGGCCTCGGCCAGGTCGATCGGCGACAGCTCGTTGACGCCGAGGATCGACGACGGCGTCTGGCCGAGGGCGGCCCCGTCGGCCCGGTGGATCCCCATCGCCTGCGCGAGCTGGGCGATCTTGCACAGGTCGAGCTGCTTGCCCATCGCGCCGAAGGCCGTGTTGATCGACTCGACGGTCGCGGCCTGCACGGTCATCGACGCCGGCACCGTCTCGGCGTTCGCGACGGGCCAGACCCCGCCGCTGACGTTCTGGCACGAGTTCGTGAACTCGGAGTTCTGGAACGTGTGCTCGGTCGTGGAGACGGATTCGGACAGGGTGTGGCCGCTGGCGAGCCACTCGGCCAGGGTGAACACCTTGTAGGTCGAGCCGGTCTGGAACCCGCCGGAGTTGCCGTACCCCGAGTCGGCGCTGTAGTTGACCGCGGTGGCACCGGCGCCGGCGTTGTCGCCCTGCGTGTACGTGGTGTTCTGCACCATCGACATGATCCGCCCGGTCCCCGGCTCGACGGTGACGTTCGAGCCACCGACGTCGACGCCGGCCATGGTCGCCGGCACGTAGGTCGACAGGGCGTTCTGCGCCTGGCCCTGCAGGTCGAGGTCGAGCGAGGTGTGGATCTGCAGGCCCTTGGTGTCGAGCGTGGCGATGCGCGCCGCGGCGGTCTTGCCGAACGCGGGGTCCTGCAGCACCTGATCGCGGACGTAGTCGCAGAAGTACCCGGCGTCGTAGCTCGTCGCGGCCGCCGAGCACCCGTTGGCGGTCTCGGTGATCTTGGGCGTCACGGGCGTCGCGATCGCCTTCGTCATCTCGGCCTTCGTGATGGAGCCGTGCACCTGCATCCGGCGGAGCACGTAGTCGCGGCGCTCCTTCGTCAGCGCGTACCCGTTCGCCTTGCCGTTCTCCTTGTCGCCCGGGACGTCGATGCGCAGGTTCGACGGGTTGTTCAGGATCGCGACGAGCGTGGCGGACTGCACGAGCGACAGGTCCTTGGCGTGCACGCCGAAGTAGTACTCGGCCCCCGCCTCGGCACCGTAGACCCGGCCGCCGAGCCCGACGAGGTTCAGGTACCCGGTCAGGATCTCGTCCTTCGAGTACTTCTTGTTGACGGCGATGGCGTACCGCATCTCCTGCAGCTTGCGCTGCGGGGTGACGCCGGCGACGTCCAGGTAGCACGCGTCGATCTTCTTCTTGGTCGCGGCCTGGTCCTTGCCGGTGAGCTGTTCGCACTGCTGCACCAGGACGTTCTTGACGTACTGCTGCGTGATGCTCGAGCCGCCCTGCACGTCCCCGCCGACGACGGTCGCGGCGACACCGCGCAGGGTGCCGAGCACGTCGATGCCGCCCTCGTCGTAGTAGCGCGGGTCCTCGGTGTCGATCGCGGCTTCCTTGAGCGTGTCCGCCATCTGGTCGGCCGTCACGTTCGTGCGGTTCTCGGCGTAGAACGAGGCGATCTTGACCTGTTTCCCGCCCTGCTCCGCGTACACGGACGACACCTGCTGCGGGGTCTGCACGTCGAGGTAGGTCGGCAGGTCCTCGAAGAACGACACCGCCCCCGACGTCCCCTCTCCCGCGACGGCGACCGCCGGGGTCACCGCGACGGCGACGAGCATGCCGGCGAGCACGGACATCACCACGAACATCAGGAGAGCACCAGGCCATCGCACCACACGCATGACGGAACCGTAGGCAGCAGGGCTGTACTGGTTCTGCCCTGGAACGAGTGCAGGCTGCGGTCGCGTTCAGGTTGCCACCCAGGCGGCCTTCGAGGCGGCGTCGCGATCCGCACGTGCGCACCGATCCGGCCGGGAGGCCCGCGGCGGCCCCGGCACGTCGGCCGGCGGTCACGATCGGGTCACGCTCACCGCGTCGTCAGGATCCGCAGGGCACCGCCCGTCGGGCACGGCCCGTCAGTCACGGCCCGTCAGTCACGGGGCTGCAGGTCCTGCGGGCGCACGAGGTACATGTCCGGCGAGGCACCGACGATGCCGTCACCACCCGACCGTCCGCGCCGGATCTGCTCGCGCACCAGGTCCCCGCGCCCGATCCCGATCAGGGCGACGTCGTGCAGCGACGCCGTTCCGGGCTTCAGGTAGTCGTTGTGCCCGACCGGTCGGCGGAACACGTCCCCGGCGGACAGGGCGTCGGCGCCGCCGGCCAGGTCGAGCACGGTGGACCCGAACGAGGCTCCGCCGGGGTCGGTGCCGAAGTACCCGGAGCCCGCGATGGGGTCGCTGTGCGCGCCGCCGACGAAGACCTGCCCGGTGGCGACGGCGAGGTCGGACGCGGAGCGGACGTCGCTGCCCGGTGACCCGAGGACCGTCAGGGTGTCCGCGGTCATCCGGCCCGACGCCAGGGCCATCATCGCCGCCGTCGACCCGTACGAGTGCGCGACGATGTTGACCCGCGGTCGGTCGTCCGCGCGGAGCGCACGCAGTCCGGCGACGGTCCGTTCGAGCCGCTGGGCCCCGGTCCGCGCGAGTTCGAGCGACATGATGTTGGACAGGTCCGGCGTGCGGTACCCCATCCAGGCGACCACGGCGACACCCGACCCGTTGCCGGTCGCGGCGAGCGGCGCGAGGGTGGCCTGCTCGCTGGACAGGTCGTTCGCCGTGTTCGTGAAGTCGGTCATCTGTCCGGTGACCGTGAAGAACATGCCCGGCACCACGACGGTGACGTCGGCCGCAGTGTCGAGGTCACCGATGCTGATCGCCGCACGCCCGGAGTCCCGGGTGTCCAGCGTCACGAGGAAGCGCCGCGGGTCACCCGGTTCGTGCACCAGCGAGTCCCGCACCTGCCCGAGCATCGCGGCCCGGGCGGCACCGACGTGGGCGTCGGCGAGACCGGAGTGCAGCGTCGCGCGGTTCGCCTGGTCGCGGACGACGTAGGGCACGCCCTCGAGGTTGCCGACCAGAGCAGGTGCGTGCACGAGGAGGCGGTCCTGCTCGTCGGCGGGCAGGTGCGACCACCACTGCGCGACGGTCTGGGCGGGCGGGGGGTCGTCCTGCACGGCTGCCACGACGCGGCGGTCAGTGGCCGCACGGCGCAGGGCTGCGGGCCCGAGTGCACCGAGGTCCTCGACGAACGCCCGCCCGTGGGCGACGGCGAGGTCGTCGACCCCGACCCGTCGCAGCGACGCCGACGTGGCGACGACGGTGAGGTCGTCGAGCGGCACGATGCGTGACGGGGCCGTTGCGACGGCGGTGGCCCTGGCGACCGGGACCGGGGGCACGCCCGGGGCCTCGATCACTCCGAGCGAGTGCATCGAGGCGGTGAGCAGAGCCGCGGCGATGAGCAACAATCGGATCTCCCCCGGGAAGGCCGTCCCGACGTCCCCCTGCAGACGACGGGTGATGCTCCGCCGAGTCTACGGAGATGTCCGCGGATCATCCATGCGTGATGCAACTTGTCCCCCGGACTGGGCGCCGTCGGCTCCGCGCCGCGCGCAGCGGATGGGATCCCGTGTGCTCGCGCCCCGCTCAGTCCTCGGTCGCGGGCGCCTCCGGCTCGGCGAGCGCCGCAGGCCCTTCGGTGACGAGCAGGTGGAACTGCTCGGCGTCGATGATCCGGACCCCGAGCTGTTCGGCCTTCGTGAGCTTCGAACCGGCTCCCGGTCCGGCGGCCACGAAGTCGGTCTTCTTGCTCACGCTCGAGGCCGCCTTGCCGCCGGCGGTCATGATGGCCTCGAGCGCACCTTCGCGCGTGTAGCCCTCGAGTGAACCGGTCGCGACGACGGTGACGCCGCTCAGCACGCCGCCCTCGACCTCGGCGCTGCCGGGGCCGGGGTGGCCCGGGGTGGTGAACTGCACGCCGGCCGCGGTCCACCGGTCGATGATCTCGCGGTGCCAGTCGACCTCGAACCAGGCGAGCAGGGCGTCGGCGATGATGCCGCCCACCCCGTCGACGGCGGCGAGGTCCTCGCGCGAGGCCGACCGGATGGCGTCGAGGGAGCCGAAGTGGTTCGCCAGGGCACGGGCGGCGACGGGTCCGACGTGGCGGATGCTCAGGCCGACCAGGATCCGCCACAGCGGCTTCGTCTTCGCGGCGTCGATGTTCGCGAGCATCTCGAACGCGTTCTTCGACGGGTAGCGGCTCGGCTCACCGGTGTAGTCGGCACCGCGTGCTCCGGGGTCGAACGGCGGGTCGGTCTTCTTGCGCGCCCGGCTGAACGGCGTGACGCGCTTGGGTGTGCCGTCGTCGTCGACCTTCTCCATGCCGGTCTCGGCGTCGCGGACGATGACCTCGATCGGGACGATGTCCTGCAGCGTCAGGTCGAACAGTCCGGCCTCGGTCACGAGCGGCGGGGTCTCCGGGCGGAGCGGCTGCGTCAGAGCCGCGGCCGCGACCTCGCCGAGCCCCTCGATGTCGAGCGACCCGCGCGAGGCGATGTGCTCGACCCGGCCGCGCACCTGCGCCGGGCAGCTCTTCGCGTTCGGGCAGCGCAGGTCGATGTCGCCTTCCTTCGCCGGGGCGAGCTCCGTGCCGCACTCGGGGCAGTGGGTCGGCATCACGAACTCGCGCTCGGAGCCGTCGCGGAGCTCGACCACCGGGCCCAGGACCTCAGGGATGACGTCGCCGGCCTTCCGCAGCACGACGGTGTCCCCGATCAGCACGCCCTTCGCCTTGACGACCTGCTGGTTGTGCAGTGTGGCCTGGCGGACGACGGACCCCGCGACCTCGGCCGGGGCCATCACGGCGAACGGGGTGGCACGGCCGGTCCGACCGACGCTGACCACGATGTCGGTGAGCGTCGTGTGGACTTCTTCCGGCGGGTACTTGTACGCGATCGCCCACCGCGGCGCACGCGAGGTCGACCCGAGTTCTTCGTGCAGGGCGAGGTCGTCGACCTTGACGACGACGCCGTCGATCTGGTGCTCGACCGACGATCGGCGTTCCCCCGTGGTGCGGACGAAGCCGTTGACCTCGTCGATGGTGTCGAACACCCGGTAGTGGCTGCTCGTCGGCAGTCCCCAGGTCTGCAGGAGCTCGTACACCTCGGACTGGCTGCGGACGTCGGTGCCCTGCTCGAGTTCACGGACGGGCCACGCGCCGATGCCGTGCACGAGCATCCGCAGACGCCGCAACCGGTCGACCATCAGTGCCCGCTTCGCCTCGGACTTGCCTTCTTCCTTCTGGCGGAGCGACCCGGCGGCGGCGTTGCGCGGGTTGGCGAACACCCGCTCCCCCGCTTCGCGCTGGTTGGCGTTCAGCTCGTCGAACTCGGCGACCGGGAAGAAGATCTCGCCCCGGACCTCGACCAGGGGCGGGTGACCGGTGCCGGACAGGCGGTCCGGGATCGTGCCCATCGTGCGGACGTTGCCGGTGACGTCCTCGCCGACCACGCCGTCGCCGCGGGTGGCCGCCGAGACGAGCCGACCGTGCTCGTACCGCAGGTTGATCGCCAGACCGTCGATCTTCAACTCGGTCAGGAACCGCACCCGCTCGGCGCCGGCGTCCCGCTGCACCTTGACGCCCCACTCGGTCAGTTCGTCGGGGCTGAACACGTTGTCGAGCGAGAGCATGCGTTCGGCGTGCTCGACGGGGGCGAACTGCGTCGTCTGTGCCTGCCCGCCCACGGTCTGCGTCGGGCTGTCGGGCGTCACGAGTTCCGGGAACCGCCGCTCGATCGCGTCGAGGCGGTGCACCAGCGCGTCGTAGTCGGCGTCGGACAGGGGCGAGGCGTTGCCCTCGTAGTAGTCGTGCCGCAGCTCGTTGACGCGGGCGCGCAACCGGTCGACTTCTCGCGCGGCCTGGGCGGCGTCGAGCCCGTCGGGGTCGATGGTCTCGAACGTCGCGTCGGTCTCGCTCATGGCATCAGTTCTACCGTGCACCACCGACGCGGCGTGCAGCGGGCGTGTGCCCCGGGAGCGGCGGGGTCAGGCGTCGACGGGGACGGCGCTGACCGTGGTGTCGATCGTGCACTGGCCGAGCACCCGCGTGCCGACGTAGACCACGGCCGTCTGTCCGGGAGCGACCCCGTGCAGCGGCTCGTCGACGTCGATCACGAGCACGTCGTCCTGCACCCGGGCGGTCGCCGGCACCGGGTCGGCGTGCGCGCGGATCTGCACGTCGCAGGCGAACGGCGTGGCCGGGTCAGCCGGCGCCGTGCCCGCCCAGGTGAAGCGCGAGCCCGACATCGAGGTGACGGCGAGGGCTTCCTTCGGGCCGACGACGACGGTGTTGTCCTTCGGGCGGATCTCGAGCACGAACCGCGGCTTGCCGTCCGGCGCCGGACGACCGAGGGCCAGGCCGCGACGCTGTCCGACGGTGTAGCCGGTCGCGCCCTCGTGCGAGCCGACGACCGTGCCGTCCCGCTCGACGACCTCGCCGGGAGCCGTGCCGACGCGGTCCGCCAGCCAGCCGCGGGTGTCGCCGTCCGGGATGAAGCAGATGTCGTACGAGTCCGGCTTCTGGGCGACCGTCAGCCCGCGCTCGGCGGCCTCGGCCCGGACCTCGTCCTTCGACGGGGTCGCGCCGAGCGGGAACATGGCGTGCTGCAGCTGCTCGGCGGTCAGGACCCCGAGCACGTACGACTGGTCCTTCGCCCAGGCGGCCGACCGGTGCAGCTCGCGGGAGCCGTCCGGGCCGGTGACGATCGAGGCGTAGTGCCCGGTCGCGACGGCGTCGAAGCCCAGGGCCAGGGCCTTCTCGAGCAGCGCCGCGAACTTGATCCGCTCGTTGCAGCGCATGCAGGGGTTCGGGGTGCGGCCGGCCTGGTACTCGGCCACGAAGTCGTCGACGACGTCCTCCTTGAACCGGGCCGAGAAGTCCCACACGTAGTACGGGATCCCGAGGGCCGACGCGGCGCGCTGGGCGTCCATCGAGTCCTCGATGGTGCAGCACCCGCGGCTGCCGGTGCGCAGGGTGCCGGGCATCCGGCTCAGGGCCAGGTGCACGCCCACCACGTCGTGGCCGGCGTCGACCGCCCGGGCTGCGGCCACCGCCGAGTCGACACCACCGCTCATCGCCGCAAGAACACGCATGCCCCCAGGGTAACCCGCCGACGAAGCGGTACCGCTGGCGTACGGTTGGTCGAGCGATGGCCACGACGGGGAACGACTCATTCGACTTCCGGTCCGTCCTGCTGTCCGGGTTCCTGCCCGCAGCGCTCTTCGCGATCGGCGAGGGCGCGATCATCCCGATCATCCCGATCGCCGCCGACTCGCTCGGTGCCAGCCTGGCGTTCGCGGGCTTCGTCGCCTCGCTCATCCTGGTCGGCGAGCTCATCGGCGACGTGCCGTCCGGCATCGTCGTCGCCCGCATCGGTGAGCGGAATGCGATGATCGGCGCCGCACTCGTCTCGGTGGTCGGGCTCGTGGTCGCCACGACGGCCACGAACGCCTGGGTCCTGGCACTCGGGGTGTTCCTGGTCGGTGTCTCCACCGCGGTCTTCGCCCTCGCTCGGCACGCCTATATGACCACCGCGATCCCGCTGCGGATCCGCGCCAGGGCGTTGTCGAGCCTCGGCGGCGTCTTCCGCTTCGGCTACTTCGTCGGGCCGTTCATCGCCGCCGGTGTCATCCACCTGACCGGCACCACCAGCAGCGCCTTCTGGATCCACGTCGTCTGCTGCCTGGCGGCAGCGGTCGTGCTCCTGGTGCTGCGCGACCCGGCGACGGGCACACGCGGTCTGCGGTTGCCGCCACGAGCCTCCAGGCGGTCGACCGGCCACGGGGCGGACGCGAGCGACCACGCGACCGAACCGCCCGCCGACACGGGCGCGCAGTTCGTCCAGCAGGAGGCGCAGGGACTCTTCCGCACCATCCGCGCGAACGGGGCGGTCCTGCTACGGCTCGGCAGCGGCGCCGGCCTGATCGGCGCGATGCGCGCCGGGCGGCAGGTGATCCTGCCGCTGTGGGCGGTGAGCGTCGGCCTCGACGACTCGACCGCGGCGCTGGTGATCGGCATCGCCGGAGCGGTCGACTTCGCGCTGTTCTACACGAGCGGGCAGATCATGGACCGCTGGGGGCGGCTCGCGAGCGCCCTGCCCTGCATGCTCGGCCTGAGCATCAGCTACTTCCTGCTCGCCTGGAGCGGCCACCTGGACGCCCGGGTCGGCTGGTTCGTCGCGATCGCGATGGGCATGTCGCTGGCGAACGGCGTCGGTTCCGGCATCCTCATGACGCTCGGCGCGGACCTCGCCCCGCGCGACGCCCCGGCACCGTTCCTGGGGGCGTGGCGGTTCACCGGCGACTTCGGGTCGGCGGCGGCACCGCTCCTCATCTCCGGCGTGACCGCCGTCGCCTCCATCGCGGTCGCGAGCGGGGTCATGGGCGTGCTCGGCCTGGTCGGCGCGGGCATCCTGCTCCGCTACGTGCCCCGGTACCTGCCGCGCCCGTTGCGCTGACGCACGGCGCGCACCGTGCGCGCTGTCGCTTCGTGGCGCACCGTGCGCGCTCCTCCGCTCCGTGCGCCGTTGACCGCACCGTGCGCATCCGCAGTGCCGCACCCAGCCGCCGAGCTCGCACCGGGTCGCGGATCGCGCACAGTGCGTCCCACGGCCTGGAGGCCCGGTGCACGTCCGCCGCGCACCCCACGCTCGGTAGACTGCCGCTGCTCGCGGGAGTGGTGGAATCGGTAGACACGCAGGATTTAGGTTCCTGTGCCCCAGGCGTGAGGGTTCGAGTCCCTCCTTCCGCACCGAGTCCCCCCTGCCACACGGTTGCGGTCATCCGCACGCCTCGAGCAGGTCATTCCCGCGAGGGATGGCCCGGCCACTCCCGGGCGGTACCCTCGTCCCGCGGGTGTCCTCCCCGTGACCCCCGCCTCCACGACCGGAAGAACCATGCACTCCGTCGCACTCGCCCTGATCCCGTGGCTCGATCCGCAGTACATCCTCGACCACTTCGGGGCCATCGCCGTGCTCGTGGTCTGCGCGATCGTGTTCGCCGAGACCGGTCTGCTCATCGGCTTCATCTTCCCGGGCGACAGCCTGCTGGTCATCACCGGCCTGTTCGCCTTCGACCGCGGCGGCGAGATCGGCGGCATCCCGATCTGGGTCGCAGCGCTGATGATCGGCGCTGCCGCGTTCCTCGGCGGCGAGCTCGGGTACTACATCGGCAAGAAGGCCGGGCCACCGATCTTCGAACGCAAGGACAGCGGGCTCTTCTCGAAGGCCAACGTCGAGCGCACCAACGCGTTCTTCCACCGCTTCGGCCCCCTCGCCGTGATCCTGGCGCGCTTCGTGCCGGTCGTCCGCACCTTTGCCCCGATCGCCGCGGGCGTCGGCCGGATGGACTACAAGAAGTACTCGCTCTACAACGCCATCGGCGCCGTGGTCTGGGGCGTCGGGGTGACGTTCCTCGGGTACTTCATCGGGCACATCCCCTTCGTGGCGCACATCGTCCGCGAGTACATCGACATCATCCTGCTGGCCGCCGTCGTCGTGACCGTCGTGCCGATGGCGCTGACGTACCTGCGCAACGCCCGCAAGGCGAAGCACGCGAACGAGGCCGAGGCCGCCGCGACCCCGACGGTCGACCCGACGCTCTAGTCGCAGCACCGACTGTCCGGCGCGTCCGCGCGTCGACGGACAACGAAGTCGCCCCGGACCACGTGATCGCGTGGTCCGGGGCGACTTCGGTCGTTCGGAACGGAACGGGCGCCGGCGCTCAGACGCCGAAGTGCTCCCGGACGACCGGCGCGATCCCGCGGAACGCCTTGCTGCGGTGCGACAGCGCGTTCTTCTCGTCGCGGGTGAGCTCCGCCGACGAACGATCCGCGTCGTCCGGCCGGAACACCGGGTCGTAGCCGTGGCCGCCGTCGCCGACGGGTTCGGTCAGGACCTCGCCGTTCCAGACGGCCTCGACCACGTGCTCCTGACCGTCGGGTGTCACGAACGCGGCCGCGCACACGAAGGCGGCGGTGCGCTCGACGACGCCGTCCAGGTTCTGCAGCAGCATCGCGATGTTGTCGGCGTCCGACCGGGTGCCGGCGTACCGGGCCGAGTGGATGCCCGGTGCGCCGTCGAGTGCGTCGACGGCGATCCCAGAGTCGTCGGCGAGCGCCGGCAGCCCGGTGTGGGCGACCGCGGCACGGGCCTTGATCAGGGCGTTCGCCGCGTAGCTGTCGCCGTCCTCGACCGGCTCCGGACCGTCGTACCCGACGAGTTCGACGCCCTCGCCCAACGCCGACCCGAGGATCTCGCGCAGTTCGACGACCTTGCCCTGGTTGTGGGTGGCCAGCACCACCTCGCGGGACGTCACGCCAGGCCCAGGACCGAACGCTGGATCGCCGCGAGCGACTGGTTGCCGGCCAGGCCCAGGTCGAGCAGGACGTTCAGCTCGTCGCGGTCGAACGGCGCGTGCTCGGCGGTGCCCTGCACCTCGATGAACTTGCCCGACCCCGTCGTGACGATGTTCATGTCGGTGTCGGCGGCGGAGTCCTCGGTGTAGGCCAGGTCGAGCATCGGCTCGCCCTTGACGATCCCGACCGAGATCGCCTGCACGCTGTCGGTGAGCGGCGTGGCCTTCTTCGCGATGAAGCCCTTGGCGCGGCCCCACTCGATCGCGTCGACCATCGCGACGTACGCGCCCGTGATCGACGCCGTGCGGGTGCCGCCGTCGGCCTGCAGCACGTCGCAGTCGATGACCAGGGTGTTCTCGCCCAGGGCCTTCGTGTCGACGACGGCCCGGAGCGACCGGCCGATCAGGCGGGAGATCTCGTGCGTGCGGCCGCCGACCTTGCCCTTGATGGACTCGCGCTGCATGCGCTCGTTCGTCGACCGCGGCAGCATCGAGTACTCGGCGGTGACCCAGCCGGTGCCCTTGCCGGCGAGCCAGCGGGGCACGCCGTTGGTGAACGACGCGGTGCAGAGCACCCTGGTGTCACCGAACGAGATGAGCGCGCTGCCCTCGGCCTGCGAGCTCCACCCCCGCTCGATCGTGACGGGACGGTGGTCGTTGGCGGTGCGGCCGTCGACGCGGAGTGTGTCGGTCATGGGGTCCTTTCGGTGCGGGGCAGCGTGATGGCCCCCGTCTGGAGGTGGCCGACGCTCGAGACCTCGGGTCCGAGGAAGCGCCGGGCGAGCCGGATGAAGCCGTTCTTGTCGTCGCCCGTCGCCTCGAACGAGTAGGTCGGGGCGGTGGTCGCGGTGCGCTCGAGCCCGTGCTCCACGAGTCGGCGGTAGACGTCGTTCGCGGTCTCCTCGGCGCTGGAGACGAGCGTGACCTCCGGACCCATGACGAACTGGATCGCGGCGGACATCAGCGGGTAGTGGGTGCAGCCGAGCACCAGGGTGTCGACGTCGGCGGCGCGGATCGGGTCGAGGTACCCGGCCGCGACCGCACGGAGCGACGGCGACGAGGTGTCACCCGCCTCGACGAACTCGACGAACCGCGGGCACGCGGCCGTGGTCAGCCTGACGTCGGCGGCGACCGCGAAGGCGTCCTCGTAGGCGCGCGACGCGATGGTGCCGACGGTGCCGATGACCCCGATGCGGCCCGTCCGGGTCTGCTTGACGGCGGCGCGGGCAGCCGGCTGGATGACCTCGACCACCGGGATGCCGTACGCCTGCTCGTAGCGTTCGCGGGCGTCCCGGAGCACGGCGGACGAGGCGGTGTTGCACGCGATCACCAGCGCCTTGACACCCTGCTCGACCAGGTCGTCCATGACCTCGAGCGCGTAGCGGCGGACGTCCGCGATGGGCTTCGGACCGTAGGGCGAGTGCACGGTGTCCCCGACGTACCGGATGCTCTCGCGCGGGAGCTGGTCGATGATGGCGCGGGCCACCGTGAGCCCACCGACCCCGCTGTCGAAGACTCCGATCGGTGCATCCGTCACGGCACCAGCGTACCGACGCCCGCCGACGACCACCGACGCGACCACGCGCGCCACGCTGGCCGGGCGCACGGGGTGATCCGGGCCTCCCCACCGGCACGTCACTAGTGTCGGAGACGTGACCAGCGCGCTCCTGACGGACCAGTACGAACTCACCATGGTCGACGCGGCCCTGAAGGACGGGACCGCCGACCGGCGATGCGTCTTCGAGGTGTTCGCCCGGCGGCTGCCGGACGGCCGCCGCTACGGTGTCGCGGCCGGCCTCGGACGCTTCCTCACCGCCCTCGGCGACTTCCGCTTCGGCGACGAGGAGATCGGGTTCCTGCGCGACCGCGGCGTCATCGACGCCGGTACCGCGGCGTGGCTCGCCGACTACCGGTTCACCGGCGACGTCCGGGCGTACCGCGAGGGCGAGGTGTACTTCCCGAACTCCGGACGCTTCCTCACCGCCCTCGGCGACTTCCGCTTCGGCGACGAGGAGATCGGGTTCCTGCGCGACCGCGGCGTCATCGACGCCGGTACCGCGGCGTGGCTCGCCGACTACCGGTTCACCGGCGACGTCCGGGCGTACCGCGAGGGCGAGGTGTACTTCCCGAACTCCCCCATCCTGCAGATCGAGGGCACCTTCGCCGAGGCAGTCGTGCTCGAGACCCTCGCGCTGAGCATCTACAACGCGGACTCCGCGATCGCCTCGGCCGCCGCCCGCATGGTCTCCGCCGCAGACGGCCGCCCGCTCGCCGAGATGGGTTCCCGCCGCACTGGCGAGTGGAACGCCGTCGCCGCCGCCCGTGCCGCGTACATCGCCGGGTTCGGCGCGACGAGCAACCTCGAGGCCGGGCGCACCTGGGGCATCCCGACGATGGGCACCGCCGCGCACGCCTTCACGCTGCTGCACGACTCCGAGGAGCAGGCCTTCCGCTCGCAGCTCGACGCGCTCGGCAACGCCACGACCCTGCTCGTCGACACCTACGACATCGAGGCAGCCGTGGAGACCGCCGTCCGGCTCACCGACGGCAAGCTCGGCGGCGTCCGGATCGACAGCGGTGACCTGCCGTCGGTCGTCGCCGCGGTGCGCGCACAGCTCGACCGGCTCGGCGCGACGAGCACGAAGATCACGGTGACGAACGACCTCGACGAGTACACGATCGCCGCACTCCGAGCCGCCCCGGTGGACTCGTACGGCGTCGGGACCTCGGTGGTCTCCGGCTCGGGGCACCCCGCCGCCGGCATGGTGTTCAAGCTCGTCGCACACCGGGACGCCGACGGCGGTGACTGGGTCCCCGTCGCCAAGAAGTCGGCCGACAAGGCGTCGATCGGCGGCCGGAAGGAGGCGGGGCGACGCCTCCGCAACGGCGTCGCCACCGCCGAGGTCGTGCTCACCGGAGCGCAGGTCGGTCCGGATGAGCGACCGCTCCTCGTCCCCGTCGTCACCGGCGGCGAGGTCGACCCGGCGTTCCTCGGCACGCAGGGCGTCGAGGCCGCACGCGCGCACCACAAGCGCGCGAAGGCGGAACTGCCCGCCGACGCGTCGCGCATCGGACGTGGCGACCCCGCCATCCCGACCCTCGTGATCTGACGTCGCGGCGCGCGCCGCGCACATCGTGTCGCGTCGCGTCGCGTCCCCCGCTTGGTGAGCAGGAATGGTCGCCTGCCCGACGGCGACCCGACCGCTTCTGCTCACGATGCGCAGCCGGCGGACGCGGCAGACGGACAGGAGGCCCGTGGCGGCGTCGCCACGGGCCTCCTGTCCGCCTGTCGGTCGCGTCTACTCGGACTTCATCTTCTCGTAGATCGCCTTGCAGTCCGGGCAGACCGGGAACTTCTCCGGGTCGCGGCCCGGGATCCACTTCTTGCCGCACAGGGCCTTGACCGGCTTGCCGGACAGGGCCGACTGCAGGATCTTGTCCTTCTTGACGTAGTGCGAGAACCGCTCGTGGTCACCGGGTTCGATCGCTTCTTCTTCGAGGAGCTTCTCGAGCTCCCGGTCCATCACGTCGAGGCCGCCGCCTGGTTCCGTCATGCTCATGGCTCCAGGGTACGACGGTCCGCCCTCGGGCGCGCCGCCCGTCCCGCTCGTCGCGCTGTGCCGCTGGGCCGTTAGTCGCGCTGTGCCACTGGTTGCGTCGTGCCGCTAGTTGCGCTGTGCCGCGGCGAGCAGGTCGGGGCCGCGTCGGTCGAACAGGCGTCCGCCGACGGAGACACCGATGACGAGCACGACGGCACCGACCCCGATGCCCACCAGGAGCGTCAGCACCGACCACGGCTCCGGACCCTGCACGACGGCGAGCACCGCGAGACAGGCGGCGGGGACCGTGCAGAGCACGATGCCGATCACCATGGAGGCCTGCGCCACCGTCGCCGTGACGCCGGCGGCCTGCGGCTGCTGGAACGGGTGATCGCCCGGGCGCACCGTCGGGTACGGCATCAGCACCGACAGGACGCTCGACAGCCCGAGGCCGGACAGCAGTGCACTCGCACTCACACCGATGAGCAGCGGGAACGCCGCCCAGTCGCCGAACAGCCGTGCGGAGAGCGCGGCGCCGGCGACGATCGCGGGCGCTCCCACGACCAGCACGGGCACGACGCGACCGAGCCGATCGCTCCACCCGGGCGCACCGGAGGCGACGTGCAGCCACACGGCCGTGTTGTCGTAGGAGACGTCGTTGTGCGGCAGGAACCCGGCGATGAGGGCCATCAGCGGCAGCGGCACGAGCGCGGTCCACTGCCACGGCACCCCGGCGACACCGAGCGGGATCACGACGATCGGCACGAGCAGGATGATCAGGTACGACGTGCGGTACCGCGGGTCGCGCACCCAGTAGGTGAGCGCCCGGGCGGCGACGGCGGACACCGGGGCCGACCCGAAGCGGTCGAACCAGCCGAGGCCCTGGTACCGGCGAGTGCGGGGTCGGTCGTCGACGGTCTCGAGGGCACGGCCGACGAGCGACCACCACGCCCACGCGAGGAGTGCGACGACGACGACCGCGATCAGGAGCTTCAGGAGGCCGGCACCGACGTGGCCGCTCGCGACCTCGGCCGGCACGGCCCAGGCGGCGCCCCAGGGGGTCCACCCGGCGACGTCCGCGACGCGCTGCATCTCGGCGCCCTGCGGGTCGAGCCACTCGACGCGCAGCAACAGCGCCACCGTCGGGATCGAGAGGACGACGATGACGAGGGCCACCAGCCACCCGGCGTCCCGGGAGCGGTCCGGGCCGATCAGCCGCGAACCGACGGTGCAGCACACCCGGATCAGCAACGCGCAGGTCGCGACGCCGAGCAGACCACCGACGACCGCGAGCAGTCCGAGCCCGGGGTCACGGGCCCAGGCGACGACCTGACCGGCCGCGACGACGAGCACACCGATGACGGGGATGCCGACGAGTCCGGCGACCACGAGCCCGATCGCCAGGCGACGTCGCTCGATCCCGAACACGGCGAAGCGCCGCGGGTCGAGCTGGTCGCTCCGCCCGACGACGAGTGGCACGACCGTGAACCCGAAGGCGATCAGGGTGCCGACGGGCACGACCACGGCGCGTGCGACGTCCGGGTCGGCATCGCCGAGCGCGATCGTCCGCGACGCGACGAACACGGCGGCGAGGAGACCGACGAGGCTGGCGAGCACGACGGCGACGGAACGGCGGGCGGTGCCGCGGACCTCGCCCGCGAGCAGGTCCGCCCTCAGCCGGAGAAGCTGTGCAACCATTCCATGCTCTCTGCGACGACACGACCGCCGGCGAGTTCGACGAACTTGTCCTCGAGGCTCTTGCGGCCGCGGACCTGGGCCATGGTGCCGGACGCCAGGACCTTGCCGCCGACGATGATGGCGACCGAGTCGCAGGTGCGCTGCACGAGCTCCATCGAGTGGCTCGACAGCACCACGGTGCCGCCGCCCCGGGTGTAGCGGCGCAGGATGTCCGTGATCGTCGCGGCGCTCACCGGGTCGACCGACTCGAACGGCTCGTCGAGCACGAGCACCCGCGGTGAGTGGATGAGGGTCGCGGCCAGGGCGATCTTCTTCGCCATGCCGACGGAGTAGTCGGCGACCTGGCGTCCGAGCGCCTCGCCCAGCCCGAAGGCCTCGGCGAGGTCGGCGCTGCGCTTCCGGGCGGTGGTGCCATCGAGCCCGCGGAGCGTGGCCGAGTAGTACAGCAGCTGCGCACCGGTCAGCCGGTCGAACAGGCGGAGCCGGTCCGGCAGGACCCCGAGGCTCCGCTTCGCGGCCGTGGGGTCGGCCCACACGTCGTGGTCGAGCACGGTCACCGAGCCGGCGTCGGGGCGCAGCAGTCCGGTGATCATCGAGAGGGTCGTCGTCTTGCCGGCGCCGTTCGGGCCGACCACGCCGAAGATCGAGCCCTGCCGGATCTCGAGGTCCACCTCGTCGACGGCCAGGGTCTGTCCGTACCGCTTCACCAGGCCGCTCGCCGCGAGCACCACGGGCTGGAGCGTCTGGGGTTGCTTCGGCGCGGCGGCGCGGGGTGCACGCTTCTTCACCGCGGGCGAAGCGGCGCTGGTCGCCTGGTCGGCGTCGCCCGTCGCGTCGTCGGCGGCCGTCGGCGCGGGAGGCTCGGCCTCGGTCCGCGGGGCGGCCTTCGTCGGGCGCTTGGTGCGTCCCTTGCCGCCGCGCGCCTTCGCGGGGCGCGGCGCGGCTGCCGGGGTCGGGGCGTCTGCCGGGCCCGAAGCCTCGTCGGAGCGGGCGTCCGTCACGCCGTCGGCGCGGGTGCCCGTCGTCTCGACGGTGCTGGCGCCCGTCGTCTCCCCGGTGCGGGTGACCGTCGTCTCGCCGGTCATCGCGTCATCAGTGGCGGTGTCGTCCGCATCCGTGTCCCCCGTGTCGTCGTCTGCTGCGTCCTCCGCAGCCGCGGCGGTGTCCGCGTCGTCGGCGTCCCCCGCCTCGGTCATCCAGGCAGCGTCGGCCGTGGCGTACACGTCCTCGTTCTCTGCTCGCGCTGGCATCGACCCACCGTACCAACGCTCTCCGACCGGCGGGGACCGAGTCGGCCAGGGTCACGAATTGAGTACGAAGCGCGCCGACCCGTACCCAGCGAGGGGGTGTTTCCGTATCATTCACCAGGGCACGAAGGAGTGTTCACCACTTGGAAACCTGCTCCAGCAGGCGATCCCGGCGGCCTCCTCGCAGCGACTTCCACGTCGACGCGACCGGTTCTCGGGCAACTCGGACGTTGGAAGCGCAGACTCGACGAGGCCCGCCCGTACCCCAGGGTGCGCGGGCGGACACCAGAAGGGACCAGCATGACCACGCAGATCGTGATCCTCGCAGCGGGGATGGGCAGCCGGCTCGGCCGCAGCCTGCCGAAGCCGCTCACGGAGCTCAGTGACGGCCGCACCATCATGCAGCAGCAGTTCGACAACATCCGCGCCGCGTTCGGTTCGAGCGCCCGCGTGACGATCGTCGTCGGCTACAAGTCGGAGCACATCGTCGAGGCCTTCCCCGAAGCGAACTTCGTCTACAACGAGTCGTACGACTCCACGAACACCTCGAAGAGCCTGCTGCGCGCGCTCAAGGCCACCGGCAAGAGCGGTGTCCTCTGGATGAACGGCGACGTGGTCTTCGACCCGATGGCGCTCGTCCGCGCGGCCGACATGATCGACGAAGGCCGTTCCTTCGTCAGCGTCAACACCGACAAGGTCTCCGACGAAGAGGTCAAGTACACGGTCGACGCCGAGGGCTTCATCCACAAGCTGTCCAAGCAGGTCGTCGGGGGTCTCGGCGAAGCCGTCGGGATCAACTACGTCTCCGCGGCCGACAAGCAGGCCCTCATCCGTCAGCTCGGTCGCGTCGACGACCAGGAGTACTTCGAGGGCGGCATCGAAGCTGCCATCGCCGAGGACGGGCTACGCTGGACGCCGATCGACATCTCCGACCTGTACGCGGTCGAGATCGACTTCGCCGAGGACCTCGAGCGCGCGAACAACCTGTTCGCCTGAACCACCCGTCAGGACCCCTCGGCGGTTCCGCCCGAAGGGAAACCGTGACCACAGCGAGTGCGCCGACCGCGCCCGCGGCTGCCGCACCTGCGAGCGCCCGGAGCGCCGGTCGGCGCTATCGTCAGGCCCTCTGGCTGCTGACCGTCCGCGACCTCCGCGTCCGCTACTCGACGTCAGCGCTCGGCTACGTGTGGTCGATCCTCGACCCGCTCGTGATGTCGGGGATCTACTGGTTCGTCTTCACGCAGGTCTTCCACCGCGGTTCCGTCGGTGAAGATCCGTACATCGTGTTCCTGCTGTCCGCGCTGCTGCCGTGGATGTGGTTCACCGGCGGGGTCTCGGACTCCACCCGGGCGTTCATCAAGGAATCGAAGCTCATCCGCTCCACCACCATCCCCCGCACGATCTGGGTGGCACGGATCGACGCGTCGAAGGGCATCGAGTTCCTGCTGAGCCTGCCGGTCCTGGCGGCCTTCGCGATCGCGACGGGTGCGCACCTGCACTGGCAGGTCGTGTTCTTCCCGTTGGCGATCGTGCTGCAGTGCGCGCTGGTCTACGGCCTGGGGCTCATCGTCGCGCCGCTCGTGGTCTTCTTCCGCGACCTCGAGCGGGCCACCAAGCTCGTCCTGCGGTTCCTGTTCTACGCGTCCCCGATCATCTACGGCACCCACGCGCTGCCCTCTGCACTGCGCGACATCGCCGCGGTCAACCCGCTCACCGGCATCTTCGGCATGTACCGTGCGGCGTTCTTCCCGGGCCAGCTCGACTGGCTCGAGGTCTGCGCGTCGGTGGTCGTGACCGGCATCGTGCTCGTGATCGGGTTCGCGGTGTTCCGCCGCAGCGAGCACCGCGTGCTGAAGGAGCTGTGATGACCGCGACCGACCAGACCCGGCGCACCGAGACCGTCGCACCGGTCATCTCCGTCCGCGGCGCCGGCATCTGCTTCAAACGCAACCGTCGGGCGAGCCGGAACTTCAAGGACCTGTTCGCCGGGCGTGGACGCCGCAAGCGCGCCGACGAGTTCTGGGCCCTGCGCAACGTGTCGTTCGACGTCCGCCCGGGCGAGGCGATCGGGGTCGTGGGACGGAACGGCCAGGGCAAGTCGACCCTGCTGAAGCTGGTGGCCCAGGTCATGTTGCCCGACGAGGGCCGCGTCGACGTGGGCGCCGGCGTCGCGCCGCTCATCGAGATCACCGGTGGGTTCGTCGGCGACCTCACGGTCCGGGACAACGTGTACCTGACGGCCGGTCTGCACGGCATGTCACGGGCCGAGATCCGCGATGCCTTCGACGAGATCATCGAGTTCGCCGAGATCGCGGACTTCGTCGACACCCCGTACAAGCACCTGTCGAGCGGCATGAAGGTCCGCATCGCGTTCGCCGTGATCTCCCGGCTCGACGAACCGGTCATCCTGGTCGACGAGGTCCTGGCCGTGGGCGACAAGGCCTTCCGCGAGAAGTGCTACAAGCGCATCGAGGAGCTCCTGGCCGGCGGTCGGACGCTGTTCTTCGTCTCCCACAGCGACAAGGACCTCCGTCGTTTCTGCGATCGCGGGCTCTACCTCGACAAGGGTCGTCTGCAGCTCGACGGCACCATCGAGGCCGCGCTCGCCCGGTACGCGGCGGACTACGGCTCCTGACCGGCCGGGGTACTCCCCCGCACGAACGCGCGCACCGGTGGCCCCCTCCACAGCCCCCGGTCCTCGTGGCCGCAACCGGGGTCCCGCCGTCGGACCCTCCCCCTAACGTTCCCCCCATGCACCACCCACCAACCGCGTACGCCGTCCCGTTCGCCGTCGACCGATCGCACGCACCGCGCCGGTACGACCTCGTCAACACCGGCTCCGAGCCGGTCGACGGGCTCTCCCTCACCCATCTGGGCAACGGCTACTGCCCACCGCTCGCGGTGCGTCGCCTCGACCCGGGCCGTTCGCTGTCCCTGGCGGTCTTCGGTGCCGACCCCGAGGACACCGGGGTCGTCATCGTGCGGTGGCGCCGACCCGACCGCTCCGAGTACCTCTGGCGGATGTCGCTCGTCGGGCCGGGCCTCCAGCCGTGACGCGGCCCGAGCACCCGGCACCGGAGATCCGGGGTGACGACGGAGCGTCAGCGCCCGTCGCGTTCGGCGGCGACGGTCCGCCACCGTTCCAGCAGCCACTCCACGGCGGCGTGGAACCGCTCCGTGGCGGCGCCCGGCGTCGTGTCGCCGAAGTACCGGGCGACCCAGTGCTGCAGACGTGCGAGCTCCTCGGCGTCGCTCGCAGCGGCGTCGACGCGGGCGATCACCGATGTGGCGTCGGCCGCGGTCAACCAGTTCGCGTCGCTCAGGTACCCACGCTCGTCGACGTCGGCCTCGGGCGAGACCGGACGCGTGACGATGAGCGGCTTGCCCACCGCGAGCCGGTCGTAGATCATCGCGCTGATGTCGGTGATCGCCACGTCGGCGTCCGCCAGCTGCCAGCCCAGGTCACCACCGTCGTCGTACAGGTGGTGCGCCGCAGGGTCGGCGGTGTTCGCGGCGCTGATCGCCGCGACGATCCGTACGTGCGCCGCGCGGTACGCCGGGTCGAGCACGCCGCTGCGCGGGTGCGGGCGGTACACCAGACGGTGTCGGGGCGACGCGAGCACCTGGTCCGCGATGACCGTGCCGTGCGACGCGATCGACCCGTACGCCGCGGCGCCGCGGTCGCCCTCCCACGTCGGGGCGTAGAGCACGACGGTCCGGTCGTCGTCCGGGTACGGAGCCGCTCCGGCGAAGTGGTCGGCCTGTGGGCGTCCGATCGCGATCGTCCGGGCGTCCAGGTCGTAGTCCCACAGCGCCTCGGCCAGTCGGTCACGCGCGGCATCGCCCGCGACCAGGGCGTAGTCGTACGCCTTGAACTGGTTCGTGGTCATGTACATCTTGTCGCTCTCGCCGTGGTTGACGAAGACGTGCCACATCCGCCCGTACCGCATCATCTGGAAGTTGCGGGCGTTCTGGTTGACGTACAGCACTACCTTCGGCGCCTGGGTGTCGACGAAGTGCTCGAGGTCGACCACCTGCCGGGCGTAGACCGCGGGCACGGGCGACTCGTCGAGCAGCGTCAGCATGGTCCCCGGGCTCCGCGAGATGATCGCCACCGGGTGCGTCTTCGCGAGCTCGGCCAGCGGTGCGTACCACTGACGCACCTGGTACATGTTGACCGGGCCGTCGGCGAAGTACACGGCGATCTCGATCGAACCGGGCTTCGGCTGCCGCGCGGACGGCAGTCGCTGTGCGAGCTGACGACGGCTCCGGCGTGACGTCAGGAGTCGCTCGGCGAGCCGCAGTGCGGTCCGTAGGTCGCTGATGATCGACATGGTGCTTCTTCCGGGTCTGCTCTGGCGGGACGGGGCTGACGGGTCAGACGACCGGTGGCCGCCCTGCGATGGTCATCCGTGCGACTGTGAGCCAGCCCATCGGGCGGGCCGGTCCGCAGTCGGTCGTCCAGCCTTCACGGATCGCTCCGAACCAGGTGGCCAGCCGGCGGGGATGACGCCACCAACGCGCGACCTGGATCACGGCCCACGACCCGACGTACAGCGGCCGCAGCACCGCCGGCAGGTTCCGGCGAGCGAGCCACACCCGGTTGCGGGCGTTCAACCGGTAGTACTCGGCGTGCCGTGCCGGGTCGATAGCGGGGTGGTGCGCGACGAGGTCCCCGGCGTACCAGGTCCGTCGCCCGGCGTCCCAGACGCGCCAGGCGAGCTCGATGCCCTCGTGGGCGTAGAAGTACTCGGCGCCCCAGCCACCGACGACCCGGTACACGTCCATCGGCAGCACGACGGCGCCTTCCCAGACCGAGAAGACCGGCGACGAGTGGTCCGGTTCGCCCTTGCGGATGCGCGGCACCCACCGGCGCGGGTTCGCGGCGCCCGTGGGGTCGACGACCCGTGGTTGCACGAGGCCCAGCGACGGGTCGTGCTCGAACAGCGCGACCGCGTCACGCAGGAACGTCGGCGACGGCACGGATGCGTCGTCGTCGAGGAAGAACACGTAGTCGCCGTCGACCGCCTCGGCCCCGGCGTTCCGCCCCGCCGGGATCCCGACGTTCTCGGGCAGGGCCAGCGCGCGCACGCCGTCCGGCAGCCCGGTCGGCGCCCAGCCGTTGCCGACGCAGACGACGTCGAGCTCAACACCCTGCTGCGCGAGCACACTGTCCAGACCGCGGCGCAGGTCGTCCGGCCGGGTGCCCTGCGACAGGCTCACGACGGCGACGCGCGGTCGTTCGCGGTGCACCACCGCGTGGCGACGGCCGGTGCCGGGGACGGTCGTGCCCTCGGTCACGCCTTGACCCGCTTCGACGCGATGATCGCCAGGAAGTGCCCGGCCGTCGCGAGCACGGCCAGCGGCAGCAGTGCACCGACCAGGATCCGGCTGGCCAGCGGGTCGCCGATCACCAGGGCGACCAGGGCGAAGACGAAGGCGAGCATGCTCAGCTCGACCGAGTGGTACAGACGGTGGAACGGCAGGAACTTCGCCAGTCGGCGGAGCGAGGCGAGCTTGCGGCCGGACGGCGCGGTGGAGGCGTCCCGCCGGTCGACCAGCTTGTCGAGCCCGGCGTTCGCGCGGGCCACGTGCACCATGTCGTTGAGGGCCTTGTTCAGCACGATGACCAGGCCGAGTGCGCAGCCGATCGTGGTCCACATCCAGTCCGCGTCGTGGATCGGCCACGTGGCGGCCCGGATGCCGAACGCGACCGGGATCAACCCCTCGGTCGTGTAGTGCCCGACCTTGTCCAGGAACACACCGGCGGGCGACTTGGTGCCACGCCACCGTGCGACCTCACCGTCGGAGCAGTCGACGAGCATCTGCAGCTGGCCGAGCACCAGCGCCAGTGCCGCGCCCCAGATGCCCGGGATCAGCAGGGCGGCAGCGACGCTCCACCCGACCAGGATCATCAGGCCGGTGACCTGGTTCGCACTGACACGGGTCTTCAGGAGCACCCAGGTCAGGTACGGCGAGACGTCGCGCAGGTACAGCGATGCGGTCCAGTGCTCGGCGTTGGCGCGCGCACGGACCTCGTCCGGCTGGGCGACGGCGCGGAGTTCGGCGATCGAGGTCGGCCGTGCGGATCCGCGGCCGGTCGTGGGCTGGTCGGTCATTCGGTCACCGTCCCGTGTGGGTGGTCAGCTCGGACGTGCGGGTCAGGAACCCGATGATGAACCCGAGCCCCCATCCCACGTGGATGCAGGGCAGCACGACGAGCAGCCAGAGGAGCGTCGGCAACCCGGAACGGCGCGCCACCGCGACCGACCCGAGCACGACGAAGAGCAGGTAGACGACGGGCACCACGAACCCGAGCAGCGCCCAGGCGAGCGGGGTGGCCAGCGCGGCGCCGACGATGCCGACGAGCCCGGCGACGATGCCCAGGGCCATCGCCGCGACCATGGCCGGCGGCACGAAGTACCGCAGCCCGTTGTTCGCCGGGAACCGACGGGCGAGCTCGCCGCGCCAGAGACCGGTGGCGACGAACTGCCGCACCAGGCGCTTCAGGCTCGGCCGCGGGCGGTACGTGACGACGAGCTCCGGCGTGAACCAGACGGTCCCGCCGGTCTGCCGCAGCCGCCGGTTGAGCTCCCAGTCCTGTCCGCGCTTGATGCCCTCGTCGAAGAGTCCGACGTCGAACAGCCGCTCCCGTCGGAACACCCCGAGGTAGGCGGTCTCGGCCGGGCCGGCGGTGCCGCCGACGTGGTGCGGCGTGCCACCCAAGCCGACGCGACTGCCGTAGGCCAGCGCGACGGCCCGTTCGAAGGGGGTCCGGCCCTCGGCGCGCATGATCCCGCCGACGTTGTCCGCACCGGAGTCCAGGAGCGTGCGCACCGCGATGCGCGTGTAGTCGGTGGGCAGGACCGAGTGCGCGTCGACACGGATGACGACGGGGTGCACGGACGCCCGGATCGCGACGTTCAGCCCGGCGGGCGTCGAGCCGATCGGGTTGTCGATCGCGCGGATCCGCGGGTCGGCTGCGCTCATCTCGGCGACGAGCTCGTTCGTGCCGTCGATCGACGGTCCGAGCGCGAGGATGACCTCGAACGGGCCCGTGTAGTCCTGGTCGAGCAGACTGCCCACGGCGGCCCGGACCTCGGTGACCTCGTTGAGCACGGGCATCACGTACGAGACGCCCGGCAGGGGCTGTCCGTCTGACTGCATGCGTACCTCGGGGTGCTGGCTGGCGGCACGGGACGCACCGGGGCGGTGCCGCCCCGCAGAGCGACCATGAGCCTATCAAGAGGCCGAACCGCTCACCTGCGTCGGCGCGGGACGCACCCCGTGACGGACGGGAGGCCCGGCGCACGTCGTGCCCCGGGCCTCCTGTCCGCCGTGTGGTGGCGTCAGCCCTTGCTGTCGAACGTCCCCAGCTTCACGTCGGCCTGGCGGGTCTGGCCGTCGCGGATGAAGCTGATCGTCGTCGAGGCGCCACCCGCGAAGAAGCGCACCTGCGCGGTCAGGTCGGTGGCGTTCGAGACGGACGCCGAGCCGATCTTGGTGACGACGTCGCCCTTCTGCAGACCGGCCTTCGCCGCGGCACCGCCGTTGGAGACCGACTTGATGAGAGCGCCCACCTGCGTGGCGCTGGCCTCGTCGGTGGCGTCGCCGACGGTTGCGCCGAGGAGACCGTGGGTCGCCGAACCGTTGTCCTTGATCTCGTTCGCGACCCGCTTGACCAGGTTCGCCGGGATCGAGAAGCCGACGCCGATGCTGCCGGCGGCCGACTCCGACGACGACGAGCTGCCGGCCGAGGCGATGGCCACGTTGATGCCGATCAGGCGGCCCTTCGAGTCGAGCAGTGCGCCGCCGGAATTGCCCGGGTTGATCGACGCATCGGTCTGGATGACCGGGAGCGAGACCGTGGTGTTCGCCGACGAGCTGCTGCCGTTGTCCCCGTTTCCCCAGAAGTCGAAGGGACCCGAGCCGCCGTTGCCGCCCTCGTTCGAGTCGCCGCCCTCGCTGGGGGCGCTCGAGGTGACCTGGATGCTGCGGTTCAGCGTCGAGACGATGCCGTCGGTGACGGTGTTCGACAGACCGAGCGGAGCGCCGATCGCGACCGCGGTGTCGCCGACGTTGAGCTTGGACGAGTCCGCGAACTCCATCGGCTTGAGGTCGGTCGCGTCGATCTTGATGACCGCGAGGTCGACCGTCGGGTCGGTGCCGATGAGCTTGCCCGCGTAGATCTTGCCGTTCGAGGTCGTCACGGTGATGCGGCCGTTCGAGCTGTCGCCGTCGAGGGTGACCACGTGGGTGTTGGTGACGATGTAGCCGTCCTTGCTCATCACCACACCGGAACCGGTGCCGGCCTCGTTGCTCGCGGACACGTTGATGGTGACGACCGACGGGGTGGCCTGTGCCGCGACGGCGGTGACCACGGTGGCGGAGTCGTAGTCGTTGACGGTCAGGTTGCCGCCCTGCGACGAACCGGAGGACACGACGCTGCCCCCGTCGTTGGTCGCCGACGAGGCGAGCCACCCGGCGCCGCCACCCACGAGCCCCGCAACGACGACACCGGCGATGATCGGCAGGAGCAGCTTGTTGCGGCCCGAGCGGTCCTTCGTCGTCGTGGTCGCGGCTGCGCCGGAGGCGTCGTCGCTGAAGTAGTGGCCGTTGCGCTGGTTCGAACCGTCGACGTCACCGAAGCCGCTCGTGGCCGACTGCGGGGCCGGTGCGGACGCGGTCGCGTACTCGGAGGACGAGCTCGGCGCGGCCGAGGACGTCGGCTGGGCGTACTCGCCGTAGCGGGGACGGTCGCCGACCGGCTGGCCGTACGGCGACTGCTGGCCGTACGGCGACTGCTGGCCGTACGGCGACTGCTGGCCGGCGGGGTTCTGGGGCTGCTGGCCGTACTGCGACGGCTGGCCGTACTGCGTCGGCTGGCCGTACTGCGACGGCTGGCCGTACTGGCTCTGCTGGCCGTACGGGTTCTGGCTCTGCTGGGCCTGCTGGCCGTACTGCGACTGCTGTCCGTACGGGTTCTGGCTCGGCTGCGGCTGCGACTGGCCGTACGGTGACGTCTGCTGCCCGTATCCGCCCTGCTTCGCACCCGAGGAGTCACCGGAGACAGCCGGGTACGGTGCGGTGTAGCGGTCGGTCGGGTGCTCCGTCGACGACGGGATCACGTCCGTGTTGTCCGGGGTCGTCTCGTCGCTCGGGTTCTGGTTCTGGTTGTGGTTGTGGTTCTCGTCCTGGTTCGGGCGAGGGGTCTCGTCCGGCTGGTCGGAGTCGTTCGGCATCGACGTGTTCCCTCTCGTGGCCGCTACTGCGGCGTCCTCACTGGCGGCAGGCGGAGCCGCATCGTCCGGACGGCGGTCGTCGCCCTGCCCGTTGGGCGTGGTGTCGGTCATGCTGGACGTGCTCCTTTCAAGCTCGTGCAGTCTGTCGCAAGCACCTGAGCGGTCCTTCTGTCGAGGCTGCGAGCCACCCCTGGCGATCTTATGCGTGCGCTGAACGACGGGACCCAGTCCACAGCGGGACGGACAGCTAGGTTGGGGACCGTTCAGCGCGACACGTCGTCGCCCGCACCGGAGGGAACCACATGCGCCAGGCAGGACCGTGGCTGCGAGCCGCCGACGGAGCGATGCTGCTGGGCCCCGACGGGGTCCCCGCACCGACGGTGTTCGCCGAGATGAGCGCCCTCGCCGCCACCACCGGTGCGGTCAACCTGGGGCAGGGCTTCCCGGACGAGGACGGTCCGGCCGCGGTGCTCGAGGCCGCGGTGCAGGCGATCCGCGACGGCGTGAACCAGTACCCGCCGGGCCGCGGCACCCCCGACCTGCAAGCGGCGATCGCCGAGCACCAGCAGCGGTGGTACGGCCTCCAGGTCGACCCCGACCGCGAGGTCCTGGTCACTGCCGGCGCGACCGATGCGCTGGCCGCGACGCTCCTCGCCCTGGTCGAGCCCGGCGACGAGGTGATCACCTTCGAGCCGTTCTACGACGCCTACGGGGCACTCGTCCGGCTCGCCGGCGGCGTGCACGTCACGGTCCCCCTCACCGCACCCGACTTCCTGCCCGACGAGCGGACGCTCCGGGCGGCCTTCACCGACCGCACCCGCGCCGTGCTCGTGAACACCCCGCACAACCCGACCGGACGGGTCCTGCCCGCCGAGGTCCTGCAGACGATCGTCGACCTGGCCACCGAGCGCGACGCCGTGATCATCACCGACGAGGTCTACGAGCACCTGACGTTCGACGTCCCGCACACGCCCATCGCCACCCTGCCGGGCGCCGCCGAGCGGACCGTCTCGGTGTCGAGCGCTGGCAAGACCTTCAACACGACCGGCTGGAAGATCGGCTGGCTCACCGCTCCCCCGGCACTCGTCGACGCGATCACGACGGTCAAGCAGTACCTGACGTTCGTGAACGGCGCACCCTTCCAGCCGGCCGTCGCCGTGGGCCTCCGTCTGCCCGACACCGTGTTCACCGGCATCGCCGCCGACCTGCGCGCGAAGCACGAACTGCTCGCCGACGGGCTGACGGCAGCGGGCTTCGACGTGATGCGACCGGACGGCGGGTACTTCGTCCTCGCCGACGCCGCCCCCCTCGGGTACGACGACGCCCGCGCGTTCTGCCTCGAGCTGCCCGCCCTGGCCGGGGTCGCCGGGGTGCCGGTCTCGGCGTTCGTCCGCCCGGACCACGTCGCCGGGTACCGGTCCCTGGTGCGCTTCGCGTTCTGCAAGCGTCGGAGCGTGCTCGAGGACGCCGCCGCACGTCTGGCGACCCTCGGATCGCGCCCACGCGCCTGAGACGCGACCGCGTCGGGACGCGACCGCGTCGGGACGCGACGGACGTGTCAGCGCTGCCCCGGGCCTCCAGGCGGGGTGCGCACGGACACGTCGTAGCGCCGCAGCGACAGCGACGGGTTCACCCGACGGACGGTGTCCGTGACGGTGGTGTCGATCGTGGCGGTGAGCAGGCCCGGCGCGGCGCCGGCCGAGGCGACCGCGACGCCCGACGGGTCGAGGACGACCGAACCGCCGATCCCGATCGGCGGCGTCTGGCCGACCCCGACAACCCAGACGGTGTTCTCGATCGCACGTGCGGTGAGGAGCGTTCGCCAGTGGTGTTCCTTGCCGGGGCCACGCACCCACTCGGCAGGGAGCACGACGACGTCGGCCGCACCGGTCTCCGGGGCGGCGAGTCGACGGGTGACCTCCGGGAACCGCAGGTCGTAGCAGGTCTCGAGACCGATGCGGAGCCCGCCGAGTGTGAAGACCGGGAGCTGCTCCGGGTCGCCGGACTCGATGCGGTCGGACTCCCGCGAGCCGAACGCGTCGTAGAGGTGGACCTTCCGGTACGTCGCCGCCAGGTCCCCCGAGGGGAGCACCGCGACCAGGGTGTTCCGGAAACGCTGTGGCGTGTCCGCCGACTCGGCGACCCCGACGACCAGGGCGATGCCCGTCGCCCGGGCGATGTCGCGGAGGCCCGTGACGAACGGGCCGTCCAACGGCTGCGCGGCGGCCACGAACCGATCGTCGATGTCTGCGGAGAAGTACGAGGTGTACTCCGGCGTGACGAGGAGGTCCGCGCCCCGGGCTGCCGCGTCGACGGCGGCGGTGCGCACGGTGGCGAGGTTGGCGACGGGATCGTCCACGGGGGCGAACTGCGCCGCCGCGATCGTGAGGGTGGCCATGCGGCGAGCGTACCCGGGGGCCGGCACACGAAGAAGGCCCCGGTCCTGTCGGACCGGGGCCTTCATGTGACGCTTGGTTGCGGGGGCAGGATTTGAACCTACGACCTCTGGGTTATGAGCCCAGCGAGCTACCGAACTGCTCCACCCCGCGGCACGTTTAGAAGCCTACACGGGGCCGTGGCGGGACACAAATCGAGCGCCCCGCCACGGTGTGTCAGTTGTCGTTCTCGGCTGCTGTCGCTGCCTCGATCGCGTCCTGGAGGCGCTGGTCGGCTTCCGCCGCAGCGACCAGGTCGTTGTCGGCGTAGGCCTCCTGGCGGTCCTGCAGGGCCGCCTTGGCCTCGGACAGCGCCTTCTGCAGCGCGTCGTTGTCGGTCGAGCCGGAGCCCGTCGAACCACCGGTCGAACCCTCGCCCGAGCCCTCGCCCGACCCGGACGAACCCGAACCGGAGCCCGCGTCCGAGCCGGATCCGCTGCCGGAACCGGAACCGGACCCGCTGCCGCTGCCGCTCGCACCGGAGTCACCCGCTGCGGCGCCCGAGTCACCACCGAACAGCGAGTTCAGGGCCTCGTCGAGGGTGTCCTCGAACGCGATCTTGTCACCGAAGGCCACCAGGACCTTCTGCAACAGCGGGTAGGAACCACCCGAGGTCGACTGGACGTAGACGGGCTGGACGTAGAGGAACCCACCACCGACCGGGAGCGTGAGCAGGTTGCCCTGCTTCACGGTCGAGTTGCCGCGCTTCAGGATGTTCAGCTCCTGCGACACGTTCGAGTCACCGTTGAACAGGCTCTGCACCTGTCCGGGCCCTGGGATGTTGTCGGTCTTCGGCATCGTCAACAGCGTGAGCTTGCCGTAGCCCGACCCCTTCTCGCCCTTGCCGGCACCACCTGCATCGGAGTTCACCGCCAGGTAGCCGGTCAACACGTTGCGGTTGTTCGCGCCCGCGGTCTGCTGTGGGATGTACGTCGTGTACAGCGAGTAGGCGGTCCCCTGCCCCGGCACCTTCATGGTCAGGTAGTACGGGTCCTGCAGGTTCGCGCGGTTGGCCGTCGTCGTGGTCTGCGCCCCGAGCGCGTTCGTCGACGTCGCCGCGGTGTCGGCGTCACTGTCGGACGTCGCCGTGCTCGTCGGTTCCTGCGGGGTGTTCCACGCGTCGTCACCCGAGTAGAACGAGTTGGCGTTGGTCACGTGGTACGTGCCGAGGATCGAGCGCTGCACCTTGAACAGGTCGGTCGGGTACCGCACGTGGTCGAGGAGTTCGGCGCTCATGCTCGACACCGGCTTCATCGACGTCGGGAAGATCTTCTGCCACGTCTTCAGGACCGGGTCCTTCGTGTCCCACGTGTACAGGGTCACCTTGCCCGTGTAGGCGTCGACCGTGGCCTTCACCGAGTTCCGGATGTAGTTCACCTGGTCGGTGCGGTACGTCGAGGACTCGGCACCCGCGATGCTGTCCGACAGGCTCTGGCTCTGCGAGTACGGGTAGGCGTCGCTCGTGGTGTAGCCGTCCACGACCCACTGGATGCGGTGGTTGACGATCGCCGGGTAGGCGTCGCTGTCGACGGTCAGGTACGGCGCCGCCTTCTGCACACGGGTGATCGGGTCGCGGTCGTAGAGGATCTGCGAGTCCTTGTTCACCGCGTTCGAGAGCAGGATCTGCTCCGACTGGAACTTCGCGGCGTAGACGAGCCGGTTGAAGAAGTTGCCGAGGCTCGGCCCGCCGTTCCCGGCGTACGTGGTGGTGGCGTTGCCGCCGTTGTCGTCGTCGGAGCCGGACGGGTAGTCGAGCTCGACGTTCTTCGTGCCCTTCGGCGCACCGACGATCGAGTACGGCGGCGAGGTCTCACCGAAGTACACGCGCTGCTGGAAGTCGCCCAGCGCACCGTTCGACGGGATGCCGGACTCGAGGAACACCGGCTTGCCGTCACTCGCGCGCTGGTTGCCGTAGGCCGCGGTGACGCCGTACCCGTGGGTGTAGACGAACGCCCGGTTGTACTGGGTGTTCGCGGCCGAGCTGAGGCCGTCGAGGTCGATGTCGCGGACCGCGATCACGGTGTCCTCGGTCTCGCCCTTGACGTCGTAGCGGTCGACGTCGAGCTCCTTCGGGAACTGGTAGTACTGCCGGTACTGCTGCAGCTGGCTGAACGTGTCGGAGACGATCTTCGGGTCGATCAGGCGGATGTTGGCCGTCGTCTGGGCGTCCTGCGCCAGTGCGCCGGAGCTCGCCTCGGTCGTGGCGTCGTAGTTCTGCTCCTCGACACCGGCGACCCCGTACGCGTCACGGGTGGCCTTGATGTTCCGCTCGATGTAGGCGGACTCGAAGGTCCGCTCCGAGGGCTTCACCTGCAGCCGCTGGACGACCCACGGGTAGATGCCGCCGATCACGATCGCGGCGACGAGCAGCAGGCCGGTGCCGACGATCGAGATGCGCCAGCGGCCGATGACCGCCGTCAGGATGAAGAGCAGCGCGACGATCGCTGCGATGCCCGCCATGATCTCGCGACCCGGGATCACCGCGTTGACATCGGTGTACTGGGCACCGGTGATGAGCGAGTTCGACTTCGTCAGCGCCGCGTACTGGTCGAGCCAGAGGCTGACCGCCTGCAGCGCGATGTAGAGCGCCGCAGTGACCGCGAGCTGGATGCGCGCAGCGCGGGAGATCCGGACCTCACGACCACCGAAGCGGAGTGCGCCGTAGAGGTAGCTCGCGGCGAGCGCGGCGAGTCCGGCGATCAGGACGACGGCCGACGAGTAGGCCACGATCGAGCGCCAGAAGGGCAGCTCGAACACGTAGAACCCGATGTCCAGGCCGAACTGCGGATCGGTCTTGCCGAACGGCGTCCGGTTGAAGTACTCGAGGACCATGCTCCAGCGGCCGGCCGTCGAGAGCCCGGCGAAGATGCCGAGCACCACGGGGATGCTGATCATGACGGCGCGCCGCAGCGGCTCGATGACCTGCTGGTAGCGGTCGAGCTGCGAGTTGAGCTTCGCGTAGACCGGACGGAACCGGAACGCGAGCGCGATGCTCACGAAGACCGGGACCGCCATGCCGAGGAAGCCGGCCACGAACATCAGCGTGCCGGCGATCCACCGGGTCGTGAGGACCTGCTGGAATCCGAGCTGCGCGAACCACGCGTAGTCGGTGTACAGGCTGGCGAAGATGAAGAAGGCGATCACCAGTGCGGCCAGCACGATGATCGTGACCACGATCGGGACCCGCGGCGAGCGCCGCCCCGAGGTGGACGAGGTTGTCGTCACTTGATGTGCTCCAGACGTGTCGGACCGGCGGGCCCGGCTCGCGGCGGGCCGTCAGTGACACTGATCCTATGGGACCGGACCGGGCGTGAAGCTGTACGGGGGCTCAGGGACGGGTCAGGAACCGCAGCGGGCGAGCTTGGCGGTGCTCTTGCCGTCGGCGATCGTCTGCAGGTCGGTGACCGCCTGGTCGAGGGTTGCGACGCTGTAGACGTCGAGTCCGTCCGGCACGTGCCCGACGACCTCGTCGCAGTTGTCCGCGGGGGCCAGGAAGACCGTCGCACCCGCGTCGGCCGCCCCGTAGAGCTTCTGGCGGATGCCGCCGATGGGACCGACCTCGCCGTCGGCGGTGATCGTTCCGGTACCCGCGACGTGCTTGCCGCCGTTGAGCTTGCCCGGCGTGATCTCGTCGATGATCCCGAGCGCGAACATCATGCCGGCGGACGGCCCGCCCACGTCCTGCAGCCGGATCGACACCTTGAACGGGAAGTCGTAGCGCTCGGTGACGCCGACGCCGAGCAACGCCGTGCCCTGCTCGCTGCGGGGCGTGACCCGGAGCTCCTTCGTCGCGCCGCCCCGCTCGACGGTGACGGTCGCGGGTCGCGAGGTGCCGTGCTGCGCGACGGCTTCGCGCAGGCTCGTGGCGTCGGCGTTGGTCGTGAGCGACTTGCCGTCGAACGCCGTGATCACGTCACCCTTCTCGATCGCGCCGTCCGCTGCCGAGCCCTCCTGCACGGCGCTGACCTCGAGCTCGGTCGGCAGGTCGTTCCCCTGCTGGATGAGCGCGGCTGCGACGGCCGACTGCTGCGACGCCTGCATGTCCGCGGAGTCACGCTCGTTGACCTGCTCGGTGGTGGTGCCGCTCGGGTAGATCGCCTCGACCGGGATCACCGCCTGCGACCGGGTGAAGATCGCGCGGATGACGCTGGTCCACGACGGGCGGTTCGTCGCGTCGCCCTGGATGCCGACGGTGAGCATGTCGAGGGCACCCGCCGTCGGGTACGTCTCGTGCCCGGAGACCTGGATGAGCTTGACGTCCTTCGCGTCCTTGCCGGTGCCCTGCTGCTGCGTGCCGATGGTGTTGTAGACCGGTCCGGGCACCTCGATGAGGTACGGACTGGGCAGCAGGCTCGCCAGCAGGCCCAGCACGACGGCGCCGATCAGGAACGCCCACCCGACCCTCCGGGCACGCGAGCGACGACGGGGCGCGGGGGCGAAGAGGGTCACGCGGGGTCCTTCCAGATGGGCACCCGCGCCTGGCGGCAGGGTGGTCGCCCACGCCTGGCAGCGGGGCTGTTCGCCCTGGGCGCAGCACTTCGGGCGTTCCCACGGGGGCATCCCAGGTGCGGCCCCGTGAGCAGCGATTAGCGTAGTCGGCATGCCTGATGAACCACAGCCGGGGCCGGACGACGACTTCCAGGAGATGCTGCGCAAGCTGCTCTCGGGCGAGGGGCAGATCGACCCGTCGCAGCTCGCCGGTGCCGCCGGTCTGCCGAACGACCCGGCCTCCGTGGCGAACCTGATGAGCCAGCTCCAGCGCGCCGCGCAGTCCGGCGGCGACGGCATCGACTTCTCGGCCACCGCCGAACGTGCAACCGCCATCGCCCGCGACGGCGGCCACGCAGTCGACCCGGCCACCTCGCAGGCGGCCGACCAGGCGTTCCAGGTCGCCGCACTGTGGCTCGACGAGGTGACGACGGTCGCCGAACTGACCGCAGCCCCGAGCCTCTACACGCGTGAGCAGTGGGCGAAGGCCACCACCCCGGTGTGGACGCAGATCGCCGAGCCCGTCGCCTTCAGCATCGCCGACGCCCTGACCGAGGCGATCGACCAGCGTGCGCCCGAGCAGCTCAAGGCGATGCTCGGGGACGTCTCGAAGGCGATGCGCGGCATCGGCGGAGCACTCTTCGCGATCCAGCTCGGCCAGGTCGTCGGGCAGCTCTCGAAGGAGGTCGTGTCCGGCGGCGACGTCGGCGTGCCGCTCCTCGACGAGCAGGTCGCCGCGCTCCTGCCGCAGAACGTCGCCGAGTTCGCCGAGGGCCTCGACGTCTCCGAGGACGAAGTCCGCATCTACCTGGCCGTCCGCGAACTCGCGCACGCCCGGCTCTTCCGGTCGGCACGGTGGCTCCGGCTGCACATCATCTCGTCGATCACGGACTACGCGCGGGGCATCCACATCCCGTTCGACCGCGTCGAGGAGCTCGCGGCCGACATCGACCCGACCAACCAGGAGCAGCTGCGCGACGCACTCGCCTCGGGTGCCCTCATCCCGCCGCGCACTGCCGAGCAGGACGCCGCACTCGCGCGGCTCGAGACGATGCTCGCGCTGGTCGAGGGCTGGGTGGACACGGTGACCGCCGCGGCGACCGTCCGTCTCCCCAAGGCCGGAGCGATCGCGGAGATGGTGCGACGTCGTCGGGCCGCCGGTGGCCCGGCCGAGTCGGCGTTCGCCACGCTGGTCGGCCTGGAGCTGCGTCCGCGCCGTCTGCGCGAGGCCGCGGCGATGTGGCAGCGGGTGACCGACGAGCTCGGTGCCGAACAGCGCGATGCCCTGTGGGCACACTTCGACCTCGTGCCGACCTCGGACGACGTCGACGCGCCCGACGCCCTCGTCGCACGGCTGCGGAACCCGTCGCAGACCGACGAGGACGACGCGTTCGACAAGGCACTCGAAGACCTGCTGAACGACTCGACCGGGGCACGCCCGCACGAGGACGAGTCCGGCCACGTGGCCGACGACCCCGAGGGCGGATCGGGCGACGGTCCAGGGGACCACACGGGCGACCAGCCCCGCTGAGTTCTCCACAGATCCGCTCCGTGACCCCACGCGTGCCGCCCACTCCGGCACCGTGGGGTCATGGGCATCCGCATCGATCCGACACTCGAGTTCGTCTGGCGTGACCCCGCCACGGTCCAGCTCGGGGTCGATCCCCCGCGTGCCGTCGTCGCCGTGCCCACCACCGGGGAAGAGCGGTTCCTCAACGGCCTCCGGCGCGAGACCGGGCACGACGTGCTGTCCGGCCTCGCGGTGGCATCGGGCTGCTCCCCGGAACGTGCGGCCGGGGTGCTCGGCGCTGCGTCGCCCGCAGTGGTCGAGGTCCTGCCCGAGCCGCTCGAACGCATCGAGGTGCACGGCCCCGGCGTCCTCGCCGACACCGTGGCGACGTTCCTCACCGGCGAGGGCGTGACGGTCAGCCGAACCACCTCCCCGGCCGGGGGTCCCATCACACTGCCCGACCCGGAACCCCGGCTCGCGGTGGTGGTGGCCGACCACGTGGTCGACCCGGCGCTCCGTGCCGCGTGGACCCGTCGTGGCGTGCCGCACCTGGCGGTCGTGGTGGGGGACGGCCGGGTCCGCCTCGGGCCGTTCGTCGTGCCGGGAGCCGGCCCCTGCCTGCAGTGCGCGGAGTACGCACGCGTCGACGACGACCCGGCCTGGCCGGCCATCGCGGCCCAGGTCTGGGGTCGGCACCCAGCGCCGCTGTCGCCGTGGCGGTCGGCGGCGGTGGCCGCAGCCACGGCACGGATGCTGCTGGAACGGCTCCCGCTCCGGACGCAACGTGCCGAGCCCGACCAGGTCGTCTTCGAGCGGGACGACCTGTCCGTCAGCCGTTCCCCGGTCCGGCCCCATCCGCGATGTGCGTGCCGAGCGCTGCCAGGAACCGACTCGGAGCCCGGGCTCCCCCACGCGTGGACCCCTGTTGCGACCACGTGATCGTGACGGATCGGCGGGCGCGGGTCAGCCCGACGTAGAACAGCCGTCGTTCCTCGTCCACCTCGGTGTCGGTCGACGCGTGCGAGATGGGCAGCAGCCCCTCGGCGGCGCCGGCGATGACCACGTGCGGCCACTCCAGACCCTTCGACGAGTGCAGCGTCGCGAGCGTGACGGCGTCGACCTCGGGTTCGTGGTGCGTCGCCGCGCGATCGACCAGGTCCTGGGTGAACTGCTGCATCGTCGTGCCCGCGGGGGCGTCCTCGGCCAGGCCCATGATGGCCTGCAGCGCCTCCCACTGCTCGCGCACTGCGCCCGTGCCCTCGGGCGGCGTCTCCGTCCAGCCGCTGACCTGCAGCACGAGCCGGACCCGTCGGGTCAGCTCGTCGTCGGTCTGCCGGATCGCCTCGCCGCGCATGTGGTGGACGGCGAGCTTGACCTCCGGGCGGTTGAAGAACCGCGTGCCGCCCTGCACCCGGTACGGGATCCCGTTCCGGCCGAGGGCGGACTCGAGCGCGGCGGACTGCGCCCCGACGCGGAAGAGCACGGCGCAGTCCCCGAAGGACGCGCCGGCCCCGACGAGCTCCGCGATCCGGCGGGCGATGGTCTGCGCCTCGTCACCGTCGTGGACGCAGGCCAGCACGACCGGGTCCGGGCCCGGTTCCTGGCTCTGGGCCACCAGGTCGAGCGCCCCGGGCTGACCGCGCATCAGCGTGTTCGCAGCGGACACCACCTCGCGCGTGGAGCGGTAGTTGCGTTCGAGCCGCAGGACCGATCCGCGCGGGAACTCCGACCCGAACCCGAGCAGGTAGTCGCTCGACGCCCCTGCGAACGAGTAGATGGTCTGACTGGCGTCGCCGACGACGCACAGGTCGTCGCGCCCGCCGAGCCAGGCGCGCAGCAGGTCGTGCTGCACCGGCGAGACGTCCTGGTACTCGTCGACGACGAAGAACCGGTACTGCTGCCGCACGTACGACGCCACACGGGGCTCGGACTCGACCATGCCGAGGGTCGCCAGCAGGACGTCCTCGAAGTCGAGCTGCCGCCGGTCGTCCTTCAGCCGCTCGTACGCCTTCATCAAGTCGATGACCCGGCGCGGCGTGGTGTCGCGCGGCATCACCCGGTCAGCGGCGGCGGCCTCGTACTCGTCGAGCGAGAGCATCTGCACCTTGCGCCACTCGACCTCGGCGGCCAGGTCGCGGAGCACCGGGGTGTCGACGTGCATGCCGACCGTGTCGGCGGCGTGCGCGATCATCCGCCCCTTGGACTCGACGATCTTGGGGGCGTGCCCGCCGACGGTGTCCGGCCAGAAGTAGCTGAGCTGCGCCATCGCTGCGGCGTGGAAGGTGCGTGCCTGCACCGTCCCGGCACCGAGCGCGCGCAGTCGCGACCGCAGCTCACCAGCGGCACGGCTCGTGAACGTCAGCGCGAGGACGTGGTTCGGGGCGTAGGTCCCCGTGGCGACCCCGTAGGCGATGCGGTGCGTGATCGCACGCGTCTTGCCCGTCCCGGCACCGGCCAGCACCGCGACCGGTCCGAGCAGTGTCCGGGCGACCGTCCGCTGCTCGGTGTCGAGCGCGGCGAGCAGTTCGTCGGGCGACGGCGGACGGGGTTCGACAGCCCCTGCGCCGGCTGTGCCGCGCGGACCGGCGACGCTCACGGCAGGTCCAGCGGCCCGCCGTACCACTCCTCGATGATGGCGCGGGCGATCGAGGTGCGTCCGGGCAGCAGCAGGGTGTCCCCGGCACGCTCGCGGATCTCGTCGCGCGAGAACCACCGCACGTCCAGGATCTCCACACCGTCGGGGCGGGCGGTCGTCGGGTCACCGCCCGCTGCACGCGCACGGAAGCCCACCATCAGCGACGCGGGGAACGGCCACGGCTGCGAGCCGAGGTACTCGGGCTCCTCGACGCGGACGCCGGATTCCTCCCAGACCTCGCGGCGGACGGCGTCCTCGAGCGACTCCCCCGGCTCGACGAACCCGGCGAGGAGCGAGTACCGGTCGGCGTCCCACGCGGCGTTCGAACCGAGCAGGATCCGGTCGTCGGCGTCGACCACCCCGACGATGATCGCCGCGTCGGTTCGTGGGAACAGGTCGTGCCCCTCCGGGTCGCGACGGACCCATCCACCGCTCACGACGGCGGTGGGCGATCCGGTGCGCGGGGAGAAGCCGTGCACTGCGTGCCAGTTGGCCATCGCGACGGCTTCGACCGCCAGTCCCTGGTCGCGCGGCGAGAGCTCGGTGCCGAACATCCGGAGGCTCTGCCAGGCGTCGTCGTCGGGTTCGATGGCGGTTGCCGACGCGCTGTCGATCAGCGCAGCGACGAAACGGGTCCCCGCCGCGGCGTCCGGGGCGTCCGAGACAGCTCGGCCGAGGTACAGGGTGACGGTCTCGACCGGGATCTGAGCCGCGGTCACGAAGCGCAGGGTCCCGTCCGCGTTCCGGAGCATCTCGGCGCCGCGGACAGGCAGGTACCGGGTGCGCTCGTCCTGGCGCAGGACGCGCTCGATGTCGTCGGCCGTGCGGAACTCGGCGTCGCGGTCGAGTTCGTTGCGGGAGAGCGGGAGCCGGGCGGCGAACTCGACGGTCACGGCGGGAGAGCTCCTCGGATCGGGTGCGGACGTGCAGGAGACGTGCGGTGGGCGTGCGGGCCGCCGAACAGCGTGGCGTGCAGCCGTGCACGCGTCACGCGCCTACCCTGAGGGGCATGGCGGGATCCCAGTTCACTCTAGCCGCGTTGGCGACGACGGCCGTTCCAGGTCTCCTCGTCACGGGCACGCGCACGCTCGGCTCGGCCGCGGCCGGCGACTACGAGTCGGCGCTCCTCCGCGACGCCGACGGCACCGAGATCGTCATCCGCCGCCCCCGGAACCAGCGCGCCGAGGCCCGCCAGTCGGCCGACCTCGTCGCAATCCGGGCGCTGAGCGCCGGGATCCGGACCCGCCTGCCGTTCGGCGTCGTCGAGTACCGCGGCCAGGCACCGATCGGATCGACGCGCGCCATCGTCACGACACGGTTGAGCGGGACCCACCCGACGCTCGCGTCACTCGTCGAGCACCCCGACCTCGCCACCAGCGTCGGCCGTGCCGTCGCCGCGATCCACCAGCTGCCGACGAGCTTCGTCTCCGACGCGGGCCTGCCCTCGCTCACGCCGTTCGAGGTGCTCCGGTCCGCCGTCTCGGTGATGGACCGTGCCGTCGCGACCAAGCTCGTCCCCGCCGCGCTCGTCGAGCGTTGGGAGGGCGCCGCACGCGACCAACAGCTCTGGCAGTTCACGCCGACCGTCGTGCACGGCTCGCTCGGCACCGGCGCCCTGCTCGTCGACGGTGACGCGGTCACGGGGATCCTCGACTGGGGCGAGCTGCGGCTCGGCGACCCGGCCAAGGACCTCGCCTGGGTGCTCGCCGGCCGTCGCGACGCGTTCGACACCGTCCTCAGTGCCTACGAAGCGAACGGCGGCGGTCGCGACCGCCAGCTCGCACAGCGTGCACGTGTGCACCACGAGCTCGAGACAGCGCACTGGCTGCTGCACGGCGTCCAGGCGAAGAGCACCGAGGTCGTCGACGACGCCGTCGCGATGATGCACCGCCTGGTCGACGCGGTGCACGCACCGAGTGCGGAGCCACTGCAGTCCGTGTCGCCGGAGACGATGGAGATCGGCGAGGTGGAGCAGCTGTTGTCCTCCACCGAGCGTCGCCACGGCTGACCTCGGATCACGCCGCCGAACGTCGGTCACGACTCCCCGCTCGGTTCCGCCGGGCGGTCACAGATCGTCGGCTGCGTCGCGTCCATCCGACGGTCTGTGACCGCTCGCTGCACCGAACGCGGGGTGTCGTGACCGGTTCCGGTCGTCGGCTCGCGTCCGGGACGCGACCGTCTGGAGGCCCGGTGCGGGTCCGGCGGACCGGCACCGGGCCTCCAGGGCG
>NZ_KB714617.1:75194-116687 GCF_000349565.1 Curtobacterium flaccumfaciens UCD-AKU
GAGCCTGCCGTGTCGCGCGCGCCTTCCGCCCGCCGCGGGACGTCAGGTGCCGATGGCCTCGGACCACGCGCGCTCCAGGCCGGCGCGGTCCAGCAGCTCGGACGGACGGACCTCGAGGTCGTCGGCGACGAAGTAGAACACCGCGTCGACCTGGTCGAGCGGCCGTCCGGTGAACTCGGCGTACGCGACGCGGTACAACGCGAGCTGAAGGGTGCGACGAGCCAGGTCGTCTGCCCCCGAGGGAGCCTTGCCCGTCTTCCAGTCGACGACCTCGGCACGCCCGTCGATCTCGTAGACGGCGTCGAGCTTGCACACGACGCTGTGCCCGAGGAACGGGATGTGGATCTCGCGTTCGACCTCGATCGGTGTCAGCCCGGCCCACCGTGAGCGGGCGAACGTCGCCTGGAAGTCCGCGAGTCGGCGGGCGTCGTCGTCGGTGACCACGGCGTCCGGCGATGCGTCGACGAGGTCGTCGGCGTCGAGGTCGAGCTCGCCGTCCCAGACGTCGAGGGTCTCGAGCCTGCCACCGCTCCGCGCCCGTTGCTCCACCCACTGGTGGAAGAGCGTGCCGAGACGGGTGGCACGGTACGGTCGCTCGGGCATCGGCCGGCGGAGCCGCTCGGCCACGGAGTCGGGTTCGGTCAGGTAGTCCTTGAAGCCCGACGCCGGGACGCGGTGCGGGACGGCGACCGCGTGCTTCGTGTTCCGGGTGGCGTGCCGTTCGGCGAGCAGCAGGTCGATGTCGGCGGCGAAGCGCCCGGCGGCTCCGGGGTTCGCGTTCCGCACCCGCTCGGCCGCGGCCAGGACCCGCGGCGCCCGCTGCCCGAACGGCACGTGCGGCCAGGTCTGGGTCGCGCCGCTCTCCCCCATCGGGTTCTCGTCGTGCACCGTCGTCTCCGGGATCGCCGCGCCGTCGATGACGTCGGCGTCCACCAGGTCGCGCAGGTAGCGGCTCGGTTCAGTGGGTCGGACCCCGCCGGCCCAGAACGAGCCGGACACCAGCAGGTCGTGCTTGGCGCGGGTCAGGGCGACGTAGGTGAGCCGGCGTTCCTCGTCCTCGTTGCGGGCCTTCACCTGTTCCTTGAAGGCGTCGATCGCCGTGGTGACGTCCTTCTGGGTCTCCTGTCCGCGCCAGGCGAGCCGGGGCAGCTCCGCGGCGTCCCCGCGGAACTCGTACGGCAAACGGCCGAACCCGAGCCAGCCGGACGAGCCCTCCTGCGGACGCGCGGGCAGACCGCCCTCCACCATCCGGGGCACCGCGACGGCGTCCCACTCGAGCCCCTTGGACCCGTGGATCGTCAGGATCTGCACGGTGCCGGCCTCGGGCTCCTCGGAACGCGGGCCCATGTCGTCACGCCGGGCTGCGGCGTCGATCCAGCCGAGGAACGAGCCGAGGTCGGCGCGGTCGTCGGTCGACACGAAGCCGGCGAGCTCGTCGATGAAGGCGTCGAGGTACGCGCCGCTGCCCTGTTCGTGCGCGGCGACCTCGATGTCGAGTCGCATCTCCTGCACGACGAGCGTCACGAAGTCGACCAGGTCACTCCCCGCGCGTGAGCGGAGCATCGCGAGCTGCCCGCCGAGCGCGCGCATCCGGCTGCGACCGGCGGCGGTGATGCCCTCGAGCGCACCGTGCTCGTCGGGCGCGGTCGCGACGAAGTCGAGCGCGTCGACGATCGACCCGTGCTCCCCTGCGGCGACCGAGGCCCGGAACGCGGCGGTCAGGTCGTCGTCGAGACGCTGCTGGGTGTGGTCGCGCTGGAACAGCCACCGGGCGAGCTGGTGCAGGGCGACGATGTCCGCCGCCCCGACCCGCCACCGCGAGCCCGCGAGCAGCCGGATCAGGTCGTTGCCGGCCGCCGGGTCGTGCAGCACGCGCAGGCATGCCACCAGGTCGACGATCTCCGGGCGCTGGAGCAGTCCTCCGGTCCCGAGCACGTGGTACGGCACCCCGCGGGCACCGAGCGCCGCTGTGAACGCCGCGAGGTCCTTCCGGGCCCGCAGCAGCAGCGCCATCGAGCCCGCCGGGGCCCGCCGGCGGTGGTCCTGGAACCACGCCGCGACCTCGTCGGCCTCTTCCGGCAGGGTCTCGGGGAACACCACCCGCACGGTGCCGGCGTCGGCGCCCGGTCGCGGCGAGAGCCGTTCGACGTCGACCTCGGACGCCTCGGACAGCGGCGCCACGATCGCGTTCGCCCCCGCGAGCACGTCGACCGGGTTCCGCCAGCTCGTCGACAGCGCGAAGGTCACCGGCTCGGCCACGCCGGGTTCGTCGCCCCCGAAGTCGTGCGGGAACCGGGCGAGGTTCGCCGCACTCGCCCCACGGAACCCGTAGATCGACTGGTGTGGGTCGCCGACCGCCATCACCGAGTGCCCGCGGAACAGCCGGGCGAGGAACCGGGTCTGCACCACCGAGGTGTCCTGGTACTCGTCGAGGAGCACCACGCCGTACCGACTCCGCAGGTCGTCGACGACGCGCGGTGCCGACTCGGCCGCGGCGAGCGCCAGGGCGATCTGGTCGGAGAACTCCACGAACCCGCGGTCGACCTTCTGTCGACGGAACTCGGCGACCAGGTCGGCCAGGGGTTCGAGGGCGCCGATGGCGGCGACCGCGTCGGTGATCGCCTTGTACGGCTTGCCCCGGTTGCCGGGGAGTTCGAGCAGCTCGGAGAACTCGATGGCGAACCGGCGCAGGTCTTCTGGTTCGACGAGGTGTTCGGAGGTGGCGCCGGCGAGCGCGACCACGGCGGCGGTCAGGGTGTCGACGTCGCGGTCGAGTCCGGCGAGCCGGTCGTCGCGGGCGGCCACCACGACCCGACGGGCGAGCTGCCAGGCCGAGGGTTCGGTCAGCACCTGGGACTCGCCGTCGCGGCCGACGAGCAGGGCGTTCTCGCGGAAGACCGCGTTCGCGAAGGCGTTGTACGTCGAGACGGTGGGCGCTTCGAAGGCGTCCCCCGGGGTGATCAGCCCGACGTCCTCGAGCGCGCGGATGCGGTCGTTGATGCGGACCGACAGTTCGCCGGCGGCCTTGCGGGTGAAGGTCAGGCCGAGGACCTCGTCGGGGCGGACGAGCCCGTTGGCCAGCAGCCAGACCACGCGCGAGGCCATCGTCTCGGTCTTCCCGCTGCCCGCTCCGGCGACGACCAGCGCAGGCACGAGCGGCGACTCGATGACGGCGCGCTGCTGGGCGGTGGGACGGGGGCGGCCCAGCGCGTCGGCGATGGCGTCGGCACCGTGCCGGATGACGGGCGGCGCAGCAGCAGCAGCAGCCGTGTCGGTCGTCTCGGTCGGGTCGCTCACCAGGTCACCTCCGCCACCACGTGGATCCGGCACTCGACCCCGGTCCGGGCCTTCTCGCAGTGGTCGTCCACGTTCGCCACGAACGTCCGGCCGGCCATGCCCCGCGCCACACCGTGCAGGCGCTCGCGGTACGCCTCGCGCGCCTCGGCGTCGAACGCGTGCTGCGTCCGCTCCGAGAAAGCGTGGCCACCGCGGGGGTTCTGGACGAAGACCAGCCGCGCATCGGTCATCGGGGAGCCGGCGGGTACACCGTCGACCGCGCCGTCCTCGACCGCGAGTTGGTAGGCACCGAGCTGCGGGTGTTCCGGCATGTCGTTCTTCTCGCTGGGCATCGAGCGGCCGGTCTTCAGGTCGACGACGCTGACCCGGCCATCGGGGTCGACCTCGATGCGGTCGATGCTCCCCCGGATGCGTGCTGGACCGGTCACGAGCGCGAACGAGGTCTCGGCGCCGAGCAACTGGCGCCCGGCGCTGGCGAAGGTGCGGAGGTAGTCGCTCAGTCCCTCGATCATCCGCCGCGTCCGCGCGCGCTCGCGGTCGGCGACCCAGGGCGACTCGAACGTGAGCTCGTCCCACCGTGACTCGACCCGCTCCCACAGCGACTCGACGTCGATCTCGGTGGCGTGCTCCATCGCTTCGTGCACGATGGTGCCGATGCCCATCGCCGGGCTCGGGACACCGCCACCGAAGGTCTGCGCGAACCAGTGCACCGGGCACTCCTCGAAGGTGCCGATCCGTGACGGCGACACCGACACGGCCGGCGCGACGGGCTCCCCGCCCTCGACCTCGGGCACGGGCTCGGCGTCGAGGTCGACCAGGGGTTCGTCGGTGGTCGGCTCGGCGAGTCCGTACCACTCGTCCGGAGCCGCCCCGGGTACCTCTGCCTCGGCCAGGCGGGCCAACGCGGACGCGGCTTCGTGGTCGCCGGAGCCCACCACCCGTCGGCGCAGCGACCCGGCGAGCCCGCGCAGCGAGAGTGGATGAACGGTCGGCTGGCGGTCCGGCGGGACCGGGACGAGACGGACGAAGGGCGACGGTGACTCGTCGTCGTTCGCGACGGTGCCGATGACGACCTGCGTGGTCGCGCGGGACACCGCCCGGGCGAAGAGTCGGAGTTCGTCGGCGACGACGGCGGCGCGGTCGTCGATGGGCGAACGCTCGACACCGGCGGCCGCGCGCACCAGGCCGTCCGGGTCGAGCAGGCTGCCGCGCACCCGGGTGTTCGGCCAGACACCGTCCTGCAGGCCGAGCACCACGACCACGTCGCACTCGAGTCCGATCGTCGCCGAGGGGGTCAGCACCCGCACACGGCCGGCGGTCCGGTCGGGGCCGATCGAGTCCTCGGGCAGGTCGGCACCGAGCAGGTCGTCGACGAAGACCCGCGCGGGGGCGTCCGGCGTGCGCTCGACGAAGCGCTTGGCGGCGGTGAACAGGCCGACGACGGCGTCCAGGTGGCGGTCGGCCTCCCCCGCACCCACACCACCGGCGGCGGACTGGGCACCCCACGACTTCGCGAGGCCACTGCGTTCCCAGAGCCCCCAGAGGATCTCCTCGATGCTCGACCCCGCATCGGCGTCGGCACGCGCCTGTACCAGGCTCCGGGCAAGTCGGGTCGCACGCCGCGCGAACCCGGCGTCGACCGTCGCCAGTCGCTCCGGTGCGCCCAGCGCCTCGACCAGCAGTTCGTCGGCGGTGCGGCTGCCGTCGCCCGCGAGCTCCTCGCGCCGCAGTGCGAGCCGGAGTCTGCGCATCGCCAGGGTGTCGAGGCCGCCGAGGGGACCCGTGGCGAACGCGGTGGCCAGGGCGGCGTCGAGCGGCAGGACGTCGAGCGCCACCGCAGCCGCGTCGAGCAGCGCCCGCGCCGCGGAGTCGTCGCGCGGACGGACGGGCGCCGCGCCGGCGGTCGCCGGGACCTCGGCCACGGAGAGCGCCCGCACGAGTTCCGGGATGGCAGCGCCGCTCCGGGTGACCACGGCCATCCGGTGCCACGGCACGCCGTCCAGCAGGCGGTGTTCGCGGAGTCGACGAGCGATCGCGACCACGAGGGCGGACCGGCTGGCAGCCTCGAGGTGGACGACGGCGTCGGACCGCGCGTCCTGGTGGCTCGCCGCGGCGCTTCTCTGTCGCCCGGCCGCCGCGGTGCCGATGCGGCCCGTGATGCCGGAGACCAGGGCGCGGATCGGCGCGGGGTGCCGGTGCACGGCGCCGAGGAACAGCTCGTCGACGCGGTCCACCCCGAGTCGCACGGCGAGCCGTCCGAGCACGTCCGGTTCGGCGCCGCGGAACGCCGAGGCAGCGATGTCCGGGTCGCCGAACGCGACGATCTGCACCCCGGAACGCGCGAGGGCTCCGAGCAGGGCGATCTCGCCCTCCACCAGTTCTTGCGTGTCGTCGACGACGACCAGCCGCAGGGCGGCGATGCTCGCGGGGAGCTCGTGCCGCAGCACCGCGGCGGTGGCGTACGCCACGAGCTCGCCGGAGTCGAGTCCGGTCGGCCGGAACGCGGTGACCGAGGCGCGGTAGTCGTCGACGAAGTCACCCACGGCGTGCCACTCGGGTCGACCGAGCTCGTCGCCGAGTTCGCGCATGTCGTCGGGCTCGACACCAGCGGCGACAGCGCGCATCATCACGTCGCGGAGTGCGGTGCGGAACCCGGCGCGTTCACGGACGACCGCGGTGATCGGGTCGGGCCAGGCCGGACCGGCTGCGTCGAGTTCGTGCCCGGCGAGCAGGTCCGCGATGATCCGGTCCTGCTCGCCACCGGTCAGCAGCGTCGGGGGTTCCTGCCCCTGCACCGCCGCCGCGTGCGTGACGATCTGGAACGCCAGGGAGTTCACGGTGCGTGCGAGGGCCCCGGGAACGACCCGGTCGACCGTCCGCGCCAGTCGGTCGCGCAGCGCCGTCGCCGCTGTGCGTGCAGAGGTCAGTGCCAGGACCGTCGCGTGCCCGTCCGGGGTGATCGCATCGCGGCGGTGCAGGCGGTCGGCGACCAGGCGAGCGAGCGTGGTCGTCTTGCCGCTGCCCGGGGCGCCGATCACCGCACCGTGGCGGCCGTCCGGCAAGGCGAGCACCGCAGCCTGCGAGGGGTCGTCGACCAGTGCGCGCGCGAACCCGGTGTCTTCGGGAGCGGGCATCAGCGTGGTCTGCGGCACGCTCGTACGGTACCGAGGACCGCCGACAGCACCGCCCCGGACGCGCGGGGCACCGGTCGTCCGACCGCCCGAGTGCGCCCGCGGCGAACGGCCGATGCCGCACGGGACCGCTCGGATACGCTGTGCTCGTGGACATCAAGATCGGCATCATCAACAGCCCGCGCGAGATCGCGTTCGAGACCGCCCAGACCGCGGACGAGGTCGAGAAGGCCGTGTCCGAGGCGCTCACCGCGAAGTCGACGCACCTGTCGCTGCAGGACGACAAGGGCCGTCGCTTCATCGTCCCCGTCTCGGCCCTGGCGTACGTCGAGGTCGGCGCGGAAGAGGCACGGCGCATCGGCTTCGTCGCCTGACGACGTGGAACTGCTCTTCGCCGTCCTCGGCGGCATCATCATCGGCGCGGTCGCGCACGTGATCCTGCCGTGGCGGTCGAACCGCGGCGTGCTCGTCGGTCCCGCTGCCGGCGGCATCGCCGCAGCCGTCCTGTGGGAAGCGCTGACCTGGGCCGGGTGGCGGTACGACGGCACCTGGATCTGGGTCGTGGCCCTCGTGGGGGCCGGCGTGGTCTCGGTCATGGTCGAGTGGCTCCTCGGAACCCGGCGCGACAAGGGCGACGCCGCGTACTACGAGCAGCTCAAGACGCGCGGCGCCTGACACCCGAGCAAGCCCGACACCCGAGCAAGCCAACGATCGAGCAAGCGTGACGCTCGATCAAGCGTGAAGCTCGAGCGAGCCTGCCGCTCAAGCCGTCAGGCCGAGCGCGTCCATCCGTCGGGTGTGCGCGGCGATGAGCTCGGTCCAGACCGGCTCCAGTCGCTCCTGGTCCTCACGGGCGTGCGACGCCAGGGCGGACCGGGCGACGAGCAGGGTGTCGCCCACCAGACGCCGTCCCCACATCGCCAGGCGCGATCCGATCTGCGGGTCGTCCTCGATGTGGGCAGTGAGCTCCTCGACGACCGCCGCTTCCTCGCGCGCGTCGAACACCGAACGCAGCCGCTGCCGCACGTCGATCGGCAGCGAGCGGAGCAGGTTGCCGAACAGGTCGTTCAGGATGCCTGCCGTCACGTAGCCGGTGAGCATCGACTCGTACCAGTCGGCACCGCTCGTCCGTTCGAGGAACAGGTCGATCGCCTCGCGGTGCGGTGCCATCAGCGCCGCCGGGTCCCCGCCGGTCCGCTCGATCTCGGCCACGATCGTGCGGTGCCGCTCGAGCGCCGTAGTCGCGAGCACCCCGGTGACCAGACGGCCGGAGAGCGTCGGTGCCGAAGCACCGGCTCGTCCCATCGTCTCGTAGACGGAGAGCTGCAGGTAGGCAGCCTGCCCCAGGTAGACGTCGAGCTCCGGGGTGACGTCGTCGAGCGCGAGCCGCTTGACCTGTGCTGCTCCGCGCGGGTTCCGCGACGCGAGCCATGCGGCAGCGAGCTGCGCCGCGCGCTTCCGGTTCCACCACGACACCACCCGACCAGCATAGAGGGCACCCGCCGGTCACCCGCCCGACGCCCAGCGGCGCCAGCCGGTCACCCGCCCCGACGCCCAGCGGCACCCGCCGGGTGCCCGCGCCGACGTCCAGCGGCACCCCGGAGTGCCCCGGACCACGCGCCCGTCGGTAGACTGGCCCGGACTTCCACCAGAACTAAGGTGATTCTTTGACTTTCTCAGACCTCAACATCGACCAGGACATCGTCGATGCACTGGCCGGCAAGGGCATCATCGAGCCCTTCCCGATCCAGGAACAGACCATCCCGCTCGGCCTGACCGGCCAGGACATCATCGGCCAGGCCAAGACGGGTACCGGCAAGACCCTCGGGTTCGGCCTGCCGCTGATCCAGCGACTCGGTGCCGACCCGGCCCACGGTGTGAAGGCGCTCGTCGTCGTCCCGACCCGTGAACTCGCGGTCCAGGTCACCGAGGACCTCGAGCTCGCGGCGTCCAACCGCCCGACCACGGTCGTCTCGATCTACGGCGGCAAGGCCTACGAAGGCCAGGTCGAACAGCTCAAGGCCGGCGCCCAGATCGTCGTCGGCACGCCCGGGCGACTCATCGACCTGCAGCGGCAGCGTCTGCTCGACCTCTCCCACGTGCAAGAGGTCGTGCTCGACGAGGCCGACCGCATGCTCGACCTCGGGTTCCTGTCGGACATCGAGCGGATCTTCCAGGCGGTCCCCGAGGTGCGGCACACGATGCTGTTCTCGGCGACGATGCCCGCGCCGATCGTCGCGCTCGCACGACGGTTCATGAGCCGTCCGGTGCACATCCGGGCGACCGACCCGGACGAGGGCCTCATGCAGGCCAACATCAAGCACCTCATCTACCGCGCGCACTCGCTGGACAAGGACGAGGTCATCGCCCGCATCCTGCAGGCCGAGGGTCGCGGCAAGACCGTGATCTTCACGCGCACGAAGCGTGCCGCGGCGAAGCTGGTCGAGGAACTCAAGGACCGCGGGTTCAACGCGGCAGCGGTGCACGGTGACCTCAACCAGGAGCAGCGCGAGCGCGCCATGGCGGCGTTCAAGGCCGGCAAGCGCGACGTGCTCATCGCCACCGACGTCGCCGCCCGCGGCATCGACGTCGACGACGTCACGCACGTGATCAACCACACGATCCCGGACGACCCGGACACGTACCTGCACCGCGCTGGCCGCACCGGCCGCGCCGGCAAGACCGGCATCGCGGTCACGTTCGTCGACTGGGACGACCTGCACAAGTGGACGCTGATCGACAAGGCCCTCGAGTTCGGTATCCCCGAGCCCGTCGAGACCTACTCGTCGTCGCCCCACCTGTTCGAGGAACTCGACATCCCCAAGGGCACCAAGGGCCGTCTGCCCGGCTCGTCGTCGCACGCGGCTTCTGCCGGTGCCCCCGCCGAGAAGCGCAGCAGCGACCGCCCGGCGACGGGTTCACGTGACGCGTCGCGTTCGCGGTCGCGCAGCCGCACCCGGTCAGGAGGCTCGGAGCAGTCCGCCCCGCAGGCTCCGGCAACCGAGTCGGTCGCCCCCACGGCCGTGGCTGGCACCGAGGACGGCTCCGCCGCCGAGGGTGGTTCCACCGACGGCGCCGCGAAGCGTCGCCGCCGTCGCCGCCGTCGCGGCGCCGGCACCGGCGATGCCTCGGCGACCGCCTCGGCACCGCAGGGCACGTCGGACGGCGAGTAGCGCCTCCAGACCGAAGGGCCCGTCGCTGACGCGACGGGCCCTTCGTCGTCCCCACCTGCCCCCCCCCGAGCGAGGTGTGTCGCTTCGGTGAGACGAGCCTCGGGTCAGGACAGGCGCGAGCCGGAGCCGACCACGGGGGCGCTGCCCGTGGCCTGGGCGACGATGGCGTCGAAGGACACGCGCGCGGTCCGGTGCTCCCCCAGCCGGTTCGGCTTGCCGGTGCCGTGGTAGTCGCTCGAACCGGTGACGAACAGGTCGTAGCGGGTCGCCCAGTCGAGCAGGGTGCGCTTGCCGTGCGCCAGGTTCTCGCGGTGGTCGACCTCGAGACCGCCGAGCCCGGCGTCGACCAGGGAGCGGAGCATCGGTTCGTCGATGACGATCCCGCGCGACGACGCCGCCGGGTGCGCGATGACGGGCACGCCGCCTGCCTGCCGGATGAGCTCGACGCCCCGCAGGGGCGACGGTGCCTCGTGGGGTTCGTAGTAGCCGGACGCCGGGTGCAGGATGCCGCGGAACGCCGCCGACCGGTCGGACTCGAGCCCACGGGCGACCAGGGCGTCCGCGATGTGCGGGCGGCCGATCGTGGCGCCGGGGCTGGACTGGGCCAGGACGTCGGCCCAGGTGATCGGGTGGTCCTCGGCGATGCGGTCGACCATGCGGTGCGCGCGCGAGAGCCGACCGTCGCGGATGCGGGTCGTCTCCTCGACCAGACCGGGGTGCTCGGGGTCGACCAGGTAGCCGAGCACGTGCACGCTCCGGTACCCGATCCGCGTGCTCAGCTCGAGCCCCGGCAGCAGGGTCAGGGGCAGCTCGAGTGCCGCGGTCGTGGCGTCCGCCCACCCGGCCGTCGTGTCGTGGTCGGTCAGCGCGACGGCGTCGAGTCCGGCGGCCGCGGCTGCTCGCACGAGCTCCGCGGGACGCTCGGTGCCGTCGGAGACACTGGAGTGCGCGTGCAGGTCGATGAACGGGTCTGGCACGTGGCCAATGCTATCCACAGGTGAGCGGCCGCACAGGCCGGGTGTCGTCCGGCGGTGCGATGATGGACGCATGGCCGACACGACTCCCCGCGCGACGAGCAACCGATCCACGACCCCCGGGTCCTCGACCTTCAAGGACTTCATCGGGTCGCAGTGGGCCGAGCGCGACGAAGCGCAGCCCGAACCCCGCGAGCAGGCCGCGTTCGCCGCCGAACGTCGCGCCCGCATCTCCGAGCTGCACCCGGGCCGCACGATCGTGGTGCCCGCCGGACAGGCCAAGGTCCGCTCGAACGACTGCGACTACCCGTTCCGCCCGCACTCCACCTTCGCGCACCTGACCGGCTGGGGCACCGACACCGTCGTCGGCTCCGTGCTCGTGATGACGCCGAACGGCTCCGGGCACGACGCCACGCTGTACTTCCGCGCCACCGCGGGCCGCGACTCGGAAGAGTTCTACGCCAATCCCGAGATCGGCGAGTTCTGGGTCGGGCCGCGCCCCTCGCTCGACGCCGTCGCCGCCGACCTGGGGCTGGCCACGGCCGACCTCGGTGCGTTCACCCCCGTCGCCGACGCGCTCGACGCCTCGGCGCTGCTGGTGCGCGAAGCAGACGACGACCTGACCCGGTCGCTCGACACCCGCATCGGTGCGGCGATCGGTGGCGTCGACGAGACCGACGACTCCCCGGCGACCGACGACCTGCTCGCCCGCGACCTGTCCGAGCTCCGACTGGTCAAGGACGCGTACGAAGTCCGTGAACTCCGCAAGGCCGTCGACGCCACGAAGCACGGGTTCGACGACGTCATCGCCGACTTCGACGCCGTGCTCGCCCACCCGCGCGGGGAGCGCATCGTCGAGGGGACGTTCAACCGGCGGGCCCGCGCCGACGGCAACACCGTGGGCTACGACACCATCGCCGCTTCGGGCCACCACGCCTGCATCCTGCACTGGACCCGCAACGACGGCGCCGTGCAGCCCGGCGACCTCATCCTCATCGACGCGGGGGTCGAGGTCGACTCGTTCTACACCGCCGACATCACCCGCACGCTGCCGGTGAGCGGCACGTTCTCGCCCGTGCAGCGCATGGTCTACGAAGCCGTGCTCGAAGCCGCCGACGCCGCCTTCGCGATCGTCAAGCCGGGCATCACGTTCCGCCAGGTGCACGCCACCGCGATGCAGGTCATCGCGCGGAAGACCGCCGAGTGGGGCTTCCTGCCGGTCTCGGCCGCCGAGTCGCTCGAGCCGGACAACCAGTTCCACCGCCGCTACATGGTGCACGGCACGAGCCACCACCTCGGCCTCGACGTGCACGACTGCGCGAAGGCCCGCCGCGAGATGTACCTCGACGGCACCGTGCAGGCCGGCATGGTCTTCACGATCGAGCCCGGGCTGTACTTCCAGCAGGACGACCTGACCGTGCCCGAGGAGTTCCGCGGCATCGGCGTCCGCATCGAGGACGACATCCTGGTCACCGAGGACGGCGCCGAGAACCTGTCCGTCGGCATCCCCCGGACCCCCTCGGAAGTGGAGGGGTGGATCGCCCGTTCCGGCCGCTAGCGTGAGCGGGTGACGACGCCCGAGGTCTCCCCGAACACCTTCTCGATCGAGGTCGAGCACTTCGACTCACCTGACGCCCAACGGCTCCGCGCCGCACAGCGACTGGAGATCGACCGGGCGCACGGCGGCGACACCGAACCGGGCGAGAAGCCGACCGCCGACTCGGTCTCTGTGTTCTTCGTCGCGCGGGACGAGTCCGGCACCCCCCTGGCGTGTGGGGGCCTGCGCGTGGTCGACGACGGCATCGCCGAGATCAAGCGGATGTACGTCCGGCCGGAGTCACGCGGGTCGGGTGTCGCCGCCGAACTGTTGCGTCGGCTGGAAGAGGCCGCGCTCGACCTGGGCTCTCCGGCGCTCGTGCTCGAGACGGGCACGGAGCAGCAGCGCGCCGTCGGGTTCTACCAGCGCGAGGGGTTCCGGCGGATCGCGAACTTCGGGCCCTACGTCGGTGCGCCCCTGTCGGTCCGCTATTCGAAGGTCCTCTAGCGCGGCGACGCCGACCGGGCCTGCCCGGACCGCGCCGCGCGAAAGCCCGGCTCGCGCGCGCCCGAGCCCGCTCGGCTCTCGGTCACGACGTGCCGTCGGCCCGAGGCCGAGCGGTCGCGAACCGTCGTCTGGGCCGGCGCCGAACGACGATCTCCGACCGCTCGAGGCCTCGCGTGCGGGGTGTTGCGACCGCCCGGACCGCCCGACCGTCCGGACTCAGGCAGCGAGGTCGCACGAAGTGCCGCCCGTGCAGCTCGGCGGCGACAGTTCGTGCGACCTCGGCGGACGTGAACGGCGTGTCGAGCGATCTCGCACGACCCGAACTCGCACGACCCGAACTCGCGCGACCCGACCTCGCGCGACCCGAGGACGACGCCGGTCGCGCCAGCCGGAGCCCGGCTAGCGGCGGTCGCTGTTCCCGTCGCCATCGCCGTCACGCTGGGCGTCCGGCGAGGACGAGGGCTCCGGCGGCGTCGCACCGGCCACCCGCTCGCCGTAGCGCGGCGGCTCCTCGGGCCGACGCTCCGGCACCGGCGGGGCCGTGGGGGCGGCAGCGGTCTCCGGGGTCTCGCCGTACCGGGGCCCGTCGTTCGTGCCGTAGCGCGGCGGGCCCGAAGGCGCGGCCGTCTGCGCGCCGGGGGCCGACGTACCGGGGTGCTGCGGGCCTCCTGGCTGCTGGTGCGGGGTGGCGTGCCCGCCGTACGGCGACTGCTGCTGCGGCGGGACCCCACCGGGGCCCGGGCGCCACTGCTGCTGCTGCTGCTGGGGAGCGTCGTTCCAGTGCGTGGACGGGGTCGCCCCGTGCTCACCGAGGATCCGCTGCGCCTGCCCGGTCAGCTGCGGGTTGACGACGATCTGGTAGTTCGTGGCGAGCACCTGGTGGACGCTGGTGAAGTCACGCTGCCGCTTGGTGATGGCGAACGAGGCGATGCCGTAGAGCATGCCGAACGCGGCACCGATGATCGCCGCGGCGAGGATCAGGCCGCCGGCGCTCGGCGAGAAGAGGGTGAGCACGATTCCGAAGAAGATGCCGAGCCACAGACCGGACAGCGCGCCGGCGATGGCGGCGCGGCCGTAGGTCATCTTGCCGGTGACCCGTTCGACCGTCTTCAGGTCGTTGCCGACGATGGAGAGCTGGTTGACGGGGAAGTCGGCCTCGGCCAGCTTCGCCACCACGCGCTGCGCGTCGGGGTAGCTGTCGTACGTTCCCAGGACGTCGCCCTTGGGCAGCGTCGGGAACGCCTGGGCGGTCCTGCCGGCGAAGGGGCTCTGATTGCTCACCCAGCCATCATTCACCGCACACCTTGCAATCGCACGTGCACTCTCAGGGAAGCCGCCGACCGGCGCGGGCGAACGCGCACACCCGAGCGACTACGCTGGGTCGGGTGAGCGCCACGAAGGTCTTCGTCGCCCGCCTCGCCGGGTGCTCCGTCTTCGACCCCGCGGGCGACCGCGTCGGACGGGTCCGGGACGTCCTGGTCGTCTACCGCCGGGCCGATCCCCCGCACGTCGTCGGGCTCATCGTCGAGGTGCCCGGCAAGCGCCGCATCTTCGTGAGCATCGGCCGCATCACCTCGATCGGTGCCGGGCAGGTCATCACGACCGGCCTGGTGAACATGCGCCGCTTCGAGCAGCGCGGCGGCGAGGTCCGCGTCATCGCCGAGATGCTCGGCCGCAAGGTGCTCATCAAGAACCAGCGGATCCGCGCCACCATCGAGGACGTCGCGATCGAGGACCGCGGGCAGGGCGACTGGGAGGTCGCGCAGCTCTTCCTCCGCAAGCCGAAGACCACGCCGTCGCCGTTCGGCAAGGGCCCGACGACCTTCGCGACGTGGAACGAGGTCACCGAGGACGAGCTCCCCGGCGAGGCCCAGTCCGCCGAGCACGTCATCGCCGCGTACTCCGACCTGCTGCCCGCCGACCTGGCGTCGACGCTCCTCGACCTGCCCGCCGAGCGTCGGTTCGAGGTCTCCGAGGAACTGCCGGACGACCGCCTCGCCGACGTGCTCGAGGAGATGCCGGACCAGGAACGCATCGAGATCCTCACCCGGCTGACGGACGCCCGTGCCGCCGACGTCCTCGACCAGATGCAGCCCGACGACGCGGCCGACGTCCTGGCCCAGTTCTCCGATGAGCGGAGCGAAGCCCTCCTGCAGCTCATGGAGCCGGAAGAGGCGCAGGACGTCCGCATGCTCCTGGAGTACGAGCCGGACACCGCCGGTGGTCTGATGACCACCGAACCGGTGATCGTCTCGGCCGACGCCACCGTGGCCGAGGGCCTGGCCCTGGTCCGCCGCCACGAGCTCGCGCCGGTGCTCGGCGCCGCCGTCTGCGTCACCCTGCCGCCGTACGAGCCGCCGACCGGTCGGTTCCTCGGGCTCGTGCACTTCCAGCGGATGCTCCGCTACCCGCCGAACGAGCGGCTCGGCACGCTCATCGACCAGCAGACCGAACCGGTCCGGGTCGACGCGAGCGCCGCCGAGGTCACCCGCATCATGGCGACCTACAACCTGCTCTCCGTCCCCGTGGTCGACGACGCCCACCGTCTCGTCGGGGTGGTGACGATCGACGATGTCCTCGACCACGTCCTGCCGGACGACTGGCGAAGTCAGGGCGAGGGGGAACCCTCACCGCTTCCACGCCAACGCCCGCGCAGGACACCCGTGACGACGGGAAGGAGGACCACCCGTGGCCCGAACGGATGACACCCGTCGCGACCGTGACCGGCAAGAGGTCCGGCTCGACTCCCCCAAGGGCATGCGTACGCGCGTGCTCCCCAGCCGGCGCCGTGGTCGCGGGGACACCTTCGGTCGCGCGACCGAGGGCATCGCCCGGGGTATGGGTACGCCGTGGTTCCTCATCGGCCTCACGCTGTTCTGCGTGGTCTGGATGGGCTACAACACCCTGGCGCCGAAGCCGTGGCAGTTCGACTCGGCCGCGATCGGCTTCACGGCGCTGACCCTCGTGCTCTCGCTGCAGGCCTCGTACGCGGCCCCGCTGATCCTGCTCGCGCAGAACCGGCAGGACGACCGCGACCGCGTGCAGTTCGAACAGGACCGCCAGCGTGCCGAGCGCAACCTGGCCGACACGGAGTACCTGGCCCGCGAGGTCGTGGCCCTGCGCCTGGCGATGCGGGACATGGCGTCCAAGGACTTCATCCGTGCCGAGCTCCGCTCCCTGCTCGAGGAACTCGACCGCCGCGACGCCGACGAGGCCGGCTACGCGGACGAACACGACAGCTCCACCCGTGGCTGAACCCGTCCCCACCGACGATCAGCTCGGCACGGCGGTCCTCGCTGCGCTCGGCCGCGTCATCGACCCCGAGATCCGTCGCCCCGTCACGGAGCTCGACATGATCCGTGGTGTCGACGTGCAGCCTGGAGGCTCGGTGCGCGTCGACCTGCAGCTCACGATCGTGGGGTGCCCCGCCGCCGACACCATCGAGCGCGACGTCCGCGTCGCCGCCGCGTCCGTCCCGGGGGTCGCCGCCGTCGACGTCGACGTGTCCGTGATGGACCCGGCGACACGCGCCGCGCTGACCGAGCGGCTCCGCGCCGGCCGGCCGAAGGGCGTGCAGTTCACGGCGGACTCCCTCACCCGCGTCATCGCCGTCACGAGTGGCAAGGGCGGCGTCGGCAAGTCCACCGTCACCGTGAACCTCGCCGTCGCGCTCGCCCGCCGGGGCCTGCGCGTCGGGGTCGTCGACGTCGACGTGCACGGCTTCAGCGTGCCCGGGCTGATGGGCCTGACCGACGAGCACGGGGTCGCGCCGCGTCCGACGCGTGTGGACAGCATGATCCTGCCGCCGGTGGCCCACGACGTGAAGGTCGTGTCGATCGGCATGTTCGTCGACGACGTCTCGACCGCGGTGTCGTGGCGCGGACCGATGCTGCACCGCACCGTGAACCAGTTCCTGACCGACGTGTTCTTCGGCGACCTCGACGTCCTGCTGCTCGACCTGCCCCCAGGGACCGGCGACGTCGCGATCTCGGTGGGGCAGCTCCTGCCGCACGCCGAGGTGCTGGTCGTCACGACCCCGCAGGCCGCCGCCGCCGACGTCGCCGAGCGCAGCGGGATCGTCGCCCGGCAGACCGGGCAGCGGGTCATCGGCGTGGTCGAGAACATGTCCGGGCTCGTGCAGCCGGACGGGTCGGTCCTGCACCTGTTCGGCGAGGGCGGTGGTGCGGAGACCGCATCGCGGCTCTCCCGCGGGCAGGACGCCCCCGTCCCGGTGCTCGGCAGCGTGCCGCTGTCGGTGCCGCTGCGCGAGGGCGGCGACGCAGGGGTACCGGTGGTGCTCGGCAGCCCGGAGGACCCGGCCGCGGTGGCCCTGACCGCGATCGCCGACCGGATCACCACGATGGGACGCGGGCTCGCCGGCCGGAAGCTCGGGCTCTCGCTGTCCTAGGCTCGGGGGCATGAGCACGGATCACGTCGACGTCGACTGGAAGCACGCACGCGCCACGAACCAGGCGAACTGGGACGACCGGGTGCCGATCCACGAGCGCGCGTACGCGATCGACGCCCTCACCGACCCCGGCCACCGCTCCGACGTCGTCCGCGAGGACCTGCCGGCGCTGACGCCGTGGCTGCCGAACGGCTCGCTCGCGGGCCTCGACGTCTGTCACCTGCAGTGCCACATCGGCACCGACACGGTGTCGCTCGCCCGCGAGGGTGCCCGGCTGACCGGCGTCGACTTCTCCCCCGCCGCCCTCGCCTCGGCCGCCGGACTCGCGTCACGCCTCGGCCTCGACATCACCTGGGTCGAGACCGACGTCCTCGATGCCCGGGACGCCGTCACCGGTGACTTCGACGTCGTGTACACGAGCATCGGTACGATCTGCTGGCTCCCAGACCTGGATCGCTGGGCTGCGCAGGTCGCCGGCCTGCTCCGCCCGGGCGGCCTGTTCTTCATCCGCGACGGCCACCCGGCCCTGTACGCCCTCGACGAGGACGCGGACGAGCTCGTCACCCGGTACCGGTACTTCCCCGACGGCACGGCCCAGCAGTGGGACGACGCGGGCACCTACGCCGGCGACGGCACGGTGGCGAACACCCGCACCTTCGAGTGGCCGCACCCGCTGTCCGAGATCGTGAACGCCCTGCTCGGCGCCGGGCTGCGGCTCCGCCGGCTCGACGAGGGCCGCACGCTGCCGTGGCGCTTCAGCGCGCGCATGGTCGAGACCGGCACCGGTTCGTGGGCCTGGCCGGAGCACGACCGCGACCGCATCCCCACGACCTACACGATCGTCGCCACCCGCGACTGACGACGCGACCCCATGGCGGACCGGAGGCCCGTGGCGGATCCGCTACGGGCCTCCAGTCCGTCAGGTGGTGACGCGACGAGCGTCAGGTGGTGCTGTGACGAGCGTCAGGTCGCCTCGGCGTCGAAGGGCGCGGCTTCACCGGCGGCCAGGGGCACGACGGGAGCCGTCGCACGCACCTTGGACGCGGAGACCTGTGCGGTCTGCACGGCTGCGGCACTGGAACCGGAGTCGAGCAGGGCGTCACGGATGATGCGTCGTGGGTCGTACTGGCGCGGGTCGAGCTTCTGCCACTCGATGTCGTCGAACTCGGGGCCCATCTCGTCGCGCATCCGCTCCTTGGCGGTGTCGGCGAACCGGCGGACGGCCTTGACGAACTCGGCCAGCTTCTGGGCGTACATCGGCAGGCGCTGCGGCCCGAGCAAGAGGACGCCGATGACCCCGATGATCAGGATCTTGTCGAGCGGGATGTCCACGCGAGCGAGCCTAACGCGTGCTGCTGCGTTGCACCTCTAGAGTTGTCTCCCGAACGGAGTGTGCGTGTCAGAGAAAGAGTCGAACTGGAAGTTCGCCGAGGACATCGTCTCGGAGACCGAGGCGATCGCCCGTGCTCGTGAGCACTCCCTGGAACTCGGGGTCGAAGCGATCTCGCCCGCGATCGGTGCACAGATCGGGGTCATCGCCGCAGCCTCGCGAGCCACGAGCATCATCGAGATCGGCACCGGTCTCGGCGTCTCCGGCCTGTACCTGCTCGCCGGTGCCCCGAACGCGACCCTGACCACGATCGACGTCGAGGTCGACCACCAGCAGTTCGCCCGTGACGCCTACATCAGCGCCGGCACCGCCCCCGCACGGATCCGGCTCATCCCCGGTCGGGCCAACCAGGTGCTCCCCCGCATGAACGAGGCCTCGTACGACGTCGTCCTCGTCGACGCCGACCCGGAGCACGTCATCGAGTACGTCGAGCACGGGCTGCGCCTCGCACGCCTGGGCGGCACCGTCCTGGTACCGCACGCCCTGTGGCGCGGACGCGTGGCCGACCCGGTCAAGCGCGACCGTGCCACCACGGACTTCCGGCTGCTGCTGACCGAGGTGTCGACGTCGGGTGCGGTGCGCAGCGCGCTGTCGCCGGCCGGTGACGGGCTGCTGCAGCTGACGAAGGTCACCAACTAGTCCTCGGCCCGCCGGCGCTCGCGCGGGTCAGTCGAGGTGCCGCAGGTACCGCTCCGGGGACTCGAGGAACGCCCGCTGGTTCCGCACCAGGTCGAGCTCACTCCACTCGGCGCGCCGCAGGCCCCATTCGCCGACCTCGTGGATCGTCGCGCCCGGGAACGCGGCCAGCACGGGTGAGTGCGTCGAGAGCACGACCTGTCCGACACCGCTCTCGACGATCGACCGCAGCAGGGCGATCAGGGTGAGGCAGCCCGAGAACGACAGGGCTGACTCCGGCTCGTCGAGGATCCAGAGCCCGGGCCAGCGCGCCCGGTCGATGACGAAGTCCAGGAACGCCTCACCGTGGCTGCGCTCGTGGAAGACCGGTTCGGGGCGACTGCGGTTCGGGTGCTCCTCGAGGTAGGTGAAGAAGCCGTGCATGGTCTCAGCACGCAGGAAGAAGCCGCCACGGGGCGCACCGAAGTCCCGTCGCAGGACGATGTGCTGCCACAGGTCCGACTCGGACGGCCGGGTCGAGTGGTGCGCCCCGGTCGAGCCGCCCTCCGGGGACATGCCGAACGCGAGCGCGATCGCCTCGATCAGGGTCGACTTGCCGACACCGTTGTCCCCGACGAACACCGTCACCGGGTCCAGGTCGAGCCCTTCGTCGAGCAGCTGCCGGATCGGCGGGAGCGTGGCCGGCCAGGCGTCGCGCGGCATCGGGTCCGGGTCGCGGTACTCGTCGACGCGGCGGATGGGCAGGTGGGTCCTCGGCACGTCCTCATCCTGCCGGAGCCGACCGACACCACGGGGGCTGCCCGCCGCCGGCAGACAGACGGGAAGCCCGGAGCGTACACGCTCCGGGCTTCCCGTTCTGGTGCTTCGACGTACTAGGCCGAGACGACCTCGGCGAGTGCGTCGTGGAGTTCCTTGGCCTCGGCATCGTTGACCGAGACGACCAGGCGGCCTCCACCTTCGAGCGGAACCCGCACGATGATGAGTCGACCCTCCTTAACAGCCTCCATCGGCCCGTCACCGGTCCTCGGCTTCATGGCTGCCATCAGATGTCCCCTTTCGTGCAGTAAATGCTGTCCCATTATCCCGTATGGAGGGGGCAACTGCGAAACCGCCCAGGTTGGGGGTGTCGGATGTGGCGTTCCGGTGCTCCGCAGAACGCAGATCCACGGGCCTTCCGGTGCTCCGCGTCGATCACGGCGGGGTCCAGTCGTAGCCGTCGATCCACCACGTGTAGTACAGCCAGACCCACTGCAGCCCGACGAACGCGACGACGACGGCCACGCGGTACACCCGCGACCGCGGCAGCGCGACGATGCCGAGCAGCGGCGCGATCGGCACGAGGATCCGCCAGGTGCTCGACTGCGGGAAGAACACCGCGAGCAGGTACACCAGGTACGCCACACCCCACAGTCGCAGCTCGATCCCGATCCGGCGCGCGGCGGGCATGCTCACGAACGCGGCGAAGCCGACGAGCACGACGACGAGCAACAGCGCCCCGGCCGGCTGCCCGAACCACCACCCGAACCCCTGCACCCACGGCGCGAAGGGCACGAGCTCCTTCCACCCGATGTACGACGAGCGCCAGGCGAGCTCGGTGTCCGTGTACGCCTTCGGCACCCCGGTGACGGCCCACGCGATCGCCGGCCACGCCAGACCGACCAGGCCGGACACCGTGGCGACGACCGCGGGCGGCACGAGGCGGCGGACGGTCAGCGGCTCCGACGACCGCACCCAGGCGGGGCGGATCGCCCACGCGACCACGAAGAGCACGACGAGGAACGCGAAGGCGAGCCCGGTCGGCCGGGTCATGCCGAGCAGCAGCACGACGGGGAGCATCGCCCACCAGCGTCGGTCCACCATGAGCAGCAGCGCGACGAGCAGCAGGAACAGGCCCATCGACTCCGCGTAGGCCACCTGGAACACCGCCGACACCGGTGCGACGCAGAACAGCACCGTGGCGAACGTCGCCCGCGCGGGGTCGAGGAACCGGCCCATCAGCCGGCGGAACACCAGTGCGGCGCCGAGGCCGGCGAGCAACGACACCGAGACCGCGACGAACTCGAACGGCGCTCCGGTGAGCAGCATGAACCCGCGCACCAGGAACGGGTAGGCGGGCATGAACGCCCACGCGTTCTCGGTCACGTGTCCCGCGGCGTCGACCGGCAACGTCGACGGGTACCCACCCGTGGCGATCACGCGGTACCAGGCGCCGTCCCAGATGGACGCGAACGACAGGTAGCCGGGGCTCTGGACGGTGAACGAGTTCGCCGCCTGCACGCCGGCGAAGACGAGCATCATCGCGCCGGTGACGAGCCGCGCCAGCACGTAGACGACGGTGATGCGCACCCACCAGGGCACGACCCGGTACCGGGCCCGCCAGCGGTTCCGAGCAGGGGTCCTCCGGGTGGCCCCCGCCGTCGTCAGGCCGTCAGCCACCGACGCAGCCCGGCCTCGACCGCGGTGATCTGCGCGACCGGGACCTGCTCGTCGTCGTGGTGGGCGAAGACCGGTTCGCCGGGGCCGTAGTTGACCGCGGGGACGCCGAGGCCCGAGAACCGTGCGACGTCGGTCCAGCCGTACTTCGGGCGGGGTGCCGCTCCACCGACGGCAGCCACGAAGTCCTGCGCGAGCGGGGCGTCGAGCCCGGGACGTGCACCGGCGGCGAGGTCGACGATCGTGACCTCGTAGCCGTCGAACAGCTCGCGGATGTGGGCGACGGCCTCGTCGTCCGAACGGGACGGGGCGAACCGGTAGTTCACGTGCACCATCGCCTCGTCCGGGATGATGTTGCCCGCGATGCCGCCGCTGATGCCGACGGCGTTCAGACCCTCGCGGTACTCGAGCCCGTCGACCGTGACGGTGCGGGGCTCGTACGCGGCCAGGGTGGCCAGGATCGGGGCGGTCTTGTGGATGGCGTTGTCGCCGATCCAGCTCCGGGCGCTGTGCGAGCGCTTGCCGAACGTGCGGATCTCGGCGCGGAGGTTGCCGTTGCAGCCACCCTCGATCTGCGCCCCGGACGGCTCACCGAGGATCGCGAAGTCGGCGGCGAGGAGCTCGGGCCGCGTGCGGGCCAGACGACCGAGGCCGTTCAGGGCGTCGCTGACCTCCTCGTGGTCGTACCAGACCCACGTGACGTCGACCGAGGGGTCGGCCAGGTCGTACGCGAGCTTGAGCTGCACCGCGCAGCCGGCCTTCATGTCGACGGTGCCGCGGCCCCAGAGGATCTCGGTGCCGTCCTCGGTGGTGCGGAACTCGGTCGGCAGGTTGTCGTTGAGCGGGACGGTGTCGATGTGCCCCGCGATGACCACCCGGCGGTCGCGGCCCAGGTTCGTCCGCGCGACGATCGCGTCGCCGTCGCGGATGACCTCGAGGTGCGGCAGCGGGGCGAGCACGGCCTCGATCGCGTCGGCGAGGGCCTGCTCGTTGCCGGACACCGACTCGATGTCGCAGATGGCACGGGTGATGTCGATGGACGAGGCGGTGAGGTCGAGGTGCTCCGGCATGCGGGCAGCCTACCGGCCGACCCTCGCACCGCCCCGGCCGTCCGGCCGGACGGGATCCCCGCCGCCCCGGCCGTCCGGCCGGACGGTGCCCTCCGACGGCCGCTCGGTACCCTGGAGCCGTGACCGACACGACTGCCTCCGACCGCCCGACCCACGCCTGGGGCCACGGCCTCGCGACGATCGCCGCCGACGGCACGACGCTCGACACCTGGTACCCGGAGACCCACCTCGGCGCCCTGCCCGCCGACGCCGTGTTCCCCGCCGAGCTGCAGGCGCACGTCGGGGACGACCCCCGCCGCGAGGTCCGGATCGAGGCCGTCACCACCGAGATCACGATCGACGCGAGCCCGACGAGCACCCCGGACGCGTACCTCCGCCTGCACCTGCTGAGCCACCTGCACGTCCGCCCGAACGAGGTCTCCCTGGACGGCGTCTTCGGCCACCTGCCGATCGTCGCGTGGACGAACGCCGGCCCCGTGCACCCCGAGTCGCTGACGCGCCTGCGCCCCGCGCTGCAGCGCGCCGGCATCGCCGTGCACGGCATCGACAAGTTCCCGCGCCTGCTCGACTACGTCGTGCCGGACCGCGTCCGGATCGCCGACGCGAGCCGCGTCCGCCTCGGCGCACACCTGGCACCAGGTACGACGGTCATGCACGAGGGCTTCGTCAACTTCAACGCCGGCACCCTCGGTGACGCCATGATCGAGGGCCGCGTCTCGCAGGGCGTCGTCGTCGGGCACGGCACCGACGTCGGCGGTGGCTCCTCGATCATGGGCACCCTGTCCGGCGGCGGCACACACCGTGTCTCCCTCGGCGAACGTGCGCTCCTCGGCGCGAACGCGGGCCTCGGCATCTCGCTCGGTGACGACTCCGTCGTCGAGGCCGGCCTCTACGTGACGGCCGGCACGAAGGTGGTCCTCGTCGGTGCGGCCCCGAACCCCGACGGCACCCCGAAGACCGTCAAGGCCGCCGAGCTCTCCGGCACCCCGAACATCCTGTTCCGCCGCAACAGCGTCAGCGGCGCCGTCGAAGCCCTGCAGCGCAAGGGCGAGGGCATCCAGCTGAACACCGCGCTGCACGCGTAGCGCCCCGCCCGGCGAGCGGTCACGACACGTCGCCGGCGGGTGCCGAGGGCGCACGAACCGTCGCTCCGGCACCCGCCAGACGACAGTTCGCGACCACCCGGCGCAGGTGAGCGGCGCGTCCCACGATCGCGCACCCACCGACGCACCCGCCTGGAGGCCCGGAGCCGGCCCACGAGACCGGCACCGGGCCTCCAGGTCGTCGCCTCCAGTGCCCCGCGAGTGGTCACAACACGCCGTCCGCGTGCGCCGAGGGCGCACGAACCGTCGTTTCGACGCCCGCCGGACGACCGTTCGCGACCACCCGGCGCAGGTGAGCGGCGCGTCCCACGGTCGCCCACCCACCGACGCACGCACAGGAGGCCCGGAGCCGGCCCACGAGACCGGCACCGGGCCTCCATGCCCTCCCGTCCAGCGCTCCCCCGCCCCGCCCGCGAGCGGGCGAAATGCCGGGGTGCGCCGTCGGCCCCACCGTGGCATTCCGCCCGTTCGATCCGCAGCAGCGCACCCCGCCGCCCCTCCGGCCCCTCCCCCGGCTCGACCCGACACGACGCGACGCGACGAGCGGGCGGAATGCCGGCGTGCGCACGCCGCGCCACCCGGGTGTTCCGCCCGATCGATGTGGCGGCGGGCGCAGACACACGAACGCCCCGCACCACGGGTTCGTGGGGCGGGGCGTTCGGAGTCGGTCAGCGCTCGGGGACGTCGCGCTCGGGCGCACCCACGTAGAGCTGCTGCGGGCGACCGATCTTGTTGAGCGGGTCGTTGTTCAGCTCGCGCCACTGGGCGATCCAGCCCGGCAGACGACCGATCGCGAACAGGACGGTGAACATCCGCGGCGGGAAGCCCATCGCCTTGTAGATGATGCCGGTGTAGAAGTCGACGTTCGGGTAGAGCTTGCGGCTGACGAAGTACTCGTCCTCGAGTGCGATCTGCTCGAGCTCCATCGCGATGTCGAGCAGGTCGTCCTGCACGCCGAGGGACTCGAGGACCTCGTGCGCGGACTCCTTGACGAGCTTGGCGCGCGGGTCGTAGTTCTTGTAGACGCGGTGCCCGAAGCCCATGAGCTTGACACCCTGCTCCTTGTTCTTCACCCGCTCGACGAACCGCGTGACGGGCTCGCCCGAGTCCTTGATCTGCTGGAGCATCTCGAGCACGGCTTCGTTCGCGCCGCCGTGCAGCGGGCCGTACAGGGCGTTGATGCCGGCCGAGATCGAGGCGAACATGTTCGCCTTCGTCGAGCCGACCATGCGCACCGTCGAGGTCGAGGCATTCTGCTCGTGGTCCTCGTGCAGGATGAGGAGCCGCTCGAGCGCCTTCGAGAGCACCGGGTTGGGCTTGTAGGTCTCGGCCATGGTGCCGAAGTTCAGCCGCAGGAAGTTGTCGACGAACGACAGCGAGTTGTCCGGGTACAGGAACGCCTGCCCGATGGCCTTCTTGTGGGCGTAGGCCGCGATCACCGGGAGCTTGGCGAGGAGCCGGACGGTCTGCAGCTCGACCTTCTCGGGGTCGTCGACGTCCATGTCGTCCTCGTAGTACGTGGACAGGGCGCTCACGGCGCTCGACAGCACCGACATCGGGTGCGCCGAGTGCGGCAGGGCGTCGAACAGGCGACGGAGGTCCTCGTGCAGCAGGGTGTGCCGACGGATGCGGGCGTCGAACTGCTCGAGCTCGGTGGGGGTCGGCAGCTCGCCGTAGATCAGGAGCCACGCGACCTCGAGGAAGGTGCAGTTCGCGGCGATCTGGTCGATCGGGTACCCGCGGTAGCGCAGGATCCCCTGGTCGCCGTCGATGTAGGTGATCGCGCTCTTCGTCGCACCGGTGTTCACGAACCCGTAGTCGAGCGTGTTCATCCCGGTCTGCTTCTTGAAGGTCGAGATGTCGATCGCGGACGCGCCGTCGACGCTCTGCAGGATCGGGAACTCCGCCGTGCCACCCGGGAACGTCAGCGTCGCGGTCGCGCCCTGCTGTTCGGCGGCGGGACTCACGGGGACGGGCGTGGTGGGCGGTGTGGCCGTCTTCTGAGCGTCATTGGCAGTGTCAGTCACGAGGACAGCCTAATCGCGGCACCTGTCGGTCGTGCACACATCCCAGGTGACGATTTGGTGGTTCCCAGGGATTGCGGGCGCCGGCGGGAGTGCTCGTGTCCGTGCTACGCGGTGCCGAGGCGCCGGCTGCTCGCCAGTCGCTGGGAGGCTGCGGCGATCCGTTCGTCGGTCGACGTCAGGGCCACGCGGACGTGTTCGCCCCCGGCTGCACCGTAGAACGTGCCCGGTGCGACGAGGATCCCGCGGTCGGCGAGCCAGGCGACGGTGTCGAGCGCCGGCTCGCCGCGGGTCGCCCAGAGGTAGAGCCCGGCTTCGCTGTGGTCGATGCGGAAGCCCGCGCCCTCGAGTGCCTGCCGGAGCATGTTCCGACGGGCACGGTAGCGGGCCTTCTGCTGCTGCACGTGGGTCTCGTCCTGCAGCGCGACGACCATCGCCTGCTGCACGGGCAGCGGTGGCATCAGCCCGGCGTGCTTGCGGACGGCCAGCACGTCGGCCAAGATCGCGGCGTCACCGGCGACGAAGGCCGCACGGTAGCCGGCGAGGTTCGACTGCTTCGACAGCGAGTACACGCTGAGCACGCCGTCGAGCGAGTCGCCGACGACCCGGGGGTCGAGGATCGTGGGGGTCGGGGTGGTGGCGTACTCCGGGTCCCAGCCGAGCTCGGCGTAGCACTCGTCGCCGACGATGACGGCCCCGAGCTCGCGGGCGCGCACCACGGCGGCACGGAGCTCGCCGATGGTGAGCACGCGGCCGTCCGGGTTGCCCGGGGAGTTCAGCCAGACGAGCTTCGTGGTGGACGGCCACTCGGCCGGGTCGTCCGAGGCGAGGGCGTCGGCCCGGACCAGCGCGGCACCGAGCTCGTACGTCGGGTACGCCGCTGCCGGGAACACCACGGTGTCGCCGGGGCCGATGCCGAGCCAGAGCGCCAGGCCCGCGATGAACTCCTTGGAGCCGATCGTCGGCAGCGCGTTCGCCTCGGTCAGGGCGACACCGTGCCGGCGGCCGTACCAGTCGGCGATGGCCTGCCGGAGCGCCGGGGTGCCGGCGACCTGCGGGTAGGCGTGCGCGTCGGTTGCGGTGGCCAGGGCGGTGCGGACGACCTCGGGCGTGGGGTCGACGGGCGAGCCGACGCTGAGGTCGACGATCCCGCCCTCGTACGCCGCGGCGCGCTGCTTGAACGGGACGAGCTGGTCCCAGGGGAAGTCGGGGAGGTCGAGCGCCACGAGGGGTCCGGTCAGCCGCGGACGGGCTCGGCAGCGACGACGGGGTGGTCCTTGTGGATCACGCCGACCTTCGCGGCGCCACCGGGCGACCCGACCTCGTCGAAGAACTCGACGTTGGCCTTGTAGTAGTCGGCCCACTGGTCGGGCAGGTCGTCCTCGTAGTAGATGGCCTCGACGGGGCAGACCGGCTCACACGCACCGCAGTCGACGCACTCGTCGGGGTGGATGTACAGCGAGCGGTCACCCTCGTAGATGCAGTCGACCGGGCATTCGTCGATGCAGGCGCGGTCCTTGACGTCGACACACGGCTGGGCGATCACGTAGGTCACGGTTCGGGTGCTCCCTTCGACGAGCGGGTTCGAGTCTACTCGTGGCCCGCGGCCGTCCGGGACCGCAGCCCCGACAGGTCCGGCCACGCGAGGACGAGGGCGGTGATGGCCGCGGGGGCGAAGGTCCACACGTACCCGGCCGCGTTGGCGAGGACGAGCGGCGAGCTCTCGCCACCGACCGACACGAGCACCTGCGTCGCGACGAGGATGCCGATGCCGATCGCGGCGACCATCGTCCGCGAGCGGTAGACGAGCCGCACGCCCACGGTCAGGCCGAGCACGATGAGGGTGGTGACGACGAGTCCGACCGGGAACGCGCCGAGCGTCTGCTGGTGCGTCACCGTGCCGAGGCCGCCGGCGAGCAGCCCGACCAGCAGCGACACCACGACCGCCGCGGCCTTGCCCTGACCGGACATCTCGCCGTAGGTCTGCGGCGCCCCCGGCTGCGGGGCCGCGTCGTGCCGGAACGCCTCCACCGCAGGGGCGTGCTGTCGGACGCCGTGCGGCATCACCCACGACAGCGCGGCCGGGTCGGCGGGGTCGACGGGGTCGACGGCGACCTGGGAGCGGTACTGCTCGACGGCCGCCCGCACCTTGGCCCGGACCGGCAAGACGTCGACGGTGACGTCGGCCTGCCCACTGTCGGGGTCGACGATCATCGAGAACGGGACCTCTTCGGCACGGGCCGCGTACTGCGCCGCGTGGTGCATCCGCACGTGGTCGGGGTGTCCGTAGCCGCCGTCGTCGGCGTAGCTGATCACCGCGTCGGCTCCGGTGGAACGGATGGCGGCGCGCACGTCGTCGACCAGCTCGCCCAGGTCAGCCGCGGTCAGCGAGTCGGTCGGGGCGTCGGCCGCAGCGGTGGCCCGGCCGTCCGGGCCCCACTGCATGCCGGAGTCGACGTACCGACGCTCGGGCAGGTCGGTCGGCCGCGCGCCGCGCCCACCGAGCCACAGGTGCTGCGGCCCGCCGAGGGCGGCGAGGGCCGCGGCGATCTCGGTCTCCCGGTGCCGCGCCACCCGCGCGGGGTCGCCCGCGAGCGGAGCCAGCTGCTCCGTGAGCATCTCGCCGCGCTCGCCCCGGGTCGCGGTGAGCACGGTCACCTCGGCACCGCGCTCGAGCAGGGTGGCGATGGTCCCACCCGACGAGAGCGTCTCGTCGTCGGGGTGGGCGTGCACGATCAGGACGCGCTCCGGGCGCGTGGCGGGGGCCTTGGACATCGTCCCCAAGGGTACGGGACTAGCGGGGCGTGACGATGTAGGTCGCCGTGACGCCACCGCTGTCCTTGCTGTCCGAGAACGTCAGCACGACGCGGTACCCGTCGCTCCGGAACATGCCGAACGCGCTGGACGAGTCCGCGCGCTTCGCTGACTCGGTGTACCCGGCATCCGTGAGCTGCTGCGCGGCCGTCCGGAAGTCGTCGACGGAGGCCGCCCGGACCTGGGCGACCCACCCGGAGCCGTTCGGTCCGGCTCCGCCGCCCAGCACCGTGCCGTCGACGAGCGGGACGTCTGCCGACGGGAACCCGTCCGGCACCTTGCCGTCGGAGGTCACGTCGGCGCCCTTGAGCGCCGTGTCGAGCGCGCCGTCGATGCCACCGGCGACCGAGGACATGCCGTCCTGGATCGCCTTGCCGTCGATGCCGGCGACCCCGTCGGCCACGTTCGACGCGACGGAGGACCCGAGGTCGGTGGCCTGCTGCACGGCCTCGGTCGAGCAGCCGGTGAGTCCGGCCAGGGCGATGCCGGCAGCGACGGCGGCGATCAGCGGGGTACGGAGGGAACGCATGGCGTGACCGTAACGGACGAGCCGGGAGGCGCGGCGCGAGTTGGCTGTGAACGTGCCGTCCCCGGGGCGGTCACCTGCGCGGCGGGGCCGCCCCGGGCCTCCGTGCCGACGGACGGTTCAGGCGACGTAGGCGCGCGTCGCCGCCACCAGGGCGTCGACACCCACCGGGATCGCCGTCTCGGCCTGCGGCGCGTAGAACGGCGAGTGGTTGCTCGGGATCTCCTCGCCACGGCGGAAGCGCTCCGGGTCGGTGATGCCCGTGAACCAGTACACGAGCGGCGCGCCGGCGGCGGTGGCCAGCTGTCCGACGTCCTCCGACGCCATGGCGAGCCCGATCTCGAGGTCGCGAGCACCCGGCACCTCGGCGCGGATGGCGTCGAGCACGGTGGCGGCGGCCTCGGCGTCGTTCACGGTGACCTCGGCACCCGGAGCCCGCACGATCGTCGGCTCGGACAGCCCACCGGCCGCGCTCTCGGCACGGACGATGCGTTCGATCGAGGCGATGATGCGCTGGCGGGTCTCCTCGTTGCGGGCACGGGTCGAGATCTCGATCACGGCCTCGTCGGGGATGATGTTCGCCCGCGTGCCGGCGTGGAAGCTGCCGACGGTGACGACACCCGCGTCGCTCGGCGAGACCTCGCGCGCGACGACGGTCTGCAGTCGCACGACGGCCGACGCCGCGGTGACGACCGGGTCGAGCGAGGCCTGCGGCGCCGAGCCGTGCGCCCCACGGCCGTTGAACGTCACCGTCAGCCGGTCGCTCGACGCCATCACCGGGCCGGTGCCGACGGCGACGATGCCGACCGGTGCGGGCGCGGAGTGCTGCCCGAGCACGACGTCCGGCTTCGGGAACCGCTCGACCAGGCCGTCCTCGACCATCGCGCGTGCGCCGGAGATGACCTCTTCAGCAGGCTGGAAGACGGCGACGACCGTGCCGCGCCAGTCCCCCGTGGTCGCGACGAGGCGCTCGAGGGTGCCGAGCAGCCACGTGACGTGGATGTCGTGGCCACAGGCGTGCATGGTCGGGACGTCCCGGCCCTCGTCGTCGGTGCCGACGTGCTCGCTGGCGTACGACAGGCCGGTGCGCTCCTGCACCGGCAGGCCGTCCATGTCGGCGCGGAGCCACACCACGGGGCCCTCGCCGTTCGCGACGACACCGACGACGCCGGTGCCGCCGACGCCCGTCGTCACGTCGATCCCCCCGATCTCGGCGAGCTTCGCGGCGATGACACCGGCGGTGCGGTGCTCCTGGAAGCCGAGCTCCGGGTGGGCGTGCAGGTCCTGGTAGATCGAGAGCAGGTCGAGAGTCACGCTGACCACGGTACAACCGCGAACGGCCCGACCACCTGTTGCAGGTGACCGGGCCGTCGGACGGAGGACGGGCCTCCGGGGGTGTTGCTCGTGCTGGTGCTTACGCGTCCTGGCGCTTCAGGCGGGCGTACGAGCGCTGGCGGGCCTGCGCGTCGAGCTCCACCTTGCGGATGCGGACGACGGCCGGGGTGACCTCGACGCACTCGTCCTCGCGCGCGAACTCCAGGCACTCCTCGAGCGAGAGCTGGCGCGACGGCGTCATCGACTCGAAGGAGTCGGCGTTCGCCGAACGCATGTTCGTGAGCTTCTTCTCCTTCGTGATGTTGACGTCCATGTCGTCGGCGCGCGAGTTCTCGCCGATGACCATGCCCTCGTAGACCTCTTCGGTCGGGTTGACGAAGAACGTCATCCGCTCCTGGAGGTTCGTGATGGCGAACGGCGTGACGACACCCGAGCGGTCGGAGACGATCGAGCCGTTGATGCGGGTCTGGATCGGGCCGGCCCACTCGTCGTAGCCGTGCGAGATCGCGTTGGCGATGCCGGTGCCGCGGGTCTCGGTCAGGAACGACGTGCGGAAGCCGATCAGGCCACGCGACGGGACGATGAACTCCATGCGCACCCAGCCGGTGCCGTGGTTCGTCATGTTCTCCATGCGCCCCTTGCGAGCGGCCATGAGCTGCGTGATCGCGCCGAGGTACTCCTCCGGCGTGTCGATCGTCATGTGCTCGTACGGCTCCTGCAGCTTGCCGTTCTCGTCACGCTTGGTGACGACCTGCGGCTTGCCGACGGTGAGCTCGAAGCCCTCACGACGCATCTGCTCGACGAGGATGGCCAGTGCGAGCTCGCCGCGACCCTGGACCTCCCACGCGTCCGGACGACCGATGTCGAGGACCTTGAGCGAGACGTTGCCGATGAGCTCGCGGTCGAGGCGCTCCTTGACCATGCGGGCGGTCAGCTTGTGGCCCTTGACCTTGCCGACGAGCGGGCTGGTGTTCGTGCCGATCGTCATCGAGATCGCCGGGTCGTCGACCGTGATGGTCGGCAGCGGGCGGACGTCCTCGGGGTCGGACAGGGTCTCACCGATGGTGATCGTGTCGAACCCGGCGACGGCGACGATGTCACCGGGGCCGGCCGACTCGGCCGGGTAGCGCTCGAGCGCCTTGGTGATGAGGAGCTCGGTGATGCGGGCGTTGACGACGGTGCCGTCGTGCTTGACCCACGCGACCGTCTGGCCCTTCTTCATCGTGCCGTGGAAGATGCGCAGCAGCGCGAGACGACCGAGGAACGGCGACGCGTCGAGGTTGGTGACGTGGGCCTGCAGCGGGTGCTGGTCGTCGTACTTCGGCGCCGGGACGTGCTGCAGGATGGCCTCGAACAGGGGCTCGAGGTCGTCGTTGTCGGGCAGCTCGCCGTCGTTCGGCTTGTTGCGCGACGCGGCACCGTTGCGGCCCGAGGCGTAGACCACCGGGACGTCGAGGATCGCGTCGAGGTCGAGGTCGTCGACCTCGTCCGACAGGTCGGAGGCCAGGCCGAGCAGCAGGTCCTGCGACTCGGAGACGACCTCGTCGATGCGGGAGTCGGGGCGGTCCGTCTTGTTGACGAGCAGGATCACCGGGAGCTTCGCGGCGAGCGCCTTGCGGAGCACGAAGCGGGTCTGGGGCAGCGGGCCCTCGGACGCGTCGACCAGCAGGACGACACCGTCGACCATGGACAGACCGCGCTCGACTTCGCCACCGAAGTCGGCGTGACCCGGGGTGTCGATCACGTTGATGGTGATGGGGCCGTCCGAGCCGAACTCGGTCGCGTGCTTGCCGTTGTAGAGCACCGACGTGTTCTTCGCGAGGATCGTGATGCCCTTCTCGCGCTCGAGGTCGTTCGAGTCCATCATGCGGTCTTCGCCCTCGAAGTGGGCGTCGAACGAGTTGGTCTGCGTGAGCATCGCGTCGACGAGGGTGGTCTTGCCGTGGTCGACGTGTGCCACGATGGCGACGTTGCGCAGGTCGGACCGGGTGGCGAGCGCCATACAGGACATCCTTCAATTTCTGGGAGAGTGTCGGGCCAGTGTCTTCACAGCACCGCACCCGCGGGCAGAACGCCCGACACGCCAGTCTACCGGTAGTTCGCAACAGACAGGAGTACTGACGATGAGCCGTCGGCGAACGTGGGTCGAGATCACCATCGTCCTGCTGCTCTCGCTCGGCGCCAGCGCCCTGTACTCGATCCTGCAGATCATCGACGACCTGTCGCAGACGACGCCGCTCGGCGAGCAGTCGACGGCCCTGAACACCTCGTCGACGACGGTGCAGTACGTCGACCTCGCCCGGCAGCTCCTGGGCATCGCGGTGGACCTGGCCCCGGTGGCACTCGTCTGCTACCTGCTGTGGAGCACCTCGCGACCGCACCTCGGCCGGCTCGGCATCGACCGGTTCCGGGCGAAGCCGGACCTGGGCGGCCCGGCCCTGATCGCGCTCTGCATCGGGATCCCGGGGCTCGCGCTGTACTTCGCCGGACGTGCGCTCGGCATCACGGTCGCCGTCGACCCCGCCGCACTGAACTCGTACTGGTGGACGATCCCGGTCCTGCTGCTGTCCGCGATCCGCTCGGGGCTGCAGGAGGAGGTGATCGTGATCGGGTACCTCTACGCCCGGCTCGGGGACCTCGGGTGGGGCCGCTGGCAGATGATCCTGTCGACCGCACTGCTGCGTGGCAGCTACCACCTGTACCAGGGCTTCGGGGCGTTCATCGGCAACGCGGTGATGGGCGTCGTGTTCGGCTGGATCTACACGAAGTGGGGTCGGCTGCTGCCGCTCGTGATCACGCACGCCCTGCTCGACGCGGTGGTCTTCGTCGGGTACCCCTGGGTGGCGCACGCGTTCCCGCAGTTGTTCGCGTAGGCCGCGGGGCCGCTGGCGGAACGCCGCGTCGCGGGGCCGCCGGCTCGCTGTCCCGTCGGCCGTTCAGCGCGCCACCGGGCGCATCCACAGCCCCAGCACAGCGCGCCGAGGTCCGAGGGCCGAACCGCAGCCCTACGGTGAGCGCATGAGCATCCCCGCGATCGGCGAGTCCGCACCGTCGTTCACCCTGCCGGGGATGGTCGTGCGCCGTGGCGTCCGCTCCGACGACGAGTACGACCTGTCCGCCGAGATCGGCCGGACGGTCGTGCTGGCCTTCTACCCGGGCGACGCGACGGCGGTCTGCACGGCCCAGCTCTGCAGCTACCAGGCCGAACTCGACGAGTTCACCGACCTCGGTGCCACGGTGTGGGGCATCAGCCCCCAGGCGCTCGACTCGCACGAGGAGTTCGCCCGCGGCTCCTCGCTCGCGTTCCCCCTGCTCAGCGACACCGCGGGCTCGGTCATCCGCGCCTACGGCGTCCAGGCACCGGGGATCGGCCTGCGACGATCCGTGTTCGTGATCGGCCCCGACGGCGTGCTCCGATGGCGCCACATCGGCCTGGTCGGCCTGCGGTTCCCGAAGGCCGAGACGATCCGCCAACAGATCGAACTGCTCGTTTCGTAGCCCCGGCGTGGGAGTCCGCTGAACTCGTCGAAACGGGGTGTTGACACCCCAACCGGGGGCGACGACCATGGACGGCACGAGGGTCCGTCAAGGATCTGCCTCCCCGGGGAATCGGGTCGTCCGGAGATACGCGCCGGTGTGTCACACCCGCTCCCCGGGCGTCTCCGGGGAGGCATCTCGTACCCTCGTCCGGTGCACACCACCATCGTCGCCCCGGGCCTGCGCGCCCTCGCCCTCGTCCTCTGGGTCGTGGCCGTCGTGCTCGTCCCGCTGGCCCTGATCGGCGGCGGAACCCCGTGGCTCGTGCCGATCCCGAGCATCGCCGTCGCCTTCGTCGCGTGGGCGGTGCTGTGGCGGCCGCGGTTCGAGCTGACGCCCGAGCACCTGCGCATCGTCGACGTCCGGCGCACCAGCACCTACACCTGGTCGCGCGTCAGCGAGGTGCGCACGAAGTACGGCATCGAGGTGGTCACCAGCGAGGGCGTCCGCCGCGTCTGGATCGCGACCCGCCCGACGGCGCGTCTCGCCGCGCACACCGGTGACCGGCCAGGAGGCCCGGATCGCCTGGACGTCGACGCTGCGGCCTCGCTGATGCTGGCCCACGTGCCCGCTCCGGTGACGCAGGACGGCCCGCCCCCGTCGTCCGTGACGGCTGCGCCGATCACGCACCGCACCCACGGCTGGACGATCCTGGCGCTCGTGGTCCTCGGGTTCGCCGCGTCGCTGGCGGCGGCACAGTTCTGACTCGCCCCGACGCAGAACGACACCCCCGACGTCGTGCGACGTCGGGGGTGTCGTTGAAGGTTCTCCGTCCGGAGCCGGTCTCAGCGGTAGAAACCGACGGTCTCCTCGCGGTTCGGCGTGATGCGGTTCACAACTCGGACGATCTCACCGTTGCTCTGCTTCTTGTACACCTTGTTCGGCTTGTAGGTGTAGCAGGTCCCGGACGTGATCACCTTGTACACCCCGGAGTCCCAGAAGTTCCCGTTGACGTTCCGCGTGTACGGCGACAGCGTCGCTTGGCCCCCACCAGTCCGGCTGTAGCAGACCTGGAAGCTGACAAGCCTTGCACTTTTCGCCTTCACCTGGCTGAAGGTCGCCGTGGTGCGGTAGACATTCGTCTTGCCGTCGTTGTCCTTGAAAGTGTTGGAACCGCCGACGACCGTGGTCCCGCCGATGTGCACGATGACGACCTCGGCAGCGCTCGCCGAAGTGGCGGTGAATCCCAAGAACGCGAGCGTCATCGCTGCGACGCCCATCATCATCTTCTTCTTACGCATGGATCTGCCCCTTGTTTCACAGAGGCGGTAGCCCCTACCGCCCTCGGCAACAGTTGCAGGGCACAACATCGGATGTCAACTGAAGGTCTGGGCAGTTGCGTCGTCAACGGGCCGCACACGAACGACACCCCCGACGTCGTGCGACGTCGGGGGTGTCGTTCGTGTGCGGTGTCGTTCTCGTGCGGTGTGGCTACTTCTTGTAGCCGACGTCCTGCCACTTGACCGACGACTGCTGGAACTGCGCCGGACCGTAGTTCACCAGGTCCTTGCGAACGCCCCAGGCGTACGGCTCGGCGAACAGCGGGATGGTGCCGGCGACCGCGACGATCTTCTTGCCGATGGCCTGCGCGTCCTTGATGCGGGCATCCGCGTCGAGTTCGCCGTTCGCCTTGTCCCAGGCGGCGCCGAGCGAGTCGTCCGTCACGCCGCTGTAGTTCTGGCCGGCGTCGGCGGGGTAGTAGATCGACTTCAGCGACGAGATCGGGAACGGGGTGCCCTGCCACGCGAAGTACGTGGCGTCGAAGTCACGCGTCGACGTGGTGACGTACTTCGTGAAGAAGTCGTCGGTCGGGACGGTGTCGATGGTGACCTTGAAGCCGGCGAGCTTCGTCTGCTGCTGCACGAGCTGCGCGACGTTCGCCGAGTTCGGGTTGTCCGAGGGGATCACGAAGCGGACGTCGAGTTCCTTGCCGCCCTTGGTCGCGTAGCCGTCCGAACCGATCTTCCAGCCGGCGTCCTCGAGCTTCGACTTCGCCTTGTCGGTGCTGTAGCCGTAGACGCTCGACGCGTCGTCCTCGTAGCCCTGCTGACCGGGCAGGTAGACGAGGTTGTTGAGCACGTCGCCCGGGCTCTTCACCGGCGACAGGATCGCCTGGGCCACGACCTTGCGGTTGATGGCCTGTGCGAACGCCTGGCGCACGTCCTGGTCCTTGAAGACGTCCGAGGTGCCGTTCAGCGTGATCTGACGCTGCGTGGTGCCGAGCGAGCGCTCGATCTTCGAGTCGGACCGCGAGTTCGCCGTCTTGAGGTTGTCGGCGCTGCCGTTCAGGTTGAACGCGTCGAGCTCCTTGTTGCCGTACGCCTGGGCGACGCCGTCACGCGAGACCGTCTTGAAGACGATCGTGTCGAGCTTGCCCGGGTCGCCCCACCACTTGGAGTTCTTCTCGAAGGTCACGACGCCACCGTTGGCGTCGAAGGACTTCAGGATGTAGGGACCACCGGAGACGTAGGTCTTGCCGTCGGCGGCGTACGGACCCTTGGCCCAGGCCTTGTTGAAGTGGTCCGGGGTGTCGACGGCCCAGTACGGGTAGATCGCGCCGAGGACGCTCGCCCAGTCGGCGTTGGTCTTCGAGAACGTCATGATGACGTCACGCTCGTCGGAGCCTTGCTTGACCGAGTCCACGTCCTCCCACACGTTGGTGGCGAGGGGCGCGAAGGCCTTGTTCGTGCCGTTCAGCGCCTTCCAGTTCGCGATGACGTCCTTTGCGCTGATCGGGGTGCCGTCCGACCAGACGGCCTTCGGGTTGATCTTGATCTCGACGGTCTGGGGCGAGTCCTTGGTCAGCTCGACGGAGGTCGCGTAGTCCTTGTTCGCCTCCCACTCGCCGTTCTCCTTGAACTGGATGAACCCCGGCAGGTAGGTCTGCGAGATCGTCGTGTCGTCGACCGTCCCCGAGTCAAGGTTGGCCAGCTGCCAGTTCGCCGGAGCTGTGTCGATCGGCAGGGTGATCGACCCGCCGTCCTTGACGTCGGCGCGGTCCGCGACGGTCCAGCCGGTCGACTTCAGTGACGACTCGGCGACCGCGGAGTTGTCGCCGCCCGCTTCTCCGCCGCCGGAGCAGCCCGCCAGCACGACGGCAGCTGCCGCAGCGGTGGCCAGGACCGCGATGCCCTTGATCCTCTTTCGCATGGCGAGGATTCCCTTTCGTTGTGGTTCGCGCAGTTCGCGCTGGACCGCGGCGGCCCCGCCGTCGCGTCTGTTGGTTGAGAACCCTAGCCACATCCGAAGGCTGCACAAGGGTCTCTGCGAGGAATCGAAACACGCTCGTAACGAATGTTGCATAACGTCACTTCCGTTGTCCCACCCCGCCGTCCGGACCGGCTAGCCTGTCGCCACCGACAACGCCGTCCGGACGGACGGCCGCACCCAGAGGTCACCAACCACATGCTCGCCTTCATCGCAAAGCGGATCGTCAACTACATCGTCCTGACGATCGTGGCGACCACGCTCGGGTACATCCTCGCCAGCACGACGCTCAACCCGGCCGCCCGGTTCCTCGGGCGCAACCCGGCCGTGCCGCAGGGCACCATCGACGCGTCGCTCCGCAAGCTCGGCGCCGATCCGAACACCCCCATCCTCGTCCGCACCTGGGACTGGTGGGTCGGCCTGGTCACGCACGGGTCGCTCGGCATGAGTTCGCGCGGCACCGAGGTGACGGCCGACATCATCGCCCGGTCCGGGACGAGCCTGCGGCTGCTCGTGATCGGCACGCTGCTCGGTGCGCTCTTCGGCGTGCTGCTCGGCGTCTGGAACGCGGTCCGGCAGTACAAGGTGTCCGACCAGGTCTCGACCTACGCGTCGTTCACGGTGCTCGCGACCCCGCCGTTCGTGATCGCGGTCGTGCTGATGATCCTGGCGACCTCCCTCAACCAGGGCGTCGGCGCACAGGTGATCAGCTTCACCGGTGAGTACACGCCGGGGGTGAGCGGGTTCTTCCCGGTGCTCGGCGACCGACTCGTGCACCTGTTGTTACCCACGATCTCGCTGACGGTCGGCGCCGTCGCGTCGTACTCGCGCTACCAGCGCTCCGCGATGCTCGACGTGCTGTCGAACGACTTCATCCGGACCGCCCGGTCGAAGGGCCGCACGCGCGGATCGGCGATCATGCGCCACGGCGTGCGGGTCGCCCTCATCCCGATGTCGACCTTCTTCGCCTACTCGTTCGGGTTGATCCTGACGGGTGCGAGCATCACCGAGCTGGTCTTCAGCTGGCACGGCATGGGTGAGTACTTCATCCAGAGCATCACGAACAACGACATCAACGCGGCAGCGGGCACGATCCTCTTCACGGCGATCCTCGTGCTCATCGCAGGGACCCTCGCGGACCTGCTGTACGCCGCGCTCGACCCGCGAGTGAGGGTGTGACCCGTGTCTGTTCTCGACCCCACGACCACGACCACCGCCGGTGACCCCGGCGACGGCAACGCCGGGACGCCGGCGCACGTCATCGAGGTGAAGGGCGGCCGCACCCCGCTCTGGCGCAAGGTGTTCGGCACCTGGCGCGCGCGCATCGGCGGCGGTGCGCTGCTGCTCATCATCCTCTGGGCGTTCGTCGGCCCGCACCTGTACCACTGGAACGCCTCCGACTCCGACGGGCTCGCGTTCGGCATGCCGCCGAGCGCCGCGCACTGGTTCGGCACGAACGACATCGGCCAGGACATCTACGCGCAGACCCTGGTCGGCCTGCAGAAGTCGCTGCTCATCGGACTCATCGCCGGACCGGCCGCGACCCTCATCGCCGGCATCGTCGGCGCCGTCGCCGGGTACTTCGGTGGGTTCGTCGACCGTGCGCTCGTCTGGGGCATCGACCTGCTCCTGGTGATCCCGTCGTTCTACGCGCTCGTGCTCCTCAGCCCGCTGTTCAAGAACCTCAGCTGGCTCGCACTCATCGTGGGGCTGGCGATCTTCGGCTGGATGATCATGGCCCGGGTGATCCGGGGGCAGACGATGTCCCTGCGCGAGCGCGACTACGTCAAGGCCGCCCGGTTCATGGGTGTGCCCTCGTTCACCATCATCCGACGGCACATCCTGCCCAACGTGGCATCGCTGCTCATCATCGACGCGACGCTGGGTGTCGGGGCGATGATCCTCTCCGAGAGCGCCCTCAGCTACTTCGGCTTCGGCATCCAGATCCCCGACGTCTCGCTCGGCACCCTGCTCGCCGCCGGCAGCCAGTCGGCCGTCACCCGCCCGTGGCTCTTCGTCCTGCCCGCAGCGACCCTCGTCGCGACCGTGCTCTCGACCAGCCTGCTCGGCGACGCCCTGCGCGACGCCATCGACCCCACCTCCGGAGCCAACCGTGACTGAGCCGCTGCTCACCGTGTCCGACCTGTCGGTCACGTTCAACCCGAAGACCAAGCCCGTCTACGCGGTCCGGGGTGTCGACTACTCGGTCGCCCCCGGCGAGTTCCTCGGGATCGTCGGTGAATCGGGGTCCGGCAAGTCGGTGTCCTCGATGGCCGTGATGGGCCTGCTGCCGTCGTCCGCCCAGGTGCAGGGCAGCATCCGCTTCGACGGGCAGGAGCTCGTCGGCAAGAACGACCGTGAGATGTCGGCGCTGCGCGGTCGTGACATCGCGATGGTGTTCCAGGACCCGCTGTCCGCCCTGACGCCGGTGTACACGATCGGGCAGCAGATCGTCGAGGGCCTGCGCCTGCACGACCGGTCGCTGACCGCACACGCCGCGCGCACCCGCGCCGAGGAACTGCTGCGCATCGTCGGCATCCCGAACCCGGCGCGACGGCTCGACGCGTTCCCGCACGAGTTCTCCGGCGGCATGCGGCAGCGCGCGATGATCGCGATCGCCATCGCGAACGACCCGAAGCTGATCATCGCCGACGAGCCGACCACCGCCCTCGACGTGACGATCCAGGCGCAGATCCTCGACGTGCTGCAGACCGCGAAGGACATGACCGGTGCGGCCGTCGTGCTCATCACGCACGACCTGGGCGTCGTCGCCGGCAACGCCGACCGCGTCGCCGTGATGTACGCCGGCCGGATCGTCGAGACGGCACCGGTCCTGCCGCTGTTCCGCGAGCCGGTGATGCCGTACACGATCGGGCTGCTCCGCTCGATGCCGAACATGACCTCCGCCCGCACCGAGCGGCTCGTCCCGCTCGACGGCCGCCCGCCCCTGCTGACGCAGAAGCCGACGGGCTGCCCGTTCGCCGACCGCTGCCCCGCCGTCCTCGACGCCTGCCGCGACGGCGAACCCGCCCTCGTCGCGACGACGGTGCCGCAGAGCGCCGACAACCCGGTCATGACCGGCGCCGTGCAGACGATCGGCAACGGCACCCTGCTCGACGAGCACACCGCCGCGTGCATCCGCCGCGACGAGATCGCCGCGGGCACCCTCGAGCGCTCGGAGATCTTCCCCCGCCCCGAGGACGTCCCCGAGGCCAGCGTCGACCACGGCGACGACGTCGTGCTCGAACTGGACGACGTGGTCAAGACGTTCCCGCTCACCAAGGGCGCACTGTTCCGCCGGCAGATCGGCGAGGTGCACGCGGTGGACGGCATCTCCCTGACGCTCAAGCGCGGGCAGGTGCTCGGCCTGGTCGGCGAGTCCGGCTGCGGCAAGACGACGACGATCATGGAGATCCTCGAACTCGCCGGCGCCCAGCACGGCACCATCCGGGTGAACGGCGTCGACACCGCCTCGCTCTCCAAGAAGGACCGTCTGGCCCTGCGCCGCGACATCCAGGTGGTCTTCCAGGACCCGATGGCGTCGATCGACCCGCGCCTCGACATCGGTTCGGTGATCGGCGAACCCCTCACGGTGCACGGCGTCGCGAAGGACGAGATCCGTCGGCGCGTGCGCGAGGTGCTCGAGCTGGTCGGCCTCGAGCCGACCTACATCGACCGGTACCCGCACGAGTTCTCGGGTGGCCAGCGGCAGCGCATCGGCATCGCCCGCGCGCTGATCGTGGAGCCGAAGATCCTGGTGCTCGACGAGCCGGTGTCCGCACTCGACGTCTCGGTGCAGGCCGGTGTGATCAACCTGCTCGAGGACCTCAAGCACCGTCTCGGCCTGTCCTACCTGTTCGTGGCGCACGACCTGTCCGTCGTCCGGCACATCGCCGACGACGTCGCCGTCATGTACCTCGGCCGCATCGTCGAGTACGGCGACGGGGACGCGGTCTTCTCGGACCCGCAACACCCGTACACGCGGGCCCTGCTGTCGGCTGTCCCGGTGCCGGACCCGATGGCCGAGGCCGCCCGCGGGCGCATCCTGCTCGAGGGCGACCTGCCCTCCCCCACGGAGCGCATCGACGGCTGCCGGTTCCGCACGCGCTGCCCGCTCTACCAGCTCCTCGACGAGGGCCGGCAGGAGCAGTGCCGCACCATCGACCCGGGCCTCGAGCCCGTGCACGGCCGTGGCGTCGCCTGCATCCAGACCGACCAGGAGCACCTGCTCACCGAGCGGGTCGGCGCGGTCGTCTGACGACGACGGTCACGTTCACCGCTCCGCATGGTGAGCAGGAATGGTCGGGTCCCACCCGCGGACCCGACCATTTCTGCTCACCAAGCGCGGCAGCGGTCGTGACCAGCAGACGGACGGGAGGTGGGCCCATCCC
>NZ_KB714617.1:116891-123336 GCF_000349565.1 Curtobacterium flaccumfaciens UCD-AKU
GCGACGGCCGTGACGGGAGGGACGGCGCACGTCGTGCGCCGGGCCTCCCGTCCGTCGTGTGGTCGCGATCGCGAGCCGCGTCAGGCTCCCAGCCACAGGCTGAGCAGCGAGGCGGCGAGCAGCGTCAGCGCAGCGGCGCCGACCGCCAGTGCCGGCGCGTCCCAGCCGCGCACGGCATCACCGGTGCCGGTCGCCGCGCGGCGCTCAGACCATCGGTCGAGCAGGACCGTCATCTCGTCGGGCTGGAGCAGCACGGCACGCTCGCCGCGTCGGGCGGGTTTCGGCCGCGGCAGCGACGGGCCGCCCCAGCACTGGACCTTGCGTCCGGCGACCGTCTCGATCACGATCTGCCAGCGGAGCCGGACGTCGGCGACCGCGTGCCACGGCACCACGGTGCGGCGGAGCGGGTTGAGCACCGTGACCGCACGGTCGTCGATGACGATGCACGGGCGGAAGGTCAGGACCCAGAGCGCCCAGACGAGCACGGCGATCGGGCCGGCGGCGCGGAGCACGACGTCCCAGCTCCCCCGGAACGCGGCGTCGCCCAGCAGGAAGACGCCCAGGACGGCGACGAGGCCGGCCGCCACCGCGCCCCCGCGACCAGCGCGGAGGACGAGGGGGCGTCCGGCCTCGTTCGTGTCCAGGGGGATCAGCGTCCGAACTCGAACCCGGCGCCGGGGATGGCGGCCAGGAGGTCCTTCGTGTACTGCTCCTTCGGGGCGGCGAAGACCTCGTCGGTCGTCGCCTTCTCGACGATCTGCCCACGACGCATGACGCACACGTTGTCCGCGACGAGGCGGACGACCGCGAGGTCGTGCGTGATGAACAGGTACGTCAGGCCGAGCTCGGTCTGCAGCTCGGTGAGCAGGTCGAGGATCTGGCCCTGCACGAGCACGTCGAGCGCGGAGACGGCCTCGTCGAGGACGATGACCTCCGGCTTGAGTGCCAGCGCGCGAGCGACGGCGATGCGCTGTCGCTGGCCACCGGACAGCTCGTTCGGGTAGCGGTTCACCATCGACTTCGGGAGCGCGACCTGGTCGAGCAGCTCGAGCACCCTGGCACGGCGCGAGGCCTTGTCGCCCACCTTGTGCGTGGCGAGCGGCTCGGCGATCGTGTTCCCGACGTTGTACATCGGGTCCAGGGAGCCGTACGGGTCCTGGAACACCGGCTGCACACGGCGGCGGAAGTCGAAGAGGTCCTTGCCCTTCAGCGCGCCGATGTCGATGCCGTCGAACTGCACGGTGCCGCTCGTGATGCTCTCGAGCTGCAGGACGAGCTTCGCGACGGTCGACTTGCCCGAACCGGACTCGCCGACGAGCGCCGTGGTGGTGCCCTTCTGGATCGAGAACGACACGTCGTCGACGGCCTTGAGCTCCCGCGTGGCGAGGCTCTTGCCGCGCAGCTTGTAGACCTTCTCGAGGTTCTTCACCACGATGAGGTCCTCGGCTGGACGGTGCTCGCGCTCCTGGGCGCGGGCGATGAGCTCGGCGTCGTCACTGCCGGTGTCGGCGATGTCGATCCGCTGGTGCTGCACCTTCGACTGGATGCGACGGCTGGCCAGCGAGGGGGCCGCCGCGACGAGGCGCTGCGTGTACGGGTGCTGCGGGTTGGCCAGGATCTCCTTGGAGGGGCCGGCCTCGACGACCTGTCCCTTGTACATCACGACGAGCTTCTCGGCCCGCTCGGCAGCGAGGCCGAGGTCGTGCGTGATGAACAGCACCGAGGTGCCGAAGTCGCGGGTCAGGGTCTCGAGGTGGTCGAGGATGACGCGCTGGACCGTGACGTCGAGCGCACTCGTCGGCTCGTCGGCGATGAGCAGCTGCGGGCGGCTCGACAGACCGATGCCGATGAGCACACGCTGCCGCATGCCGCCGGAGAACTCGTGCGGGTACTGCTTCAGGCGGGTCGACGCGTCGCCGAGGCCGGCTTCCTGCAGGACCTCGACCGCGCGGGCGCGGACGGCGGCCTTGCCGGTCGCCATGCCGTTCGCACGGATGGCCTCTTCGACCTGGAAGCCGATCGACCACAGCGGGTTGAGGTTCGACATCGGGTCCTGGGGGACGTAGCCGATCTCCTTCCCGCGGATCTCCGACATCTCCTTGTCGCTCAGCCCGACGAGCTCGCGCCCGTTGAACTTGATCGAGCCGCCGGTGACCTCACCGGTGCCGGGGAGCAGCTTGATGATCGCCTGGGCGCTCGTCGACTTGCCGGAACCGGACTCGCCGACGATGGCCAGGCGCTCGCCCTGTTCGAGGGTGAGGTTCACGCCCCGGACGGCCTGCACGAGGCCGCTCTGGGTCTTGAAGCCGACCTGCAGGTCGGTGATCTCGAGCAGCGGGGCGCCGGAGCCGCCGGTACGGCGGCTGTTCGGCTGGGTCAGTGTCTCGCTCATCGGCGGGCCCTCGCCTTCGGGTCGAGCGCATCGCGCACCACGTCACCGAGGAGTAGGAACGCGAGCACGGTGATGGACAGGGCTGCCGACGGCCAGAAGATCGTCGACGGTGCCGTTCGGATCGAGACCTGCGCGGTCCCGATGTCGAGGCCCCAGCTGAGCGCTGAGTCCGGGAGCCCGATACCGAGGAACGACAGGGTCGCCTCGGCCACGATGAACGTGCCGAGCGACACGGTCGACACGACGATGACCGGCGCCACCGAGTTCGGGATCACGTGCCGGACCAGCGTCTTGAAGCGACTGACGCCGAGCGCGGCCGAGGCCATGACGTAGTCGGACTGCTTCGCGCTGAGCACGGCACCACGCATGATGCGAGCGATCTGCGGCCAAGCGAACGCCGCGAGGACCAACGCCACGGTGATCGCGTTCCGCGCCGGGATGACCGACATGATCACGATCGCGCCGAGCACGGTGGGGATGGAGAAGAAGATGTCCGCGATGCGGGACACGATCGTGTCGAGCCATCCGCCGTAGAAGCCGGCGAGAGCGCCGATGATGACACCGACGATCGTGACCAGCACGGTGGCGACGATGCCGACGATCAGCGAGTTCCGTGCACCCCAGATCACGCGTGAGTACACGTCGTACCCCTGGCGGTTGTACCCGAAGATGTGGCCGGCTTCCGGGCCCTCGTTGCTCTTCGCGAGGATCGCCTTCCTCGGGTCGATGTGCGTGAAGAGACCCGGGAACAGCGCCACGACGACGATGAGCAGGATGAGCACGGCGGACACCCAGAACATCGGGCGGACACGCATGGAGTCCCAGGCATCGGTCCAGGTGGACCGGGTCTTCTCGTTCTCGTCGACCTGGTCGACCGCTTGGAGCGGGGTCTCCTCGATCGGAGCGACGTAGTGCGTCGCCGAGCGGGATGCGGCGTTACTTGGCATAGCGGATCCTCGGGTCCAGGACGGCGTAGAGCAGGTCGACCAGGAGGTTGGCGAGCATGAAGATGATGACCATCACGGCGACGAACGACACGACGGTCGGACCCTCGCCGAGCTTGACGGCCTGGAACACCGTGCCACCCACACCGTGGATGTTGAAGATGCCCTCGGTCACCACGGCGCCGACCATCAGGTTGCCGATGTCGACACCCAGGTACGTCACCACGGGGATGAGCGAGTTGCGGAAGATGTGCACCCCGATCACCCGACGACGCGGAAGACCCTTGGCCGTCGCGGTGCGGACGAAGTCCGCGCTCATGTTCTCGGCCACGCTCGCGCGCGTCAGACGCACGATGTACGCGAACGACACCGAGGCGAGCACGATCGCGGGCAGCACGAGTTCGTCCCACGGCGCTTCGCCCGACACCGTCACCCGGAACAGGCCGAGGTTGATGCCGAAGACGTACTGCAGCAGGAACCCGACGACGAAGGTCGGGACCGAGATGAGCAGCAGCGACACGACGAGTGCGGTGGCGTCGAACAGCTTGCCCTTGCGCAGACCAGCGATGACACCGACGACGATGCCGGCGACCGACTCGAACAGCAGCGCCAGGATCGCCAGGCGGGCGGTGATCGGGAACGCCGAGGCGAGCTGTGAGCTGACCGGCAGGCCCGAGTACGTCACGCCGAGGTCGCCGCGGAACACGCCGCCGATCCAGAGCAGGTACTGGACGATGAACGGCTTGTCGAGGTTGTACTGCTGTCGCAGCTGCTCGATCACCTGCGGCGTCGGCTGACGGTCGCCGAACAGCGCGGCGATCGGGTCGCCGGGCAGCGAGAAGACCATGAAGTAGATGAGGAACGTGGCCCCGAAGAACACGGGGATGAGTTGCAGGAGGCGCTTGCCGAGGTACCAGAGCATCAGATCACTGCCCGGTCCGGAGCGATGTCGATCAGGTTCATTGTGGTGAGGGGTGGACGGTCCGAGGGTCGGCACGGAAGTCCGGTGCGGGAGGGCGCCCGCAGTGTGGGGGAAGGTCTTGCCGCCGCGGTACGGGGGTTCGGGGACCGTGTGGTCCCCGAACCCCCGTCCGGTGGTCGCGAGGCAGGATACCTGCTCGCGGGGTGGTCTCTACGAGACCAGGGTCAGTTCTTGACCTCGACGTCGTAGTACAGCGGCACCGAGTTCCAGCCGAACTTGACGTTCGACACCGTGTCGGCGTTCCAGACGCCGGTCACGTTGGAGTACCAGAGCGGGATCTCGGGCAGGTCCTTGAACAGGAGTTCCTGGGCCTGGTCGAAGATCTTGTTGCCCTCTTCGACGGTGGCTGCCGAACGGCCCTTGGCGAGCAGCTCGTTGTACTCAGCCGAGTCGTAGCGCGCGTAGTTGCTCGACGAGCCCTTGCCCATGGTCGGGCCGAGGAAGTTGTACAGCGACGGGTAGTCGGCCTGCCAACCGGTACGGCTGCCGCCCGTGAGCTTGTCGTTCGTCTGCAGGTCCAGGGCTTCCTGGAACGTCGGGATCGCGTTGCCCTCGGCCTTGATGCCGAGCGTGCTCGAGATCGAGTTCGTGACCGCGGTCACCCACGCCTGGTGGCCACCATCGGCGTTGTACGTGATGGTGAGGGTGTCGTTGTACTTCGAGATCTTGTCGGCCTCGGCCCAGAGCTTCTTGGCCTCGGACTTGTTGTAGTCCAGGACCTCGGAGCCCTCGAGGTCGTCGTTCCAGCCGTCGATCACCGGCGAGGTGAAGTCCTTGGCCGGGGTGCGGGTGCCGTCGAAGATCTTGTCGGTGATCTCCTTGCGGTTGATCGCCATCGAGACGGCCTCGCGACGCAGCTTGCCTTCCTCGCCCTTCCAGTGGTCGAGGTAGTAGGGCAGGTAGATGCCCTGGAAGATCGCGGCCGGCTGGTTGACGTTCGAGTCCGGGAAGTCCGACTTGTACGTCTGGAAGTTCGCGTCCGGCACGGCGTCGAGGACGTCGAGGTTGCCGCCCTGCGCGTCGGCGTAGGCGGTGTCCTGCGAGGTGTAGAACGTGATCGTCAGACCACCGTTCTTCGGCTTGCGCTTGCCCTCGTAGTCCTTGTTGGCGACGAGCTTGATGGACTGGTTGTGCGTCCAGGCCTTCTTGCCGTCGAACTTGTACGGACCGTTGCCGATCGGGTTCTCACCGAAGGCCTTGGTGTCGTCGTAGAACGAGGACGGCAGCGGCACGAAGGCCGAGTAGCCGAGCGAGAGCGGGAAGTCCGACTGGGCCGACTTCAGCTTCACGGTGAACTCGTCGTCGCTCACGACCTTGAGGCCGGTGAGCTCGGAGTCCTTCTCGGCGTTGTACCCCTCGATGTTCTCGAAGAAGTACGAGGCGCTCTGCTTGTTCGAGAACTGGGCTGCCCAGTTCCACGCCTTCGTGAACGACTCGGCAGTGACCTTCTCGCCGTTGGTGAAGGTGTAACCCGTGTTCAGCTTGATGTCGAAGGTCTTCGAGTCATCGGTGTCGATGCTCTTCGCGACCTCGTTGACGGGCTTGCCGTCGGCGTCGTACGAGACGAGGCCCTCGAAGAGCGAGTCGATGACCTTGCCGCCACCGGTCTCGGTGGTGTTCGACGGGATGAGGGGCTTCTGCGGCTCGGTGCCGTTCGTGGTGACGATCCCGGACGCGTTCGCCGAGCCCGAGCCACCCCCGTTGGAGCTGTTGCTGGAGCAGGCGGTCAGGGCGAGTGCTGTGGCCCCGAGCACGGCGAGGGCGGTGAGCCCGGCGCGCTTCTTGATCAAGGTTCCTCCTGGTGCATGGGACGCGTTCGGGCACAGCTGTGTCACCCGGGCGCGTTTGACCTTTGCAGCGTAGGCAAGGTGAACAGTGGCGTCCAAACCCTGGAGCGAACGGTTACACGCCGGTAACCAACTTGCACGATCCTTGCGAGACGATGCAAGATTCGCGCGCACTCAGGTGAAGGGTGCGTTTTTGTTGCATCCGCATGAAATCTGTTGCACTCCGGCACAGTTCTGTGCAAGTCGGGGGACGGCCGAGCATCGCTCAGGGGTACGGCTCCGGGGCACTGGTCCGCGGTCACGACATGCCGCGAGTGCACCGCCGAGTGGTCACGAATCG
>NZ_KB714617.1:123481-159237 GCF_000349565.1 Curtobacterium flaccumfaciens UCD-AKU
CGATTCGTGACCACTCGGCGGAACTGAGCGGGGTGTCGTGGCCACCCGACGCAGCGGGCCGGGGCGAGTCGCACCCGGACCGGGCAAGGCCGGGCCAGACCGGGCAAGGCCGGCCCCCAGATCGAGACCGGGACCGGGACCGGGACACAGACCGGCACCTTCCGTCCGGATGTGACCGTGCCCCGCCCGGAAGAACCGGACGGGGCACGAGGCAGGGCACGAGGCGGGCGACGAATCACTCGGCGACGATCACCACAGGGTGTCGGCGCCCGACCGGATCAGGCGAACGCCTCGATCGGCGGGCAGGCGCACACCAGGTTGCGGTCGCCGTACGCCTGGTCGATGCGGCGCACCGGCGGCCAGTACTTCCGGCCGCTGATGCCCGGCAGCGGGTAGACGGCCTGCTCGCGGGTGTAGGCGTGCGCCCACTCCCCCGAGATCACCGACGAGGCGGTGTGCGGCGCGTGCACGAGCGGGTTGTCGTCCGCCGGCCACTCTCCGCGCTCGACCGCTGCGGCCTCGGCCCGGATCGCGAGCATGGCGTCGACGAAGCGGTCGAGCTCGGCGAGGTCCTCGCTCTCGGTCGGTTCGACCATGAGCGTGCCCGCGACCGGGAACGACATCGTCGGCGCGTGGAACCCGTAGTCGACCAGGCGCTTCGCGACGTCGTCGACCGTGATCCCCGTGGTGTCCCGCAGCGGTCGGAGGTCGAGGATGCACTCGTGTGCGACGAGCCCGTCGTCGCCCGTGTACAGCACCGGGAACGCCTCGCGCAGGCGGGACGCGATGTAGTTCGCCCCGAGCACGGCGGCCTCGGTCGCACGGGTGAGGCCCTCGAGCCCCATCATCCGGACGTAGGTCCACGTGATGGGCAGGATGCTCGGGCTGCCGTACGGCGCCGCGCTGACCGGCCCGCCGGCGTGCGCCAGGCGGTCGTCGGCGTCGGCCGTCGTCGCACCGGAGCGCCGGTCGGCCTGCTGCGCGAACGGGTGCCCGGGCAGGAACGGCGCCAGGTGTGCCTTCGCGGCGACGGGACCCACGCCGGGGCCGCCACCACCGTGCGGGATGCAGAAGGTCTTGTGCAGGTTGAGGTGCGACACGTCGCCGCCGAAGTCGCCGAAGCGGGCGTGCCCGAGCAGCGCGTTGAGGTTCGCGCCGTCGACGTAGACCTGGCCGCCGGCGTCGTGCACGGCGTCGCAGATCTCGCGGATGTCGTGCTCGTAGACGCCGTGGGTGGACGGGTACGTGATCATCAGCGCTGCGAGGGTGTCGGCGTTGGCGGCGACGCGGGCCCGGAGGTCCTCGAGGTCGACGTTGCCGTTCTCGTCGCAGGCCACCACGACGACCTTCATCCCGGCGAGCACCGCGGATGCGGCGTTCGTGCCGTGCGCGCTCGACGGGATCAGGCAGACCGTCCGGTCCTCGTCGCCACGAGCCTGGTGGTACCCGCGGATGGCCAGCAGCCCGGCGAGTTCGCCCTGGCTGCCGGCGTTCGGCTGCAGGGACACGGTGTCGTACCCGGTGACCTCGGCGAGCCACGACTCGAGGTCGCCGATCATGTCGAGGTACCCCTCGACGTCCTCACGCGGTGCGAACGGGTGGATGTTCGCGAACTCCGGCCAGGTCACCGCGGCCATCTCGGTCGCCGCGTTGAGCTTCATCGTGCAGCTGCCGAGCGGGATCATGCCGCGGTCGAGCGCGTAGTCCTTGTCGGACAGGTGCTTGAGGTACCGCATCATGCGGGTCTCGCTGCGGTGTGCGCTGAAGACGGGGTGCGTCAGGTAGTCGCTCTCGCGCTGCAGGGCGGACGGGAGGCCCGTGGCCGCGTCGCGCACGGCTGCTTCGGTCGCGGGGACCGTCACGTCCACCGCGCCGAGCACGCCCGCCAGCGCCACGACGTCGTCGGGCGTGGTCGTCTCGTCGACGGAGAGCTGGAAGGTGTCGGCGTCCACCGTGTGCAGCAGGTAGCCGGCGTCCTGCGCTGCCGCGACGATCGTCTCGGCGCGACCGACGGCCCGCAGGGTGAGCGTGTCGAAGTACGCGTCGTGCACGACCTCCACCCCGGCGTCGCGTGCCACGGCGGCGAGCGCACCGGTGGTCCGTGCGACCCGACCGGCGATGAACCGCAGGCCTTCGGGCCCGTGGTAGACCGCGTACATCGACGCCATCACGGCGAGCAGGACCTGCGCGGTGCAGATGTTGCTCGTCGCCTTCTCGCGGCGGATGTGCTGCTCGCGGGTCTGCAGGCTGAGGCGGTAGGCCATCTGGCCGTCGGCGTCGAAGGACACCCCGACCAGGCGACCGGGCAGCTGGCGCTCCAGGCCGGCGCGCACGGCGAGGTAGCCGGCGTGCGGGCCGCCGAAGCCGAGCGGGACGCCGAAACGCTGGCTGGTGCCGACGGCGACGTCGGCCCCCAGGTCGCCGGGGCTGGCGAGCAGGGTCATCGCGAGCAGGTCGGCGGCGACGACGGCGATGCCACCACCGGCGTGGACGCGCTCGATGACGGACGACGGGTCGACGATGCGGCCCGAGGCGCCCGGGTACTGCAGGATGACGCCGAACGCACCGTCGAGCTGCTCGTCGCTGGGGCCGTCGACGGCGTCGAACGCGCGCAGCGTGATGCCCACGGCATCGGCACGGTGGTCGAGCAACGCACGGGTCTGCGGCAGCAGGTCGGCGTCGACGAGGAACGCGTCGCCCTTGACCTTCGAGGCGCGGCGGGCGAGGAGCATGCCCTCGACCACGGCGGTGCCCTCGTCGAGCATCGAGGCGCCGGCGGTGGCCATGCCGGTCAGGTCGGACACCATGGTCTGGAAGTTGATGAGCGCTTCGAGGCGGCCCTGCGAGATCTCGGGCTGGTAGGGCGTGTACGCCGTGTACCAGCTCGGGTTCTCGAGCACGTTCCGCTGGATCACCGCGGGCGTGTGGGTGCCGTGGTAGCCGAGACCGATCATGGCGCGTCGGACGGTGTTGCGACCGGCCTTCGCGCGGAGTTCGGCGAGCGCCTCGGTCTCGCCGACTGCGGCCGGGATCACCGAGTCGGCGACGGGCCCGACGTGGATGGACTCCGGGATCGCGGCACGGACCAGGGCGTCGAGCGACGGCTGCCCGACGACGTCGAGCATCTCCTGCTGGTCGGCCGGGGTGGTGCCGATGTGGCGGTCGGCGAAGGACGTCTGGAGGTTCTCGAACGCGGTCATGCGATGGAGGCCCGGTAGGCGTCGTGGTCCATCAGGTCCTCGGGGAACGAGGTGCCGTCGACCTTGATCTTCACGAGCCAGCCGGCACCGAAGGGGTCCTGGTTGACGGTGTCTGGGGTGTCGACGACGGCGTCGTTGACCTCGACGACCTCGCCCTCGATCGGGGCGAAGAGCTCGCCGACGCTCTTGGTCGACTCGATCTCGCCGATCTGGTCGCCGGCGGTGGTGGCGGTGCCGACAGCGGGGAGTTCGACGTAGACGACGTCACCGAGCTGCTCGGCGGCGTGGTCGGTGATGCCGACGGTGACGGTGTCGCCCTCGACGAGCAGCCACTCGTGGTCGGCCGTGTACTGGAGTGCGGTCTGGTCGGTCATGGGGTCAGCCTTTCGAGGCGCGGCGGTAGAAGGGGAACGCGGAGACCGTGCTGGGGACGGCAGTCCCCCGGACGTCGATGTGGAGGACCTGTGCCCCGTCCGACGCGGCGGCGAGCGCAGCCGGGTCGACGAAGGCCATCGCGACGGGGTGACCGAGCGTCGGCGAGAGCGCGCCCGAGGTCACCGTGCCGACGACCGCACCGTCGAGCACGACGTCGTAGCCGGCCCGGGGAGCACGACGGCCCTCGGTCACCAGGCCGACGAGCACGCGGGCGTCCGCGGACGGGGTGACGCCGGCAGCACCGACGAACTCGCCGTCCTTCGCGACGACGCGGCCCAGGCCTGCCTGGGCCGGACGGACGTCGGTGCCGAGCTCGTGCCCGTACAGGGGCATGCCCGCCTCGAGCCGCAGGGTGTCGCGTGCGGCGAGCCCGGCGGGGACGACCCCGCGGTCGGCACCGGCCTCGAGCAGCGTGTCCCAGAGCACCGGGGCGGTGTCCGGGTCGGTGTAGACCTCGAAGCCGTCCTCGCCGGTGTAGCCGGTGCGCGCGACGAGCACGTCGGCGCCGTCGAACAGCGCGTGCAGCACCCGGTAGTAGCCGAGCTCGTCGAGCGGGGTCTCGGGCTGCAGGCGGTCGGCGACGACGAGGGCGTCGAGCGTGCCGGCCGCCGCGGGGCCCTGGATGGCGACGAGGGCCGTGGTGTCGGAGTCGTCGGAGACCTCGACGTCGAAGCCGTCGGCCCGGGCGGTCAGCGCGGCGACGGCGACGTCACGGTTGGAGGCGTTCGCGACGACGAGGAAGACGTCGTCGTCGGTCCGGTACACGACCAGGTCGTCGAGGATCCCGCCGTTCTCGGCGAGCAGCAGCGAGTACTTGGCGCGACCGACCGGCATCTTCCCGAAGGACCCGGCGAGCGCGTGGTCGAGGAAGGCGACGGCGTCGGTGCCGGTCACCCCGATCTCGGCCATGTGGGACAGGTCGAAGACCCCGGCGGCCTGGCGCACGGCGTGGTGCTCGGCGAGGTCCGACGAGTAGCGCACGGGCATGCGGTACCCGGCGAAGTCGGTGAAGGTCGCACCGGCGGCCTCGTGCACGGCTTCGAGCGGCGACGAACGCTGCCCCGGAGTGGGCTGTGGGGACGGACTCATGGCGGAGTTCTCCTGGCATCGGCAGGGCCCGGCGACGATCGCCGGGTGGAACTCCCCCTCTGTCATGGGCCTGAGAGTTTCACCGCGGCCCGTGAGGTCCGGCGGCTTTCACCGTGGGCGAGACGACCGAGCGTCTGCTTTTCAGAGTGGCCTGTCCGCTGCGGTGTGGGACCTGAGAGATTGACGGGGGGATTGCTCCTTCGGTGCCGTGCGCGCGCCCGAGGGCACGATGTACCCAGAGGTACTGCACGGCGTCTCCCGCGACGGATGAACGGCCGGTGTGTTCAGTTGTCCGCGTCGAGCATACCGAGGCCGCGTTTCGGGCGTGTGTCGCGAGCGAACCTTCGACATCTCGTAGAATGCGGGGATGGCCGGACAACGATCGCGCCCCCGCGGGCAGCTGGAGCAGGCGGTGCTCGACGCGCTCCGCTCCGCCGACGCCGGGCTCACCGCACGCCAGGTCCTCGACGCGTTCCCCGAGCCCCGCCCCGCGCTGACGACCGTGCTCACCGTGCTCGACCGACTCGGCCGCAAGGGCCAGGTGGAACGGGAGCAGCACGACGACGCTCCCCTGACCTTCCGCGCCGTGCACAGTCGCGACGAGCAGACCGCCTCACTGATGTCGAGTGCGCTGGCCGCCTCGACCGACCGCGAGGCCGCACTGCTGCAGTTCACCGGGTCGCTCGCCTCGGACGACCTCGAGGCCCTGCGCCGCGCCCTCGACGCCCGCGCCCGCTCCTGACCGGCCGCACACCGTGGTCGTCGCCGGCATCGCGCTCATCGTCCTCGCACTCGCGGTGGTGGTGTTCGCGCCCCGGGTCCTGACCCGTTCCGCCTGGACGATCGACCTGCCCCGCACCGCGCTGGTCTGCTGGTCCATCGCGGTCCTGCTCGGCGTCGTCGGCTTCGTGGCCGGCATTGCCCTTGTCGTGCTCGCCGACCGTCCGGTCACCGAGCTCTTCGGCGGGGACGGCTCCCCCACGCACGGCTTCAACGTGGGCGTCGCGGTGCTCGCGGTCGTCGCGTTCGTCGTCGCGGTCCGGGTCCGCCCCGGCCCCGAACACGAGGCCGTCCGGCAGGCGATGCGTTCCGGGGTCGCCCCGCACCGCGAGATCGACGGCACCCCCGTCGCCGTCGTCGAGGCGGACCACGCACTGGCGTGCGCCGTGCCGGGTCGGAGCGGTGGGGTCCTGGTCAGCACCGGCCTGGCAGACCGGTTGCGCACCGACGAACTGGAGGCCGTGGTCGCCCACGAACGCGCCCACCTGACCCAGCACCACGCGGCTGCGGTCGCGGTCGCGGAATCGATCGAGCGTGCGGTCCCGTGGGTGCCCGGTGCGCGCGCCATGGCGCGGTCGACGCGCGTGCTCGTGGAGTTCGCCGCGGACGACGCGGCGGCCCGTCGCGTCGGACGCGACGCCCTGCGCCGGGCGGTGCTGGTGGCGGACGGGAGCAGCGCGCTCGGCGCGATCCGAGCCTCCAGGCTGTCGTAGCGCCCCTGTCGGAGGCGAGGAATAGGGTGTCAGCACCGTGAAGCCACTGACCGAAGCCGACATCCGATCGTCGTTCGTGAACGCCACAGCCGACGAACTCGCACAGCTGCCCATCCCCGGCCTGCACGAGACCCTCTGGGACGAGCGCGAGTTCCTGGGGTGGCGCGACCCACAGGCCGCCCGCCGCGGGTACATCGTGTCCTGGATCGACGAGCGCCCCGTGGGCATCGTCGTCCGGTCCGCCGGTGGGTCGCTGCGCCCCGGCATCGCCGCGATGTGCTCGTTCTGCCACTCCCCGCAGCCCGCGACCCAGGTCCGGCTGTTCTCCGCCGCACGTGCTGGCGAGTCCGGCCGCAACGGCAACACCATCGGCACGTACATCTGCGAAGACCTCGGCTGCCCGATGCTCATCCGCACCGCACCGCCGCACCTGAACCCGCCGGCGACCATCGCGATGCGGGGTGCGTCCCTGCTCCAGCGCGTGCAGAACTTCACCGCGGACATCATGAAGACGGCGTGAGCCGGTTCGGCACCGCCCGCTGGGCCGTGGTCGAGGAACTCGGCGACGGACGGTGGCGACTCACCCTGCGGGACGAAGCCGACGATGAACTCGGCGCGTTCGGCCTGGGGGTCGAGGGCCCGTGGGACCCCGATGTCGAACCGCACGTCGGGTTCGTGCTCGTGCAGCTCGGCCTGACGCTGCGCGGGGCCCGGCCGTGGCGCATCGACGAGCTCGGTGATCACCGGGCGCCCGTCCTGTCGCTCGGCTGAACGAGGACGCCCGACCGGCTCACGTCCGTGCACCGAGGCCGCTCGGTCAGTCCGCGGCGACGAAGTTGCGCAGGATCTCGCGGTCGTCGTCGGCACGCATCGCCCACGCGAGCTCGCTGCGGTGGTCGCTGCCCTCGAGCGGCAGGAGCGTCACCGTGTCGGGTGCGGCGAGCGCGGCGCTCTCCGGCACCACCGTCACGCCGAGGCCCACCCCGACCAGGTGCAGCACGGTCGCCCAGGTGGTGGCCTCCTGCACGACGACGGGTCGGCGCCCACCGGCGGTGACCGGTGCCAGGTTGCGCTCGGTCGCCAGCGCTCCGGCGACCGCCGGGAAGAACACGAACGGTTCGTCGACCAGCTCGGTGCCGCGGATGCGCTCGCGGCCTGCCAGTCGGTGCCCGCGGGGCACGGCGGCGACGAAGGCCTCGGACCGGAACGGCAGCAGGCGCACGGCGGGGTCCGGGTCGGCATCGCGGACGACGGCGAGGTCGAGCTCGCCGCGGACGATCCGCGCCAGCAGCGTCGACGAGTACCCCTCGGTCAGCTCCACCCGGACCAGGGGATAGCGCTCCCGGAACGACTGCACCCGTTCGATCGGCCCGAGGGGCAGCGCGGAGACCACGAACCCGACGTCGAGCCGACCGACCTCGCCCCGACCGACCCGGACCGTCTCGTCGAGGTCGCGCCGCACCTGCCCGAGCAACGACCGCGCACGGCCCTGCAGCGCCCGGCCGGCGGCGGTCAGGGCGACGCTGCGGCTGGTCCGGACGAACAGGTCGACCCCGAGCGCGCGCTCGGTCCGCCGGATCTGCTGGGACAGTGCGGGCTGGGCCATCCGCAGCTGTCCGGCTGCTCGGCCGAAGTGCAGTTCGTCGGCGACGGCCAGGAAGGCCCGCAGGTGACGGAGGTCGACGTCCGGTTCTCGATCCATGCACACAGGCTATCAATCAGCGCGAACGAGTATTGGACGTGACTGCATCGCCGCTCGAGGATGGATGTATGCCCGAAGCGACCTCCACCGTCACCATCGCCGACCTCGCCACCCCCGCCGACGCCGAGGCGTTCCGCACGCTCAACGAGGCCTGGATCACCCGGTACTTCACCCTCGAGGACGAGGACCGGGTGTTCCTCTCCGACCCCGTCGGCCGCGTCGTCGAGCAGGGCGGTGCCGTCCTGGTCGCTCGTCTCGACGACCAGGTCGTCGGGTGCATCGGGGTCGTGCCCACCACCCCCGGCGTGTTCGAACTCGTGAAGATGGCCGTCTCCCCCGACCACCAGGGGCACGGCATCGGGCGGAAGCTCATCACCGCGGCACTCGACCGGGCCCGCGAGCTCGGAGCGCACCGCATCGACCTGGAGAGCAACGCGCAGCTCACCAGCGCCGTGCACCTGTACGAGGCGTTCGGCTTCCGGCACCTGCGCGAGGATGAGATCGCCCCGAGCCCGTACGTGCGGGCCGACGTGCACATGACGCTCGACCTGCACTGACGTTGCACCAACACCGACCTGCACGGACGGCGGCCTGGTCCCGGTACGCTCACGGCATGGCGACGTACGAGGTGCAGGCGGTCCGCGAGGCTGGCGCGTGGCAGGTGTTCATCGACGGCTTCATGGTGACCGAGGTCTCCCGGTGGCCGTCCGTCGGGTTCGTCGCCCGCGAGCTCCTCGCGATGGACCGCGACGACGACCTGCGCATCCGCGTCGTCGGCCGCAACCAGTACGTGGCCTGACCCCGGCGGGCTCGAGTGAGCAGAAGACATCGAGTGCGTGGCGCCGACCCGACGTCTCGTGTTCACTCGGTGCTGTGTAGCCGGCAACGACGCCGTTCCACCGCTCACGCGACGTGCCAGACCAGCCCCTCCTGTGCGCTCGACGGGTACGCCGACGCGATCCGGAACACGGCCTCGCGCAGGGTCGCCGGAGAACAGGCCAGGTTGAGCCGGACGAACCCCCGCCCTTCGGACCCGAACCCCAGCCCGGAGTTCAGCGCGACGTACGCGTTCTCGCGCAGCGGCACCGCGGGGTCGTCGCCGAGGCCGATCCCGCGGAAGTCGAGCCACGCCAGGTACCCGGCGCGCGGCCTCGTGTAGACCACGCCGGGCAGGTGTTCGGCGAGGAGCTTGGCGAGCAGTCGGTCGTTCGCCACGATGCGCGCCACGACGTCGTCGAGCCAGTCCGTCGCCAGGGTGAACGCCGCCAGGTTCGCGTGCAGCCCGAGGATGCTTGTACGGCAGGCGACCTCCTCCCACAGGGTGTCGAGGAGCGCGGCGGTCCGGGGATCGCCGGCGACGATGACCGAACACTTCACGCCGGCGAGGTTCCAGCCCTTGCTCGCCGAGGTCACGCACACGCTCCGGGCTCCGACGGGCTCGGCGACGGCGGCGAACGGGGTGAACTGCACGCCGGGGTGGGTCAGGGGTGCGTGGATCTCGTCGCTGATGACGAGGACGTCGTACTTCGCGGCCAGGTCGGCGATCGCGACGAGGTCGGCCCGGTCGTGCACGAGCCCGACGGGGTTGTGCGGGTTGCAGAGCAGGAACACGCCGACCCCGTCGGCGAACGTCCGCTCGAGGCCCTCGAGGTCGAGCCGGTACTGCCCCCACTGCTCGAGCAGCGGGACCTCCTCGACCTGACATCGAGCTTCTTCGACGAGCTCGAAGAACGGCGGGTACACCGGCGGGGTGATCGCGACGCGGCCGCCGTCGGGCAGCGCGAGCCGGAGCGACTCGACGATCCCGACACTGACGTCGGTGGCCAGGTGGATCCGCGACGGGTCGATCTGCCAGCCCCAGCGGTCCAGCGCGAACTGCGCAAAGGCCGGTGCGAGCGGCCCGGGGCCGTCGAGGTACCCGAGGTCGGACTGCGAGACCCGTTCGATCAGGGCCTGGCGGATCGCCGGCGCGACGTCGTGGTCCATCTCGGCGACGAACAGGGGCAGCACGTCGGGCGCGTACCGCGTCCACTTGATGCTCGTCCGGACCCCGCGGAGCGTGCCGACCGGGTCCTGCTCGTCGCTCGCCATGCGTCCCAGCATGCCCCTGCCCGGAGGCCCGGCGCGACTCCCGACGTCATCCCACGTCGTCTTCGGACAGGCACACGGCCGGGGGCCGCCCCGTCGGCCTACGCTCGGCGACATGAGCACGAGTACCGCCGACAAGGCCGTCACCCTCAAGCAGCTGCACGAAGCCCCCGAGATCCTGCGCGTCGTGAACGTGTGGGACGCGATCACCGCGAAGGTCGTCAGCGACCTGCCCGGCACGAAGGCGATCGCGACCGCCGGTCACTCGATCGCCGCGTCGTACGGGTACGAGGACGGCGGCATGCCCCTCGACCTCGCCCTGTCGGGTGCCGCGATCGTGGCCGCCGCGACGGACCTGCCGGTCACCGCGGACCTGGACGACGGGTACCAGGACCCCGCCGAGACGATCCGCCGCGCCATCGGCTCGGGCATCGTGGGCGCCAACGTCGAGGACCGGCTGCGTCCCTTCGACGAGGCGGTCGCCCGCGTCGCCGCGATCACCGCAGCGGCGCAGGCCGAGGGTGTCGACTTCCAGCTGAACGCCCGCACCGACGCGATCGCCCGCGGCGGCGAGCGCCCGATCGACGAGAGCATCGAGGACGCGATCGCCCGCGGCAAGGCGTTCCTGGACAACGGCGCCGCCCTGGTCTTCGTGCCCGGGGCCATCGATCGTTCCGTGGTCGAGCGGCTCGTCGCCGGTCTCGGTCGCGGCAAGCTCTCGGTCATCGGCCTGCCCGGCGCCCTGCCCGCCGCCGAGTACGAGGCGCTCGGCGTCGCCCGCATCTCCTACGGCCCGCTCACGCAGCGGGTCGCGCTGCGCGCGCTCCGCGACCTGGCGACCGACCTGTACGCCGACGGCGTCGTGCCGGAGGACACCCCGACCCTGAACTGACGGAGCAGACGGACGGGAGGCCCGTGGCAGTGTCGCCACGGGCCTCCCGTCCGTCCCGTGGTCGCGTCACCCCGCCCGCACCCATGCGCACGTCGTTGCGATCCGGGGCACGTGTGCCGACCCAGGGCATGCGAACCCGGGCTGGCGGGGCATGCTCCTGCCGCTACTGTCGTGCCATGCCGGTCGACGTCGAAGCCCTGCTCACCCCGCCATCCCCCGTCGCTGCGCGCGCACTGGACGTCGTGCGGGCATGGTCCGAACCGGCTCTCGTCAACCACTGCCTGCGGTCGTGGGCATGGGCTGTCCTGCTCGCCCCGACGGTCGACCTCGAACCGGACCCCGAGCTGCTCTTCGTCGCGACGATGCTCCACGACCTCGGCATGACTCCGTTGTTCGACGCCCACCGGGTGCCCTTCGAGGACGCCGGCGGCGCGGTCGGATCGGTCTTCGCGCTCGGCGCCGGGTGGGACGCCGTGCGAGCCCGTCGGGTCAGGGAGATCATCGAGCGGCACATGTGGCGGTCCGTCGACCCGGAGCTCGACGCCGAGGGACACCTGCTCGAGGTCGCGACCTCGCTCGACGTCTCCGGCGTGGGCTTCGACAGGTGGTCGTCGGACGACCTGCGGGACGTCACGGCCGCGCTGCCCCGTCTGGACTTCTCGGCGACGTTCGACGGGCTGATCCGCGAGCAGGCTTCGCGCAAGCCATCCTCGGCCGCGGCCCGACTGGACGGCTCGGGCAACGTGGCCGCCGGCGGAGACCGCTGGGCCACGTTCCTGGCGTCCTGACGCTCGGTCCGGTCGCTCGCTGGACTTCTCGGCAGGGTGGGCGTATAGTTTCTGGTTGGTGCACTGCAGCGAACCCATCTGACTCGCGCACACCACCCTCTCGACACCGACTCACCCGAGTCGCATTCCACTCGAGACACCGCTCGATCCGAACGGACGAGCTGCACGTTGAAACTCGACGTGCGCGCCCGCACTCGATGCGTCGCGCTGGACTGAGACGTCCGCCGACACCGAGTCGCCCTGGCGCCGAATGACCAGGAAGTACAGCACCATGACCAGCAACGAACGAATCACCGTGTTCGGGACCGCACTCGCGGCCCCGACGATCACCCCCGACCGCATCGCCGAGTTCCCGGTGCGCGACGACCGCTCGCAGCGCGAGTACCTCGTCCGCATCGCAGCCGACGACCTGGGGACCTTCGTCACCCGGGGCACCCGGCTCGACGCCGTCGGCGAGGCCGGCTGGACCGTCCCGGGCCGCTCCTGGGCGGGCGAGGCCAGCCGCACCCTGCTGCAGGCACAGTCCGTGCAGGCGGGCGAGATGGCCCTCGCAGCCTAGGTCCGACCAGCACCACCACGAAGCGCCGCCGAGTCTGCTCGGCGGCGCTTCGTCGTTCCCGGTGCTCGTCTAGAGTCGAGAGCTGTATGGGAGGTCGCCATGCGGATCGAACGTGCTGCGGAGTTGATCCGCGCTGCCCGCGAAGACCTCGGCCTCTCGCAGACCGGTCTCGCTGCCGCCGCCGGCATGCAGCAGCCCACCATCTCGGCGTACGAGAGCGGACGGAAGCGGCCACGCGAGGAGTCGCTCCGGCGGATCCTCGACGAGGCGCACACCCGCCCGAGCATCCCACTCGCCGTCTACGCCGACGCGATCCTCGACGAGGCGAAGCGCTTCCACCTCGACGACGTTCGCGTCTTCGGCTCCGCGGTGCGCGGGCAGGACACGGAACACAGTGACATCGACCTGCTGGTCCACCTGACCCCCACAGCATCGCTGTTCGATCTCGGTGGGTTCGCGCACGAGGTCGAGCGCATCACCGGTTTCGAGGTCGACGTCCTCACCGACGACCTACCCGGTCGGATGCCGGGGCCGTCCGTCGGCTTCACTCGTACCCGTCGAAGCGGTAGCTGATCTGCGGGTCGTACAGCGGCAAGCCCAGGTCGACCACCGCAGAGATGACGACGTTCCACTGCTCCGAGTCCATGCCGTAACAGGTCGTGGTCACCATCTGCGGGCTGTAGCTCACATCGATCGCACCGCGGTTCCCCGGCCCGGCGAGCATCGTCTGGTCGGCACCGTCCGCGCGGGTCTTCTCGACGGCCCAGTGCGGAAAGGCGGCGATGAGGGCGGCCTCGACAGCCTCGTGGTCGAGGGCCTCGAGTCCGGAGACGTGCTCACCGTCCACCAGGCGCTCGTACACCTGCGCGGAATCGAGTCGCTCGCTCGTGCGCCAGAAGGCGAACTGTTGGCTCATGTGCCCCTCGGTCTAGTTGTTGAAGCGGAACTCCACCACGTCGCCGTCCTGCATGACGTAGTCCTTGCCCTCGATGCGGGCCTTGCCGGCAGCGCGGGCCTCGGCGATCGAGCCGGTCGCGACCAGGTCGTCGAACGAGATGACCTCGGCCTTGATGAAGCCCTTCTCGAAGTCGGTGTGGATGACGCCGGCAGCCTGGGGAGCCTTCCACCCCTTGCCGATCGTCCACGCACGGGCTTCCTTCGGACCGGCCGTCAGGTAGGTCTGCAGCCCGAGGGTGTCGAACCCGATGCGGGCGAGCTGGTCGAGGCCCGACTCGGTCTGCCCGGTCGACTCGAGCAGTTCGGCGGCGTCGGCGGGGTCGAGGTCGATGAGCTCCGACTCGACCTGGGCGTCGAGGAAGACAGCCTGGGCGGGGGCCACCAGCGCGGCCAGTTCGGCCTTGCGGGACTCGTCGGTCAGGATCGCCTCGTCGACGTTGAAGACGAAGATGAAGGGCTTGGCGCTGAGCAGCCCGAGCTCGGCGATCGGCGACAGGTCGATCTTCGTGGCGGACAGCAGCGTGCCCTGCTCGAGCGCGGCACGGGCCTCGCGAGCGGTCTCGAGCACGACCGGCTCGGCCTGCTTGAGCTTGAGCATCTTCTCGTACCGCGGGAGCGCCTTGTCGATGGTCTCCATGTCGGCGAGGATCAGCTCGGTGTTGATGACCTCGAGGTCGTCCTTCGGGGAGACCTTGTTCGCGACGTGCACGACGTCGTCGTCGGTGAAGCCACGGACGACCTGCGCGATGGCGTCGGCCTCGCGGATGTTGGCGAGGAACTTGTTGCCCAGCCCTTCGCCCTCGCTCGCGCCCTTGACGATGCCCGCGATGTCGACGAACGACACCGGCGCCGGCACGGTCTTCTCCGAGTGGAAGAGCTCGGCGAGCTGGTCGAGCCGCGAGTCGGGCAGGTTCACCACCCCGACGTTCGGCTCGATCGTCGCGAACGGGTAGTTCGCGGCGAGGACCTGGTTCTTGGTCAGGGCGTTGAACAGGGTCGACTTGCCGACGTTCGGGAGACCGACGATTCCGATGGTGAGAGCCACGGAAGAAGAGCCTACCGGCGGCGGCCTGTCGGAGCCGACCCGGGCCTCCAGTCCGTCCGTCAGGCCAGCGGACGTGACCCAGCCATACGGGGCCGCAGGGCCGTGATGCGGCGCTCGACGACGTCGAAGACGTCGGCCTGCAGCCGCTGCGAGAGCCGCCAGTCGCCAGGCACCTGCAGCGAGTGGTCGGCACGGTCAACGGTCTGGAGGCGCGCAGCCGTCCCCGAGACACGGTCGGGCCGCCACATGGTGTCGGCTCCACCCCCGATCGCGTCGTGCGCGTCAGTCGCGGCGGCGAGCGCCGTGGCCACATCGTCGTGCGTGAGCACCGGAGTGAGCCAGACCCCGGGCACCTCGTTGCGGATCGCCCAGGGCAGGGCGAAGCAGCCGAACGACTTCGCGACGACGAGGTCGGGCAGCCGGTCCCCCAGCGCCGCGGCGACAGCGGCCTCGACGAAGCCGACCGGATCGGCTCCGGCAGCGTCGTCGACCTGCCATCGTGGCGCGATGACCTCGCACCCCGCAGCGAGCGCGATCTCGCTCGTCCACCAGAGCAGCGGCGCCTGCTGCCCGTAGCCGGTCCCGGCGAGCACCAGGACGAGCGGACGTCGGTCGGCGTCGTTCCCCATGCGCTGAGAGTAGCCACACGCAACGCCGAGGGGAACGGACGGCGATGTCGGAACCCCGTGCGACGATCGGGACCGTGCCGTTGAACTTCACCGCGATCGACTTCGAGACCGCCAACAGCTCGCCCGCCAGCGCCTGCTCCGTCGGGCTGGTGAAGGTCCGCGCCGGCCGGGTCGTCGATCGGGCGTCGTGGTTCATCCGCCCGCCGTTCGGGCACGACGCGTTCCTCGAGTGGAACACCCGCATCCACGGCATCGTCGCCGAGGACGTCGCGCGCGCCAAGACGTGGGAGCAGCAGTACCCCGACCTGGTGGCCTTCGCCGAGGGCGACGTCCTGGTGGCGCACAACGCCCGCTTCGACATGGGCGTCATCGCCGGTGGGTGCTCCGCGACGGGGATCGACCTGGCCGAGCACCACTCGCTGTGCTCCCTGGCGGTCGCCCGCAAGACCTACACGCTCGACTCCTACCGCCTGCCGGTCGCCGCGATGGCCGCCGGGTTCGAGGGGTTCCAGCACCACGACGCCGCTGCCGACGCCGAGGCCTGCGCTGCGATCGTGGTGCACGCCGCCGGGCACCACGGTGTCGAGACGGTCGAGGCACTCGGCGCGGTCACCCGGGTGACGATCGCCCCGGTCCGTGCTCGTGCCGAGAAGCCGAAGGCCGCGAACCAGCCGCGGCTGTCGAACCGACCGATGGTCTTCGCCGACTGACGGGGTTCGCCGACTGGCGCAACGCCCGTTGCGCTCGGCCGGGGTGCCACATCCCCAGTGGTATTGTCACGACAATGCCGTCGGCACCGTCGCCGGCATCTCCGCACGTGTGAAGGACCGCGATGACCAACGAAGGCCAGCTGCCGTCCGACCTGTTCATGGACCTGGACCGGTCGGGTCCCATGCCCCTCTACTTCCAGGTTGCCTCGCGCATCGAGGAGTCGATCCGCTCCGGCGCGATGCCGCCAGGGGCCCGGCTCGAGAACGAGATCGCCCTCGGTGAGCGTCTGGGCCTGTCGCGGCCGACGATCCGTCGTGCGATCCAGGACCTCGTCGACAAGGGTCTGCTGGTGCGCCGCCGCGGCATCGGGACCCAGGTCGTGCACGGCCCGGTCACGCGCAAGGTCGAGCTGACCAGCCTGTACGACGACCTGGCCCAGGGTGCGCAGGCTCCGGCGACGAAGCTGCTGCAGCGCGACGACGTCCCCGCTCCCGACGACGTGGCCGCAGCGCTGAGCGTCGAGCCGGGCACGATCGTCGCGCACATCCGACGGGTGCGGTTCGCCGAGGACGTCCCGATGGCGATCCTCGAGAACTACCTGCCGCCGGAGTTCCTCGACCTGACGGACGATGACCTGCAGGCGCACGGGCTGTACCAGCTGCTCCGCGGCCGGGGCGTCACGATGCGGGTGGCCAAGCAGCGGATCGGCGCCCGGGCGGTCACCGACGAAGAGGCCGGTCTGCTCGAGATCGAGGACGGCGACCCGGTGCTCACGATGAGCCGTACCGCGTACGACGCCTCGGGCCGGGCGGTCGAGTACGGCGTGCACTGCTACCGCCCCGACCGGTACTCGTTCGAGGTCACGCTCGTCGACAAGTAGGTCGCTCGTCGAGCGGTCACGACTCGCTGTCGGCAGTGCGCCGAGTGGTCACGAACTGTCGCCCGGACGCCCGGCAACCGACACTTCGTGACCACCCGACGGAACTGAGCGGGGTGTCGTGACCGCGCCGCCCCCGCACGGCCTCAACCGAGCGCGGGCACCCCGAGCTCGCCCGTCACGTACTGGGCCCGTCCGAAGCCGAACGACCAGTCCTGCGGCCCGTTCTCGACGTAGCCGATGAAGACGTCCTCGGACGCGACGCCGATCGCCGCGAGGGCGTCGTGGATCGCCCGGTACAGTGACGCCTTCGCCTCGTCGGTCCGTCCGCGCTGCGTGAACACCTGGATCATCACGACACCCTCGGTGCGCTCGAACCCCAGACCGGCGTCCTCGGCGATGATCTGCTGCGCCGGGTGCTCGGTGATCACCTGGAACCGGTCTCGCACCGGGATCCCGTACACGTCGACGATGGCCTGGTGGATGGCGTCGGCGATGCCACGGACGGCCTCGGGCGTGCGGCCGGTGGTGAGGTCGATTCGGACGAGCGGCATGGTGCCTCCTGGTTGCTCGGACTTTGTCCTCACATACTAACAAGGGAGCGGCACCGCGTGTCTAGATCCTGGGTGTCGGCGCCCCGTACGTCAGCGGCCCGTCGACCAGGGCGACATCGTGCCACGCACCGTCGACCAGCGAGGCCTCCGCCGCCTCGACGATCGACGCGGCAGCGAGCCCGTCCGCGACCGACGGCGCCAGCTGCTCCCCGCGCCGGACACTCGCGATGAACTGCGCCGCCTCGATCGTCTTCAGGTCGTCGTAGCCCATCGCGGTGCCGGCGCCCGGCTGGAAGCGCGCGAACTCGCCGTCACCCGAGGCGACGTAGTGGGTGGCGTACCCGTCGACCTCTTGTCCGTCGAGGTACACCTCGAGCTCGTTGAGGCGCTGGAAGTCCCACCGGACCGAACCGCGGGTGCCGTAGATCTCGAGCGTGTACTCGGCGTGCGGCCCGCGCATCACCCGACTCGAGTCCATCGTGCCGACCGCACCGTCCTCGAACCGGAACAGCAGCGCGGCGTAGTCCTCGTTCTCGACGGCGCCCAGTTCACCGGTCGCCGCCGCACTGCGGTCGACGATGCCGGCAGCAGGCCGGGGCCGCGACTCGATGAACGTCTCCGCGAGCGCACTGACCGAAGCGATCCGACCGACCACGTACTGCGCCAGGTCGAGCCCGTGTGACAGCAGGTCGCCGAGCACGCCCGATCCTGCGCGCTCACGCTCGAAGCGCCAGGTCAGCGGGGCCGCCGGGTCGGACGAGTAGTCGGCGAGCAACGAGCCGCGCACGTTCGTGATCCGGCCGAGCCGCCCGCTGCGGACGAGTTCACGGGCACGCTCGATCGCCGGGGCGTGCCGGTAGTTGAACCCGACGCTCGTGATGACGCCCGCCTGTTGCACCGCCTGGTGGATGGCGCGGGAGTCGCTGGCGTACCGCCCCATCGGCTTCTCGATCCAGAACGGCTTGCCCGCCTCGGCCGCGGCGACGGCCATCTCGCGGTGCAGGAAGTTCGGCGAACAGATCGACACGACGTCGACGGCCGGGTCGGCGAGGACCTCCTGGTAGTCGGCGACGGCACGTTCGTACCCGAGCCGCGTCACCGCCTGGTCGCGCGCCGCCTCGACCGGGTCGGCCGCGACGACGAGCCGCGGCTGGACGCCGAGCTCCGGGAAGTGGTCCGGCAACGCCCGGTAGGCGCGCGAGTGCAACCGCCCCATCCAGCCGACCGAGATCAGCCCGACGCCGATGCTGTCCATGGAGAACTCCTTCGTTCAGGTGACGCGCGTTGGAGCGCGACAATGACCCTAGCCGATGCTGCGGACTTTGTCAGCACATGCCGCAACCGCCTGGAGGGCCGGTGCCGGTCTCAGGGACCGGCACCGGGCCTCCAGGCTGGTACGGCAGCGCCCGGGGCGCGACCCCGCGGTTCCGACCGGGGATCGCGCTGCGCAGCTGGTCACGTCTCAGTTCGCGGGGACGATGATGTCGCGGACCAGGGCATCGAGCTTCGCGTCGGCGTCCAGGAACTGCCGGAGCGTCGTCACGGTCGCACCGAAGCGGTCGAACTCGTCGATGGTCATGCCGTCCACGTCGTAGCCGCGGGCGAACTCCGGCGTCGCCGCCCGGAGCGCCTCGATGACGTGCACGGGGACCTCGTCGTCGATGGCGTGCGGGCGGAACGGGAACGCGTTGTCGTTGATGTCCTTCGTCCACTGGAACGGCGGCGAGACGACGAGGTCACCGCCCTGGAACTCGGACCACTGCAGCGCGTTGCGGAACGCGGCGACCAGCACGCGCGAGCGGAACCCCCGCTCCTGGAAGACGCGGTAGGCGTTCTTCACCGCCGCGACACCGGCCCACTCGAGGATGCCCGGGTCCACCATCACGTGGTCACGCTTCACGACGGTCTTCAGCCAGTCGTCGAAGCGGCCGGCCATCAGAGTGACGACGTGGCCGAACTCCTGCTCCGGCTTGCCCTCGGCAGCACGGCGGTCGAGGGCACGCTCGATGGCTTCGCCCACGGCGACGACCTGCGGCACGGTGAAGGACACCGTGGCGTTGATCGAGACCCCGCGGTAGGCGGCTTCCTCGATCGCGGCGATGCCGACCTTCGTGGCGGGGATCTTCACGATGATGTTCGGCGCGAGCTGCGAGAACCGCACGGCCTGCTCGACGAGCGCGTCCTGGTCGCGGTGGAACCGGGGATCGGTCTGCATCGACAGTCGACCGTTGCGGCCGCCGGACGCCTCGAACGCGGGCAGCAGCTGCGCCGCGGCGGCGATGGAGAGCTCCTCGACGGCCTTCCAGCCGATCCAGGACTCCCCCGCCGTCGGGTGCTCGGCAGCGATCGCACGGATGCGGGGGACCCAGGTCTCCGGGTCCTGCTGGATGCAGGTGTACGCGATCACCGGGTTGCATGTCGCCCCGACGGCACCGTACTCGTGGATGGCGGTCGACAGCTCCCGCGGGTCGGCGGAGTCGTTCCACAGGGCGGTCGGGGTCTGTTCCGCGGCCTGCAGGGTGACGGGACGGGAGTCGGCGTCGGTGGACGCCTGCGTCTCGAGGGTGGTGGTCATCGGTGGAGTCCCTTCGTGATCGTGTCGAGCTGGAACCGCGACACCGCGTCGGCGTTCTCGTCCTCGGCGAAGACGCTCGAGACCGCGACGGTGTCCGCGCGCGCCGAGAAACCGACCCGGTCGAGTGCCGCCCAGAAAGCGTCGAAGTCGACGTCCGCCTGGCCGACCGGCAGGTGCTGGTGCACGCGGACCGGGTTGCCGGGCGGGTTCGTGATGTAGCGCAGGCCGTGCGAGCGACGGTGGTCGTACGCGTCGGCGACGTGGACCAGCTGCAGCGAGTCACCGGCGGCGTCGATGATCTCGTCCATGTTGCCGCCGTAGTGGAACGTGTGGCAGGCGACGTACACGAAGCCGACGTGCTTCGAGTTCAGGCCGCGGATCACCCGGAGCGCCTCGAGCCCGTCCTCGACGAAGTCGTCGGGGTGCGGGTCGATGAGCACCCGGATGCCGGCGTCCTCGATGATCGGCAGCAGTTCCTCCATCGACCGGTAGAACTGGTCCTCGGACTCCTCGGCGCGCTCGGGGCGGCCGGAGAACTCCGTGTTGATGGTGTCCACGCCGAGGCGCTTCGTGATCTCGATGACCCGCTTCCACTTCCGCACCGCAGCCTGTCGGGCGTCCTCGTCCGGGCCCGACCAGCGCAGCACCGGCAGCACGCTCGCCACCTGGACCCCGGCGTCGCGGCAGGCCGCGGCGAACGCGTCGACCAGGTCGTCGTCGGCCTTGGGGTGCCGGTAGAAGGGGATGAAGTCCTTGTGCGGGGTGAGCTGCAGGTACTCGTAGCCGAGCTCCGCGACCTTCCGCGGGAACTCGAGCAACGACAGGTCGTGGTGGAACGGGGTCGGGTCGAGCGCGATCTTCGGCATCGATCAGGCCCCGGCGAGCGCGGCGGTCGCGTCGCTCGTCGCGTCGCTCGTCTCGTCGTAGAACGCCGGCTTGGTGACCGCGTACTCGACCACTTCGTGCGCGCCGGACTGCTGGGCCCGGACCGCGACCTCGGCGACGACGGATGCGGTGTAGCCGTCCCAGGCACTCGGCCCGTCGATGCCACCGGTCCGGGCAGCGTCGACCCAGCGCTGGACCTCTTCGTCGTAGGCGGCACCGAAGCGCTCCTTGAAGGACGGCGTGACGCCCTGCGAGGTCGCTCCGGCTGCGACGAGCGAGAGCGACGTGTCGCGGCCGATGTACGCGACACCGGACTCGAACACGGCGTCGGTGGTGACCTGGTAGCCGAACTGGGCGTTGACGTTGATCTCGACGATCGCCATCGTGCCGGACTCGGTGGTGAACAGGACGAACTGCGGCTCGGGCAGGTCGGCCGGCGCGAGGGAGTTCTTGCGCGGCTTCTTCACCTCGACGCTCGTGATGGCTTCGCCGGTCAGGAACGGGATGATGTCGATCTCGTGGATCACCGAGTCGTGGATGAGCATCGACTCGCTGAAGTTCGGCGGCGTCGTCGGGTTGCGGTGCGCGTGGTGCAGGGCGAGCAGGGCACCGTTCGCCCCCGACTCGCGCAGGGCCTTGAGCTCCTGGTACCCGGCGTCGAACCGGCGCATGAAGCCGACCTGGATGACGGGCCGGGCGGCGTGCTGCTGCTCGAGCTCGACGATGCGCAGCGAGTCCTCGGCGCTGGTCGTCAGCGGCTTCTCGCACAGGACGGTGAGGCCGCGCTCGAGCGCGGTCACCAGGATCGGCTCGTGCAGGAAACCCGGCGTCGCGATGATGACGGCGTCGATCTCGGTCTGCTCGAGCGCCTCGTCGAAGGACGCGGCGGTGATCGCACCGGGCGCCAGGGCGGCTGCCGCAGCGGCACGGGCCTGGTCGGGCTCGACGACGGCGACGACGTCGGCGTTCGAGATCTTGGCGGTGATGCGGCGGACGTGGTCGGCGCCCATCATGCCGGCGCCGACGACGGCGACGCGGAGGTTCTGCGTGGTGGTCATGGTGGTGTTCTCCTGGTGGTTGTTGACGCTGCGTGGACGGCGCGTCAGGAGGCGCGGGCGGCCGAGGTCGAGCCGAAGATGTGCTGGAAGGTGCGTTCGGCGATCGGGCCGGGGGCGTCGACGGAGCAGCCGTACATGTCCTGCTCGACGATGCCGAAGACGTCCGGGTTGATCGCGGCGACGGCCTCGATGATCGGGGCGAGCTCGGGGGTGCCGTGCGGCGGCTCGGTCATGATGCCCTGCGACACCGCGGTCGCGAACGGCACGTCGTTCTTGAGCACGTCGAACAGCAGGTCGGTGTCGACCTGCTTCAGGTGCAGGTAGCCGATGCGCTCCGGGTGGGCGGCGATGAGCTTGAGGTTGTCGCCGCCGTAGTAGGCGAAGTGGCCGGTGTCGAGGCAGAGGTTCGTGTACTCGGGGTTCGTGACCTCGAGGAACCGGACGGTCTCCTTGTAGGTGCCGACGTGGCTGTCCGCGTGGGTGTGGAACTGCTGGTGGACGCCGTACTCCTCGAGCAGCGCCTTGCCGAGCTGGTCGTGTCCCTTGCCGAGACGCTCCCACTGCTCGTCGGTGAGCGTGCGCGCCTCGAGCACCTCTTCGGTGGCGTCCGAGCGCCACAGGTCGGGGATCGTCACGAGGTGCTCGGCACCGAGCTTCGCGGCCAGGCCGGCGACGGCGACGGCCTGGTCCCACGCACGCTGGAACTGGTCCTCGCCCTTGTGGAACCCGGTGAAGACCGTGCCCGCTGACAGCTTGAGCCCGCGGGACTCGAGCTCGTCGGACAGCTGGGACGGGTCGGTCGGCAGGTACCCGTACGGGCCGAGCTCGATCCACTCGTACCCGGCAGCGGAGGCCTCGTCGAGGAAGCGCTGCCACGGCACCTGCTTCGGGTCGTCCGGGAACCAGACGCCCCACGAGTCAGGTGCGGTGCCGATGCGGATCGAGGCGGGCGCCGCGTCGGTGGCGGGGCTGCCGATGGGGGTGGCGGTGTCGGTCATGACGTCGCTGTCGCTTTCTGTCTCGTGAACGGTTCAGCCGAGCAGCGGACGCTGCGTGGCGACCTGCTGCTCGTACTCGGCGCGGGCGGCCTGGGTGCTGGGGAGGGTGGAGGTCTGCGCGACCGGCACGTCCCACCAGCCGTCGCCCTCGGGGGCGTAGACCAGCGGGTCGGAGTTGATGTGCACCAGGGTGGTGTGGTCGTTCGCCTTCGCCTGACGCAGCGCGGCCTTCAGGTCCTCGATGCTGTCCGGACCGGGCTGCACCTCGATGACGTCGACGCCGTACGAGCGGGCGTTGGCGGCGAGGTCGACGGGCAGGGGCTCGCCGTTCTCGAACGACTCGGTCTCGTCGAGGTAGCGGTACTTCGTGCCGAAGCGCTCGGAGCCGACGGTCTCGGACAGGTGCCCGATCGACGCGTACCCGTGGTTCTGGATGAGCACGACGATGATCTTGATGCCCTCGGCCACGGCGGTGACGAGCTCGGTGTGCAGCATGAGGTAGCTGCCGTCACCGACCATCACGATCGCGTCGCGGTCCGGCGCCCCGCGCCGGACCCCGATGCCGCCGGCGATCTCGTAGCCCATGCACGAGAACGCGTACTCGACGTGGTACCCGAGCTCGTCGCGCACCCGCCAGAGCTTGTGCAGGTCGCCGGGCAGCGAGCCCGCCGCCTGGATCACGACGTCGCGCGGGTCGGAGACCGACTGCACGGCGCCGATGATCTCGGGCTGGCCGGGCAGGTCCGCGCCGGACGGCGCGAACGCGCCGTCGACGGCGGCGTCCCACGCCGCCTTCAGCGAGGCGATCTCGGAGGCGTAGCCGGGCTCGACGACGTACGCCGTGTCCGACGTGAGCGACTCGGTCAGGGCGACCAGGGCCTCCCGGGCGTCCGCGATCAGCGGCAGCTGCGATCCGTGCTTGTAGGCGTCGAACGCGGCCACGTTGACGTTGACGAACGTGACGTCGGGGTTCTGGAACGCCGTGCGCGACGCCGTGGTGAAGTCGCTGTAGCGGGTGCCGATCCCGATGACGACGTCGGCCTGGGCGGCGATCGCGTTGGCGGCGGCGGTGCCGGTCGCGCCGATCCCGCCGAGGTACTGCGGGTGGTCCCAGACCAGGGACCCGCCGCCGGCCTGCGACGTGCCGACCGGGATCCCCGTGGCCTCGACGAAGGCACGGAGCTCGTCGGCGGCGTCGGAGTACAGGACCCCGCCGCCGGCCACGATGACCGGACGCCGGCCGGCACGGATCGCGGCCACGGCACGCTCGAGCGGGCCACGCTCGGGCAGCGGACGGCGGATGTGCCACTCACGCGGCTGCAGGAACGCGACGGGCACGTCGAACTCCTCGGCCTGGACGTCCTCGGGCAGGGCGATCGTCACCGCACCGGTCTCGGCCGGGTCGGTCAGGACCCGCATCGCGGCGAGCGCGATCGAGAACAGCTGCTCCGGACGCTCCACGCGGTCGAAGTAGCGCGACAGCGGACGGAAGGCGTCGGTGACCTGCAACGACGTGTCGTGCGGCAGCTCGATCTGCTGGAGCACCGGGTCGGTGGTGCGCGTGGCGAAGGTGTCCGACGGCAGGAGCAGTGCCGGCAACCGGTTCGTCGTGGCGAGTGCTGCGGCGGTCAGCATGTTGGCGGCACCCGGGCCCACAGACGCGGTCGACGCGAACGTCGCACGGCGGCGGTGCATGCGGGCGAAGCCGACGGCCTCGTGCACCATCGCCTGCTCGTTGCGGGCCTGGTGGTACGGCAGCAACCCGGGCTGCTCGACGTGGAGCTGCTTGATCGCCTGACCGACCCCGGCGACGTTGCCGTGCCCGAAGATGCCGAAGATCCCCGGGATGGTGCGTTCACGGAAGTCACCGTCGACGGTCCACTGGTTGGCCAGGAACTCGACGAGTGCCTGGCCGACGGTCATCCGACGCGTCGCGCCGGCCTGGCGCGTGGTGGTGGTCACGCGTCCTCCTTCTGGTAGGGCAGGCGCGGGTCGAGCTGCTCGCTCTCCCACGCCCGGCGGACCCAGCCGTGGGCCGGGTCGTCGGTGATGTTCCAGACGCGCTCCGGGTCGGGCCCGGCCATCACGTTCAGGTAGTACATGTCGTAGCCGGGAGCGGCGACCGCGGGTCCGTGCCAGCCGTAGGGCACCAGAGCGACGTCACCGGTGCGGACCTGCCGGAACTCGTCGATGGCGCGGTCGTCCGAGGCGTAGGTGCGGTGCAGGGCGAACGGGTCTGCGGCCTCGGGAGTGATCGACTCGAGCCCGCGGGACACCGCTGCCTCGTAGTAGTAGATCTCTTCCAGGTTGGACTCCGACCCGGGCACGTTCGTGTCGTGCTTGTGCGGCGGGTACGACGACCAGTTGCCGGCCGGCGTGATCACTTCGCACACGATGAACTTGACGGCGTCGAGCGCGGCCGGGGTGCCGAAGTTGTGCACCTGGCGGCTCGACTGCCCGGCGCCGCGGAGCTCCACCGGCACGTCCGGCCGGGCCACGTACGTGGTCGGCTTGACGATGTCCGTGGGGGCTTCCGCGACGGCGAACCGACCGTCGCCGGTGATGGTGGCCGCGGAACCGGAGCCCAGGTACAGGACGTCGCTGGGACCGTCGAAGACGCTCCCCCGCCCCTGCAGGTCCTGCTCGCCGTCACCGGCGGCGCCCGAGTGGGTCACGTGGAACGACCCGGCGAGCGGCACGATGATGCGCTCCACGGCGTCGGCGGGGAGGCGCAGCTCGCCCCCGTCGGCCACCGCGCCGGTCCGGAGCCCGGTGTGCGCCCATCCCTCGATGCGTCCGTCGACGACGTCGGTCCAGCCCGCTTCGGGCCGGGAGCCGGCCGGGATGAACCACTGGTCGTGCTGGTGCTGTTCGTTCGCCATGCTGCGGCTCAGTCGTTCGACGGGAAGCCGAGGTTGATGCCGCCGTGCGACGGGTCGAGCCACCGGCTCGTGATCGCCTTCTGGCGGGTGAAGAAGCTCACGCCGTCGGCCCCGTACGCCTTGTGGTCACCGAACAGCGAGTTCTTCCAGCCACCGAACGAGTAGTAGGCGACGGGCACCGGGATCGGGACGTTGATGCCGATCATGCCGACCTGCACGTCGCGCTGGAACCGTCGGGCTGCGCCGCCGTCGTTCGTGAAGATGGCGGTGCCGTTGCCGTACGCGCCGGAGTTGATGAGCTCGAGGCCCTCTTCGTAGGTGGCGACGCGCACGACGCTCAGCACCGGACCGAAGATCTCCTCGGTGTAGACGCGGCTGGTGGTGGGCACCTGGTCGATCAGCGTCGGGCCCAGCCAGAAGCCGTTCTCGTCGCCGTCGGGTCGGACGGTGCGTCCGTCCACCACAACCACCGCACCGTCCTGCTCTGCGACCTCGATGTACGAGGCGACCTTGTCACGGTGCTGCTTCGTGACGAGCGGCCCCATGTCGCACCCGCGACGACCGTCGCCGATGCGCAGGGTGGCCGCGCGGTCCTTGATCTTCTGGATGAGCTCATCGGCCACCGGCTCGACGGCGACGACGACCGAGATCGCCATGCAGCGTTCACCGGCCGAACCGAAGCCCGCGTTGATCGCGTTGTCGGCGACCAGGTCGAGGTCGGCGTCGGGCAGGACGAGCATGTGGTTCTTCGCGCCGCCGAGGGCCTGCACGCGCTTGCCGTGCTTCGTGCCGGTCTCGTAGACGTACTGCGCGATGGGCGTGGAGCCGACGAACGAGATCGACTCGACGTCGTCGCTGGTGAGCAGACCGTCGACGGACAGCTTGTCGCCGTTGAGCACGTTGAAGACGCCGTCGGGCAGCCCGGCCTCCTTGAACTTCTCGGCGAGCCAGATGGCGGCCGACGGGTCCTTCTCGCTCGGCTTCAGCACGACGGTGTTGCCAGCGGCGATCGCGATCGGCAGGAACCAGAGCGGCACCATCGCGGGGAAGTTGAAGGGGCTGATGATGCCCACGACGCCGAGCGGCTGGCGGATCGAGTAGACGTCGATGCCGGTCGAGACCTGGTCGGAGAACTCGCCCTTCATCAGGCTCGGGATGTTGGTGGCGAGCTCCACGACCTCTTGCCCACGGGCGATCTCCCCCATGGCGTCGTCGATGACCTTGCCGTGCTCGCTCGTGATGATCTCGGCCAGCTCGGCCTTGTCGCGGTTCAGGATCTCGCGGAACGAGAACAGGATCGCCTGGCGCTTGGCCAGCGACAGGTTGCTCCAGCCGGGGAACGCCGCCTTGGCGCTGCCGATGGCCGCCTGGATCTCGGACTCGTCGGCCAGCGCGACCTGCTTGGTCGCGACGCCCAGCGCCGGGTCGTACACCGGTGCCGTCCGCCCCGACGAGGACGGGACGCGAGCCCCGTCGATCCAGTGCCCGACGGTGGTGGTGGTCGTGTCGGTGAGCGTCATGCGTTGGTTCCTTCCGAGATGGACGAGTCCATGGTGGTGGCGCCCGCGAGCCGAGCGGCTGGGTCGTGGGCATCTGTGGAGAACCCGGCCCGGGCCTCCTGGCTGTGGACGAGACCGGCGGCCACGTCCACGGCGGCGGCGACGTCGCCGTCCGAGGGGTAGAGCAGGGTGCGTCCGACGACCAGGCCACGGACGCCGGGCAGGGCCAGGGCGTCAGCCCACTTGGCGTACGTCTCCAGCGGGCGCGAAGCCGGGTCGCCGCCGAGCAGCAGCGTCGGCAGCGTCGTCGCGGCCATCACGCGCTCCATGTCGTCGACGACGGGGATCTTGAGCCAGCTGTAGGCGCTGGACTCGCCGAGGCCGGCAGCGATCGCCATCGAGGTGATCACGGCATCGGCCGACAGGTCGTTGACGACCCGGCCGTCCCGCCACTCGGACATGAACGGCTCGAGCATGATCGGCAGCTGGAGTGCCGCGGCTTCGCTGACGGCGCGGGCCGTGGCCTCGAGCGTCGGCGCGGTGCCCGAGTCCTCCAGCGCGATGCGCACCAGGAGCTTGGCGAAGTCGAGCCCGGAGTCCTTGATGGCCTGCGCCGAGTACGCGGTGTACCGGTCGTCCATCTCGAACGTGGCGCCGCGGAGTCCGCCGCGGTTCATCGACCCGACGACGACCTTGCCGTCGAGGGCGCCGAGCAGTGCGAGGTCCTCGAGGATGTCGGGGGTGCCGAGCACGCCGTCGACCCCAGGACGACCGAGGGCCGTGACGAGCCGCTCGAGCAGGTCGTAGCGGTCCGCCATCGCGGACTCGTCGTCGCGCACCGCCAGCGCACCGCGGGCGGGGTGGTCGGCGGCGACGATGAAGAGCTTGCCGTCGTCGGCGAGCAGGGAGCGCTTGCGGCGGGCATCGAGCGTGGCACGCACCAGGTCCGGCTGGCCGGCACGGATGTCGCGGAGGCGCTGGAAGTCAGCGGGGCTGAGCTCAGGCATGGGTCTTCTCCTCGGTGTGCGTCTCACCCGTGTGGTTCGTGCCCTCGGCCGGGTTGTCGGTCAGGAACTGCTCGATCTCGTCGCTCGTCGGCATCGCCGTCGAGCACTCGAACCGCGTCGCGACGATCGCGCCGGCTGCGTTGCAGAACGCCAGGATCCGTTCGAGGCTCCAGCCCTGCAGCAGGCCGTGGGTCAGCGCGCCGCCGAAACCGTCGCCCGAGCCGAGCCCGTTCACGACGTCGATGTGGTGCGGACGGAACTCGACGAACTCGTCGCGGGTCTTCGCGAGCACGCCCTTCGGTCCCTGCTTGACGATCGCGATCTCGACACCGCGGTCGAGCAGGGCGTCGGCGGCGCGGACCGGGTCGGTCTCACCGACCGCGACCTCGCACTCCTCGCGGTTGCCGACGGCGACGGTGGCGTGCTCGAGGGCGATCGCGACCTCGCGCGTCGCGGCCTCGGGGCTCGACCAGAACATCGACCGGTAGTCCAGGTCCAAGACGGTGTGGGTCTTCGTGCTGTTCTGCGCGGCGGACCGGGCTTCGTAGGCGACGTGGTGCGCCTGTCGACTCGGCTCCTCGCTGAGGCCGGTCACCGTGGTCCAGAAGATCTTCGCGCGCTCGATCTCGTGCAGCGGCAGGGACTTCGCCGTGATCATCAGGTCCGGCGCCTTCGGGGCCCGGTAGAAGTAGAGCGGGAAGTCGTCCGGCGGGAAGATCTCACAGAAGGCGACGGGGGTGTTCAGCCCCTCCACCGTCTCGACGAACGCGTTCGCGACGCCGAACTCGGGCAACGTGCGGGCGATGTACCGGCCGAAGGGGTCGTTGCCCGTCCGGGTGATGACCGCGGCGTCCGCGCCGTGTCGAGCAGCGGCGATGGCGACGTTCGTGGCGCTGCCGCCGACGGACTTCGAGAAGGTCGAGACGTCCTCGAGCGGGCCGGTCTGCTGCGGGTAGATGTCGACGCTGACGCGTCCCATCGTGATCACGTCGTAGGCGTGGGGAGCTTGGTTCGTCATGCGACGCGGTGGACCTTCCGTGCGGCTTCATCGGCGGACGATCACGACTGTACACCCTGTTTGCCCTAATGTCATGACATGGATTCCACTGTCCGCCACGCTGGTCCCGTGGCGGCAGTCAGGCCGGGTCTGCGAGGCGCGTCGGTGTGCCGGGAGGCGCGGTGTCGGTGGGTTCTGCCAGGGTCGCGACATGCAGATCCTCGCCCTGGTCATCGGTCTCGTGATCGGCATCGCCGTCGGTGCGGTCGTCGCCTGGTCGCTCGCCCGCTCGCGCGCGGGCATCGACGCCGCGTCGGCCCGTGCGACGGCCGAGGCGCTCCGTGGCCAGCTCGAGGCGGCCCGACGCGACGCCGAGGAACGCCTCGACGCCCAGGACACGCAGTACCGCCGCCAGGTCGACTCGCTCGAACGGCGCTCCGCCGAGCTCGAGCACCTGGTGCAGCGCATGCACGGCGTCGACGCGGCACGGAACCAGAACGAGTCCAAGGTGCTCTCCGCGCTCAGCCCCGTGGCGCAGACGCTCGACGTCATGCGCACGAAGATCGCCGAGCTCGAGCAGTCGCGGAGCGAGCAGTACGGCGCACTGTCGGCGCAGCTCCGGTCGGCCGCCGAGTCGGAAGAGCGCCTGCGCGCCACCGCCGACACCCTGGCCAGCGCCCTGTCGTCGAACAGCACGCGCGGCGTCTGGGGCGAGACGCAGCTGCGCAACGTGGTCGAGGCCGCAGGGCTGCTCGAACGCGTCGACTTCGACGTGCAGTCCTCCGTCACCACCGCCGTCGGCTCCGCCCGGCCGGACATGGTCGTGCACCTGCCCGGCGGCAAGACCATCGCCGTCGACGCCAAGGTGCCGTTCAGCGCCTACCTGCAGGCCGCCGAGATCCCGGCGACCGCCACCGGTGCCGAGGCAGCCCGACGCGACCAGCTCATCGCCCAGCACGTCAAGGCGCTCCGAGCCCACGTCGACGCCCTTGCCGCACGGGAGTACTGGACCGGCTACGACGCCTCCCCCGAGCTCACCGTCGCCTTCATCCCGTCCGAGTCGCTCATCTCGAGCGCCCTCGCCGCCGACCCCGGCCTGCTCGACCACGCCTTCCGCAAGCGCATCGCGCTCGCCTCTCCCGTGACCCTGTGGTCCGTGCTCAAGACCGTGGCGTTCTCGTGGCAGCAGGACGTCGTCTCGCAAGAGGCGCACGAGCTCTTCAAGGTCTCCCGCGAGCTCTACGGCCGGCTGTCCACGATGGCCGGGCACGTCGACAAGCTCGGCCGCTCGATCCGGGGCTCCGTCGTCGACTACAACCGGTTCGTCGGGTCCCTCGAGCGCCAGGTGCTGCCGAGCGCTCGTCGGCTGTCGTTGCTCGACGAGTCGAAGGTCATCGCGGACCCGTCCCCGATCGAGGACGAGCCGCGGCTGCTCACGGCCCCGGAGCTCGTCGGCGCCGGCGACGAGGACTGAGCCGCTCGCTACGATCGATCGTCATGGGGAAGCACTGCAGAACCATCCCGGCGACCGCGAGTTCCCGGTCCGTCCACGCTGGCGACACCGGGCGATGGTCGCCAAGGCGCGGAAGCAGACCGGGCGACGACGGGACCGCGCCGCAGCGTGGATCACCATGTCGATCGCGATCGTGGCGTTCTTCGTCGCCCTCGTCGCCGCCACAGCCGGTCCGTACGACGTCCGGGCGCACTTCGGGTACGGCATCCAGGCGGTGTGGCGCTGCTTCCTGATCGCCGTCGTCGTGTGGTTCGTGCTGACCTTCATCACCTCGCTCCGTGACATCGGGCTGCCGGTGCGGGAACAGCGGCGGTACCGGGAGCGCACCGGCGCCCGCGAGCTGCCCGTCCGCCGACTGCAGCAGCTGGCCCTCGCCTCGTTCGGCGACTTCCACGACGGATGGTGGCCGGCGTCGCTCGCCCCGTACGGTTCGCGGGTGGAGCTCGGCGGCGAGTACCTGCAGGACACCACGTCGTCGCCCTTCGTGACCATCTCCCTGCGCCCGCTGACGTTCCTGCGCCGCGAACTCGACGGGACCTACAAGATCGCCAGCGGGCGGGACGCACAGGCCTTCGCCGTCGACCTGCTCGGTCCGAAGAGCGTGTCGTGGCAGTTCCTCGCGTTGAGCCGATCCGCCGAGGGTGAGACCCGGCTCACCCGGCTGTCCTCACTGCTCGGCACCGACCCGTGGGCAGGGTCGAGCCTGCTCGAACGCCGAGCGGACCGCCCGCCGAAGCTGCTCTGGTCGATGGACGTCAAGAACGCGGTCACCGCCGTCAGAGGTGCGTACGCCGCCGGGCTCCTGAACGAGGACGATGCCTGGTCGTCGATCGACCTGGTCTCCGATGTCGCCTTCACCCTGTTCGACTCGTGGGACGACTACTTCGACAACCTGCGGGCCGCGTACGCCCTGGTCTACGACGAGCTCAAGACGGTGCAGGAGTTCGATGCTGGGCGGCGTGAGCTCTTCGCCTCGAACTGGCCGATCACGCGGCTGCCGTGGCCGGCGTCGCCGGGGGTGCTGCTGCCCCGGACCGTCAGCGACCCGCTGTGGGCGGACGAGGACGACGCGTCGGTCTCCTGACCACGACAGGATCACCCTCGGGGCGACGGCTCATGCGTCGGAGTACCCGGGGAGCGCGCGGACGGCCTCGGCGTTGCGGCCCCACTCCGTTGCGATCCGCCTGCGGAGCACTTCGACGTCGATCACCTTGAACCACCTTCGTACGTGTAGCGACCAGGAGCCTTCGCAGCGACAGGGCGCTGCTCGACCGCCAGTTGACCGCCTTCACCGAGAGTCTCGCTGGGAGGAGTGCACGCGATTGCCCCGTCGACACTCGTTCGTCTCGTTGCCTCGCCTGGGCTGCCCGACCAAAGATCTGTCGAACTTCACAAGAGATCCGCCGGGAGGAAGGGCGACACAACGTCATCGAGGTGCGCATCGATGGCACTGGCCACCGCAGGCAGTTCCATCGCCCAGTACCCGATGAAGCCTTGACCGTACGAGTCACCGGGTTCGACCCGTTCCAGGGACCCCATCCAGCTCATCGACTTCATACGCGTTGGCCAGTCCGTTAGATAGGTCTGGATCGTGCGGTCCGCTTCTTCGGGCCGTTGAAGAACCGCCAGCAGAGGCCGCGCAACCCTGGGCGTCGAAGCCGCAGGGGATCCGCTGGGAAGGGCCAGCCGGTGTGCAGAAGCAAGAGCCGAGAACAACGGATCCGCGCCCTGCCTGATCACGGACTCGACTATCGTCCGCGCGCTGTCGTCCCGACCACAGCCCGTCGTGATCCCGAGAAGTTGCAAGATGCTGGTGTAGTACTCGTTCCCGTCGCTGAGGCGGGGCGAAGGACCGGCATGGGAGAGCGCGGAAGTGACCCAAGCACGGTACGAGGCCGCGACGGACTCGGCTACATCGCCGATCTCATCGACGCTGACACCTGCGGAGTACTGCACGACCAGATGCTTGAGGCCCATGTGCCATTCGCCGCGCAACGCCCTCAGTCGCTTCTCCGCATCCGTTGCTCGGTGCACCGCTGCCCTGCGCCCCTCCCAGTTGGTTGAGGTGACTTGGATGGCACTCCGCCAGTAGCGACCGTTGAACTCACTCGCCCGTTGGCGCAGCCCAGCATTCCGTCGGAACAGCGGCATCAGGATCGGGAGGTTTCCGCCGAGATGTACTGCGCGGGAACGAACAAGGCCAGGGTCACCCGGTCGTGCCCCTCCGAGAACTCCACGCCCTCCAGGTGGGCGTGAGCTGCATCGATTCGCAACAGGACGGGAGCGGTGGACTTGCGCCGCCCAGCCTGCATAGCCAGCTCGCGATCGGTCGTCAGATGCGCGTACTGGCGCCCCATCGGCAAGAGCCCGTCGCGCAGGATCGACTCAGCCGCAGCGGGGGAAGTTGCATGCCAGAGCACCGGCTGCGGAACGATCGCCGGCTTCACGATGCGCTCGTCCGTCGAGTGCCCGTACTGAGCACGGATCCGGTCGCTTTCGACGACGAAGCGCTGCTTGTCGGACTCGGCGACCACGCGGCGCAGATCTTCCAACGATGCCTGAATGCCCGACCGATCCAAAGCGTCGGCAAGATCTGCGAGCGGGGCGCTCCCGTCAGCGCCGAGTTCCAGCCCGTACGCACCCGGTTCGTGCCGCAACGCGTGCGACATCGCCTTGCTGATCGACGTGTCCCTACGAGGCATGTCTCAGTCCTCTTCCTGCTCCGCGAGCCACGCTGCTCGATGCTCCTCCATCTCCTCCCACCAGACGTCGAAGGACGTCCACTGCCCCCGGTCATCCGTCCCAGGTGAAGCAAACGTATGGATGATCAGCATGGGAGGGTCGCCCGAATGGTCGCCACCGTCAAAACAGAACACATCGTCTGTGTCCTGGTGCTTTGCGAAGGGTACGAGGGAACGGGTCGGATACTGCTTCGCGACGATTTCAGCCCAAAAGTACAAATCGTCTTCATACTCAACAAGCCACGACCATGGTTCGACCGCCGGCAGATCATCAGCGGCGACCAGGTGCAGGAAGCGATTCGGGAAGAGGAAGAACTCTGGCTGGATCAGCCGGATAACGACCAGGCGTTCGTCGACGGTGAGGTGACGAAGAGCTCTCATCCTGCACCCCCTTGCGAGACGGAATGTGTCGTCGTAGTTGTAGGGTTCGCCGGTAAGTCGGTCGGTGTTGTTTGCAGGAGACGGACTTCTGCGAGAACCGAACGGCCCCGGGTTCCACGATGGCCGCCCAGTACACCTTCGAATCACTCATGGCCCCTCCCAGAGGTCCTCGTTCGGGCAGCCGGGCGGCTCATCCGTCCTGCTGGCCGTCGACGAGGTCGACTGGATAGTACGGCGACGACCGCAACACGGAGTCGTCGAGCCCGCGCGCCACGACGAGCCCAGCCGCCTCCCAAGCCCAGTACCCGAAGTACGTTTCAAAGTTATCCCCCTGCACTGCCTTCAGCGCTGGGGCCCACCAAATGAACGAGATGTTCTTCTGCCAGGCTTGCACGTACCTGTTCAGCGCAGAAATGGCGCGATCCGGCGTCCCGGTCGCGGCCGTATCGAGGTTCTGGAACGGCCGCTTGTGCCACACGGTGTCCCGCACCGGTTCGACCCCCAACAGCGTCCCGAGCACTGGGTCAGCGCCTCCAGCAGCAGCAACGATCTCGATCAACCGATCCGTCAACGCCGAATTGACGCCGATGCACCGCGCTACCGACGCCAACCACAGTGCGTAGTAGTACGGCTGCTTGTCGTTGAACGTCAGCGCTTCTAGCGGGAAGCCACCGTCGGACACGGCAGCGTAGCGGTTCCAGTTCTCCCAGATAGTGACGACCGACTCGAGATCATCCGCGAGGAGTGACGTCGGAAAGCCCGCCGAGTACCGCGCGCCCAGCAGAAAGAGCGCGTTGTCGAAGTTCGCGGTCGTTCGAATAATCCCAGCTCGCACGTCGTCGGCCCGGAACACATGACTGAACGGGCGGAACCCCTCGACGCCGCGCGTCAAGACTTCTATTGCATCGGTCCAGTAGGCCGCACTCACTCGGCTGTCGCGTGGAGTCATGTCTTTTAGCGTAGACGTGCCGCCGCATCGAGCAGTTGCGGCAGGCACGAGCCGTCCGGACTGATCTTGATGACTGCGCGCTCGAGCGTCTCATCCGCTCGAGCCGGAACTGGCTTCACCGAGACCGACTGATGACCCGCTGGCCCCGTTCCTCTATTTGCGATTCAACCGATGTGTTTGTTTGAAGAGTGAAACAGGCACTGCCGTCTTTTGGTACAACAAAGGGGCCATTTCCAGCTAGGCTAAACAACGGGTTTTGTGTCTCGTAATACTCTCGGCTGTTGTAAAGAACGATCCACCAATCGTCGGTCTCGATCCATCCCCTATCCCAAATAAGGTCTTCGTCAGCGCGCACTTCCTTCGCAAATTCATCCTGAGCATCTTTGAGAGTTCGCATGCACCATCACCGTGTCTTGAGTAGGAAGAGTTGATCGAAGTTCTCCAACTTGGCAAACGTTCCTGACTGTCCGTCGAGGAACACAACACCATTCCGATCGTGAACAACGTTGAACACGTGGCCGACTGGATTGGTACCCGCCCTGGTCCCGAATACAACGCCACGAGCCCCCTCACCAGCGGACTCGAGCCTAGCGACGATCGAATCGTACGACCGCACCGGTTGGAAGTCTCGGATGGACTTGCCGAAGTGCTCAGCGACGTCGGCGACGCTCGCGCCTCGCGTGAAGACGGGCATTGCCGAGACGGCTTTCCCATCGAGCACATGCTCCGTCGCGATGACACACCTCGTGCAGTTCATGCTGAACCCGTCCACACCCCGGGCGAGCCGCTCCGCGTTGACCATCTTCAGTGGTCCGTACTCCCGCTCGAAGACTGAGCGGAGAACTTGCGGGTCTGCGGAGTCAGCATGAATCGCCCGACGGAGACCGCGAGGAACGCTGGTTGCGAGGTCGCGGACCATCGGCACACCGGCATTCAGAGAACGGACTGCCCTGGTGCCGGACGTGACATCCCCGGCCGCGGTCAGCATCCCCGTGAACTTTGCCGTGCGGGCTCCTGCCGACAAGGCACCAGCGGCCGGCACGCAATCAACGAGTGCGAACGCGAGGTCCCACCCGTCGGCTTCGCCCTTGCTCATCTTGTACAACGTGTCCGCCAACACCACGAGCGCGATCGCCGCGATGACCAACGTCCACGGCCCCGGGATGATCATCGCGATGATCCCACCCACCGCCACGACGACCTTCGCCACCGACACGATGGTCTCCCACGCCTCGGACCCGAAGATCTTGTC
>NZ_KB714618.1:0-5934 GCF_000349565.1 Curtobacterium flaccumfaciens UCD-AKU
GGGTTTTCTGCGTTTACGGGGTTGTTCTGCGTCATCCACAGCGCAGGAAGGACGGGCGGGTGCCGCGGTAGGGTTGGCGGGTCATGACTGCGCCATTCACCACCGCCTCCGGCTCCGACATCCGCGTCCGCTTCTGCCCGAGCCCGACGGGGACCCCGCACGTGGGGCTCATCCGCACCGCCCTCTTCAACTGGGCCTACGCCCGCCACACCGGCGGCAAGCTCGTGTTCCGCATCGAGGACACCGACGCAGCCCGCGACAGCGAGGAGTCGTACGCGCAGATCCTCGACGCGCTCCGTTGGCTCCGGCTCGACTGGGACGAAGGCGTCGACGCCGGTGGCGAGCACGGACCGTACCGGCAGTCCGAGCGCACCGCGATCTACGACGACGTGATCGCGAAGCTCAAGGCGTCCGGACACATCTACGAGTCCTTCGTCACGTCGGACGAGATGGAAGCCCGCAACAAGGCAGCCGGTCGTGATCCCAAGCAGGGCTACGACAACCACGAGCGTGACCTGACCGACGCCGAGCGCCAGGCCTTCCGTGACGAGGGCCGCGAGCCGGCGCTCCGTCTGCGTGTGCCGGACCGCGACCTGAGCTTCGACGACCTGGTGCGCGGCGAGATCACGTTCAAGCAGGGCACCTTCCCGGACTTCGTGGTGGTCCGCCCGAACGGCAAGCCGCTCTACACGTTCACCAACCCGGTCGACGACGCCCTGATGGGGATCACCCACGTGCTCCGTGGTGAAGACCTGCTGTCGTCGACCCCGCGACAGATCGCCCTGTACGAGGCGCTGTACGAGATCGGCCTCGCGCCGTCCATCCCGGTGTTCGGACACCTGCCGTACGTGATGGGGGAGGGGAACAAGAAGCTCTCGAAGCGTGACCCCGAGTCGAACCTGTTCCACCACCGCGCCGCCGGCATGATCCCCGAGGGGCTCGTCAACTACCTGGCACTGCTCGGGTGGTCGATCGGCCCCGACCGCGACGTGTTCTCGATCGACGAGATGGTCGCGGCGTTCGACGTCACCGACGTCAACCCGAATCCGGCCCGCTTCGACCACAAGAAGGCCGAGGCGATCAACGGGGACCACATCCGGCTGCTCGCACCGGACGACTTCCGGTCGCGCCTGCTGCCGTACCTGACGGAGTTCGTCAGCGACCCGGCGACCCCGGAGCAGCTCGAGGTCCTGACGAAGGCCGCCCCGCTCGTCCAGGAGCGCATGCAGCTGCTCGGTGAGGCACCGGCGATGCTCGGGTTCTTGTTCACGGCCGACGCCGATCTGGTGGTCGAGGACAACGCGCTGGCCTCGCTCAAGGGCGACACGGCGACCGTCCTGACGGCGGGCATCGCGGCGCTCGAGGGGGTGCAGGACTGGACCACCGAGTCGATCGAGGGTGCGCTCCGTGCGACCCTCATCGACGAGCTCGGCCTGAAGCCCCGCGTGGCCTTCGGCCCGTTGCGCGTCGCCGTGTCCGGGCGTCGGATCAGCCCGCCGCTGTTCGAGTCGATGGAGATCCTGGGCAAGGAGTCCACCCTGACCCGGCTCCGCGCCCTCGCGGCGCGCTGAACGACCGTGGGCAGCACCGAGCAGACCGTGCCGATCGTGCACGACGTGGCGGTCATCGGCGCCGGGCCGGCCGGCCTGAGCGCGGCGCTCAACCTGGTCCGGGCGAAGCGGACCGTGCTGCTCGTCGACGCGAATCGGCCCCGGAACGCCGCCACCCTGCGGTCGCACGGTTTCCTGACGCGGGACGGCATCTCGCCGCTCGAGCTCCGGAAGCTCGGCCGGACCGAGGTCGAGGGCTACCCGGAAGCAACGGTCGTGCAGTCCGTCGTCGACCTGGTGGCTCCGGACCCTGACACGGACGCCTGGCGGGTGCACGGTTCGTGGCGCGGCACCGAGCTCGACGCCCGCGCCCGGACGGTCGTCGTCGCCACCGGGCTGCGTGAGGAGTTCCCGGCACTGCCGATGCTCCGCGCGTTCTACGGCACGGCGGTGCACAGCTGCGTCGAGTGCGATGCGTACGACAAGGCCGGGCAGCCGCTCGCGTTCATCTGCGAGACCGACGACGTGGTCGACCGCGCGCTGCTCATCGCGTCGTGGACGGACGACCTGATCGTCTACACGAACGGCATCGCGCCGATCGACGATGCGGGTCGCGCACGCTTGGCGGCGGCCGGTGTCGTCGTGGACGAGCGGGCCGTCGAGGACCTGGAAGGGGACCGCACCGGGATGACCGGCGTCCGGCTCGCCGACGGCCACGTCGAGCCACGCGCCGGCGGGTTCGTCCGCCCGGTGTGGCACGCGGACCTCGACTGGCTGCACACCAGCACGGGCACCAGCGCCGGCGAGAGCACCAGCGTCAGCGCCGGCGAGAGCACCAAGGCCAACGCCAGCGCCAACGTCGGTGGGAGCACGACGACGACCGCGGACGCCGACACGCCCGGGTCGCTCGGAGGCCTGCTGCGCGACCCGCAGGGACTCCTGGTGGTCGACCGGGTCGGCCGGACATCGGTCCCGGGGCTCTACGCCGTGGGAGACGTCACGCCGCCCGGCCCGGAACAGCTCATCGTCGCCGCCGGGCACGGAGCCGCGACCGCCGCTGCCGTGCACCGAGACCTGGTTGGTGGTCTCACGGACCTCCGGGATGCTGTACAGTAGTTGATCGTGCCCCGGGTGACCGGGCCAGAAGGCCGACAGGCCTTTTGGGGTATGGTGTAATTGGCAACACAGCGGTTTCTGGTACCGTCGTTCTTGGTTCGAGTCCAGGTACCCCAGCACTTGATGAACAGCCCCCGGGATCTCCCGGGGGCTGTTCTCGTTCCGCGGGGCGGTTGCGCGGAACCGCACGATCCCCGAGCGATGAGCCACCGCTGCGCGAGAACTGCCCAGGGCGGTGGACCGATCGATCCGGATCCGCAGCCTCCGTGGCGGGCGCGGGCCGCGCCTCCAGGCCGGGTTGCGGTTCCCCGCACCCACCCGGCACCTGCTCGCGTGCGCGGGGAGCGCGGTCCTACGGTCGGAAGACCGTCGCGGGAGTCGTGGCGGTCCGCTGCCGAGCACCCGAGGTGTCATCGTGACCTCCGCCGACCCGCTGACGACCATCGATCCCTGGCACCACCCAGCCGCCGTCCCCGCAGCGGCCGACCACTCCGTGCTGGACCGCTGGGACCGCGTGGTGGCGCTCCGGGGCGACGCCGCCGCGCTCGCGGGGAACGGCCGTCCGTACACGTACGCCCAGGCGGACCGGGCGTCGCGCGCGCTGGCCGCAGCCCTGACCGTGACGCTCCGGCCCGACGACCACAGCGGCGCCGGCGTGGACGAGACCCCCGGCGGGGCGTCGAAGCCGGTCGGGCTGATGGCGGGACAGTCGACCGAGGCCGTGATCGGGATCCTGGCGCTGGTGCGTGCCGGTCGGACCGTGGTGGTGCTCGACGACCACCTGCCCGCCGCACGGCTGGCGCACGTGGCCCGGCTCGCCGGAGTCGACGAGATCGTGGCCGACACCGAACGAGCGGCACCGGCCGCCGGTGTCGTCGCGGAGCGGGACGGCCGGGTGCACGCACTCGGCGAGCTGCTGGACGTGGGCGCACCCGGCGATGCCCCTGCGACGGACACCGCAACCGCACCCGGTGGTGCCCCCACGACGGACGCCGCAGGCGCCCCCGGCGGGCGGGACCCCTTCGCGATCGTCTTCACCTCGGGCTCGACCGGCATGCCGAAGGGCGTGGTACTGACGCACCGGCAGCAGATCGCCAACGCCGAGCAGGATGCCCTCGCCCTGGGCCTCGGACCCGGCGACCGCCTCGGTGTGGTCCTGCCGCTGTCGTTCGCGGCCGGGCTGCTGTTCTCGTTCGACACACTGCTGTGCGGCGGCACCATCGTGCTGCTCGAGCCGCGTGACCTCGGTGTCGAACGGCTGCTCGGACGGTTCCGGGACGACGGCGTGAACGTGCTCGTCTGCACCCCGCACCTGCTGCGCTCGATCGTCGGGTCGCAGAGCGCCCCCGGAGCGCACGGGACCGCAGCCGGGACAACACCGGTGCTCGGCGGCCTGCGCTTCCTGATGACCACGGGCGAACCCGTCACCGGCGCCGACCTCGCCGCAGCCCGACCGCACCTGGACCCGGACACGCTGCTCCTGAACGCCTTCGGTTCGAGCGAGACCGCGTGCGTCGCGTACTGCCCGGTGCCCCCGGGCGAGCCGGTGCCCGAGGGCGTGGTGCCCGCCGGGTGGCCACTGCCCGGCAAGACCGTGCTCGTGCTCCGTGAGGACGGCAGCCGGGCCGACCCGGGGGAGACCGGCGAGCTCGTCGTCGTCTCCGACGCCCTGACCGCGGGCTACTGGGGCGCGCCGGAGAAGACCGCCGAACGGGCCGGTCGCACCGGCGAGGCCGAGTCCGCCGTCGGCATCCCCGTCGGGACCCCGAGCTGGCGGCAGGGCGACCTGGCACGCGTCGACCCCGACGGCCGGCTCGTGCTGCTCGGCCGGTCCGACGACGCCGTGAAGGTCCGCGGCTACCTGGTCGAGCCGAGCGAGGTCGAGGCGGCGCTCCGCGCGGTCCCCGAGGTGCACGACGCGGTCGTGACGGCACAGGTCGATCCCGGTTCCGTCACCCGGCTCGTCGCCTACGTGGTCGGCCGGCCGGGGCAGCGCACCCCGGCACCGGGTGCGCTCCGACGGGCACTCCGCGACCGGCTGCCCGAGTACATGGTGCCGGCGTCGATCGTGCCGATGACCGAACTGCCGCGGAACGAGCGGGGCAAGGTCGACCGGGCCGGACTCCCCGGGGCGCCGAGCGTCGAGACCGAGATGGTCGAGGGTGAGTACGACCAGTGGGAGCTCGTCGTCGGGCAGATCTGGGCCGAGGCGCTCGGCCTGCGGGGCGTGCACCTGGACGAGGACTTCTCCGCGCTCGGCGGCGACTCGCTGTCCGCCGAGGAGATGCTCGCCGTCGTGCAGGACCGGCTCGGGGTCGACCTGCGCTCGTCCGACGTGCTCGAGCACCCGACGCTCCGCGCCTTCGCCCGCCGTGTGCGGAGCGGGACGAGCGCGCTGCCGAGGCACCCCGACGTCGTGAAGGTGTCCGAGGCGCGCGAGGGCGGCCGTCCGCCGGTGTTCTGCTTCGCGGGTGGCGGTGCCCTGGCGCTGACGTTCCTGCCGCTGTCGCGCCACCTGCCCGAGCACGACGTGTACGCGTTCCAGCAGCACGGGCTCGAACGCCGCGGGGTGCCGGACTGGACCATCGAGCGGAGCGCCCGCCGCTGGGTCGCCCTGATGCGCATCGTCCAGCCCCGGGGACCGTACGTGCTCGTCGGGCACTCGCTCGGCGGACTGGTGGCGCTGGAGATCGCCCGGCTGCTCACCGAGAGCGGCGAGCAGGTCGAGCACCTCGCGCTCCTCGACACGTACCTGCCGCGGACCGGGTCCGACACCGCTCGGCTGCACTTCGGTCGGCTCGGGCCGCGCGAGCACCGCAACCCCACCGTGCGGGCCGTGCGGCAGCGCGTGGACGGGGCACTCCGGCGCGTGCTGCCGTCCGGGACGTCGTGGGGCGACCACGTCGCCAAGCGCCTCCGGGCCTACACGGCCGGCGTCCTGCGTCACGGCGGCCAGCGACACTTCGACGCGTTCTTCGACCAGGCCGAGCTCGTGACCAGACGGCACCACCCGACGCCGTTCCACGGGCGCGCCACCTACGTGCTCGCCGACGCGAACCCCGACGCCGCCGGCTGGTCCGCGCTGCTGCGCGGGGAGACCGAGACGGTACGGATCGCCGCCGAGCACAGCTCGCTGCTGCGGGAACCGCACGTCGCCGACCTCGCGACGGCGCTGCGGGCCGCGTTCGCGACGGAGCACGCACCCCGGAGCTGAGCGGCTGCGCACCGGGTGCGGTGGTCGCGACCAGGAAGCGGACGGGAGGCGCGG
>NZ_KB714618.1:6025-26773 GCF_000349565.1 Curtobacterium flaccumfaciens UCD-AKU
GCACCGCGCCTCCCGTCCGCTCGTGGCTCGTCCACCACCCGTCGGCCGCCGCGCCCGGCGGCCCACCTGCGCGAGCGTTGCGGGTTTCCGTATCCGCACCCGGGTGTCCGCAAGGGACCGCAGCGTGCATTGACCCTCCCGCCGGCCACGGCGATGGTTGGAACCGCGGGGGAGAGTACCCACTCACCCGCGGCAAGCCGGCGGCGTCGTACCCGCGTCCCGCTGCTCGACCGACGACGATCACCGTCGTCGAGGCGTCATCCGAGGACGCACCGCTCGTCTCGACGAGCCACCACCCGACAGCAACCCTGACCCGACAGGACCGCGCCATGCCCGTACGTACCGTCCGCCCTGCAGACCCGAGGGTCTCCGTCGTCATCCCGGCGCGGAACGAGGCCCGCAACCTCGAGATCATCCTCCCGAAGCTCCCGCCCGTGTACGAGGTGATCCTGGTCGACGGCAACTCCGTCGACGACACGATCGCCACGGCCCAGCGGGTCATGCCCGGCATCCGCGTCGTGCACCAGACGCGCAAGGGCAAGGGCAACGCCCTGGCGTGCGGGTTCGAGGCCGTCACCGGCGACGTCGTCGTGATGTTCGATGCCGACTGCTCCGCGGACCCCGACGAGATCCCACGGTTCGTCCAGGCACTCGTCGAGGGCGCCGACGTCGCGAAGGGCACCCGGTACTCGCTCGGCGGTGGCAGCGACGACATCACGATCGTCCGCAACATGGGCAACCGCGGCCTGAACCTGCTCTGCAACGTCATCCTCGGCACCCGCTACAGCGACCTCTGCTACGGCTACAACGCCTTCTGGGCCGACGTGCTGCCGGAGATCGGTCTGCTGTCGTCCGAGCTGCCGAAGCCGGCCGACGGCTCGATGCTGTGGGGCGACGGGTTCGAGATCGAGACCGTCCTCACCTGCCGCTGGTCGGCCGCCGAACTCGCGATCACCGAGGTGCCGAGCCACGAGAAGCTCCGCGTGCACGGTTCCAGCAACCTGAACGCCGTGACCGACGGCATCCGCGTGCTGAAGTCGATCATGCACGAGCGCCGTCGCGCCGCCATCGGCCGTGCCGAGGTCCGCCGGGCGGCGATGAGCGTCGTGCCGCCGGCCCAGCAGCTCGTTGCCGGGCACGCTCCGGTGCACGCCGCCGGGCATGCTCCGGTGCACGCCGCCGGGCACGCTCCGGTGCACGCCGCCGGGCACGCTCCGGTCGGCACCCCCGTCGCCGCGACCGCCGGCATCCTCGAAGAGGACGTCGCGTGACGAGCGTCGCGGTCGTCATCTGCGCCTACACCCAGCAGCGCTGGGGCGACCTGCAGGACAGCGTCGAGTCGGCCAGGCGTCAGCCCGAGGCGCCCGAGGTCGTCGTCGTGATCGACCACGAGCCCGAGCTCCTGCTGCGCGCCGCGGCCCGCTGGCCCGGACTCCGCGTCGTCCCGAACACCGAGGACCGCGGGCTGTCCGGTGCCCGGAACACGGGCGTCGCCCTGACGGACGCCGACGTCGTCGCGTTCCTGGACGACGACGCCACGGCGGACCCGGACTGGCTCGGGCACATGCTCACCGCGCTCGAGGACCCCGAGGTCGTCGGCGTCGGGGGCCGCGCCACCCCGTCCTGGCCGACCGCCACCGGCGCCGGCCCGTACGCCGACGAGCTGCTCTGGATCGTCGGCTGCTCGTACCGCGGCCTGCCGGAGACCCCCGGCGACGTCCGCAACGTGATCGGCTCGAGCATGGCCTTCCGCCGCGACGCGATCCTGCTCGCGGGCGGGTTCCGCTCGGGCATCGGTCGGGTCGGCAACCAGCCGCTCGGGTGCGAGGAGACCGAGCTCTGCATCCGCATCGCCCAGGCCCGTCCGGGTGCGCGGATCCGCCACGAACCGCGGTCGAACGTGTCGCACCGGGTCTCACCGGACCGTGTCACCATGCGGTACCTGCGTCGTCGCAGCTACTACGAGGGCATCTCGAAGGCCGTCCTGAGCCGCCGGGTCGGCACGGGGGACTCGCTCGCCAGCGAGTCGACCTACCTGACCCGTGTGATCCCGGGCGCCGTGCTGCGGGAACTCCGCCACGTCGGTCGTGGCGGAGGCCTGCGGGCGTACGCCATCGCGCTCTCCGTCGTCTCGACGGTCGCGGGCTACGCCGTCGGCCGGGTCCTCGGCACCCTCGTCGTGCGGACCCCGCCGGCACCCGCCCCGCTCCCGCAGACGGTGGGGACGCCGTGACCCGCGCGACCCTGGCGATGGTCCTCTCGCCGATCGTGAGCGGACCGCTCGTCCCCACGTGGGACGGCGCGCTCTGGATCGGCGAGGTGGACCGGGCCGACGTGCACGCGTCGAGTCACCGGGACGTCATCGCCCTGCAGGGATCGGCCGGGTACGGGCGTGCCCGGCTGCTCGTCCGCGACCGCGGTGAGCCGCTCGGCTTCGTCGAGACCGAGATCACCGAACGCCGCCGCATCGGCGGCACGATCGACGTCCGTGCGCTGCAGCGCGCGATCCGGCCCATGCCGGCCCCCGAGCGTCGGCCGGCAGCAGGTCTGGTGCTGCCGTCCGTCACCGTGGTGCTCTGCACGGACGGCGCCGCCGGCACGACCATGCGCTCGGTGCTGGCGAACCGGTACCCCGACTTCGACGTCGTGGTCGTCTCCCGCGGTGCCGACGACGAGGGCGTGGCGACGGTCGACATCGGCGGACGCCGGGTCACCACCATCGCTGCGCCGGGTGAGGGGCTCGCTGCCGCGCGGAACGCCGGTCTGCTCGCCGCCTCGGGCGAGGTCGTCGCGTTCGTCGACGAAGGCGCCGTCGTCGACGGTGACTGGGTCGACGCCGTCGCCCGTGCCTTCGCGGCCGCTGACGACGTGGACTGCGTCACCGGTCTCGTGCCGAGTGCGGAACTCCGCACCCCGGCACAGCGCTGGCACGACGCCCACACCCCGGGGGCGCGCACCGTCCGTCGTCGGGTGTTCCGGCTCGACGACGCGGTGGACGACCTGCCGCTGCACCCCTTCGCCGCCGCCGCGTACGGCACCGGCGCGAACCTCGCCGTCCGCCGTGCGGCCGCGCTCCGGATCGGTGGGTTCGACACCGCCTTCGGTCCCGGCACCAGCGTCGGTGGCGGCGACGACCTCGACCTCTTCACACGACTGCTGTTCGCCGGATCCGCGATCGCCGTCGAACCGGCCGCCATCGCGTGGCAGCGATCGGCGGACGACGTCGCGTCGCTCCGCGCGGCCGCCGCTGCCCACGGCCACGGACTCGGAGCCTGGATGACCAAGAACGCCTTCGACCGCGACACCTTCACCGCTTCGGTGGACGCGGCCCCCGAGGCGATCAACGCCTTCGCCCGGCTCGGTCTCGAACAGGGCGACCGTGCGTCGGACGTCGCCGGGGACACCGGCACGGACCGGGCCCGCGCGACGGACCCGGTCGACGCGGAGTTCGCCGCGACCGAACGGCGGCTGCGGGGCGTCGAACGACGGTCGGTGCTCACCGCACCCGTCCTGGCGCTCGTCGAACGCCTGCGGGGTGGCGGCACCATCGACCGCACCGCACGCGGTCGTCACGAGCTCCGGCACGGCCTGGCCGGTACCCGCTCGGGCCGCCCGGTGGTGGCGGACGCCATGGGGCCGCTCACCCGGCTGAGCGCCGCGGGGCTCGTCACCGCGACGCTGCTCGTCGCGGTCGTCGGCGCCGTCGGTGACCTGCCGGTGCTGCGTGGGAGCGCGATCGGCGTCTTCCTGTTCGCGCTGCTCGGTGTCGCACCGCTCCTGCTCGTCCGTCCGATGCCGCTCGCCCGGTTCAGCGTCTTCGCCGTCACGGCGTCGCTGGTCGGCACGATCGCGATCGGCTACACGATGGCGACGTTCCGCATCTGGGAACCGACGGTGCCGTTCGTCGGGGTCGTCGTGCTCACCGCCCTCGCCCTGGCGATCGCGGTGCCGCGGGACCTCGCCGAACTCCGGCGCGCCCGCCTGCTGCCCACCGACGGTGCCGCACCGGCGCGCCGGTGGTCACCGACGCACACCGTGACCGCCGCTTCGGTGGCCGGTCTGCTCGTCATCGTCGTCGCCGCGCTGACCCACGTCGGCGATCCGGTGCCCGACGGCCTGTTCGGATCACTGGGCCCCGGCCTGGTGATCGGCCTCGCGATCGTCGTCGCCGCCGCCGTCGTCGCCGTGGTGCGCGGCCGCGGACTCGCGGTCCCCGTCGTGGTGCTCGGTGGGAGCATCCAGCTCGCCCAGGCGATCACCTACGGCATGCCGACCGTGATGGCGGCCGCCCGGCACATCGGAGTCCTGGAGTACATCCGACGCTGGGGCGGGACGAACCCCACGGCCGACATCTTCCAGACGTGGTCCGGCCTGTTCGCTGGTGGCGCCTGGGTCGCGGACGTCGGCGGCATCGACAACGCCATGACCATCGCCGCGTGGGTCCCCGTCCTGCTCGCCTTCAGCACGACGATCGCGGTCGGTGTCCTGGCCGCCAACTGGCTGCCGGGCAACCGTCGTCCGTGGATCGCCGCGTTCCTGACGGCGATGACCGGTTCGCTCAACACGACGTACTTCTCGCCCCAGTCCGTCGGCATCCTGATGTCCCTGGTGATCCTGGTGCTCGCCGTCGGCCCGCTGCGACGGACCGCCGTGACCACCGACGACGGCCTGCGGACCACCGTGCTCCGTCCACGCCGTGTCGGCCTGTCCCGGATCATCGCGATCACGGCGATCGGCATCGTGCTCGTCGTGACCCACCAGATCTCGCCCTACCTGACGGTCGCGGCGCTCGTGACCCTCGTCGTGTTCCGGTTGCTCCGCCCCTGGTGGCTGCCCGTCGTCGTGCTCGTGCCGGCGATCGGGTTCGCGATGCTGAACGGCGACGTGCTCGGCAAGTTCCTGTCCCTGGCGGCGGTCGGCAAGGTGCTCGACAACGTGCAGCCGCCGTCGCACGACATGACGGTGCTGCCGAAACCGCTCGTCACCCGGCTCGCGTTCGACGTGCCGGCCGTGGCACTCATCGTGCTCGGCCTCGTGGCGGTGCTCACCGTGCTCATGCGTCGTGACCGCGTGCACTGGGGCCTGCTCGCCGCCGCCGCGAGCCCGATCTCGTTGCTCGTCGCGACGAACTACGGCCAGGAGGGCATCTTCCGGGTCGTGCTGTTCGCGACACCATGGATCGCGATCCTGGCGGCCGGCCTGCCGAGGCCGAGCGGCCGCTTCGCGTGGGCCGGTGAGCTGCTCGAGCGCACCTTCCGACCGACGGCGGTCACGGCCGTCTTCGCCGCCGCCGCCGTGGCCGCGATGGTCGCCGTCGGCGCCTTCGGCCAGACCGCCCTCGACTGGAACCGCGTGCCCCCGCGCAGCCAGTCCGCCGCGACGCAGTTCTACGACGCCACCGCCCCGAAGGGTTCCGTCATGCTGCTGACCGGTTCGGCGAACGCCGTCCCCAGCAACACCGGGTCGCGCTACTTCGACGTGGGCTGGTTGTCCCGCGAGGTGCTCGGCGACTACCCGGGACCCCGGGGCTACGACGCCGTCGACGACGTCTCCGAGATGACCCGTTCGCTGGTGCTCGAGTGGCCGGCCACGCAGTACTACGCCATGGTCGCGGAGCCGTTCGGCGCGTACGACGAGCGCTACGGGTACCAGACCGAGGCCGACTACCAGCGGGTACGGGCAGCCATGGCCGACTCGCCGTACTGGAAGCGTGTGTGGGGCTCCGGCACCACGACGGTCTACCGGATCACCCAGGCGGGCCTCGCGCATGCCGCGGGCTGACCGTCGGCGGACCGGGCGGGCGTGGCGCATCGGTGCCGCGTCCGCCGCGGCGGTCCTCGCGCTGGTGGCGCTCGCCGCCCCGGCCCTCGACGCGACGGGTGCTGCGGCCTCGGCATCGACGCCGACCAGCCGTTCCGAGGGCGGTGGTCCGGCGGTGCCCGGCCCGGCCGGTGTCGACTGCAGCGCCGGTCGTGTCCTCACCCTGGTGGCGCACGCCGACGACGACCTGCTGTTCTCCGGCACCGAACTCCGTGCGGACGTCGACGCGGGCAAGTGCGTCCGCTCCGTGGTCGTCACCGCTGGCGACGCCGGCAAGCCCGCCTGGTACTGGCAGGCGCGTCAGGACGGGCTGATGGCGTCCTACGCCGAGATCGCCGGCGTCGACCCGGTCTGGACGACCGGACAGGCCACCGTCGCGGGACGCACACTGCACACCGAGACCCTGGCCACCGACCCGGCGCTCAGCCTGGTGTTCCTCCAGCTGCCGGACGGCGACGTCGACGGTTCGGGCTTCGCGGCCGACGACGACGAGAGCCTCGAGAAGCTGTACCAGGGCCACATCCCGACGATCCACACCGTCGCTGACGCGTCGCAGCCGGCGTCGTACTCCCTCGCCGACCTGCGCGCGACCGTCGGCGGACTGTTCACCGACTACGCGCCCACCGAGGTCCACACCCTCGACCACGGCGGGTCCTACGGTGACGGCGACCACAGTGACCACCACACCGTCGCCTACCTGGCTGCCGAGGCCCAGGCCGCGTCGGCGACGTCCCACACCTTCACGGGGTACCTCGGCTACCCGATCGCGGACCGACCCTCGAACCTGACGGCGGCACAGACCGCGGCCAAGTCGGCGGCGTTCTTCGCCTACGCGGCGCACGACGGGGAGACCTGCGCGTCGACCTCGGCGTGCGCGTCCCGCCCCGAGGGCTCCTGGCTGAGCCGGCAGTACACCGTCGGGTCGTCCACCGAACCGCCGACGGACCCGCTGCCCGAGCACGGCACGGACGTCACCTCCGGCGCATCGGTCACGGCGAGCGCCGAGAACCCGGCCGACGGCCAGACCGCCGCCAAGGCCGTCGACGGCGTCGTCAGTGGCTACCCGGACGCCCCGACGGCCGAGTGGGCTGCCCCGTGGGGCGGCGTCGGGACGTGGATCCAGCTCGACTGGGCCGCGGGTACCACGTTGCACGAGGTCGACCTCGCCGACCGGCCGAACGGGGACGACCGGGTCACCGGCGGCACGCTGACCTTCTCGGACGGCTCGAGCGTGGCCGTCCCGGCGCTCGACGACGGCGGTGCCGTGCAGCGCGTGGCGTTCGCTGCGCGCCACGTCACGTGGGTCCGGTTCACCGTCGGCTCGGTGAGCCGGACGACACGGAACGTCGGTCTGGCCGAGATCCGGGCGTTCGCCCCGGAGACGCCGACGCCGACCCCGGATCCGACGCCGACGGCATCCGACGTCACCGCCTCGGCCGTGCCGACGGCCGCGTGGGACGACGCGTCCACCGGGCAGACGGTCGACAAGGCGGTCGACGGGGTCGTCTCGGGCTACCCCGCCGACACCACCGCCGAGTGGGTCGCCCCGTGGGGGCGGACCGGCGTCTGGATCCAGCTCGACTGGGCCGCCTCGCAGCGCCTCGGCCGGATCGTGCTGCACGACCGTCCGAACAGCGCCGACCAGGTCACCAGCGGGATCCTGACGTTCTCGGACGGCAGTCAGGTCGCGGTCGGTTCCCTGCCGGACGGCGGCGACGCCCTGACCGTCGACTTCACCCCGCGCAGCGTCTCGTGGGTGCGCTTCACGGTGACGGGCGTCTCGGACAGCACCGGCAACGTCGGACTCTCCGAGCTCCGCGCCTGGACGACCGGATGACCGACGACCAGGGGGACCGCCAGGAGGCCCGCCCCACGTGGTCGGAACACGTCGCCGACGACGCGGCGTCGGCCAACGGCGCGGCACCGGCACGCGGACGCGGCCTGTCCCGGCACCGCCCGCCGCGCCGCCGCGCACGACGCGCCGCCTTCGCCGCCGGTGCGCTCCTGGCCGCCGCCGGCATCGTCGCCGGCACCGCGACCGCCACCACCACCGCGAACGGGGACGACGTGACCCTCGACGATCCCAGTGGCGTCTCGATGCCCTCCGACCAGCCGGCCGGGTGGACCCGGGTGTTCGGCGAGGACTTCGCCGACACCGCCACGAACCGCACCTTCGAGTCGCGGTACGCCGAGCGCTTCGTCGCGTACCACGGCTTCGCGGACACCGCGGGGACCGGGCGGTACCAGGCGTCGACGCTGTCCACGCACGACGGCCTGCTCGACGTGCGACTCCGGACCACCAGCGCCGGTGTCCCGCTCGCCGGCGGTGTGGTGCCGCTCGTCGACGGGCACTGGGGCGGACAGACCTCCGGCCGCTACAGCATCCGGATGAAGAGCGACGAGGTCGACGGGTACGGCGTCGCCGTCCTGCTGTGGAGCGATCAGAACCTGTGGTCGGACGGTGAGATCGACTTCCCGGAGGGGGCACTCGGTGCGCCGGCCTGGCTCAACGTGCACTGCCTGTCCGATCCGGCCGAGAAGTGCGTCCACGAGCAGACCTCGGCCTCGCTGGCCGACTGGCACACCTACACGATCGAGTGGACGCCCGAGCGGATGTCGTTCCTGGTCGACGACGAGGTCGTCGGCACCACGACGGAGAACATCCCGACGGCCCGGATGCACCTGGTCGTCCAGGCGGGCTCGAACGGTGGGGACCCGCCCGCCGACGCCGAGGGCTCGCTGCTCATCGACTGGCTGACCATCGACGTGCCGTCTGCCGGGGCCGCGCCCGCGGCGACGCTGCCGTCCGACGCCCCGACCGACTGAGCTGCTCCGGACCCCGCACCGAGACCGGGGCGTGGTCGACGCTCAGTGCTCCGCGTGGTCGCGGAGTGCCTGCAGCAGCGCCGCGACGTGACGGTCACGGCCGTGGTGGTCCCGTACCCAGGCTCGGCAGCGGTCCGCCAGGCCTGGCTCGGTGCCGCTCGCGTGCAGTGCCTCGATCAGCGTGTCGGCGAGCGCGTCGGTGTCGGTCGGTTCGACGGTGAACCGGGCCCACTCGCCGCGCAGGATCTCGGCGGTGCCGCCCGATGCGGCCGCGACGACGGGGCGGCCGGTCGACATCGCCTCGACGACGACGCGGCCGTAGCCCTCCGGTTCGATGGAGGGCGCCACCACGACGTCGGCGGCGTGCAGCACGGGGACGACGTCGTCGCGCTCCGGCACCACGATGACGGACCCCGGTGGCAGCGCCGCGATCGCGCGGCGCACCGCGGGGGCGTCGGCGGCGGAGAGCGCTCCGGCGAGGACGAGCACCGGGGCCGGGGCGGGCGGTGTGCCGTGCCCGACGAGGACGCGGGTCGACGCGTGGACGCGCCCCCAGGCCTCCAGGAGGGCGAGCACGCCCTTCGAACGCGTGAGGCGACCGTAGTGGAGCACCACGGGGTGGTCGTCGTCGATGCCGAGCGCCGCACGGGCGCGGCGGGTGCTGGCGGGCGTGGCCAGCGGGAAGGCCGAGGTGTCGACGCCGTTCGGCACCGCGTCGATGCGGTCGGCCGGTGCCCCGGCTGCCGTCCAGGCCCGCGCCATCGCGGTGGAGACCGCGAAGAACCGCGTCCGGCCCCCCGCGAACGGCCCGAGGCGGCGGTAGTTCGGGGCGTGGTGCAGGTGCACCGCGAGGGGGACGCCGGACACGAACGACACGACGCGGCCCCACGGCAGGAACTCCGGCCGGTTCAGCCAGAGGACGTCGGGGCGGGACCGGCGGAGGCGGAGGCCCTCGCCGACGAAGCGCAGCAGGTCCCGCGGTGCGGTCCGCACCGAGAAGGAGTAGTCCCGTGCTGGGCGGAGCCGGACACCGAGACGGTCGAAGGGGGCACGGCCGTCGTCCGGGCGACCGGTCGGCGCAGGGCGGTGCCAGACCTCGACGTCGTGCCCAGCGGACACGAGCTCGCCGACGTCCTCGAGGACGCAGCGCTCGACGCCGCCGGTGATGGTGAGCCCGTTCGTGGCGACGACGACACGGAGCGTGCGGTGGGCGGTGGGACTGGTCATGCCGAGCCTCCGCGGGCGAGTTGCAGTCGACGGAAGAACCAGGGCATGCAGGCGACGACACCGACGACCCTGACGATGTTCCAGGTGAGGTCCTGCGGTGCCAGCAGCGACGCCGCGGCGAGCACCAGGGCGATGCCGACGGCCAGCAGCACCCGGCGTCCGGGCCCCCGCCACTCGCGGCGGTCCGGGAGCGCCGCCTGCTGCAGGACGGCGAGGATCCCGTAGGCGATCACGGTCGCGATGCCGGCGCCGACGATGCCGGTCAGCGGCACGAGCACCAGGTTCGCGGCGATGTTGACGACACCGGCGACCGCACCGATCACTCCCACGGTCACGCCGCGGCGCTCCACCAGCAGCAGTCGGCCGGTGGCGCCGCTCGCGACCACGGGGAACGCGGTCAGGGCGACCACGAACACGACGACGGTGAGCGACTCGACGCGGTACGAGGCCGGCGCGAGGATCGGCAGGGCCACGGGCGACACGAGCGTCACGGCGAGGAGCACGGGGGCGAGGAGCACGTAGAGCTCGTCGCGGGCGTGCATCGCGAGCCGACGACGGGCGACGGCGTCGCGGAGGGCGGCGAAGTGCGGCGCCCACGCCTGGTTCGTGAAGGTCAGCAGCAGGATGACCGCGGACCCGACGACGTAGGCGATCTGGTAGCGGGCGACCTCGTCGGCACCGAGCAGGCGCTGCACGACGAGCCGGTCGCCGGCGTTCAGGACGAAGTACGACAGGCTGCCGAGCGCGATCGGGACGCCCAGCCGGAAGGCGCGAGCGGTGGTGCGGTGGTCGAACAGGCCACGGAACCGGGGCCTGGTCGCGACGATGCCGATGACCATCGCGACGCCCTGGGCGACGACGCCGCCCCAGGCGTAGGTGGTGGCGTCGGCGTGCACGGCGGCCAGCAGCCCGAGGCCGATGACCGACCCGCCGACCGACGACAGCAGGCTCGTCACCGCGAAGACCCGGATGCGGTCCTGCGCCACCAGCAGGGCGAGGGAGAGCTGCACGATCGCGGCGGGCCCGGTCCACAGGACGGCCACCAGGAGCAGCGGGTGCTGGTCGACGAAGCCCGCGGCGTCCCCCCACAGCGGGATCGAGACGAGTGCGAACACCGTGACGGTGACGGCGGTGACCATGCCGACGAACAGCAGGCCGCGCGCCCGTCGGTCGTCGCCGTCCTCGGCCCGCTGCAGCACCGCCGCCTGGTCGATGCCGCACACCGCGACGACCACGAGCGCCTGGTAGAGCGCGATCGCCGAGGCCAGCACACCGAACTCGGCCGGTGGCATCAGGTGCGCCAGCACGGGCGAGATGAGCGAACTCACGACGAGCTGCATCGACCACACCACGACGTAGAGCAGGCCGCGTCCGAACAGCACCGACGAGCCGCGGGCCACCGCCGTCGAACCGGTGTCCGTGGAGAGCGCTCCGGGCGAGGCGGGCTGCTCGACGGCGGCCTCGGCTGCACGGGCCTCGCGTCGGGTCTGGGGGACGGTCACCGCGACACCACCGCCGGTTCGTCGTCGCGTCGGGCACCGGTGCGCAGCCCGAACGCGGCGTCGACGACGTCGAGCAGGTCGCCGCTGCGTTCCGTCGAGAACTTGCGGGCGAACAGGAACGGGGCGGACTGGTCGGCCGAGGCACGGCGTTCCAGCACCCGTCCGGCGTCCTCGATCCCGAGCCACGGCGGGCTCTTCTGCTTCGTGCCGTCCCACCCGATCCACCACAGCGGGTGCGCGACGTGGGCGTCGGCGAAGTCGGGGGTGAACGCCGGGGTCAGCAACACCGACGGCACGAAGGTCTCGTCACCGATCCACACACGCTCCCAGAAGGTCACCAGGTCCGGCCGGCCGTCGACCACGTCGACGACGCCCTGCGCATGGTGCCGCGCCAGGACCTTGAGCTGCGAGCCACCGCCGAACACGACGCCGCGCGGCGCCCTGCGGGGGATCGGCAGGCGCAGCATGTGCTTCCGCCACGCCCAGTGCCGGAAACGCACGCGGGAACGGCCACCGTCACGACCCCACGCGGGGTGCGGGAGCGGCTGCACGTCGACGAACGACCGACCGGGGTTCGCCGTCATGACCGCGGCGATCTCCGCGGCACCGGCCAACGGGTAGTCGCTGCCGGTCAGCACGGCCACGTGCGTCGCGTCGGTCTCCGCGAGGGCAGCACGGTAGCCAGCGACCTCGGCCGCGACGTTCTCCCACTTCGCCCAGCCGGTGCGCATCCGGGGCAGCACACGGACCCGCTCGGGCAGGTCGGCCGTCATCGCTGCGAACGCGTCGTCGTCGGTGCTCGCGTCGCAGTGCAGGAACACCGGGAACGGGTCGAGCGCCGCCACGAGACGACGGACGTGCGTCGGGTCCTCGTGGGCGAGGACGATGCACGCGAGCGGCGTGGGGGAGATGGCCATGTCCGCGACGCTAAGCGGGCCCGGGAACCCCGACAAGGCCGGTCAGGGGCGGGTGCGGGGGAACGGCGGTTTCCCGCAGACCGGCCGCTCGGACCGATCGGACGCGGGGCCGGTCAGCGGCTGCGGCGGAACTTCGGGCAGTCGCAGAGGGCGCAGTCGGTGCCGGGACGGTAGTGCTCGTGCGCCCCTTCGGCGTGCCCGCAGCTCGAGCAGCCGGACCCGGTCGCGTCGTCGTCGGCCACGAGCGTGAGGAGACCCCCCGAGGTCTCGGGCACCAGGTGCAACTGCGTCCGCGGACCCCTGGTCGGGCCGGGCCGGGCCGTCGTGCGAGCCTGGGGCATGCGTCCTCCTCGTGCTCGGCGAGCAACCGGTGCGCACCGGGGTGGTCGCCCGGCGTGTTCGCCACTCTACTGGCGGCAAACCGCAGGCTCCCCGCATCCTCCGAGCAACGCCGTTGACCCCCTGTCGTCGGCCGGTGACCATGGCCAGGTCCACCCGATGAGACCGGCCCGACGGGACGAGCATGACCGACCACACCACCACCGCGGCCCGAGCCCTGACACTCGAGCCCGCGATGCCCTCGACCCACGCCCCCACCTGGGCCGGAGCCGCCTGGGTCGGTGCCGTCGACCGGTCCGCCGCGCTCGCCGCGGACACCGTCCAGCTGGCCGGCGCCACCGGCTTCCACCGGGCACGCCTGATGGTCCGCGACGGCGACGACGTCGCCGGGTTCGTGGACGTGCGCGTCGACGAGGGCGGGGCGGTGGACCCGGCCGAGCTCGGACCCGTCCTGCGCCGACTGCCGGCACCGGGCCCCGCGGTCGACGCGCCCGCATCCGGCGCACGCGTCTCGGTCGTCATCGGCACGCGCGAACGCGCCGCGTCACTCGACCGCGCCGTCCGGTCCGTCCTGGCGTCGGCGTACGACGACTTCGAGGTGTTCGTCGTCGACAACGCGCCGGTCACGACCGGGACGCGCGACGTCGTCGCCGCGCTCGGTGACCCGCGGGTGCACTACGTCCTCGAGCCCCGCGCCGGAGTCTCGCGTGCCCGCAACGCCGGCCTCGCGCTCGCGTCCGGCACGGTCGTCGCCTTCATCGACGACGACGTCGTCGCCGACCCGCACTGGATGGCCGCCATCGCCGCCGCCTACGAGCGGGACAGCGACGTCTGGTGCGTCACCGGACTGGTACCGAGCGGCGAGCTCCGCACCCCCACGCAGCGCTACTTCGACGAGCGGGTCACCTGGGCCCGGAACCTCGAGCGCCGGGTCCTCCGCACGGCGAGCCCTCCGGTCGACGAACCCCTGTTCCCGTTCACCGTCGGGGCCTTCGGCACGGGGGCCAACATGTCCGTGCGCCGCGACGCGGTCCGCCAGCTCGGCGGCTTCGACGTCGCCCTCGGCCCCGGCACCCGGGCCCGGGCCGGCGAGGACCCCGACCTGTTCACCCGGGTCCTGCTCGCCGGTGGGGCGCTCGCCGTGGAGCCCTCGGCCGTCGTGTGGCACGAACACCGGAAGGACCGTGCCGCCCTGCGGTCGCAGGCCATCGGTTACGGCACGGGCCTCGGCGCGTGGGTGACGAAGCTCGTCCTGCGGCCGTCGACCGCGTTCGCGGTGCTGCGGCGGGCGGCCGGGGCGGTGCGGCGGCTCGGTGCCCTGGGGCAGGGAGCGGACGATCGCCCGGTCGACGCGATCGGCGGCTGGCCCGTGGACGCCGAGTTCACCGAGGCGACGCGCGGGCTGAAGCGCGCTGAACTCGTGGCCGCGCTGGGCGGGCCGTGGCGGTACCTGGCCGGGCGGCTGACTGCGCGCTGAGGCGCGGGCACGCCGGCACCGGCTTTGCGACAGAGCACGCGTCGATCGACGCGTGCTCTGTCGCGCTCCGCGTGCGCGGCAGAACGGACGGGAGGCCCGTGGCGACGCTGCCACGGGCCTCCCGTTCCGCGCGGGGGACCGGCTAGGGCCGGAACCGTCCCGCCTCGACGTCGCGCCAGCGACGACGGCTCCGGAACCAGGCGGCCGGACCCGCGGGGAAGCCGCGCAGCTCGTGGTACGCCAGGGTCTTCGGGATGCGTGTGGTCGAGGCCTCGTTCGTGACCTCGGTGGCGGCGTCGCGGCGCCCGGCGAGACGGGACACCATCTGCTTCGACTTGACCTTCGCGGCGAGCGGCATCAGGCGGGCGAGGACGGCGACGTGCCGCTTGTCCTTCGCGGCGAGCGCGAACATCAGCGCGGTGAACCCGACGCCGTTGCCGTGCAGCTGCTTGTGCAGGTCCTCGATGGTCTGACGGTGCCGGTGGTGCACGACCGCGCGGGGTTCGAAGCCGATCCTCTCGCCGCGCCAGAGCGTCTCGACGAACATCGCCAGGTCCTCACCGCCGCGGGCGGGGGAGCCGGCGCCGAGCGTGGGGTCGAAGCCACCGACGGTGTCGATCAGGGTGCGTCGGTAGGCCATGTTCGCGCCGGCGCCGTACGCCCCGATGCCGTAGACCGCGAAGCGCTTGAGCACCTGGCCCGACGGGGTGAGGGCACGGACGCGGGCGTGCCGCATGGTGCCGGGGACGTCCTCGGGGACGATCGTGACGGGCGAGAAGGTGCGCTCGGCGCTGAACCCGCCGTAGTACGCCTCGTACCAGATCTGCGCGGGGGTGGTGAGCTCGCTCGGCAGGATCACGCCGGTGACGGCCTGCAGGTCCGGCTCGCTGACGAACCGCGAACCGATCGCGCGGAGCCACTGCGGGTCGACGCGGACGTCGTCGTCGGTGAAGGCGATCACGTCGCCGGTCGCGGCGGCGACACCGGCGTTGCGACCGGCGGACAGGCCCGGGCGACGTTCCTCGACCAGACGGACGTCCCGCCCGGCCAGCATCGCGGGCAGCGCGTCACCGGCGGGGACGCGCACCCGGTTGTCGACGAGGATGACCTCGTGCCGCGGGTAGTCCAGGTGCTCAAGGACGTCGAGCAGCTTGCCGAGGTCCTCGACGCGGTCGACGACGGTGGACACCACGACCGAGATGGTCGGCAGGTCCTCGTCGGCCACGACGGGGACGTCGGCCAGCACGGTCTCCTGCAGGGCCTCGAGCGCGCGGGCCGCGTCGGCGGGGTCGTCGGTGAGCAGCACGTCGAGCGTGCCGGTGGGGTGGCCGCCGCGGTAGCCGATCACCATGGCGGACTCGCCGGTCTCGTCGGCGACGAGGCGGGGGAGCGGGGCGTCGAGGTCGACGCCGATCACCCTGCGCGGGGCGGGCACGGTGGCGGCGGTGGAGGGGATGGCCATGTGCGGGACGCTACGACGGCCCGGAGCGGCCGACAACGGGAGATCGGCGCAGTGGCGGGGTTCGTGCGGGGTTCCGCACGGCGCGTGTGCCCCGGACGAGGGTGAGCGCTCACCCAGGAAGACACGGGAAGCTCATGGGTCACGCTCAGGTCACGGATCCGATGCAACCGGTTGCGCTCCGGTCGGACCGGGCGTAGCTTCCTCCTCCAGCAGGCAGTGTCGCCTGCTCCAGGGCGGCGGTGTCGTGCTCCGACCGAGCCGTCCTGGTGATCTCAACGAGGAGACAACGCTGTGAAGACAACACGCGCCAGGGTGCGGTTCGCGTCCGTTGCGGGGGTCGCGGTCATCGGGCTCGTGCTCACCGGATGCTCGAGCGGCAGTTCGGCGGACGACGACGCCAAGAGCGGCCAGGACAGCCGCGGACCCATCACCTACGTGCAGGGCAAGGACAACTCGAACGTCGTCCGCCCGCTGATCGCGAAGTGGAACAAGGCCCACCCGGACGAGAAGGTCACCTTCAAGGAACAGTCCGACCAGGCCGACCAGCAGCACGACGACCTGGTGCAGCACTTCCAGGCCAAGGACGAGAACTACGACGTCGTCGACGTGGACGTCGTCTGGACCGCCGAGTTCGCCGCGAAGAAGTGGCTCACGCCGCTCACCGGCGAGATGAAGCTCGACACCTCGAAGCTCCTGCCGTCGACGGTGAAGACCGCGACCTACAACGACACCCTCTACGCCGCGCCGCAGACCTCGGACGGCGCGCTGCTCTACTACCGCAAGGACCTCGTCAAGACGCCCCCCACCACGTGGAAGGAGATGATGGACGACTGCACGATCGCGAAGGCCGCCGGCATCGGTTGCTACGCGGGGCAGTTCGCGAAGTACGAGGGCCTCACCGTCAACGCGTCCGAGGCGATCAACGGCTCCGGCGGTTCGGTGCTCGGCAGCGACGGTGCTCCCGACGTCGACACCGACAAGGCGAAGGCCGGTCTGCAGAACCTGGTCGACGCGTTCCAGGACGGGAACATCCCGGCCGAGGCGATCACCTACCAGGAGGAGCAGGGCCGCACCGCGTTCGAGGACGGCAAGCTGCTGTTCCTGCGCAACTGGCCCTACGTCTACAGCCTCGCCAAGACCGACGGCTCGTCGAAGGTCAAGGACACCTTCGGCATCGCGCCGATCCCCGGTGCCGACGGCGTCGGAGCCTCGACGCTCGGTGGGCACAACGCGGCCATCAGCGTGTACTCGAAGCACAAGGCGACGGCGCACGACTTCCTCGAGTTCCTGACCTCGGACGAGACGCAGAAGTTCTTCGCGACCCAGGGCTCGCTCGCACCGGTCGTCGGTGACCTCTACACGGACCCCGAGCTGACGAAGCAGCTGCCCTACCTGCCGACGCTGCTCAAGTCGATCGAGTCCGCGGAGCCGCGCCCGGTCACGCCGTTCTACCCGGCCGTCACGAAGGCGATCCAGGACAACACCTACGCGGCGCTCAAGGGGTCGAAGTCGGTCGACGAAGCCATGAAGGACATGCAGGACGCCCTCAAGGCCGCGACCGACAGCGGGAGCTAGCGGCCGCACCGCGGCTTCCGCCGCACCTTCCGGACAGGAGGCCCGTGGCGGGTCCGCCACGGGCCTCCCCTCCGTCCCCACTTGCGTTCCGACACCCCCGGCAAGGAGGCCGACACGTGTCAGCAGCAACCGAGATCCCCGCAGCCGTCCCGAACCCGACGGGCACGGAACCGAAGCCCCAGCGGCGCAAGGGCGGGCTCAACGCCGAGCACGGCCGGTGGGCCGTGTACCTCATCGGCCCGACGATCGTGCTCCTGGCGGTCGTCATCGGGTACCCCGTGGTCAGCGCGGTCATCCAGTCGTTCCAGCTCGACCAGGGCCTCGACAAGGCGACCGGTCTGTTCGTCGAGGGCGGCTTCGCCGGAGTCACGAACTACGTGCACTGGCTCGGCCAGCGGTGCGGGGACGTCGCGTGCCCACCCGGCAACCTCGGCTCCCAGTTCTGGGTCGCCTTCGGGAACACGTTCTTCTTCACGATCGTGACCGTGGTCCTCGAGACCGTCATCGGTCTGTGGATGGCGATCATCATGAACCGCAACTTCAGGGGCCGCGCCCTCGTCCGCGCCGCCATCCTGGTGCCGTGGGCGATCCCGACCGCCGTCACCGCGAAGCTCTGGTACTTCATCTTCGACGCGAACGGCGTGCTCAACCACGTGATCGGGCACCAGGTCCTCTGGTTCTCCGACGAGTGGGCGTCACGGTTCGCCATCGTCATCGCCGACACCTGGAAGACGACGCCGTTCATGGCGCTGCTGATCCTCGCGGGCCTGCAGCTCATCCCCGAGGACGTCTACGAGGCGGGGAAGATGGACGGCGCTTCGACGCTCCAACGCTTCTTCCTCATCACGCTGCCGCTCGTCCGGCCGGCCCTGATGGTCGCCATCCTGTTCCGCGTCCTCGATGCCCTGCGCATCTACGACCTCATCGCGATCATGACCGGCGGTGGTGGTGGTTCCGGGAACGCGACCGTGTCGCTGTCCGTGCTGGTCGTCGACCAGATCCGGCAGGGGTTCAACGCCGCATCCGCCCTGTCCACCATCACGTTCCTCATCGTCTTCATCGTCGCGTTCGTCTTCGTCCGGTTCCTCGGCGCGAACGTCGTGCAGACGCAGGCAGCCCAGCAGAAGGGTGAACTCAAGTGACCCTCGCAGCAGATCGTCCCCGGCGCACCGCCGCGACCCGCGACCGGGCGACGGACCGTCCCGACGTGCGGGTCCGACGCGAGACGGGCCCGAAGCTCCGGACCGCCGTGCAGGCCGTCGTCATCGCCGTCTGGTGCCTCCTGCCGTTCTACTGGATGGTGGTCACGAGCTTCCGCGAGGTCGGGTACACGTTCGACGCCACCCCGTGGTTCACCCACGTGACCCTCGACAACTACGCGACCGCGTTCTCGACGGCACTGGGCAACCACCTCGGCCGAGCCCTCCTGAACAGCGTGTTCATCGGCGTCGCGGTGACCGTCATCGCCCTGCTCGTCGGCACCACGGCGGCGTACGCGCTGGCCCGGCTCGAGTTCCGCGGCAAGTCGTTCATCGCCGGTGCGATCCTGGCCGCGTCGATGTTCCCCGGTGTCGCCCTCATCTCGCCGCTGTTCCAGCTGTTCACCGACATCGGCTGGATGGGGTCGTACCAGGCACTCATCCTGCCGAGCATCTCGTTCGTGCTGCCCTTGACCGTGTACACGCTCGCGTCGTTCTTCCGCGAGATGCCGTGGGACCTCGAAGAGGCCGCCCGCATCGACGGGTGCACCCGGGTGCAGGCGTTCCGGCGGATCATCCTGCCGCTCGCGGCACCCGCGGTGTTCACCACGGCGATCCTGGCGTTCATCTCGAGCTGGAACGAGTACCTCATCTCGTCGCAGCTCTCGAGCGACGCGACACAGCCGGTGACCGTGGCGATCGCCTCGTTCGCCGGGTCGCAGCCGCACCAGGAGCCCTACACGGCGGTGATGGCCGCCGGCACGATCGTCACGATCCCGCTCGTGGTCCTCGTGTTGATCTTCCAGCGGCGCATCGTGGCGGGGCTCACCGCCGGCGGCGTGAAGGGCTGACGACCATGGCCCAGCGCGGACCCACCCGTCCCACCGCCCACATCGAGGAATCCATCGGCTTCGTCGGCATGTTCGGCGTGCTGTTCCTCGGCGTCACGGTGTTCTGCGAACTCACCGGGCGACCGGCACTCGGCTGGGCGCTCACCCTGCTGGTGTGCGTGCTCGGTGTCGTCGCCCTCGACCGCTGGCGGGTGCGGGTGCTCCGCCGGCACGCCGAGGTCGACGGTGTCGGTGCCACTCCCGCCATCGCTGGGTTCCGCACCGCGCGCGGCGACGACCACCGGCGCCGGCCACGACCCTCCGCGGACGGGCGGGTGCACCGGCACAGCGGGTGGGACGAGCTCGCACCAGCCGGTCGTCGAGCGCCGCACGGCGCCCGCCGGGCCGCAGCGGCCGTCGCGCACGCAACCCCCGGCACTGCGGCCGACCGACCGGCGGACGTGACGCACGGGACGGACGGCTGACGGGCCTCCCGGGTCGCACCGATGGGGATCCAGGAGATCGCGACCGTCACGGGGCTGTCGAAGTCGACGGTGTCGCGGGCGCTCCGCGGCATGTCGAACGTGGCCGACACCACGATCGACGAGGTGCGCCGGGTCGCCGACGAACTCGGGTACGTCCCGAGCTCGGCGGCGGCCGGTCTCGCCACCGGTCGTCAGCGCGCCGTCGGGGTGGTCGTGCCCGTCATCGACCGATGGTTCTCCGTGCAGGCTCTCGGCGGTGTCGACGCGGAGCTCCGCCAGGCCGGGTACGACCTGGTCCTCTACAACCTCGGCGGCCCGGGCGGCGACCGTGACCGGGCGTTCCGGCGCTCGATGCTGCGGCACCGCGTCGACGGCCTCGTGCTGCTCTCCCTGGTGCTCGACGCCACCGAACGGGCCGAGCTCGAACTCAGCCGACACCCGATGGTCGTCATCGGCGGCCCCGCACCGGGCCTGCGGAACGTGGGCGTCGACGACCGCGAGGTCACCCGGATCGCCGTCGAGCACCTGCACGGACTCGGGCACCGGCGGATCGCCTACGTGGGCGGCCAGGACGAGGCCGGCCTGAACGTCGCCGTGCCGCACCTGCGTCGGGACGGGTTCCTCGACGCGGTGCGGTCGGCGGGGTCCGCGGTGCCGGAACGGTGGTCCCTGGACGGTCGGTTCTCGTTCGCCGGTGGGACCGCCGCCGGGGCCGTGCTGTTCGCCGAGCCGGCGACCGCGCGACCGACGGCGGTGCTCTGCGCCTCGGACGAGATGGCCCTCGGCGTCCTGCTGGCCGCGCACCGAGCCGGCCTCGCAGTGCCCGAAGCCGTGTCCGTGATGGGGATCGACGGCCACGAGTTCGGTGCCACCGTCGGACTCACCACCGTCGCGCAGGACCCGGTCGCCCAGGGGCGGACCGCGGCGCGCGCGGTGCTCGCCGAGGTCGACGGCGGTGTGGCCGGCCCGATCGCGGCGGCACCGGCGCACCTGGTCGCCCGCGCGTCGACGGGGCCGCCGCCGGGGTGAGGTCGGCGGCGCGTAGGTGGCGTGGGTGGCGTGGGCGTGGTCGACTCGGAACGACGTTCC
>NZ_KB714618.1:26924-41513 GCF_000349565.1 Curtobacterium flaccumfaciens UCD-AKU
GGAACGTCGTTCCGAGTCGACGCAGCCCCAGCGGCCCTCCCTCGCTCGGCTCGGCTCGGCTCGGCGTAGCCTCGCCCGCATGGAGGTCACGAAACTCGAACACGCCTGCCAGATCATCACCGAGGGCAACACCCGCCTGGTGCTCGACCCGGGCAACTTCACCCGCCCGGTCGACGTCACGGGTGTCGTCGCCGTCGTCGTGACCCACGAGCACCCGGACCACGTCACGTCCGAACAGCTGCACCGGATCCTCGCCGCCGACCCCGACGCCGTGGTGTTCGGCCCCGAAGGCGTCCGCGCGGCGCTCGCCGACTCCGGCATCGCGGTCGAGGTCGTGACCGACGGCGACCACCGCACCGTCGGCCCGTTCGAGCTCTCCTTCCACGGCACCCGACACCAGCTCATCCACTCCTCGGTGCCGATCGTCGACAACACCGGCGTGCTCGTGAACGGCCGGCTGTTCCACCCGGGGGACTCGTACACGGACCCGGGCGTCCCCGTCGAGGTCCTCGCAGCGCCCGTCGGGGCACCGTGGCTCAAGGTCGGCGAGATGATGGACGCCGTCGCCGCGATCGCGCCGTCCCGCGCGTACCCGATCCACGAGGCCACGCTCTCCGACATCGGCTACGACATGCACACGGGGCGGCTGCGCGAGGCCGTCGAACCCGCGGGGTCGCTCGTCGTGCTGCGGCCGGGGGAGTCGCTCACGATCTGACCGCGCGGGCGGACGGGAGGCCCGTGGCGGGCCCGCCCCGCGCCTCCCTTCCGAGGGGCGGTCGCGTCCACGGCCGCGCGACCGATGCGTGCGCATGTTGCGACAGAACGCGCGTCGTTCGACGGGTGTTTCGTCGCTCGATGCGCACGCAACGGATGCGTGTGCAGGTTGCGACAGAACGCGCGTCGTTCGACCGGTGTTCTGTCGAAATCTGCACGTGCAGCGAGCGCCGTATGCCGGGCGCAGCACGACGGCGCACCCGGGCGACACGCCCCGTTTTGGTGCGGATGCAGGGCTTGTGCAATACTTGTCGAGTTGTCGGAACGGCCCCATCGTATAGCGGCCTAGTACGCTGCCCTCTCACGGCGGTAACGCGGGTTCGAATCCCGCTGGGGTCACCACAGGTGACATGCTCCGAGTCCGACAACAGCCGCGGCCCCATCGTATAGCGGCCTAGTACGCTGCCCTCTCACGGCGGTAACGCGGGTTCGAATCCCGCTGGGGTCACCAGCACACGAAACCCCCGTCGAGCTCCTGCTCTGCGGGGGTTTCTTCGTCCCCTCCGACAGGCGGTGTCGACCCGGCTCGGCACATGTGCGCATCCACAGACCGTCCAGGTGCGGGCGATCGCGGGCGCCGCGGGTGGGGCGGTACGCTGTCGACGTCGCCAGACCCGGCAGTGGGGCCTGCCGGACCCAACCGCGCACCAGCCGCCAACGGTCCCTATCCCGAACACCGCACGCGCGGAGACGATCCGGCGTGCTCGGCGATAGGAGTACCGATGACCGATGAGCGCCCACCACACCTGCGATGGGGCTTCATCGCCCTGGTCGCCCTCGGCGGCGCGATCGGGACCACCGTCCGCGCACTGCTCGCTGCGGCGTTCCCCGCACACGACGGCATCAGCTGGACCATCCTGGCGATCAACGTCGTCGGGGCGTTCTGCCTCGGGTTCCTGCTCGACGCGCTCGCACGCCGCGGCGCCGACGTCGGTCGTCGTCGCGCGGCCCGGCTGTTCGTCGGCACCGGCGTCCTGGGCGGCTTCACGACCTACAGCACGCTCGCGGACGACACCGCGCAGCTGCTCGACCTCGGCCGGTGGACGGCCGGCAGCGGGTACGCCCTGCTGTCGGTCGTGCTCGGACTCGCCGCGGTCGTCCTCGGTCTCTGGGTCGCCGCGGCCACCCGGCCCCGCACCCGCCCGGAACCGCTGCAGGACGCCCGATGAGCCCCGTCGAACTGCTCCTCGTCGCGGTCGGCGGGGGAGCAGGCGCCGCGCTGCGCTTCGTGCTCGACGGGCTCGTCAAGGGCCGCGTGGCCCGTTCGCGGTTCGTCGGGTTCCCGGTCGGCACGCTGCTCATCAACGTGTCCGGGTCGCTCCTGCTCGGCGTGCTGACGGGCCTCGGACAGGCCGGCACCGTCCCCGCCTCGACGGTCGCGGTGCTCGGGACGGGCATGATGGGTGGGTACACGACGTTCTCGACGGCGAGCGTCGAGACCGTACAGCTCCTCCGATCCGGCAAGACCCGGCTCGCCGTCCTGAACGGCCTCGGGATGCTCGTCGTCTCGGTCGGCGCAGCTGCGCTCGGCCTCTGGATCGGAAGGAACTCATGACCTCGGAACGCCCCGGCGAACTCGTCCTCGTCCGTCACGGAGAGACGGAGTGGTCGAAGAGCGGGCAACACACCGGCCGCACCGACATCCCGCTCACCGACAACGGCGTCGAGCAGGCGAAGCGCGCAGGCCGGTACCTCGGGGACCGGTCGTTCGCGCTGGCGCTGTCGAGCCCGCTGCAGCGCGCCCGCGACACCGCACACCTGATCGGCGTCGAGCCGGAGCTCGACGAGGACCTGTACGAGTGGGACTACGGCGCGTACGAGGGCCTCACCACCCCGCAGATCAAGGTGCTGCGCCACGGACCGTGGGACCTGTGGACCGACGGCGTCCCCGCCGGCGACACCCCCGGTGAGAACGCCGCCGAGGTCCGGGTCCGCGTCGAGCGCATCCTGAACCGTGCCCGTCCGGTGCTCGCCGAGGGCCACGACGCCGTGTTCATCGCGCACGGCCACGTGCTGCGGGCGCTCGGCGCCGCGTGGATCCGGCTCGCACCGCAGGACGGTGCCGTGCTGAAGCTCGGCACCGCCTCGGTCAGCGTCCTGGGCTACGAGCACGGCCGCCCCGTCATCGACGCCTGGAACATCCAGCCGCGCGACTGACGCGCTGGTGGGGCGTGCGGTGCTCACGAAAGCGACAGACCCGCGGCACCCGGTGCGGTCCCGTCCGCGAGGGCGACAGACCTCCGCGGTTGTTCCGCAGCGATCTGTCGCTTTCGCAGGGCGCGGTGGTCGTGACCACGGACGGACGGGAGGCCCGTGGCGGCCCCGCCACGGGCCTCCCGTCCGTCGTCCGCGCCCGTTCCTTCCCCTGTCACGCGCGATGGCAGGCGGAATCGGGCATTCCTGGTCGGAAGGAATGACCGGGTACGCCCGGTTCGACCAGGGACGCCCGATTCGACCCGGGTGCGTCAGACCGTGCGGATCGCGCTCGTCGCACCGAGGGCACGGCCGCGCCGGCGCTCGATCGCACGCCCGACGAGCAGCAGCCCCACGCTGACCACGGCACCGAGCACGGTCTGCGCGATCCGGTCGAGCGCGAGCAGCTGGGGCGCCTCGGGCAGGCTCAGCCACGAGACCGCCAACGCAAGCGGGGTGAGGAACAGCAGGCACACGGCGTAGTTCCGGGCGACGAAGATCTCGGCGAAGAACTGCCCGACGACGGCCAGCACGACGATCCACCACGCCGCCGGTTCGAGCAGCAGGACGCCGACCGCGACCACGGTGCCCCCGATCGTGCCGACCACACGCTGCCCGGCGCGGACGACGGTGTGCCGCTGCCGGATCGCCGGCAGCGTCGACACCACCGCGATGACGGCCCAGTACGGGTGGCCGAGTCCGGGGATCGACTCCGCGACCGCACCGGCGACGAGTGACCCGACGACGTTGAGCCCGACGGTCTCCCACAGGGCCGGGGTCCCGAGGACCGCGAGCGAGCGGTGCTTGCGGTCGGCCAGCGGGCGGAACCGGTGCGGGGCGTGCGGGTGGAACACCCGGCGGAGCACCGAACCGGACATCGCGACGAGCCAGGCCCAGACCACCGAGCACACGATGATCGTCGCGACGAGCGGGACGTCCGCCGGACGCATCGGGACGAGTGCGGACACGACGAACGCGAACACCGGGAAGATCGGCTGAGCGGGGATCGCCCGGAGCGCGGAGAGGGTGCAGACCGCGACCACCAGGACGACGACGAGACCCACAGCCTGCAGCCAGAGCGGCGACCCGACGAGCCCGACCCCGATGCCGGCGAACATGCAGAGCGTCTGCAGTGCACCCGCGACGCCGGTGGTGACGGCACGCTGCCGGTAGGGCTCGGTCGCACCGAAGATGGCGGTGAACCCGGCGAACATGGCGAAGGCGGCGTACCCGGGCATCCCGAGGGCGATGAGCAGCGCGAGCGGTGCGCCACCGGCGATCGCGGCGCGGGCCGCGCCCTCGAGGTTGATGGTCCGGGTCGAGTGCGCAGGTGTCGTCATGTCGTCCCCATCCTCCCACCGCGACAGGTGTCGGGGAGTCGCCCCGGGCCTCCAGGCCGCGCCGTCACGGGGTGACGGGCGTGCGACGGCGGGGTGACGGGCCCGCCACGGGCGGGGTGCCGCGCGTTGGTATACCAATGGTAGAGTCGCCTGATCGTGCCGCGGTCGCGGCGCAACGACGAGGACGAGGAGGGCCGGGCTCATGGGAAAGACGCTCGCCGAGAAGGTGTGGGACGACCACGTCGTGGTCAAGGGTGAGGACGGCAACCCCGACCTCCTCTACATCGACCTCCACCTCGTGCACGAGGTGACGAGTCCGCAGGCGTTCGACGGCCTGCGGCAGGCCGGTCGGCCGGTCCGTCGCCTCGACCTGACGATCGCGACCGAGGACCACAACACCCCGACGCTCGCCATCGACCGCCCCATCGCGGACCCGACGAGCCGGATCCAGATCGAAACCCTCCGTCGCAACTGCGAGGAGTTCGGCGTCCGCCTGCACTCCCTGGGTGACAAGGAGCAGGGCATCGTCCACGTGGTCGGCCCGCAGCTCGGCCTGACCATGCCCGGCATCACCGTGGTCTGCGGCGACTCGCACACCAGCACCCACGGGGCCTTCGGCGCGATGGCCTTCGGCATCGGCACGTCCGAGGTCGAGCACGTCCTCGCCACGCAGACCCTGCCGCTCAAGCCGTTCAAGACGATGGCGATCACGGTCGAGGGCACGCTGCGCCCCGGGGTGACGGCGAAGGACATCATCCTGGCCGTCATCGCGAAGATCGGCACCGGCGGCGGCCAGGGCTACGTGCTCGAGTACCGCGGCTCCGCGATCCGCGCGCTCTCGATGGAGGGGCGCATGACGATCTGCAACATGTCGATCGAGGCCGGTGCCCGCGCCGGCATGGTCGCCCCCGACCAGACGACCTACGACTACGTGCAGGGCCGCGACCACGCCCCGACCGGTGCGGACTGGGACGACGCCGTCGCCTACTGGGAGACCCTCGCCACCGACGACGACGCCGTGTTCGACGCCGAGGTGTTCATCGACGCCGACGACCTCGAGCCCTTCGTCACCTGGGGCACGAACCCCGGCCAGGGCGTCTCGCTGTCCGAGAACGTGCCGGACCCGTCGAGCTACAGCGACCCCAACGACCAGGCCGCAGCACGCCGAGCCCTGGGGTACATGGACATCACCGCCGGCACCCCGATGAAGGACATCGCCGTCGACGCGGTGTTCATGGGGTCCTGCACGAACTCGCGCATCGAGGACCTGCGGGCCTTCGCGTCGATCATCAAGGGCCGCACCAAGGCCGACGGCGTCCGGGTGATGGTCGTGCCCGGCTCCGCCCGCGTCCGGCTCGAGGCCGAGGCCGAGGGGCTCGACAAGGTGTTCACCGAGTTCGGCGCCGAGTGGCGGTTCGCCGGCTGCTCGATGTGCCTCGGCATGAACCCGGACCAGCTGGCACCGGGGGAGCGCTGCGCGAGCACCTCGAACCGCAACTTCGAGGGGCGCCAGGGCAAGGGCGGCCGTACGCACCTGGTCTCGCCGCTCGTCGCCGCGGCCACCGCGGTGCGCGGCACGCTGTCGAGCCCGTGGGACCTGGAGACCGACGACGAGATCGCGGCGGCGACGTCCGCCACCGCCACCGAGGGGACCTTCTGATGGACAAGATCACCACCGTCACCGGCATCGCGGCCCCGCTCAAGCGGTCCAACGTCGACACCGACCAGATCATCCCCGCGGTCTACCTGAAGCGCGTCACGAAGACCGGCTTCGAGGACGCCCTGTTCTCCGGGTGGCGCCAGGACCCCGACTTCGTCCTCAACCAGGAGCGCTACCAGGGCGCCCGCGTCCTGATCGCCGGCCCCGACTTCGGCACCGGGTCGTCCCGCGAGCACGCCGTCTGGGCGCTCCGTGACTTCGGCTTCTCGGTCGTGATCTCGCCCCGGTTCGCGGACATCTTCCGGGGCAACGCCGGCAAGCAGGGCCTGGTCACCGCGATCGTGACCGAACCGGAAGTCGAGCGGCTGTGGGCCGTCATCGAGGCGAACCCGGGCGTCGAGGCGACGGTCGACCTCGTGACGCAGCGCGTGTCGCTGGGGGATGTGGACGTCCCCTTCGAGATCGACGCTTACACTCGTTGGCGGTTGATGGAAGGGCTCGACGACATCGGGCTCACCCTCCGTGACGAGACCTCGATCACGGAGTTCGAATCCCGCCGCTCCAGTTGGCGGCCGAAGACATTGCCGGTGAAGTAGTGAACTCTCTCGTACAGGACGCAGCGGCCGCAGGGGCGCGCGTGGGCCTCACGTCGGACGAGATCGTCATCCGCGGGGGCAAGCCCCTCGTGGGGCGCATCGAGGTCCGTGGGGCGAAGAACCTCGCGACCAAGGCCATGGTGGCGTCGCTGCTCGGTGACACCCCGTCGATCCTCCGTGACGTGCCGGACATCTCCGACGTCAAGGTGGTCCGCGGGCTGCTCGAGGTGCACGGCGTGCGCATCACCGATCCGGCACGAGGCGAGCTCATCCTCGACCCGTCGCGCGTCGAGTCGGCGCACTTCGCCGAGATCGACGCCCACGCCGGCTCGAGCCGCATCCCGATCCTGTTCTGCGGCCCGCTGCTGCACAAGCTCGGCGAGGCGTTCATCCCCGACCTCGGCGGCTGCCGCATCGGCGACCGCCCGATCGACTTCCACCTCGACGCGCTCCGCGCCATGGGCGCGGTCGTCGACAAGCAGGTCAACGGCATCCACCTGACGGCCCCGGACGGCCTGACCGGCGCCTCCATCGAGCTGCCGTACCCGAGCGTCGGCGCCACCGAGCAGGTCCTGCTCTCGGCGACCCTCGCCAAGGGCGTCACGGAGCTGCGGAACGCCGCGATCGAGCCCGAGATCATGGACCTCATCGCGATCCTGCAGAAGATGGGCGCCATCGTCTCGGTCGAGCCGAACCGCGTCATCTTCATCGAGGGTGTCGAGTCGCTCCGCGGCTACACACACCGTGCGATCAACGACCGCAACGAGGCCGCGAGCTGGGCCTCTGCAGCGCTCGCCACCAACGGCGACATCTTCGTCGAGGGTGCGAACCAGCAGGAGCTCATGACGTTCCTCAACGTCTTCCGCAAGGTCGGCGGCGGGTTCGACATCCAGGAGGACGGCATCCGGTTCTACCGCGAGCTGGACACCCTGAAGCCCGTCGTCATCGAGACCGACGTGCACCCCGGCTTCATGACGGACTGGCAGCAGCCGCTCGTCGTCGCGCTGACGCAGGCCGACGGCCAGAGCATCGTGCACGAGACCGTCTACGAGAACCGCTTCGGCTTCACCGACGCCCTGAACGAGATGGGTGCCGACATCGTCGTGCACAAGGAGGGGCTCCCCGGCCACGACCGCCGTGTCGCCCGCCGACCGTTCGAGCAGGCTGCCGTCGTCACCGGGCCCACGAAGCTGCACGCCGCGAACGTGCGCGTCCCCGACCTGCGCGGTGGCTTCAGCCACCTCATCGCGGCGCTGACCGCCGAGGGTGAGTCGCACATCACCAACGTCGGCATCATCAGCCGCGGCTACGAGCACTTCATCCCGAAGCTGCGCAAGCTCGGCGCCGACTTCGACTTCGCTGGGTAGGCACCGTGCGGGCTGAAGGCAAGGGCGACGGTCTGGAGGCCCGTGGCGGCTCCGACGCGCAGGTCGCGACCGGCATCCCCGTGCGTGGGCGCCGGTGGCGCCGCGGCGAGCTGAACACCGCGTTCCGCATCGTCGCCTCCATCGTCATCCCGACGTTCCGGTTCTCGGCGCGCTACCACTGGCACGGCCCGAACCGCCTGCCGGCCGAGGGCGCATTCGTGCTCGCGCCGAACCACTTCACGAACATCGACCCGCTGGTCGTGGGCACCGCCGTGTACATCTCGAAGCGGGCGCCGCGGTTCCTGGCGAAGGCGTCGCTGTTCACGGTCCCCGTGGTCGGCAAGCTCATGTCCGGCATGGGGCAGATCCCGGTCGAACGCTCCGGCCGGACGCGTCTGAGCGACCCGCTCGGCGGCGGCCGGTCGCTCGTCGAGCAGGGCGGGGCGATCATCGTCTACCCCGAGGGCACGCTCACGCGCGACCCGGACCTGTGGCCGATGCGCGGCAAGACGGGCGCGGTCCGGATCGCGCTCGAGAACGACGTCCCGATCATCCCGATGGCCCACTGGGGCACGCAGAACATCATGGCGCGGTACGGCAAGAAGCTCCGGCTGTTCCCGCCGTCGCGCGTCGACGTGATCATCGGCGACCCGGTCGACCTGTCGGCGTACCGCGGTCGGCCGATCGACCAGCAGATGCTCGGCGAGGCCACCGAACTCGTCATGCGCGAGATCACCGCGCTGCTCGAGGTGCTCCGTGGTGAACGGGCACCCGCGACCCGCTGGGACCCGGCGGCGAACAACCAGAAGGAGACCGGCCGGTTTGAGTGACCTCCGCCCCCACGACGACCGACCCGACCCCGCTGCGGCGGCTCCCGGGGCCTTCGACACCGCTGCGATCCGGGTGGTCATGCAGTCGACCGACAAGCCCCGGGTGGCCGTGATCGGTGCCGGCAGCTGGGGCACCACGTTCGCGAAGGTGCTGGCCGAGGGCGGTGCGTCCACCGTGGTGTGGGCCCGGCGCCCCGAGGTCGCCCGCGAGATCACCGAGACCAAGCGCAACTCGGACTACCTGCCCGGCATCAACCTGCCGCGCACGCTGACCGCCTCGACGTCCCTTGAGCGCGTGCTCGACGGTGCCTCGCAGGTGTACGTCTCGGTGCCCTCGCAGACCCTGCGCTCCAACCTCGCCGCGATCCGCGAGCTGCTGCCCGCCGACGTGCCGGTCGTCAGCCTGATGAAGGGCGTCGAGAAGAGCACGGGGCTGCGGATGAGCGAGGTCCTGCTGCAGGGCCTCGGCATCGACCAGGACCGCATCGCCGTGGCCAGCGGCCCGAACCTGGCGCTCGAGATCGCCCGCCGGCAGCCGACCGCCGCCGTGGTGTCGTCGTCCTCGCTGGAGACCGCCACCGACGTCGCCGCCGTCGCGACGAACCCGTACTTCCGGTCGTTCATCAACACCGACGTCATCGGCACCGAGTTCGGCGGCGTGCTGAAGAACCTCATCGCCGTCGCGATCGGCATCGTCGACGGGGTCGGCTACGGCGAGAACACCAAGGCCTCGATCATCACCCGCGGCCTGGCCGAGATGACCGACTTCGCGGTGTCGCTCGGTGCGCAGTCGTCCACGCTGTCCGGGCTCGCGGGCCTCGGCGACCTCATCGCCACGTGCCAGTCGCCGCTGTCGCGGAACAACACCGCCGGGCGGCTGCTCGGTCAGGGCTACCGGTTCGACGAGGTCGTCCGCCAGATGAACCAGACGGCGGAGGGGCTGGCCTCGGTCGCCCCGATCCTCGAGCTGGCCGCGGCGAACGGTGTCGACATGCCCATCGTCAGCCAGGTCGGCGAGGTCCTCGCCGGTAGGCTCGATCCGCGCAACATCGCGCCGCACCTCACCGAGACCGACGAGCCGCAGGGCGAGTGACCGGTCCCGCACCGAGTCACGAAGGGACTCCCGTGCCCACGATCCCCGAGGGAACCCCCATGCCCAGGACCACCGTCGCCGTGCTCTTCGGCGGTCGATCGAGCGAGCACGAGATCAGCTGCGTGACCGCAGGCGGCATCATGGACGTCGTCGACCGGTCCGAGTACGACCTGGTGCCGATCGGGATCACCCAGGACGGTGCCTTCACGCTGCAGTCCGACGACCCGGCGCAGTGGACGATCCGCGACGGCGCGCTGCCGACCGTGCCCGACAACGGCACGCGGATCGCGTTCCCGACGTCCCCGGCCACGAACGAACTCGTCGTGTCGCACCCCGACGGCACCGTCACCGCGATCCCGGTCGACGTGGTGTTCCCGATCCTGCACGGCCCCTTCGGAGAGGACGGCACGATCCAGGGCCTGCTCGAGATCGCCGGGCTGCCCTACGTCGGCGACGGCGTGCTCGCGAGCGCCCTGGCCATGGACAAGCACGTCGCCAAGGCCGTGCTCGAGCACGCCGGGCTGCGGGTCGCCCCGTGGACAACAGTGCTCCGCCGGCAGTGGGCGGCCGACCCGGTCGACGTCGCCGAGACGGTCGCCGCACACGGCTGGCCGCTGTTCGTCAAGCCGGCCCGAGCGGGATCGAGCATGGGCGTCTCACGCGTCGACGACCCCTCGCAGCTGGGTGCCGCCATGGACCTGGCGTTCGAGCACGACTCCAAGGTCATCATCGAGCCGCGGGTGATCGGCCGCGAGGTCGAGGTGGCCGTGCTCGAGGGGCGCGACGGTGCGCCGCGGACGAGCCTGCCCGGCGAGATCGTGGTGGCCGAGGACGGCTTCTACGACTTCGCCTCGAAGTACCTGGGCGGCGACGAGTCGCTGCTCTGCCCGGCCCCGCTGACCGAGGCGCAGACCGACGAGATCCGCTCGATCGGCGCGCGCGCGTTCGAGGCCATCGGCGGTTCGGGCCTGGCCCGTGTCGACTGCTTCCTGACCGACGACGGCTTCGTCGTGAACGAGGTCAACACGATGCCGGGCTTCACGCCGCTGTCGATGTACCCGCGCTGCTGGGCGGCGTCGGGCGTGTCCTACGGCGAGCTGGTCACCGAGCTCATCGAACTGGGTCGCGCCGCCGTCCGCTGACCAGGTCGGTCAGCCCTGCACGTCCGCCGGGTCGAGGCACTCGTGTCCGTCCTTCGGCAGCGACGACACGGCGTCGGACAGCTCCTGCACGACCGACGTGGTCTTCGTCGAGTCGACGACGACCTGCACGGCCGGCGACCGTCCGAACGTGGTGAAGACGACCTGGTCGCCGCGGTCGTCGCGGATCCAGTCGACGCCGCCCTGCGAGAAGCACGGCAGGTCGGACACGGTGGGCACGGCGACGCCGCAGTGGTAGATCGCCACCTCGGGGTCGCCCCAGGCCGCCGTGGCCTGTGCGTTCGTGTTCCGCAGGTCGAACTTGGAGCCCACGGTCGCGGGCAGTCGGACCTGCACGGCGGCACACGCTGCGGCGTCGGCCGACGGCGCTGCGGTCATCGAAACGGCGTTCGTGCACCCGGTCAGCCCGGCGGCGAGGGTGATCACGACCCCGACGATCGCGAGGGTCCGAGGGGTGCGGCGCGCGGTGTCCATCGCCGTCCAGGCTACCGTTCTCGTGTGGACGCGACGGACGACGCCTGGACCGGACCGACGGTGGGGGAGCTCGGCGAACTCGTCGTCCTCGACCGGATCACGAGCCGCCTGCCGACCGGGACGCCGATCCTCGGCCCCGGTGACGACTGCGCGGTGGTGGCAGCACCCGACGGTCGGTTCGTCGTCACGACCGACATGATGGTCCACGGTCCGGACTTCCGGTGGGCATGGTCGTCGCCGACGGACGTCGGGTGGAAGGCCGCCGCCACGAACCTCTCCGACGTCGCGGCGATGGGTGCGGTGCCGAGTGGCCTCGTGATCGCCCTGGCCGCGCCGCAGGACACCCCCGTCGCGGTCCTCGAGGGCATCGCCGACGGCTTCCGGCTCGCCGTCGACGCGCTCGCGCCGGGGTGCGGGGTGGTCGGTGGGGACCTCTCCACCTCGGCCACGTTCACGGTCACCGTCACCGCCTTCGGGGACCTGCGCGGCCTCGCACCCGTGCTGCGGTCGGGCGCCGGGGTCGGTGACGTGCTCGCGGTGTCCGGCGAGACGGGTCGTGCCGCACGTGGGCTGTCCCGGCTGTTCCGCGACGGCGTGGACGACCGGGGCGAGCCGGACCGCGCAGCGACCGTGACGAGCGGCGCCGACACGGACCCCGACGTCGGACGGCAGCGTCGCCCGGTACCGCCGATCGCCGACGGCCCGCTCGCCGCGCAGACGGGGGCCACCGCGATGCTCGACCTGTCGGACGGCCTGGCGATCGATGCCGGCCGGATGGCACGCGCGAGCCGCGTCACGCTGGAGATCGACGCCGAGGCCGAACTCGACGACGCCGCGCTGCACGGCGGCGAGGACCACGGACTCCTCGCCACGTTCCCGGCCGACGTCGTCCTGCCCGGGGGCTTCCGCCGCATCGGCGTCGTGCGGGAGCGTGGCGACGCAGACCTGTTGCGCGCCGGCTCCCCGGTGCCGACGACCGGCTGGGACCCCTACGCCGACTGGGACGGCGCCGCCGGCTGACCCGGCTGACCCGATCCGGTCGGTGCAGGACCGTGTTGCGACAGGACACGCGTCGTTCGACACGTGCACTGTCGCAGAGCGCGTGCACAGGCGCACCGCGCCTCAGTCGGCGGCGACGGCCTCCCACGCGACGGTCTCGCCGTAGCTGCGCTTGCTGAACGGCGCGAGCCCCGTCGGCCAGGTGGGTTCGGGGGAGCGCTTGCTCCGCTCGACCACGACGACGGCGTCGGGAGTCAGCTTCGGCGCCAGCGCCTCGAGCACCTCGGCGAGCTCGTGCTCCGTGACGTCGTAGGGCGGGTCGATGAACACCAGGTCGAAGGTGCGGACGGTTCCGCGCAGGTACCCGAGCACGGGCTGCGGCTGCACGTCGATCCGGACACCGGGGATCCGCTGCTGCACCGCCTTCGCGTTCGCCCGGCACGCCTGCGCCGCTGCGGACGCCCGGTCCACCAGGACCACCTCGACGGCCCCGCGCGATGCCGCTTCGAGCCCGAGCGCGCCCGTGCCCGCGTACAGGTCGGCCACCGACGTGTCCTCGACCAGTCCCCGCGCCTCGAGCGACGAGAACAGCGCCTCACGCACGCGGTCGCTCGTCGGCCGGGTGCCGGACTTCGGCACGCGGAGCGTCAGGGAGCCGGCGGCGCCGGCGATGATGCGGGTCATGCAGCCACCGTATCGGCCCGGCGGGTCCGTTCCGGCGTTCTCCACAGGCCCGTTCGGGAGGCGCGGGTGGGGTCGGTCGTGCCCGGTACCGTTGGACCGTGGTCACCTCCGGAACCCCCGCTGCGCCGGCCGCGCCCGACCTCGGTCCGGCGCCGCTCGACGCGCGGCTCGCGAACGTCCTCGGCGGTCGGACGGCGACCGCGATCGAGAAGGCCTTCGGCTACCGCACGGTGGGGGAGTTCCTCGAGCACGCGCCGCGTCGGTACGCCGAGCGTGGTGCGCTGACGGCCCTCGACTCGCTCGCGATCGGCGAACCGGTCACCATCGTGGCCGAGGTGGTCGACGTCCGCGAACGCACGATGCGCGCGCGTCGTGGCTCCATCCTCGAAGCGAAGATCGGTGACGGCAAGGGGCTGCTCACCCTGACGTTCTTCAACCAGGGATGGCGCACGAAGGACCTCGTGCCCGGCGCCCGCGGCATCTTCTCCGGCAAGGTCAGCGACTACCGCGGTGCCCGGCAGCTCGCCCACCCGGACTACGAGCTGTTCGACCCGGACGACCCACGGGCCACCGCCGACCCCGGTTCCGACGAAGCGATCCGGTGGTCGCGCCAGCCGATCCCGATCTACCCGGCGACGGCCTCGCTCACCTCGTGGCAGATCGCGAAGTCCATCGGCATCGTCCTCGACACCCTGCCGGACCTGCCCGACCCCGTGCCCGCGTCCGCGCGGTCCCGGCTCGACCTCGTGCCGTTCCGCCGGGCTCTCGAACTGCTGCACCGCCCCGAGAAGGTCGCCGACTTCAAGCGCGCGCAGGACGCCCTGCGCTACCGCGAGGCGTTCGTGCTGCAGACCGCCCTGGTGCAGCGCCGGATCGCGGCCCGTCGCACCGCGGCGACGCCGCGTGTGGCCGCTCCCGGTGGCATCCTCGAACGCTTCGACGCCACCCTGCCCTTCACGCTGACCGACGACCAGCGTGCCGTCGGTGCCGACATCGACCACGACCTCGCCCGTACCTGGCCCATGCACCGCCTGATCCAGGGTGAGGTCGGGTCCGGCAAGACCCTCGTGGCGATCCGGGCCATGCTCACCGTGGCCGAGTCCGGCGGGCAGTCCGCGCTCATCGCCCCGACCGAGGTGCTCGCGGCGCAGCACCTGCGGTCCATCGTGAAGTTCCTCGGTCCGGACCTGGCGGCCGAACTCCGACCGGTGATCCTGACGGGGTCGCAGTCCACCGACGAACGCCGTCGTGCCCTGCTCGCCGCGGTGTCGGGCAGCTCACGGCTGGTCGTCGGCACCCACGCCCTCCTGGGCGACCGGGTGGACTTCGCCGAGCTCGGGCTCGTGGTGGTCGACGAGCAGCACCGCTTCGGCGTCGAGCAGCGCGAGGCCCTCCGCACCAAGGGCACGACCCCGCCGC
>NZ_APJN01000097.1 GCF_000349565.1 Curtobacterium flaccumfaciens UCD-AKU
CCAGAGAGGCATTCGTCTTGTTCCACCGTCGGACACGTCGAATCACTTCGACTTCTTCGGGGGGATGTTGCCTGAGCGGGACCCCGTCCGGACTGCGCATCCAGGGCTTGCACCCTGTGACCGTCTCGGCCGTTCCGTTCTCCGCCTCAGCGGCAACGAGTGATTACTCTACACAGGCCCCAGGGGGCCCGCCAACCGTCCTTCCTCCCGGGCGTGTCGCACTCCGGTGAACGGGAGCTGTCCCCCGGGTTTCCGGTGATCGACGGGGTGGACGCACCCCGGGAACGACGGAAGGCACGGCGCGAACCCGCACCGTGCCTCCCGAACGAACAGACGACCAGACCAACTGGACCGGACCGACTGACCGGACCGACCTACTCGGCCGCGGCCAACTGCCCGCACGCCCCGTCGATCTCCTTGCCGCGGGTGTCACGCAGGGTCGTCGGGATGCCGGCGGCGTTGAGTCGGCGGACGAACTCGTCCTGCACGTGCACCTCGGACGAGGTCCAGACGGAGCCCGGCGTCGGGTTGAGCGGGATCGGGTTGACGTGCACCCATCCCTTGCCACGCTTGTTCAGCTTCTCGGCGAGCAGGTCGGCTCGCCAGGCGTGGTCGTTCATGTCCTTGATGAGCGCGTACTCGATCGAGACACGACGGCCCGTCTTGACGTAGTAGTTGTGGGCGGCATCGATCGCCTCGTCGGCCTTCCAGCGCGAGTTCACCGGGATGAGCTCGTCGCGGAGTTCGTCGTCGGGGGCGTGCAGGGACAGCGCGAAGGTGAGCGGGATCCCTTCGTCCGCGAGCTTGATCATCGCCGGCACCAGTCCGACGGTCGACACCGTGATGCCGCGGGCACTCATGCCGAGGCCGTTCGGCTGCGGTGCGACCATCAACCGCACCGCGTCCATCACCCGCTTGTAGTTCGCGAGCGGCTCCCCCATGCCCATGAACACGATGTTCGTCACGCGTTCGGCGTCGACGCGGTCGTTGCCGCCCTTGCGGGGATCGCCCCCGAGCTCACCGGCGGCGATCGCGGCGTTGGCCCGGACGATCTGCTCGATGATCTCGGCGGTGGACATGTTGCGGGTCAGCCCGGCCTGGCCGGTGGCGCAGAACGGGCAGTTCATGCCGCACCCGGCCTGGGACGACACGCACAGCGTGATCCGGCCGGGGTACCGCATCAGGACCGACTCGACCAGGGCGCCGTCGTGCAGCTTCCAGAGGAACTTGATGGTGTCGCCGTTGTCCGTCGCGAGCCGCCGGGTCTCGGTGAGGAGCGGCGGCAGCATCCCGGCGACGAGCTGCTCCCGCTGGGCGGCGGGCAGGTCGGTCATCTTGGCCGGGTCGGACGTGTAGTGCTGGAAGTAGTGGGTCGCAAGCTGCTTGGCGCGGAACCCGGGCAGACCGAGCTCCTTGACGCGGGCCTCGCGTTCCTCGGCCGTCAGGTCGGCCAGGTGCACGGGCGGCTTGCCACGCTTCGGGGACGCGAACTGCAGGAGCGGCCGGCCGTCGGTGTCGGTGGCCTGCTTCCAGCCCTCGGTGCGCGGGCGCACCTGCGGACGAGCAGACTGCTGCTGTTCGAACGGGGTGCGGGTGTCGGAAGCCATCACTCCAGGATACGGGAGGCCCGTGATCCGTGGGGACGCCCCGTCCGGGTGGTCCTGCAGGTCACCACCAGGGCCCCAGCGCGGTCCGCCGGGTCAGCTGCCGGCCGGCAGGACGCGGGCGAAGTGGTGCGCCGCCGAGTACATCGGGACGATGTCGACGACCTCGCCCGGGTGCGGTGCCTGCAGCACGAGCCCCTGGCCGAGGTACAGGCCGACGTGGTCGTCGTCGTCGTACACGACGAGGTCGCCCGGCAACGCCTCGGACTCGGGGATCGTGGTGGCGACGGCGTCCTGCGTCGGCACGTAGTGCACGAGCTGGATCCCCACCGCCTGGTACGCGACCATGGTGAGCCCGGAGCAGTCGATGCCCTCGTGGCTCGCGCCGCCCTCGACGTACGGGTCCCCCATGTACTGCAGGGCGGTCGCCAGGATCGTGGCCCGGTCGCCGCCGGCCGACAGCGCGGCGGACAACGCGGACTGTGCCTGCGCCGTCGTCACCCCGAACCGCAGGTCGAGCGTCGGGTAGGACACGATCGTCGTGGTGGTGGTCATGCCGTCGGTCGAGACCACGGGGACCTGCACGTCGTGCGCCACCGTGAAGGTCTGGGCGTCCTGTGCCGTGGTCGTGCCGGAGCGGGTGTCGACCGGCAGCGCGTCGGCGTTCGCGGGCAGGGCGAGCGTCAGGCTCGAGGTCACGGCGATGGCGGGGGCCAGCAGGATCGCGGCGCGCTTCGCGTTCGCGGAACGACGGATGTGCCGCGGGTCGAGTGCTCGTTCGGCACGCAGGGTGGTGGTCCGGCTCAGTACCGCGCTGCCGGCCGACGACGCGACGGGGGCGGGACGCGGCTGCATCCGCACGGTCCGGGCCGGCTTCGGGTGCTCGACGAAGGTGGAACGGGCGGCTGCGGGGCCGAGGGCCGAGCGGCGTCCGCGGGGACGGGACTGCTGCGTGTCCGGCGTCAGCGGCGCGGGATCGGCCGCGGGGTGCGTGTGCGGTCGCGCGGGGTGCGTGTGCGTCCGCGCGGGCTGACGGTCGTCGGCTGCTGCAGGCAGGGTGTGGCGTCCCATGGGTCCTTCCGGGTCGGGACCACTCGGCGGTCCGGAAAGTAACGTATTGGTCACGACGGTGTCCGCGGCTGGGCAGCGCCGGAGTGTTCCTGCAGCTGGTCACAGGAACGATCACCGCTCGCAGGCCACTCCGACGACGCGCACGGCTGTTCCGGAGCCGGCGTGCGGCCGTGGGGACGGGCTCAGACCGACGTGACCCGCATGGCGGCGGCGATCCGGGCCTCCCGGTCGGCGGCCAGACGGTCGAGGCGGGCCGACAGCGCGAGGACGGACGCGTCCACCGGACTGTCCCCCGAGATGTCCCCCGAGATCGGGACACCGGCGCGGACCGCGAGTGGCAGGACGCCCGCCCAGACGGTGTGGTCCTCGCCGTCGGCCGGGTCCTCGCCGACCCCGTGGGCACGGACCTTGACGCTCGCGCGGTCGAGGGGCAGCTGGAGGACCTGGGTGGCGCGGACCTCCTTCGCGGTCATCTCGCGCACCTCGGCTCGGCGCCCAGGCATGAGGTGGTCCGCCACCTGCCAGAGCGCTTCGGCACGCAGGTCGGTCGGGACGACGGTGGCGCGGCCGGCGATCATCGCGCTGCGGTAGTTCGCGGAGCTGTCGTTGGTGGAGCGGGCGAACACCAGGCCGTCCAGGTGGGTGACGGTCGCGGCCACCGGGATGCCCTCGGCCCCGGCGTCGAGGAACAGGCCGCCTCCGGTCGAGCCGTGCAGCAGCATCACCGGGCCGTCGCCGAGGTCCCCGACGGCGCAGAGGAAGGGCAGGACCACGGGGTGGCCGCCGCGGACGATGCCGACGTGCGCGACGTGGGCTTCGGCGAGGATCGCGTCGAGGACTCCCGGGTCGTCGGACTGGCGGTCGCGCAGGCGGCGGACGCGGAGCGAGGGACCGTCGGCGGCGGGTTCCGTGGGGTGCGGCTGGGCGTTCGGGGTGGGCATGCGCTCACGCTAGGGTCGCCAGTGGTCCGATGCGTGGACCAGTTCGGAGCGATCACGGTGGACCAGTCGAGCAAGGTGTCCGGTGTCGTGGCCCGGGTCCGTGCGATGGTGCACGACGGCACCCTGCGCGAGGGCGATCCACTGCCGTCGACGCGTGCACTGGCGGCAGAGCTCGGGGTGGCGCGCGGCACCGTCGTCGCGGCCTACGAACAGCTCGACGGCGAGGGGTACCTGCGCACGCGGCACGGTGCGGTGGCCCGGGTCGCGGCGGATGTGCACGGCCGGACGCCGGGTGGGTCGGTGGCGGGCGACGCCGGGCCCGGCTCGCCCGTCGCCTTCGTCGACGCCGTCCCGGCCAATCCGTCGCCCGCGGTGCGCATCGACTGCCGGCCGGGCATCCCCGCCGTGACCGCGATCCCCCAGCGGGACTGGCGGGCCGCCTGGCGTGCAGCGGCGTCGGCCCCGCTCCGGAACGCGATCGCGGAGCCGCTCGGCTCCCCCGAGCTGCGGGCACAGGTCGTCGTCCAGCTCGGCCTGACCCGCGGGTTCACGACGACGGTCGACCGGGTGCTCGTGACCGCGGGGACCTCGGAGGCGCTGTCGCTGATCACCGAGGCGCTGCGGGGCCTGCTGGGTCGTCCACCCGTCTTCGGCGTCGAGGACCCCGGCTACCGCACCGGGCACCGGGCGATCACGAGCGCGGGCGGGACCCTCGTCGCCGTCCCGGTCGGGGAGGACGGACTCGACCTCGACGTGCTCGAGGCTGCGGGGCCGGTCGACGCGGTGCTGGTCAGTCCGACCCACCAGTACCCGCTCGGCTCGGTGATGCCGGCGGCCCGGCGCCGTCGGCTGCTCGCCTGGGCGGCTGCGACCGGCACGGTGGTGGTCGAGGACGACTACGACTCGGAGTTCCGGCATCGCGGGACGCCCGTGCCCGCGCTGGCCGCACTCGACGCCGAGGGCGTGGTGCTGCACGTCGGCGGGTTCTCGAAGACGCTCGACCCGCGACTGCGGTGCGCCTGGGTCGTCCTGCCCTCCGCAGCAGGTGCCGGGATCGGTGTGGCGGTGGCGGAGGCGGTGCTGTCGGCGCGGCGTGCACGCGGCGCGGTGGTCGCCGAGCCGGTGCAGGCGGCACTGGCCCACCTGCTGCGCACGGGTGCGCTGCGGCGGCACCTGGGTCGGGTGCGCCGCGACTACGCGCATCGCCGAGCCCGGATCGCGGCCCGGCTCGACGACGTCACCGGACTGGAGGCCCGTGCCCTGAACGGCGGACTGCACGCGGTGGTCACGTGGTCGGGTCCGACCACCGGGGCCGACGTCGCCGAGCGGATGGCGGACGCCGGGGTACGAGTGGCGACGCTCGAGGAGTACGGGCTCGCGCCCGGCAGCGCACCGGCGGGCATCGTGTTCGGCTACGGCGCCGTGACGCTGCCGGAACTCGACCGGGCGCTCGACGCGCTGGTGGAGTCCGTCGCGCACGGCTGACCGGTCGCCCGCCCGCACGCACGGCCACGCGGGGTCAGCGGGACTCGGCGATGCCGTTCTTCCGGGCGTTCACGAGGTCGGCGAGCGACGGTTCGCCGACCTCGCCGGGCAGTGCGTGCCCGCGGCGTGCGGCCTTGCGGACCTGTCGGTAGGTGGTGACGCGCAGGGGGTCCACCCCGTCGGCGGACTCGTAGTTCGACGGGGTGCTGGTGGTGGTCGATTCGGTCATCGCGACGGACGGTACGCGTGCCGGAGCCCGCCGGAACCGCGTCCTGCGTTCCGCGGCCAAACGGCGTCCGAGCAGGGTCTCGACGGGCGGGTGACCCCTGGTGGCGAGCGGGATTGTTCGCATAGAATGCGAACATGTTGATCACCGTCGACCCGGGGGCCCGCGCGACCCTGGCGGAACAGGTCGCCACCCAGATCCGTCACGCGATCGCCCGCGGCGAGCTCCGGAACGGCGAGCGACTGCCCGCAGCGCGCGACCTCGCGGCCTCGGTCGACGTCAACATGCACACTGTCCTGCGCGCCTACGCGCTGCTGCAGGACGACGGACTGATCGAGTTGCGGCGTGGCCGCGGTGCGACGGTCCTGCGGTCGGGCAACGCCTCGTTCGACCGGTTGCGCACGCTCGTCGACGAGCTGCGCGACCAGGCGGACACCCTCGGCGTCCCGCTCGACGACCTGTTCACGATGATCAAGGGGGCACGATGACGACACGACCGATGACCACGGGCACACGGCTGGCGGTGGTGGCACCAGGGCTCCTGGTCGCGGTGGGACTGGTGCTCACCGCGGTCCTCGCGGCGCCCGCCATGCCGTCACGGATCGCGATCCACTTCCGGACGGACGGCACAGCGGACGGCTGGGGCTCCCCCTGGACGGCGTTCTGGGTCACCCTGGCGGTGGCGCTCGTGGCCGTCGGGCTCGCGATGGGCGCGCTGCGGTGGCACGACAAGCGGACCGCGGCCACCGTGCTGCTCGTCGCGAACCTGCTGGCCGGGACCCTCGGGTCCGCCTGGGTCCTGCTGGCCTGGACGAACACGGCCGGCGACGGCACCCTGTCCCCGTGGTGGACGGTGCCGTTCCTGCTCGTCGCCGTGGTGGTCGCCGCCGTCCCCGTGCTCGCACTGTTCCGGGTCGCTGCACCCGTGCCGGCGTACGACGTCGCACCCCTGACCGTCGGGCCCGACACCCGGGTGGCCTGGCGTGCACGCGTCGGCAGCCGGTGGTTCGCGCTGCTCGGGGCGCTCGTCGTGCTGCTCGGCGTCGGGACCGCGGTCTGGACGGTGTCGGCGGGCGTGACCACGGCGGTCGTGTCCGGTCTGGCCATGGTGCTCGCGGGGCTCGCCGTGCTGGTGCTGGCGCGGGTGGAGCTCACGGTCGACCGACGGGGCATGCGGCTCACGTCCACCTGGACGAGGATCCCGCTCATGCGGGTGCCGTTGGAGCGCATCGAGTCGTGCGGCTGGGAGCAGGTGTCCCCCGGGCAGTGGGGTGGCTGGGGCTACCGGATCTCGGGCCGCGGCGTCGCCTACGTCGTGCGGTCCGGGCCGGGGCTGGTCGCACGGCTCCGCGGCGGGCAAGCGCGGATGGTGACCGTGCCCGACGCTGCGGGCGGCGCCGCAGCGCTGGGCGCACTGCTCGCCGGGCGCGAGACGATCTGACGGGGCCGGACCGGGCCTCCAGGGCGGCTGGCGAGGAGCAGCCGTGGCGGCACGGGGAACGCCCCGCCGGAAGGGGGTCGGCGGGGCGTTCCGGTCCGTGGGGACCGCGGGTGATCAGCGCCGGACGGCGTCGATCTTCAGCATCTTCGCGATGACCGAGTCGAGCTCGCTGTCGTCGAAGACCTGCTTCCAGTCCTCCTTGATGAGCTTCTCGCGGCCGTAGCCCATCGCGATGTGGCAGGCGTCGGAGAACGGGTTCGAGCCGCGCAGGCCGTTCGTCAGCGCGATCCAGGTGTGGCCGTGGAGCATGGCGCGGGCGGCCTCGCGGGGCACGCCGACACCGGTGACCGTTTCTTCGAGGGCGTCGTTGAGGAAGTCGCCGATCATGCAGGCGATGGTCTCGACCAGGGTCGGCTCGAGCACGGCGAGCTGCTTCACCGTCACCCAGTGCACCTGGATGACCGGCGCGTACATGGTGGTGATGACGGCCTCGGCGACGGCCTTGGCGCGCTCGTCCTGGTCGCCGAGCGACTCTGACGCGTCGAAGGCCGCGATCACCTCCTGCGGGGCGGCGATGCCACCGAAGGTGTCGTCCCACTCGGCCTTGGTGGTGCGCTCGAGGAACACCGACGGGTGGCACGGGTGCGCCACGGCGTAGTGGACGTCCTCGCGCTTGGCGAGCAGTCCGGCGTAGGCGGCGGCGGGGTCGAGCGTCAGGATCGTGGCGCCGGGCTGCATCACGGGGACGAGCTGCTCGGAGACGGTGCCGAGCAGGACGTCGGGCACGGCGAGGATGACGACGTCGGCGGCCTTCGCGGCGTCGAGGCTGTCGGTGATCTCGCGGCCGAGGGCCCGGATGCGCTCCTGGCCGGCGGGCGAGGCCTCGCTGTACAGGGTCGTGTACTCGCTCTTCGCGAAGTTGTTCGAGACGCGGGTGCCCATCTTGCCGCCGGCACCGATCACGGCGACGGTGACGTCGGCCGTGCCGGATCCGGCAGCGACGGTGTGGGGGGTGGTGACGGTGTCGGTCATGATTCCTTGCTCCTGATGTACTCGATGGTGTGTTCGGTCCACGCCGCCTCGATGCGCGTGGTGGTCTGTGCGGGGGTCTCCCCCGGCAGGGGTTCGGCGCCGGCGTGCTCGTCCTGCCACGGCAGCCAGAACTCGATGACGCGGTTGATCCCCCGGGCGTCGGGCTCGATCGCGGCGCGGACGGCGTCGTGGTCGAGCAGTCCGGTACCGGTGCGGACGCCGGTGTACTGGAACCCGACCCAGCCCGGTGAGCGGGTGAAGGCGGCGTCCTTCACGTGCCAGTTGACGACGTGCGGGGCGGTCATCGCCACGACGTCGGCCGGGTGTTCGAGCCGGGCGACGGTGTTCGCCGGGTCGAGGCAGATGCCGAGGTGGTCGGAGCCGATCGCTTCGACGACGGCGACGAGGTCGGCGGTGGCGACGACCTCGTAGGTCTCCAGCGCGAGGGTCACGCCCGCGCGCTCGTAGGCGGGGAGCGCCTGCCGCAGGCGTCGTCCGGTCTCGGCCGCGTCGGGCTGGTCGTCGCCGCTCGTCCACATGCTCCGGACGAGGGTCGCGCCGAGCTGCTGCGCGACGTGCAGGTACCGGGCCAGGTGCTCCGGCCGGGTGCCACGGGTGCCGACCTCGAGCGTGATACCGAGGTCGGTGGCCAGGGACCGGATCGACGCCAGGCGCGCATCGGTCGCGGTGTCGAGCGGCAGGTGGTCGCAGATCTGGAACAGGTCGACGCCGTCGTGGCTCGCGGCGTCGCGCAGGGCGTCGTCGAGGGACATCGGCGACGGCACGCGGTCGGACATGCGCCAGAAGTAGGCGTAGGTGGAGAGGCCGAGCAGGGAGGTCACGCCGGTGCTCCGTCCTGCGTCGCGGCCAGCGCCTCGGCTTCGTCGAGGATCGTGCGGATCGCCTCGGGGTCGTGGGCGAAGCGGCCGAGGAACAGGCCGCCGATGCGTCCGGCACCGCGGGTCAGCAGGCCCGGACCGGCACTGCCGCCGTAGATCGCGACCGAGCCGGCGAGCTCCGGCCGGGTCGCCAGGTGCTGCTCGATCCCACCGAGCACCGCGACGATGTGCTCGTCGGGTGCGGGCTGCGGGGCACCGATCGCCCACACCGGCTCGTACGCGGCGATGAGCGGTCCGGCGAGACCGTCGGCGGTGGCCGTGGCGAGGAACCGGTCGAGCTGCGCGGTGACCTCGGCGATCGCGGTCGCGGGGTCGTCGTCGGCGGCGCGCGCGGTCTCACCGATGCAGATCAGGGGGCGCAGGTGGTTGCGGAACGCTGCATGGACCTTCCCCGCGATCTCGTCGTCCGTCTCGTGGAACAGGGAGCGGCGCTCGGCGTGTGCGATCTCGACGAGGTCGACACCGATCTCCCGGAGCTCCACGCCGGAGACCTCGCCGGTGAACGCGCCCTCGTCCGCCCACGCCAGGTCCTGCGCGCCGAGCGTCACGGGGGCGTCCCCGATCACCGCACGCACCGGCACGAGCGACGGGAACGTCGGCACCACGAAGAGCTCGACCGCGCCGGAGCGCACCGCCGGGTGGCTCCGGGCGATGTCGGCCACGGCGGCCGCCCACTCGAGCGTCCGGGCGTGCGAGAAGTACATCTTGAGCGACACCCCGATCGTCACGGGGGCGGCCGCCGCGGTCGCGGTCATCAGGCGTCGGTCCCCACCGGCGCGGAGCCGTCGTAGGCGCAGATGGCCTGGACCTTCGACGCGCTCGCGCTGGTCTGGTCGAAGTTGTAGCCGAGCCACTCCTTCGCCATCCGGCGCGCGACCTCGACCCCGACGACGCGCTGCCCCATGCAGAGGACCTGGGCGTCGTTCGACAGGATCGAGCGCTCGACCGAGAACGAGTCGTGCGCGGTCACGGCGCGGATGCCGGGGACCTTGTTCGCCGCGATCGCGACTCCGAGGCCGGTGCCGCAGACCAGGATCGCGCGGTCGGCCTCGCCGTTCGCCACCAGACGGGCGGCGTCGACGGCGACGTGCGGGTAGGCCGTGTGGCCGTCGGCGTCCACGCCCACGTCGACCACGGAGGCCACGCGGGGGTCCTTCGCCAGGTCGGCCTTGATGGCCTCCTTGTAGTCGAAGCCGGCGTCGTCCGAACCGACGACGATGCGGAACTGCTGCTCACTCATGCGGGTGTGCCTTTCGTGGTGGGGGTCAGGCGGGGACGGCGATGGTCGAGCGGACCGCGGCGGTGATCAGCGCGAACGAGACCGCGCCAGCGTCCGGGGTGCCGACGGCGTCCGCACCGTGGGTGCGTGCACGGCCCATCCGCGGCAACAGGTCGGCCGTGGCGTCGGCCGCGGTCTGCGCGGCGGCCGACGCGGCCGACCAGGCGTCGACGAGTTCGTCGCCGGCGTCGACCCGGGCGGAGAAGACCTGGTCGAACGGCACGAGTGCGTCGACCATGGTCTTGTCGCCGGGGACGGCCCCGAAGGCCAGGACGGCCTCGGTGGCGGCGTGCACCGCGCTCTGGACGGTGGCGGATGTCGGACGGGACTCGTCCCCGAGGACGCGACCCATGGCCTCCAGGGCAGCACCCCAGATCGCACCGGACGTGCCGCCGGCCTTGTCGGACCAGGCATCACCGGCGATCGCGAGGACCGAACCGGCGCCGGCGCCACGGGCGGCGGCGTCCTGTGCCGCACGGTCGGCGGCGGTGGAGCCGCGCTGCATGCCGATGCCGTGGTCGCCGTCGCCGGCGACGGCGTCGATGCGGCCGAGCTCGTCGGCGTGGTCGTCGATCGTGGCGCGGATCGCGGAGACGGCGCCCGCGACGCGGACTGCTGCGGCCCGGGACTCCTCGGTGCCGGGCGTCACGGGCACCACCACGCCGGCTTCGAGCACCTCGGCCGGCAGCGGCTGCTGCGGGACGGCGCCGCCCTTGCGGTACGCGGGGGCGTCGGCGGGGGCGGCCCAGAGCTGCTCGAGTTCGTCGTCGAGCCAGAACAGGGTGAGCGAGACGCCCGCCATGTCGAAGCTGGTGACGAGTTCGCCGACCTCGGGCTCGACGACGACGATGCCGGCCTCGGTGAGCTTCCGCTGGACAGCACCGAAGACGACGAAGAGTTCCTCGTACTTGACGGAGCCGAGGCCGTTGAGGATCGGGACGACGCGCGCACCGTCCGCTGTGACGCCGGACGGCAGTTCGGTGAGCAGCTCGTCGACGAGCAGGTCGGCCAGGCCGTCCGCGGTGGGGACGTCGGCCTCGGCGATGCCGCGTTCGCCGTGGATGCCCATGCCGATGGCCATCCGGCCCTCGGGGACGGTGAAGAGCGGTTCGTCGGCGCCGGGCAGGGAGCAGCCGGAGAAGGCGACACCGAAGCTGCGCGTGCGGTCGTTGGCGCGGGTCGCGATCGCGGTGACCGCGTCGAGGTCGTCGCCGCGTTCCGCGGCCGCGCCGGCCACCTTGAACACGCAGAGGTCACCCGCGATGCCGCGGCGCTGGTGCGCCTGGTCGGCGGGCGCCGAGGCGATGTCGTCGGTCACGCGGACCGTGCGGACGTCGATGCCCTGTGCCTCGAGCGCCCGTGCCGCGGCGTCGAAGTTGAGGACGTCGCCGGCGTAGTTGCCGTAGCTCAGCAGTACGCCGCCGCCGTGCTCGGACGCCTTCGCCACGGCGGTGACCTGCTGGGCGCTGGGGCTGGCGAACAGGTTGCCCATCGCGGCACCGGCAGCCAGGCCGTGCCCGACGAGGCCGCCGAAGGCCGGGTAGTGGCCGGAGCCACCGCCGACGACGAGCGCGACGGTCCCCTCGGGGCTGGTGGTGGAGCGGGCGACGCCGCCGTGCACCCTGCGGACCCGGGCGCGGTTGGCGGCGACGAAACCGTCCACCATCTCGTCGGCGAAGTCCGCCGGGTCGTTGAACAGGCGGGTCATGCGCCGGCCTCCTTCGCGATGGCGGTCGGTCCGTCCGTGGCCGCGGCTGCGGTCTCGGCTCCGGTCGCGGCGGCGGCCGCTTCGTTGCGCTTGGTGTTCCGGCCGAGGACGAACATCAGCACGCTCGACAGCACCATGAAGAACCCGACGATGAACATCGGCACCTGGTACCCGCCGGTCCACTCGCTGACCGCGCCCGTGATGTACGGGGCGGCGAACCCACCGAGGTTGCCCACGGTGTTGATCAGGGCGACCCCCGCGGCTGCGGCGGCACCGGTCAGGAACTGCGTCGGGACCGTCCAGAAGTTCGGCAGGGCCGCGAAGATCGCACACGCGGTGATCGCGATGACGGCGACGGTGGCCGCCGGGCTGTTCATGTACAGCGCGACCGGGATCGTCAGACCGCCGACCAGGGCCGGGACGGCGATGTGCCAGACCCGGACGCCACGACGGAAGGCGTCACGCGACCAGAAGTACAGGACGACCGCGGCCGGCACGTACGGGATGGCCGTGATGAGGCCCTTCTGGAACAGGTCGAACGTGGTGCCGAACTGCTCCTGGAAGCCGTCGATGATCGTCGGCAGGAAGAAGCTGAGTGCGTAGAGGCCGTAGATGAAGCCGAAGTACACGGCGGCGAGCATCCAGACGCGGCCGGAGCCGAAGGCCGCACGCAGGCCGCCCTTGCCGTGACCGTCGCCGCCGCCCTTCGCCGCGCTCTCGGCAGCGAGCGTCGTCTCCAGCCAGACCTTCTCGTCCTCGTCGAGCCACTTCGCCTGCGACGGCTTGTCCTTGAGGACGAAGAGGCACAGGACGCCGACGATGATCGCCGGGATCGAGACGCAGAGGAACATGAAGCGCCAGCCGGCCAGGCCGCCGAGGATCCCCTCGTGGGTCATCAGCCAGCCGGCGAGCGGGGAACCGATGACGCTCGTGAGCGGCTGGGCCAGGTAGAACAGCGCGAGCATCTTGCCGCGGTGGCGAGCCGGGACCCACGTCGACAGGAACAGGATCGCGCCGGGGAAGAACCCTGCCTCGGCGATGCCGAGCAGGAAGCGCAGACCGACGAGCTGCGGGTAGTTCTGCACCCACGTGAAGAGCAGGGACACGATGCCCCACGTGATCATGATGCGGGCGAGCCAGATCCGGGCGCCGAACTTGTGCAGCGCGAGGTTGGACGGCACCTCGAGCACGAGGTAGCCGATGAAGAACACACCGGACGCGAAGCCGAACTGGGCGGCGGTCAGGCCGAGGTCGGCCTCCATGCCGTTGGGGGCGGCGAAGGAGATCGCGGTGCGGTCGAGGAAGTTGATGAAGAACATCAGTGCCACGAACGGCACGATGCGGATCGCGATCTTGCGGATGGCCGTCTTCTCGACGACCGAGGTGGGGATGCCTCGCGTGGCGGGGATGTCCACGATGACTCCTGCTCGGTGGGGGTGGTACGACTCCGCCCGGCTGCTGCGCCGGGTTGCCCGGTCGGCTGCGTCGGGGTGGTCCGGGCTGCTGCGCGGATCGGGAGCGGGCGCATCGGTGCGCCTGATCCAGTGTGCGTCGCGCTCGATCAACTTGTCAACCGGTTGACCATTTCGCGCGTCGGCTCGGACGAGGCCGTCCGCCCGGCGCGCTGGCACTGCTCCCGCCGCAACCGGTTGACCGACCGGTACGCTCACTGCATGCCCGCGTTCAGCCCGGACGACCCCCTCAACATCCGACTCGAACTCGAGTCCGTGCCCGTCGGGTCACCCGCCTCGGTGGTCGCCCGACAGCTCGTCTCGCTGCTCACCGCCGGCGAGCTGGCCCCCGGGTCGCGGCTGCCGGCGGAGCGGGTCCTGTCCGAGCGGCTCGGCGTGGGTCGCTCGGCGGTCCGCGAGGCCCTCGCCGCCCTCGAGATCCTGGGCATCGTGCAGATCCGCCCCGGTTCGGGCACGTACCTGCGCGGCGGCACCTCGGACCTGCTGCCGACGACCCTGTCGTGGGGTCTGATGCTCGCGTCGAACCGCACCCGCGAACTGCTCGAGATCCGGTCCTCGCTGGAGCGCACGGCCGCGATCCTCGCCGCGCAGCGCGCCACCGACGAGCAGATCACCGAGCTCGGCGAGTACCTGGTCCGGCAGGAGGCGACGCTCGACGACCCGCAGGCCTTCATCGACGCCGACGTCCGCTTCCACGTCCTGCTGGCGCGGGCGTCCGGCAACGACGTGCTCGCCGATCTGCTGCAGAGTCTGCGCTCGATGCTGAGCGTGTGGGTCGCGCGCCGCGTGCAGACCCGGCAGGCGACCGAGGCCGCGTTCCACGAGCACCGCGCCGTCTTCGAGGCGTTGCGCGCCCGCGACGTGCCCGCCGTGCAGCGCGCGATGGACGAACACATGGCCACGGCGAGCGCCCGCATCGAGCACGCGGAGCCGCTGCCCGCCGACGAGTAGGGCTCGTGCGCGGTCGCGCGCGCGCTCGCGCTCGCTTCGTGAGCAGGAATGGTCGGGTCCGTCGAGCCGACCCGACGTCCCGTGCTCACGATCAGGGCGGACGGGAGGCCCGGGGCGCGCCCGCCCCGCACCGTGCGGGGGGGGGGGGGCAGCGCCCGCCTCAGCGCGGGAGCGGGACCGCTTCGGCGAAGGACGCCACGACGCGGGCGACGACCTCGGCGGGCGGGCTGTCCCAGATCGCCTGGTTGAAGAGCTCGACCTCGACGTCGCCGGAGTAGCCGGCGCCCATCACCGCATCGGTCACCGGCCCGAAGTCGACGTGCCCGTCGCCCGGGTAGCCGCGTGAGAGCAGCGGGTCGGCCGCGATCGGGGTGGTCCAGTCGCACACCTGGTACGACGCGATCCGGCGGGCGGCACCGGCCCGGGCGATCGAGGCCGCGAGCGCCGGGTCCCACCAGACGTGGAAGGTGTCGACGACGACCCCCACGGCCGCTGCCGGGAACGGGGCCGCCAGGTCGAGGGCCTGCGCGAGCGTCGACACCACGGCGCGGTCGGCGGCGTACATCGGGTGCAGGGGTTCGACGGCGAGCTGCACGCCGGTGCCGAGCGCGTGCGGCACGAGGGCGGCGAGGGCGTCCGCCACCCGCGCACGCGCACCGCCGAGGTCGCGCGAGCCCGCTGGCAGGCCGCCCGCGACGAGCACGAGGACGGGCGCCGACCCCGGAGCACCCGCGGCGGCCAGGGCGGCGGTCTCGTCGATCGCCCGGCGGTTGTCGTCGAGTGCCCGCTGGCGTGCGGTCCCCTCGGGCAGGGTGAAGAACCCGCCACGGCAGTGCGACGACACCCGGAGTCCGGAGTCGGCCACCCGGCGCACGGCCTCGGCGAGCCCGAGCTCGGCGACGGGTTCGCGCCAGGTGCCGATCGCCCCGACCCCGGCACGGCGGACGGTGTCGAGCGCCTCGGGCAGGGTCGCGTACTTGATCGTCGCCTGGTTGACGGACAGCCGCGGGTGCGGCGCGGGCGACCCCGGCGCCACCGGCACGGGTGCACCGACCTGCGCGGCCGTGCCGGACGGCGTGCTCACGCGACCACCCCGGCTGCGGTGCGGTCGACGGCGGGTGGGGCGGGCCTCCCGGCGGTCGTCGCCACCCCGTTGACCGCGAGCAGGGCGTGCCAGCGCGCGGCGGCGAGGTCCGGGTCCTGCAGGGCGCCGCAGGCGTTCGCGAGCCGGACCGTCTCGGACAGGTGCGACAGCGAGCGGCCGGCGTGCTGGCCACCGGCCATGGCGAAGGCCGGCTGGTGCCCGTTCAGCCAGGCGAGGAACGCGATGCCGGTCTTGTAGTGCCAGGTGGGGGCGCTGAAGAGGTGTCGGGACAGGGCCTCGGTCGGTCCGAGCAACGAGCGGTAGGCGGCTTCGTCTGGCAGGGCACGCACGGCGGCTGAGGCGAGCGGTGCGATCGCGGCGAACGCCCCGAGCAGGGCGTCGGAGTGCACGCCGTCGCGGTCCGCGATCAGGTCGACGTAGTGGAAGTCGTCACCCGTGAACATCCGGGCGGTCTCGGGCAGCCGGGCGCGGAGTGCCACCTCGGCCGTCGCGTCGAGCAGGCTCATCTTGATGCCGGAGATCCCCGGCCCGGCGTCGCGCATGATGTCGAGCACCGTGTCGGGGCCCCGGTGCCCGCCGAAGTACCCGGCGAGGGCGGGGTCGAACGCCTCCCCCAGCCAGTGCAGGACGACGGGGGCGTTCGCCCGCTCGACGACCCCACGGTAGACGCGGCGGTAGGTGTCCGGATCGTCCAGCGCGAGTCGTGCCAGGTGGCGGCTGGCCATCAGGACCACGCCCGCCCCGGCGTCCTCGGCGTGGTGGAGCTGCCGGGCGTAGGCGTCGACGACCTGCTGCTCGGTGACGGGTTCGTCGGGCAGGTCGTCGGTGTTCACGCCGACGACGATGCGGCCGCCGACCGACTGCGCCTCGCGGGCGGAGCGCGTCACGAGCTCGCGGGTCGCCGCCGGGTCCAGTCCCATGTTCCGCTGCGCGGTGTCCATCGCGTCCGCCACACCCAGCCCCCACGACCACAGGTGGTGGCGGAACGCCAGGGTGGCGTCCCAGTCGAGGTCGGCCGGGGCTCCGGGGGTGTTGTCGGCGGCGGTGCGCGGGACGACGTGGGCCGCCGCGTAGACGATGCGCTCGGTGAGCGGTGCCGCGGGCACGGCAGTGGCGTCGACGGCAGGTGCGCCCAGCGGCGTCCGGCTCGTGGCGCCGTCGCGCGCCAGCAGGGTCAGGTCCGTCATTCGGACGCCCCGACGGTCTCGGTGCGCTGGGCGACCTCCGGCGTCTCGACCGGGAGGCGCGGCTCGGCCCCGGCGGGCAGGGTCAGCTCCGGCAGGTCCACACGCCGGCCCTCGGCGCTGGAACGCAGACCGGCTTCCGCCAGCGCCACGCCGCGGGCACCGGACAGCAGGTCGTAGGGGTGCGGGCGCCCGGCGACGAGGTCCTGCAGGAAGTCCTCCCACTGGGCGCGGAACCCGTTGCCGTAGACCTCGTTGTCGGGGACCTCGAGCCACTGGCTGCGGTAGTCGGCGTCGTCGCGCAGATCGGGGTTCCAGACGGGCTTCGGCGTCGCCGTGCGGGGCTGGATCCGGCAGCCGAACAACCCCACCACCGCGCTGCCGTCGGTGCCGTCGACCTGGAACTCGACGAGCTCGTCACGGTCCACCCGGACCGCCCAGCTCGAGTTGATCTGCGCCGTGACGCCGCCGGCCAGGTCGAACACGCCGTACGCGGCGTCGTCGGCGGTCGCCGGGTACGGCACGCCCTGCTCGTCGGTGCGCTGCTCGATGTGCGTGACCGCGCGGGCGTAGACGGACTCGACGCGGCCGAACAGCTGCTCGAGCACGTAGTTCCAGTGCGGGAACATGTCGACGACGATGCCGCCACCGTCCTGCCGGCGGTAGTTCCAGCTCGGGCGCTGCGCCGACTGCCAGTCCCCCTCGAACACCCAGTACCCGAACTCGCCGCGGACGCTCAGCACCCGGCCGAAGAACCCGGAGTCGAGCAGGCGACGGAGCTTCCGCAGCCCGGGCAGGTAGAGCTTGTCGTGCACGACGCCGTTCGGGACGCCGGCCTCGGCCGCGAGCCGGGCGAGTTCGAGGGCCTCGGCGGAGGTCTCGGCCGTCGGCTTCTCGGTGTAGACGGCCTTGCCGGCGGCGATTGCGCGGCGGAGCGCGTCGGCACGGGCACTCGTCACGGCGAAGTCGGCGAAGACCTGCCAGCGGGGATCCGCCAGGGCGGCGTCGAGGTCGGTGGTCCAGTGCTGCAGGCCGTGCCGGGTCGCGATCTCCTCGAGCTTCGCGGCGTTCCGACCGACGAGCATCGGTTCGAGCTGCACGCGCGTGCCGTCGGGCAGCAGCAGGCCGCCGTCGTCGCGGATCGCCAGGATCGACCTGACCAGGTGCTGCCGGTAGCCCATGCGCCCGGTGACGCCGTTCATGATGATGCCGATGGTGCGCGTGGTGGTCAACGCGTGCTCCCTTGCTCGCTGTGGCCCGCTCTCCGTCGTCATGGAAAGCGCTTGCCGGAACCGTACACCACGGGGTGCGTCGGGTGCGCGGTGACGAGGTCAGCGGGCGGTGCTGGCGCGCAGGACGACCTCGCCGTCGACGGCACCGTCGACCTCGAGCCCGAGCGCACGGCGGACGGCCCGCTCGCCGATCTCCTCGAGCGGCAGCCGCACCGTGCTGAGCGCCGGCACGACGTCGGCGAGCATCCGCACGTCGTCGAACCCCGCGACGCCGACGTCCACCCCGGGCACGAGCCCGCGCTCCCGGATCGCCGCGACCGCCCCGACGGCCATCAGGTCGGTGACCGCGAAGACGCACCGGGGCACCGCGGCCCCACCCTCGGCGGCTCGGTCCAGCAGCGACACCATCGCCCGGTACCCGCCGTCGCGCGTGAACTCGGAGGGCACCACGTCGTCGTCGGGCACCCGCAGACCGTGGGCCGCGAGGCCGGCGACGAACCCCTCGACCCGGGCGTGGGCGGTGACGAGGTCCGGGTCGCCGGCGAGCACGGCGAACGAGTCGTGCCCCTGTTCGACCAGCGCACCGGCGAGCGCCGCAGCCCCGCCGAGGTTGCGGATGACGACGCCGTGCACGCCCGGGACGCCCGCTGCGGCACCGTCCAGGTCGGACACGAGCGCCGACACCCCAGCCCCCGCGGCGACGAGGCCACCGACCGCCGCCGCGACTTCGGACGGGCCGGAGCCCGTCGCGGATCCGGAGCCGATCCCGAGCCGACGGCTGACCGCCAGCACGACGGCTCGCGGGCGGAGTCCGGCGACCACGTCGAGCACCGCCACTTCGCGCGACGGGTCGCCGCCGGTGGAGGTGATCGTGACGACGAGCCCGGCGTCGTCGGCGGCGCGGATCGCGCCGGCGGCGATCGCGGCGAAGTACGGGTCGGCGATGTCGCCGACGACGAGCGCCAGGGTCGTGGTCGACCCCCGAGCGACGGCCTGCGCCTGCACGTTGGCGGTGTAGCGCAGGGCCCGGGCGGCGGCGCGCACCCGGTCCACCGACTCCTGCCGGACCTTGCGGGTGCTGCCGTTGAGCGCCCGCGAGGCGGTCGCGAGCGACACCCCTGCCCGCTCGGCCACGTCGGCCAGGGTGACGGTGCCTCGCTCGGGCATGTCGTGCCTCCAGTCAGGGTCCGCGCCGTGCGCGGCCTGTGGCGAGGATAGCGATTCCCCGCGGGCCAGGGCGGGGTTCCGAGCGGCCGGTCACGCCGTCGAGACCACAGGTCACGTTGTCAGAACAACCCTCAGGAAAGCGCTTGCCAGAACGGCGAGGGTCGTGTAGACCTGGGGTCCTCGGCCGAGACACCCCGAACGCTCGCCCACGGCACATGCACGTGGTCCCGAACGAAAGCAGTGACGATGAAGTCATCCAAGAGAATGCTCGCACTCGTCGGCGGGATCGCCGCGCTCGCGCTCCTGAGCGGCTGCGCCTCCGGCGGGTCCGGGGACGGCGGCAAGGTGGACGAGCTGACCTTCTGGCTCTCCACCTCGTCCGCGCAGGAGAAGGGCTACCAGGACCTCGCGACCGCCTACGAGAAGCAGACCGGCGTCGCGGTGAAGATCGTGAACCTGCCGTACGACGGCCTGCAGACCAAGCTGCGCGAGTCGGCGCAGGCGAACTCGCTGCCCGACGTGGTGCGGGCCGCGGGCATCGACCCGATCTGGAGCGGCAAGACCGTCGACCTCGCCTCGATCGTCAGCGACAAGGCGAACGGGATCGACCAGGACCTCATCGCGAAGGACAAGGACGGCAAGGTCACCTCGATCCCGTCCGACGTCACCGCGGCCGGACTGTTCGTGAACAAGTCGCTGTTCGACAAGGCCGGCGTCGCGTACCCGACCGATCCCGCGAAGGCGTGGACGTGGAGCGAGTTCCTCGACGCCGCCGACAAGGTGAAGGCCGACACCGGCGCCAAGTACGACCTGGTCTTCGACTCGTCGCCGTCGCGCCTGCGGGCCTACATGTTCACCAAGGGCACCGACTTCATGCAGCAGGAGAAGGACGGTTCCTTCCCCACCGACGCGAAGACCGTCGACGCCCTGCAGGACTTCGCCGACATGAACGACGACTCGGTCATGCCGAAGTCGGTGTGGACGAGCGGCCAGGACCCGAACGCCCTGTTCAAGAGCGGCCAGGTCGTGGCGTACTTCTCCGGTGTCTGGCAGTCGTCGGACTTCGCGTCGAACATCACCGACTTCGACTGGGCCAGCGCCGCCACCCCGGCCGACCCGACCCACGCCACCGAGATCAACTACGGCGGCAACATCGTCGGGTTCGAGAACTCCGACACCCGCGGCGCCGCGGCGAAGAAGTTCATCGACTACATGTACGACCCGACGAACTACGCGAAGCTCGTGACCACCAACGGGTTCCTGCCGGTCGAGTCCGGGCTGGACATCACCTACCCCTTCAAGTCGCAGGCAGCCAAGGACTCCTTCGCGCTGTACCAGAAGGAGATCGAGGCGGCCGACCCGATCTCGAGCTCGTACGCCAAGGCAGCGTCGGAGTGGGCGGTCGAGGGCAAGGAGATCGGCACCGACCCGACCACGGCCGAGGTCGGCAAGCTCATCAACGGGCAGCAGTCGGCCAAGGAGACGCTCGACACGATCACGAAGTACTACGAGGAGCACGTGGGGTGACGGAACGGGGCCGGGCGCATGCGTCCGGCCCCGTTGTCCCTCCTTCCACAGCAGCACCACGTCGAACGAAGAGGATCATCGTGAGCATCCCCACCGCAGCCGGTGACGTGCAGACCGCCGTCCCCACCCCGGTGCCGCCCCGCCGGCCCGGAGCCGCGAAGACGACGAAGCGCCGCCGCTCCGGCGTCAGGAAGCCCGTCCTCGCCCCGATCCTGTTCGTCAGCGTGAACGCCGTCCTGTTCGTGGTGTTCTTCGTGTGGCCCGCCGTGATCGGCCTCGGCTACTCGTTCACCGACTACAACGGCGTCGTCGACCCGAAGTTCGTCGGCCTGGCGAACTACTTCGAACTGTTCGCCGACGACACCTTCTACGCCGCCCTCGGTCGCACCTTCCTGTACGCGATCGTCGCCGTGCCGCTCGGCTTCGTCCTGTCGCTCTCGATGGCGCTCATGCTCACGAGCCCCGCGGCGAAGGGCCGGAGCGTCGCCCGCATCGTGTTCTTCGTTCCGTGGCTGATCTCCCCCATCGTCACCGGTGTGATCTGGCGGTGGATGTTCGGCGAGAACTTCGGCCTGGCCAACTTCGTCATCGAGTCCCTGGGCGGCAAGGCCGTCCCGTGGCAGTCGAACGCCGACCTGTCGCTGCTGGTCGTCGTCTTCGCCACCGCGTGGGCCGGGGCGGCGTTCAACATGCTGCTGTTCGTCGCGGCGATCCGGAACGTCCCGCAGTCGTACTACGAGGCCGCGTCACTCGACGGTGCCGGCGCCTGGCACCAGTTCCGCTACATCACCCTGCCGAGCATCGCGCCGACGTCGTTCATCGTGATCCTGCTGTCGTCACTCAGTGCGTTCAAGGAGTTCGCCACCGTGCAGGCGCTCAACGGCGGCGGCCCCGGCACCGACAACAACCTGCTGGTGCAGTACATCTACACGAACGGGTTCCAGAACGCCCACATCGGCTACGCGAGCGCGGCGTCGATGGTCCTCATGCTCATCCTCATGGCCATCGCGCTGATCCAGCTGGCCGTGAACCGCCGGACGGAGTCCCGTCGATGACCGCCACGCTCCCCACCGAGACCGACAAGACCGGAAGCGGCCGTCGGGCCGGACGGTCCGGCCGGAACGGTCGCTCCGGCTCCGGCCGATCTGGCCGCTCTGGCCGCTCGAAGGCTGTGGACGCCACGCCGCGTCCCCAGGCCATCGCCGCCACGGCCCTGCTCTGGGTGTTCATCATCGCGTTCGGGTTCCCGGTGCTGTGGTTCGTGCTCAGCGCGTTCAAGCCGGGCGGCGAGCTGTTCTCGTACCCGCTCACCCTGCTGCCGAAGAACTGGTCGGTCGAGGGCTTCGCCGAGGCGTGGTCCAGCTACGACTTCGCCCAGTACTTCGGCAACACCGTGATCGTCGCCCTGGTCACCACGGCGCTGACGGTCCTGGCGAGTGCGGCCACCGGGTACGCGCTGGCGAAGTACGACAACCGGTGGCTGAAGGTGTTCTTCGTCTGCATCCTCGCCACGACGATGCTCCCCACCGAGGTGATCCTCGCTCCGACGTTCATCGTCATCCGCGACCTCGGCATGTACGACTCGCTGGCCGGCATCATCGTGCCGTCGGTGATCACGGCCACCGGCATCTTCATGTTCCGGCAGTTCTTCATCACCGTGCCGGACGACCTGGTCGAAGCGGCCCGGATCGACGGTGCGAGCGAGTTCGGGATCTTCTGGCGGATCATGCTGCCGATCTCCCGCCCGATCATGCTGACGCTCGCGATCTTCTCGTTCCAGTGGCGGTGGAACGACTACATCTGGCCGCTCCTGGTGCTCAACGACCCGAAGCAGTTCACGATCCAGATCGCCCTGCAGAGCATCGTCGGTGCTGAGAACGTGAACTGGACGGTCCTGCTCGGCGCCTCGGTCATCTCGATCATCCCGCTCGTGCTGCTCTACCTGGTGTTCCAGAAGTACGTGAACGGCGCCGACCTCAACGCGGGTCTGAAGGACTGATGGGGTTCCTCGACCTGGCCGGCCCGGCCGCCGACGCCGAGGTCGCCCGCCTGCGGCTGGCCGACGACGACCCGGCCACGCTGCAGCACCGGGAACTGATGGCGCGTGCGCTCGCGTTGGTCGGTGCGTGGGTCCGGCAACGGCCTGGAGGCTCGGCTCACCCCGCAGACGACGACCTCACCACCGCACACGGCTGGGTCCGGCACCTCGCGACCCGGCAGTCGCCCGGCGGCACGTTCGTCGGCGGCGACAACGTGCTCTCCCCGCCGGACTCCGCGTTCACCGTCAACGACGTCTGCGACGCCCTCGAACTGCTCGCACCGCACCGGGCGACGGTGCCGGCAGCGGCCGCGCTGGCCGACGACCTCGACGCGATCGTGCACCGGGCGACCCCCGCACTGCTCACCGGTGGGGTGCACACCCCGAACCACCGGTGGGAGATCGCAGCCGCCCTCGCCCGGGTGCACCGACTCCACCCGGCGGCGGCGCTGCTCGACCGCATCGACGCGTGGCTCGCCGAAGGGCCGGACATCGACGCCGACGGTCTGTGGTCGGAGCGGAGCCCGAACTACGCGTCCGCCGTGTCCGGGCCGTCGTTCCTGGTGCTCGCCGCCGTGCTCGACCGCCCCGCCCTGCTCGACCCGGTGCGCCGCTCGCTCGACGCCACGCTCGCGCTCCTGCTGCCGGACGACACCGTCGAGACCGTGCAGTCCCGACGGCAGGACCAGTCACAGCCCTTCGGGATCGGGCCGTTCGCGCCGCTGCTCTGGCACGTCGCGGTGCTCGACGGCCGAGGCGACCTGGCCGCGGTCGCCGCCCGCGCCGCCGTGGCCGAGACCTGGCAGCCCGCCACCGTCGCCGCGCGGTCGATGACCGATCCCCTGCTCGGGCGTCCGCTGCCGGAACCCGTCGCCCTGGCGCCGGCCGTGCACACCTTCGCCGACGCACGGCTCGTGCACGTCCGCGAGCTCGACCGCAGTGTCGTGCTCTTCGCCGGTTCCGACGTCCCGGCCCAGGGCCACGTGCGGTCGGGGCTGGCGAACAGCCCGACGTTCCTGCGGGTCGTCGTCGGGTCGGTCGTCCTGTCCGACGTGCGGCTCTCGCGGGAGTTCTTCGGCCTCGGACCGTTCCGACCGACCGCGCTCGAGTCCCTGGGCGACGGACGGTTCCGGCTGACCGAGACCGTGTCCGCCGGCTACCACCAGCCGTTGCCCGCGAGTGCTCGCCAGCCGGACGGCCGCTACCCGCTCGCCGACGAAGGCCGGTTCTCCGCCGCCATGGCGTTCGGCACCCGGTCCGTCGACACGGTGGTCCTCAGCACCACCGTCGACGTCGCGGTGACCCCGGACGCCGTCGTCCTCGACGTCGTGACCGAGGGGGCCGAAGTGCCGTGGTCCCTGCAGCTGACGTTCCGCACCGGGGGGACCCTCATGGGCGTCGAGACCGACGCCGTCACCGGGGAGCGGGTCCTGGCCGACGGGACCGGCAGCTACCGCGTCGGTTCCGACGTCGTGACGTTCGGCCCGGGCAACGGCGCCGGTCCGGGCCAGCCAGCGTGCTACACCCCGGGTCAGGACTACGCGTTCCTCGGCGGGACCGACCGACCGCAGGGTGAGCACGTCCACGTCACCGGGCGAGCCCCTGGCTCCGCACGCATCGTGATCGGGACGGGCCGGTGACGCTGCCGGGCGTGGTGCTCGTCGGAGCCCGCGGCTACGGCCTGCACCACCGCGCGAACATCGACCGGCTCGTGGCAGCAGGGGTCTGCACGGTGACCGCGGTCGTCGACCCCGCGCTCGGTACGACCGCCGACGCCGGTGTGCCCGTTGTGGCCGACGTGGCAGCGGCCCGCAGGCTCGGACCGGTGGACGTGGTCGTCGTGGCGGCTCCGATCGCGGCGCACCTGCCACTCACCCTCGATGCGCTCGACGCCGGCGCCGACGTGCTGCTCGAGAAGCCCCCGGTCACCACGCGCGACGCCCTCGACGTGCTGCTCGAGGCCGAACGTCGGACCGGCAGGGTCGTGCAGGTGGGGTTCCAGAGCCTCGGTTCCGCCGCGCTGCCGGCGTTCCGTGACGGGGCGCTCGTCGGTGCCGTCCGGTCTGCGGCCGCCGTCGGCACGTGGACCCGCGACCGGGCGTACTGGGACCGCTCCCCCTGGGCGGGGCGCCGTCGGGTCGGCGGCGTGGACGTGCTCGACGGCGTCGTCACCAATCCGCTCGCCCACGCCGTGGCGACGGCCCTGGCGCTCGTCGGGTGCCGCCGGACCGCCGACGTCGCGCGGGTCGAGGTCGAGTTGTACCGCGCGAACGCCATCGAGGGCGACGACACCTCGGCCGTCCGGGTGACCACGACCGCCGGCCTCGAGGCCACTGCCGCGCTCACGCTCTGCGCCACGACCGAGGTCCCGCCGACCGTGAGGGTGCGGGGCGCGACGGGGGACGGCGTGCTGCACTACACGACGGACGACGTCACGATCGACGGCACGACCACACGCCTGGAGCGCACCGACCTGCTCGAGAACCTGCTGGCGCACCGGTTGCGCGGCGCCGAACTGCTCGTGCCGCTCGTCTCGACGGGAGCGTTCGTCGAGGTGCTCGAGGCGGTCCGCGCGACCGAACCCGTGCAGCTCGACCACCCCTGGGTGACGTGGGAGGGTGAGGGCCCGGCCCGGCGCCCGGTGGTGACCGGTGTCGAGGCCACGATCGAGCGCGCCGCCGACGCCCGCGCGCTGTTCTCGGAGGTCGGGGCACCGTGGGCGCACACGGCCCGCGACGAGACGCTGCAGGAGCTCCGCGTGGACGACGTCACGGTCGCCGTCGAACGCGACGGGGCCGGCACGATCGCCACGTCGTCCCCTCGGCCGTACCTGCACCCGGTCCGGACCCTCAGCGGCACCGTGGTCAGCGCGCACCACCCGGGCGACCACGACTGGCACTGCGGGGTCGGCGTCGCGATCCCCGACGTCGACGGCGTGAACTGCTGGGGCGGACGGACCTACGTCCACGGCCCCGGCTACGTCTGGCGCGACGACCACGGTTCGGTTGAGGTCGTGCACGCCGCGCAGCACGGACTCGGGTCGACGGAGGAGCTGGTCTGGCGGGGTCCGGACCGCGCGCTGGTCCTGCACGAGGACCGCACCCTGCGCTGGCGCTCGGTCGGAGCCGGGTGGGAGTTGTCCTGGTCGTCGTCGTTCCGCGCCCCCGGCGACTCCCCCGTGCACCTCGGCGGCCCGGGCAGCAACGGCCGGGTCGGCGCGGGCTACGGCGGCTTCTCCTGGCGGTTCCCGGAGTGCACCGAGGTCGTCGTCCGGACCGCCGACGCCGAGGGCGAGACCGCCGTGCACGGCTCGGTCGCACCCTGGATCTCCTGGTCCGCGGTGTTCGACGGCGGGCCGGCGACGATCCGCATCGAGGCCCTCGACCACCACGACCCCTGGTTCGTCCGCGCCGAGGAGTACCCGGCGATCGGCTCGGCCCTGGCGTGGGACATCCCCGCGGTCGTGCAGCCGGGCGCACCGCTCGTCCGCTCCTTCCGCGCGACGATCACCGACGGCGGTACGCTCGCCGGATGAGCACCGGGGACTGGGAAGCACGCGTCGCGACGCTGTGGGACGACGAGACGATCGACGACCACCAGCGGATCGAGCGGATGCGTGGCCTCGCAGCGGACGCCCCGCACCCGGCCCTCGGCGCGTTCGAGCTCGGCGGAGCCTTCGACTCGGGCGGCCACGAGGCCGAGGCCGACGTGCAGTACGCCGCCGCGACCGCAGCGGGCCTCGACACCGTCGACCCCGAACGCGCGGCGCGGATGGTCGTGCAGCACGCCTCGACGCTGCGGAACCTCGGCCGGGTCGACGCCGCCATCGCGATGCTCCGCGACGCCCCCGAGCACCCCGCCACGGGGGCGGCACCGCGGGTGTTCCTCGCGCTCGCGCTGCACAGCGCGGGACGCTCGGCCGAGGCCCTGCGCGTCGCGATCGAGACCGTCGAGCCGACGCTCCCCCGCTACCACCGCTCCGTCCGCGCCTACGCGACAGCACTCACCGAGGACTGACGGGTCAGGCGATCGCGACCTCGCCCCGCGCCATGAGCTCACGGGCCCGACCGGCGTCGGCAGCCGGTGGACGACCGTGCAGGGCGCGGTAGTCGCGCGAGAAGTGCGAGGCGCTCCGGTACCCCACCGCCGCAGCCGCCTGGGCAGCGGTGTCCCCGAGCACGATCATCCGCCGCCGGGCCTCTCCCAGCCGCAGCCGCCGCAGGTACTGCACCGGGCTCATCCCGGTGACCTGCCGGAAGCGTGCGAACAGGGTCGACTCGCTCGTCCGGACCGCCGCGGCCAGGTCGGCGACCGACCACGGGTCCGCCAGCCGATCGGTGAGCAGGGCCGTGGCGGCCGCGACCACGTCGCCGTCCCGGTTGCCGATCGCGGCCAGGATGCGCGGGGCCTGGTCGGTCTGCAGCAGCCGGAGCACGACCTCGCGGGTGACGAGCGGGGCGAGGACCGCCATGTCCTCCGGAGTGTCGAGCAATCCGACGAGTCGCGCGAACGCGTCCGCCAGCGCTGGTGTCCAGCTGCCGAGTCGGGCCGGCGGCGCTTCGTCCTGGTGCGGGCGGGACATCGCCGTCGCGACTTCGGCCACCACCGCGGGGTCGAGCTGCCAGACGACCGCGACGAATCCCGCCGGCTCTTCCACGGCGACCACACCGGCGATCACCGGCAGGTCGACGGGTGTGATGATGAAGCGCTCGCGGCCCCAGAGCTGGTCGTCGTCCCCGACGATGGACCGCTTCTGGCCCGCGAGCACCACCGACACCGACGGCGTGTAGCGCTGGTACCCGAGGTCGGTCGGCGCGTCGACCCGGGCCAGGCGGAGTCCGAGCCGTCCGGCGCGCTCCGTGTCGTCGACGTGGGCCAGGACGCTCTGCAGCGCGCGGTCCAGTCGGTCCGAGGTGACGTCGTCCATGTACTCATTCTGTCGACCCGATGGATGCGCTGAACGCCCGTGCTGGATCCGGCAAGCAGTCCGGAGTCCTGTGCAATCGCCGACCGCCTCGCCGGACCGAGCATCGGAGCATGCAGACCAACGAAGCACTCCTCGACTCCTTGACCTCCGACGACCGACTGGCCGGCCGGACCGCGCTGGTGACCGGCGCCTCGAGCGGCATCGGTGAAGCCGTCGCCAGGGTCCTCGCCGCCTCCGGCGCGACGGTCGGTGTCGCCGGCCGTGACGTACAGCGCACGCAGGCCGTGGTGGACGCCATCACCGCCTCAGGTGGCTCCGCCGTGGCCGTCATCGGCGAGCTGAACGCGCACCCTGACGCCGTCCGCGACCTCGCGGCCAGTGCCACGGCAGCCCTCGGTGGCCGGGTCGACATCGTCGTCAACAACGCCGGCGTCTACCCGGTCGGCCCGACGGCGCTGCTCCCCGACGACGACGCCGAAGCGCTCTGGGCCACGAACGTCCGAGCACCGCACGTCCTGGTCGGCGCCCTGGCTCCGGGCATGGTCGATCGGGGCTCGGGCGTCATCGTGAACATCGGCTCGTGGATGTCCCGCGTCGGCGTCCCCTTCACGGCGCTGTACCCGGCGACGAAGGCGGCCGTGGAGCAGCTGACCCGGGCGTGGGCCGCCGAGTTCGGCCCGCACGGTGTGCGGGTGTCGACGGTCTCCCCCGGTGCCACCGCCACGCCGGGCAACGCCGACTCGCACGACGTCCTCGCGCAGATGACGGCGGGCACACCGTCCGGCGCACCCGTCCGGCCGGTCGACGTCGCGTTCGCCGTGCGCTGGTTGGCCTCCGACGAGGCGTCCTTCGTGCACGGCGCCACCATCGACGTGGACGGCGGCATCGCCGCGACCCGCCTCGGCTGACACCCGGCGGAGCGGGCGAAACACCCGGGTTCATGCGCGGAGACACCCCGGCATTCCGCCCGCTCGGCAGCCCCGACCCACGCGCACGAACCCCCACCACCGCGAGCGGGCGAAACACCCGCGTCAGCCCGCGGAGGCACCCCGGCATTCCGCCCGCTCGACAACCCCGACCCACGCGCACGAACCCCCACCACCGCGAGGGGGCGAAACACCCGCGTCAGCCCGCGGAGGCACCCCGGCATTTCGCCCGCTCGGCAGTGCGAGCCGACGCGCGCGAACACGCACCACCGCGAGGGGTCACGACACCCCGCAGACCGGCGGGCGAGCGGTCACGAAGGGTCGGGCGGGAGCGCGTCAGCCGACGGATCGTGACCGCTCGGCGGACGGCGACGGCGCGGCGGGGCACGCCACCACGGGCGGACGGGAGGCGCGGTGCGGGGTGGCACCGCGCCTCCCGTCAGGCGGTGTGGTCGCCGCCCACCCGTGGGACCGGCAGCGAGTCGCTGGTCGTGCGCAGGGACTCCTGCCGGATCTCGAGCTGCGAGACGGCGAGCGCCGCCAGGTCGCGGAGGTTGGCGAGGTCGTCCTCGGTGGCCTGCCGCGGTCGGGTGTCGAGCACGGCGAGGGTGCCGATCGGCGCGCCGTCGTGCCGGACGAGCGGGACGCTGACGTAGAAGCGGATGCCGAGCGGGCCGGTGACCAGGGGGCTGTTGCGCATCTCGGGGTGTGCGGAACCGTCGGGGATCACGACGGGGACGGGCACGGGCGCGAAGCCGTTGGTGAAGCTGATGCTCCGGGCCGCCTCGTCGATGCCCTCGGCGATGTACGACTGGGACCACTCGCGGTCCTCGTCGAGCACCTCGATCAGGGCGATCGGTGCGTCGAAGAGCCGGGCAGCCATGGTCGTGGTGCGCTGCAGCGACTCGTTCGGCAGCGTGTCGAGGGTCGCCGGGCGATCGGTCTCGGGTCGCGTCGGCACCGGGGCTGTCTCGTCCGTCGGCTCGACCACGTGGTCGGGGGCGGCGGTCTCGGCGATCACGACGTCGCGGAGCATCGTGACCAGTTCGGGGCCGAGCGGACGGGCTGCGGGGTCCTGCGCGGTCATGGCGCGGAGCAGGTGCTTCCAGTGCTCGGGCAGGGGTTCGGGGACCACGGGGTCGCGGGACAGCCGCGCGACGGCGGACTCGACGAGCGAGCCCGGGAACTCCCGGCGGCGGGTGAAGCACTGCAGCAGCACGAGGCCGAGCGAGTAGACGTCGCTCGGCGGGCCGACCTCACCGCCGCGCGCCTGCTCGGGGCTGAGGTAGGCGGCGGTGCCGGTGGTCACGCCGTCGGCGGTCAGCCGTTCGACGCCGGCGGCGAGCGCGATGCCGAAGTCGGTCAGGCGTGCGCGGGCCCGTTCGGAGGCGTTGCCGTAGTCGACGAGCAGGATGTTCGACGGCTTGATGTCGCGGTGCACGACGGCGTTGGCGTGGATGTAGTCGAGCGCCTCGGCCATGTCGTAGCCGATCTCGGCGATGTGGCGCGAGGCGAGCGGGCCGACGCTCAGACGTTCCTCGAGGTCCTGCCCGACGACGAGCGACATCACGATGTAGCGCTGCTGGGTGCCGTCCTGGCTGGTGACGACCCCGGCGTCGAGCAGGCTGACGAGGTTGTGGTGCTCGAGCGACGCCAGCACGCCGAGTTCGGCCTCTTGCCGGGCGATGTCGACGATGCCCGCGTGGAAGAGCTTGATCGCGACCGGGCGGTGCAGGCTCTCGTCCACGCCGCGGTAGACGACGGACATGCCGCCCTGACCGATCGCCTGTTCCAGGCGGTACCGACCGTCGAGCAGCGGCGCGCTCGCGTCGTGTTCTTCCGTCGGGATCATCCAACCCTCGTCCTCGGCTCCGGCACCAACGATGCATCTTCGCATCCCGACGGGTATCCGTGTCGCCGAGCGGCGTTTCCCGGATCGGGGCGCGGTGCGCGGGGGCGCCACAACACCGGTGTTCGCGGGTCGAACACGCGCAGGTCGCGGTGCACCTCGGCAACACCGGTGTCGTGCGCCCCTCGGTGGCGCTGGTCGGCAGCGCGCGCGTACGCTCGGCCCGACGAAGGAGTCATGCCATGCCCGCGAGGTTCGTCTACTGGATCAACGTCTCCGTCGACGGGTTCGTCGAACGGGCACCCGGCGAGCACGACGGCCTGGACGGCCCCGACTGGATGCGCATCGACGAGCCACTGCACCGCGAGTTCAACGCCCGGGCCGCCGCGATGACCCTGTCCGTCGAGGGCCGGGTCGTGCGCGACATGATGGACCCGTTCTGGCCCGATGCCCGGCACGACGAGTCGATGCCCGAGTACCTGCGCGAGTACGGCGAGATCTGGACCGCGCAGCCGAAGATCCTGGTGTCCCGCACGCGGACCACCGCCGACCACGACACCCGGGTCATCGGAGGCGACGGCGACGCGATCGACGAGCTGGCCGCGATCCGTGCCGAAGGCGAGGGCGACATCGGCGTCGGTGGGCCGAGCATCGCGAGTCAGCTGCTCGACGCCGGGCTGCTCGACGAGGTCATGCTCTTCACGCACCCGTCGGTGCTCGGTGCCGGTCGGCCGCTGTTCGATCCGCCGCTCTCGGGGCACCGTCCGCTCGTGCAGCTCGACCTGCTCGAGCAGCAGCGCTCCGACAACGGCGTCACCCTGCACCGGTACGACGTCCGGCGGTCCTGAACGCTCGGGCGGTCAGTCCGCGCCGGGCATTGCGCCGATCACGCGAACGTTCCAGGCGCTGTCGCGGTCGCTGTCGAACCCGTTGAAGGAGATGCTGTCGACGTCGGCGCGCCAGGTTCGCCGCAGGTCGATGCGTTGCTCCCCGTCGCCGCAGGGCATCGCCTCGATGATGTGGTTCCGCGACGTTTCCCGGGAGACGACCATGACCGAACCGCTCATGTGCCCGTCACCGAAGCACGAGAACTCGAGGTGGTCGACCGTCTCCGGGTGCGCGAACGTGATCGTGACGCCACGGTCGATCTCGTCGTCGTTCCCCGTCGCGCTCTGCCCGGCGGGTTCTTCGGCGAACATCGCGCCGAGGTCCCGGTCCGACTCGGCGGCCATCTGCCGCTTCTCCCAGGCGTGCAGCGCCGCCTCGTCGACGGGCGGCGGCCCGGCGCAGCCGGCCAGCAGCAGCACGCCCGCGATCGCGGGCAGGAGCAGGGCGGGGACGGAGCGCACGCTGTGAGCCTAGTGACGCTGCGGACCCACACCGCGAACGCCGGGAGGCGCGGTGCCAGCTGGCACCGCGCCTCCCGGCCGTGGGGTGGTCGCGTCAGACGTCGCGACGGCGCGCGAGCGTCAGGGCGAGGCCACCGACGACGAGCACCTCGGCGGCGAGGACGCCGAAGCCGCCCCAGCCGTTCAGCACGACCCCGCTGTTGTCGACCGTGCTCGCGCCGTCGTACGAGTAGGCGTAGAGCTGGCCGCCGGCTGAGTCGGGCAGGAACGCCGCGATGTCCATCGGCCAGTCGACCTTCATCAGTCCGCTCATGAGTGCGAGCACCCCCGGAACGACCAGCAGGAGGCCGAGCGTGATCGCGATGCCGCCGGCGCTCGACCGGACGAGCAGACCGATGCCGTACGCGAGGAGCGCCAGCAGGGTCAGGAAGACCGACGAACCGAGGATCGGCAGGAACACCGACGGGTCGCTGACCTCCGGCTCGATGCCGTTGCCGGCCAGCAGCGGCAGCGAGATGAGGACGCCGATCCAGGTGGCGACGGCGCTGACGACGAAGGTCGCGATGGCAAGGACGGTGGCCTTCGCCAGGATCACGCCGGTGCGTCGCGGGTCGGCGGTGAACGTCGAGCGGACCTGGCCCGTGCCGTACTCACCGGTGATGATGAGGACGCCGAGCACGCCGACGACGAGCGACGAGAGCAGGACACCCACGGCGTTGGCGTTCACGAAGGTGCCGTTGGCGAGGTCCGTCGGCAGCTCCTGGCCGCCGCTGTTCGTGTTCGCCCCGATCAGCGCGGCCATGCCGATCGTGAGGACGACCAGGATCGCGTAGCACCAGAACGTGGACCGGATGCTGCGCAGCTTGATCCACTCGCTCCGCACCAGGTGCGCGAAGGACAGTTTGGTCGCCCCGCTCATCCGGGTCGACGGTGTGGTGGGCGAGGTGGTGGCGCTCATCGGGTGCCCTCCGATCGGTACTCGACGTCGTCGCGGGTGAGGGCCATGTAGGCCTCTTCCAGGCTCGCGCCGGTCGGGGTGAGTTCGTGCAGGGGGACGCCTGCCTGTGCGGCGATGTTGCCGACCGTCGGTGCGTCGGGCCCGACGACGAGGAATGAGCCGTCCTCGCGCTGGGTGACCGCGGCGTTCGGGCCGATGGCGTTGAACAGGCCGTTCGGGTCCGGCGTGCGGACGATGACACGGCTGACGGCGGCATCGGTGCCGGCAGCGGCGCCGCCACCGGCGACGAACTCCGCGATCGGGGCGTCGGCCAGGACCTTGCCCCGGCCGAGCACGACCACGCGGTCGGCGGTCTGTGCCATCTCGCTCATCAGGTGGCTGGAGAGGAACACCGTGCGGCCGTCCGCGGCCATGCGGCGGGCGAGCTGTCGGACCCAGAGCACGCCATCGGGGTCGAGGCCGTTGACCGGCTCGTCGAGGATCAGGGTCTTCGGGTCGCCGAGCAGTGCGGCAGCGATTCCCAGGCGCTGCCCCATGCCGAGCGAGAACCCGCCGACGCGCTTCTTCGCGACGGAGTCGAGGCCGGTCATGTCGATGACCTCGTGCACGCGGGACTTCGGGATGCCGTGGGTCGCCGCGAGGGAGAGCAGGTGGTTGTAGGCGCTGCGTCCGGAGTGGACGGCCTTCGCCTCGAGCAGGGCGCCGACCTGCCGGAGCGGGTCGCGGAAGCTCGTGTAGGGCTGGCCGTTCACGGTGGCTGTGCCCGACGTGGGCTGGTCGAGCCCCATGATCATGCGCATCGTGGTGGACTTCCCGGCGCCGTTGGGCCCGAGGAAGCCGGTCACACTGCCGGGACGCACGACGAAGGAGACGTCGTCCACGGCGGTCTTCGGACCGTACTGTTTGGTGAGATGGCTGACTTCGATCACGGCGTCGACGCTACGGGAGCGGTGGTCGGCGCCGCGTCCGCCGTTGGGGGGAGATGTGTGCGCCCACAGGCTGACGCGGATGGGGCGGGGTGACGCGGGCGGGGGGTCGCGCTGTTTCGCGCTGGGCGACAGTTCACGCGCGCGGCGGCCCGTGAGATGTCGCTGAGCGCGAAAGACCGGTGCAGGGGCTCGGAGGTGCCCCTGGTACGCAACCCCCAAAGAGCCGTTTGACGGTCTCGACCGCAGCGGCGACGATGGTCGCATGTCGAGCCTCCAGTCCCTCCGGGCGACCGCCCACCCGATCCGGCTCCGCCTGCTGTCGCTGGTGACGAGCACCGCGATGAGCGCGGCCGAGGCCGCGCGGGAACTCGGCCTCTCGCAGGCCACCGCGAGCTACCACCTGCGGGTGCTCGAACGGGCGGGGCTGGTCGCGGTCGTCGAGGTCGTGCGGCTCCGAGGCGGCGAGGCGAAGCGGTACCGGCACGAGTCGTCGTCCGAACCGTTCGACCTCGACGCCGTCCCCGATGGTGGGCACCCGGAACGCATCTCGGTGGAGGACCAGCTCGTCTACGTCGAGGCGCAGGTCGAGGAGCTCCGGCGACGACTGCACCAGCGGACCACGGGCCCTGCCGTCTCGACCGACGCCGAACTGTGGGTCGGCCCCGAGACGTGGCGGCGCGTGGTGCACCACGTCGGCCAGGCGTCCGCCCTGCTCCACGCAGCAGCGCAGCGCCCGCGTACCCCGGGCACGGTGCCGGTGTCGATGACCGTCTCGATGTTCCCCATGCGGCGACCGTGAGCACGCCGACCACGGGCGTCCTCGCCCACGCACCGTTCCGTTGGCTGCTCGCAGCCCGCACGGTGAGCATCGTCGGCAACGCCGTCGCGCCGATCGCCCTGGCGTTCGCCGTCCTCGACCTCACCGGCTCACCCGTCGACCTGGGTCTCGTCGTGGCCGCACGCTCGGTCGCGAACGTCGCGGTCCTGCTGTTCGGCGGGGTCATCGCCGACCGCCTGCCCCGCGACGTCGTGCTCGTCGCCACGTCGCTCGGCGCGGCGGTGACACAGGCCGCTGTCGCCGCGCTGGTCCTGACCGGCACGGCGACCGTCCCGCTCCTGGTCGTGCTCAGCATCCTGAACGGCGCGGTCGCCGCGGTGAGCCTGCCGACGACCGCGGCCATGGTGCCCGAGACCGTGCCCGAGGCACTCCTCCGTCCGGCGAACGCCGTGATCCGGTTGAGCATCAACGCCAGCACCATCGTCGGGGCCTCCGCCGGCGCCGGCATGGTGGCGCTCGTCGGCGCCGGGTGGGGATTGGCGGTCGACGCCGCCGGCTTCGCCGTCGCCGCAGCCCTGTACGCGCGGATACGCCTGCCCCGTCGCGCGTCGATCGCACCGGCCGACCGTCCGTCGGTGATCGCGGACATCCGGGAGGGATGGGTCGAGTTCTCGGGACGACGCTGGGTCTGGACGGTGGTCGCCCAGTTCGCAGTGCTCAACGCCGCCTTCGTCGGCGCGACGACCGTGCTCGGACCGGTCGTCGCGGACGACTCCTTCGGCAGGGCGGCCTGGGGGCTCGTCGTCGCCGCGCAGACCGTCGGCCTGGCACTCGGTGCGCTGATCGCCCTGCGGTGGCGGCCCCGGCGTGCGCTCGGCATCGGGGTCGCCCTGATGGCGGTGACCGCGCTCCCCGTCGTGGCGCTCGGGGTCGCCCCGGCCCTGCCGACCCTGCTCGTCGCGTTCGCCCTGGGCGGGATCGCCCTCGAGCTGTTCGCGATCGCCTGGGACCACGCACTGCAGTCGAACGTGCCCCGCGCCGTGCTGTCGCGGGTCTACTCGTACGACATGGTCGGATCGTTCGTCGCCGTCCCGCTCGGCGAGGCCCTGGTCGGACCGCTGGCGCACGCCGTCGGGACGAGCACGACGCTGATCGGCTGCGCCGTCGTCATCGTCGTCGCCACCGTGGTCGCGGCGTCGACCCGGAGCGTCCGTCGTGTGACCACCGAGGTGCCCCTGCCCGTCTGATCAGCCAGGCGAGGCTTCGGCATCGACCTCGTACGCCTCGAACCCGGGCAGGTCCGGCACGGGGTCGATCGCGAGGCGGGCGTGCGTCTCGACGTCGAACCGCTCCGAGCCGTACCGGAGCTTCTGCCGTTCGATGCCCTCCGCGCTGAACCCCGCGGCGGCGGCGACCCGACACGACGCCGGGTTGTTCGTCCGGTGTCCGAGTTCGAGGCGGAAGAGACCGGCGTCGAAGGCCCAGCTCGACACACTCGTCAGCGCACGAGCGGCGAGTCCTCGGCCACGAGCATCGGCTGCCACCCAGTAGTGGGCCCACGCCGTGCCGTGCCGGAACTCGATCGCCGAGAGACCGACGTTGCCGACCGCGACCCCGTCCTCGACGATCGCCCAGTTCCTCGCGTGGTCGTCGAACCGCAGTGCGCCCGTGACGTGCGCGCGGGCATGCTCCTCGTCATCGAGCCCGACCTCCGGGAACTGCGTCGCGAGATCCGGGTCCGACCGACTGGCGACGAGGAGTGCAGCCGCGTCGTCCAAGGACCACGGGCGCAGGACGACGACCATGTGTGAGCTCCGCCAGTCGATCAGCCGGCAGCGGGTCCGGCGTGCGGGCGGGGCGCGCGGAGGCCGGGGAACTCGTCGTCGCGCCACTCCCCCTCGGCACGTGTGCCGTTGGTCACCGACAGCTCCTCGCGCTCCCGCAGCTCGACGCGACGGATCTTGCCCGAGATGGTCTTCGGCAGCTCCGCGAACTCGACCCGGCGCACACGCGCGTAGGCGGGGAGAGCTGTGCGTGCGTACTCCAGGACCTGTCTGGCGGTGTCGGCCGACGCCTCCCATCCGGCGGCCAACGTGACGTACGCCTTGACGACGTTGAGGCGGGCATCGTCGGGAGCCGGGACGACCGCGCTCTCGGCCACGGCCGGGTGCTGGAGCAGCGCGCTCTCCACCTCGAAGGGCGACACCTTGTAGTCGGAGGACTTGAACACGTCGTCGGTGCGACCGATGAACGTCAGCTCGCCGTCGGCGTCACGGACGGCGATGTCGCCGGTGTGGAAGAAGCCGTCGCGCATCGACGACGCCGTGCGATCGGGGTCGCCCAGGTACTCGGCCATCAGGTTGACGGGCCGCTCGGTCAGGTCCAGGCAGACCTCGCCCTCGTCGCCCGGTTCGCCGGTGACGGGGTCGAGCAGCGTGACGGTGACGCCGGGCAGCGGCTTGCCCATGGCTCCGGGGGTCACGGGGGCTCCGGGGGCGTTGCCGACGATCGCGGTGGTCTCGGTCTGCCCGTAGCCGTCGCGGATGGTGAGCCCCCACGCTGCCTCGACCCGGCCGATGACCTCGGGGTTGAGCGGCTCGCCGGCCGAGATGACCTCGCGGAGTGCACGCGGCTTCGCGCCGAGGTCGGACTGCAGCATCATCCGCCAGGCGGTGGGCGGGGCGCAGAACGTGTTGACCTCGGCGCGTTCGAGCTGGGCGAGCAGGCCGGCCGGGTCGAAGCGTGCGGTGTTGTGGATGAAGACGGTGGCCTCGGCGATCCAGGGCGCGAAGAAGCAGCTCCAGGCGTGCTTGCCCCAGCCGGGCGAACTGATCGTCAGGTGGACGTCACCGGGGCGGACGCCGAGCCAGTACATGGTGCTGAGGTGCCCGACCGGGTAGGACGTCTGGGTGTGCACGACCATCTTCGGCTTCGACGTGGTGCCGGACGTGAAGTAGACCAGGCACGGGTCGGTGGTGCGGGTGATGACCCGCGGGCGTGCCTCGCCTTCAGGGGCGGGCTCGCCCAGGTCGCTCGGGTACTCCGTCCAGCCGTCGGAGTGGCCGCCGATCACGATGCGCGTGAAGGCGCCTCGGACGTCGTCGTACTTGTGTGTCTCGCTCTGGTTCGTGACGACGTGCGCCACCGAACCCCGGTCGACTCGATCCTGCAGGTCGGCGGTGTCGAGCATCGTCGACGTCGGCAGGATGACCGCGCCGAGCTTGATCACGGCGAGCATGGTCTCCCAGAGCTCGAGCTGGTTGCCGAGCATGACGAGGACGTGGTCGCCCTGCTGCACGCCGAAGCCGTGCAGGCGTGCGGCGAGCCGATCGGAGCGTGCGGCCATCTCGGCGTAGCTCAGCCGCTGTTCACGGCCGTCCTCCTCGACGATCCAGAGCGCCGTGCGGCCGTTGTCGGTCGCGATGACGTCGAACCAGTCGGACGCCCAGTTGAACGTCTCGCCGAGGTCGGGCCACCGGAACCCGGCGCGTGCCGCTTCGGGAGAGTCCGCAGCGAGGAGTTGGTCGCGGGCGGCACGGTACGCGTCGGTCGGGTTCACAGAAGACACGGACCGATCATGCCGCATCCGGCTCGGAGCGGATCGATCAGGCGCGCCCCCGGAGCCAGCGGTCGAGCCAGGGGATGATGCTCGAGAGGTCGTCCGCGTCCATCGCGTCACTCGCAACCGCACGTGCAGCCGGACTCGCGTTGAGCGCCAGCGCGCTCGGGAGCGCCCGGAAGAGCGGGATGTCCGAGCGGCTGTCCCCGACGGCGCAGCAGCGTTCGATCGGGACACCGCGGTCGCGAGCGAGCGCGAGCGCCCGGTCCCGCTTGTCGAACTCGTCGAAGTGCTCCGCGACGGAGCCGTTGTGGACGCCGCTGCGCTCCCCCACCCGGGGTCCTCCGTTCGCGACGAACCCGAACCGCCGCGCCAAGGAGCGGGTCACGGGCTGCCAGGCGAGCGACGCGAGCACGGGTTCGACGCCGTGTGCAGCGCACCAGGCGACGACGGCGTCGGTGCCGGGCAACACCGGCAGGTCGTCGAGCCACCGCTCGACCGTCGCAGTGGCCGTGCCGCGCCACCCGAGGGCGTCGACCTCGCTCACCTGCTGGTTGGTGAGCTCGCCCTCGGCGTACCGGGCCTCTGCCTGGTCGAGGGCTCGCTGGTGCCCGAACCGGGCTGCCAGGAAGCTGCTGCTGGAACCGGGGGTGACGAGGGTCCCGTCGACGTCGAAGAACACGATGCCGACGGTCACGGCCGGCCGCTCCCCCGCACGACCGCGTCGAGCACCCGGATCGTCTCGTCGGTGTCGACGTGCAGGTGCGCCCCGATGCCGAGTGCACGGGCGGCCGCGATGTTCTCCGGGACGTCGTCGATGAAGAGCACCTCGGCCGGGGTCGCCTGCAGGCGGTCCAAGGTGATCCGGAACGCCTCGGCATCGGGCTTGTTCACGCCGATCTCGTGGGAGTAGCAGATCGGGTCGAACACCGCCGAGAACCGGAAGCGCCGCTCCTCTTCCTCGCGGGCACCGTCGCCCGAGTTCGACAGGATCGCCAGGCCGATCGTGCCGCGGAGTCCGGCGAGGAAGTCGTACAGCGGTTCGTTCAGGGTGCCGCAGTACGCGTCCCAGAAGTCGGCGCGCATTGCGGCGAGCTGCTCGGCCGACAGCCCGAGCGCCGTGCCGATCGCACCCCAGTACCGGTCGACGACGCCGGTCTGCCGCGAGGCGTCGGGCAGGTCGGCTGCGACGAGCCGAGCGGAGAAGTCGTCCGTCGTCATCCCGAGCCGCTCGGCCCACCGCGCCCGGAAGTGTCCGGGCCACGCGGCGTCGTCGACGAGTTCGAGGACCCCGCCCACGTCGAGCAGCAGCCACCGCACAGCGGGCACGGCCGCCCCGGCCGCCCCGGCGGTCACAGCGATCCCCGCAGCTGTCGGATCATCTCGACCTCGAGCTCACTCGGGTCGAGCACGTACGCCTCGGTCGCGCCCGTCGGCTCGTAGCCGCGCCGGGCGTAGAAGGCCTGCGCGCGGGTGTTCCCCTCGTGCACGTGCAGCCGCAGGGCAGACCCGTGCGTCGCCGCCCACACCTCGATCTCGTCGAGCAGCGCATCGGCGACACCAGTGGCACGACCCCGGTGCGAGGGTGCGACGTAGACGCCGACCAGGAGCGGTCCGACACGGGGACCGGGGACGTACACCCCCATCGTCCCGACCCACGTGCCGTCGGCGTCGATCGCGGCGAGGGTCGTCCCGCCGACGTCGTGTTCACGGCGACCGCGGCGCCGCCAGTCACGTTCCTGCAGCTGCTCGGCGTCGGCGAGCCGCTCCCCGTAGGCCTTCGGGGTGTCCTGGATCATCTCGAGCCGCAGCGCACGGACCCGCTCCCAGTCGTCCTCGGTGGTCGGTCGGATCGTCGTTCCCCGCATGCCCCGAGCCTAGGGGCGACGGGCCCGGAGAAGTCGTCCCAATCCGACGGGCAGAGGGTGCCGAATCACCTGCAACGACCGGGAACCACCCGGAGCGCTCACCAGCCGCACACCGCTGGTTCTCCACCCTGCACCAGGGTGTGTTCGGCGCGCACACAGCAGCCGCGCCGAGCGCGACAACAGCAAAGGACTGATCACGATGCGCAAGAGCCTCAAGACCTCCATCACCCTCGCCACCACCGGCGCCCTCGTGCTGGGCGGTGCCGCGTTCGGCATCTCCTCCGCCCAGGCCGCGACCCCCGCCATCCACACGGTGTCCTCGTCGTCGTCGAAGATCCCCGCACCGGTCGCCTCGGTGCCCGAGGTCCTCGGT
>NZ_APJN01000098.1 GCF_000349565.1 Curtobacterium flaccumfaciens UCD-AKU
GCTGGCACCGTGCCTCCCGTCGTTCCTCTCCCATGGCCACTGCAGTGGTAGGCCCGGAACCGCCCGGCGCCCTACTTGATGCCGGTCGAGGCGATGCCCTGCACGAACTGCCGCTGGAACGCCAGGAAGACCACGAGCAACGGCAGCACCGTGACGGTCGCGATCGCCATCACGGCTCCCCACGGTGAGCTGAACGCCGGGTTGTTCGTCAGGGTCGACAGGGCCACCGGCACCGTCAGGTTCTCGTTGCCCTGCAGGACGACGAGCGGCCACAGGAAGTCGTTCCACCGGGTCATGAAGCCGAGGATCACGAGCACCCCGACCAGGGGGCCGCACGAGGGCAGCACCACCCGGAAGAACGTCTGGAACTCCCCGGCACCGTCGAGCCGAGCGGCCTCCATCAGCGCGTCCGGCACCCCGAGCATGAACTGCCGGGCGATGAAGATCCCGACGACGTCGAACACGGTCGGCAGGATCACCGCCCAGGGGGAGTCGACCAGGCCGATCTTCGCGACGACCAGGAAGCTCGGCACCAGGGTGACCTGGATCGGGATCATGATCGTGACGAGGAACGCCGAGTACAGCAGCCCTCGGCCCACGAAGCGGAACTTGGCGAGTGCGTACCCGGCCATCAGCGACACGACGACGCTCAAGGCGGTGCCGACGCTGGTGATGAGCGCGGAGTTGCCGAGCCACCGCCAGACCGGCTGCGTGCTGAACACCTGCGTGTAGTTCTCGAACGTCGGCCGGGTCGGGAACAGCGAGAACGTGCCACTCTGCGACTGCCCGCCGGGGGTGAGTGCCGAGACGACCATCCAGTACAGCGGGAACACCATCAGGATGGCCAGGGCGGTGAGCCCGGCGACGAGCACCCACCGACCGGGCCGACGCCGGGAGCGGGCTCCAGCCGGACGGCGGCGGGGACCGCGGACATCGAGTACGGCCATCAGAGCATCTCCTCCGCCTTGCGGTTGGCGCGCTGCCGGAGCAGCGTGAACACGAGCAGGATCGCGACGAGCACCAGTCCGAGCGCCGCGGCGTAGCCCATCCGGGCATCGATGAACGCGGACCGGAACACGTACTGGATCAGCACGGTCGTCGAGAAGCCAGGGCCACCGCCGGTCATCACGTAGATGACGTCGAAGGCCTGCAACGAGAACACGACGTTCAGGATGAGCAGGATCGACGTCGTCGGGCGGAGCAGCGGCCACGTGATGGTCCGGAACCGCACCCAGCGCGAGGCGCCGTCGATCGCGGCGGCCTCCTTGAGCTCGGCGGGCACGGACTGCAGCGCGCCGAGGTAGATCACCATGCAGAAGCCGATCCGGGTCCAGACCACGACGACCACCAGGGTCGCCATCGCCCACCCCGGAGCGGTCAGCCAGGGCACGCGGCCCATGCCGAGCGCTTCGAGCAGGTTGTTCACGACGCCGTAGTCGCCGTTGAAGATCCACGACATGATGACGCCCACCACGACGCCCGCGGCGACCATCGGCACGAAGAACAGGGCGCGGAACACCGAGCGTCCGGGCAGCGGCCGGTTCAGGGCAACCGCCAGGGCGAGCCCGATCGCCATCGACGTCGGCACGGTGCCGAGCGTGAACACGAGCGTGTTCCGCAGCGCCGTGCCGATGAGCGGGTCGGAGCCCATGTCGACGAAGTTCTTCCCGCCGACCCAGGTGCCGTCGCCGAGCGAGGTGCTGGAGTCCTGGAAGCTCAGCGCGATCGCCGTGATGATCGGGATGAGCGAGAAGCCGAGGAACAGCAGCGCCGCGGGGCCGACGAACACGTACGGGACGAAGCGGCCGCGGCTTCGGCGGGCACCGTCGCCAGCGGGGAGTCCGCCGGTCGGAGGGGCGGTGGACGCCGTCGTGCGGACCGGCGCGGTCTCAGTTCGCAGTGACACTGCGCATCGCCTCCATCATCTGGTTCGAGGCCTCTTTCGGGCTCAGCTGCCCGAGCAGGCAGAGGTCGAGGTAGTCGGCGAACACCGCGTTGAGCGAGCTGAAGTACTCGCCGCTCTCGGCCTGCACCATCGAGAGCGGGATCGTCGTCCCCTGGTCGATGAACCGCTGCATCGTGTCGGTGTTCGCGGCGTACCCGATGTCCTTCGCGTCGAGGGACTTCCGGGCGGGCAGCCAGTTGCCGTCGTGGCAGAACTGCTGCATCTTCGACCGTGACGTGATCATCGCCACGAGCTCGGCCGCGAGCTCCGGGTGCTTGCTCGACTTCGTGACGGCCAGGGCGTTGCCGCCCAGGTCGCTCGCCTCGCCGACGTTGCGGATCATCGGGGCAGTGCCCCAGTTGTCGGGCATGTCGGTGTCGAGCTGCGCGATCGACTCCGGGTTGTTGAGCATCATGCCGATCTGCCCGGTCAGGAACAGGTTCCGCGAGACGTCACCGCCGCCGCTCTTGCTGAGGTTGCCGGTCGTCGCGAGTCCTTCGGCGTACCACTTCCGGCCGAAGGCCAGGGCGTCGATCGCCTCGGGGGTGTCCATCGACGGGGTCGCGCCGTCCTCCCCGAGGAACGCGCCGCCGTTCTGGTGGACCAGCGGCAGCCACCGGTACGCGGTCTCGGGCGACGACCAGCCGTACCCGAACGCGTACTTGCCGGTGACCTGCTTGACCTCCTTCGCGACGTCGAGGAACGCATCCCACGTCCACGCGTCGCCGAGGGCCTGCGGTGGCGTGACACCGATCCGTTCCATGACGTCGCGGTTGTAGTAGGTGATGAAGTTGTCGGTGTGCTGGAAGACGCCGTACACACCGTCGTCCCGCGCGCCGATCGCCCAGAACGGGTCGCTGTAGTCCTGCCGGTAGTCCGCCGGGACGGCCCCCGAGATGTCGACCAGGCTGCCGTTCGCGGCGTACCGGCCGATCTGCTGCGGGGTGATCCGGATGACGTCCGGCGCCAGGTCGGCGGCGAGCCGCGTGATGAACCACTGGTGGAACTGGCCGGTCGTGACCTCGACGGAGACGCTCGTGCCCGGGTGCACCGCGACGAACTCGTCGGCGATCGCCTGGTAGCTCGTGATGTCCGTCGGGATGTTCCAGGTGGACAGGCGGATGTGCTTCGTGCCGCCGCGGGCAGCGGTTCCCTGGCCCGCGCAGGCGGCGAGGGCGCCGGCCATCGAGATACCGGCGAGTGCGAGGAACCCCCGTCTGGCGAGCTGGGGGGATGGTCGGGTCGGCATGGTCCTCTCCTTTGAGGTCGTGGTGCCGTGCAGGACGGACTGGAGGCGCGGCGCGCGTCTGCGCGTCGGCGCGAGCCGGACGTGGGGTCGCGGTTGCGGACCCGACCCCACGTCGGGCGCGACGGCGTCAGACCAGCGCTGGGCGGGCCTCCCGGTCGGCCGTGTGCGCGGCTGCGCCCGCGTCCGCCGGACGCAGCGACTCGGGGAGCAGCGCCGCATGGGCGTGCAGGAGCTCGTCGGTCATCTCGGCGATGCGGTCGAGCGTGAGGTGCGCCGCCGTCAGCGGGTCGAGGGCGACCGCGTGGTGGACGTGCTCGACGTTGCCCGTCAGCGCAGCGCGCACCGCCAGGGTCTGCACGTTCGTGTTCGTGCGGTTGATCGCGGCGAGCTGGGGCGGGAGCTCGCCGAACGAGGTCGGTTGCACGCCCTTGCCGTCCACCAGGCAGGCCACCTCGACGCAGGCGTCGGACGGCAGGTTCTGGATGACGCCGGTGCTGTTCGGGACGTTGCCGTAGACGACTGCGGGGACCCCTGTGACGATCGCGTTCACGATGCTCGCGCCGTACTCGACGCTCGGCGTCAGGTCGGCCTTGAGCTTCTCGAGCTGCGTGTCCACGTCGCCCTGCTCGTCGTGCGCCAGGCAGATCTCGTAGTAGTCCCAGCGCTCCGGGATGTACTCGAGCACCGTCTCCGGGTCCTTGCGGAAGTACGGCACGTACTCGCTGGCGTGGTGGCTCGACTCGGTCTCGAAGTACCCGAACGAGCGCATCAGCTGGGTGCGGACCTGCTCGTTGCCGCCCTCGTAGTTGCTCGCCGCGGCAGCCGCCTCGCTGTGGTCGCCGTCGTCGTCGTGCAGGTCGGACGCCGCGACGCCCCGCTGGTGCTTCGCCGTCATCACCTCGCGCAGACGCGGGTAGAGGTCCTCGCCGTTGCGACGCTTGAACTCGAGGATCCACGCCTGGTGGTTGATGCCGGCGCTGACGAACTCGACCTCGTCGTACGGCACGCCGAGCGTGCGGGCCAGCATGCGGGTGGTGCCCTGCACGCTGTGGCAGAGGCCGACGGTCCGCAGGCCCTTCGCGTTGAGGAACGCCGTGGCCATCGCCATCGGGTTCGCGTAGTTGATGAACTGGGCGTCCGGGCAGAGCTCGAGCGCGTCGCGGGCGATGTCCTCGTAGGCACGGACCGACCGCAGGAACCGGAACACGCCGCCGGGGCCGACGGTGTCGCCGACGGCCTGGTCGATGCCGTACTTGCGGGGGATCTCGACGTCCCACTTGTACGACTCGACGCCGCCGACCTGGAACGTGATGATGACGACGTCCGCACCCGCCAGGGCCTCGCGCCGGTCGGTGGTCTCGAGGACCTCGACGCCGAGGCCGTGGTGGGCGACGAGTTCGCGGGCTGCGGTCGCAGTGCGGGCGACCCGGCCCGCGTCGAGGTCCATGAGGTGCAACGTCGCGTCCTGCAGTGCGGGGAAGGAGACGAGGTCGCCGATGAGGCGGAAGGGGAAGACGAAGCCGCCGGCGCCGATGATGGTGATCTTGGTCATGTGACGACGGTAGGAAGCGCCGGGGCCCGGGGTCCTCCGGCTTCGGACGGCGGGGTTCCAGGATCCTCCGATCGGACTCCGGGTCGTCCACGCCGCTGCCGTAGGCTCGGCACCGTGCTCGACGTGGAGACGGTGGAAGCGGCGTACTGGAGCCATCGCGGCCCGGCGCCGATGATGCCGTCCTCACACCGGCACGACGACCTCGAGATCAACCTCGTGCTCGAGGGACGGCTCGACTACCGGTTCGGCGGGGAGCCGGTGAGCGTCAACGCGGGGGAGATCGCGCTCTTCTGGGGATGGACACCCCACCAGCTCGTCGGTGACGCGACGGGGACCGGACAGTGCCGGTGGGTGCACATACCGCTCGGCGAGGTGCTGGCGTGGGGGCTTCCGGACCACGACCTCGGTGCCATGCTGCTGAACCGTCCCGTCGTGGTGCCGACCGGTGCGGCCGGGCGGGACGTCGAGTCGATGTTGTCGTCGTGGCAACGGGACTTCGCGGACGACGGAGCCGGAGTGATCGCGAACCTCGAAGCGCAGGCCCTGGTGCGCCGGTTGCTGCGGCACCACCGCGACGCCGTGGACCAGCGCGCGGAGGGCGGGCACGGCACCGCGGACGCGATGCACCGGGTGATCGACATGGTGCGGTTCGTCGTGGACCGGTTCCGCGAACCGATCGAGGTCGCCGACGTCGCCGCTGCGGCACACCTGCATCCGCACTACGCCATGACGGTGTTCCGGCAGGACGTCGGGACCACGATCGGGGAGTACCTGACTCGGTGCCGGGTGGCCGAAGCGCAGCGGTTGCTCGCGACCACGTCGATGACGACGTCGGAGATCGCGCATGCCGCGGGGTTCGGCTCGCAGTCGAGCTTCTACGCACACTTCACCCGTGCTTGCGGGAGCGCGCCCGGGGCGTACCGAGCGCGGGCCCGCTGAGCTGTGGTTCCCACGACGCGAATCGGCCCGGACCGCGCTGCTGCGTGGTCCGGGCCGATGGTGTTGCGGGGGTGTTACTTGATCT
>NZ_KB714619.1:0-1109 GCF_000349565.1 Curtobacterium flaccumfaciens UCD-AKU
TCGGCTGATCGGTTCATGTCCACCCCCTTCACTCCGCAGTGTGCACGGAGGGGACATCCTCACAGATCGGTCGTCGCCGGGCGTGTCGTCGGGTCTGCGCTCCCGCCGTGGCTCTGGCTCTGCCCGGCGTCCACGGCCCGCCCGCGCTCGTCACTGCGCGTGGACGATCCGCACGCGTGTGACGGCGAAGCCGGCTCGTTCGAAGGCCGCTCGCATCGGGGTGTTGGCGGCGTCGGTGGTCCCGACGATGCGGTCTTGCCCGTCGTCGTGGTGGACGTGGGTCATCTCGGCCAGCAGGTCGTGGACGAACCCGTGTCCGCGGTGTTCCGGCAGGACCCCGAGGTAGCTGATGCTCGCGTCGTACGCCGTCCTGGTGGGGATGATGAACCCCACGGCGTTGCCGTCGGACAGGTGCGCCGTGCGCCACGCGTGCCGGTCGCCGGGCAGCGAGCGGTAGAACTCGAGATCGTCGTCGGCCAGTGCATCGACGCCCTCGCGGGCGACCATGTCGTTGGTGTGGTCGTCGAGGGAACCGGGCGCGACGGCCGCGAACAGCGCCCGGAAGGTCGTGTCCTCAGCCGGGGCGAACCGGAGCCGCGTCGGACGCGGTGGTCTCGGGGTCGCAGCGGTGCGCGCGAAGCTGATGCGCTCGGTGGTCCGGGTGAAGCCGCCGAGGTGCGCTGCTTCGTGTCGCCACCGGACCGCTTCGACTGCTGCCGGGTCGTCCGTCCAGGTCGGCGCGACGTCCACGTTGTACTCGAGCGGAGCGCCGGCGCCGAACGCGTCGAGCCCGGCCCGGACCAACGCGGCACCGACGTCGACCGCGGCGGCGCCTCGAACACTCGTCGAGAGACAGTCCAGGGTGGCGGGTCGTTCGCTGTCTGCCTGCCCCCACCAGAGCGCTCGGCCGACGGGCTGCCCTGCGCGTTCGGCGATCCACGACCATTGCGGTCGGTAGTTGCCCGTGCGGAGTTCGTCGGTCAGGCGCTCGGCGTCGACCCACGCCACGGTCTCGTCGCTGCTCCAGCGGGTGAGGGCCGGCACGTCGTCGGGCGTTGCGCGTCGGATCCGCAGCTGCGGGGAGGAGTCGGTCATCGAGCACGAGCCTG
>NZ_KB714619.1:1248-1987 GCF_000349565.1 Curtobacterium flaccumfaciens UCD-AKU
TCGGCGGTCGATCCGCCAGGCCCGCGCTGCTCCGGGATCCGCTGCGCGTCGGCCTTCCTGCGGATGAGGCCGTGTCAGCCTCCCGGGGGACGCGAGTGCCACGGAGCGCGAGGGAGACTGCCGCGATGCAGATGCGTGAGAAACAACGTGCGGTGAACCTGGGCTTCGGAGTCGGCATCGCGCTGATCCTCGTGGGACTGCTGATGATCTGGTTCGCGCCGGCGGTCTGGAGCGGCTGGGCGACGTTCGTCGTCGTCATCGGCGTCCTGTCCGCGCTCGTCGGGTTCGTCTTCGCGCTCGTCCCGGCGAACGGCCGACGCTGACGGGCGTTGCCAGGTGGCGGGCCGAGGTCAGGAGGTCAGTGACCGGCGCCGAGGTTCCCGGCGAGGCGCCCGTGGAAGGCTCGGCTGGCGTCGTTCAGCCCGGCGATCTCGACCCGCTTGCCGTGCTGGTGGTACTTCGTCTCGATGGCGTCGAGCGCGGCGACGGTGGAGGCGTCCCAGATGTGCGACCCGGTCATGTCGATGACGACGAGCTCGGGGTCGTCGACGTAGTCGAACTGGGTGGTGAGGTCGTTGCTCGACGCGAAGAAGAGTTCGCCCTCGACCGTGTAGAGCGCGTGCTGCTCACCGGTGCTGAGCGTCTCGATGCTCCGCGACACGTTGGTGAAGTGCGACACCCGGCGGGCGAAGACGATCATCGCGGCGATCACCCCGATGATCACGCCGATGGCCAGGTT
>NZ_KB714620.1:0-109595 GCF_000349565.1 Curtobacterium flaccumfaciens UCD-AKU
GGCGATCAACCCGGCTGCCGCACGAGCCGGCGAACCTCGCACCGTGCCGAGCGGCGATCCTCGCGCACAGCGGTGGGGACACCGCCGGGAACCCGCGCCGCCGGCCCGCCGCCACTAGGCTTGCCCCGTGGTCACACGGCTTTCGCATCTGTTCCTCCGTACGCTCCGCGACGACCCCTCCGACGCCGAGGTGACGAGCCACAAGCTGCTCGTCCGCGCCGGGTACGTCCGTCGCCAGTCCCCGGGGATCTTCGCCTGGCTGCCGCTCGGCCTCCGGGTGCGCGCCAAGATCGAGGCGATCATCCGCGACGAGATGGTCGCAGCCGGTGCACAGGAGGTCCTGCTGCCCGCGCTCCTGCCGCGTGAGCCGTACGAGGCGACGAACCGCTGGACCGAGTACGGCGACGGCATGTTCCGCCTGCAGGACCGCAAGGGGTCCGACTACCTGCTCGCCCCCACGCACGAGGAGATGTTCGCGCTCCTGGTGAAGGACCTGTACTCGTCCTACAAGGACCTGCCGGTCACCCTGTTCCAGATCCAGGACAAGTACCGCGACGAGGCCCGGCCCCGCGCCGGCCTCCTGCGCGGCCGCGAGTTCACGATGAAGGACGCGTACTCGTTCGACCTCACGGACGAGGGGCTCGAGCGCAGCTACCAGGTCATGCGCGATGCGTACGAGAAGATCTTCGCCCGCCTGGGCCTCGACTACGTCATCGTCAAGGCCGATGCCGGCGCGATGGGCGGCTCCAAGTCCGAAGAGTTCCTGCACCCGATCGGCGTCGGCGAGGACACCTTCGTCCGCAGCGCCGGCGGTTACGCGGCCAACGTCGAGGCGTACGTCACCCCGGTCCCCGAGTCCCTGCCGGTCGAGGGCCAGCCCGAACCCGTGCTCCTGCCGGCGTCGGACACCCCGACGATCGACACCCTCGTCGCCCACGCCAACCAGGTCGCCCCGCGCGACGGCGCACCGTGGACCGCGGCCGACACGCTGAAGAACGTCGTCCTCGCGCTCACGCACCTCGACGGCACGCGCGAGGTCGTGGTCGTCGGCCTGCCCGGTGACCGCGACGTCGACCTGAAGCGTGCCGAGGTGTCGTTCGCCCCGGCCGAGGTCGAGGCCGCCGGCGACGACGACTTCAAGAAGCACCGTGGCCTGGTGAAGGGCTACATCGGCCCGCAGGTCCTCGGCGCCGACAGCGCCACCGGCATCCGCTACTTCGTCGACCCGCGCGTGGTCGACGGCACGAGCTGGATCACCGGCGCCAACGAGCGCGGCGTGCACGTCTCCGGCCTCGTCGCCGGCCGCGACTTCGTGGCCGACGGTGTCGTCGAGGTCTCCGACGTCCGCGCCGGCGACCCGTCCCCGGACGGCTCCGGCCCCCTCGAGACCGCCCGCGGCATGGAGATCGGGCACGTCTTCCAGCTCGGTCGCAAGTACGCCGAGGCGCTCGGCCTCAAGGTGCAGGACGAGAACGGCAAGCTCGCCACGGTGACGATGGGCTCCTACGGCATCGGCGTGACCCGCATCCTCGCGATCCTGGCCGAGTCCCACAACGACGAGAAGGGCCTGGTCTGGCCGAAGAACGTCGCACCGTTCGACGTGCACATCGTCGCCACGGGTCGCGACCAGGTCGCCTACGAGCTGGCGTCCTCGGTCGTCGCCGAGCTCGAGGGCGAACGGTTCGACGTGCTCTACGACGACCGCCCGAAGGTGTCGCCCGGCGTGAAGCTCCGTGACGCCGAACTGCTCGGCATGCCGATCGTCGTCGTCGCGGGTCGCGGCGCCGCCGACGGCGTCGTCGAGCTGTGGGACCGTGCGACGGGCGACCGCCGCGACGTGCCGGTGGCCGAACTGCTCGACGCGGTCCGCGCGATCTGACACGACGCCGTCGTGTCCGCTGGACACCGCCGATCCGACGAGACGCCGCCCAACCGGGCGGCGTCTCGCGCATCTGGCGGCGTCTCGGCGAGACGACGGCGTGTCACGACCTGGACGTGACCACCTGGCGGACGGGAGGCCCGTGGCGAAGCCGCCACGGGCCTCCTGTCCGCCGTCTGGTTCTGGGGTACGCTTGTGGCCGACTTCTGCGCAGTTCCACCCCGCAGGAGCGACTCATCTGAATACGGAGGCACCTCGGTGAAGATCGATCTCGCAGTCCTGCGACTCATGGAGCGCGAGCGGGAGATCCCGTTCGACGAGCTCGTCCAGATCATCGAATCTGCCATCCTGACCGCCTACCAGAAGCACGCCGACGAGAACGGCGAGCCGGCCCACGCGCAGTCGCGTGTGGAGCTCGACCGCAAGTCCGGCGAGGTCAGTGTCTACGTCCCCGAGCTCGACGACGAGGGCACCGTCATCGGTGAAGCCGTCGACCAGCCGAGCGACTTCGGGCGCATCGCGGCCTTCGCGGCGAAGCAGGTCATCAACCAGCGCCTGCGCGACATCGGCGACGACAAGATCCTCGGCGAGTTCCGCGGCAAGGAAGGCGACATCGTCGCCGGCGTGGTCCAGCAGGGCCCGAACCCGAAGATGGTGCACGTCGACCTCGGCACGATCGAGGCGATCCTGCCGCCCGAGGAGCAGGTGCCGGGGGAGTCCTACACGCACGGCTCCCGCATCCGCGTCTACGTGACGAGTGTCGCCCGCGGCAACAAGGGTCCGCAGATCACCGTCTCGCGCACGCACCCGGGCCTGGTCCGGAAGCTCTTCGCGCTCGAGGTCCCGGAGATCGCGTCCGGCGTCGTCGAGATCACCTCCCTCGCCCGTGAGGCCGGTCACCGCACGAAGATCGCCGTCAAGGCCAACGAGCCCGGTGTCAACGCGAAGGGTGCCTGCATCGGCGAGCTCGGCGCACGTGTCCGGTCCGTCACGAACGAGCTCGGTGCCGAGAAGATCGACATCGTCGACTACTCGTCCGACCTGGCGTCGTTCGTCGCGAGCGCCCTGTCGCCGGCCAAGGTGACGAGCGCGTTCGTGCTCGACGCCTCGACCAAGGCCGTCCGCGCACTCGTGCCGGACTACCAGCTGTCGCTCGCGATCGGCAAGGAAGGCCAGAACGCCCGCCTCGCCGCGAAGCTCACCGGTGCACGCATCGACATCCAGCCGGACTCCATCCTGGACGGCGAGGACTAGGACGATTTCGCCCCCGGCGTGCCCCTCGAGGGCGCGCCGGATCGCGCACGTCCGAGGCAAGGAGTAGAGTGGTTCCCGTCAGAACGTGCATCGGCAGTCGCCGTCGCGCTTCCCGATCCTCCCTCCTCCGAGTCGTCGCCCTGAGCGATGGCCGTGTCGTGGCGGATCCGAAGGCAGTCATGCCGGGCCGGGGAGCATGGCTCACACCGACCGTCGATGCCTACGATCTGGCCGTCAAGCGCAGGGCTTTCCGCCGTGCGCTCCGGTTGGATCGCGATCCCGACACGTCCGCGGTGCTCGACCACATCGTCGGTCTCCCACAGGAACCGGCCGAGCGCCCGGACATGACAGAACAGGCTGAACGGCTTATGGACAACTGATGAGCGGCTCGAAGTGAGACCCGTCATCCATTGAGTCCTGCCCCTTCACGGGGTGGGACCCGTGAAGGAGAACAGTGGCTAAACCACGCGTACACGAGATCGCAAGCGAACTCGGCGTCGACAGCAAGACCGCACTCGAAAAGCTCAAGGAGCTCGGCGAGTTCGTCCGGGGCGCCAGCTCGAGCATCGAGCCCCCCGTGGCACGGAAGCTCCGTGCCGCCCTGCAGGCAGACGGCGTCCCCGCGTCGAAGCCCGCCGACTCGGCGTCCGCGCCGAGCGCACCCGCCAAGGCCAGCGCGCCGAAGTCGAGTGCACCCAAGCCCGGCGGCCCCCGTCCGGGTCCGGCTCGTCCGGCCCCCGCGCCGGAGCCCGAGGCCCCGGCAGCACCCGCTGCCGACGTGCCGGCACCGGCCGCACCGAAGTCCGTCGCCCAGCGACAGGCCGAGGCCGAGGCCGCGCAGAAGGCCCGTGCCGAGAAGCAGGCCGCTGCGCAGCAGGCCACCGCGCAGGCCGGCGACTCGACCGACGAAGCACCGAAGTCCGACGCGGTGAAGCCGGGCAGCAGCCCGAAGGCTCCCGCGGCGGCCGGTCCGAAGCCGGGTGGCCCCAAGCCCGGTGCACGTCCGGGCAACAACCCGTACTCGTCGAACCAGGGCATGGGCTCGCGCCCGCCGCGCCCCGGCAACAACCCGTACTCCTCCAACCAGGGCATGGGCCAGCGCCCGGCCGCCGGCGCAGCCGGCGGCGGTGGCATCCCGCGTCCGCAGCCCCCGCGTCCCGGCACGCCCCGTCCGGGTGCTCCGCGTCCTGGTGGTCCCGGTCAGGGCAACCGTCCCAACGGCTTCGGGCAGCGCCCGGGCCAGGGTGGAGGCCGTGGCGGCCCCGGTGCCCGTCCGGGTGCCGGCGGCGGTGCCGGTGGCGGCTTCCCGCGTCCGGCCTTCAGCGGCCCGCGTCCCGCCGGTGGCGGTGGCCGTGGTCGTGGCCCCGGTGGTGGTACCGCCGGTGCGTTCGGTCGCGGTGGCGGCAAGAGCCGTGCCCGCAAGTCGAAGCGGACGAAGCGCGCCGAGTACGAGATGCGTCAGGCCCCGTCGCTCGGCGGTGTGCAGGTCCCTCGTGGCGACGGCAACACGGTCGTCCGACTCCGTCGTGGTGCGAGCATCTCGGACTTCGCGGACAAGATCGACGCCATGCCCGGCAACCTCGTGACGGTGCTGTTCCACCTCGGTGAGATGGCGACCGCGACCGAGTCGCTGGACGAGGCCACGTTCGAGGTCCTGGGCGACGAGCTGGGCTACAAGATCCAGATCGTCTCGCCCGAGGACGAGGACAAGGAGCTCCTCGAGGGCTTCGACATCGACCTCGAAGCAGAACTCGAGGACGAAGACGACGACGTGCTGCAGCAGCGGCCGCCGGTGGTCACCGTCATGGGTCACGTCGACCACGGCAAGACCCGCCTCCTCGACGCGATCCGCAACTCGAAGGTCGTCGAGGGCGAGGCCGGCGGCATCACCCAGCACATCGGTGCGTACCAGATCGTCGCCCAGCACGAGGGCATCGACCGCCCGATCACCTTCATCGACACCCCGGGTCACGAGGCCTTCACGGCCATGCGTGCTCGTGGTGCCCAGGTGACGGACATCGCGATCCTCGTGGTCGCGGCGGACGACGGCATCATGCCCCAGACCATCGAGGCGTTGAACCACGCGCAGTCGGCCGGTGTGCCGATCGTCGTCGCGGTCAACAAGATCGACAAGGAAGGCGCGAACCCCGCCAAGGTCCGCCAGCAGCTCACCGAGTACAACCTGGTGGCCGAGGAGTACGGCGGCGACGTCATGTTCGTCGACGTGTCGGCGCGGCAGAACATCGGTATCCAGGAGCTCCTGGACGCCGTGCTGCTCACCGCGGACGCCGGTCTCGACCTGCGTGCCAACCCCGACAAGGACGCACGTGGTGTGGCGATCGAAGCCCGACTCGACAAGGGTCGCGGTGCAGTCGCCACGGTGCTCATCCAGTCCGGCACGCTCCACGTCGGTGACGCCATCGTGGCCGGCACGGCGTACGGCCGTGTCCGTGCGATGACGGACGAGAACGGGGTCGCGGTCAAGGCTGCGACGCCGAGCCGCCCGGTCCAGGTGCAGGGTCTGTCCTCGGTGCCCCGCGCCGGTGACACCTTCCTCGTCACGGAAGAAGACCGCACGGCCCGTCAGATCGCTGAGAAGCGTGAAGCGGCCGAGCGCAACGCCCTGCTGGCGAAGTCGCGCAAGCGCATCTCGCTCGAGGACTTCACCCGTGCGCTCGAAGAGGGCAAGGTCGAGTCGCTCAACCTCATCATCAAGGGTGACGTCTCCGGTGCCGTCGAGGCACTCGAGCAGTCGCTCCTGGACATCGAGGTCGACGACAGCGTCCAGCTCCGCATCCTGCACCGCGGTGTCGGTGCGATCACGGAGTCGGACATCGACCTCGCCACGATCGACAACGCCATCGTCATCGGCTTCAACGTCCGTCCTGACGTCAAGGCCCGTGAACGTGCGGCGCGCGAAGGCATCGATGTGCGCTTCTACTCGGTCATCTACAACGCACTCGACGACATCGAGCAGTCCCTCAAGGGCATGCTCAAGCCCGAGTACGAAGAGGTCCAGTCGGGCGTCGCCGAGATCCGCGAGGTGTTCCGTTCCTCGAAGTTCGGCAACATCGCGGGTGTCATCGTCCGCTCCGGCACGATCACGCGCAACGCCAAGGCGCGCGTCATCCGCGAGGGCGTCGTGGTCGCCGATGGCCTGGCCATCGAGTCGCTGCGTCGCTTCAAGGACGACGTGACCGAGGTCCGCACGGACTTCGAAGCCGGTATCGGTCTGGGCAAGTTCAACGACATCCAGATCGGCGACGAGGTCGAGACGACCGAACTCGTCGAGAAGCCGCGCGACTGATCGCGTGACTCCTCTGGGCCCCGGCCTCCCCACGCGGGAGGCCGGGGCCCGACCCCTTTCCCACGCAGGACCACCGGCGGGAAGCGTCCCGCCACTGCCTCAGGAGGCACCCACATGGCCGATCCGCAGCGCGCACGCAAGATGGCGGACCGCATCAAGGAAGTCGTCGCACGTCGACTCGACAAGGGTCTGCGGGACCCGCGACTCGGGTTCGTCACGATCACCGACGTCCGTGTGACCGGTGACCTGCAGCACGCGTCGATCTTCTACACCGTCTACGGCACCGACGAGGAGCGCGCAGACTCCGCAGCGGCGCTCAAGGCCGCGACCGGCATGCTCCGGTCCGAGGTCGGCAAGAACATCACCGCCCGGCTCACGCCGTCGCTGGAGTTCATCGCGGACGCCCTGCCCGAGACGTCGGCGCACATGGAGGACCTGCTCGTGCAGGCCCAGGTGCGCGACGAGCAGGTCCGTGCGGCCTCGGTCGGCGCGTCGTACGCCGGCGACGCCGACCCGTACAAGCGCGACGAGGACGACGAGGACGACGACTCCGAGGACGACGGCGCCGCCGAAGCCCGTTCCTAGACCCCGGGCAGCTGGTAGCCGCTCGCGTCGTCGCCGACGGCGAGACCGTCACGCAGCAGCGACGCGAGCGCCCGGTCGCGCTGGTCGGCGTCCGGCCACACCGGTTCGATCTCGGTCCGGGTGACCGGCACGTCGCTGGCGCGCAGCTCGGCCATGATCAGACCGCGGACCTGCCGATCACTGCCGGCGAACTTCGCCTGGCGCGGTGCCCGCGGTCCGTCGTGCTCCGGGTAGCCGGCAGCACGCCAGGCGCAGCGGTCCGCGATCGGGCAGGCGTCGCACGCGGGGGAGCGTGAGACGCACACCAGGGCGCCGAGCTCCATCACGGCGGCGTTCGTGGCCGCGGCGTCGTCACGGTCCACCGGCAGGACGGACTCCATCAGCGGGAGGTCCTGCTTCGCCTTCGCCGGCCCGGGTTCGCCCTGGCCGAGGACCGCCCGTGCGAGCACGCGGCGCGCGTTGACGTCGACGACCGGGTGCCGGTCGCCGTACGCGAAGACCGCGACGGCGCGAGCGGTGTAGTCGCCGATGCCCGGCAGCGCGAGCAGGGCGTCGACGTCGCGCGGCACGACGTTGCCGTGGTCGGTCGCGATGGCGGTCGCCGCCGCGTGCAGCGCGAGCGCGCGTCGCGGGTAGCCGAGCCGGTCCCAGGCACGCACCGCCTCGGACGGTGGCGAGTCCGCGAGGTCGCGAGGCGTCGGCCACCGGGTGAGCCACGCCTCCAGTCGGGGGACCACGCGCGCGACCTGCGTCTGCTGCAGCATGATCTCGCTGACGAGCGTCCCCCACGCGGGGAAGCCGGGGCGGCGCCACGGCAGGTCCCGCGCCTGCTGCCGGAACCACGCGATCAGCGGGGTCGCGATGTCGGGCCGTTCCGGCGTGGCCGGCTCCTGCACACCGCGTCGCGCGGTCGATTTGTCCACATTCTGTCTGGAGGCCCGACTCGCGTTCACCACGACAGCCTACGGTGGACGCATGGCACGCTGGGCACCCGAAGAGACCGACACGATGGCCGCGATCGCTGCAGAGGCGATCGCGCAGGTCGGCACCAACCGCACCGTCATCGGCATCGACGGGCAGGACGGCACCGACCTCGAACGGGTCGCCGCCGCGCTCGTCTCCGGGTTCGAGCAGCACGGGGTCTCCGCCATGGCGGCCGCTGCGCCGTCGACCGACCAGGACACGCTCCGGGCTGATCTGGTCACGCCCTTCCGCACGACCGGTGCCGGCGACGGCGTGTTGATCGTGCACGGGCGGGGCCTCCTCGCCCCCGGGGTCCGCACCCTGTGGCGCTGGTCGCTGTGGGTGGAGCAGGAAGCCGGGCGGCTCGAGCGCCGGGCCGACGTCAAGATCGCGGCCTCCGCGGTGCTCGACGTCACCGATCCCGAGCACCCCCGCCGTGAGTGGAACGACGCCTGCTGACCGGCGCTGGTAATCTCTCCTGGTGCTCGAAACCGCGCCGGACGGCATCCTCCTCGTCGACAAACCGCAGGGGATCTCCAGCCACCGGGTGGTCTCCATCGCCCGCCGGCGACTCGGCCTGAAGAAGGTCGGCCACGCGGGCACCCTCGACCCCATGGCCACCGGGCTGCTCCTGCTCGGCATCGGGCCGTCGACCCGGTTGCTCACGCACCTGGTGGGGCTCGACAAGACGTACACGGCGACCATCCGGCTCGGTGTGTCGACGGACTCCGACGACGCCGACGGCACGCCCACCACGGCTCCCGGTGTGGCCGTTGCCGACGTCTCGGAGGCCGCCGTCGAGGCTGCCGTCGCCGAAGAGCGCGGCGTGATCGACCAGGTCCCCTCCACCGTCAGCGCGATCAAGGTCGACGGGCGCCGCGCCTACGACCTGGCGCGGAAGGGTGAGGCGGTCGAACTCAAGTCCCGCACGGTGACCGTCTCGCAGTTCGACGTCACGAACCGCAACGACCGGACCGTCACCGTGGACGGCACGGACGTCGCCGTGGTGGACCTCGACGTCGTCGTCACCTGCTCCTCGGGCACCTACGTCCGTGCGCTCGCCCGTGACGTCGGCGCGACGCTCGGCACCGGCGCACACCTCGTCGCGCTCCGTCGGACCCGGGTCGGACCGTTCGACGTGCAGGACGCGATCGACCTCGAGGACGACAGCGTCGACGTCCGCGCCGCGCTCGCACGTCCTGCGGACATCGCCCGTCGACTGTTCTCCTCCGTCACCCTCGATGCCGCGTCGGCGAAGGACCTCACCGACGGCAAGCGCGTGGCCGCGGAGCACCCCGACTCGGACGGGCCGGTGGCAGCGGTCACCGCCTCCGACGACCGGCTCGTGGGCCTGGTGTCCGTCCGGCGCGGGCTGCTCCGGGTCATCACCAACTTCCCGGCGCCCGGTGCGTCGTCCTCCTCGCAGACCGGAGCGCGCGCGTGATCGAGTGGTTCATGTGGGTGCAACTGGTGCTCGCGGTCGTGGTGGGGCTCTTCGCGGTCGTCGTGGGGTTCATCGGCTGGAAGCCGAACGACTACACCGTCGGCGCACTCGTGCTGATCGAGCTGCTGCTCCTGGTGCAGGGTGTCATCTCGATCGTGCTGCCGGCGACGGGCAGCCCGCCCGACGGCAACGCACTCGAGTTCGGGGTGTACGCGGTGTCGGTGCTCCTCGTCCCACCGGCCGCGGTCGTGTGGGCGCTGATCGACCGGACGAAGTGGAGCACCGTGGTGCTCGGCGCCGGGGCCTTCACCGTCGCGGTGATGGTCTACCGGATGTACCAGATCTGGTTCGCGTTGAACTGACGTCGCAGGTCATGCGCGCAGCCGCGCGTCGGTAGAATCGGTGCAATGGCGACCAGATCCTCACTCGCGACCGGCATCGGCCGCGTCCTCATCGCCGTGTACGGCATCCTCGCGCTGGCGGCGACCGGACGCAGCGTCGTGCAGATCATCGAGAAGTTCTCGTTCGCGCCGTTCGCGTACACGCTCAGCGCCGTCGCCGCGGTGGTGTACATCGTCGCGATGATCGCCCTCATCGTGCCCGGTCGGTTCTGGTACCGGGTCGCCTGCGTCACGATCGCGTTCGAGATGACCGGGGTGCTCGTCATCGGCACCCTGTCGCTGTTCGACCGTCAGCTGTTCCCCGACGACACCATCTGGTCGTACTACGGCATGGGCTACGCCTTCGCGCCGCTCGTGCTCCCGATCGCCGGGCTCTGGTGGCTCCGCAAGCACCACCGCACCGCGGTCGCCGAGCCGACACCGGTTGCGTCCTCGTCCACTGCCCCGGCGAGCGAGTAGGGGCCGCCGTGCAGTTCTACGAGGACACCGCCGACGTGGCGGACGGGTTCGGGCCGAGTGCGGTCACCATCGGCAAGTTCGACGGTGTGCACGTCGGGCACCGAGCCGTCATCGCGCACCTGGAGCGTGCCGCGCGCGAGCACGACCTCGTGGCGACCGTGGTCACGTTCGACCGGCACCCACTCAACGTGATCGACCCACCGCACGTCCCGCCGGCCCTGACGAGCACCGCGCAACGCCGCGAACTGCTCGAGGACGCCGGGGTCGACGCGACCCTGCTGCTCCGCTTCGACCAGGAACTCCAGTCGAAGTCGCCCGAGGCGTTCGTGTCCGAGATCCTCGTCGACACCCTGCACGCCCGCCTGGTGTTCGTCGGCAGTGACTTCCGCTTCGGCGCGAAGGGCGCCGGTGACGTCTCCCTGCTGCGTGTCCTGGGGGAGCAGCACGGGTTCACGGTCGAGCTCATCGACGACGTGGACCTGATCGACGACGTCCGACCCGACGACGAGCGCCGGGTGTCCTCCACCTGGATCCGTGAGCTGCTCGGCCAGGGCCGCGTCGCCGAGGCCGCACGGCTCCTCGGGCGTGAACACGCCGTCCGCAGCGTCGTGGTGCACGGCAACCAGCGCGGCCGCGCGATGGGGTACCCCACCGCGAACCTCGATCCGGCGTGCGAGGGGTTCGTCCCCGCCGACGGTGTCTACGCTGCGCGGGTGCTCCACGACGGCACGGTCTACCCGGCTGCGGTGTCGGTCGGCAACAACCCGACGTTCGAGGGCGTGCCGGCCAAGCAGATCGAGGCACACCTGCTCGACGTCGACATCGACCTGTACGGCGACCGGATCTCGGTGCTCTTCGTGTCGTACGTGCGCGGCATGGTGAAGTTCTCGTCGATGGACGAGCTCGCCGCGCAGATGCGCCAGGACGACCTGGACATCCGACTGCTCCTCGGGCTGCCCGCGCCGGTCTGAGCCGCGTGTCCGCCGTCCCCGCGATCACGCTGATCCGGCCTGCACGCTGATCCGGCCTGCACGCTGAGTCGGCCTGCACGCTGTGCTCGGCCCGCACGACGACGCCCCCGTGACCGTTCCGGTCGCGGGGGCGTCGTGGGTGGTGCTGCGGCTCAGCCGCCCAGGGCGTCGAGCCAGATCTTGCGGGCGTCGAGGGCTTCCTGCGCGTCCTTGATCTTCCGGGCGTCACCGGTGGCCTGGGCCGCGGCGAGCTCGGACTGGAGCTTGCCGATGGCGTCCTCGAGCTGGCTCGCGAGACCGTTCTGACGGGCCTTGCGCTCCGGGTTCGATTCCTTCCAGTGCGCGTCCTCGAGCCCACGGACGTGGTCCTCGATCGCGCGCAGGCGGTCCTCGACACGACGGACATCGGCGCGGGGGACCTTGCCGATCTCGTCCCACCGGCGCTGGATCCCGGTCAGGGTCTTGCGCGCGGCGACCCGGTCGGTCGCCTGCAGGAGCGGCTCGGCCTCGGTCAGCAGGGCCTGCTTCGCTTCGAGGTTGGCGGAGAACTCTTCGTTCTCGGCCGCGCTCTCGGCGTGGCGCTGCTCGAACAGCACGTCACCGGCGGCCTTGAAGCGCGCCCAGAGTGCGTCGTCGTGCCGCTTGCCCGCCCGCCCGGCGTTCTTCCAGTCGTCGAGGAGCTGACGGTAGTCCGGGATCGCGTCGGAGCCGCGGGGTGCGAGGGCCTCGGCCTGCGCCACGAGCTCCTGCTTGCGGGTCCGGGCGTCACGGTGCTGTGCGTCCAGCTCGGAGTAGAAGGCACGACGGTGCTGGTCGACGGTGGACCGCGCTGCGCGGAACCGCTTCCAGAGGTCGTTCGCCTCGTTCTTGGGGATCCGGGGCCCGTCGTGCTGGTGCTGCTGCCAGCGTGCGAACACGTCGTCGAGCTGCGCCGTGATCTGCTTCCACTGCGCGCGCGCCGGGTCGACCGCGGCGAGTGCCTCGGCTTCCTCCACCAGGGCGGTGCGGTGCGCCAGCGCGTCCTGCAGGGCCTGCTGCGCCTGCTCTGCCTGCTCCTTGGTGAGCGAGCCGAGCTGCTCGGCCAGGACACCCACGCGGGTCTCGAGCGACTTGATGTCGCCCACCACCCGTGCGTCGGCCACCAGGGCCGTCAGGTGCTCGACCGTCCGGGCGACGTCGTTCGCCGACGCGCCGCGCTGGACGCGCTGCTCGGCGATCTTCACCTGCCCCTCGAGGTCGGCGTACTTCCGCGCGAAGTAGGCGAGTGCTTCTTCAGGGGTGGCGTCCGGGTACTCACCGACAGCACGTTCGGTCTCTTCGTACCGGACGTACACGGTCCCGTTCTCGTCGACCCGCCCCCAGGTCGTTGCTTCGTCAGATCCCACAGGTCTCGCCTCGATCGTGGTCGTGCATCGCCGACGTCACCGTCGGCACGGTCAGGTCGTCAGCCTATTGCACGGACGGGCTCCGCCGCCCGACCGGTGCGACGGGTTGTGGACTACTTCTGCTCCGCGATGGTCGCGTCGGTGATCTTCGTCGCCACCTTGGGCTCGCCGGTGCCGTCGCTGCCGGGGGACGCGATGCCCTTCGCAGCGATCTCCGACTCGAGCTCGGACAGGCCGCTCGTGACCTTCCCGACGACCGTGTAGCCGCCTGTGGACCCGTCGAGCGTGGTGTCCCCGTAGACGATGAAGAACTGCGTCGACTGCGAGTAGGGGGAGTCCGACCGAGCGATCGCGATCGTGCCCTTCTCGTAGACGCCGTCCTTCGGCACGTTCTCGAGCGGGCCGTACTCGAAGCCCGCGTCGCCGGTACCGTCGCCGTTCGCGGATCCGCACTGCAGGAACTTCAGACCGGCGCTGTCGGCGAGTCGGTGGCACGTGGTGCCGTTGTAGAACTGGTCGCGGATCAACGAGATCTCGGCACTCGCGGCCTGCGGTGCCTTCGCCCCGTCGAGCTCGATGCCGAGGTCGATGCTCTTGTTGAGCGTGAGCGTGCCCGTCCAGGTCGCGCCCTTCGCGATCGACTTGCTCGGCACGTCGCCGGTGTTGCCGGCCGTCGCACTGGCCGACGGCGTCGCCGTGGACGACGCGGAGGTGCTCGGTGTCGGGGCGTCCGACCCCCGCGACCCGGCGAAGGCGAGTTGCGACCCGGTGGCGAGGGCCGCGACGAGGACGAGGGCGCCTGCACCGATCAGGTTGTCGCGCACACGGCGGCTGCGCTGCCGCTCGTGCAGGCCCTGACGGGCTTGGTAGAGGCGGAGCCGCTCGCGCGCCTCACGGTTGTCACGCGCTGGGTTCTTCGGTGCCACGGTGCTGGTCTGCCCTCTCGTCGCAGTGTGCAACGAGCGTAGCCGAACGGTCACCGCCACCGGCTCGGAGGCGCGGCGTGCGTCGGTGGTGCGGCTTACGATTGCAGGATGGCAGCGGATCGTTCGGGCATGCACGCGCCCACCACGGGTGGTCGCGCCGGTCTCGCGCAGGGTTCCGTCCCGCTCGCCGTCCGGATGCGACCGACCAGCCTCGACGAGGTCGCCGGCCAGCAGCACCTGCTCGGGCGGGGCTCACCCCTCGTGCAGCTCGCCACCGGCACGCGTGACAACCCCGGCGGGGTCTCCGTGATCCTCTGGGGTCCGCCCGGCACTGGGAAGACCACGCTGGCGCAGGCCATCGCACGCCAGTCCGGCCGCGAGTTCGTCGAGCTCTCCGCCGTGACCGCCGGCGTGAAGGACGTGCGCGAGGTCATGGAGAAGGCACTGACCCACCGCGACCTGTACGGGTCGACCACGGTGCTGTTCCTCGACGAGATCCACCGGTTCAGCAAGGCCCAGCAGGACGCCCTGCTGCCCGGCGTCGAGAACGGGTGGGTGATCCTGATCGCAGCCACCACCGAGAACCCGTCGTTCTCGGTCATCTCGCCGCTGCTCTCCCGCTCCCTGCTCCTGACGCTCAAACCACTCACCGATCCCGACCTCGGCATGCTCGTCGACCGTGCGGTCGAGGACCCCCGGGGCCTCGGCGGCGCCGTCGTCCTGGGCGACGAAGCCCGCAGTGCGATCATCCGGCTCGCCTCCGGTGACGCCCGACGCGCCCTCACCGCGCTCGAGGCCGCTGCGGCATCAGCCACCGCGGCGCAGGACGACGACGACGACACCGTGCCCGTCGTCGACGCCGACACCGTCGCCGCCGCGGTCGACCGGGCCCTGCTCCGCTACGACCGACAGGGCGACGAGCACTACGACGTCATCAGCGCGTTCATCAAGTCGGTACGGGGGAGCGACGTCGACGCAGCCCTGCACTACCTCGCCCGCATGATCGAGGCCGGCGAGGACTCCCGGTTCATCGCGCGGCGGATCATCATCTCCGCGTCCGAGGACATCGGCATGGCCGACCCGCAGGCGCTGTCCATCGCGGTCGCCGCGGCGCAGGCCGTCCAGCTCATCGGCATGCCCGAGGGCCGCATCCCCCTGGCCGAGGCGGTCGTCTACCTGGCGACGGCACCGAAGTCGAACGCCGCCTACAACGGGGTGAACCAGGCGATGGCCGACGTCAAGGCGGGGCGGATGGGCACCGTGCCGATGCACCTGCGCGACGCGCACTACGCCGGGGCGAAGCGACTCGGGCACGGCAAGGGGTACGTCTACTCGCACGACGCCGAGCACGGGGTCGCCGAGCAGCAGTACCTGCCGGACGCCCTCGAGGGCACCGAGTACTACACCCCGACGGCCAACGGGTACGAGCGAGAGGTCGGGCCGCGGCTCGAACGACTCCGGAAGATCACACGCGGGCACTAGTGTCGGTGCTTCTTCGCCGGGCTGGATGCTGCTAGCATTGACGGGCCTACGTCCTGGTCCTCGAGCACGGCTGCGTCGAGGACAGAGTGCCACTCCGGTGGTACGGGGGCAGAGGTTCGGACTGTAGCCGTCCGATCCCACAGGCTCATCCCTCTGGATCCCGTCGTCGGGACCGAGCACGTGCTGCACCACTGAGCGTGCTGTTGGAGTGCCCGGCGAGTATTCAGTTCGAACAGAGAAAAGGACCCTGTGTCTACCAAGTCACGTACCCGCAGCAAGACCCGCCTGTCGCGCGCGCTCGGCATCCCGCTGACGCCGAAGGCGGCCCGTTACCTCGAGAAGCGCCCCTACGGGCCCGGTGAGCACGGCCGTACGCGCCGTCGTGCGGACAGCGACTACGCCGTCCGCCTCCGTGAGAAGCAGCGTCTGCGCGCCCAGTACGGCATCCGCGAGAAGCAGCTCCGCATCGTCTTCGAAGAGGCCCGCAAGACGAAGGGCCTGACCGGTGAGAACCTGGTCGAGCTCCTCGAGCAGCGCCTCGACGCCCTCGTGGTCCGTGCCGGGTTCGCCCGCACCACCGCGCAGGCCCGTCAGCTGATCGTGCACCGTCACATCCTGGTCGACGGCAAGCTCGTCGACCGCCCCTCCTTCCGCGTCAAGGAGGGCCAGCTGATCCACGTCAAGGCGAAGTCCGAGTCGATGGAGCCCTTCCAGGTCGCCGCTGCCGGTGGCCACCAGGAAGTCCTCCCGAAGGTCCCGGGCTACCTCGAGGTCGAGATCGAGAAGCTCCAGGCCCGCCTCGTGCGTCGCCCGAAGCGCGCCGAGGTCCCCGTGACCTGTGAAGTGCAGCTCGTCGTCGAGTACTACGCAGCTCGCTGATCCACTGAACACACCCGAACGGCGGGTCGTCCTCTCGAGGGCGACCCGCCGTTCGGCGTTCCGGCGCCGGCGGCTAAGCTTGTCCGGGCATGCACCGCCCGGGTGCACAGAGGGAGAGGCACCGTGAAGCAGCTGTTCTTCGTCGCCGTCGGCATCGTCATCGGCTTCGCCGTCGCACACCGGGTCGCCCAGACCTCCGGTGGCGCCCGGCTCTTCGCCGAGGTGAACGCCAAGACGAAGGCCTTCACGGGTGCCGTCGCGGACGGCTACCGATCGCGCGACGCCGAGCTCCGCACGGACGTCTGAGCGCTCCGCTTCGAGCTGTCACGACTCTCCTCCACCCACGACCTGAACCCAGGAAGCACCATGCAGACCGCAGAGATCCGCCGCCGTTGGCTCCAGTACTTCGGTGACCGCGGCCACACCGTCGTCCCGTCCGCATCCCTCGTCTCCGACGACCCGTCGCTCCTCTTCACGGTCGCCGGCATGGTGCCGTTCATCCCGTACCTGACCGGGCTCATCCCGGCGCCGTTCCCGCGGGCGACGAGCGTGCAGAAGTGCATCCGGACGAACGACATCGAAGAGGTCGGCAAGACCCCTCGCCACGGCACGTTCTTCCAGATGAACGGGAACTTCTCGTTCGGCGACTACTTCAAGGAGCAGGCGATCCAGTTCGCCTGGGAGTTCCTCACCAAGTCGGAGACCGACGGGGGGCTCGGCTTCTCGCCCGACGACCTCTGGGTCACCGTCTACGAAGAGGACGACGAGGCGATCGCCTTCTGGAAGCAGCACTCGTCGCTGCCCGACGAGCGGATCCAGCGTCTGGGCAAGGACACGAACTACTGGTCGACCGGGCAGCCCGGACCCGCGGGTCCCTGCTCCGAGATCTTCTTCGACCGCGGCCCCGACCACGGCATCGACGGCGGCCCGGCCACCGACGACGACCGCTACGTCGAGATCTGGAACCTCGTCTTCATGCAGTACCAGATCGCCGACGTGCGGTCGAAGTACGACTTCGAGATCACGGGCGAACTGCCGAACAAGAACATCGACACCGGCATGGGGCTCGAGCGCGTCGCCTTCATCAAGCAGGGCGTCGACAACATGTACGAGATCGACCAGGTGCGCCCGGTGCTCGACCGCGCGGCCGAGATCTCCGGCCGTCGCTACGGTGCCGTGCACGAGGACGACGTGCGCATGCGCGTCATCGCCGACCACGTCCGTTCCTCGCTGATGCTCATCGCCGACGGCGTGAGCCCGTCGAACGAGGGCCGCGGGTACATCCTCCGTCGCCTGCTCCGCCGGACCGTGCGCGCCATGCGCCTGCTCGGCGTCGAGGCCGCCACGTTCCCCGAGCTCTTCCCGGCGTCCCGCGACGCGATGCGCGACGCCTACCCCGAGGTGGCGTCCGACTACGACCGGATCTCCCGCATCGCCTACGCGGAAGAGGAGACCTTCCTCCGCACCCTGGCGCAGGGCACGACCATCCTCGACGTCGCGGTCGAGCGCGCGAAGCAGGACGGTGCCCCGTCGATCGGCGGCGACACGGCGTTCCTGCTGCACGACACCTTCGGGTTCCCCATCGACCTGACGATGGAGATGGCCGAGGAAGCCGGCGTGCACGTCGACCGCACGGCGTTCGAGACCCTGATGTCCGAGCAGCGCGCCCGGGCGAAGGCCGACGCGAAGAGCAAGAAGACCGCGATCGCCGACCTGAGCGTCTACAGCGCGTTCCGGGCGAAGGGCGAGACGACCTTCCTGGGCTACGACGCACTCGAGACCGAGACGCGCGTGCTCGGCATCATCGTGGACGGCGTCAGCGTCGACCGCGCGGTGGTGGGCGACATCGCCGAGGTCATCCTCGGCGAGACCTCGCTGTACGCCGAGTCCGGCGGCCAGGACGCCGACCAGGGCTCGATCGTCGGCAACGGGTTCGACCTCGAGGTCCTCGACGTCCAGCGACCGGTCTCCGGGCTCTGGAGCCACACAGTGCAGGTCCGCTCCGGCGAGGTCGGGGTCGGCGACGCCGCGAGCACCGTCGTCGATGCCGAGTACCGCCGTGGCGCGACCCAGGCACACTCCGCGACGCACCTGGTGAACGCGGCGCTCCGCGACATCCTGGGGCCGGAGGCGCTGCAGGCCGGTTCGTACAACAAGTCCGGCTACATGCGCCTCGACTTCTCGTGGTCGCAGCCCGTGTCGCTCGAGACCCGCTCCGAGATCGAGGAGGTCGTGAACACCGCGATCCGCACCGACCTCGAGGTGTCCACGCGCATCCTGCCCATCGACGAGGCGAAGGCCCTCGGCGCGCAGGCCCTGTTCGGTGAGAAGTACGGCGCCGAGGTCCGCATGGTCGACATCGGCGGCCCGTGGTCCCGCGAGCTCTGCGGTGGCACCCACGTGGCCTCGAGTGCACAGATCGGACTCGTCAACCTGGTGGGGGAGTCGAGCGTCGGTTCGACGAACCGCCGCGTCGAAGCGCTGGTCGGGCTCGAGGGGTTCCGCGACCTCGCCGTCGAGCGCACGATCGTGTCGCAGCTCTCCAGCGCGCTCAAGGCACCCCGTGCCGACCTGCCGGCCCGCGTGCAGAACCTGATGGAGGACCTGCGGAGCGCCCAGAAGAAGCTCGCCGAGTACGAGTCGGCGAACCTGCAGCAGCGCGTGCCCGCCATCGCCCGCAACGCCACGACCGTCGGTGCCACCACCGTGGTCGCCGAGACGGTCGACGGACTGCAGTCCGGCGACGACCTGCGCTCGCTCGCCACCGGTGTGCGGGGCCAGCTCGGTGACGGTGCTGCCGTCGTCGTGCTCGGGGCGGTCGTCGGTGGCAAGCCGATCGTGATCGTCGCGACCAACGACGCCGCTCGTGCTGCGGGCGTGCAGGCGGGCCCCCTGGCGAAGGAGGCCGCCGGCGTGCTCGGCGGCGGTGGCGGTGGCAAGCCGGACCTGGCGCAGGGCGGCGGGACCGACGCGGCCGCGCTCCCCGCGGCGCTCCGTGCCGTGACCGCACGGCTCGCGGGCTGACCGTGGGCATCCGGTCCGGGCGGCGGCTCGGCGTCGACGTCGGGCGCGCCCGGATCGGGGTCGCGGTGTGCGACCGTGACGGCCTGCTGGCGACGCCGGTCGAGACCGTCCGTCGCGACGACTCGAAGGACCTCCGGCGCATCCTCGAGCTCGCGGACGAGTACGACGTCGTCGAGGTCGTGGTCGGTCTGCCCCTGTCGATGTCGGGCGCGGACACCGCCTCGACCGAGGACGCCCGCGTGTTCGCCGCCCGGATCGCAGCGCGTCGTCCGGTGCGCCTGGTGGACGAACGACTGTCGACGGTGACCGCCCAGCGCGGGCTGCACCAGGCCGGCAAGAACACGAAGAAGTCCCGGGCCGTGATCGACCAAGCAGCCGCTGTTATCATTCTGCAACACGCGCTCGACCACGAGCGCAGTGCAGGTGCCCCTCCGGGCACCACGCTTCCCTGACAGGGCTGCCCGGTACCGCGCAAGGGTGCTCCCGTCGTCAGTCCGCGGACGACGGTGCCCAGGTGGAGTTCCCGACCGAGAGACCGAGGACGTTGGCAGACGATCTGGACTGGAACGCGATCATCGCGCCCGGCAACGACGCCGAGCGGCGGAAGGCGACTTCCGACCGCACGACAGGCACCGATGACCGCGACGACGCTGGTCGGGTGACCCCACCGCCCGCGCCTCCGATGTCCCGACGCGAAGCCCGCGCACTCGAGGCCGAACGAGCCCGCGTCGCCGGCTCACCCGCCCCGGAGCCCACCGACGAGCCGCAGGCCCCCGAGCCGGCTGACGATGCTCCGGCGACCACGCGCGACGAACGCCCGGCGTCTCCCGCCGACGCACCGATCGCCACCAGCCCCGACGAGCTGCACCCCGAGGTCGCAGCACTCCTGACCGGCGAACTGCCGACCGAGTCCGCGGCGACCGCCGCGGGCGGCGGGTCCGGTGCCGACGGGACGGACCACGGCGACGCGACCGGCGGCGGTGGCGCCGCGGGAGGCGGCGGACGCGGGGGACGAGGCGGCAGAGGACGCTCCTCCAGGCAGCCGCGCGACCCGCGACCGAAGCGTCGACGCGGACCGCTCGTCGCCGGGCTCGTGATCGTCGCGGTGGTGCTGGCCGCGGGTGTCGGGGCCTACACGTTCGCCGCCCCGAAGATCCAGCAGCTGATCGGCGCGATCAGCGGTGCGCAGGAGCCCGACGACTACACCGGTGACGGCACCTCGAAGGTGACCATCACCATCAAGCAGGGGGACATCGGCGAGAACGTCGCCGCGACGTTGCAGCGCAGCGGCGTCGTCAAGGACTCGAAGGTGTTCTACAAGCTCCTGCTCGCCTCGCCGGACGTGCAGTTCCAGCCCGGTTCGTACGCGCTGAAGAAGCAGATGAGCTCGAAGTCCGCGCTGGCCGCCCTGCAGGACAAGGACAACCGGGTCCAGGCGTCGATCATCATCCCCGAGGGCACCGCGCTGGCCGACATCGAGGCCGGCATGGTCTCGAAGGCCGGCCTGACGAAGAAGCAGGTCGACGCGGCCGCGAAGGACCTGTCGGCGTACGACCTGCCGGCAGGCGTCACGACGCTCGAGGGCTGGCTCTTCCCCGCGACCTACCCGATCAACCCGGGCTGGTCCGCCGAACAGTACTTCAAGTCGATGGTCGACACGATGAAGGAGCACCTCGCCGCCGCCGGCGTCAAGGAGGCCGACCAGGAGCGCACCATCGTCTTCGCGTCGCTGGTGCAGAAGGAAGCCGGGCTCGCGGCCGACTACCCGAAGGTCGCGCGGGTGTTCCAGAACCGGCTCGACCAGGGCATGAAGCTCCAGTCCGACGCCACGGTCGCGTACGGCACGGGCAACACGCACACCGTGACCACGACCGACGAGGAGCGCGCGGACGCCTCGAACGAGTACAACACCTACGTGCACGAGGGGCTGCCGCCCGCACCGATCTCGAACCCGGGTGACGTCGCGATCAAGGCGGTCACGGCTCCGGCCGCGGGCAAGTGGCTGTACTTCGTGACGGTCGACCTGGAGTCGGGCAAGACGGTCTTCTCGGACACCTACGACCAGCACCTGGTCGCGGTCGAACAGTTCCAGGCCTGGCTGCGGGCGCACCCCGACTACCAGTAGGCGCCGACGTCGCACGGACGAACGCTGTGGGAGGATTGCCGCATGCTTCGTTGGTTGACCGCTGGTGAGTCCCACGGACCCGAACTGATCGCCATGCTCGAGGGCCTGCCCGCGGGTGTCCCGGTGTCGTTCGAGTCCATCCGTGCCGACCTCGCACGCCGCAAGCTCGGCTACGGCCGCGGCTCGCGGATGAAGTTCGAGCAGGACGAGCTGCACGTGTCCGGTGGCGTCCGACACGGTTACTCGCTCGGCAGCCCCATCGCGATCCGCATCGGCAACACCGAGTGGCCGAAGTGGGTCGAGGTCATGAACCCCGAGCCGATCGAGTCCACCGAGATGTCCCGCGGCCGGAGCGCCCCGCTCACCCGACCGCGTCCGGGTCACGCCGACCTGGTCGGCATGCAGAAGTACGGCTTCGACGAGGCCCGCCCGGTCCTGGAGCGTGCGAGTGCCCGTGAGACCGCGGCACGCGTGGCGCTCGGCGCCGTCGCGAAGTCCTTCCTGGCCGAACTCGGCATCCGTTCGGTGGCGCACACGCTGCAGGTCGGGACGGTCCGGGTGCCGGACGGCACCGACCTGCCGCTGCCCGACGACGTGGACCGCCTCGACGAGGACCAGCTGCGCTGCTTCGACGCCGAGACCTCCGCGCGCATGGTCACCGAGGTCGAGGCCGCCAAGAAGGACGGCGACACCCTCGGCGGTGTCGTCGAGGTGCTGTTCTACGGTGTTCCGCCCGGCCTCGGCTCACACGTCCACTGGGACCGCCGGCTCGACGCCCGCCTCGCCGCGGCGATCATGGGCATCCAGGCCATCAAGGGTGTCGAGGTCGGCGACGGCTTCGCGACCGCCGGTCGCCGTGGCTCCGCGGCCCACGACGAGCTGTACCGCGAGGACGGCGAGATCTACCGCACGAGCGACCGTGCCGGTGGGACCGAGGGCGGGATGTCCACGGGCACCGTGCTGCGCGTCCGGGCCGGCATGAAGCCGATCGCCACGATCCCGCACGCCCTGCACACGGTGGACGTCGTCTCCGGTGAGGACGCCGCGGCGCACCACCAGCGCTCGGACGTCTGCGCTGTGCCGGCTGCGGGGGTCGTCGCCGAGGCGATGGTGGCCCTGGTGCTCGCCGACGCGGTGCTCGAGAAGTTCGGCGGCGACAACGTCGTCGAGACCAAGCGCAACCTCGACGCCTACCTGGCCGCGATCCCGGAGACCCTGCGCACGCGCCGGACCGAGCCCTCGGCGACCTCGACCGACCTGTGAGCACCGACGTCCGACGCGCCGACGCGCCCGTGGTCGTCATCGGCCCGATGGGTGCCGGCAAGTCGAGCGTCGGCAAGCGGGTGGCGAAGGCCCTCGGTGTGCCGTTCACGGACACCGACCGGGCCATCGTCCGCGAGCACGGACCGATCCCCGGCATCTTCGCCGACCGGGGTGAGCCGGCGTTCCGTGCGCTCGAGGCCGAAGCCGTCCGGGCAGCGCTGTCCACGGGCGGCGTCGTCGCCGTCGGCGGGGGAGCCGTCACCCACGCGGACACCCGGCGGGCCCTGACCGGAGCGCGCATCGTCCTGCTCACCGTCTCGCCCGAGGCCGTCGCCGAGCGCATCGCCGGGTCCGACCGGCCGTTGCTGGCGAACGGTGGGATCGACGCCTGGCAGACGATCATGGACGAGCGAGCGGCCACCTACGCCGAACTCGCGCACGTCGTGGTCGACACGTCCCGACGGCCGATGTCCCGTGTGGTCGACGACGTCGTCACGTGGGTGCGCAGCGACGCTGGCACTCACGCCGCGCCCGGCAGCACGACCACCAGCACCACCAGCACCGAAGGAGCACCGTGACCGAGCCGACCCTGCCCGCCGGGACCACCGAGATCCGGGTGGGCGGTGACGACGGCTACACGGTGGCCGTCGGCACGGACCTGCTCGGCACCCTGCCCGGGATCCTGGGCCCGCGTGTCGCGAAGGTCCTGATCGTGCACTCGCCGACGCTCGGCGCCCGGGCGAACGAGCTCCGAGCACTCCTGGTCGAAGCAGGCCTCGAGGCCCTGATCGCCGAGGTCCCCGACGCCGAAGGCGCCAAGCGTGTCGAGGTCGCGGCGTTCTGCTGGCAGATCATGGGGCAGGCCGACTTCACCCGCACCGACGCGGTCATCGGCCTGGGCGGCGGTGCCGTCACCGACCTCGCCGGCTTCGTCGCCGCGACCTGGCTGCGCGGTGTCGCGTACGTGTCCGTCCCGACGAGCGTGCTCGGCATGGTGGACGCCAGCGTCGGCGGCAAGACGGGCATCAACACGAACGAGGGCAAGAACCTGGTCGGCGCCTTCTCCGCCCCCCGCGCCGTCGTCGTGGACCTCGACCTCGCCCGCACCCTGCCGCGCAACGAGATCCTGACCGGGTTCGCCGAGATCGTGAAGGCCGGGTTCATCGCCGTGCCCGAGATCCTGGACATCGTCGAGGCCGACGTCGCCCGGGTGACCGACCCGACGACGCCGGAGTTCCGCCGGGTCGTCGAGCTCGCCATCGCGCTCAAGGCCGAGGTCGTGTCGGACGACTTCACCGAGCAGGGCCGACGCGAGATCCTGAACTACGGGCACACCCTGGGGCACGCGATCGAGCACGCCGAGCGGTACCAGTGGCGCCACGGTGCGGCGGTGTCGGTCGGCATGGTGTTCGCCGCCGAACTCGCCCGGCTGACCGGACACCTGGACGACGCCACGGTCGACCGCCACCGGACGATCCTGGAGTCGCTCGAGCTGCCGACCTCGTACGGCGTCGGACGGTGGCAGGGGCTGCTCGCCACCATGCGTCGCGACAAGAAGGCCCGTGCCGGCATGCTGCGGTTCATCATCCTCGACGGCGTCGGCAAGCCCGTCGTGCTCGAGGGCCCCGAGGACCACCTGCTCTTCACCGCCTACCAGGAGGTCGGCGTCTAGCCTGCTCGGTCAGCGCAGGACCCGACGAATCCACTGCAGAGACCGAGCCCCGCGCCGGGCCCGCGCGGACCTGTGGAAGCCGCGCCGGGCCTCCAGGCTGTGGAGGAGGATGGGGCGACGCGACGGACGGCACCACCCGCACGCGGCGGACCCAGCAGCGGGGAGCAGACTGACGGGCGTGCCCACCCCACCCCGACTGAGCGACCTCTCCGGCCCGCGCGACGCCGACACCGGCACGCTGCGCTCCCGGGGCCGGCGTTTCACCGAACTCCTCTCGATCGCCCGCCGACACCACCTGGTCCCCTTCCGCCGCCTCGACTTCTCGCACGACCCGGCGACCTCGGACCTGCGTCGCGACCAGGCCGAGCACCTGCGCCGGGCGCTCGAGGAAGCCGGTGGTGGATTCGTGAAGATGGGCCAGCTGCTCTCCACGCGCGACGACCTGCTGCCCGAGGAGTGGACCGAGGGACTCGCGCACCTGCAGCGGAACGTCACGGCGGCGCCGGCGGACGAGGTCCGTGCGCTGCTCGAGCAGGAGCTCGGTGCGCCGGTCGACCAGGTCTTCGCCACGTTCGACCCGGTGCCGGTGGCGGCGGCGTCGATCGCGCAGGTGCACCGCGCCCGGCTGCCCGACGGCACCGCGGTCGCCGTGAAGGTGCAGCGGCCGGGCATCGACGCCGCCGTGCGCCGCGACGTCGACATCGCCCTGCGGGTCGTCCGGTTCATGGCCAGGTGGTCGACCGAGGCGCGACAGGTCGGCGTGCAGGACATCGCCGGCCAGTACGCGGACGACCTGATCCGTCAGGTGGACTTCGTGTCCGAGCTGCGGAACCTCACTGCGCTGCGTGCGGCCCAGGCCCGCAGCGCGCGTCCGGACGAGGTCCGGTTCCCGGACCCCTACCCGGACCTGTCCGGCCGGCGTGTGCTGGTGATGGAGTTCCTGGAGGGCGACACGCTCAGCGCGATCCGCGCCGAGCGCTCCGAGCGCGACCTCGACGCGCCGATGCGCGCGATCCTCCGCGCCTTCCTGCGCCAGGTCGTCTTCGACGGCCTGTACCACGCGGACCTGCACCCGGGGAACGTCCTGGTGCTGCCCGACGGGCGGCCCGCGTTGATCGACTTCGGATCGGTCGGGAGGCTCGACCCGGGTCTCCGGGACACGGTCCAGGACCTGTTGGCCGCCTACCTGCAGGACGACACGTCGCGGATCGCCGATGCGGTCCTGCGGATGGCGCCCGTGCGCGATGCGCACGACGAGCCCGACTTCCGTCGGGACATCGCCCGCTTCGTCGCGGACGAGCTCGGTCCGGGGGCACGCATCGGCGTCGACACCGTGGACGACGCGGTCGAGGTCTTCGGGCGGTACCGGTTGAAGCCGCCGCCGGACTTCGTCGCTGCGGCGCGTGCCCTGGCGATCTTCGAGGGCACACTCCGCACGCTCGCACCGTCCTTCGACCTGCTCGAGGAGTCCCGCGGACTCGCCCGGGAGCAGATCACCGACCAACTCCGGCCGGGCAAGCTCCGCGACCTGGCGGCGAAGGAGCTGCTCGGGGTCGTGTCCGCGGCCCGTCGGCTGCCCCGCCGGGTGGACCGCATCGGCGAGGCGATCGAGACCGGCCGGTTCACGGTGAACATCCGGCTCTTCGCGGACAGCCGCGACCGGCAGCTCGTGTCCGGCATGATCCGGCGCATCCTGCTCGTGCTGCTCGGGGCCGGGGCGGGGGTCCTGGCGATCGTGTACCTGTCGTTGCCGGCGCGGCCGACGGCGACCCTGTCCACCGGGGTCGCGGGTGCGTTGCTCGGGGGAGCGGCGGTGGTGCTGCTCGCCTGGGCGGCGATCGACGCCTGGCTCGCCCGACGACGGCGCTGAGCGCGACGGGCACCGCTCCGGCCGCCGGGCGGGCGTCCGCTACACTCGTCCGGGGCCGTCCGCGGCCCGAGGACACTTCACAACACGACCGAACGGGACACCGACGACTCATGGCCAGTACCACAGACATCAAGAACGGCGCCGTTCTCATCATCGACGGCCAGCTGTGGTCGGTCGTCGAGTTCCAGCACGTCAAGCCGGGCAAGGGCGGCGCGTTCGTCCGCACCAAGCTGAAGAACGTCGTCTCCGGCAAGGTCGTCGACCGCACGTTCAACGCCGGCGCGAAGATCGACACCGCCGTCGTCGACCGTCGTGACTACCAGTTCCTCTACGAGGACGGCGACTCCTACGTGTTCATGGACACCGACACGTACGACCAGATCCCGGTCTCCGCGACCGTGGTCGGCGACGCCAAGAACTACCTGCTCGAGTCCGCGATGGTCACCATCGCCATGAACGAGGGCAACCCGCTGTACGTCGAGCTCCCGACGTCGATCGTCACCGAGGTCGAGACCGAGCCCGGCCTGCAGGGTGACCGTTCGTCCGGTGGCACCAAGGACGCGACCATCATCGCGACCGGTCACCGCATCCAGGTCCCGCTGTACCTGGAAAGCGGCACCCTGGTGAAGATCGACACGCGCGACGGCAGCTTCCTCGGCCGCGTCAACTCCTAGGCGCTGACCGTATGAGTGCTCGTTCGAAGGCCCGCAAGCGCGCCCTCGACATGCTGTACGTCGCCGAGGTGCGCGAGCTGCCGATCGCGGACGTGCTCGCCACCGAGACGGTCCGGCACCTGGACCAGCCGGAGCGTGCCTCCAGCTGGGACTACGCCCGCCAGATCGTCACGGGTGTCGACGACGCCCGTCACGAGATCGACGCCGTGATCGTCGACCACGCCCAGGGCTGGTCGATCGCCCGGATGCCGGTCCTCGACCGCTGCATCCTGCGGATGGCCGTCTGGGAGCTCCGGTTCAACCCCGAGGTCCCCGACGCCGTCGCGATCGCCGAGGCGGTCGAGCTCGCGCAGTCGCTGTCCACCGAGGACTCTGCCGGCTTCGTCAACGGCGTGCTCGGGGCCGTCGCCGGCGGTCGTGCACCGTCTGGTCGGACGGTCGCAGGAGACCAGGAGTCCCGGTAGGGTTGACCACGTCAGCATCCTTTAATGCCGTCCAGTGAGGCGGGGAAGGGGGTCGACGTGGGAACCAGAACGGTCCTGCAACAGCCCGACATCACGCGTGCCCTGACACGCATCGCGCACGAGATCCTCGAAGCCAACCACGGGGGCTCGGACCTCGTGCTCCTCGGCATCCCGACCCGCGGCGCCGTCCTGGCGGAACGCCTCGGCCGGATCCTGGCCGGCATCGAGCCGGAGTGGTCCTCGGCCGCCGGTGGCATCGGGACGGAGCGTGTCGGCACGCTCGACGTCACCATGCACCGCGACGACCTCGGCCACGGCATCGGTCGAGCCCCGCACCGGACGGTCATCCCCGCCGGCGGCATCGACGGCAAGGTCGTCGTGCTCGTCGACGACGTGCTGTACTCCGGCCGTACCGTCCGCGCCGCGCTCGACGCGCTGCAGGGCATCGGTCGGCCGCGTGCCGTCCGGCTCGCCGTGCTCGTCGACCGCGGCCACCGCGAACTGCCGATCCGCGCGGACCACGTCGGCAAGAACCTGCCCACGGCGTCCGACGAGCGGGTCACCCTGCACCTGGCCGAGACCGACGGCGACGACACCGTGTTCATCGAGCAGGGGGTGGCGTGATGCGGCACCTGCTCTCCACCGCCGACCTGTCCCGCGAGCAGGCCGTCCACATCCTCGACGTCGCCGAGGAGATGGCCGAGGTCAACACGCGCGAGGTCCGGAAGCTCCCGGCCCTGCGTGGCAAGACCGTGGTGAACCTGTTCTTCGAGGACTCCACGCGCACGCGCATCTCGTTCGAGGCCGCCGCGAAGCGCCTGTCCGCCGACGTCCTGAACTTCGCCGCGAAGGGCTCGAGCGTCTCGAAGGGCGAATCCCTGAAGGACACCGTGCAGACCCTCGGCGCGATGGGCATCGACGGCATCGTCATGCGCCACGGCGCGTCCGGCGCCCCGCGGGTGCTCGCCGACGCCGACTGGATCGACGTGCCGGTGGTCAACGCCGGCGACGGCACCCACGAGCACCCGACCCAGGCGCTGCTCGACGCCTTCACGATGCGCCGCCGCCTGCACGGCACCGGTTCGCGCGGCCAGGGCCTCGACGGCGTGCGGGTCCTGATCATCGGCGACGTGCTGCACAGCCGTGTCGCCCGCTCGAACGCCTGGCTGCTCCGCACCCTCGGCGCGAGCGTGACCTTCGCCGCGCCACCGACCCTGCTGCCCGCCACGACGACACCGTTCGGGGCCGCGGTGCACCACGACCTCGACACCGCCCTGGCCGAGGACCCGGACGTCGTCATGACGCTCCGCATCCAGCAGGAACGCATGAACGACGCCTTCTTCCCGAACCCGCGCGAGTACACGCGGCACTGGGGCCTGAGCCGTGTCGCCCGCTCGAACGCCTGGCTGCTCCGCACCCTCGGCGCGAGCGTGACCTTCGCCGCGCCACCGACCCTGCTGCCCGCCACGACGACACCGTTCGGGGCCGCGGTGCACCACGACCTCGACACCGCCCTGGCCGAGGACCCGGACGTCGTCATGACGCTCCGCATCCAGCAGGAACGCATGAACGACGCCTTCTTCCCGAACCCGCGCGAGTACACGCGGCACTGGGGCCTGACGGCGGCGCGCTTCGGACGGCTGTCCGAGCGCACGCTGATCATGCACCCCGGTCCGATGAACCGCGGGCTCGAGATCGCCGGCGTCGCCGCCGACGACCCCCGCTCGACCGTCGTCGAGCAGGTCGAGAACGGCGTCTCGGTCCGGATGGCCGTCCTCTACCTCGCCCTGACGGGCAGCGCCGGCAACGGCACCGACGCGAAGGAGTCCGCCGCATGACCGCTCACCTGATCCGTGGCGCGCAGCTGGTCGACGGCTCGCGTGCCGACATCCGTCTGGAGGGCCGGCGCATCACCGCGATCGGGTCCGGTCTCGACGCGGTCGGCGCCACCACCGTGGACGCGGACGGGCTCATCGCCCTGCCCGGTCTCGTGGACCTCCACACGCACCTGCGCGAGCCCGGCCACGAGGAGTCCGAGACGGTCCTCACCGGCTCGCGTGCCGCGGCCGCCGGCGGCTTCACCGCCGTGAACGCGATGGCGAACTCGAGCCCCGTCGCCGACACCGCGGGCGTCGTCGAGCAGGTCCAGGCGCTCGGTGACGACGCCGGGTACGTCACGGTCCGCCCGATCGGCGCCGTGTCGCAGGGGCTGCAGGGCACGCACCTGTCCGAGATCGGTGCGATGGCGACCTCGCGGGCGAAGGTCCGGGTGTTCTCGGACGACGGCTCCTGCGTGGCCGACCCGCTGCTCATGCGCCGGGCACTCGAGTACATCAAGGGGTTCGGCGGGGTGCTCGCGCAGCACGCCCAGGAGCCGCGCCTGACCATCGGCGCGCAGATGAACGAGGGCCGGCTGTCCTCCGAGCTCGGCCTCGCCGGGTGGCCCGCCGTCGCGGAAGAGGCGATCATCGCCCGCGACGTCCTGCTCGCCGACCACGTCGGGGCGCGGCTGCACGTCTGCCACGTCTCGACGGCCGGCAGCGTCGAGGTGATCCGCTGGGCGAAGTCCCGTGGCATCGACGTCACGGCCGAGGTCACGCCGCACCACCTGGTGCTCACCGAGGACCTCATCGCCGGGCACGACGGCGCCCCCGGGTACGACGCCCGCTACAAGGTGAACCCGCCGCTCCGCGCCCGCGAGGACGTCGAGGCGCTCCGCGCGGCCCTGGCCGACGGCACCATCGACATCGTCGCGACCGACCACGCGCCGCACACCGCCGAGGCGAAGTGCTGCGAGTGGCCCGCCGCCGCGAACGGCATGGTCGGTCTCGAGTCGGCGCTGAGCGTGGTGCAGTCCGCCGTGGTCGACGACGGCCGGCTCGACTGGGCCGACGTCGCCCGGGTGCTGTCCGAGGCGCCGGCGCGGATCGGTCAGGTCGAGGGGCACGGGCAGCGCATCGCCGAGGGCGCGCCCGCCGAGATCACGCTCTACGACCCGTCGGCCAGCCGTGAGTTCGCGGTCACCGACCTCGCCGGCCAGTCGCAGAACTCGCCGTACCTCGGCATGACCCTGCCGGGCCGGGTCGTCGCGACCTTCCACCAGGGGTACGCGACGGTGCTCGACGGCCGGGTCGTCGACGCGGACACGATCGCGGCGCACGCCGCGGCGCTCCGGACAGGGGCGCGCGCATGAGCGGCGACACGCAGCGCTGGCTCCTCGGCGCGGTGATCCTGCTCGGGGTCGCCTCCCTGTTCGTCGCGATGGCGCGCACCTGGCGGACGCGGACCAGGAAGCAGGCGGAAGCCGTGCCTCCCGTCCGGGTGCCGGCCGACCTGGCACCGGCGGTCGGGTCGTGGGACGGGTTCACCGTCGCGACGACCCGCGCCGACCAGCCGTTGGAACGCATCACCGCAGGCGGCCTCGGGTTCCGCGGCCGCGGCGGGGTGACGGTCCACGCGACCGGCGTGGTGATGCGCCTCGCCGGTACCGACGACCGCTGGATCGCGCGTGACGCGGTCCGCGGCGCCGACCGCTCCACGTGGGCGATCGACCGCGTGGTCGAACCCGGGGGACTGGTCCGTCTGCGATGGACGGCGACCGGCGCCGCAGGTGCGACGGACCTGGACACCTACTTCCGGTTCCCGGAGGACGACGCAGCCGCGCTGCACGCCCTGCAGGGACTGACCGAGACCGGGCCGCAGGCGACTGCGGCCGATGCTCCGCGAACCGCGGGCGAAGGGAAGAAAGCATGACACGCGAACGGGCCGTCCTGGTCCTCGAAGACGGCACCCGGTACGACGGCTGGGCCTACGGCGCCCGTGGGCGCACGCTCGGCGAGGTGGTCTTCGCGACCGGCATGACCGGCTACCAGGAGACGCTGACCGACCCCTCCTACGCCGGGCAGATCGTGGTGCAGACCGCGCCGCACATCGGCAACACGGGGGTGAACGACGAGGACCCCGAGTCCCGTCGCATCTGGGTCGCCGGGTACGTGGTGCGCGACCCCAGCCGCGTGGTGTCGAACCACCGCGCGAACGCCACGCTCGACGACCACCTGGTGCGCGACGGGATCGTCGGCATCGCAGGGATCGACACCCGCGCCCTCACCCGCCGCATCCGCGACGCCGGCGCCATGAAGGGCGGCGTCTTCAGCGGCGCCGACGCGGCACTGCCGGAGTCGGAGCAGCTGGACGCCGTTCGGTCGCAGGCCACCATGGCGGGCGCGAGCTTCTCGTCGCTGGTGTCCACCCCGGAGACGTACGTGGTGCCGGCCGAGGGTGAGCAGATCGGCACCCTGGCCGTCCTCGACCTCGGTGTGAAGGCGTCGACCACCCGGTACCTCGCCGCCCGCGGCTTCGAGGTGCACGTCGTGCCGCAGGACATCTCCGCCCAGGAGCTGGAAGCCCTCGCACCGGATGCCCTGTTCTACTCGAACGGCCCCGGTGACCCCGCCGCCTCGGACGCGCAGGTCGAACTGCTGCAGGGCAGCCTGCGCACCGGCCGGCCGTTCTTCGGCATCTGCTTCGGCAACCAGCTGCTCGGCCGTGCCCTGGGCTTCGGCACCTACAAGCTGCCCTTCGGCCACCGCGGCATCAACCAGCCGGTGCTCGACACGACCACGGGCAAGGTCGAGATCACGAGCCAGAACCACGGCTTCGCGGTCGACGCGCCCCTGGGCGAGGTCATCGATTCGCCGGCCGGGTTCGGTCGGGTCGAGGTCTCGCACTACTCGCTGAACGACGACGTGGTCGAGGGTCTCCGAGCGCTCGACGTGCCGGCGTTCAGCGTGCAGTACCACCCCGAGGCCGCCGCCGGGCCGCACGACAGCATGTACCTCTTCGACCGGTTCGCGGACATGGTGCGCGAGCGTCGCGACGGTGAGCCGCTCGACGCGGCCACAGCCGACGCCACGACCCCCGCAGCAGACATCACCAAGGAAGCGAACTGATGCCCAAGCGCGCAGACATCAACTCCGTCCTCGTCATCGGTTCCGGCCCGATCGTCATCGGTCAGGCCGCCGAGTTCGACTACTCCGGCACCCAGGCGTGCCGTGTCCTCCGGGCCGAGGGCGTCCGGGTCATCCTGGTCAACCCGAACCCGGCGACGATCATGACCGACCCCGACTTCGCCGACGCGACCTACATCGAGCCGATCACGAACGCGTCGCTCGAGGAGATCATCCGCATCGAGAAGCCGGACGCCGTCCTGCCGACCCTCGGTGGTCAGACGGCCCTGAACGCGGCCATCGCGCTCGACGAGGCGGGGATCCTCGCCAAGCACGGCGTCGAGCTCATCGGCGCCAAGGTCGAGGCGATCCAGCGCGGCGAGGACCGCCAGCTCTTCAAGGAGCTCGTGCTCGAGTCCGGCGCCGACGTCGCCCGCAGCCACATCGCGCACACCTTGGAAGAGGCCAAGGAGTTCGCGAAGGACCTCGGCTACCCGCTCGTCGTCCGCCCGTCCTTCACCATGGGCGGCCTCGGTTCGGGCTTCGCCTACAACGAGGCCGAACTCGTCCGCTTCGTCGGCGACGGGCTGCAGTCCAGCCCGACGACCGAGGTCCTGCTCGAGGAGTCCATCCTCGGCTGGAAGGAGTACGAGCTCGAGCTGATGCGCGACAACTACGACAACACCGTCGTCATCTGCTCCATCGAGAACGTCGACCCGGTCGGCGTCCACACCGGTGACTCGATCACGGTCGCCCCCGCGCTGACCCTGACCGACCGCGAGTACCAGAACATGCGGAACATCGGCATCGACATCATCCGTCGCGTCGGCGTCGACACCGGTGGCTGCAACATCCAGTTCGCTGTCGACCCGTCCAACGGCCGCGTCATCGTCATCGAGATGAACCCCCGCGTGTCCCGCTCGTCGGCCCTGGCGTCGAAGGCCACGGGCTTCCCGATCGCCAAGATCGCCGCGAAGCTCGCGATCGGCTACCGGCTCGACGAGATCGAGAACGACATCACGAAGGTCACCCCGGCGAGCTTCGAGCCGACGCTCGACTACGTGGTCGTGAAGACCCCGCGGTTCGCGTTCGAGAAGTTCCCGGCCGCCGACGCCACCTTGACCACGACGATGAAGAGCGTCGGCGAGGCGATGGCCATCGGCCGGAACTACGCCACTGCGCTGCAGAAGTCGCTGCGCTCGCTCGAGAAGCGCGGGTCGAGCTTCCACTGGGACACCCCGGCTGCCGAGCTCGACAAGGACGCCCTGCTGGCGAAGTCGTCGATCCCGACCGACGGCCGCATCGTCACGGTCCAGCAGGCCCTGGTCGCGGGTGCCACCGCGGACGAGGTCTTCGAGGCCACCAAGATCGACCCCTGGTTCATCGACCAGATCGTGCTCATCAACGAGGTCGCCGACGAGGTCCGTGCCGCCGAGACCCTCGACGCGGACACGATGCGCTGGGCGAAGGAGCACGGCTTCAGCGACACCCAGATCGCGAGCCTGCGCAGCACGGACGCGGCACCGGTCTCCGAGCAGCAGGTCCGTGACGAGCGGCACGCCCAGGGCATCCGACCGGTCTTCAAGACCGTCGACACCTGTGCCGGCGAGTTCCCCGCCCTGACGCCGTACCACTACTCGTCGTACGACACCGAGACCGAGATCACGCCGAGCGACCGCAAGAAGGTCGTCATCCTCGGCTCCGGCCCGAACCGCATCGGGCAGGGCGTCGAGTTCGACTACTCGTGCGTGCACGCGTCCTTCGCGCTGAGCGCCGCCGGGTTCGAGACGATCATGATCAACTGCAACCCCGAGACCGTGTCGACCGACTACGACACCTCGGACCGCCTGTACTTCGAGCCGCTCACGGCCGAGGACGTCCTCGAGGTCATCGAGGCCGAGGCGGCGTCCGGCGAACTCGTCGGCGTCGTCGTGCAGCTCGGTGGTCAGACCGCCCTGGGCCTGGCGAAGCCGCTCGAGGCCGCCGGGATCCCGATCCTCGGCACCAGCCCCACCGCGATCGACTCGGCCGAGGAACGCGGGCAGTTCTCCGCCATCCTCGACGCCGCCGGGCTGCTCGCACCGCGGAACGGCACGGCCCACGACCTGACGAGCGCCACCACGGTCGCCGAGGAGATCGGCTACCCGGTCCTCGTCCGCCCGTCGTTCGTGCTCGGCGGCCGCGGCATGGAGATCCTGTACGACTCCCCGTCGCTCGCGGACTACTTCGACCGGATGGCCGACCAGGCGATCATCGGCCCGGAGCTCCCGCTGCTGGTCGACCGGTTCCTGGACGACGCCGTGGAGATCGACGTCGACGCGCTCTTCGACGGCGAGCGGCTCTACATCGGCGGCATCATGGAGCACCTCGAAGAGGCCGGCATCCACTCCGGCGACTCGGCCTGCACCCTGCCCCCGGTCGGCCTCGGCCGCGCGGAGATCCAGGGCGTCGTCGACGCGACCGAGAAGATCGCCCGCGGCATCGGCGTGCAGGGCCTGCTCAACGTCCAGTTCGCCATCGGCGCCGGCGTGCTCTACGTCCTCGAGGCGAACCCGCGCGCCAGCCGCACGGTGCCCTTCGTCTCGAAGGCGCTCGGCATCCCGCTGGCCAAGGCCGCGTCCCGCATCATGACCGGCACCACGGTCGCCGAGCTCGTCGCCGAGGGCATGCTGCCCGAGCGTGACGGTGCGTTCGTGCCCGCGCAGTCGCCGGTCGCCGTCAAGGAAGCCGTGCTGCCCTTCCGTCGCTTCCGCACCCGCGAGGGCCAGGTCGTCGACTCGGTGCTCAGCCCCGAGATGCGCTCCACCGGCGAGGTCATGGGCATCGACCGCGACTTCCCGCGGGCCTTCCTCAAGTCGCAGGACGCCGCGTACGGCGGCCTGCCGACCAGCGGCACGGTCTTCGTGAGCGTCGCCGACACCGACAAGCGCGCGATCGTGCTGCCGGTGCACCGACTGCAGCAGCTCGGCTTCACGATCATCGCGACCGAGGGCACGGCGGAGATCCTCCGGCGCAACGGCATCGAGGTCGGCATCGTCGGCAAGTACAGCCAGGGTGGCGAGAGCGTCGTCGACCTGCTGGCCACCGGCGAGGTCGACATCGTCATCAACACGCCGTCCGGTGCTGCCGGTCGTGCGGACGGGTACGAGATCCGTGCGGCCACGGTCGCGGCGGACAAGCCGCTGTTCACGACGATCGCGCAGATCGGTGCGGCCGTCGCGGCGATCGAGACGATCGGTTCGCCGCTCAACGTCCGCAGCCTGCAGGACTACGCGCTCGAGCGCGCGACCTGGTGACGGCTGCCAGCGTGGGCACGAACCGGTCAGGAGGCCCGGCCTCCTTCGGTGACCGACTCGCGTCCGCCGTGCGCGAGCGTTCACCGCTCTGCGTCGGCATCGACCCCCACGCCGCCACCCTGGCGGCGTGGGGGCTCGGCCGCGACGAGCAGGGCCTTGCCGCATTCGGCGCGGCCCTGGTCGACGCGGCCACCGGCCGCGCGGCGATCGTGAAGCCGCAGGTCGCCTTCTTCGAGGCGGCGGGGGTGGCGGGCTACCGCGCGCTCGACGCGACGATCCGTCGGGCACGCGATGCGGGCCTCCTGGTCGTCGCCGACGTGAAGCGGGGCGACATCGGGACGACCGGTGACGACTACGCGCTGGCGTGGCTGGACCGCGACGGGCCGTTCGCGGCCGACGCGATGACGGTGTCGCCGTACCTCGGGTACGGCTCGCTCCGGGGCACGATCGACGTGGCGCGCCGGAACGGTGCGGGGGTCTTCGTGCTCGCGGCGACGAGCAACCCCGAGGCCCGGGTGCTGCAGACCGCGGTGCTGGCCGAGGGACCGCGTACCGGCCGGACGGTCGCGGCCGGTATCGTCTTGGACGTGGCAGACGACAACCGGTCCGTGGGCGATCAGGCCCTGGGCGACGTCGGGCTCGTGCTCGGCGCGACCCTTCACCTCGACGACTTCGGCATCGACGCGGACGCGATCGGCTCCGCGCCGGTCCTCGCCCCGGGCTTCGGCGCCCAGGGGGCCCGCATCGAGGACCTCCGGGCGCTGTACGGCGCCCGTGCCGAGCAGGTGCTCGTGAGCGAGTCGCGCGGCCTGCTGACCGACGGTCCGGACGGGGTCGCGGCCCTCGTCGCCGACCGCGCCGACCGCATCCGCACGGCACTGGCGGCGGCAGCGTGACCGACGCGCCCGAGGGCCTGCCCGCGCACCGCACCCCGCCAGAGGTGGACCGCGTCGCCGCGGCGAAGGCCGCCGTCGCCGCACGACGCGCCCGGGCTGCGGTGAAGGCGGCGATCGCGTCGGGGGAGCGCTCCGCACTCGACGTCGCCCGTGCCGCGTGGGACGACTCGCTGGTCGAGACGACCTCGGCCGAGCGTTCGCTGCGGGTCCGCGACCTGCTCGTCAGCCTGCCGGGCATCGGCCCCGCACGAGCCGAGGCGATCATGGGGACCCTGCGGATCGCACCGTCGAAGCGCCTCGGTGGCCTCGGCACCCGGCAGCGGACCGCGCTGGCGGACTGGCTCGCCGCGCGCGGTCGCAAGCGTGGTGCCTCGAAGCTCGTCGTGCTCGCCGGACCCACCGCGGTCGGCAAGGGCACGGTGAGCGCGCACATCCGACAGCAGTACCCGGACGTCAACCTCAGCGTCTCCGCCACCACCCGGAAGCCGCGCCCCGGCGAGGTCGACGGTGTGCACTACTACTTCGTGGACGACGCCGAGTTCGACCGGATGATCCGCGACCGCGAGCTGCTCGAGTGGGCGACCGTCCACAACTCGTACCGCTACGGCACCCCGCGGCCGCCGATCGACCGTGCGCTCGACGCCGGCGAGAAGGTCATGCTCGAGATCGACCTGCAGGGCGCACGACAGGTCCGCGACGCCATGCCCGAGGCCGTGCTGGTGTTCCTGCTGCCCCCGACGTGGGAGGAACTGGTGCGCCGGCTCATCGGCCGTGGCACCGAATCCGCGGATGAACAGGCGCGTCGTCTCGAGACCGCGAAGGTCGAGCTGGCCGCCCAGGACGAGTTCGACGTGCGGATCGTGAACTCCGATGTCGGCACCGCGGCACGTGAGGTCGTAGACTTGTTCTCTGCGCCCTGACGGGTGCACTGACTTCGAGGAGACACCATGGCCAACCCCCAGGGCATCATCGACCCGCCCATCGACGACCTGCTCAGCAAGGTCGAGTCGAAGTACGCGCTCGTCATCTTCGCGTCGAAGCGCGCCCGCCAGATCAACGACTACTACGCCGACCTGCACGAGGGCTCGCTGTTCGACAACGTCGGCCCGCTCGTCGACTCGACGATCGACGACAAGCCGCTGTCCGTCGCGCTCCACGAGATCAACGAGGACAAGCTCACCGTCACCAAGCAGCAGCAGCCCACCGACTGATCCCGGTGACTGCAGCTGCTCTCCGCCTCTTCACGTCCGAGTCGGTGACCGAGGGGCACCCCGACAAGATCTGCGACCAGATCTCGGACAGCATCCTCGACGCGCTGCTCACGGTCGACCCGAACGCGCGCGTCGCCGTCGAGACGATGGTGACCACCGGGCTCGTGCACGTCGCCGGCGAGGTCACGACCTCCGGCTACGTCGAGATCCCGAAGCTCGTCCGTGACGTCATCACCGGCATCGGCTACAACTCGTCGGACGTCTCGTTCGACGGTGCCACCTGCGGTGTCGAGGTCTCGATCGGTGCGCAGTCGCCCGACATCGCGCAGGGTGTGGACGAGTCGCTCGACTCCCGCACCGGTGCGGTCGATCCGCTCGACCGTCAGGGCGCCGGCGACCAGGGCATCATGTTCGGCTTCGCGACGAACGAGACCCCCGAGTACATGCCGGTCGCGATCTGGCTGGCGCACCGTCTCGCCGAGCGCCTGGCCGCGGTCCGCAAGTCGGGTGAGCTGTCGTTCCTGCGTCCCGACGGCAAGACCCAGGTCACCGTCGGGTACGACGGCGTCGTGCCGAAGACCGTCGAGACCGTCGTGCTCTCCACGCAGCACTCGCCGAGCGTCACGCTCGACGAGCTCACCGCCGCGATCACCGAGCACGTGATCCGTCCGGTCCTCGACCTCGTCGACCTCGACTCCTCGCACGTCGACGTCATCGTCAACCCGACCGGTCGCTTCGAGATCGGTGGACCCCAGGGCGACGCCGGACTCACCGGCCGCAAGGTGATCGTCGACACGTACGGCGGGGCCTCCCGTCACGGTGGCGGCGCGTTCAGCGGCAAGGACCCGTCGAAGGTCGACCGTTCGGCCGCCTACGCGCTGCGCTGGGTCGCCAAGAACGCGGTCGCCGCGGGGCTCGCCGACCGGCTCGAGGTGCAGGTCGCGTACGCGATCGGCCGCGCGAAGCCCGTCGGGCTCTACGTCGAGACCTTCGGCACCGGACACGTCGACGACGCCACGATCGAAGCCGCCATCCGCCAGGTGTTCGACCTGCGTCCGGCCGCGATCATCCGCGACCTCGACCTGCTCCGACCGATCTACGCGCAGACCGCGACCTACGGCCACTTCGGCCGCGAGCTCCCCGGGTTCACGTGGGAGCAGCTCGACCGTGTCGAGGAACTCCGCGCTGCCGCAGGACTCGTCGCCGCGACCGTCTGAAGCACCGCGTGACCACCGTCGCGCGCGTCGTCCTCGACTCGCCGCTCCCGCAGTTGGACCGTCTGTTCGACTACCGGGTGCCGGCCGAGCTCGAGGACGACTGCGTCGCGGGGGTCCGCGTCAAGGTGCCGCTGCGCACCGGGGCGCGGATGTCCGACGGGTACGTGGTCGAGATCGTCACCGAGGGTGAGTACCCCGGTGAGCTCAGCCAGATCGAGGCCGTGCTGTCCCCGGTGCCCGTCCTGGCGCCGGAGATCTGGACCCTCGCGCGCGCCGTCGCGGACCGGGCGGCGGGCGTCGCCTCCGACGTCCTGCGCCTCGCCGTCCCACCGCGGCAGGTGCGCGCCGAGAAGGCCTGGCTCGCCCGTGACACCGCGTGGTCGCCCCCGCCGGTGACCGCTCCGCCCGTCACCGGCTACGCCGACGGCGTCCTGGAGGCCGTGGTGACGGAGCACGGACGTGCTGCGGTCGCCGCCGTCCCCCAGCCCGTGGCGGTGGGTGACGCGGACGCACCGGTCTGGGTGCCGGGATGGGCTGCGACGCTCGCCCAGGCCGCGGCGCACACGCTGGCGGCCGAGCAGTCCGCGGTGGTCGCCGTGCCGGACTTCCGCGACGTCATCGACCTCGAGCGCGCCCTGCTCGCCGTGCTGCCGCCGGAACGGGTGGTGCGGTTCGACGCGAAGCAGACGAACGGGCAGCGTGCGAAGGCCCTGCTGCAGGCCCGCACGCACCCGGTGGTCGCGATCGGGAACCGCACGGCGATGTACGCGCCGGCGACGGAGCTCGGGCTGATCGCGATGTGGGACGACGGCGACGCCTCGTTCATCGAGCAGCGGGCCCCCTACGTGCACACGCGCGACGTCGCCCTGGTGCGGGCGGCCCAGTCCGGTGCCGCGCTGCTGTTCGTCTCGCACGCGCGCAGCACCGACGTGCAACGCCTGGTCGAGCTGCACTGGCTGCAGGACGTCGTCCCGTACCGCGTGAAGACCCCGAAGGTCATCCCCACGGTGCAGCAGACCGGGGCCGAGGGCTTCGCCGCCCAGGCGCGCATCCCGAGTTCGGCCTGGCGCGCCGCGCGCGAGGCGAGCCAGCACGGAGCCGTCCTGGTGCAGGTCGCCAGCCCGGGCTTCGGCACCGGCCTGGTCTGCGCCGAGTGCGGCGAACGGGCGCACTGCCGGGTCTGCGGCGGCCCGCTCGGCAGCCCCCACCGGGGCGCCACCCCCCAGTGCCGGTTCTGCGGTGCCCTGGCCGTCGGGTTCCGCTGCCCGACGTGCGGCAACGGCACCGTCAAGCCGGTCGGCCAGGGCGCACAGCGCACCGCGGAGGAGCTCGGGCGGGCGTTCCCCGGCACCCGGATCATCGTCGCGGACGGATCCCGTCCGCTCGACGAGGTCCCCGCCAAGCCGTCGGTCGTCGTCGCCACCCGCGGGGCGGAACCCTCGGTGCCCGGCGGTTACGCCTGCGTGCTGCTGCTCGACGGCGAGAAGATGCTCGCCCGCGAAGGGCTGCGCGTGCAGGAGGACGTGCTGCGCTTCTGGACGAACGCGGCGGCGAAGTCGGCCCCCGGCGCCGACGTGTACCTGGTCGGGATCGGTGGGCGTCTGGCGTCTGCGATGGCCCTGTGGCGGCTCGACGGACCCGCGCACGACGAACTCACCGACCGCCGTGAACTCCACTTCCCGCCGGCCGTCCGGGTGGCGACGATGACCGGCACCGACGAGGCCGTCACCGCTGCGGTCGAGGCCCTGGGCGATGCCGTCGTCGGTCCGGTGCTCGGCCCGGTCCCCGTCGAGGACGACGCCCTGCCGGGCACGGTCCGGGCGATCGTGCGGTTCCCGTACGCCCACGGTGCCGAGGTCGCGGCGACGCTCAAGGCCGAGGTCATCCGGCGTTCGTCGACCCGGCGGGTGCTCAAGGGCGGCAACCGCCGACGGGCCGCTCCGACGCTGCGGGTGCGGCTCGACGACGCCGAACCGTTCTCCGAGGTCTGAGCCCGGCCGACCGGGTGGGCACGACTGGGTGGCCCCGACGCAGAACGACACCGCCGACGTCGTGGGACGTCGGCGGTGTCGTTCGGGGTCTGCCGCGTTGCTGCGACAGTCGGGTGTGCGCCGGTCAGGCGTTGGCGGGCCGGCGACGCTCGCGCGGCAGCACGACGCCGAGGGCGACCATGCCGATGGCGAGCACGAGGTGCAGCCAGTTGTCGGCGTTGTTCAGCGGGACGAAGTTCGCACCCGAGCTGTGCCCGGCGGTGAACAGGCCGTAGACCCACAGGACGAAGTAGACGACCCCGCCGAGCACGAGGTACATCCGCGAGCCGGTGGCCCGGTTGGCGGCGAGCAGTCCGACGACGCCGAACAGCAGGTGGACGATGTTGTGCAGCACCGACACCTGGAAGATGCCGAGCAGCATGCCCATCGACTCGTGTCCGGCGCCGGCCAGGTCACCGGTCGTGATGCCGGGGACGAACCCGGCGATCCCGACGAGCAGGAACACGATGCCGACCACGAGGGCGGCCTTCTGGACGGACGAACCGGCGTAGCGGTTGGTGGCGGTGGTGACGTCGCTCATGGTGGTTCCTTTCCTGATGTGGCTCAGACCGTACGCAGCCACCGCGCAGTCGGTTCACGGACGGTCCACGGAACGCATCCCGCCGCGCACGGCCCGTGGGAGACTCGAGGCGTGACGACGGGGGAACGGGGCGGTCCGCTCACGGGCTGGCGCTACCAGGGGACGCTGCGGCGCTACCAGCAGGACGTGCTCGACCGGGTGCCCGTGGTGCCAGGGGACCCGGTGCACGTGGTCGCGCCGCCGGGCTCCGGCAAGACCCTGCTCGGGCTCCTGCTGGCCGGCCGCGCCGGAGCCCGCGCGCTCGTCCTCGCGCCGACCGCGACGATCCGCTCCCAGTGGGCCGTCTCGGCTGCCGCGCTCGACGGTGCTCCGGCCGTCCGCGTGTCCGAGGACCCCGAGCACCCCGGTGACCTGACCGCGCTGACCTACCAGATGCTCTCGGTCCTCGAGACCGGCAACCCGCTCACCGAGCTCGCGGCTGCGGACTGGCGCCGCGAACTCGTCGAGGGCGGCCGCGACGAGCAGGCTGCGGCAGCGTGGCTCGTCGACCTCGATGGCTCCAACCCGACGGCGTACCGGAAGGGGATCGCGCGGCGCTCACGGGCCATCCGCCGTCGACTCGCCCGCGAGGACCCGGCGCTCCTCGCGACCGCGCTGCACCCGAACGCCCGGGCCCTGGTCGACCGGCTCGTCGCGCACGGCGTCGGCACCATCGTGCTCGACGAGTGCCACCACCTGCTCGACCACTGGGCCCTCGTGGTCGCGTACCTCGCCGCACGCATCCGGCAGGCCGGCCGTGAACCCCTGCTCATCGGGCTCACCGCCACCCTGCCGTCCACCGACGACCGGGACGCGCACGACAACTACACCGCGCTGCTCGGCGACGTCGACCACGAGGTCCCGACACCGGCCGTGGTGAAGGAGGGCAACCTCGCGCCCTACCGAGACCACGTCTGGTTCGTCGAACCCACGCAGGACGAGATCGCGTTCCTCCGCGAGCACGAGGACCGGCTCGCGAGCCTGGTGGCGACGACGTTCGACGACCCCGACGGCGCGGACTGGCTGGTGCACACCCTGCAGCCACCCGTCGACCAGTCCGACGGTGACCGCTCGGCCACGGCATCGCCCGAGACGCGGCTGGCCCGTGCGTTCGACACCGACTTCGCCGTCGCCGAGTCCGCCGCGCGCATGCTCGCGGAGGTCCGTCCGGACCACCCGGTCCTGGCCTTCGTCCACCACGCCGCCCGGAGCACACCCGACGCCGAGCAGCGACTCCGGCTGCTCGCCCGCTACGCCCTCGACCGGCTCCTGCCCGATCCCGACCGAGCGGAACAGTGGCAGCGGATCAAACGGTCCATCGTCGACTTCGGCTTCACCCTGACGGACCGCGGGGTCCGGCGTGGCCGCGACCCCGTCGACACCGTCCTCGCCTCGTCCGCGGCCAAGGACACCGCGGTGGGGGAGATCCTCCGGCTCGAACTCGAGCAGGAGGGCGCGGGCCGCCTGCGCACCGTCGTCGTCACGGACCACGCCACGCACGGCAACGCCCGTGGCTCGGGTGGGCGCGACGCCGGCGCGCTCCGCACCTTCGCGACGATCGCCGCGGACCCGACCCTCACCGGCCTGCACCCCGTCCTCGTCACCGCGAAGCACCTCCGCATCGCCGCCTGCGACGCCGACGTCCTGCTGCCCGCGCTCCGACGCCACCTCGGCACCGAACTGCCCGCCAGTCCGGTGGACGGCACACCGGGGGTGCTCGCGGTGGAGACCGCCGGCACCGGCTCGGCCGCGGTCATCGCCGCCGTCTCGGCACTGCTCACCGACGCGACCACCCGTCTCGTCGTCGGCACCCGCGGACTCCTCGGCGAGGGCTGGGACTGCCCGGCGGTGAACACCATGATCGACCTCACGGCCGTCGCGACGTCCTCGGCCACCCAGCAGCTCCGCGGCCGCACCCTGCGCCTCGACCCCGCCTGGCCCCGCAAGGTCGCCCACAACTGGACCGTCACCGCCGTCGTGCCCGCTGACGTCCCGCTCCTCGCAGCGCCGGACGTCAGCCGCATGCACCGGAAGCACGATCAGCTCTGGGGACTCCTCCGCGAGGACGACACCCAGGTCGTCCGCGGCACCGGGACCGCACTCTCCGACGCACACGCCCTGCGGCTCGCCGCGATCGTCGCCAAGGACAAGCGGCGGAGCGTCCGAGCGCTCGACGACGACATCGCGGCGGCGCTGCCGTCCCGTGAGCAGACCCACGCGGCCTGGCGCATCGGCGAGCCGTACGCCGACCGCGAGAGCACGGCGGCCGTCCTCCACGAACCCGATGCCGCGCCGTGGACCACCGGCCCCACCGCAGCCGCCGTGATGACCGTCGTGCTCGCGCTGGTGCTCGCGGTCGTCGCACAGTCGTTCCGTGTCGTCGTCGAACTCTGGCGCGCCGGCGTCGTCCTCGGCGTCGTCGGTGCGGTCCTCACCGTGGTCGCCGCGACCGCGGTCGCCTGGCCGGTCGCCCGCCAGCTCGGCACGGCGCTGCGACAGCGGTTCGACACCGCGCACGGCTACCGGAGCGCCGTCCGCGTCGTCATCGACGGCCTGCACCGCGCCGGACGCATCCCCGCCTACGGTGACGGCGACATCCGCGTCACCCCGACGATGGTCGGCAGGCTGCCGGTGGCGTTCACCATGGAGGCCCTCGGCGGGACCGTGGAGGACCGCCGCACGGTGACGAGCGCACTCGCCGAGGCGTTCGGTCCGGTCCGCACGCCGCGGTTCCTGCTCGAGACCGGGCGCGGCGAGGCAGCGCGGCTGCGCCGGGCACCGCTGCTGGCGCTCGCGCTGTGGATCGCACGGACGACCACCCGCGGCAACCGGTTCCTGGCGGTCCCGACGGGGATCGGACGACGGCGGGAGGACGCCGAGGCGTTCGCCGCCGACTGGGACCGTTCGGTCGGTCCGTGTCGGCTCCACGAGATCGACTCGCCATCGTCGCTCGTGCTGCTGCTCCGCGCTCGACGTGACTCCGGAGCGACGAAGACGCCGCCGTCCCTGCGTGACCAGTGGTCCTGACGACGGGCTGGTGACGTCGGCCGGTGCTCGTGCCGGCCGCGGGCGACGCGCGTGGGACGATGGACCCATGCGTCTCGTCGTCGCCGGCAGCCCCGCTGCGGCCGTCCCCACCCTCCGCCGTCTGGCGGCGTCCGACCACGAGATCGTCGCGGTGCTCACCCGGCCGGCCACCCCGCAGGGCCGCAAGCGGGTCCTCACCCCGACTCCGGTGGCCGTCGTCGCCGCGGAGCTCGGACTGCCGGTCATCGAGGCCTCGCGCGTCGACGATGCCGTCACCGCCCAGATCGCGGACCTCGACGTCGACCTCGGCGTGATCGTCGCCTACGGCGCACTGCTCCGCCGCCCGGCCCTCGACGCCCCGCGACACGGGTGGATCAACCTGCACTTCTCCGACCTGCCGGCGTACCGCGGTGCTGCTCCCGTGCAGCGTGCGGTGATGGCCGGCGACACCCGGACCGCCGCCACGGTCTTCCAGCTGGTCGAGGCGCTGGACGCCGGCCCGGTCTACGCCGCGCGGCCCTTCGAGATCGACCCCGAGGCGACCTCGGGTGAGGTCCTCGCCGCGATGGCCGAGGTCGGTGCCGACGTCGTGGCGGACGTCGTGGACGGCATCGCCGTCGGCACCGCTGTCGCGACCGAGCAGTCCGGCGAGCCCACCCTCGCCCCGAAGCTCACGATCGACGACGGCCGTGTCGACTTCGCCGCTCCGGCAGCGGTCGTGCACGCCCGGCTGCGCGGCGTCACGCCCGAGCCCGGCGCGTACGCCCACCTGGGCGAGACCCGCGTGAAGCTGCTCCGCAGCACGCTCCAGCCAGGAGGCGCCGAGGACCCCGCCCCGTCGCTCGCGCCCGGTGCGCTCGCGCTCCACGGCGGTCGGCTGCTGGTCGGGACCGCCGACACCCCGCTCGTGCTGCTCGAGGTGCAGCCGGCGGGCAAGAAGGCGATGGACGCCGCCGCCTGGGCCCGTGGCCTCGGCGAACTGGACGGGAAGGTCCTCGCATGAGCCCCCAGACGAAGCCCCAGGCTGCCCGCCGTGGCCCCCGCCCGGCCAGTGCCCGCCGCGTGGCGTTCGACGTGCTCCGCGCCGTGCAGGTCGACGACGCCTACGCGAACCTGCTGCTGCCGACGCGCATCCGTCGTGCCGGACTCACCGCCCGCGACGCCGGGTTCGCGACCGAGCTCACCTACGGGTCGATCCGGATGCTCGGCCGCTACGACGTCATCATCGCGCTGGCCTCCGGTCGCCGGGCCGAGAACATCGAGGCGGACGTCCTCGACGTGATGCGCCTGGGCGCCCACCAGCTGCTCGCCATGCGCACGCCGACGCACGCCGCCGTCGACGCCACGGTGGAGCTCGCCCGCGAGGTCGGTGCCCGCCGCGCCACCGGGTTCGTCAACGCCGTGATGCGGAAGATCGCCGCCCGCACCGACGACGAGTGGGACGCCCTGATCACCGAGGGCCGCGCCGGGGACGCCCTGCTCGCCACCCGGTGGTCGCACCCGGTCTGGGTCGTCTCCGCGCTCCGCGACGCCCTGGCCGCCGAGCGCTCCCGCGACGAGCTCGCCGCCCTGCTCGCTGTCGACAACGCAGCACCCCGGGTGCAGCTCGCAGCCCTGCCCGGATTCGCCACCGACGAGGACATCGCCACCGCGACCGCGCGCACCGCGCCGGACGACGACACCGACGCCGCGTTCGCTGACGCGACCGGTGCGGACGACGTGCCCGCGGCCCTGGTGCCCGCCGTCGACGAACCGGAGGCCGACGGCGCGACCGGCACCGTGCCTCCCGTCCGGTCCACCGAACCCGTCGTGCAGGCGGACGCCGCGCCGGTGTCGCCCGTCGGGATCCGCGGCATCTCCGGCGACCCGGCACGCGTGCCGGGCGTCGCCGCCGGGCGCCTGCGCGTGCAGGACGAGGGGTCGCAGCTCGCCGCGCTGGCGCTGAGCCGCTCGTCGGCCGTGCGTGCGGGGGAGCGGTGGCTCGACATGTGCGCCGGTCCCGGCGGCAAGGCCGCGCTGCTCGCCGCCGAGGCGCAGCAGGGCGGGGCGACCCTGGTCGCCAACGAGCTCGTGCCCGCCCGGGCCGGACTCGTGCGGAACGCCCTCGGCGTGTTCGGCGACCACGTGCGGGTCGTCGAGGGCGACGCCCGTCGGTACGGCCGCGACGGCACCGGGATGACCTTCGACCGCATCCTGCTCGACGCCCCGTGCACCGGGCTCGGCGCGCTGCGTCGCCGGCCGGAGGCCCGCTGGCGGAAGCTCCCCGAGGACGTCGAGGAGCTCGCGGCGCTGCAGACCGAACTGCTCGACGCCGCCGTCCGCGTGCTCGCTCCGGGCGGGACCCTGGCGTACGTGACGTGCTCGCCGCACCTGGCCGAGACGCGCGGGCAGGTCGACGCGCTGATGGGGCGGCACGGTGACCGGCTCGAGCAGCTCGACACCGCCACGGTCGTCCGGGGTGTCGCCGCTCGTGACCCGGAGATCGCGGACGGCGCCACAGCGCAGCTGTGGCCGCACCGGATCGGCACCGACGCGATGTTCATCGCGCTGTTCCGCCGCGTCGACTGAGGCCCCGACGCGCGGCACGCCGGTAGGCTTGCCCGGTGACGATCCGCATCTCGCCGAGCATCCTGTCCGCCGACTTCGCGAACCTCGAGCGTGAACTCCACCGCATCGAGACCGCCGACCTGGTGCACGTCGACGTGATGGACAACCACTTCGTGCCGAACCTGACGCTCGGGCTGCCGATCGTCGAGCGCCTGCAGCAGGTGTCGCCGGTGCCGCTGGACGTGCACCTCATGGTCACTGACGCCGACCGCAACGCGCCGAAGTACGCCGAGACCGGTGCGTCGAGCGTCACGTTCCACTTCGAGGCAGCCGAGGACCCGGTGGCGACCGCAGCGGCGATCCGGTCGAACGGTGCCCGCGCGGCCGTCGCCGTGAAGCCCGGCACCCCGATCACCCAGGTGCTGCACCACCTCGACGCCTACGACATGATCCTGCTGATGACGGTCGAGCCCGGGTTCGGCGGCCAGTCGTTCATGCCGTCCGTGATGCCGAAGCTCGCTGACGCGCGCGCGGCGGTCGACGCCTCGGGGCTCGACGTCTGGCTCGAGGTGGACGGGGGCATCTCGGTGGACACCGTGCCCGAGGCCGTGCGGAGCGGTGCCGACACGCTCGTCGCGGGGTCGGCGGTCTTCGGCGGCGAGCCCGCCGCGCGCATCACCGACCTGCGCGAGGCCGCCGCTCGGGCACGCTCGTGACCGTGGGAGCGCCGGACGGTGCCGGCGTCGCCGAGGCGACCACCGCCTCCCGTCCGGACGGTGCGTCGGCCGCGTCAGCGGAGACCGGTAGCCTGGACCCCGTGAAGACGTTCGACGACCTGTTCCAGGAGCTCACCGAGAAGGCGCGCACGCGCCCCGAGGGCTCCGGCACCGTCGCCGAACTCGACGCCGGCGTGCACCAGATCGGCAAGAAGATCGTCGAGGAAGCCGCCGAGGTCTGGATGGCGGCCGAGTACGAGGGCGACGAGCGCACCTCGGAGGAGATCTCGCAGCTGGTCTACCACCTCCAGGTCCTCATGGTCGCCAAGGGGCTCACCCCGGCGGACGTCTGGCGACATCTGTAGGACGCGCCCGGGCACAGCCCGCGCACCGACCTCGATCCGCCACGACCCCGACCAGAAAGCAGACCCCTGATGCTCCGCATCGCCGTGCCCAACAAGGGCTCCCTGTCCGAGACCGCGTCCGACATGCTGCGTGAGGCCGGGTACGCCGGTCGCCGTGACCCGAAGGCGCTGCACCTGCTCGACGAGCGCAACGGCGTCGAGTTCTTCTTCCTCCGCCCGCGGGACATCGCCACGTACGTGGGGTCCGGCGCACTCGACGTCGGCATCACCGGCCGTGACCTGCTGCTCGACTCCGGCTCCGAGGCGCACGAGGTCGACGCGCTCGGCTTCGCCGACTCCACCTTCCGGTTCGCCGGCACGCCCGGACGGTTCGCCTCGCTGCAGGACCTCGACGGCGTCCGCGTGGCCACGAGCTACCCCGGCCTCGTCGGAGCGTTCCTCGCCGAGCACGGGGTCACCTCGACGCTCGTGAAGCTCGACGGCGCCGTCGAGAGCGCCGTGCGGCTCGGGGTCGCCGACGCCGTTGCCGACGTCGTGTCGACGGGCAGCACGCTCCGACAGGCGGGCCTCGAGATCTTCGGCCCGGTGATCCTCGAGTCGACCGCGGTGCTCGTCTCCACCGACGAGACCATCGCCGGCATCGACGTGCTGCGTCGGCGGCTGCAGGGCGTGCTCGTCGCCCGCGGCTACGTGATGCTCGACTACGACGTCCCCACGGCACTGCTCGAGCAGGCGACGGCGGTGGCGTCCGGCATCGAGTCGCCCACGGTGTCGCCGCTGCACGACCGAGAGTGGGCGGCGGTCCGCGTGATGATCCCGCGCGACGACGCGAACCTCATCATGGACGCGCTCTACGACCTCGGCGCCCGGGCGATCCTCGTCAGCCCGATCCACGCCGCACGCCTGTGACCACCGGCGGCGTGTCGGTGCGGGTCATCCCGTGCCTCGACGTCAAGGGCGGCCGAGTCGTCAAGGGTGTCAACTTCCTCGACCTGCAGGACGCCGGTGACCCCGTCGAGCTCGCGGCGCGGTACTACGAGCAGGGTGCCGACGAGCTGACCTTCCTCGACGTCGGCGCCACGGTCGAGAACCGGGCGACGATGTACGACACCGTGACCCGGACGGCCGAACAGGTCTTCATCCCGCTCACCGTCGGTGGTGGGGTGCGCAGCGTCGACGACGTGTCGCGGCTGCAGCAGTGCGGTGCGGACAAGATCGGCGTGAACAGCGCGGCCATCGCCCGCCACGAACTCGTCGGCGAGATCGCCGACCGGTTCGGCGCGCAGGCCGTCGTGCTCTCGCTCGACGTCAAGCGGTCGGACCGGATGCCCTCGGGCTTCGTGGTCACCACCCACGGGGGGCGGACCGAGTCCGACCTCGACGCGATCGCCTGGGCACGCGAAGCCGTCGAACGCGGTGCGGGGGAGCTGCTCGTCAACTCGATCGACGCCGACGGCACGAAGAACGGGTTCGACCTCGAACTCGTGGCCGCGGTGCGCGCGGTCTCGTCCGTCCCGGTGATCGCCTCGGGAGGCGCGGGTCGCGTCGAGCACTTCGCCCCGGCCGTCGACGCGGGTGCGGACGCGGTCCTCGCCGCCAGCGTCTTCCACCGTGGCGAGATGACCGTGGGGGACGTCAAGGCCGCGCTCCGCGCGACCGGTCACGCCGTCCGCTGATCCGCCGCCGTAGGCTAGGAGTCTCATGACCGACAGCACCAGTACCGACACCGAGGCGGTCCTCGACCGCGCACACTTCGGTGCGGACGGCCTGCTCCCCGCCATCGTGCAGGAGGAATCGTCGAAGGACGTCCTCATGCTCGGCTACATGGACCGGGAAGCCCTCCGCCGCACCCTCACCGAGGGCCGTGTGACCTTCTGGTCGCGGTCGCGGAACGAGTACTGGCGGAAGGGCGACACGTCGGGACACGCGCAGTACGTCCGCGGGGCCGCGCTGGACTGCGACGACGACACGCTCCTCGTGACGGTGCACCAGGTCGGGGCGGCGTGCCACACCGGTGCGCACCGGTGCTTCGACGTCGACCCGCTCGCGCCCGTGACCATGTCCGCCCCGGCCGACGCAGCCGTGGAGGCGACCCGATGACCGCCGCGACGATCTCCGAGAACCCGCACACGACCTCCCGGCCGGAGTTCGACGGTCTGGTCGACGACCACCGTGTCATCCCGGTCGTCCGCGCCCTGTACGGCGACAGCGAGACGCCGGTCGGCGTGTACCGCAAGCTCGCCGACGGCCGCCCCGGGTCGTTCCTGCTCGAGTCCGCCGGCCAGGGCGGCCTGTGGTCGCGCTGGTCGTTCGTCGGGGTGCGGAGCTTCGGCGTCCTGACGCAGGACGGCGACCGCGCGGCGTGGATCGACACCGGCATCGACGCCGAGCGGGCCGTCGGGTCCCTCGACGGTGCCCCACTGGACGTCCTCGCGCGGCTGCACGAGCGCTGGGCCACGCCCCGTGTGCCCGGCTCGCCGCCGCTCGTCGGCGGCACCGTGGGCTTCATCGGGTGGGAGGCCGTCCGGCAGCTCGAACACCTGCCGAACGTGCCGCCGTCCGACTTCGACGTCCCCGGACAGGCGCTGTCGTTCGTCTCCGAGCTCGCCGCCCTCGACCACCGCACCGGGCTCGTGCTGCTCGTCGCGAGCGTGCTGAACGACGGCACGGACGACGCCGATGCCCTGTGGGCGGACGCGCAGCAGCGCCTCGACCGCATGCAGGGCGACCTGGTGCAGCCGAGCGTCGCGACCGTCGCCGAGGCGTTCGAGATCGCGGAGCCGACCCCGACGCACCGGACGAGTCCGGCCGACTACATGGCCGCCGTCGAGCGGTCGAAGGACTTCATCCGCGACGGCGACGTGTTCCAGGTCGTCATCTCGCAGCGGTTCGACCACGAGGTGACGGCCGACCCGCTCGACGTCTACCGCGTGCTCAGGACCCTGAACCCGAGCCCGTACATGTACTTCCTGGCGCTGGCGGACACCGCCGACGAGCGGTTCTGGATCGTCGGCGCCTCGCCCGAGGCGCTGGTGAAGGTGCAGGGCGACCACGCCGTCACCCACCCGATCGCCGGGTCCCGCCCGCGTGGTGCCACGCCCGAAGAGGACGTCCGCCTCGGCGAGGACCTGCTCGGCGACCCGAAGGAGCGCGCGGAGCACCTGATGCTCGTCGACCTGTCCCGCAACGACCTGCAGAAGGTGTGCGAGCCGGGCACGGTCGCCGTCACCGAGTTCATGACGGTCGAGCGGTTCAGCCACATCATGCACCTGGTGTCGAGCGTCGAGGGCCGCATCCGTCCCGAGGCCTCGGCGATCGACGTGTTCCGGGCGACGTTCCCGGCAGGCACGCTCTCGGGCGCGCCGAAGCCCCGAGCGCTCCAGATCATCGACGAGCTCGAGCCCGCCAAGCGTGGTGCGTACGCCGGTGTCGTGGGCTACTTCGACTTCGCCGGGGACGCCGACCTGGCGATCGCGATCCGCACCGCCCTGATCAAGGACGGCGTCGCCCGCGTGCAGGCCGGGGCCGGCCTCGTGGCCGACTCCGACCCGGAGACCGAGCACGTCGAGGCGGTCAACAAGGCCGCGGCCCCGTTGCGTGCCGTCGCGACGGCGAACCGGATGCGCGAGGTCCGTTCGTGAAGCGGTCGCGCCCGATCGTCGTCGTCGCCGGACTCCTGGTCGCCGGCATCATCATGCTCGCGTGGACCCAGACCTGGTTCACCGTCCGCCTGCACGCGGGAGCGGCAGTCACGTCGACGGTCGCCGCCGACGGCGCAGCGGTCGTGCCGCAGTTCACCGCGCTGGCGATCGCGAGCCTCGCGCTGTTCCTCGCGATGACCATCGCCGGACGGGTGCTGCGCATCGTGCTCGCCGCCGTGGAGATCCTGCTCGGCCTCGGCGTGGTCGTCAGCGGCATCACCGCGGCCGCCGACCCGATCGCCGCTGCACGCGGCGCCGTGGGCGAGGTCGCCGGGGTGAGCGACCTCGGCGCCGTCCGGAGCGTCGTGTCGAGCGTCAGCGTGAGCCCGTGGCCCGCAGTCGGCATCGCGGGCGGCGTGCTCGCCGTGCTGCTGGGCGTCGTCGTCATCGTGGTCCAGCGCGCCTGGCCCGGACCGAGCCGGAAGTACGGAGCCGCGACCGCCGGAGCCGCCGCCGCGGCGCGGGCCGCGGCACCCGTCGAGCGCGATGCGGTCGTCGACTGGGACGACCTGAGCGCGGGCGTGGACCCCACCACCGTGGACGGCGCGGGCGCGGGGGCGCCGAGTGACGACACGGTAGGATCGACAGGGCGTCGCTCGACCGACGACGCCGGAGCAGAACGAGGAGCACCGTGAGCAACACTGAGCCCGCAGAACTCGGCGAAGGCCACTCGCCGGCCGCCTGGACCGCCGTCGTGATCATGCTGATCGGATTCGCGGCAGGCACGCTGTTCTTCTGGTTCGACCAGCCGTGGGGCGTCTGGGCCTCCGCTGGCGTCGTCCTCATCGGCCTCATCGTCGGTGGCGTGATGAAGAAGGCCGGCTACGGCGTCGACGGTCCGAAGTTCGTCCCCAAGCACCACGGCGAGTAGGGGTCTGCCGATGCCGAACGTGCTCGAGACCCTCGTCGCCGGCGCCCTCGAAGACGCCGCAGCCCGTCGTGTCGATCGCCCGTACGCTGACGTCGAACGCGACCTCGACCGGGTGGCGTCGCCCCTCGACGCCCTCGCGTTCCTGAGCCCGGGCGACCGGGTGAAGATCATCGCCGAGGTGAAGCGCGCCAGCCCGTCCCGCGGGGCGATGGCCGCGATCGCCGACCCCGCAGGCCTCGCCGCCGACTACGAACGTGGTGGCGCGTCGACGATCAGCGTCCTGACCGAAGGGCGCAAGTTCCTCGGCAGCCTCGCCGACCTCGAAGCCGTGAAGGCCCGTGTCGGGGTCCCCGTGCTCCGCAAGGACTTCATCGCCGACCCGTACCAGGTCATCGAGGCCCGGGCGTCGGGTGCCGACGTCGTGCTGCTCATCGTGGCGGCGCTCGAGCAGGCCCGCCTGGTCGAGCTGCACACGCTCGCCGAAGAACTCGGCATGCGCGTCCTGGTCGAGGCGCACTCCGGTGACGAGGTCACGCGTGGCCTGGACGCCGGTGCCCGCATCCTCGGCGTGAACGCCCGCGACCTCACCGACTTCTCGCTCGACCGCGACCTGTTCGGGTCGCTCGCCGACCGCATCCCCGACGGGGTCGTGCGCGTCGCCGAGTCCGCGGTCTCCGGTCCCGCCGACGTCGCCCACTACCGTGCAGCGGGCGCCGACGTCGTGCTGGTCGGCGAGGCGCTCGTGACGGGGAGCGACCCCGCCGCGACCCTCGCGTCGTTCATCGACGCCGCCGACCAGGCCTGACCGGCTCACCAGGCCGCCGAACCGCGGCCCGGTCCGCCCACGCATCGAGGCCGCCGACCGCGGCCGCACGTTCCACCCGTCCGACGCGGCCGACCGGCCGCGTCGGACTCGTCCCGGGAGACACATCGTGACCTCACTCCGCGACCTGCACGGCCCCTACTTCGGCGACTTCGGCGGACGCTTCGTCCCCGAGTCCCTCGTCCTCGCGCTCGACGAGCTCGAGGCCGCCTTCCGTCAGGCCTGGGCGGACCCGGCGTTCCGTGCGGAACTCGACGCGCTGCACCGTGACTACACCGGGCGTCCGTCGATCATCACCGAGGTGCCGCGGTTCGCGAAGCACGCCGGTGGCGCCCGGATCATCCTGAAGCGCGAGGACCTGAACCACACCGGCTCGCACAAGATCAACAACGTCCTCGGCCAGGCCCTCGTCGCCCGCCGCCTCGGCAAGACCCGCCTGATCGCCGAGACCGGGGCCGGGCAGCACGGTGTCGCCACCGCGACCGCCGCAGCCCTGTTCGGCATGGAGTGCGTCGTCTACATGGGCGCCGTCGACACCGAGCGCCAGGCGCTCAACGTCGCGCGGATGCGCCTGCTCGGCGCCGAGGTGATCCCGGTCGAGACCGGTTCGCGCACCCTCAAGGACGCCATCAACGACGCCCTGCGCGACTGGGTCGCCAACGTCGAGTCGACGCACTACCTGCTCGGCACCGTCGCCGGTCCGCACCCGTTCCCCGAGATGGTGCGCGAGTTCCACAAGGTCATCGGCGAGGAAGCGCGCCAGCAGGTCCTCGACCGCATCGGTCGGCTGCCGGACGCCGTCGCGGCGTGCGTCGGCGGCGGCTCGAACGCGATGGGCATCTTCGAGGCGTTCCTCGACGACGAGTCCGTCGCGCTGCACGGCTTCGAGGCCGGTGGTGACGGCGTCGAGACCGGTCGGCACGCGGCGAGCATCACGCTCGGTCGCGAAGGCGTGCTGCAGGGAGCGAAGTCCTACCTGATGCAGGACGAGGACGGCCAGACCATCGAGAGCCACAGCATCTCCGCCGGGCTCGACTACCCGAGCGTCGGCCCGGAGCACGCGTACCTGGCGTCGATCGGCCGCGCGAAGTACCAGCCGATCACCGACACCGAGGCCATGGAGGCGTTCCGCCTGATGAGCCAGACCGAGGGCATCATCCCGGCGATCGAGTCGTCGCACGCCCTGGCCGGTGCCATCAAGCTCGGCAAGGAGCTCGGGCCCGAGGGCGTCGTGCTCGTGAACCTGTCCGGCCGCGGTGACAAGGACGTCGCGTCCGCCAGTCGCTACTTCGGCATCCTCGACGAGAACGCGGTGCAGCTGTGACCACGAACAAGACCGTCGCCCAGACGATCGACGCCGCCAACGCCGAGCGCGCCGGAGCCGTCGTCGGGTACCTGCCCGCCGGGTACCCGAACCTGCAGACCAGCGTCGACGCAGCCGTCGCCCTCGCCGAGAACGGCGTGGACGTCATCGAGTTCGGCCTGCCGTACTCCGACCCGGTCATGGACGGCCCCGTCATCCAGCGCGCAGCCGAGGAGAGCCTGGCGAACGGCTTCCGGGTCGCACAGGTCTTCGACGCCGTGCAGCAGATCACCGAGCGGGCCGACGTGCCGGTGCTCGTCATGACCTACTGGAACCCGGTGCTGCGCTACGGCGTGGACCGCTTCGCCGACGACCTCGTCGCAGCGGGGGCCGCCGGTCTCATCACGCCCGACCTCATCCCCGACGAGGCCACCGCGTGGACCGAGGCGTCCGAGCGCACCGGCCTCGACCGGGTCTTCCTCGCCGCGCCGTCCTCGTCGGACGAGCGCATGCGTCAGGCGGTGGAGTCCAGTCGTGGCTTCGTCTACGCCGTCTCGACGATGGGTGTGACCGGCGCCCGGGTCGGGGTCGACGTCGCCGCACGCACCGTGGTGTCGCGCCTGCGTGACGCCGGGGTCGAGCGAACCTGTGTCGGCCTCGGGATCTCGACGGCGGAGCAGGTCGGCGAGGTGCTCGAGTACGCCGACGGTGCGATCGTCGGGTCCGCGTTCGTCCGGGCCCTGGCCGACCTCGGTGTGCAGGGTGTGGCCGACCGGGCCGCCGACCTCGCCACCGGCGCCCGCCGCCGCTAGTCCAGTTCCTGTCGGGCCCGCGACCCGCGCTACAGTGAGCGAGGCCGACGCCACGTCGACCGCGCCCCGTCAGTTCCGAAAGGCGACAGCACCTCCATGCCCCTCCTGAGCATCCCGAGCCCGAGCACCGCCTGGCAGTACTTCGACCTGACCGCCTGGCTCCGCGACGCGTTCGGCTGGTCGCTGCCCCTCGACTTCCGCATCCACGCGTACGCGATCTGCATCCTGGTCGGGATCGTCGCCGCGGTCGTCCTCGCGAACCGTCGGCTCAACGCCCGCGGCGTCGAGCGATGGATCATCATCGACATCGCCATCTGGGCCGTGCCCGCCGGCATCATCGGCGGACGGCTCTTCCACGTGTTCACCCACGTGTCCGACTACTTCGGCCCCGGCATCGACCCGCTGTCGTTCCTGTACATCTGGGAGGGCGGGCTGGCCATCTTCGGCGCGCTGATCCTCGGGTCGGTCGGCGCCTGGATCGGGTGCCGCCAGGTCGGTCTCCGGTTCACGTCGTTCATCGACGCCGTCGTGCCGGGCGTCCTGCTCGCACAGGCCTTCGGACGCCTGGGCAACTACTTCAACCAGGAGCTCTTCGGCATGCCGACGAGCCTGCCCTGGGGGCTCGAGATCGACTCCAGCAACGCCGCGTTCCCGAAGGGCCTGCCCGAGGGCACGCTGTTCCACCCGACGTTCCTGTACGAGATCATCTGGAACGTCCTCGGCGTGGTCGTCATCCTGTTCCTGGCACGCAAGTTCACGCTGCAGTGGGGCAAGGTCCTCGGCCTGTACCTGATCTGGTACGGCGCGGGCCGCTCGGTGCTCGAGTCCATCCGCGTCGACACGAGCGAGACCTTCTTCGGTGTCCGCACGAACGTTTGGATGGCCCTCGCCGCGGTCGTCATCGGCATCCTGATCTTCGTGGTGCAGAGCCGACGGCACACCGGCAAGGAGCCGAGCCCGTACCTGCCGGGTCGCGGGCCCCGTCCGACCTCCGATGTAGACTCCGAAGACACCTTCTCGGAGCACGACGACGACGCAGCAGACGGCGTCACGAGTGACGAACCGGTCACGACCACCCGCTGAACCAGACGGTCTCCGCCACAAGCGGGGCCCAGCAACCTCGCCGGCCGCCAGGGCAACGTCCACTGACGGCGGGCACGGGCACCAGTCCCGCCCGCTCGGGCGGAACGCACCACCGGGCCACCGCTGTCCCTGTTCCACTTCCTCGTGAGGACGGTTCCCCATGGCGCTCCAGCCAACCCAGCCCTCGGCACCGACGAGCCTCGTGCCGCCGCACCGCCGCTTCTCCGCGATCCCGGACGCCACGGGCATGTACGACCCGGCGAACGAGAAGGACGCCTGCGGACTGGCGATGGTCGCGACCCTGCGCGGCACGCCGGGGCACGACATCGTCGACGCGGCGCTCGGTGCGCTCCGGAACCTCGAGCACCGCGGTGCCGTGGGATCCGACGCGGGCACCGGTGACGGCGCCGGCATCCTGTGCCAGGTGCCGGACGAGTTCCTGCGGGACGTCGTACCGTTCGAGCTGCCGGCAGCGGGGGAGTACGCCGTCGGGACCGCCTACCTGCCGCTGGACGACGACGCCCGGCACGCGGTGAAGGGCGCCGTCGAACGACTCGCCCGCGAAGAGGGCCTGAAGGTCCTGGGGTGGCGCGAGGTCCCGGTGCGTCCGGAGGTCCTCGGCACGCTCGCCCGCGCCGCGATGCCGGCGTTCGAGCAGCTGTTCGTCGCCTCGATCCGGCACGACGTGCACGGGGCATCGTGGAGCGGCATCGCCCTCGACCGGCAGGCGTTCCGGCTCCGGAAGCGCGCCGAGCACGACAACGACCTGTACTTCATGTCGCTGTCGAGCCGCACCATGGTCTACAAGGGCATGGTCACGACGCTCCAGCTCGAGCCGTTCTACCCGGACCTGAGCGACGAGCGCTTCACGTCGAAGCTCGCGATCGTGCACTCGCGCTACTCCACCAACACGTTCCCGTCGTGGCCACTCGCCCAGCCGTTCCGGACCATCGCCCACAACGGTGAGATCAACACGGTGCGCGGCAACCGCAACTGGATGCGGGCGCGCCAGTCGCAGCTCGAGAGCGAACTGCTGGGCGACATGGCCCCGCTGCTCCCCATCGTCAGCCCGGGGGCGAGTGACTCGGCCTCGTTCGACGAGGTCCTCGAGCTGCTGACCCTGACCGGTCGGACGCTGCCGCACGCGGTGTCGATGATGGTGCCCGAGGCGTGGGAGAACCAGGTCGGGATGGACCAGGACCTCCGGGCGTTCTACGAGTACCACTCGATGCTCATGGAGCCGTGGGACGGCCCCGCCGCGATCACCTTCACCGACGGGTCGCTCGTCGGCGCCACCCTCGACCGCAACGGCCTGCGCCCCGGCCGGTTCCTCGTCACCGACGACGGGCTCATCGTGATGGGCTCCGAGACCGGGGTCATCGACGTGCCGGCCGCCAAGGTCGTGCGCAAGGGCCGCCTGCGCCCGGGCCGGATGTTCCTGGTGGACACCGAGGCCGGCCGCATCATCGAGGACGACGAGGTCAAGCGCGAGCTCGCCGCCTCGGGTCCGTGGGCCGACTGGCTCGAAGCCGGCCGCATCAACCTGAACGACCTGCCGGAGCGCGAGCACATCGTGCACACCCCGGCCTCGGTCACCCGCCGTCAGCGGGCGTTCGGCTACACCGAAGAAGAAGTCCGCATCCTGCTCCGTCCGATGGCCGCAGCGGGTGCCGAACCGCTCGGTGCGATGGGGTCGGACACCCCGATCGCGGTGCTGTCGGAGCGTCCGCGACTGCTCTTCGACTACTTCACGCAGCAGTTCGCCCAGGTGACCAACCCGCCGCTCGACTCGATCCGCGAGCAGGTCATCACCTCGATGGGGATGGGTCTCGGTCCGGAGCGCAACCTGCTCTCCGCCGGTCCGGAGCACGCGAAGCAGATCACGCTCGACTTCCCCGTGATCGACAACGACCAGCTCGCCAAGGTCCAGCACTTCGAGACCGAGTCGGGTCGCCACCTGACCGTCACGATCAAGGGGCTGTACCGCGTCGACGCCGGCAAGAAGGCGATGCAGAAGCGCATCGCCGCCGTGTGCGACGAGGTCGACGCCGCGATCGAGTCCGGCAAGCAGTTCATCGTGCTGTCCGACCGCGACGGCAACGCCGAGCAGGCGCCGGTGCCGAGCCTGTTGCTCCTCGCCGCCGTCCACCACCACCTGATCCGCACCGAGCAGCGCATGAAGGTCGGGCTCATCGTCGAGGCCGGTGACGTCCGCGAGGTCCACCACGTGGCGACCCTGATCGGGTACGGCGCGTCGGCGATCAACCCGTACCTGGCGATGGAGACCTGCGAGAACCTGGTCCGCGCGGGCATGATCCCTGGCATCACCCCCGAGCAGGCGGTCAAGAACGTCATCAAGGCGCTCGGCAAGGGCGTGCTGAAGATCATGTCGAAGATGGGCATCTCCACGGTGTCCAGCTACGCCGGTGCGCAGGCCTTCGAGGCCGTCGGGCTCAGCCAGGAGTTCGTCGACAAGTACTTCACGGGCACCTCGTCGATCCTGGGCGGCGTCGACATCGACGTCATCGCCAAGGAGAACGCCGAGCGGCACGCCCAGGCGTACCCGCAGGACGGCGCGGTGCTGTCGCACGAGCGGCTGCAGATCGGGGGCGAGTACCAGTGGCGCCGTCAGGGTCCGCCGCACCTGTTCAACCCGGACACGGTGTTCCGCCTGCAGCACGCGACCCGTGCCCGCCGGTACGACATCTTCCGCGAGTACTCGAGCGCCGTGGACGACCAGTCCGAGCAGCTGATGACGCTCCGCGGGCTGTTCCGCTTCAAGCAGGGTGCGCGCAAGCCCATCGCGCTCGACGAGGTCGAGTCGATCGAGTCGATCGTCAAGCGCTTCAACACGGGCGCGATGTCCTACGGGTCCATCTCGAAGGAAGCCCACGAGACCCTCGCCATCGCGATGAACCGTCTCGGCGGCCGCTCGAACACGGGCGAGGGCGGCGAGGACGTCGACCGCTTGCTCGACCCCGAGCGCCGCAGCGCCATCAAGCAGGTCGCCTCCGGACGCTTCGGCGTGACGAGCATGTACCTGACGCACGCCACCGACATCCAGCTCAAGATGGCGCAGGGTGCGAAGCCCGGCGAGGGTGGTCAGCTGCCCCCGGCCAAGGTCTACCCGTGGGTGGCACGGACCCGGCACGCCACCGCGGGCGTCGGCCTGATCTCGCCGCCGCCGCACCACGACATCTACTCCATCGAGGACCTCAAGCAGCTGATCTTCGACGTGAAGCGGGCCAACCCGGCCGCCCGCGTCCACGTGAAGCTCGTCAGCCAGTCCGGCATCGGTGCCGTCGCGGCCGGTGTGACGAAGGCCCTGGCCGACGTCGTGCTCGTGTCCGGCCACGACGGCGGCACCGGCGCCAGCCCGCTGAACTCGCTCAAGCACGCCGGCACCCCGTGGGAGATCGGCCTGGCCGAGACCCAGCAGACGCTCATGCTGAACGGCATGCGCGACCGGGTCGTCGTGCAGGTGGACGGGCAGATGAAGACGGGGCGCGACGTCGTCGTGGCCGCGTTGCTCGGAGCAGAGGAGTACGGCTTCGCGACCGCTCCGCTCGTGGTCGAGGGGTGCATCCTGATGCGCGTCTGCCACCTGGACACCTGCCCTGTGGGCGTCGCCACGCAGAACCCGGAGCTCCGCAAGCGCTTCTCCGGCAAGCCGGAGTTCGTCGTCAACTTCTTCGAGTTCATCGCACAAGAGGTCCGCGAGCTCCTCGCCGAGCTCGGCTTCCGCAGCCTCGACGAGGCGATCGGGCAGACCGACGCGCTCGACGTGGACCGCGCCGTGGAGCACTGGAAGGCGTCGGGCCTCGACCTCGCGCCGGTGCTCAAGGGACCGCACTTCGACGACGCGGAGCCGCGCCGCCACCACCGCGAGCAGGACCACGAGCTGGACCAGCACTTCGACGTGCACCTCATCCAGCAGACCGCTGACGTGCTCGACCACGGCGGGTCGATCGCGCTCGACCTGCCCATCCGGAACACCGAGCGCGCCGTCGGCACCATGCTCGGCCACCAGGTGACCCTGCGACACGGGGAACACGGGCTGCCCAACGGTTCGATCGACGTCACGCTGCGCGGTTCGGCCGGGCAGTCGCTCGGCGCGTTCCTGCCGGCGGGCATCACGCTGCGCCTGATCGGCGACAGCAACGACTACGTCGGCAAGGGCCTGTCCGGCGGCCAGATCGTCGTCCGCCCCGACGCCGGTTCGGGCTTCGACCCGGCCGAGAACGTCATCGCCGGCAACGTCATCGGGTACGGCGCCACCCAGGGCAGCATGTTCATCCGCGGCATCGTGGGCGAGCGGTTCCTGGTGCGCAACTCCGGTGCCACGGCGGTCGTCGAGGGTGTGGGCGACCACGCGCTCGAGTACATGACGGGTGGACTCGCGCTCATCATCGGCGAGACCGGCCGGAACCTCGGTGCCGGTATGTCGGGTGGCACGGCGTACGTCCGGGGCCTGCGCCGGGAGCACGTGAACACCGACGCCCTGGCGACCGGCGAGCTCCGGCTCGAGGCGCTCGACAGTGCCGACGTCGAGATCGTCACCGACCTGCTCACCCGGCACGCCGACGAGACGGGGTCGACGCTCGCGTCCGACCTGCTGGCGTCCGGGGACCTGAGCGACTTCGTCAAGGTGCTGCCGCGCGACTACGCGGCGGTGCTCGAGACGCGCAGACAGGCCGTCGACGAGGGGCTCGACCCCGACGGTGACATCGTTTGGAATCGGATCATGGAGGTGACCGGTGGCTGAGCGTCACGCACGTCCGGAATCGACAGAGCCCATCACAACCCTGGAGGTGACCGGTGGCTGACCCCAAGGGATTCCTGAAGGTCCAGGAACGCGAACTCCCGCCCCGGCGCCCCGTGCCCGTGCGGCTCATGGACTGGAAAGAGGTCTACGAGCAGCAGGAGTCCGGTGTCCTGAAGCGCCAGGCCGGCCGGTGCATGGACTGCGGCGTGCCGTTCTGCCACCAGGGCTGCCCGCTCGGCAACCTCATCCCGGAGTGGAACGACCTGACCTGGCGCGGTGAGGGCCGTCAGGCGATCGAACGCCTGCACGAGACGAACAACTTCCCGGAGTTCACGGGGCGGCTCTGCCCGGCCCCGTGCGAGTCGTCCTGCGTGCTCGGCATCAACCAGCCGCCGGTGACCATCAAGCAGGTCGAGGTCTCGATCATCGACCAGGCGTTCCAGAACGGGTGGGTCACGCCGCACCCGCCGGAGCGCCTGACCGGCAAGACCGTCGCCGTGGTGGGCTCCGGCCCCGCCGGGCTCGCGGCCGCGCAGCAGCTCACGCGTGCCGGGCACACGGTCGCCGTCTACGAGCGGGACGACCGCATCGGCGGACTGCTCCGCTACGGCATCCCGGACTTCAAGATGGAGAAGCGCCAGATCGACGCGCGCCTCGCCCAGATGCAGGCCGAGGGCACCCGGTTCCGTGCCGGTGTCGAGATCGGCAAGGACATCACCTGGGACGACCTGAAGTCCCGCTACGACGCGGTCGTGGTCGCCACCGGTGCCACCGTGCCCCGTGACCTGCCGATCCCGGGGCGCGACCTCGAGGGCGTGCACTTCGCGATGGACTACCTGGTCCAGCAGAACAAGGCGAACGCGGGCACGACGGTCGACAACCAGATCACGGCCGAGGGCAAGCACGTCGTCGTCATCGGCGGCGGCGACACCGGTGCGGACTGCATCGGCACCGCACACCGTCAGGGCGCGCTGAGCGTGACGAACCTGGCGATCGGCAAGCAGCCGCCGCTCGAGCGTCCGTCCGACCAGCCGTGGCCGATGTTCCCGACCGTGTTCGAGATCACGAGTGCCCACGAAGAGGGCGGCGAGCGGCACTTCCTCGCCTCCACCGTCGAGTTCCTGTCGAACGACGCGGGTGAGGTCCGTGCGCTCCGGGTCGCCGAGACCGAGTACCTCGACGGCCGACGGGTGCCGAAGGCGGGCACCGAGCGGGAGATCCCGGCGGACCTCGTCCTCATCGCGATGGGCTTCACGGGCCCCGAGTCGGACACGATCGAGCCGCAGCTCGGCCTGCCGACCACGGGCTCCGGGTCGCTCGACCGCCGTGCCGACTACGCGACCAACGAGGCCGGCGTGTTCGTCGCGGGCGACGCGGGTCGGGGGCAGTCGCTCATCGTGTGGGCGATCGCCGAGGGCCGTGCCGCGGCCGCACAGGTGGACGAGTACCTCGAGGGCTCCACCATCCTGCCGGCTCCGGTCAAGGCGACCGACCGGGCGATCTCCGTCTGATGCCGGACGATCACGAGATGTCGGACCGCCACCAGATGTCGGACGGCCACCAGATGTCGGACCGCCACCGGACGACGGATCGCCGCCAGAAGACGGACCGTCTCCACCAGATGCTCACGCTCCCGTGAGCGTGAGGCCACCAGCACTCGGTAGGGTGCTGGTGGCCTCGCTTCGTTCCGCGCGGCCCCACAGCGCGGAAACCCAAGCTCCATCCACCACCACGAAGGAATCCATTGAGACGCGCAAAGATCGTTTCGACGCTCGGACCGGCAACGTCGGACTACGAGACCGTCAAGGAGATCATCGAAGCGGGCGTCGACGTCGCCCGCCTCAACCTCAGCCACGGTGACTACAGCGTCCACGAGGCCAACTACGTCAACGTCCGTCGTGCCGCCGAAGAGCTCGGCAAGCCCGTCGCGATCCTCGTCGACCTGCAGGGTCCGAAGATCCGTCTGGCCCGCTTCGCCGACGGCCCGCACGACCTGGCGGTCGGTGACATCTTCACCATCACGACCGAGGACGTCCCCGGCTCGAAGGAGATCTGCGGCACGACGTTCAAGGGCCTGCCGCAGGACGTCAAGCCCGGCGACCCGCTGCTCATCGACGACGGCCGCGTCCGCCTGCGTGTCCTCGACACCGACGGCGTCCGGGTCCGCACCGAGGTCGTCGTCCCCGGCACGGTGTCCAACAACAAGGGCATCAACCTGCCCGGTGTCGCCGTCAACGTCCCCGCGCTGAGCGAGAAGGACGAGGCCGACCTCCGCTGGGCGATCCGCCAGGGTGCCGACCTCATCGCGCTGTCGTTCGTCCGCAACGCGAGCGACGTCGTGCGTGCGCACGAGATCATGGACGAAGAGGGCAAGCGCCTGCCGGTCATCGCCAAGGTCGAGAAGCCCCAGGCCGTCGACGCGCTCGAGGAGATCATCGACGCCTTCGACAGCATCATGGTCGCCCGCGGTGACCTCGGCGTCGAGCTCCCGCTCGAGGCCGTCCCGATCGTGCAGAAGCGCGCCGTCGAGCTGTCCCGCCGCATGGCGAAGCCGGTCATCGTCGCGACGCAGATGCTCGAGTCGATGATCTCGTCGCCGATCCCCACGCGCGCCGAGACCTCCGACGTCGCGAACGCCGTGCTCGACGGTGCCGACGCGGTCATGCTGTCCGGTGAGACGAGCGTCGGTGAGTACCCGGTGCAGACCGTCCGCACCATGGCCCGCATCGTGGAGTCCACCGAGGACCACGGCCTCGAGCGCATCGCGCCGCTCGGCACCAAGCCGCGCACCCTCGGCGGTGCGATCACCCTCGCCGCCGTCGAGATCGCCGAGTTCACCGAGGCGTCGTACCTCTGCGTCTTCACCGAGTCCGGCGACTCGGCCCGACGCATGTCGCGCCTGCGCCACGGCCTGCCGATCATCGCCTTCACCCCGAACGAGGCCACGCGCCGCCGGATGGCACTCACCTGGGGCGTCCGTTCGTTCCTGGTGGAGCGCAAGACCCACACCGACGAGCTCTTCTCGCAGGTGGACGACGTCCTCCTCGAGAACGGCCTGGCCGCCCCCGGCGACCGCGTCATCGTGACGGCCGGGTCCCCTCCCGGCATCGAGGGCTCGACGAACGACCTCCGCGTGCACCGGGTGGGCGACGCCCACGCCGAGGCCGCCCCGGCGTACGTCCGGGACTGATCCGACGGATCCGTCGCCACCAGGGCGCGGACGGGAGGCACGGTGCGCGCAGCACCGACCGCTCCCGGTCCGCGCCCTGCCGCGTCTCCACGGCCCTGGTGGTGACCGGACGTCGGCCGCAGGCGGCAGGATGGTCGCTGTGAGCCTCCGATCCGACACCCCGGCGCCGCGCGCCGACGTCCGCCGCTGGCGTCGTTACCTGGCCGACGAACGTGCCGAGGCGGCTGTGTACCGCAACCTCGCCGCGCGCCGTTCCGGCGAGGAGCGCGAGATCCTGGCCGCGCTGGCCGAGGCCGAGGGGCGGCACGCCGACCACTGGCTCGACCTGCTCGGCGACGACGTCGGCCGGCCGCAGCGGGGCAGCCTCCGGACCCGGGTGCTCGCCGCGCTGGCCAAGCGGTTCGGGTCGGTCTTCGTCCTCGCGCTCATGCAGCGCGCCGAGGACCGCTCGCCGTACGCCGACGACTCCGACGCGACCGCGCGGATGGCCGCCGACGAACGCATCCACGGCGAGGTCGTGCGCGGGCTCGCGAACCGCGGCCGGATGCGGCTGTCCGGCACGTTCCGCGCGGCGGTGTTCGGCGCGAACGACGGCCTGGTGTCCAACCTGGCGCTCATCATCGGCATCAGCGCCTCCGGGGCCGACCGGCACTTCGTGCTGCTGAGTGGCATCGCTGGCCTGCTCGCGGGCGCGTTGTCGATGGGTGCGGGGGAGTACGTCTCCGTCCGGTCGCAGCGGGAACTGCTCGAGGCGTCCGCGCCGCACCCCGAAGCCGGCAGGGCGGTGTCGGACCTCGACGTCGACGCGAACGAGCTCGCCCTGGTCTACCGCGCGCGCGGGATGTCCGAGGCCGAGGCGACCCAGCACGCGGCGCAGGTGCTGTCCGGCATCGGGGAGCGGCGCCCGGCGACCGGTCCGACCCCGGTCGCGGACGACCACGAGGCCGTCGGCACCGGGCTGAGCGCCGCCGTGTCGAGCTTCTGCTTCTTCGCCTCGGGCGCGGTCATCCCGGTGCTGCCGTTCCTGTTCGGCATGCAGGGCTGGGCTGCGATCGCGGTCGCCGGCGGGCTGGTGGGGATCGCCCTGCTCGGCACCGGTGCCGTGGTCGGCGTGCTGAGCGGTGCCTCGCCCGGCAAGCGGGCGTTCCGGCAACTCGCCATCGGGTTCGGTGCGGCGATCGTCACCTACGCGCTCGGCCTGCTGTTCGGCACCGGCTCGGCCTAGCGGTCATATCCGATATGTGACATTCTGTTTGCATGTCAACTGCTCGCGCGCCCCGTCTGGACCTCGCCCACATCGACGGGATGCGCGGGATCCTCGCCGCGTTCGTCGTGGTCGCCCACACGGTGCAGTTCACCGGCGTCGCCGGGTCCGTGGCGGCGTCGATGCCCGTCGTCTACCGGGTGCTCAGTGCCGGTGACCTGCGCGTGCCCGCGTTCATCGCGATCTCGGGCTTCACGATGATGATCGCCGTCTCGGGGCGCCACGACCTGCGCCTCGGCACCACCTACGGGGCCTACGCGAAGCGCCGGATCCGTCGGCTCGTCCCGCCGTACCTGACGGCGCTCGTGCTGGCGCTGGCGCTCATCGCCTTCGTCCCGGTGATGAACGAGCCGCACGGCACGGTCTGGGACGACAAGCTCCCGGTGACGTTGCAGGGCATCGTGACCCACGTGTTCCTGCTGCACAACCTGTCGCCGGAGTGGATCACGTCGATCAACGGGACGCTGTGGAGCCTGCCGATCGAGATGCAACTCACCCTGCTGATGCCCGTGCTCCTGCTGCTCTGGCGGCGGACCCACCCCGTCGTCGTCATCGTCCTGTCGTTCGCCCTCGCCGTGCTGTCGATCGCCACCGGCGTCGGTGCCTGGTCCGCGCCGCACTTCCTCGGGATCTTCGGTGTCGGCATGTACGGTGCCCACCTCGTGATCGGGTCCGAGGACGACCTCCGCCGCCGGCGACCCCGATCCCTGCAGCGGATGTTCCGACACCAGCGCTCCGTGCTCCTCGTCGCCCTCGTCGTCCTGACGGCGGCCTTCGTGCAGGTCGCCGCCGCTCCGGGCATCGTCCACAGCGCCGTCACGGGCACCGTCGCCGGCCTGGGGATCACGCTGCTCCTCATGGTGCTCGCCGACGGGCAGCGGACCGGACGTGTCGGTACCCACCGGGTCCGGCGGTTCCTGGGCGGACGCCGTCTGGTGCAGTCGGGGCTGGTCTCCTACAGCGTGTTCCTGGTGCACAGCCCGCTGCTCGCGCTCGGCAACCTGCTCCTGCTGCCGCTCGGGCTCCCGACACCGGTGCAGTTCGGTCTGATGCTCTTCGTGGTCGCTCCGGCGGTCGTCGCGGTGTGCGTCGTGTTCGCGGTGCTGGTCGAACGCCCGTTCATGAACAGCCACCAGCGCGCGCTGCTCGGCGAGCTGTTCGGCCGTCGAGCGGTCCCCGGCACGCCGCACGTCGCCTCGACCGACGCGGCGGCTGCGACCGCGGTGCCGGTCAGCGGCGGAGCGCGGCGCGCGGCGGCAGGAGCAGCAGGGCCGCGGCGCCGACGATGACGAGCGCGATGCCCGCGAACACCATGAAGACGGTCAGTGCGAGCCCGGGGACGATCAGCACGACGATCCCGCCGATGATCGACAGCACCCCGCTGACGACCGTCGGCACCCGTGACGATCCGGGATGGCCGACGAACCCACCGACGATCGCGGCGACGCCCTCGATCAGGAACCCCACCCCGGCGAGCACGGCGTAGACCACGAGCGGGATCGCCGGGTCGAGCAGGGTCACCAGCCCCGCGACCGCGACCAGGCCACCGACGATGCCGGACGTCCACCGCCACGCCGGGCGGGTGCCGTGCCCCCGCACCGCGGCGAAGACCCGCAGCGCACCGGCCACGACGAGGTACACACCGAACAGCAGTGCCACGAGCACGAGCGACGGACGGGGCCAGACGATCGCCACGATGCCCAGGGCGATGGCGACCACGGCCGTGACGACGACGAACACCCGGAACGTCCTGACGGCACGAGAATCCACGAGCGCTCCTCCCTGATCGCCAGCGCTGGTGTCCAGCACGCTACCCGTCGCGCCGTGGCCTCGTGCAACCACCTGCAACCCCCGCGGCCGTACCGTGCGGAGCAGGCACACGACCCGTGCGCCCCGACAGCGTCGTCGAAAGGGCACCACCATGACCATCGCACCTTCGCCCACCAGTTACGCCGCACCAGGCGAACCCGGCTCCCTGGTCGAGTACCGGTCCCGGTACGACCACTTCATCGGCGGCGAGTACGTCCCGTCGTCGAGCGGGCAGTACTTCGAGAACCCCACCCCCGTCACCGGCAAGGTGTTCACCGAGGTCGCCCGCGGTGACTCCACCGACGTCGACCGTGCCGTCGCCGCGGGCTGGAAGGCGTTCCCGTCGTGGGGCCGCACGAGCGCAGCCGAACGGGCCGTCGTCCTGAACAAGATCGCCGACCGCATGGAGGAGCACCTCGAGATGCTCGCCGTCGCGGAGACGTGGGAGAACGGCAAGCCCATCCGCGAGACCCTCGGCGCGGACATCCCGCTCGCGATCGACCACTTCCGGTACTTCGCCGGGGCCATCCGGGCGCAGGAGGGATCCGCCGGCGAGATCGACCACGACACCGTGGCGTACCACTTCCACGAACCGCTCGGCGTCGTGGGGCAGATCATCCCCTGGAACTTCCCGATCCTGATGGCGGTGTGGAAGCTCGCACCGGCCCTCGCCGCCGGCAACTGCGTCGTCCTGAAGCCCGCCGAGCAGACCCCGGCGTCCATCCACGTGCTCGTCGAGCTCATCCGCGACCTGCTGCCCGCGGGCGTGCTCAACGTCGTCAACGGCTTCGGCATCGAGGTCGGCGCACCGCTCGCCCAGCACCCGGACATCCGCAAGATCGCCTTCACGGGAGAAACCACCACCGGTCGGCTGATCATGCAGTACGCCTCGCAGAGCCTCATCCCGGTGACGCTCGAACTCGGCGGCAAGAGCCCGAACGTGTTCTTCCCCGACGTCGCCGCGGAGAAGGACTCCTTCTACGACAAGGCGCTCGAGGGCTTCACGTTCTTCAACCTGAACCAGGGCGAGGTCTGCACGTGTCCGTCCCGGGCGCTCGTGGCGAAGGAGATCTACGACGGCTTCGTCGCCGACGGCCTGGACCGCGTCCGAGCCGTCAAGCAGGGACACCCGCTCGACCTGTCGACGATGATCGGCGCCCAGGCGTCGAACGACCAGCTCGAGAAGATCCTGAGCTACATCGACATCGGCAAGCAGGAGGGCGCGAAGCTCCTGACCGGCGGCGAACGGGCCGACCTGGGCGGCGAGCTCTCCGGCGGCTACTACGTCACCCCGACGGTGTTCGAGGGCGACAACTCGATGCGGATCTTCCAGGAGGAGATCTTCGGCCCGGTGCTCGCCCTGACGTCCTTCAGCGGCTACGACGACGCGATCGCCACGGCCAACGACACCCTCTACGGGCTCGGCGCCGGCGTGTGGAGCCGCGACGTCACGACCCTGTACCGCGCCGGACGCGACATCCAGGCCGGACGCGTCTGGTCGAACACCTACCACCAGTACCCGGCGGGCGCGGCGTTCGGCGGCTACAAGCAGTCCGGCATCGGGCGCGAGAACCACAAGATGATGCTCGACCACTACCAGCAGACGAAGAACCTGCTCGTCTCCTACGCCGACGGACCGATGGGCTTCTTCTGATGCCCGACACCGCACGGGTCGCGATCACGCCGGCGGCGGGGGAGCTCCTCCGCACCCTCACCGCCCGGCACGGCCCGCTGATGTTCCACCAGTCCGGCGGCTGCTGCGACGGCTCGAGCCCGATGTGCTACCCCGTCGGCATGTTCCGGACCGGCCCGGGGGACGTCCTGCTCGGCGCACTGCAGGTGGACGGCCTCGACCCGGTCGAGGTCTCCATGTCGGTGTCGCAGTTCGAGTACTGGAAGTACACGCACCTGACGATCGACGTGGTCGACGGTCGGGGCGGCGGGTTCTCGGTCGAAAGTCCTGATGGGAAGCGCTTCCTGACGCGCTCACGCATGCTCACGGAGCCCGAACTGGAAGCCCTCGGGCTCACGCCTCAGCGGCGATAGTCCGCAGATCGTCCGCAGAATGCTCGGTCGACCCGACCAGGTCCGCGGCTGCGGACCTGGTTCGGTCGGCCGCGTCAGGGAACAGATGGGCGTACGTGCTGAGAGTGATCGTCGGAGACGCATGCCCCATCGCTCGTGCGACAGACACCGCATCGAGTCCAGCGCGGATGAGGCCTGACGCGTAGAAGTGCCGGTAGTCGTGCGGGGTGAGGCCAACCACTCCTGCTGCCGCACAGGCCTTGTTGAACCACGCTCGAAGCGCAGCAGGAGAGGGCGGGCCGCCCGGCAGGAACCAACCACCCTCGTAGACGCCGTGCTCGCTCAGGTGCACGCCGAGCCGGTTCATGAGCGCATCGGGGGCCGGAATGCTGCGCTCACTCCCATGCTTGGGCGCGCAGATCTCGCGCCGGCCGGTACGGTTTTGAATCTGTCGCGCGACGTGGACAGTCCTGCGCATGAAGTCGACGTCGCCCACCTGAACTGCGGAAGCTTCACCGATGCGCATGCCGGCGAAGGCCATCAGGTCGAGAAGTGGCAGCAAAAAAGGCTCCGCGAGCTCTCGAATCGCACCCACCTCAGCCGGCGTCGGGATCCGCATCGTGTGCTCGAGCTTGCGGACTGCGGGAAGCCGAAGCCCGAGAGTCGGGTCTTTGCCGAGGTAGCCGTCGAGAACCGCGCCGCGCAGCGCACCGCGGACGTACTTCACTCGGGTGCGAACAGTTGAGGCTGCAAGCTCCTGTTCGAGCATCTTGATCCATGACTCCGCATGCGAGCGCTTCAGCTTCCCAAACGGAACGTCTCGGAACGTGCACGACGCGACCGCACGGTCCGCCGCCCTGACTGTGCCTTCTGTCCAAACCTGGCGGGGTGACCACTCGGCATAGAACGACGCGAGAGTGGATCGGGAGGCTTTGGGATCGACGTACGAGCCAGTTCGCACAGAGGTGGTGACCTCATCGAGCCAGTCCTGCGCATCGCGCTTCCGGGGGAAGTGCCTTGCGTGCTCCTTGCCCTCGTCGTCTCGGTAGCGGGCTCGCCACGATCCGTTAGCGCGCTGTCGGATGCTCGCCATCAGATGCCTCTCCGAACGTGAACTGCACGTCGTTGGCACGCGTCAGCTCTGTCTTCTCGATCCCCTCGAGCAGTGCCGTACCGAACGGGCCGCCTTGGTCGGCCAGTGATCGAACCATCGGCAAGTGTTCCTTGGCAAGGTCGTAGACCAACTCCACTGGAGTCTCCCGGAGATCCCATTCGAGCCCGCGCACCGCCCCTTCGTCCAGAGTGGACGTGGGCATCTGGTTCAGCTCTTCAACCATCTGGCGCTGCAGTCGGAGAACCTTCTCGGCTTGCAGTACGAGTTCGCGCTGGGCTTGCTGCAGCTGAGTCTGAGTGACCAGGTACTCGAACTCACCCGCAGGCGCTGTGATGCTCACGATGCTCTGAAGGTCGAGCACCCTCACTAGATCCTCTGCTTCGGCGAGGCGCAGGGGACGCTTGCCCTGCTCAATGGACCAGACGGTGGTCTGTGACCACTTCCAGCCGAGTTCAGTCATCGCCTCCGCAATGTCCTTCTGGGAGCGCGCTCCGCGGAGTTGCTGGAGGTTCTGCCCGATTTGCTTGTCGCTGGCTGCCATGTGCTCGACGGTACAGCAAGACACCGTAACCGACAACACGATTTGGATCCCATCATCACGTATTCGCAAATCACGTGGTACAGTGAGATCAAGTCAGCGACGACACTCTCACACCATAAGGAGCGAGCATGAGTACCACTGCCCCTGATCTCCCGACACGTCGGATCCGGAGCTTGATGACCCTGGCTGAGACAGCCGCGGCCCTTCGTAAGAAGGAGTCGCAGCTGCGTTGGATGATCGCGCAGAACTCCGCGCCGCCCCACGCCAAGGTCGGCGGACGAATCATGTTCGACGCCGACGGCGTCGCGGCATGGCTCGACGAGCAGTTCACGGAAGCATCCTGAACCTGCCAGACCGCGCGATCGACGAAAGCCTCGCGCCCCCCGCCTACGGCGATCCCACCGGCGAACAAGCCGTCAGGAACATCCTGACCGGAGCCGACTGGTCGCCGCACGCCGACTGGAAGATAGTCGGCCCGTGGCGTGACGACAAGCAGCCCATTACGGTGCTGCTCGACTCGCGTCTCGCCCTAGAGCTCCTGAACTTCCTCGGACGCCAAGCCGAGATGAAGGAGACCAGACGGGGACGGAACGTCCGTGCTCGTCTCAAAAAGAAGGCCCCAGGTGCGCCAACACCCGGGGCCAAGTCCAACCAGTAACCATCACGAAACCGAAGGACAAAAGACATTGTCTCTCAACAACATGATCATCTCACGCCCCACTGACATCTACGCAAGCGCCCCTTCGGGGGACGCTGTAGCTGCGCGGGTCGGCACCGCGACGCTCGAACTGAAGGGCTGGCACCACAAGCAGTGGAAGCAGCCTGACCCCAACGGTCTCTACAGGGTCATCACCACGCACCGCCGGTACGAGGCCAACCGCGAAGAGATCAGCGCCATGCCCGACGCAACGACATGGGGTCACCTGACGCCAGTCGAGTACCAGCTGCACACGACTGCGGGGTACCAGTGGGGTGACTACCCGGAAGATGAGGTGGCCAGCCGCCCGAACGAGTTCGTCATGACGTACGTCGGTTTGTACAAGCTCGTCGGCTACTCCTTCGACCCGGGGGAAGGGATCATCACCGGGAACTTCGAGCGAGTCGAGAGGGACGCCTGATGGACGACGTGATCAAGCTCGTCGACGTCGAGACGACTTTGACTGGACTCGCCGAAGTGATCATCGACACTCAGCCGAGCCAGTTCAGCGACGGCTACTCGCTCATCCTGACGCCTTCCGAAGCGCTGCGATTGGCTCACGCCATCGTTGCTCGCGTCTCGGATTCGCGGACGCAGCCGCTCGCCGTCCCCATGCTGGTCCCGTCCCTGCAGGTGGCTACCTGATGCCGGCGGGCAAGACGACGGTCGACGGATTCGCGGTGCTCGCCATCAACGGCGTCGTGGGACTGCGTGCCGAACGCCCCCTGACGGAGCTAGCCGGAGACCAGGCACGACGCCTCGCTATCTGCCTGCTCGAAGCTGCGCAAGACGCCGAACGTCCGGAGCCGCCTGAGTGGCCGTAGGCCAGTCCGGCACCAGGAAGCCCCCAGATTCTCGACAGAACGAGGACGAGGGGGCTTTCTCGTACCCGGACGACATCGAGCTCTCTCCGGCCGCGGAGCGGTACATGCACCAGCTGGCGATCGACCTCACCGCTGGCGTCGTCGAGCTCAGGCAGCTGCCGCCCTCGCTTCGGCAGTTCTACATCTTCGCGTTCGAGCAGGGCAGCGCGTCACGGCAACCCGAAGTCGACCGCGCGAACCACGACGCAGACCGGCTCTACGCCGAAGTGTGCCGACGCCAGCCATCGCGTGACCACGAGACAACTAACGCCTTCCTCGAGGCGCAGAAGCATCGCGGTACTGAAGCCGCAGCCAAACGAGCGGCCGAGATCCGCACCCAGATCTACTCCGGACAGGAGACCCAATGACCCGACCTCCCACCACTTTCGATGCCCGATGGCTGATGGCGCAGGACTTCCCGCCCACTCAGTACGTCGTCCCCGGCATCATCCCCGAAGGCATGACCCTGCTCGTCGCAGCCCCGAAGATCGGCAAGAGCTGGCTAGTGCTCGGGCTGGCACTCTCGCTGCACGTTGGCGAGAAAGCACTTGGCGGTGTACCTACAGGCGCGCCCCGACCCGTTTTGTACCTCGCGCTCGAAGACGGCCCCCGCCGGCTGCAGCAGCGCATTCGCACACTCAACCCAGAGGTGGTTACCCCGCGGCTCGAGTTCGTCACAGCGCTCGAAGGCGGTCAAGTAATCCCCGCGATCAAGGAGTTCATCTCCCGGAACATCGACCAGAACCCCGTCGTCATCCTCGACACCCTCGGGAAGGTACTTCCGAGTACCGCAGCAACGAAGTCGCAGTACGCCGCGGACTATGAGTTCCTTGGCGCGCTCAAGGCCACCACGGACGCGGAGCCGGGTTCGTCCCTCATCATCGTTCACCACACCCGGAAGAGCGGGGGAGAGGACTTCCTGGACGCTGTGAGCGGCACCCAGGGCATCGCAGGAGCTGCCGACACCGTGCTCGTGCTGCGCCGTGAGCGCCAGGAGCAGAGTGCGACGCTGCATGTCACCTCTCGCGATGCGAAAGAGGGCGAGTACGCACTGCTGCTGTCCGACGCGGGTGCCTGGGCACTCAACGGCGGAGGGTTGGAAGCTGCCCGCGCTGCCGCTGACGCGATCAAGGTGTCAGCAGGCGTGGGGGATCGGATGGCCGACATCATCGGCGTCGTCTACCAGGCCGAAGCTCCCGTCTCTCGTCAGGAGATTCAGCACCTGCTGCCGACGATCCCGGTTGCTCAGCTCGACGTGTATCTCAAGCGCGCGGTCGACGCGAAGCGCATCTCGAAGCCATCACGGGGCCTCTATGGCCCTGCTGTTAGTTCCGTTAGATCTGTTAGTTCCGAAGACGGTTCTAACACTCCTAACGCTTCTAACACCCCCTACGAGAGCGACCTGTTCGAGGGCGTGGCATGAACCCAATCACCGTCGCCTGCCCCGACTGCTCCGCCGCTGCAGTCATCGACATCTCCGGCCCCGGCATCACCCATGCCGTCCTCGAGCACGACGAGACGTGCCCGCGACTCAACCACCCAGCCTTCGGGCTGCACCACGACCGTTAGGACGAACCGTGACCAACGACAGCAAGAGCTGGGTTGACGCCTACCTCAGCGAACTCGAGACCGCGGGCAACAGAGCCCTCGCCGGTCAGCTCTACGAAGACAAGGACGGCAACCCCAGCAGCGTCGCCGGCATGGGCTCCATCGGCCTCGCAGCGTTCACCCTCGCTACCGAGCTCGCCGCTACGTCGGACAATCCACCCGAGCTCAGCGCCATCGTGTCCAAGCACAAATGGCACGTAGACCACACTCTCGGCCCAGACGCGTGGCCAGACGTCCTCTTCGGGGTGACGCTGCATCTCGCTGTGCTGTACCTCGAGCCCGCGTACAAGATCACGGACGCGAGCGACTTCGACATGCGGTCCGCCGCTCGTGCGTGGTGGGGGACGCTAACTGGGGGCACCAAAGACGATGAAGAGTCAGTACCGTCGCACCATGACTGACACGTTCCCCTGGGCGTCCTTGCTCAACGGCGGTATCGGAGCCGGGGCCGCCATCGCCGGTGCGCTTATCAATCAGCTGGTGACGAACCGCCGCGAGGCGAAGAACGCGAAAACCAGCCGTGCCCACGAACTCGAAGACGAACTGCGCGATCGGGGCATGCTTGCAGCGGAAAAAGCCCTCGAGAGCACGCTAGAACTGCTCGACACCTGGCATACCGAGACCCCGGACGATCAGGGTCGATTCGATGACCTGCATGAATCGACCCTCCGCCGCATAAGCACGCGCGCTGCGATCATCTCTGATCAGCGTGTACGCCACGGCGTCTACTACGGCATTACCGGAATCGAAGGTGTCTCCGCCCGCTACGCGATAGGCGACATCGAGAAGGACTCGCCAGCGCAAGAGTGCCGCTGGATCGCTGGTCACATACGCGATGTTCTCGGCGCGTATCTACGGGAGCACAACGAGAGCATCGATAATCACTACGCCCGATTGACGGAGTACCGTGATCGTGCCGTATCAGCGATGAAAGAAATCACACAAGTCTAATTCCCGACCATCGAGGACCCGCACCTGAACAGGTGCGGGTCCTTTCTGTTGCAAAGGGGAACCTTGCGAAGAGTAAAGCAAGCCTCAGAACTACTGACCGGTGTAGACGGCCCTGTAGTTCTCCTGAGTGCAAGAGCCTGTGCCTGGCTCCTGCGATACGCAGAACTAGACCGTTACCACCTGGATCACCGAGGCGAAGATGCTGAGATAGATCAATCCCTGATCGCGCTGAAGACGGCTGCATTCATCTGGAGAGATTCCGCCACCGGAACCAAGAATGCAGCGAAACCGGAACTTCCAGCAGACTCAGAATGGCTCAGTACGAAACAAGCAGCTGATGCCCTCGCGATGACGGACCGAGCGATACGAAAGGCCATCCGCGAGAAGCGCCTCCAAGCGAACACCGTTGGTCGCGCCTACCGAATCAACCGTGAACAACTAGCTCACTTCAAAGCACGAAAGGGAACCCCATGAGCCTCGACGCACTCGATGCACAGCTCGGCGACCTGCGCGAGCAGGCCTCGCACCTCCAGAAGTACACGCAGCAGGAGAAGAAGGACATTGCCGCGAACGTCACGCTCTCCGAGGAAGGGAAGCGGCACCAGACGGAAGAGGTCGTGGCCGGCGCTCGTACCCGTGCGAACGCCCTCCGCGATAAGGAAGTTCAGCTGGTGAAGAACCACCTCCGCAGCCTCGAGACGCAGCTCGACGCCAAGATCGGCTCCGGCCCAACCGACATGATCGCCTTCCGGGATGCCCAGGAGCGAGCCGACCGACTGGATGACTCAGACGATGCTGCACGGCTCATGGGCCTCGCCATTCGGAGCAACGACCGAACCCTCGCCCACGCACTCTTCCGCAAGTCCATCGACAAGGGGTGGAACGGCGTGGCCCAGCAGTTCACCGCCGAGCATCCTGACGCTGCGACGACCGCGAAGGAGATCCAGATTCTCGCGCAGCATCTCAACGAGTCGTTTAGCCGCACGATGGCGTACATGGTCTGAGCTCCGCCGACGATCCCCTGAGCGCTCCCAACGCGACTCCCACAGGGAGCGCTCAGGGTGGGCGGAGGCCCCCTCAGCGCCGCCAGGAATCCCTCCGGGGCTAGGCGGCTTCTGTCCGTGGCGGTTTTTCCACATCTGCGGCCGGCCGACGGCGGTTAGCCGTGGAAAGATCAGGCATGCTCTGGACCGTTCTGGCCGCTTGTTCGACACCGGCATCCGTCCCTGCGTACCCGCCAGTGAACCCCTGGACGGTTGTCGGTCCACTCGCCGGCGCGTTGATTGTCGCACTGATTGGTGCCGCATCAATCCAAGTTGCGAACTGGATTCAGCACAATCGTGAGAGGCGAGCGAAGCTGCTCGAGGTGCGACGCGAGCAATACTTCGCCGCGATAGAAGCTGCGGATAATCTGCGCGTGGCTGTGAGGCAATATGGTGCTCACAACTCCGGTCGTATCGACCCGGCAATGGCAGCCACTCCTGAAGAGGCGGCGGAAATGGTGGAGCGCGATGAGCTGGCAGCGGCCGCAGTAGATTCTCTTGCTGACGAGTATCGCAACCTGGATCGGTTGGCGACGCTCGTCGAGGCGGTAGGGAGCTTTGGAGTGAGCCAGGCCATCCGCGAGATGATCGAGGGTGTTGAGGCCTACATGGAATCGGAAGCGAATGCGAGCGTCTTTGTTGCTCGTGATCACATGTCATTCCGCGCTCACTACGACGACTTATTCGATGCCTTCACGTTGGCGGTTCGTGCCGATCTCGAGATAGATAAGCTATTCGTCGCTAAGCGAAATGATAGAGACGCGGACGAGAGTACCGCGCCGAAATGACGGCACTTTAAGTCCGCGCCTTTTTCGTGTTTGTTGTGCGCGTTATCGGCCTTGGAGTTGCAACCTTCCGGCTATGCCATTATTGTGACTTTGCATCGAGAAGTATGTCCTTCTGGTGCTGTTCTGCGATAGAATTAACCCGTAAGTAAGCCCGCCGGAAAACACCCGGGCGTGAACGAGATGAGAAGTCTCGGCGCGCTCGGGTCCCCGGCGGGTTTCTTTTGTGCGCCTTGATTCTCCGGTTGGAGATGAAGGAATGGTCGAAAGGATCACAAGCGTAACGCTGACGGCTCAGGTCGCTGGTTACGTGCAGGGGTTCGCGCAAGCGGAGGCTGCGAACCGCAAGGTCTCGAAGTCCGCGGAGGATGCGAAGCAGCGCTTTGAGCAGCAGAACCAGGCGATGGAGCAGGTTGGCCGCGGTCTGACGGCCTTCAGCGCCGTTGCACTGGCTGCGGTGGGTATCGCTGTGGCGAAGTACACCGAGTTCGACAAGCAGATGTCGGCGGTGCAGGCGGCGACGCATGAGACCGCCGCGAACATGAACCTGCTGCGTGATGCGGCTATCGACGCGGGTGGCGCGACTGCGTTCTCTGCAACTGAGGCTGGCGAGGCTATCGAGGAACTGGCGAAGGCCGGTGTCACGACGACTGATGTCCTCGGCGGTGGGCTGAAGGGCTCGCTGGATCTTGCTGCTGCCGGCGCTCTCGGCGTCGGTGAGGCTGCTGAAACTGCCGCTACGGCGATGACGCAGTTCGGCCTTAAGGGCGGCGAGGTGCCGCATGTGGCCGACCTTCTCGCGGCTGGTGCAGGTAAGGCGCAGGGTTCCGTCCATGATCTCGGTGAGGCGCTGAACCAGGCTGGCCTGGTCGCGAACCAGACGGGCCTGTCGATCGAGGAAACCACTGGTGGGCTGGCGGCGTTCGCGTCTGCTGGTCTGACTGGTTCCGACGCGGGTACGTCGTTCAAGTCGATGCTGCAGGCGTTGACTCCGAACTCGAAGCAGGCCGCTGATCTGATGGATCAGCTCGGCATCAGTGCGTATGACTCGCAGGGCAACTTCATTGGGCTTGCGCAGTACGCGGGTGTGCTGCAGGACGCGCTGAAGGGCATGTCTGTTGAACAGCAGAACGCTGCCCTTAAGACGATATTCGGCTCTGATGCTGTGCGGGCTGCGTCGGTCCTGTTCGAGCAGGGCCAGTCGGGTGTGCAGGGCTGGATCGATAAGGTCAACGACTCCGGGTATGCCGCCGAGACTGCTGCGATCATGCAGGACAACCTGGCTGGCGACCTCGAGAAGCTGGGCGGTGCTTTCGATACCGCTGCCATCAAGGCCGGTGCCGCTGCTGATGGCACGCTGCGTCCTCTGGTGCAGTTGGTTACGAGCATGGTGGATGCGTTCTCAGACGCCCCACCGATCGTTCAGTCCACGGCCCTGACTCTGACGGCGATCGCGGGCGCTGCTGCGCTTGCTGCTGGCGGGTTCCTACTGGTGGTCCCGAAGGTCGCTGAGTTCAAGTTGGCGCTCGACACGTTGCAGGGCTCATCGATCCCTGCGGTGTCGAAGGGTGTCGAGTCCGTCCGTGGGGCCGTTACTCGCTCGGGTGCCGCCATGAAGGCAGTGGCCACGTTCCTGACCGGCCCGTGGGGTGTTGCTCTGGCCGCAGCGACGGTCGGGGTGGACCTGCTGAGCAAGTACATCGAGTCGCTGCAGGCCAGCTCGGACGAGCTCACCAACAGTCTCGTCACGGCCAAGGACGCATCGGACGTCTTTGAGACGGCTGCGCAGGGCAAGGGCTTCAAGTATTGGACGGCTGATGTTGCTGGGCAGCTGAAGGATCTGCCGGCGGTTCTCGACAACATCGACGAGCGCAATAAGAACGTCATGGCCCGCTTCAACTCGGACTACTTCGGTGCCACTGACGCGATCAAGGACGTCGGTGAGCAGCTTGGCGTGCTGGCGGCTACGGACCTCCCGACTGCACAGCATGCGTTCTCGCTGCTCGCTGCGGAGACGGACGGCTCCAAGGGTCAGCTCGAGACCCTGCTGAACGCGATGCCTGCCTACAAGAAGGCTCTGACCGAGCAGGCGACAGCTCTCGGCGAGTCGGACAGCATGCACAACCTGCTCAAGCTGGCCCAGGAAGACTCCGCGACGGTCGCCAAGGAAACCGGCGATGCGTACCTGGAAGAGCAGGACAAGGTTGAGCAGCTCACTGATCAGCTGAATGAGCTGCTTGAGTCGTTCAACCAGGTCAACGGTGCGAACCAGGATGCGGTTTCGTCGAACGCTGACTATCAGGCTGGTCTTGCCGGTATTTCCGAAGAGGTTGAGCGGCAGAAGGAAGCGTACGAAGAGTCGCACAAGACCCTCGACGGCTTCAAGTTGTCACTCGATCAGAACACAGAGTCGGGTTCCGCGAACGCGTCGATGCTGTCTGATGTGGCCGGTAAGGCGCAGGAGGCGGCGAAGGCGCAGTTCCAGGTGGATTCGTCCACGATGTCGTCGAAGGACGCTGCCGACAAGTACATTGCGACGCTGCGTGATCAGCGTGCGAAGTTCATCGAGTCCGCCACTGCGGCGGGGTTCAACAAGGCTGAGGTAAAGAAGCTCGCTGATCAGGTGTTTGCTTTGCCGTCGTCGAAGGACATCAAGATCCTGGCGGAAACGTCTGATGCGCAGAACAAAATCAATAACCTCATCACATTGAACAATGGGCGCGTTGTTCGCATTTCGGTGCAGGCCGCGAATGACAGTCCGGCGTCGTCGTGGACTGGTGGTGTGACGAAGGCCGACGGTGGCCTGGTCGATTACTACGCCGATGGCGGCATGCGCGAGAACCACCTTGCGGAGATCGCGCCGGCTGGTGCTTGGCGGGTGTGGGCCGAGCCGGAAACAGGCGGTGAGGCGTACATCCCGCTTGCGCCGTCGAAGCGTGCTCGTTCGTTGGCGGTGTGGGAAGAGACGGGGAAGCGGCTGCAGGCGTTCGCGTCGGGCGGGTTCAACATCCCGACCACGCAGCCGGCGGCTCCGTACTTCTCGATGCCCATGCAGGCGGCGGGCTATGACGGCCCGTCATCGGTGGCGTTCTCGTTCCCGTCGTCCGGGAATCAGCAGAAGGACATGGACGAAGCCATGTTCATGTACAAGACCAAGATCCGCGGCGGGCGCTAACTCTCTCCACCTGCAGCAGGAAACGCGGGTGGGCCAGGCAGTTTCCAACCTGGCCCACCACGCCGACTACTTAGCGCTCTCGTTATCGCTGCGCTGCGCGTCGAACACCTGCGAAGCTTGCGCCGAGGCGATCGGGCTTCAAGGCTCGTTGTCAGGCGTCAAATTAATAGCTCCTTGGCGCAGGAGTGGCAACGTGACGGGCGGGAGCGAAAGCCGCGCGCTCGAGGACTGAACTAGCTCGCGTAAGTAAGGGTACACAGCCATTACTCCCACCGCCTCTGCGAACTCGCGTGCCACGCGCTCGGAGACCTCGTACTCTGACGGGAAACGGTATTGGCTTGCCGCCTCTGCTCGGTAATTCGCCGCAGCTGTCTTCAGTTCTAACTGCACTCGAACTTCGACGAGGCCTGGGTTTTGCCCAATCTGGACTTGTATAGACTGCTCGGCTTCTTCGGAGTCGTTGGGAGCAGTAGCGCCGGCTACCCTCTCTGCTGAAAAGGCGTGGACCCGGACCCCGCTCAATTCTCCAACATCGAGCAGATCTTTCGCCGTCGAGATATCCGTCATGCGACTTTCTCGAATTCATACTGCTTGCTGTTCATCACGGTGAAGATACGGGGGCTCTCATCCAGGGTCGCCAACGCCTCAGCGCCCGGGCTCACCCGAACCATCTGCGAGCGAACGCTGCGGATTGGTCGCACCTCGGCGACTTCCTCCCACAGCGGCTCCGCGGCAGCGTTGCGCCTTGTCATGATCACCTCGAGCGAGCGCTGCACGGCCTGGGCGTAGCGGATGAGCGTCGTGAGGCGCACGTCCTTGCGACCGGCTTCGATCTCCGAGATCGCCGACTGCGTCGTGTTCATCCGCTCGGCCACCTGAGCCTGCGAGAGACCTGCATCCTTGCGTGCGACGGCGAGCTTCGAGACGGACTCCGCATAGATGGCGGCTTCCTCACGGGCTCGGCGAACCTCGGCCGAGTCTTCGTCGAAGCCCAGATCGCGGAAGAGGTTGATTGCCACTTGTTCCTCCAGTATCGGTAGTAACCGATGGTAGTCGAATCTGCCCGGTTCTGCTACGGGTGGAGCTTCTTGTGTCCCTTGAGGCGCTTCACGGCTGAGTCGATCCAAGCCTTGTCGAGCTTGTTGCGCTTTTTGACCACGAAGACGAGAGCTATGTACCGACCCTTGTGATGCCCGTACAGCAGGCGATACCAGTGCTTGTCGACGTCCACACGGAGTTCATGCACTCCGTCTCTGACTGGATCGGTCTCCTTGCCCAGTGGAGTCCCGGCCGCGAGGCGACCCATGCCTTCCTCAAGCCGGCCTGCTGCGGCTGCGGAGAGCTTTGCCTTCTTGATGTCGCGGACAGCGGGGCTGGTAGGACCTCCTGCATCGACGTAGTCCCAGGCGGATAGGTCGGGTTTGGGCACGAAGTCCTCCTGGTGGACGTCGACTAAGGGTTCGGAGTTCGATCACCTTAGCGAACATCGCTCGCGTTTGAACTGCTCGGTGACGCGCGAGCTGCGGTCTGCCCCTGCCCACGCCGCGGCAGCGCTCGCCCTTGGGACGATTGTGGCGGGAACCACCGTCAGCGGGTGCCGAGCGCACCATCGCGACCCTCCCGAACTGGGAGGCGCACGGCTGCCTCATGCTGGGCAAACTCCCCGTATGGGAATCGTCCTCTTCATCCTCGGCATCTTCGTCACCTACTGGGTCGTGCAAGCGGCAGTGCTGAGCGCCCTCAATGACCACTACAAGACCCGAGTCCACTTCGAGCTGACTGGCGAGTGGAAGCCGGGACATTGGAACAACAAGACCGTGCCTAAGCACCCGAGCAGGCCTTAGTCAGTCCTCGGGCACGAAGAGGAACCTGCGCTGATATCGCCATCGTCGTCGTGGCTTCACCCAGTGCCCTGCGCGCTTGAACGGCCACCACGGCCATCGTCGTCGCTTGTAAACCTCCCTCGGAGACTCGAGGTCAAGCGACCGCCTCAGTCCCCGGGCGAAGGGCAAGAATCTTCGGGGCACCAGCCAAACGACCCCGATGCGAGTGGAGGCCAGTTTGTCCCGATGAATTGAAAATTCTATCGTCTGCTCGTTTGTCGCCGCGTCGATCACCCTTGGTAGCTTGGGCAGGTTCAGATTGGTACCCCAGACGCGCCAAGCTGCTCCGTAGACCGATTGTGGTCCGGTAACGTACACCCTCACTTTCACGTGTTGGTAGTCCCAGTTGCCTCGCTCGCGGTGCGTCTCGAACCCCAGATTGACCACTTCGCCGACGCGGAGGTCTCTCGACGAGACGAAGTCGACAACAGCTGTGGCCACTGCTCCCACACCCACAACAGACGCTAAGCCCTGCACCCCGGCCCAGCCAGACCAGCTCCATATATCGCTCATGTGACCAGCGGCTCGCTACGCGCCGGCGAAGAACGCCGTCCCTGAGCCAACGAGCGCTTGCACGTTCCAGGTGCCGCCCGCCACTGCGTCGGTGGGCACAGCGGAGCAGACATAGCCCTTCTGAGAGGCATTTGCGTACATGCGGCCGATTTCGTAGACAGCCTTGCCGGGGAGCGTCCCGCAGTCGGTGATCGCCGGGTATGTGTTGCCGTCGGAGCCAACGTAGCTGATGGTGAAGCTGGCAACGGGGTCACCGCCTTCTGCGCCGATTCCGTCCCCAGCAGCGACGGTGGCCGAAGAGAGCACGAATGACTGTCCCGGTGCCGGCGCTTCGTTGTACTCGTTCGCCTTCTGGATCTCCGCCCAGGCATCAGCGTTCGTGGCGTCCCACGTGAACGTCCACACGGAGTCTTCCGAGTGCTTGCCCGGTGCGCCTACCGGGAACGGGTTCGCACGAGTGCCGATCTTCGCTTCGGGGGTCGGGGTGGGTGTGCTCGCCGTGGTCTTCGTTGGGGCAGCAGTGCCAGCGACGGGTCCGGATTCGGACGAACATCCCGCGAGGGCAATCGCGCCCGCGAGGACAACGGCCGTTGTGGCCGCTCGGGTGATGGTCTTCATAGTGAGCATCACTCTATGGCCGAGGTGACGCCGGTCGCACGCGCCTATTCGGGGGATCTGGCCGCATCGCGCCAGACCCACGCGCAATCTGCGGCTTGCCCGAATCCCCACTCGACGAGCACCGCCCTCTCGGTGTGTGCGATGGCACGTGCTTCCACTTCGAGGATGCGGTCTGGAAACTGCACCCACGCGAGAACAGGGTCGGGCGGTGAGACGTCGTAATCAGGGCCTCCGCGCGCGATCTCGGGAAGCGTGTACGCCGGTTCGAGTGACCACCTATCGCGTCGTCTACGGGCCATCAGCGCGTCCGCGGGCCGAGCGCACGCCTTGTCACCCTGTCGCGCGACACCAGCACCTGCTGCAGCCGGCCTTGCCGCGCGGTCTGCACGAGCACCGCGCTATCTGACTCCGCAGCAGCGAAGCACTTGAGGTGCAGCATCCCTACGTTCACGAACTCGATGTCAGCCCGGACGGGAGCGACCGGATCCAGTGTCCGCAGCTGACCAGCGGTCCCTGCGTCGAGCGTGACGGGCTGGTGCAGCGTGACGTCGGGATGCTCCGGGGGAGCCCACTTGTGCTCGGGCATGGTGTCAATCCTGCGGGCGTCCACCGACAGGCACGTTTGGATGGGGCTTCGGCGGCCGTGCATCTGTCAGGGGAACGTGTTAACGTGTGATCAAGCACAAGCCCGAGCGCTTGATGCCTGCCAGGGAAAGCCCGCGGTGCTGCCACCGCACTCCTTAAGTGGATCGGCCCCTGGAGGCTTCAAGAGTTCGGGCGTTTTGCGTTGCAGTGTGAGCAAGGCCACCACGGGAGAGACGTGGCGATGTCGTTCCGAGGCATCGACATGAACCCAAGCGGCGCGGGACATCCGCCAGGCCCAAGTCTCACCTGGTGCCACACCCGCAGGATGTACCCAGGTTCGACGTTACCGAACTCATCAGGCCATACTGCCGATCGCAAGAACCCTCCGTAAAGATCGGCGGCCTGACTCTCGAGGTATCGGTCGGCAGATACCCAGCGCAGGCCACGCTCCATACCAAAGGGAACCTTCGGCTCGAACTGCAGCTGGTACCGGAAGTACGCATCAGTGGTTGTGTGGTCGTGCCCACGGACGTGGCCGAACCGTGTCTGGATGCCTTCCGTGACGCCCTTCCAGTTCCGCGCGGCCCACAGAATGTTCTTGTACATCTTAAGGGCTACGTAGTTGTAGAACAGCTCTCGATGTTGCGTGTACTCGCCTTCGACCTGGTCCTTTTGGCAGTAGACGTAGATCAGCTTGACATCGCGAATCGCTCCGAGAACCTGGGCGGCGTGGGTGCGACGAGAGTGCGTCTTGAGGTGATCCTTCCAAGACATGACTTTGCCATCGGGTACACCAAACTCGCGTCGCAACTGCTCGACTGCCGACCGCACCGCGAGTGCCGATTCATCCGTCAGCAAGATGGCCGCCATCCCGAAGACGGGGCTAGAGCCGGGCTTGGACAGGAGGCCTCTGTCCCCGGTCTCATCGATGTACGCGTGCAGCACGTGACCCATCTTCGCGCATCTCTTGAGTTAACTCGCAGACACCGACCGGACATCGAGGGAAGGCGGCAGGTGCGGCCCTGCGGGCCGTACGGAGCCAAGCACCTTGCTTCTTATGCTGTGCTCATGAAAGTAGGCGAGCGATGGGCGTACAGGACATCCAAGAACTCCGCGACATTTCATGAAGCCTTGGTGCTCGCGGTCGGAGACAAGCGTCCGCCGCGGGTTCGCGTCGAGTTCGTCGCGAACGAGTGGCAGGGCGAGCGCCGCTGGGTTTCGCCTGCTCGGCTCGAGGTGCGGTGGGAGGACCGGCGCGCCTACATCGAACTTGATCAGAAGCGGCGAGCTGTAGCCGCGTTTGATCCGTCGGTGGAGCAATGGCGGACCGCGGAGCTAGTGCTGTGGAAGTCGGTCCCGTTTGAGCTCGCGGAGTTCAATCGCGACAGTGCCGGATCCATCACTGTCCACGATGTCCCTGCGCTGGCGCAGTACCTGCGCGTGGACCAACAGGACCTCGAGTCGCCGCCCGCCTATTACGACGGACCCGATCTTCACGCAGCCTGGCCCACAACTGAGCTGATCGGTTGCACTGCCGCCGCGCTGTACCCGGCGGACATCATCGACTACATCGAAGAGCAGGAGCGGACGGCCCAGGAACATGCCCTGCACGGTGACAACTTCACGAGCATCGTTGATGGGCAGGACTACTACATCGCCCCAGACGAGGCTCGTCGGCGCTTCGTTGAGCGAAGGTTGCCCGAGCTTGACCGCCTCCGTGAATGGATCGGCGTCGACCGCGCTGCTGAGATTGAAGGACAGCGGATGCTGCTCGATCGCCTCGGCCGGGTCACCGTAGTCGCTGAACGAGCTCTTGAGGACTTGGAGCCGCGGCATAAGACGTTGGTCCTCAAGCTGCGGAAGGAACTCGAAGCTGCGCTGGAGGGGGTGACCGTCCTACCGCCCCGCGGCGATCGCGAGGTGTAAGCGTCAAGGACATGCCCGCGCTCCTGGGCATCGACAGCCGAGTGCATTCGGGTTCCTACGGTTGCCCCATGGACGAACAAGCGCTGAAGGTCACGGAACTCGCTGCATGGCTGCAGATCTCCGAGTGGAAGGCGCGGGAACTGGGGAAGGATCCCATGTTCCCGTCCTTCCGCAACGGCAACCAGCACCGCTTCTGGCCCTCCGAGGTCAAAGCCTGGACTCAGCAGCCACGGGATCCGTGGAAGCAGTCGCCCCGTTCCCTGGGCCGCAAGCGCAACCGAGACGGTGAAGGCCCGTCTCAGCTCAGGCAGATGCGTTCCTAGTCCGCAGCGAGTCCGCAAGAGGCGCACAAGCGGACTTCTCCGCACAACGCACCACCACCACCGGATCCGCATCAGGCCGGGCTTCACAACCACAGGCACCACCGGGCAACAAGGTCCGTCGAGTACTGGAAGTACACGCACCTGACGATCGACGTGGTGGACGGTCGCGGCGGCGGGTTCTCGGTCGAGGTCCCCGAGGGCAAGCGGTTCCTCACCCGGTCGCGGATGTTCGACGACGCCGAGCTCGCCGATCTCGGCCTGGTCCCGAGGGTGGCCCGGACGTAGGCTGACCGCACGCGTCGCGACGGAGCGGCGGGTGGGGTCGATCGGAGGACGCATGCGCGCACCCGGTCGGCTCCGCCCGCTCGTCGCCGAGTCGTGGCAGCGGTCCGCCCGGGTCGACCCGGACGCGGCTCCGGTGCTCGCCCTGGGGGACGACGAACTCGACGCCGCACGGCAGGACGGCCCCCTCGCGACCCTGCTGCCAGTGGTCCGCCGGCTGCTGCTCGACGACTCCCGCTCGGCCGGGTGCGTCGTCGCCGTCGGGGACGCCGCGGGTCGCCTCGTCTGGGTCGACGGCGCCCGGTCCACCCGACGTGCCGCCGAGGACATGGGCTTCGTCCCCGGGGCCGACTGGTCGGAGGAGCGCGTCGGCACCAGCGCTCCCGGCACGGCCCTGCGCCTGGACGGTCCGGTGCAGATCCGGTCCGACGAGCACTACGCGAACGCCGTCAAGCCGTTCTCGTGCACGGCGGTCCCGGTGCACGACGCGAGTGGCGCCACCGTCGGGGTGCTCGACCTGACGGGCGACGACCGCGCCGTCGAGCGGCACACGCTGTCGCTGCTCGCCGCCACGGTCGCCGCCGCCGAGGCCCAGCTCGCCCTGGCCGCGGTCCGACCGCGCGCGCGGACACCCCACGTGCCGGCGGCCGAGCTCACCGTGCTCGGGACCGACACAGCCGTGCTCCGGATCGCCGACCGGCGCCTCCAGCTCTCCGCCCGGCACTCCGAACTGCTCGTCGTGCTCGCCGCGCACCCCGGCGGTCTCGCGGCAGCCGACCTCGCCGCCGCCGTCTACGGCGACCCGGGCGCGGTCGTCACCCTGCGCGCCGAGGTGGTGCGGCTCCGCCGGGTCCTCGCGCAGCACGCGCCGGGCGTGACGGTGACGTCGCGGCCGTACCGGGTGGTCGGAGTCCGGACCGACGTCGACGGCGTGCTGTCCGCGCTCGGACGCGGGGCGCGCCTCCAGGCCGTCGACCGGTACGCCGGACCGGTCCTGCCGGGCTCGGCGGCACCCGGCGTCGACGCGCTCCGTGACCTGGTGCGGCTGCGGTTCCGTGAGTCCGTCGTCGCCGACGGCGGCGTCGACGCCCTGCTCGCGTGGGCACGCACGCCGGACGGCGCGACGGATGCGTTCGTCCTCCGCGCGCTGCTCGCGGTGCTGCCGCGGCGATCGCCGCGACGGGCCGGTCTCGTGGCGGCGATCGAGGCGCTCGAGGGTTCCGGAGACGCTCGGGACGACCAGGCCGGGAGGCGCGCCCCGCGCGATCGGGATCGCTGACGGCGCGCGCTCCCCGGCTCGGTGATCAGGAACCGGAGGCCGGCGCAGGGGTCGTGGTCCCGTCGGGAGCTGCCGGGGCGGGTGCCGTGGCCTTCCCCGTCGCGCCGTCCTCCGGCGGGGTCGGCGCCGAGGGCTTCGCACCCTCCTTCGGCGGGGTCGGCGCCTTCCCGTCGGCGCCCCTCGGCGGGGCGGGGACGGTCGCGTGCGCACCCGCGTCCGGGAGCGCCGTGCAGCCGGGCGCCGTCGCGGGCCCGCCCTCGGGCGGTGCGGGCACCGTCGCGGTGTCGCCGTCGGCCGGAGCCGGGGCCGGCGTGGTCGCACCGGTCGGTGCGCCGGTCGGGGTGCCCTGCGCCGGGGAGGTCGTGGCTGCGTTCGCCGTGGCGATGCCGAACCCGCCGAGCACCAGGACCGCGGCCGCGGCCGCGCCGATGCCGACCCGTCGCAGGAGCGCCCCGCGTCGTCGGGTGGGAGTGGTGGTCGAGTCGTCTCGTTCGTCGTGCATGGTGGTCACCGTTCGTCTGTCCGAGCGGATCCGGGTGATCCGCCGCTGCAGACGACGCTCGAGTCCGAATCTGAAGCATGCCTGAAGCACAGGGGTTCTCCAGCGTCCTCCATGCTCGGTGGCCGTCGGAGCGCCGTACGGTGTCCGCCGTGCCTGCTCCCGCCCGAATCCTGGTCGTCGACGACGACGACTCCATCCGCACCGCGGTCGCGACCACACTCCGCGCCGAGGGCTTCCTCGTCGCCGAGGCCGGGGACGGACGGGACCTCGTCGACGACCTGCGACGCAGCGCCCCCGACCTCGTCCTGCTGGACTGGATGCTGCCCGGACCGAGCGGCATCGTGCTCGCCGGACGGGTGCGTTCCGCCACGGACGCCGCCGTCGTCATGATGACCGCGCGGGACGAACTCGACGAGCGGTTGCGCGGTTTCGCCGAGGGGGCCGACGACTACGTGGTGAAGCCGTTCGCGATGGCCGAACTGGTCGCCCGCGTGACCGCGGTGCTCCGACGGCGTGGCCGGATCCCCTCGGTCGTCGAGGTGGGTGACCTCGTGCTCGACCCGGACGCCGCCACCGCCCGCCGCGCCGGGGTGCTGCTCGACCTCACCGCGACGGAGTTCCGCCTGCTGCGCTTCCTGGCCGAGAGCCGGGGCCGGACGGTGTCCAAGGGACAGATCACGACCCAGGTGTGGGGGTACGACGACGTCGCGGCGAACGTCGTCGAGGTCCACCTCAGCGCCCTCCGGCGGAAGATGGAGGCGCACGGACCACGCCTCGTGCACACCGTCCGGGGCATCGGGTACCGGCTCAGCGACGAGCGGACCGCAGCGTGAGGGCTGAGGCCGGGCGCCTGCGGACCACCTCGCTGCGGCTGCGGACCGTCGTCGCCATCGTGGTCCTGCTCGCCGTCCTGCTCGCCGGGCTGACGATCGCGGTCGAGGGGCTGCTCGGCGTCCGGCTCCGCGCCCAGGCCGAGGACCGCCTGCGCGACCGTGCGTCGGCCGCTGCGGCGCTCGTCGGCACCGTCGACGCCGAGGACCTGGCCGACCGGCTCTCCGCGCAGGGACTCGCGGTCCGGATCGTCCAGCCGGACGGGGACGCCGTCGAGGCCGGACCGACACCGGACCAGCTCCGCGCCGGTCCGCCCGACCCCGGTTCCCTCCCCGTGACGGTCCCGCGAGGCAGCGGGGGCGTCGGACGGACACCCACCGATCCGGCCACGCCGGCGCCCGCCGACGACGGCGCCACGATCACGTCGTCGTCGGTTCGCGAGGACGACGGTGTCCTCACCCTGGTGAGCCGGCTCGACGACGGCACCCGGATCACCCTCACCGCCGGCACCCGTGACGTCCAGGACACGCTCGTGCAGCTCGGCTGGGTGATGGGCGGCGCCTCGGCGGCGTTCCTCGGCATCGCCGTCCTCGGCGTCGTCCTGGTCGTCCGACGGTCCCTGCGACCGCTCGACCAGATGGCGACGACGGCGCGGTCGATCGCCGGCGGTGACCGTGGTCAGCGACTCCGACCCTCGCGCCGCGACACCGAGATCGGTCGCGTGGCCGTCGCCCTGGACGAGATGCTCGACGCGGTCGAGGGCGCCGAGCGTGACGCCGTCGCCGCAGAGGCCCGCGTCCGGTCGTTCCTCTCCGACGCCGCGCACGAACTGCGGACACCCGTCGCAGGGGTCCGCGCGGCCGCCGACACCCTGGTGCGGGGTGGCGCCGGTGACGACCGGACCCGCGAGGTGCTCGCCGTGCACGTCGTCCGGCAGGCCGACCGGGCAGCTCGGCTCATCGAGGACATGCTCACGATGGCCCGGCTCGACCGCGGGATCGAACTCGACCGGCAGGTGGTCGAGCTCGGGGCGTTCCTGGCGGCCGAGGGAGACCGGCTCCGGCTCCGGCTGCCCACCCTCGAGCTCGACGTCGTCGTGCCCGAGCACCCGGTGGAGGCCGACGTCGACGCCGAGCGGATCGCCCAGGTCCTCGGCAACCTCGTCGACAACGCGGCACGTGCGGGCGGTGCGACGGGACGGGTCGTCGTCAGCCTCGACGACCGCGGACCCGGCCCCGTGGTACGGGTCGAGGACGACGGGCCGGGGATCCCCCTGGAACACCGTGAGCGGGTGTTCGACCGGTTGGTCCGGCTCGAGGCCGCACGGGACGCCCGCTCGGGCGGAGCGGGGCTCGGGCTCCCCATCGCACGGGGCATCGCCGAGGCGCACGGCGGCGGGCTGCGGTACGGCGAGGAAGGCACGCTGGGCGGCGCCGTGTTCGAGTTGTCGCTCCCGGCGGCGACCGGGGTGGTGCGCGCGTCCTGCTAGCCTGGAGTCCTCGCGAGTGTGGTGGAATCGGCAGACACGGGGCACTCAAAATGCTCTGCCTCACGGCGTGCGGGTTCAAGTCCCGCCACTCGTACGAAATTGCTCACGGCGTGCGGGGCAGTTCGGACCCGCGTCCCGCCACTCGTACCAAGCTGCCCATCCGTCTGATCGATCTGCGTGGTCTGGGATGCGGCAGTTCCGTCGTCTAGTAGGCTTTCGTCCGTGAGTGACACAGAAGCAACAGCACCAGCACCCCGTCGCGTCGTCGTCGCCGAGGACGAGTCGCTCATCCGCCTCGACATCGTGGAGATCCTCCGCGACAACGGGTTCGACGTCGTCGGTGAAGCCGGAGACGGCGAGACCGCCGTCCAGCTCGCGACCGACCTGCGTCCCGACCTCGTCGTGATGGACGTCAAGATGCCCCAGCTCGACGGCATCTCCGCAGCCGAGAAGCTGTCCAAGAACCACATCGCTCCCGTCGTCCTGCTGACCGCGTTCAGCCAGAAGGACCTGGTCGAGCGTGCCACCGAGGCCGGCGCGCTGGCCTACGTGGTCAAGCCCTTCACCCCGAACGACCTGCTCCCCGCGATCGAGATCGCCCTCTCGCGGTACCAGCAGATCATCACGCTCGAAGCCGAGGTCGCCGACCTCGTCGAGCGCTTCGAGACCCGCAAGCTCGTCGACCGTGCCAAGGGCCTGCTGAACGAGAAGATGGGCCTCACCGAGCCCGAGGCGTTCCGCTGGATCCAGAAGGCCTCGATGGACCGCCGCCTGACCATGCACGACGTCGCCAAGGCGATCATCGAGCAGCTCAGCGCCAAGAAGTAGCGGACGCCGCAGCACAGCACCGTCGCTCACGGAACGCCGTCGGACCCCCTGGGGTCGGCGGCGTTCCTGCGTCCGAGGGCGGGGCATGGGGCGCGACCACCTGGCAGGCTGGAGGCATGGACGACGTGGTGATCCGGGCCTCCCGGCCTGACGACATGCCGGCGGTGGCCGACCTGCGGTGGCGGTGGAGCGTGGACGAGGGCGGCCGCTCACCGGCGCAGACGCCGGAGGAGTACCGCAGGGCGATGACGGAGTTCGCTGCCCGGCACCGGGAGTCGCACCGGTGCGTCGTCGCCGAGCGGGACGGCGTCGTGCTCGGCATGGCGTGGTTGGCGGTGCACCCGCGGCCGCCGGCGCCGAACGTGGACGGCGACCGGTTCGCCGCCGAGCTGCAGACGGTCTACGTGCACCCGGAGCTGCGCGGTTCCGGCGTCGCCGGACGGCTCGTCACGGCCCTGCTCGAGGTCGCGGACGAACTCGGCGCGGAGCGGACGTCGGTGCACTCGAGCGTGGACGGCGAGCGGCTCTACCGGCGGCTCGGCTTCGGCGACGCCCGCCTGCTGCTGCAGCGGCCGCCCGAGGACTGAGCGGCCGGTCGGCCCGTCGGTCAGCGACGCTCGCGGATCATGTTCGTGATCCGGACGGTGGAGCAGCGGCGACCCTGGTCGTCGGTCAGGACGATCTCGTGGGTGGTGAGCGTGCCGCCCAGGTGGATGGCGGTGCACGTGCCCGTGACCAGGCCGCTCGTGGCACTCCGGGAGTGCGAGGCGCTGAGCTCGATGCCGACGGCGTAGCGGCCGGGCCCGGCGTGCACGTTCGCGGCCATCGACCCGAGGCTCTCCGCGAGGACGACGTAGGCACCGCCGTGCAGCAGGCCGACCGGCTGGCGGTTGCCCTCGACGGGGATCGAACCGACCGCTCGCTCCGCCGAGAGCTCGGTGATGACCATGCCCATCTTCTCGGCCAGCTCGCCCGTGCCGCGGTCATCGAGGCGGGGGTCGATCGTGGTCGAGGTGGTGTCGTCGGTCACGGTCTGCGTCGACCTTCCGTGTCAGCGGGCGTCGGTAGGCTGTCCGGGTGTCGGACTCCGCAAAGCCTACCCTCATGGTCATCGACGGCCACTCGCTCGCCTTCCGGGCCTTCTACGCGCTGCCGGTCGACAGCTTCGTGAACCGCGAGGGGCAGCACACCAACGCGATCCACGGCTTCATCTCGATGCTGCTGATGCTCCTGCAGCGCGAGAAGCCCACCCACCTGGCGGTGGCGTTCGACATCTCCCGGTTCTCGTTCCGCACGCGTGAGTACGCCGAGTACAAGGGCACCCGCTCCGAGACACCGGCCGAGTTCAAGGGCCAGATCCCGCTGCTGCAGCAGGCGCTCGAGGCGATGGGCATCACCACCGTCACGAAAGAGGACTACGAGGCCGACGACATCCTCGCGACCCTCTCCAAGCAGGGCTCCGACCAGGGGTACAAGGTCTACGTGGTCTCGGGCGACCGCGACTCGATCCAGCTCGTCAACGACGACGTGACGCTGCTGTACCCGTCGGTCCGCGGTGTCTCCGAACTCACCCGCTACGACCGCGACAAGGTCTACGAGCGGTACGGCATCGAGCCGCACCAGTACCCGGACATCGCGGCCCTCGTCGGCGAGACCAGCGACAACCTGATCGGCATCGACAAGGTCGGCGAGAAGACCGCGGTCAAGTGGGTCACCCAGTACGGGTCGCTCGACGGTGTCCTCGAGCACGCCGACGAGATCAAGGGCGTCGTCGGCAACAACCTGCGTGAGCAGCGGGACCGTGCCGTGCGGAACCGCCGGCTCAACCGCCTGGTGACCGACGTCGAACTGCCCGTCGGTCCGGCCGACGTCGCACTCCGTCCCGTCGACGAGAACGCGGTGCGCGAGCTCTTCGCCAAGCTGCAGTTCCGCACGCTGCTCGACCGCGTGTTCAAGGTCGCCGGGTCGGGCGAGCCCGCAGAACCCTCGGCCGAGGGCACCGTCGACGACGGTGCGCCGACCCCGCCGCCCGTCAAGACCCTGATCGACGAAGAGCTCGGCTACTGGCTCGAACGCCGGAACGCGACCGAGGCGGCGAACGGCTACGGCGTCGCGGTCGAGGTCATCGACGGACGCCTCAGCGCCATCGGCATCGCGACCCACGACGACGCCGTGCTCGTGCCGGGTGGCAGCGGTGCCCAGGACTACGAGCAGCTCTCGGCCTGGTTCGCGTCCGACGCACCGAAGCACTTCCACGACGCCAAGGCCGCGATCAAGGCCCTCGGCACCGCCGGCTTCGTGGTGAACGGCGTCGCCGGCGACGCCCGGATCATGGGGTGGCTCGCACAGCCCGGCAAGCAGGGGGAGCCGCTGTCCGACCTCGTCTACCAGGAGCTCGGCGAAGAACTGCCGACGGCCGACCCGAACCAGCTCGTCCCCGAGACCGACCCGGTCAACGTCGGGGTGCACGCCTGGTTCGTGCTCCGCGTCACCACGGCCCTGCGTGCCCGGATCGACGCGTCCTCGCTGCAGGTGCTCGACGACATCGAGCTGCCGCTCGTCTCGGTGCTCGCGGGCATGGAGACCATCGGCGTCGGCATGGACCGTCCGGTGCTCACGGGCCTGTCGAAGGAGCTGGGGGAGCGCGCCGCCGAGCTGGCGCAGCAGGCGTTCGCCGAGATCGGGCACGAGGTCAACCTCGGGTCGCCGAAGCAGCTGCAGGAAGTCCTGTTCACCGAGCTCGCGATGCCGAAGACCCGCAAGACCAAGACCGGGTTCTCGACCGACGCCGCGAGCCTGGCCGACCTGCAGGAACAGCACCCGCACCCGTTCCTCGGGCTCCTGCTGCAGCACCGCGACGCCACGAAGCTCCGGCAGATCGTCGACACCCTCGACGCCGCCGTGGTCGACGGGCGCATCCACACCCGGTACGAGCAGACCGGCACGAGCACCGGCCGGGTGTCGTCGACCGACCCGAACCTGCAGAACATCCCCGTGAAGACCGCCGTCGGTCGCCGGATCCGCTCGGCGTTCGCGGTCGCCGAGCCGTACACGACGCTCGTCACCGCCGACTACTCGCAGATCGAGATGCGGATCATGGCGCACCTCTCCGGCGACCCCGGGCTGATCCAGGCCTTCAACGAGGGCGAGGACCTGCACCGCTTCGTCGGCGCCCGGGTCTTCGGTGTCGACCCGTCCGAGGTCTCCAACGAGATGCGCACGAAGGTCAAGGCCATGTCCTACGGCCTGGCGTACGGGCTGAGCGCGTTCGGGTTGTCGAAGCAGCTGCGCATCGAGCAGTCCGAGGCCCGCACGCTCATGACCGAGTACTTCTCCCGCTTCGGCGCCGTACGCGACTACCTGCGCAACGTCGTCGAGCAGGCGCGTGAGGACGGCTACACCGAGACGATCTTCGGTCGCCGTCGTCCGTTCCCCGACCTGAAGAGCCCGAACCGGGTGCTGCGCGAGAACGCCGAGCGGGCCGCGCTGAACGCACCGATCCAGGGTTCCGCCGCCGACATCATCAAGATCGCGATGCTCGGGGTCGCCGACGACCTGCGCGACGACGAGCTGGAGTCCCACCTGCTGCTCCAGGTGCACGACGAGCTCATCCTCGAGGTCGCTCCGGGCGAGCAGGAGCGCGTCGAGGAGATCCTGCGCACCCGGATGGGCAACGCCGCCGAGCTGACGGTGCCGCTCGACGTGTCCGTCGGCGTCGGCCGCAACTGGGAGGACGCCGCGCACTGACGCGGGGCCGCCGGCCCTGGTGGTGACGGTCGACGGACAGGAGGCGCGGTGCCAGCTGGCACCGCGCCTCCTGTCCGTCGATCCGCAGCGGCCGTCCGCCGTGGTCCACCTGGGTAGGGTCGAGGGCATGACCGATGACCGTCCTGTCCGCCAGCCGTCCGCCGTCGACCGTGTCGCCGAGGACTGGGTCACCACACTCGTCGATCTCGACCCGACGACCGCCACGTACATCGGGGTGCCGGGGCGCACGGGGGAGTACGGCGACACCTCGCCCGCCGGCGCCGCCGCGCTGGCCGAGGCCGCCCGCGGCACCAAGCGTGCACTCGACGCCGCTCCGGCCGTCGACTCCGTGGACCAGGTGACCAAGGCCGACCTCGGTGCCGAGCTGGACCTCACCGTCGAGTCCTACGAGCGCAAGCTGCACCTCCGCGACCTGAACGTCATCGCGAGCCCGGCACAGTCGGTGCGCGAGATCATCGACCTGATGCCGACCGCGACCGAGTCGGACTGGCAGGACATCGCGAGTCGGCTGCAGGCGCTGCCGGATGCGCTCGAGGGCATCCGCGAGACACTGCTCGAGGGCACGCGTGAAGACGTCACCCCGGCGAAGCGCCAGGTCGCGCTCATCGCCGAGCAGGCGGCGCGCACCGGCGCCGACGGCGGGATGTTCCGTCAGCTGGCCGACTCCGCCGCGTTCGAGGGCGACGTCCCCGTGCCGGAGGCGCTCCGAGCCGACCTGCGCCGCGGTGCCGAGGTCGCGGCGGCGGCCTACCGCTCGTTCGGACAGTTCCTGGAGCACGAGCTGCTGCCGCTGGCCACCCCGGTCGACGCCGTCGGTCGCGAAGCCTACGAGCTGCACTCCCGCCGGTTCCTCGGTGCGGTCGTCGACCTCGACGAGACGTACGAGTGGGGCCTCGAGGAACTCGCCCGCATGCGGGACGAACAGGAGCGCATCGCCGACCGCATCGAGTCCGGTGCGAGCGTCGCCCGCGCGATCGAGGTGCTCGACACCGACCCGTCACGGATCCTGCACGGGACCGACGCCCTGCAGCGGTGGATGCAGAAGACGAGCGACGCGTCGATCGCCGCGATGGCGGGGACGTACTTCGACATCCCGGACCCGATCCGTCGCCTGGAGTGCCGGATCGCTCCCACGCAAGAGGGCGGGATCTACTACAGCGGTCCCTCCGACGACTTCTCCCGTGCCGGTCGCATGTGGTGGTCCGTGCCCGAGGGCGTCACCGAGTTCGGCACCTGGCGTGAGAAGACGACGGTCTACCACGAGGGCGTCCCGGGCCACCACCTGCAGATCAGCCAGGGCGTCTACAACCGCGGCGAGCTGAACACCTGGCGCCGGCAGCTGTCGGGCTCCTCGGGGCACGTCGAGGGCTGGGCGCTCTACGCGGAGCGGCTGATGGAACAGCTCGGGTTCCTCGACGACGACGGCGACCGACTCGGCATGCTCGACGGCCAGCGGATGCGTGCCGCCCGCGTCGTCCTGGACATCGGCGTGCACCTGCAGAAGACGAACCCCGACGGCGGCGGTTGGACGTGGGAGTACGCGCTCGACTTCATGGGGCAGAACGTCAACATGGACCCGGCGTTCGTCCGGTTCGAGGTGGCCCGCTACTTCGGGTGGCCGGGGCAGGCACCGTCCTACAAGGTCGGCCAGCGCGTGTGGGAGTCCATCCGCGACGAGGTCGCCGCGCGTGAGGGAGCCGACTTCGACCTGAAGGCGTTCCACCACCGTGCGCTCTCGCTCGGCAGCATCGGTCTCGACACCCTGCGCACCGCCCTGGTCGGGTGACGCGCCGTCGACCCGCCCGGTTGTGAGGCTTCGGCCGGTGCGGTTAGACTTGTGCGGCGCAATCCGCGCCACTCAATCAATCGCCACGGCGGTGCACCACGGGGGCCGAGTCCCCGCACGCCATGGCCCGACTCATGTCCGTTCGGAGCAATCTCTACATGACAACCACTACGACCAAGGCTCCTAAGCAGGTCGCCATCAACGACATCGGTTCGGCTGATGACTTCCTGGCCGAGGTCGAGAAGACCCTGAAGTTCTTCAACGACGGTGATCTCATCTCCGGCACCGTCGTGAAGATCGACCGCGACGAGGTCCTCCTCGACGTCGGTTACAAGACCGAGGGTGTCATCCCCTCGCGCGAGCTCTCGATCAAGCACGACGTCGACCCCAACGAGGTCGTCGAGGTCGGCGACGAGGTCGAGGCCCTGGTTCTCCAGAAGGAGGACAAGGAAGGCCGCCTCATCCTGTCGAAGAAGCGTGCGCAGTACGAGCGTGCGTGGGGCGACGTCGAGAAGATCAAGGAGTCCGACGGCGTCGTGACCGGGACGGTCATCGAGGTCGTCAAGGGCGGCCTCATCGTCGACATCGGCCTCCGTGGCTTCCTCCCCGCCTCGCTCATCGAGCTCCGTCGTGTCCGCGACCTCACGCCGTACCTCGGCCAGGAGATCGAGGCCAAGATCCTCGAGCTCGACAAGAACCGCAACAACGTGGTCCTGTCGCGCCGTGCGCTCCTCGAGCAGACGCAGTCCGAGTCCCGGACCACGTTCCTCAACAACCTCCACAAGGGCCAGGTCCGCAAGGGCATCGTGTCCTCGATCGTCAACTTCGGTGCGTTCGTGGACCTCGGTGGCGTCGACGGTCTCGTCCACGTCTCCGAGCTCAGCTGGAAGCACATCGAGCACGCCAGCGAGGTCGTCGAGGTCGGTCAGGAAGTCACCGTCGAGATCCTCGAGGTCGACCTGGACCGTGAGCGCGTGTCGCTCTCGCTCAAGGCGACGCAGGAGGACCCGTGGCAGGTCTTCGCCCGCACCCACGCGATCGGCCAGATCGCACCGGGCAAGGTCACGAAGCTCGTCCCGTTCGGTGCCTTCGTCCGTGTTGCCGACGGCATCGAGGGCCTCGTGCACATCTCGGAGCTCTCGAACAAGCACGTCGAGCTCGCCGAGCAGGTCGTCTCGGTCAACGACGAGGTCTTCGTCAAGATCATCGACATCGACCTCGACCGTCGCCGCATCTCGCTCAGCCTCAAGCAGGCGAACGAGGGCGTGGACCCGGAGAGCGACGAGTTCGACCCGGCGCTCTACGGCATGCCGACCGAGTACGACGACAAGGGTGACTACAAGTACCCCGAGGGCTTCGACCCGGAGACCAACGAGTGGCTCGAGGGCTACGACACGCAGCGCACCGAGTGGGAGGGCCAGTACGCGGCCGCCCAGGGTCGTTGGGAAGCCCACAAGGCGCAGGTCGCGAAGACCATCGCCGACGAGGCGCAGGGTGGCTTCGACCTCCCGGCGACGGCTTCCTCGTCGTCGTCGTCCTCGTCGTTCGCCGGCGAGACGGGTGGCGCAAGCCCCCTGGCCGACGACGCGTCGCTCGCTGCACTCCGCGAGAAGCTCAGCTCGACCAACAACTGATCGAGCGGTTCGTCCCGACCGGAAGCCCGGCACCCCTGACAGGGTGCCGGGCTTCCGGCGTTTCCGGGCTTCCGGGTCGTTACCCTGTTGCCGTGCACATCATCGGACTCACGGGCGGCATCGCCGCGGGCAAGTCGACCGTCTCCCGACGCTGGGCCGAGCACGGGGCCGTCATCGTCGACGCCGATCGCCTGGCGCGGGACGCGGTGGCACCGGGAAGCCCGGGCCTGGCACAGGTCGCCGAGCGGTTCGGCGCGTCGGTCATCGCCGCCGACGGCTCGCTCGACCGGCCCGCACTCGGATCGATCGTCTTCGCGGACCCCGCGGCGCGGAAGGACCTCGAAGCCATCACGCACCCCGAGGTGTGGCGGCTCGCGCAGCAGGCGTTCGACGGAGCCGAGTCCGCTGACCCCGACGCCGTGGTGGTCTACGACGTGCCGCTCCTGGCCGAGGCTCGGGGGTCCCGTCCGCTCCGGTTCGAGGCGGTCGTGGTGGTGGACGCCCCCGCGGCGCAGCGCATCGAGCGACTCGTCGAACACCGCGGGATGCCCCGTGAGGAGGCCGAGCGCCGGGTCGCAGCCCAGGCGAGTGACGAGGACCGCCTCGCCCTCGCCGACCACGTCGTCGACGCGACCGGGACCCTCGAGCGGACGATCCGCTCCGCCGACGAGGTGTGGGCCCGGATCACGGGATGAGCCGTGCGCACCCCGGAGGGCGGTCCGGTCCTGCGCCGTCGGAGGGGACAGTACGCCGAGGGCGAGCAACGTCCTCCGGTGTCAGGGGTGCCGACTAGCGTTGTCCTCATGGGTGTTGCGATCGAACCGACCCGAGCGGTGCGTCCGTTCGAGGTCATCAGCGAGTACTCGCCGAGTGGCGACCAGCCCGCGGCCATCGCGGAACTCGCCGGGCGGATCAACGCCGGTGAGACCGACGTCGTGCTGCTGGGCGCGACCGGTACGGGCAAGTCGGCGACGACCGCGTGGCTCATCGAGCAGGTGCAGCGGCCGACGCTCGTGCTCGCGCACAACAAGACCCTCGCGGCGCAGCTCGCCAACGAGTTCCGCAGTCTGATGCCGAACAACGCGGTCGAGTACTTCGTCTCCTACTACGACTACTACCAGCCCGAGGCGTACGTCCCGCAGACGGACACGTTCATCGAGAAGGACTCCTCGGTCAACGCCGAGGTCGAACGACTCCGGCACTCCACGACGAACTCGTTGCTCAGCCGGCGCGACACCGTCGTGGTCTCCACCGTCTCGTGCATCTACGGCCTCGGCACCCCCGAGCAGTACATGAACGCCTCGGTCGCACTCCACGTCGGCCAGACGATCTCCCGTGACCAGCTCGTGCGCAAGTTCGTCGCCATGCAGTACCAGCGCAACGACGTCGACTTCGCGCGCGGGACCTTCCGGGTGCGCGGCGACACCATCGAGATCATCCCGATGTACGAAGAGCACGCCATCCGCATCGAGATGTTCGGTGACGAGATCGAAGCGCTCTCCTCGCTGCACCCGCTGACGGGCAACGTCATCGACGACCTGCCCGCCGTCTCGATCTTCCCCGCGTCGCACTACGTCGCCGACACCGACGTGATGCACCGGGCGATCGTGTCCATCAAGGAAGAACTCGCGGAACGGCTCGCCGAGCTCGAGGGCCAGGGCAAGCTGCTCGAGGCCCAGCGGCTCCGCATGCGAACGACGTTCGACATCGAGATGATGGAGCAGATCGGGTTCTGCTCCGGCATCGAGAACTACTCGCGGCACATGGACGGCCGCGGCCCGGGTGAGGCACCGCACTGCCTCATCGACTACTTCCCGGACGACTTCCTCATCGTCATCGACGAGTCGCACGTCACCGTGCCGCAGATCGGTGCGATGTACGAAGGCGACGCCTCGCGCAAGCGCACCCTCGTCGAGCACGGGTTCCGTCTGCCGAGCGCGATGGACAACCGCCCGCTGAAGTGGGAGGAGTTCCTGGAGCGCGTCGGCCAGAAGGTCTACCTGTCGGCCACCCCCGGCCGTTACGAGCTCGGGGTCACCGACAGCGTGGTCGAGCAGATCATCCGCCCGACCGGCCTCATCGACCCCGAGATCGTGGTGAAGCCGAGCGACGGCCAGATCGACGACCTGCTCGAGGAGATCAAGCAGCGTGTCGAGAAGGACGAACGCGTCCTCGTCACGACGCTCACCAAGCGCATGGCCGAAGAACTCACCGACTTCCTCGGCAACGCGGGCGTGCGGGTCCGGTACCTGCACTCCGACGTCGACACCCTGAAGCGTGTCGAACTGCTCACCGAGCTGCGGCAGGGCGTGTACGACGTGCTCGTCGGCATCAACCTGCTGCGTGAGGGCCTCGACCTGCCCGAGGTGTCGCTCGTCGCCATCCTCGACGCCGACAAGGAAGGCTTCCTCCGTTCATCGACGTCGCTCATCCAGACGATCGGTCGTGCCGCCCGCAACGTGTCGGGCCAGGTGCTCATGTACGCCGACAAGATGACCGACTCGATGAAGATCGCGATCGAGGAGACCGACCGCCGTCGCGAGAAGCAGGTGGCGTACAACCTGGAGCGCGGGATCGACCCGCAGCCACTGCGCAAGAAGATCGCCGACATCACCGAGGTCCTGCAGCGCGAGAACGACGACACGAAGGCGCTCCTGCAGGGCCGCCCCGGTACGGACGGCCGTCGTTCGCCGACGCCGAACCTCAAGCGCGGGGGCATCGCGGGCGAGGGCGCAACGCAGCTCGGGGCCACCATCGCCGACCTCAACGACCAGATGCTGCAGGCGGCGGCCGAGCTGAAGTTCGAGCTCGCAGCCCGACTGCGCGACGAGGTGCAGGACCTGAAGAAGGCCCTGCGCCAGATGGAGTCGGCCGGGCATGTCAGCTGACGCTGCCCGCACGGTCGTCATCACCGGTGCGAGTGCCGGCCTCGGCTACCACGCCGCCGAACAACTGGCCGCGGCCGGACACCGGGTGGTGCTGGCCACGCGCGACCGCGGTCGGGCTGCGGCCGCCGAGCGCAGCATCCGGCGACACGTCGACGGTGCGTCGCTCGCCCACGTCCACCTCGACCTGGCAGACCTCGACTCGGTGCGTGCAGCCGCCGCGGAGCTCGCACAGCTGGAACCCGACGGCGTCGACGCGGTCGTGAACAACGCGGGCGTCGTCGGCGCGTCCACACAGCGGAGCACCGCGCAGGGAACCGAACTGCAGATCGGCACGAACCACCTGGGCCACTTCGCCTGGACCGGCCTCGTGCTGCCCCTGCTCGAACGACGCGCCGGCCGGATCGTGCACCTCGGCTCGATCGCGCACCGGTTCGCACAGCTCGACCCGACGGACCCCCTCGGCGTCGGCCGCTACTCCAACCATCGCCAGTACGCCCGGAGCAAGCTCGCCGTGATGCTGTTCGGGTTCGAGCTCGCCGAGCGGCTGGCCGATTCGGGGTCGCCCGTGTCGAGCGTCGTGGCGCACCCCGGTCTGTCACTCGACCGGCTGTCGCCGGTCCGACCGGACATCAGTCCGGTCCGCCCGGAACCCGAGTGGATCCGCCCGGCTGCGCGCCTCGTCGCCCAGGGCAAGGACGTCGGTGCCGAGCCGCTCGTGCACGCCGCGGTCGGTGCGGACGTGCGCTCGGGGGAGTACTGGGGTCCGGCCGGCTGGGGACAGCTCCGCGGTGCATCGACGGTGGTCGCGGCGGAACCCCGGGCGCACGACCGCACGGTCGCCGCGCAGCTCTGGACCGCGAGTGCGCGCGCTTCCGGGGTCGCGTTCGCTCTCGACGCATTCGTCTGACCCTGCTTCCCGGCCGAATGTCGGTGCCGCTTCGTAGACTCGACGACGATGACCATCACCTCTGACCCCGGTACCTCGACGTCGGGCCGGAACGCCTTCGGCGAGCCCGCTGACCTCCACCTCCCCGGCGGGAACGCACCGCACAGCACCTCCACGCTCAGCGTGCGCGGTGCTCGCGTGCACAACCTCCGTGACGTCGACCTCGAGATCCCCCGCGACTCGCTCGTCGTGTTCACCGGCCTGTCCGGCTCGGGCAAGTCCTCGCTCGCCTTCGACACGATCTTCGCCGAGGGGCAGCGCCGCTACGTCGAGTCGCTGTCCGCCTACGCGCGCCAGTTCCTCGGCCAGGTCGACCGCCCCGACGTCGACTTCATCGAGGGGCTCTCGCCGGCGGTGTCGATCGACCAGAAGTCGACCAACCGCAACCCCCGGTCGACGGTCGGTACGATCACCGAGGTCTACGACTACATGCGTCTGCTCTGGGCGCGCATCGGGGTACCGCACTGCCCGACGTGCGGCGAGGTGATCAGCAAGCAGACCGTCCAGCAGATCGCCGACCAGCTCATGCAGTTCGAGACCGGTACCCGGTTCCAGGTCCTCGCACCCGTCATCTCCAAGAAGAAGGGCGAGTTCGTCGACCTCTTCCAGGAGCTCGCAGCGTCCGGCTACGCCCGTGCGATCGTCGACGGGGAGCGCATCCAGCTCAGCGACCCGCCCAAGCTCAAGAAGCAGGTCAAGCACGACATCTCGGTCATCGTCGACCGCCTGGTGTCGAGCGACGACATCCTCGGGCGGCTCACCGACTCGCTCGAGACCGCGCTGCGGCTGACCGACGGCACCGTCGGCATCGACCTGGTGGACCACGAGGGACCCGGGGCGGTCCGGACCTACTCCGAGAACCTCTCCTGCCCGAACAACCACCCCCTGGCGCTCACCGAGATCGAGCCGCGGACGTTCTCGTTCAACGCCCCGTTCGGTGCCTGCCCCGAGTGCTCCGGCCTCGGCACGCGCATGTCGGTCGACCCCGACCTGGTGCTCGGCGACCCCGAGGCATCGTTGCGTGACGGCGTCCTGCTGCCCTGGACCGGCACCAGCGGGCTGTACTCCTACTTCGAGAAGCTGCTCGGCGGCCTCGGCAAGGAGCTCGGCTTCTCGCTCGACACCCCGTGGAACCAGCTCGACCCCGCGGTCCAGGCGTCGATCCTGACCGGCAAGGACTTCCAGGTCTCGGTCTCCTGGCGCAACCGCTTCGGCCGCGAGATGCGGTACACGAGTGGCTTCGAAGGCGTCATGCCCTACATCGAGCGCAAGTTCGCCGAGGCCGAGTCGGACTCGCAGCGGCAGCGCTTCCAGGGCTACCTGCGCGAGGTCCCGTGCCCGGTGTGCGAGGGAACCCGCCTCAAGCCCGAGGTGCTCGCGGTGACGGTGAACGACCGCAGCATCGCGGACGTCACCGACATGTCGCTCGACAACGCGTACTCGTTCATGGACGAGCTGACGCTGACCGACCGCGAAGCGCACATCGCCGCGGCGGTGCTGCGTGAGATCCGCGCGCGTCTCGAGTTCCTGCTCGAGGTCGGTCTGAACTACCTCACCCTGGCGCGTGGTGCCGGTGGCCTCTCCGGTGGCGAGGCACAGCGCATCCGTCTGGCGACGCAGATCGGCTCCGGCCTGACGGGCGTGCTCTACGTGCTCGACGAGCCGAGCATCGGCCTGCACCAGCGTGACAACCGTCGACTCATCGACACCCTGGTCAAGCTCAAGGACCTCGGCAACACGCTCATCGTCGTCGAGCACGACGAAGACACGATCCGCACGGCCGACTGGGTCGTCGACATCGGCCCCGGCGCCGGCGTCAACGGCGGCAATGTGGTGCACTCCGGTTCGTACGAGGGCATCATCGAGAACCGCGAGTCGATCACGGGTGACTACCTCGCCGGCCGCCGTGCGATCGAGGTGCCCGCCGAGCGTCGCAAGGTCAACCTCAAGCGCGCCATCACGGTGCAGGGCGCTCGGGCGAACAACCTGAAGACGATCGACGCGGACTTCCCCCTCGGTGTCTTCACCGCGGTCACGGGTGTCAGCGGTTCCGGCAAGTCGACGCTGGTGAACGACATCCTGTACAAGGTGCTCGCCAACCAGCTCAACGGTGCGCGGCACATCGCGGGCAAGCACACGCGGGTGAAGGGCCTCGACCAGCTCGACAAGGTCGTGCACGTCGACCAGGCACCGATCGGCCGCACGCCGCGGTCGAACCCGGCGACCTACACGGGCGTGTTCGACCGCATCCGGCAGCTGTTCGCCGAGACGCAGGAAGCGAAGACCCGCGGCTACCAGCCCGGTCGATTCAGCTTCAACGTCAAGGGCGGTCGCTGCGAGAACTGCGCCGGTGACGGCACGATCAAGATCGAGATGAACTTCCTGCCCGACGTCTACGTCGCGTGCGAGGTCTGCGGTGGTGCGCGCTACAACCGCGAGACGCTCCAGGTGCACTACAAGGGCAAGAACATCTCCGAGGTCCTCGACATGCCGATCAGCGAGGCGGCCGAGTTCTTCGAGCCGATCTCCGCGATCCACCGCTACATGGCGACCCTCGTCGACGTGGGCCTCGGCTACGTGCGCCTCGGCCAGAGCGCGACCACGCTCTCCGGCGGCGAGGCGCAGCGCGTCAAGCTCGCCACCGAGCTGCAGCGTCGCTCGAACGGTCGCACCGTGTACGTGCTCGACGAGCCGACGACCGGTCTGCACTTCGAGGACGTCCGCAAGCTCCTCCTCGTGCTGCAGAGCCTGGTCGACAAGGGCAACACCGTCATCACCATCGAGCACAACCTCGACGTCATCAAGTCCGCCGACTGGCTGATCGACATGGGGCCCGAGGGCGGCTCCGGTGGCGGCACGGTCCTGGCGACGGGCACCCCGGAGCACGTGGCGACCGTGCCGGAGAGCCACACCGGTGTCTTCCTGCGCGAGATCTTCGACGCGCAGGACGCCCGGGTCGGCAAGCAGCAGGCCGTCGGTGCACGCCAGGCAACCCAGAAGCAGCAGGGCGGCACGCAGCAGGGCGGCAAGCAGTCGGGCACGACCAAGCAGACGAGCAAGCAGAAGGCGGGTGCTCGGTAGGTGGCGGACACCGTCCCGTGGCGTCCGAAGGCGGGGGAGATCCCGACCGACCCGGGGGTCTACCGATGGCGTGACGAGGCCGGCCGGGTGCTCTACGTCGGCAAGGCGAAGAACCTCCGCGCCCGGCTGAGCAACTACTTCGCCCCGCTCCCGACGCTGCACGAGCGCACCCGGCGGATGGTCCTGACGGCCCGCAGCGTCGAGTGGACGACGGTCGGTTCCGAGATCGAGGCGCTCCAGCTCGAGTACACCTGGATCAAGGAGTTCGACCCGCCCTTCAACGTCAAGTTCCGCGACGACAAGTCGTACCCGTACATGGCGGTCACCCTGGGTGACGAAGCGCCGCGGGTGATGGTGACGCGCAACCGCAAGATCAAGGGGGCGAAGTACTTCGGTCCGTACCCGAAGATCTGGGCCGTGCACGACACCATCGACCTGATGATCAAGGTGTTCCCGATCCGGACGTGCTCGGACTCCTCGTACAAGAAGGCGATGCAGACCGGCCGCCCGTGCTTCCCGGGGCAGATCGGCAAGTGCGGTGGCCCGTGCTCGCAGAAGGTCACGATCGAAGAGCACCGGGCGCTCGTCGAGGAGTTCGTGCGCTTCATGAACTCCTACGACCGTCGGGTCATCACCGAACTCCGGCAGCGCATGGGCGCCTCCGCCGACGCGATGCAGTACGAGCAGGCCGCGAAGTTCCGCGACCAGGTCGAGGCGCTCGAAGCTGTGCTCGAGAAGTCCGCCGTGGTGCTCCGTGACTCGGTCGACCTCGACCTGTTCGGCATCGCGGAAGACGAGCTCGCCGCCGCTGTGCAGTTGTTCTCGGTCCGGGGCGGCCGCATCCGCGGTGTCCGCGGCTGGGTGGTCGACAAGGAGCTCGACATCGCCACCGGCGACCTCGTCGAGCAGATCGTGCAGGGCGTCTACGTCACGGACGAGCCCCCGCGCGAAGTCGTCGTCCCCGAGCTGCCAGAGGACGCCGACGCGCTCCAGGAGTGGCTCAGCAAGCGCCGGAACGGGCGTGGCACGAAGCTCAGCACCGCCCAGCGCGGCGACCGTGCGGGTCTCGCCCGGACGGCTGCGCAGAACGCCGGGCAGGCGCTCATGCTCTACAAGACCAAGCGCTCCGCCGACTACACCACCCGGGCCGCAGCACTCGCCGACATCCAGGACGCCCTCGGCATGGCCGAGGCGCCGCTCCGCATGGAGTGCTACGACATCTCGCACCTGCAGGGCACGAACGTCGTCGCCTCGATGGTGGTGTTCGAGGACGGTCTGCCGCGCAAGGACCAGTACCGCCGGTACTCGATCGCCGAGACCACCGACGACACCGACAGCATGCACCAGGTGCTGTCGCGGCGCCTGGCCCGGCTGGACGAGGACGCCGAGCTGCCGGACGTCCCCGACGTCACGACGGACGAGGTCGTCGAGGGGTCGAAGCCGACGAAGCGGTTCGCCTACCGTCCGCAGCTGCTGATCGTCGACGGCGGCCAGCCCCAGGTGCAGGCCGCGAAGCGCGCGATGGACGAAGCCGGCGTGCACGACATCGCCCTGGTCGGCATCGCCAAGCGGCTCGAGGAACTCTGGCTGCCGGACGACGACTTCCCGGTGATCCTGCCCCGCAACTCCGAGGCGCTGTTCCTGATCCAGCGGATCCGTGACGAGGCGCACCGGTTCGCGATCACCCACCAGCGCAGCAAGCGCAAGCGCGACGTGCGCTCACGGCTGTCCGAGATCCCCGGTCTCGGACCGAGTCGCGTGAACGCCCTGCTGAAGCACTTCGGATCGGTCGCCCGGCTGCGTGAAGCCACGGCCGAGGACATCGGCGAGGTGAACGGGATCGGTCCGGCGACGGCTGCCGCGGTCGTCTCGAAGCTGGCCCAGACGCCGACGAGCGCACCGGCCACGAGCGCGTCCAGCGCCCCCGAGCCGGACGCCGACGCGATCGCGGACACCGTGACCGAGGACGCAGCCACCCAGCAGACCGTTACCCACCCCGGAGGCCCGGTGCGGGTCCCCGAGGTGACCAGCGACGGTCCGCAGCGACCGTCGTGACGAACCCCGCGCCTCCCGTCCGTCACCGGGCGGTAGCCTGGTCCGGCAGCCGAGACCTCCCCGGGCGACGCGCCCGGGCCGCCACGACGGAGCCCACTCCCAGATGACCGACAGCGCCACCGCGACCACACACGCGTCGCAGCACGACATCCTCATCGTCACCGGCATGTCCGGGGCCGGGCGGTCCACGGTCGGCAAGGCCCTGGAAGACCTGGGCTGGTACGTCGTCGACAACCTGCCCACGCAGATGCTGGCCCCGCTGACCGAGCTCGCCGACCGTGCGGGCGAGAAGATCCCGAAGATCGCCACGGTGGTCGACGTCCGGGGCGGGCGGTTCTTCACCGACCCCGAGCACGCGGTCGAGCAGGTCCGCTCGAGCACGTCCGCGCGGGTCCGGGTGCTGTTCCTCGAGGCGACCGACGCCGTGCTGGTCCGACGGTTCGAGCAGGTGCGCCGACCCCACCCACTCCAGGGCGAGGACACCCTGCTCGACGGCATCGCCCGCGAACGCGCGCGTCTCGCCGGCCTGCGTGAGGCGTCCGACGTGGTGATCGACACCTCCGACCTCAACATCCACCAGCTCGCGAACACCGTCATCGAACAGTTCGCCGACGAGCACTTCGTGGGACTCCAGGTCACGCTGATGAGCTTCGGATTCAAGTACGGACTGCCCGCCGACGCCGACATGGTGGCGGACGTCCGGTTCCTGCCGAACCCCTACTGGGTGCCGGAACTGCGGCCCCACACCGGCCTCGACCAGCCGGTATCGGACTACGTGCTCGGCCAGGCCGGAGCCCGTCCGTTCGTCGACCGCTACGCCTCCGTGCTCGAGCCGGTCTTCGAGGGGTACCAGCGCGAGAACAAAAGACACGCTACGATCGCCATCGGCTGTACCGGCGGGAAGCACCGCTCGGTCGCCATCGTCGCCGAGTTGGCGAACCTCCTCCGCGGGATGCCAGGCGTCGCCGTGCGTGTGAAGAACCGAGATCTCGGCCGGGAGTGACCGTCCCTCCGGCCGCTCCCACGCCCGTGCCGCCGGATCTGCGGGAACCAATGAATGAAGTTAGGAATGATGCTGTGCCGTTGACTGCCGAGGTCAAGGACGAACTGGCCAGGGTCGCCGTGAACCGCAACACGGTCCGCGCCGCCGAACTGGCCACGATCCTCCGGTTCGCCGGTGGTCTGCACGTCATCTCGGGCCGCATCGCGGTCGAGGTCGAGCTCGACACCCGGATCATCGTGCACCGGGTCCGCAAGGACCTCGCCGAGCTGTACGGCGTGCGCAGCGAGGCGTCGGTGGGGTCGTCCGCATCCTCCCGTCGCGGGACCCGCTACCTGGTCCGCGTGCTCGAGGCGGGGGAGACCCTCGCTCGCCAGACCGGCCTGATGGACGCCCGTCGTCGACCCGTCCGCGGGCTGCCGAACCGCCTGACCACGGGCAACCGCGAGGACCTCGCCGCCATCTGGCGTGGTGCGTTCCTCGCCTCCGGCACCCTGACCGACCCCGGTCGGGCCGCTGCGCTCGAGGTCACCTGCCCCGGCAACGAGGCCGCGATGGCCCTCGTCGGTGCCGCGTCGCGTCTCGGTGTCGCCGCCAAGGGCCGCGAGGTCCGCGGGGTCCACCGCGTCGTCATCCGCGACGGTGAGGCCATCGGTCAGATGCTGACCGTCATGGGCGCCGCACGCACCACCGCCGACTGGGAGGAGATGCGCCAGCGCCGCGAGGTCCGTGCGACCGCGAACCGCCTGGTCAACTTCGACGACGCGAACCTGCGCCGTTCCGCGCAGGCCGCCGTGGCCGCCTGCGCCCGGGTCGAGCGCGCGCTCGAGATCCTCGGCGAGGACGTCCCCGACCACCTGCAGTACGCCGGCACGCTGCGCCTGCAGCACCGCGACGCCTCGCTCGACGAGCTCGGCCAGCACGCGGACCCGCCCATGACCAAGGACGCCATCGCGGGTCGCATCCGTCGCCTGCTGGCGATGGCCGACAAGCGGGCCTCCGACCTCGGCATCCCGGGTACCGAAGCGAGTGTTCCCGAGGAGCTCGAAGGGGTCTGACACGGGTCTGTCGACCCTGCGGACGGGAGGCGCGGTGCC
>NZ_KB714620.1:109601-113815 GCF_000349565.1 Curtobacterium flaccumfaciens UCD-AKU
CACCGCGCCTCCCGTCCGTTTCCGCACCCGTTCCCGGACCCGTGCCAGGCCTGGTCGGCGACCGTCCGGACGGACCGTCATCCCGCTCGGGCACGCAGTGTCCGACTGCTAGGGTCGTTACGGCGACGTTACGGGGCGTATCGTCCACCACACGCGGGCCCGCCAGGGTGCGCGACTCCCGAAAGCAGCGCCCCCTGGGCGCTCCACACTCACCAGGAGATCCATTGACCGTCAAGATCGGTATCAACGGCTTCGGCCGCATCGGCCGTAACTTCTTCCGGGCCGCCCTCGCGAAGGGCTCCGACCTCGAGATCGTGGCGGTGAACGACCTCACCGACAACGCGTCGCTCGCCAACCTGCTGAAGTTCGACTCCATCACGGGTCGTCTCGGCGTCTCCGTCGAGCTCGACGGCGACAACATCGTCGTCGACGGCAAGGCCATCAAGGTCCTCGCCGAGCGCGACCCCGCCAACCTGCCCTGGGGCGAGCTGGGTGTCGACATCGTCATCGAGTCCACCGGGTTCTTCACCAAGGCCGCCGACGCGCAGAAGCACATCGACGCCGGTGCCAAGAAGGTCATCATCTCCGCCCCGGCCTCGGGTGACGACGTCACCATCGTGCTCGGCGTGAACGAGGACCAGTACGACGCTGCGAACCACCACATCATCTCGAACGCGTCCTGCACCACGAACAGCCTCGCGCCGCTCGCCAAGGTGTTCCACGACAAGTTCGGCATCGAGCGTGGCCTCATGACGACGGTGCACGCCTACACCGCCGACCAGAACCTGCAGGACGGCCCGCACAAGGACCCCCGTCGTGCCCGCGCCGCCGCGCTGAACATCGTCCCGACCTCGACCGGTGCCGCCAAGGCCATCGGCCAGGTCATGCCGGAGCTCGCCGGCAAGCTCGACGGCTTCGCCCTGCGCGTCCCGGTCCCCACCGGCTCGATCACCGACCTCACCCTCGAGACCAAGTCCGAGGTCACCGTCGACGAGATCAACGCCGCCTACAAGGAGGCCGCAGAAGGTCCCCTCAAGGGCATCCTGCTCTACAGCGAGGACCCGCTGGTGTCGACCGACATCACCACGGACCCGCACTCCTCGATCTACGACTCCGGCCTGACCAAGGTCATCGGCGGCCTCGTGAAGATCACCTCGTGGTACGACAACGAGTGGGGCTACTCGAACCGCCTCGTCGACCTCACCGAGTACGTCGGCGAGCGTCTGTAGCACATGGCCCTCCGCACCCTCGAGGACCTCGGCGACCTCGCCGGCAAGCGTGTCGTCGTCCGTTGTGACCTGAACGTCCCGCTCAAGGACGGCACCATCACGGACGACGGCCGCGTGCGGGCGTCGCTGACCACCCTGAACACCCTCGTCAACGCCGGCGCGCGCGTCATCGTGATCTCGCACCTGGGTCGCCCCGACGGGGAGCCCAAGCCCGAGTTCTCGCTCGCGCCGGTCGCCCAGCGGCTCTCCGAGCTGCTCGGCAAAGAGGTCACGTTCGTCGGCGAGACCGTCGGCGACGAAGCGACCGCCGCGGCCGAGGCCCTCGAGGACGGCGACGTCCTGCTGCTCGAGAACCTCCGGTTCAACCCGGAGGAGACCTCGAAGGACGCCGCCGCGCGGAGCGCCTTCGCGGACCGCATCGCGGCCCTCGGTGACGCCTTCGTCTCCGACGGCTTCGGTGTCGTACACCGCAAGCAGGCCTCGGTCTACGAGCTCGCGTCCGCGCTGCCCAGCGCGGCCGGGTCGCTCATCGAGACCGAACTGCGGGTGCTCGAGCGGCTGACCACCTCGCCGGAACGGCCGTACACGGTCGTGCTCGGCGGGTCGAAGGTCAGCGACAAGCTCGGTGTCATCGACCACATCCTGCCGAAGGTCGACACGCTGTGCATCGGCGGCGGCATGCTCTTCACCTTCCTCGCGGCCCAGGGCCACGGGGTCGCGAAGTCGCTGCTCGAAGCCGACCAGCTCGACGTCGTCCGCGAGTACCTCTCGCGTGCGAAGGAGCTCGGCGTCACCATCGACCTGCCCACCGACGTCGTGGTGGCATCCGGCTTCGCGGCCGACGCCGACCACGAGACCGTCGCGGCGGACGCCATCGAGTCCTCGTCGTTCGGAGCGGACGGCATCGGCCTCGACATCGGCCCGGAGACCGCAGCGCGGTTCGCCTCGGCCGTCTCGGGTTCGAAGACCGTGTTCTGGAACGGCCCGATGGGCGTGTTCGAGTTCCCGGCCTTCGCCGCCGGCACGAAGACCGTCGCGCAGGCGCTCACCGAGGTCGACGGCCTCGGCGTCGTCGGTGGTGGCGACTCCGCTGCCGCCGTGCGCTCGCTCGGCTTCTCGGACGACCAGTTCGGCCACATCTCGACCGGTGGCGGTGCGAGCCTCGAGTTCCTCGAGGGCAAGTCGCTGCCTGGTCTCGAAGCACTGGGGTGGACAGCATGACCCGGACTCCGTTGATCGCGGGCAACTGGAAGATGAACCTGGACCACCTCCAGGCCATCGCCACGGTGCAGAAGCTCGCGTGGACCCTCAAGGACGCCCGGCACGACTTCGACGACGTCGAGGTCGCGGTCTTCCCGCCGTTCACGGACCTGCGGAGCGTGCAGACGCTCATCTCGGCCGACAAGCTGCCGATCCACTTCGGTGCGCAGGACCTGTCGCAGTTCGACTCCGGTGCCTACACCGGTGACGTCTCCGGCGCGTTCCTGGCGGCGCTCGACGCCCAGTACGTCATCGTCGGCCACTCCGAGCGGCGCACGCTGCACGGTGAGACCGACGAGGTCGTCGCGGCGAAGACCGCAGCGGCAGTCAAGCACGGCCTCGTCCCCGTGGTGTGCGTCGGCGAGACCGGCGAGCAGCGTGAGGAGCGCGGCGCCGGTGTCGTGCCGGTCGAGCAGCTCCGCGTCGTGCTCGACGCGGTCAAGCCGGCCGACATCGTCGTGGCGTACGAGCCGGTCTGGGCCATCGGGTCCGGCCAGGCGGCCACGGCCGAGCAGGCGCAGGACGAGTGTGCGGCCATCCGTCGCGGCATCGCTGCTGCCTGGGGCGACCAGGCCGCTGCGGACACCCGGGTGCTCTACGGCGGCTCGGTCAAGTCCGGCAACATCGCGGGGTTCCTCCGCGAGCCCGACATCGACGGCGCGCTCGTCGGTGGCGCTTCGCTCGACGTGCAGGAGTTCGCGGCCATCGCGCGGTTCCGTCAGCACGTCGGGCTGTAGTCCACAGGCGTCGTCGCGGGCAGTCGTCCGCACCACTCCCGTCCAGGTACCGGCCGTGCTCCGCGCGGCCGGTACACTGGTACGGCTGACTGACACGAAAGGTACGTCGTGGCGATACTCTCCGTCGTGCTGCAGGTCCTGCTCGCAATCACGAGCCTCCTGCTCACGCTCCTCATCCTGCTGCACAAGGGCCGCGGTGGTGGCCTCTCCGACATGTTCGGCGGTGGGGTCACGAGCAACCTCGGTGCGTCCGGCGTGGCCGAGCGCAACCTCAACCGCATCACGGTGATCCTCGGTCTGGTCTGGATCGTTTCCATCATCGTGCTCGGTCTCATCAACAAGTTCACGGCGGGGGTCTGATCCATGGCAAGCGGAGGCAGTGCAATCCGAGGGTCTCGCGTCGGCGCGGGACCGATGGGCGAACAGGACCGCGGGGTCCAGGCCGAGCGCGTGGCGATCTCGTACTGGGACGCCCTCGGCAACGAGGTCGTGCGGTACTTCGCCGCCAACCTCCCCGACGAGGAGATCCCCGAGACGGTGGACTCGCCGTCGAGTGGTCTGCCGGCTGGGCGCGACAAGGAGAACCCTCCCGTGGTCTCCAAGACGGAGCCCTACAAGACCCACCTCGCGTACGTGAAGGAACGCCGCACCGAGGAAGAGGCAGCGCAGCTCCTCGAAGACGCGCTGCAGCAGCTCCGCGAGCGTCGCGGCACCGCGGCGAAGAAGGCGTAGCGCCCACACACTGACCAAGGCCCCCGCACCGGATGGTGTGGGGGCCTTCGTGCTTCCGTCCGTCGGGGGAGGAGGGCGCAGGGAGAGCTGGCTCGTCGAGTGGAGTGGTCACGACACGCCGCGTGCGGTGCGCCGGGGTTGCACGTTGTGTCGCCTGCGGCGCGCGCGGGCGACAGTTCGTGACCGCCCGGTATCGCGACGGCGGGGCGTCGTGACCGCGCGCGGTGGGCGCGACCACTGACGGACAGGAGGCCCG
>NZ_KB714620.1:113959-129637 GCF_000349565.1 Curtobacterium flaccumfaciens UCD-AKU
CCGGGCCTCCTGTCCGTCAGGAACGCGCGTCTAGTACGTCGACGCGATCAGGTTCTCGGGGACGTCGCGGGCGGCGTCCTGGTCGACGAAGAAGACGGTGCGCTTGCGGCCCTGCACGCCTCCGACGGGGACGTCGTCGACCGACGCGCCGGCGAGGGCGAGCCCCAGCACCGACGCCTTCTCGGCGCCGGACAGGATGACCCAGACGCGCTGCGAGGCGTTGATCACCGGGTAGGTGACGGTCAAGCGCTGCGGCGGCGGCTTGGGGGAGTCGTCCACCGACACGACAGCGCGGTCGGTGACGGTGAGCTGCGGGAACTCCGGGAAGAGCGACGCGGTGTGTCCGTCCGGGCCGACACCCAGCAGGGTGATGTCGAAACGCGGAGCAACGGCACCCTCGGGCGCGGCGTCCTGCAGCTCACGCTCGTACTGGCTCGCAGCGGCCTCGATGTCGAGCCCGCCGTCCGAGGCCGGCATCGGGTGGATGTTCGACGCGGGGATGTCCACGTGGTCGAAGAAGTCGGTCTGCGTGCCGGTGGTGTTGCGGTCGGCGTCGTCCGACGGGACCCAGCGCTCGTCGACCCACCAGACGTGCACCTTCGACCAGTCGACGCTCTCGCGCGCCGGCGACTGGCCGATCGCGGCGAGGACGAGGGACGACACCGAGCCACCGCTGATCGCGATGTCGGCACGCTCCTGCTCGTCGAGCACGTCGATGATCTTGGTGATGAAGCGTGCGGCGACCGAAGCGCCGAGGGCCTGCTTGTCGGGGTGCACGAGCACCCGCCGTTCGTTGGTCACGTGACTCCCGTGTTCGTGGCGGCCGACCGGTCGTCCGACCGCCTTCGGTCCGGTCGGGCCGCCTGCACCAGACAGACGGCCCGACCGTGTGGGGTGTGGATCAGCGGGCGATGGTCTCGCGCAGCTGGGGCACCCCGTGCTTGACGACGTCTCCGAAGAGGACGTCCGGGTCGAGTCTACGGAGTTCCTCGGCCAGGCAGTCACGCAGGTTGCGGCGTGGCAGCGACAGGTCGTGCGTCGGCTGCCCGGGCATCGAGAGCGTGGCGACGTCCACCAGGGAACGCTCGAGCTCGATGGTCCCGGACTCGCGGACGAGCTTCACGCCGTGGATACCGCTCGACCCCGTCGCACGGGGCGACGTGACGACGGACACCGGCACCTGGAGCTGCAGCTGCAGCCAGGCGGCGAGCAGGATCGTCGACGGGCTGTCGGACGCTCCGGAGACCTCGACCGCGGCGATCGGCTCGTACGGCGGCTGGTCGAGCGCCGCGGCGAGCTGGTTCCGCCACAGGGTGAGACGGGTCCAGGCGAAGTCGGTGTCACCCGGCACGTAGGACGCGCCGAGGGCCTCGATCGCACCGTTCGGGTCCTTCTGCGCGGCAGCGTCGGTGATCCGGCGCTGCGCGATGCGGCCCAGGGCCGACGCCGCGGGCTGCTCCGGAGCCGTCTGCGGCCACCAGGCCACGACGGGTGCGTCCGGCAGCAGGAGCCCGGTGACCAGGCTCTCCTCGTCGGTCGCGGTCTCGCCGTACGCACGGAGGACGATGACCTCGCTCGCACCCGCGTCGCTGCCGACACGGATCTGCGCGTCGAGGCGCCCGGGGGACTTCGTGTCACCGCTGTTCTTCGAGACGATGATCACGCGCATCGGGTGCTCGCGGGACGCTTCGTTCGCCGCCTCGATCGCCTCTTCCTCGTGGCCGAGGGCCGTCGAGATGATGAGGGTCAGCACCCGGCCGAGGGCGACGGCGCCGCCCTCTTCGCGGATGCGGACGAGCTTCTTCTGGATCTTCGACACCGTGGTGTCGGGCATGTCGATCTTCACGGACGCCTCCAGGTCCGACCGTCGCGGGCGAGCAGGGCATCGGCGGATGCCGGACCCCACGTGCCGGGACGGTACTGCTCGGGCTGGCCCTGCGTGGCCCAGAACTCCTCGATGGGGTCGAGGATCTTCCAGGACAGCTCGACCTCCTGGTGCCGCGGGAACAGCGGCGGGTCACCGAGGAGCACGTCGAGGATGAGTCGCTCGTACGCCTCGGGGGATGCTTCGGTGAACGCGTGGCCGTAGCCGAAGTCCATCGTCACGTCGCGCACCTGGGTGCCGACGCCCGGGACCTTCGATCCGAAGCGGAGCGTGACGCCCTCGTCCGGCTGGACGCGGATCACCAGGGCGTTCTGCCCGAGCGGGGACTGCGAATTGCCGTAGACGTCCTCGGGGACGCGCTTGAACACGATCGCGATCTCGGTCACACGACGGCCGAGACGCTTGCCGGCGCGCAGGTAGAACGGGACGCCCTGCCAACGACGCGTGGCGATGTCGAGCTTGATCGCCGCGTAGGTCTCGGTGCCGGACTCGGGGTCCATGCCGCCTTCCTCGAGGAAGCCGAGCACCTTCTCGCCGCCCTGCCACCCACCGGCGTACTGCCCGCGGGCGGTTGCGGTGGAGAGGTCCTCGGGCAGACGCACGGCGGAGAGCACCTTCTCCTTCTCGGCGCGCAGGTCCGCGGCCTTGAACGAGACGGGCTCCTCCATCGCGGTGAGCGCGAGGAGCTGCAGCAGGTGGTTCTGGATGACGTCGCGCGCCGCGCCGATGCCGTCGTAGTACGCGGCTCGTCCGGCGACGCCGATGTCCTCGGCCATCGTGATCTGCACGTGGTCGACGTAGTTCGAGTTCCAGATGGGTTCGTACATCTGGTTCGCGAACCGGAGCGTCAGGAGGTTCTGGACGGTCTCCTTGCCGAGGTAGTGGTCGATGCGGAACACGTCGTCGGGAGCGAAGACGCTCTCGACGATCGCGTTGAGCTCGCGCGCGGTGCGGAGGTCGGAGCCGAACGGCTTCTCGACGACCACGCGGCTCCAGGAGCCCTCGCGCTTCTCGGTCAGCCCGGACAGCTTGAGCTGCTCGGTGACGACCGGGAACATCTTGGGTGGGATGGACAGGTAGAACGCGTGGTTGCCCAGCGTCCCGCGCTCGGCGTCGAGGTCGTCGACGGTGCGCTTGAGCTCGCGGAACGCCTCGGGGTCGTCGAACGAGCCCTGCACGAAGCGGATGCCCTGTTCGAGCTGACGCCAGACGTCCTCGTCGAACGGGGTGCGGGAGTGCTCCTTGACGGCGTCGTGCACGAGCTGGGAGAAGTCTTGGTCCTCCCAGTCGCGACGAGCGAACCCGACGAGCGCGAACCCCGGGGGCAGGAGCCCTCGGTTGGCCAGGTCGTAGACCGCGGGCATCAGCTTCTTGCGTGACAGGTCGCCCGTCACACCGAAGATGATGAGCGTGCTCGGTCCCGCGATCCGGTTCAGTCGACGATCCGTCGGCAGCCGGAGCGGGTTGTGCTCCGGGGTGATTGCCACCGGTGACATGAGTCGGTGAACTCCTTACGAGTCAGGGGGAGACGGCGGCCGCGATCGCCGCGGTGGCGGCGAGGACGTCCGACGTGGTGAGGGTGAGGACCGGTCGGCCGTGTTCGGCGAGGACACTCGCGTCACCGGCCGCCTGGGCCTGGAGGAGCTGCCCGAACGTGAACGGCCGACCCGGGATCGCCAGGTCCTCGGCTTCGTCGGCCACGATCTGCAGGAACACTCCCGTTGCGGGGCCGCCCTTGTGGTACTGGCCGGTCGAGTGCAGGAACCGCGGGCCGTACCCGAAGGTGACGGGGCGTTCCGTGCGCGCCGCGATCGCGTCGCGCAGCGACTCGAGGCCGCTGTTCGCGGTGCGGTCGACGTACGCCTGCACCGACACGTAGCCGGTCGGGTCGAGTGCGGACACCAGGCCCGACACGGCTTCCGAGAGCGTCGCACCGATGGCGAGTCCGGGCGTCGCGCGGACGGCGATGCCGTCCTCGGAGAACGCCGGCTCAGCCGCGGCGGGGCGGTCATCGAGCAGTGCGCGCGTCGCGACCTTGGCGGCCTCGACGTCGGGCTGGTCGAACGGGTTGATGCCGAGCAGGCGACCGGCGACCGCGACGGCGTACTCCCAGACGAGGATCTGGCCACCGAGCGTGCCGGTGATCTCGACCTCGCCCTCGGCCACGTGACGCTCGTCCTCGCGCGAACCGACCAGGCGGATGACCTGGACGTCGGGCAGGCCGGCGGTGACCTCGGGGGAGTCCGCGTGCAGCACGACGGGCAGCAGGCCGCGGCCGTCCTTGCCGGTCGACTCCGCGATCAGCTGTTCGACCCAGTCGCCGAAACCGACGATGTGCGTGCCGTCGGGCACGATGGCGATCTTGTCGCGCAGCGGCTCGGTGCCGGCGAGGACCGCACCGAGCACGAGCCCGGGGTTCTCGTCCAGGTCGACCGAGAGCAGCGCGGAGATGGCGTCGGCTTCGTCGAGGAGCTCGGCGATGTCCGCTCCGGCGAGACCGGACGGCACGAGGCCGAAGGCGGTGAGCGCGGAGTAGCGGCCGCCGACGGTGGGGTCGGCAGTGAAGACGCGGTACCCGGCGTCGGTCGCGGCTGCCTCGAGCGCGGAGCCCGGGTCGGTGACGACGACGATGCGGCCGGCCGGGTCGATGCCGGCGTCGCGGAACGCCTGCTCGTAGACCCGGCGCTGCGAATCGGTCTCGAGCGTCGAACCGGACTTCGACGAGACGACGAGCACGGTGCGCTCGAGGTCGGTCGTCACGGCGGCGTGGACCTGCGCGGGATCGGTCGAGTCGAGGACCGTGAGGGGGACACCGGCCGTGCGCGTGATGACCTCGGGTGCGAGCGACGAGCCGCCCATGCCGGCGAGGACGACGTGGTCGACCCCTTCGGCACGGAGCGACTCGCGCAGCGCGGTCACCTCGGCGACGAGCGGGCGGGAGACCGAGACGGCCTCCACCCAACCGAGGCGCTTCGACGCCTCGGCCTCGGCGGTGGCTCCCCACAGATCGGCGTCCTGGGCGGTGATGCCCGAGGCCACCAGGTCAGCGACGAGCCGCGGGACCACCTGTTCGATGGCCCGCGCGGCGTCGCCGCTGGCTGCGATGGAAACCGTCACTACTTGGCGCCCTCGAGCGCTGCCTTGACGGTGTCGACGAGCTCGCCCCAGGAGACGTTGAACTTGTCCACGCCCTCCTTCTCGAGCAGCGCGACGACCTCGTCGTAGTCGACACCCTGCGCGGCGAGCTGGTCGAGGACCTGCTGCGCCTGGTCGAAGGTGCCGGCGATGGCGTCGCCGTGGATCTCACCGTGGTCGAACGTGGCGTCGAGCGTCTTGCCCGGCATCGTGTTGACGGTGTTCGGGGCGGCGAGCTCGGTCACGTAGAGCGTGTCGGGGAGCGACGGGTCCTTGACACCGGTCGAGGCCCAGAGCGGACGCTGCGTGTTGGCACCGGACTCGAGCAGGCCCAGGGCGCGCTCGGAGGCGAACGCCTCGGTCCAGACCTGGTAGGCGAGCTGCGCGTTGGCGATGCCGGCCTTCGACTTCAGGGCCTTGGCCTCGTCGGTGCCGACGGCGTCCAGGCGCTTGTCGATCTCGGAGTCGACGCGCGACACGAAGAACGACGCGACCGAGTGGATCTTGGAGAGGTCGTGGCCGGCGGCCTTGGCCTTCTCGAGCCCACCGAGGTAGGCGTCGATGACGGCGCGGTAGCGCTCGAGCGAGAAGATCAGCGTGACGTTGACGGAGATGCCCGCGCCGATGACCTCGGTGATCGCCTCGAGACCCTCGAGCGTCGCCGGGATCTTGATGAGGACGTTCTCCTTGCCGACCTTCTCGAACAGGAACTTGGCCTGCTCGATGGTCTTGGCGGTGTCGTGCGCCAGACCCGGCTCGACCTCGATCGAGACGCGGCCGTCGAAGCCCTTGGTCTCGTCGTAGATCGGCTTGAAGACGTCGGATGCGTTCGCGACGTCCTGCGTGGTGATCGCGAAGATCGCGTCGGTCACGTCGGTGCCCGCAGCGGCGAGCTCCTTGACCTGCGCGTCGTAGCGCTCGCCCTTGGCGAGGGCCGACGCGAAGATCGTCGGGTTCGTCGTCACACCGACGACGTTCTTCTGCTCGATGAGCTCGGTGAGCTTGCCGGTCTCGAGGAGCTCGCGGGAGAGGTCGTCGAGCCAGATGCTCACGCCGACCGCGGAGAGGGCGGCGGTGGGGGTGTTCTCAGCCATGTGTTTCTCTTCTTCTTTCATCGACGGGTCCGTGAGGACCGTGAGTCGGGGTTTCGGGGACGGGAGGCCCGTGGCGGAACCGAGCCGGGCCTCCCGGAAGAAGGGCCGGATCCGGAAACCGGACCCGGCCCTTGCAGGTCAGGAAGCTGCGATCGATTCCTTCGCGGCGGCCACGACGTGCTCCGTCGTGAAGCCGAACTCCTTGAAGAGCGTCTGGTAGTCGGCCGAGGCACCGAAGTGCTCGATCGAGACGCTGCGGCCCTTGTCGCCGACGATGTCGCGCCAGCTCATGGCGATGCCGGCCTCGACCGACACGCGAGCGGTGACGTCCTTCGGGAGCACCTGGTCCTGGTAGTTCTCGGACTGGGCGCGGAACCACTCGATCGACGGGGCGCTCACGACGCGGGCGTTGATGCCCTCGGCCTTGAGCTGCTCGCGAGCCTCGACCGCGATCTGGACCTCGGAACCGGTCGCGATGAGGATGACGTCCGGGGTGCCGTTGGGCGCCTCGGCCAGGACGTAGGCGCCCTTGGCGACGTTCTTCGCCGAAGCGAAGACCTCGCCCGAGGCGTCGCCTTCGCCACGCTCGAACACCGGCAGGTTCTGACGGCTCAGCGCGATGCCGGCCGGGCGGTCGGTGTGCTTGAGCATCTCGAGCCACGCGTACGCGACCTCGTTGGCGTCGGCCGGACGGACGACGTCGAGACCCGGGATCGCACGGAGCGACGAGACCTGCTCGATCGGCTGGTGCGTCGGGCCGTCCTCGCCGAGGGCGACGGAGTCGTGGGTCCAGACGTAGATCGCCGGCGCCTGCATGAGCGCGGCGAGACGGACCGCCGGACGCATGTAGTCGCTGAAGATGAGGAACGTGCCGCCGAAGGGGCGGGTGTTCCCGTGCAGGACGATGCCGTTGAGGATCGAGCCCATGGCGTGCTCGCGGATGCCGAAGTGCAGCACGCGGCCGTACGGGTCGGTGCTCCACGTCGAGGTCGAGGCCTCGGCCGGACCGAAGGACTTGGCACCCTCGATCGTGGTGAGGTTCGACTCGGCGAGGTCGGCCGAACCGCCCCAGAACTCGGGCATCAGCGGCGCGATGGCGTTGATGACCTTGCCGGAAGCGGCACGGGTCGAGACGGCCTTGTCCGCCGGGAAGACCGGGAGCGCTGCTTCGAGGCCCTCCGGGAGCTCCTTCGACTGGACGCGGTCGAACAGTGCCTTCTTGTCGGCGTTGGCTGCGGCCCACGCGTCGAAGGACTTCTGCCACTCGGCGTGCTCGGCCTGGCCCTTGGCGACGGCGCCGCGGGTGTACTCGAGGACCTCGGGAGCGACCTCGAAGGTCTTGTCGGTGTCGAAACCGAGGATCTCCTTGAGGCCCTTGATCTCGTCGGCGCCGAGCGCTGAACCGTGGATCTTGCCCGAGTTCTGCTTGGTCGGCGACGGCCAGCCGATGATCGTCTTGAGGACGATGAGCGACGGCTTGTCGGTGACCTGCTTGGCGGCCTCGATCGCGGCGTGGAGCTCCTCGGCGTCCTCGGAGTACTCGCCGTTCTTCTTCCAGTCGACGATCTGGACGTGCCAGCCGAGCGCCTCGTAGCGCTCGGGGACGCTCTCGGAGAACGCGATGTCGGTGTTGTCCTCGATCGAGATCTGGTTCGAGTCGTAGAACGCGATGAGGTTGCCGAGCTGCTGGCGACCGGCGAGCGAGCCCGCTTCGTTGGTCACGCCCTCCTGCATGTCACCGTCGCCGGCGATCACGTAGGTGAAGTGGTCGAACGGCGACTGACCGGCCGGGGTCTCCGGGTCGAACAGGCCGCGCTCGAAGCGCTGGGCGTAGGCGAAGCCGACCGAGGACGCGAGGCCCTGGCCGAGCGGGCCCGTGGTGATCTCGACACCGTCGGTGTGGCCGTACTCCGGGTGACCCGGGGTCTTCGAGCCCCACTTGCGCAGGTGCTGCAGGTCCTCGAGCTCGAGCCCGTAGCCGTGCAGGTAGAACTGCACGTACTGGAGGATCGAGGCGTGACCGGCGGAGAGGATGAAGCGGTCGCGGCCGATCCAGGTGGCGTCGCTGGGGTCGCGACGCATCACCTTCTGGAAGAGCAGGTGGGCGAGCGGAGCAAGGCTCATCGCGGTGCCGGGGTGACCGTTGCCGGCGGCCTCGACCGAGTCGGCGGCGAGAACGCGGGCCGTGTCGACGGCCTTCCGGTCGATGGCGTCCCAGGTGAATTCAGCCACTTGGATGTTGACCCTTCTTGATGCGACATGTGCGAGGGCTCGTGCCATCGCACGGACATGTGGCCATCCCGGGGCCGAGTCGTGTCGCCGTCTAGCGGCGGCCGACCGGCTCATCGCGGCCGACGTCATCGGGGCGCGCACTGCGGGAGGGCGTGTCCAGCATAGTGACCCGGTACTCAGAAGGGGTTCAGGTGACCCCCGATGTTCACACCGGGGTGGCCGACGACGGTCGATCCGGGCGTGTCGAACGCGTCCGGATCACGCCGGGATGTCGGAGCGGGGCACCGTTGCGGCGCTTCCATCCCGTAAACTGATCGGGACCCGTGGACATTCCGGGTCAGCGCATGCCCGGACGCCGCCGCAGTCGTCCACCGAGTGTGCGAGCTGATGCGAACAGACTGAGGTTCCCTTGCCGACTGCCACCGTGACCCGGCCCGACACCGATCGACCCCGATCGCCGCTGTCCCGCAAGGTCCGTGCGTACGTCTCGTTGACGAAGCCGCGCGTGATGGAGCTGCTGCTCGTCACCACGGCCCCGACGATGTTCCTCGCCGAGCGCGGCGTCCCCGACCTGTGGCTCGTCTTCTGGACGATGCTCGGCGGAGCGATGTCGGCCGGTTCGGCGTCGGCCTTTAACTGCTACATCGACCGCGACATCGACCGGCTCATGAAGCGGACGAGCACCCGGCCGCTGGTCACCGGCGAACTCTCCGACCGTGAAGCCCTCGTGTTCTCGTGGATCCTCGGCGTCCTGTCGACGGCGGTGCTCGGCTTCCTGGTGAACTGGCTCGCGGCGGCGCTCAGCGTCATCGCGATCCTGATCTACGTGTTCGTCTACACGCTGTGGCTCAAACGCCGCACGCCGCAGAACATCGTCTGGGGTGGCTCGGCCGGCTGCATGCCCGTGCTCATCGGCTGGGCGGGTGTCACCGGATCGCTGACGTGGACCCCCGTCATCCTGTTCATGGTGATCTTCCTCTGGACGCCGCCGCACTACTGGCCGCTGTCGATGAAGTACCGGGACGACTACGACGCCGCCGACGTGCCGATGCTCGCCGTCGTCCGTGGTCGGACCGTCGTCGGCCTGCAGGTCGTCCTGTACGCCTGGGCGACGCTCGTCTGCTCGCTCCTGCTCATCCCCGTCGGGCACATGGGTCCGCTGTACACGGTGGTCGCGCTGGCCGGTGGCATCTGGTTCGTCGTCGAGTCGCACCGCCTGTACTCGCGGGCGATCCAGCACGTCGAGCACGTGCATCCGATGCGGGTCTTCCACAGCTCGATCACGTACCTGACGCTGCTCTTCATCGCGGTGGGCATCGACCCGCTGCTGCCGCAGGTCTTCACCTTCTAGGGCGGTCGCGCCGGCGCCGCCGCAGGCGCGTGCTCGGTCCGCAGGACGCCGTCGTGTCCGGTTGACGCCGTCGTATTGGCAAGACGCCGTCGTGTCCGGTTGACGCCGTCGTGTCCGCAGGACGCCGTCGTGTCCAGTTGACGCCGTCGTATTGGCAAGACGCCGTCGTGTCCGCAGGACGCCGCCACCCCGACGAGACGCCGCCGAATCCGGCGGCGTCTCGCGCGTTCGGCGGCGTCTCGGCAGGACACCGGCGTCCTGTGCTCGGCACGCGGCGGCCTGGAGGCGCGGTGCGGGCCCGCCACGGGCCTCCCGTCCGGCGCGCGGCGCGTCTGCCGCGGCGCGGACGCGACTGGCTGGGGACCACACGTAATGCGGACTCGGTCCGACGGCGCGTCCGGCCGACCACCACAAACGCGACACCCCACGAGTCGAACGACTCGTGGGGTGTCGGAGAACGGGTGTCGAGCGCGCGACGCGCCCGGGCGTCAGGCGACGATGGGCTCCCGGACGGCGTCGCGACCGGCCGATGCCCGCGTGGACAGCACCACGGCGGTGACGGCGCCCACGAGGAGCCCGGCGAGCACCATGTGCGTGCCGACGAGCCCGACGGGCAGACCGGTGCGTGCCTGCGTGAGGCCGACCGCGATCTGCAGGAACTCGACGACGAGCAGCAGCAACGGCCACTTGCTCGGCCGGCCCAGGCGGACGGCTCCGATGACGAGCACCAGGGTGAGCGCGAAGAGGGCGTACGCCGGCCAGGCGTGCACGTGCTCCATGACCGCGGGGTCGAACCCGGTGCGGTGCAGGCGTCCGCCGTCGACGGCTTCGTCAGCGCCGGCGTGCGGGCCGCTGCCGGTGGTCAGGATGCCGACGAGCACGGTCACGACGACGGCGGCGACGGTGCCGCGGACGACGCCGGTGTACCAGCCGGGGACGAGCCGCTCGGTCGTGCGGGGGCCGTGCACGGTGCGGTAGACCAGGGCAGCGGTCACCGAGGTGAGCGCGGCGGAGACGACGAAGTGCAGTCCGACCACGAAGGGGTTCAGGTTCGTCCACACGCTCATGCCGCCGATCACGGCCTGCACCGGGATCGCGACGCCCTGAGCGAACGCCAACCAGAACAGTTCCGGCCGCGTGCGGAGCATCCGGACGACCGCCAGGAACATCGCGACGGCCACGATCACGAGCACGAAGGTCAGCAGACGGTTGCCGAACTCGATGATGCCGTGGACGCCCATCTCCGGCGTGGAGACCAGCGAATCCGCCGTGCACTTGGGCCAGGTGGGGCATCCGAGGCCCGACGCGGTGAGGCGGACCAGGCCGCCTGTGCCGATCAGCACGACCTCGACCACGAAGGACGCCCAGGCCAGTGCGACGACGCGGCGGTCGACCGCACGGGGGAGCGACCACCACCGTCCGGTCCGGAGATCCTGCTCGACGGGGGATCCGACGCGTGTCACGAGGGTGGTGCCTTCCTGTTGTTCCGTGCAGTGAACCTGTAGGATTCGAGGGTTCAGCAGCAGTCAAGTCTAGGCAGGCGCCGGCTCCGAATGGGCCGAGATCGCCGATCACTCCACGGACTGCGTGGAACCATAGTCGTTGCGAGGGAGCAGCACCGGGTCCGCATGTCAGCGGTCCACGGTGGAATGGCGTCCAGACGCCACGGGTTGACACCTGTAACGCTGTCCCGCGAGAAGGAAACGAGGAGACCATGTCCGACGTGCTCATCGACCGTCCCGAGCTCGAAGGGCTCGGCCAATACGAGTTCGGCTGGTCCGACTCCGACTCGGCAGGGTCCTCCGCCCGTCGTGGGATCTCGGAAGAGGTCGTCACCGACATCTCGAACCTCAAGGACGAGCCCGAGTGGATGCTGAAGAACCGCCTCAAGGGGCTGTCGCTCTTCGGCCGCAAGCCGATGCCGACGTGGGGTGCCGACCTGACGGGCATCGACTTCGACAACATCAAGTACTTCGTGCGCTCCACCGAGAAGCAGGCGCAGTCGTGGGAAGACCTCCCCGAGGACATCCGTGCGACCTACGAGAAGCTCGGCATCCCCGAGGCCGAGCGCCAGCGCCTGGTCGCCGGCGTCGCCGCGCAGTACGAGTCCGAGGTCGTGTACCACCAGATCCGCGAGGACCTGGAGCAGCAGGGCGTCATCTTCATGGACACCGACACGGCGCTCCGTGAGCACCCGGAGCTGTTCGAGGAGTACTTCGGCACCGTGATCCCGGCCGGCGACAACAAGTTCGCCGCGCTGAACACGGCCGTCTGGTCCGGTGGGTCGTTCGTCTACGTCCCCAAGGGCGTCCACGTCGAGATCCCGCTGCAGGCCTACTTCCGGATCAACACCGAGAACATGGGTCAGTTCGAGCGGACGCTGATCATCGCGGACGAGGACTCGTACGTCCACTACATCGAGGGCTGCACCGCTCCGATCTACAAGTCCGACTCGCTGCACTCGGCCGTCGTCGAGATCATCGTGAAGAAGAACGCCCGCGTTCGCTACACGACGATCCAGAACTGGTCGAACAACGTCTACAACCTCGTCACGAAGCGTGCGATCGCGCACGAAGGCGCGACGATGGAGTGGATCGACGGCAACATCGGCTCCAAGGTCACGATGAAGTACCCGTCGATCTACCTCGCCGGGGAGCACGCCAAGGGCGAGACGCTCTCCGTGGCCTTCGCGGGCCCCGGCCAGCACCAGGACGCCGGCGCGAAGATGATCCACATGGCGCCGTACACGACGTCCTCGATCGTCTCCAAGTCGATCGCCCGTGGCGGCGGTCGTGCCGGGTACCGCGGCGAGGTCCGGGTCGACCCGGGCGCGCACCACGCGGCCAACACCGTGCGCTGTGACGCCCTGCTCGTCGACACGATCAGCCGGAGCGACACGTACCCGGCGATCGACATCCGTGTCGACGACGTGCAGCTGGGGCACGAGGCCACGGTCTCGCGTGTCAGCGAGGAGCAGCTCTTCTACCTCATGTCCCGCGGCATGGCCGAGGACGAGGCGATGGCGATGATCGTCCGTGGTTTCATCGAGCCGATCGCCCGCGAGCTCCCGATGGAGTACGCACTCGAACTCAACAAGCTCATCGAGATGAGCATGGAAGGATCCGTCGGCTAGATGTCCAGCACCACCCCTCCCCACATCGACCAGCCGATCGAGCCCGCTGCCGCAGCGCAGGGCGGCACCCAGCACGGCGCCGGAGCCCACTCCGACGGCGGCTGGGACGCCCCCGACAAGAAGGTGCCGGTCCAGACCCGCTCCGAGCGGTTCCAGTCCGGCGACGTCGAGGCGTTCCCGAAGGTCACCGGCCGAGAGGTCAACTGGAAGTTCGCGCCGCTGACCAAGCTCCAGCCGCTGCTGGACGGCCCGCTCGACGGATCCGCCTACCCGTACCTCGCCCGCCAGTCCGAGGGCGCCGACGTCGAGTGGGGTCGCAGCGACGACCCCCGCGTCGGCACCGCCGGCCTGCCCGAAGACCGCGCGGCGGCCGCGGCCTGGAGCGCCCGTGACGCGGTCCTGGCGATCACGATCAAGGCCACCGAAGCGCACGAGTTCATCACGGTGACCCGCTCCGACTTCGGGTCGCAGCCCCGCGCCGCGCACACGGTCATCACGGCCGAGCCGAACGCGCAGGGCATCGTCGTGCTCGACAACCGCGGCAGCGCCCTGCTGAGCGAGAACATCGAGATCGTCGCGCAGCAGAACGCACGACTGACCGTCGTCAGCCTGCAGGACTGGGACGACGACGCGGTGCACGTGTCGACGCACTTCGCCGAGGTCGGGCGCGATGCCTTCCTCAAGCACGTCGTGGTCTCGCTCGGCGGCGACGTCATCCGGGTCAACCCCTCGACGCACCTCGGTGCGCAGGGTGCCGACACCGAGATGTACGGCGTGTACTTCGCCGACGCCGGCCAGTACATCGAGCAGCAGGTCTACGTGAACCACGACGCGCCGAACACGCGCGGTCGGGTCAACTACAAGGGTGCGCTGCAGGGCCAGGGCGCGCACACCGTCTGGATCGGTGACGTCCTGATCGGTCGCGCCGGTGACGGGACCGACTCGTACGAGCAGAACCGCAACCTCGTGCTGACGGACGGCACCCGTGCCGACAGCATCCCGAACCTCGAGATCGAGACGGGCAACATCGAGGGTGCCGGTCACGCGAGTGCCACCGGTCGCTTCGACGACGAGCAGCTGTTCTACCTGCAGTCCCGCGGAGTCCCGGAAGAAGAAGCGCGGCGTCTCGTCGTGCTCGGCTTCCTGGTCGAGGTGATCCAGAAGATCGGTGCGCCCGAGCTCGAGGAACGCCTCATCGCCGCGGTCGAGCAGGAACTCGCCGAGGGCCGTTCGGTCATCGCGGCACCGGCCGAGTCCGGCGCCGAGCCGGCCGCCGCGCCGCAGGCACCCGCACCGCAGACCGCCGCTCCGCAGGCCAACGCCTGATGGCCGAGAAGGTCTGCGCCGAAGCCGACATCGCGGTGGACAGCCCGATGCGGGTGGTCGTCGGTGGCACGGCGGTCGCGATCGTGAAGGACTCGTCCGGCACGGTCCACGCCATCGGCGACACCTGCACGCACGGCGACATCTCGCTGGCCGAGGGCTTCGTCGAGGGTGACTCGCTGGAGTGCTGGGCCCACGGGTCCCGCTTCTCGCTGACCACCGGCAAGCCGCAGAACTTCCCGGCCTACGAGCCCGTCCCGGTCTTCCGGGTCGAGGTCCGCGACGGCGACGTCTACGTCGACGTCCAGGACGTCGTCCCGGTCGACTGAGCACCCCAACACTTCCCGCGGCTGACGCCGCACCACAGCTGCAACCGAAGGAACGCAATGTCCACTCTGGAAATCCGTGACCTCAAGGTCTCGATCGACACCGACCAGGGCACCAAGGAGATCCTGAAGGGTGTCGACCTCACCATCAACGAGGGCGAGATCCACGCGATCATGGGGCCGAACGGCTCCGGTAAGTCCACGCTGGCGTACACGATCGCCGGCCACCCCCGGTACAACGTCGTCGGTGGCACGATCACCCTCGACGGCGAGGACGTCCTCGCGATGAGCGTCGACGAGCGTGCCCGTGCCGGCATGTTCCTGGCGATGCAGTACCCGGTCGAGATCCCCGGCGTCACGGTGTCGAACTTCCTCCGCACCGCCAAGACGGCGATCGACGGTGAGGCCCCGGCCCTGCGCGGCTGGATCAAGGAACTCCGTCAGTCGATGGCCGACCTGAAGATGGACTCGTCGTTCGCCGAGCGCAACGTCAACGAGGGCTTCTCCGGTGGCGAGAAGAAGCGCCACGAGATCATGCAGCTCGAGCTCCTCAAGCCGAAGTTCGCCGTCCTCGACGAGACCGACTCCGGCCTCGACGTCGACGCGCTGAAGATCGTCTCCGAGGGCGTCAACCGTGCCAAGGCCGCGACCGGCCTCGGTGTGCTGCTCATCACGCACTACACGCGCATCCTCCGCTACATCAAGCCGGACTTCGTGCACGTGTTCGTCGCCGGCAAGATCGCGGAGCAGGGCGGCCCCGAGCTGGCCGACCGCCTCGAGAACGAGGGCTACGACCGCTACGTGCAGGCCGTCGCGGCCGCCGAGGCGCAGGCCTGATGATCGCCGCGCTCGCTCCCGACAAGTTCGACGAGGTCGTCGAGGGCCTGAAGGAGGTCCAGGACCCGGAGCTCGGCGTGAACATCGTCGACCTCGGCCTGATCTACGACCTCGCCTGGGACGACGACGCCAACGCCCTCGTCATCAGCATGACGCTCACCAGCGCCGGCTGCCCCCTGACCGACGTCATCGAGGGAGACACCGCGAACGCCCTGGACGGCATCGTGGACGCCTTCCGGATCAACTGGGTCTGGATGCCGCCGTGGGGTCCGGAACGGATCACCGACGACGGACGCGAGATGATGCGCGCCCTCGGGTTCGCGATCTAGGCGCGACCCACAATGGACGGGAGGCGCGGTGCC
>NZ_KB714620.1:129643-168271 GCF_000349565.1 Curtobacterium flaccumfaciens UCD-AKU
CACCGCGCCTCCCGTCCGTTTGTGCGCACGCCACGCGCGGGGCGCGCCGCCGAGTGGTCGCAACCGCCCGCTCACGTTCGCCGAGTGGTCGCGTTCGGTCGGCTGACCCCGCTCCAGGCGACGGAACGTGACCACTCGGCATCCGGGCAGTGGGGAGTTGTGACCGCACTGACAGCCCGGCGCCGCGTCCGCCTGCCTGCCCGCCCACGCGCTGCGGACGCAGAACGGCCCCACACCGATCGGTGCGGGGCCGTACGCGTGCGAGGGGTCAGCGGCGGCCGACGGCCTTCCACGCGAGCGGCAGGATGCCGGCGGCGATGAGGGCCTTGGCGACGCCACCGATGATGAACGGGTACAGGCCGGCGGCGAGCACCGACTGGACGTCGTTCGGGGCGCCGAGCTGGCCGAGCGCCACGGCGAGGTACGGCAGGCCGGTCACGAACGGGATCGCGCTCGCGAGCAGCATCGCGACCGCGGCACGACCGACGTTGCGGTCCCAGTTGCGGCGGGCGAGCCAGCCGACGAGCCCGGCGGCCGGGATGAAGCCGATGACGTACCCGAAGCTCGGCAGGGCCAGGGCCTGCAGGCCGCCCTGCAGGTCGGCGAAGAACGGGGCACCCGCGAGTCCGGCGACGGCGTAGACGAGCAGCGAGAGCATGCCGCGACGCGCGCCGAGCGTCGCGCCGACGAGCACGACGGCCAGCGTCTGCCCGGTGATCGGGACCGGCCACATCGGGAGCTCGAGCTGCGCCATCGCGGCGGTGAACAGGGCTCCGCCGGCGACGAGGGCGGCGTCGGTGGCCAGCCCGTGCGTGCGCAGACGGTCGGCGAGGACTGCGCGGGGAGCGAACCCGGTGGCGTTCGTCATGGATTCTCCTAGAATGGACTGCTGGTTCCGTTCGGAACCATCGGTCCCGTCAGCGTAGCGGTGCACCTCACGCACACACCGTTGTGCAAACCCACCAACTGATTGGACGTCCACTGTGCTTGCCGTGCACGAACTCGAGATCCGCGTCGGAGCTCGTCTCCTCATGGAAGAAGTGTCCTTCCGTGTCGAGAAGGGCGACAAGATCGGACTCGTCGGCCGCAACGGCGCGGGGAAGACGACGATGACCAAGGCCCTCGCGGGCGAGACGCAGCCGAACGGCGGCACGATCGACCGCGGCGGGGAGATCGGCTACCTGCCGCAGGACCCCCGCTCCGGCGACCCGGAGGAGACGGCGCGGAAGCGCATCCTCGACGCCCGCGGGCTCGGTGAGCTCGTGGAGGGCATCCGCCTCGCCACGCTCGACATGGCGAGCGACGACGCGGCCGTCGCCGAGAAGGCGATGCGGCGCTACAGCCGTCTCGACGACCAGTTCAATGCGCTCGGTGGCTACGCGGCCGAGGCCGAGGCGGCCTCGATCGCGTCGAACCTGAAGCTGCCGGACCGCATCCTCGACCAGCAGCTCAAGACGCTCTCGGGTGGTCAGCGACGGCGCATCGAGCTCGCCCGCATCCTGTTCTCGGACGCCGAGACGATGATCCTCGACGAGCCGACCAACCACCTCGACGCCGACTCCGTCGTGTGGCTCCGCGAGCACCTGAAGACCTACCCCGGCGGCGTCATCATCATCTCCCACGACGTCGAGCTCGTCGAAGAGGTCGTGAACCGCGTCTTCTACCTGGACGCAAACCGCCAGACCATCGACATCTACAACATGGGCTGGAAGCTCTACCAGCGGCAGCGCGTCGCCGACGAGGAGCGCCGTCGCAAGGAGCGCGCAGGTGCCGAGAAGAAGGCCGCCACGCTCAAGGACCAGGCCGCTCGGTTCGGTGCGAAGGCCTCGAAGGCCGCCGCGGCGCACCAGATGGTCGCGCGTGCCGACAAGCTGCTCGCCGGCCTCGAGGACGAGCGCGTCGCCGACCGCGTCGCGAAGATCCGTTTCCCCACGCCGGCGCCGTGCGGTCGTACGCCGCTGATGGCCGAGGGGCTGTCGAAGTCCTACGGCTCGCTGGAGATCTTCGCCGGTGTCGACCTGGCGATCGACCGCGGCTCCCGCGTGGTCATCCTCGGCTTCAACGGTGCGGGCAAGACGACGCTGCTGCGCATCCTCGCGGGTGCCGACCAGCCCGACACCGGTGAGATCCAGCCAGGCCACGGTCTGCGCATCGGCTACTACGCGCAGGAACACGAGAACATCGACATCAACCGCACGGTGATCGAGAACATGGTGTCGGCGTCGACGGACCTCAACGAGACCGAGGCCCGTCGGGTGCTCGGGTCGTTCCTGTTCACCGGCGACGACGGCTACAAGAAGGCCGGCGTCCTGTCCGGTGGTGAGAAGACGCGTCTGTCGCTCGCGATGATCGTCGTCTCGGGGGCGAACGTCCTGCTGCTCGACGAACCGACGAACAACCTGGACCCGGCGTCACGCGAGGAGATCCTCAACGCCCTGGCCGGCTTCGAGGGCGCGGTCGTCCTGGTGTCCCACGACGCCGGCGCGGTCGAGGCGCTCAACCCCGAGCGCGTGCTGCTGCTGCCGGACGGCACCGAGGACCACTGGAACAAGGACTACGCGGAGCTCATCGAACTCGCGTAGCCGCTTGCGAGACGCCGTCGTGTCCACACGACGCCGCTGAGCCGTCGAGGCGCCGCCGGAGACGGCGGCGCCTCGCCGACGTGGGGGCGTGTCGCGATGACGACGGCGTCTTGCGCACCGGCCTCGGGGTCGGTCGTGTGTCGCGCCTCCCGTCCGCACGGTGCCGCGTTCGCGGTCCGGTGCGGTGTTGCGTGGTGGGTGCGCGCTTGTGGTGCTGCACGGTGCGGGGAAGCGCGCACGGGGTTGCGAGGTGCGCACGGTGCGGTCTGGAGGCGCGGTGCTGGTCGTGTGTCGCGCCTCCCGTGCGCACGGTGCCGCGTTCGCGGTCCGGTGCGGTGTTGCGTGGTGGGTGCGCGCTTGTGGTGCTGCACGGTGCGGGGAAGCGCGCACGGGGTTGCGAGGTGCGCACGGTGCGGTCTGGAGGCGCGGTGCTGGTCGTATGTCGCGCCTCCCGTCCGCACGGTGCCGCGTTCGCGGTCCGGTGCGGTGTTGCGTGGTGGGTGCGCGCTTGTGGTGCTGCACGGTGCGCGGAAGCGCGCACGGGGTTGCGAGGTGCGCACGGTGCGCTGACGCGCACACACGCCAGCGCGTCAGCGACGGGACGCGATGAGCTCGTCCTCGATCTCGGCGTCTGTCTTCGGCTTGAGGTTCTTGCGGCGTTCGCGCTCGAGGGCACGCTCGCGCTCCTCGGGGTCGTCCTGGTTGAGGTTCCGGTACTCCTGCACCATCACGTACGCCAGGAACCCGAAGCCCCCGGCGGCGAACAGGAACCACTGGATGAAGTAACTCAGGTGCAGCCCGGTGTCGGCGTTCGGGCGATCCCAGCCGAGCGGGCGGGCCTCGGTCGGGGCGGGGGACTCCGAGGCGAGCTGCCCGTACGCACCGGTCCAGATGGGGTCGTCGACCTTGTTCGCCACGTCGGCCAGGGTGACCGACTGCACCTGGTCGGTGTCCTTCGGGTCGGAGCGGCCGGGGATGCGGGGTTCGCTCTGCTGCAGCCGGACGACGGCGGTGACCTCGCCGGACGGGGGAGCGGGAACGTGGTCGGGGGCGTCCTGCGCGTTGCCGGTCGGGACCCAGCCGCGGTCGACGATGAAGGCGCGGCCCTCGGACGTGACGAGCGGGGTGAGGACCTCGAACCCGGGCTGCCCGTTGTGCACGCGGTTGCGGACGAGCAGCTGGGAGTCGACGTCGTACCGGCCGGTGACGGAGACCCGGAGCCACTCCTGCTCGTCCTGCCAGCTCGACGCCCTCGGCAGCGCCCGGTCGAGGGGGACGGGCGTGTGGTCGTAGTTCTGCGCGACCTGCTCGTTCTGCCGGACGGCTTCGTTGCGGCGGTCCCACTGCCACATGCCGAACAGCGTGCAGACGATGGCGAAGGCGACGGCGATCGCGAAGTACCCGAGCCAGCGGCGGCTCCGGACGAAGCGCCAGCCGACGAAGGGCTCGTCGGAGCGGCCGGGCGAACCCGAGTCCGAGCCCGATTCCAAGCCAGAGCCGGAGCCGGGGTCCGATCCGGCGGCGGCGCGCTGCAACTTGGCGGCGTGCTTGCGGCCGTACCGGGACTGCGGGTCGAAGCCGTCGGTCATCGCGAGGTGCCGGTGGCGCGCACCCCGACGTCGTTCTTCGGCGCTGCCACCGGGTCGCGCTCGTCGTCGAGGCGGTCGACGTCCTCGTGCATGCCGGTGACGCGCACCGGGAACGAGCGGGACCGCAGGTAGTCCGCCAGGAAGTCACGGTGCTCGTCGCACGCCGCCCAGATCTTCACGCGGTCGATCGCGTGGATGCGGGGGTTGCGCCAGTTCACGCGCCAGCCGGCCGTCGAGGTGCAACCCGCTCGCGAGCACACCGGGGTCGATCCGGGCTCGGTCTGCAGGTCGAACGTCGCACCCATCAGCGGGGCCCCCACATCTTCGATCGGTCGCCGTTGCGCTGCCACTCGTCCTGGGCGTGCTGCGCCTTCTGGCGGAGGCGGTCCTGTTCGTCGCGGTAGGCCTGGGCCCGTGCGTCCTCCTGCTGTTCGCGGAGGCGCGGGTCGACGGCGTCGTACAGCTCGATGGACCCGGCGGGGGAGATCATGTCGCTCTCGGTCCGGCTGCCGGCGTTCGCGATGACGACGGCAACCCAGGGGATCACCGCGGCGAGGACGATCGGGATGACCGCGAGCCACGAGTGCCAGGTCGAGTACACGAGCACGGCGGAGATGAAGAGGACCACTCGGATTGCCATCTGCCAGACGTAGCGGGACAGGCGGTGCGCCCGGTCCTGCTCCGGTGTGTCCGGCAGCGAGGTGATGCTCGTGTGCGTGCTCTTCATACAGATGGTCTCCGTCTACCCGTGGTCAAGCCTAATCCCGCCGGGCCGATCATGGGTGCGCCGCGCGCGAACCGGCAGGGTGGTCGGCTCCGGTACGCTCGTCCGGGCGTGTCCGCCGGGTCCCCGGCACCGCGTGCCGAGCAGAACCCACCGAACGGAGCGACCATGAGCACCCCCCGTACCGTCCTCATCACCGGCGGCAACCGCGGCATCGGCCGCGCGCTGGCCGAGCGGTTCGTCGCAGCCGGCCACCGGGTCGCCGTGACGTCGCGCAGCGGTCAGGGTGGTCCCGAGGGCGCGCTGACGGTGCAGGCCGACATCACCGACACGGCCTCCGTCGACGCCGCGTTCACGCAGGTCGAGGCCGAGTTCGGTCCGATCGAGGTCCTCGTCGCGAACGCCGGCATCACGAACGACCAGCTGCTCCTCCGCATGTCCGAGGACGACTTCACCAGCGTGGTCGACACGAACCTCACCGGCACCTTCCGCGTCGTCAAGCGCGCCACGAAGGGCATGATGAAGGCCAAGTTCGGGCGCATCGTGCTGATGTCGAGCGTCGTGGGTGCCTACGGCCAGATCGGCCAGGTCAACTACGCGTCCTCGAAGGCCGCCCTGGTCGGCATGGCCCGCTCGATCACCCGTGAACTCGGTTCGCGTGGCATCACCGCCAACGTCGTCGCGCCCGGCTTCATCCAGACCGACATGACCGCCGCGCTCTCCGACGAGCTGCAGGCCGAGTTCAAGAAGGCGATCCCGGCCGCCCGCTACGGCACGGTCGACGACGTCGCCGACGCCACGTTGTTCCTGGCGAGCGACGGCGCCGGGTACGTCTCCGGTGCGATCATCCCCGTCGACGGCGGCCTCGGGATGGGGCACTAGCCACCACCTGCGCACCGTTTCGTGCCCAGCGACCGTCCACGGGTGCTCGCGCGCCTGACGTGTCGCTGAGCGCGAAGACCAGCCGGTCCGCTCAGCCGCGCAGGCCGAGCGTCGCGAGCACGGCGGACAGGTCACGGTCGACGACCGCGACGTCCGCCTGCTCCCGCACGCGCGGCTTCGCGTCGAACGCGACCGACAGCGCCGCGACCCGCATCATCTCGAGGTCGTTCGCGCCGTCCCCGATCGCGATCGTCCGTGCCGGGTCGACACCGTCGGCGTCTGCCCACTCGCGGAGCGCGACGGCCTTCGCGTGCGCGTCGACGACGTCGCCGAGCACGCGGCCGGTCAGCACGCCGCCGCTGACCTCGAGCCGGTTCGCCCGGCAGTGGTCGAGGCCGAGCTGCTCGGCGAAGGGGTCGAGGACCTCGTGGAACCCGCCCGACACCACGCCGACGGTGCCGCCGGCGGCGTGCACGCCGCGGACGAGCTGGTCGGCGCCCCGCGTCACACGGACCGCCTGCTGCGCGCGGACGAAGACGTCTGCCTGGAGGCCCGCCAGGGTCGCGACACGCTCCCGGAGGCTCTCGGCGAAGTCGAGTTCCCCGCGCATGGCGCGCTCCGTGATCGCCGCCACCTGTGGCCGGGTCCCGGCGCTGTCGGCGAGCAGTTCGATCACCTCGTCCTCGAGGAGGGTGGAATCGGCATCGAGGACGACGAGGAAGCGGGGCACGCACCAACGGTACCGACTGGCGGAGGCACGGCCGCGTCGGGGACGCGAGCCGTGCCTCCAGACCGTCCGTCCGGGGCTGCGCCCCGGGTGCGTCGTCACGCGTCGACGCGGACGCCCTTGCCCACCACGGTGATGCCGGACGCGGTGACGGTGAAGCCGCGTGCCTCGTCGGTCTCGCGGTCGACGCCGACCTGCGCACCCGGTGCGAGGACGACGTCCTTGTCGAGGATGGCGCGGTTGACGATCGCGCCGGCGCCGATGGTGGCGCGCTCGAACACGATCGAGTCGAGGACCTTCGCACCGGAGTCGATCGAGCACCACGGCCCGATCATGCTGCGCTCGACCTGGGCGCCCGACACCAGGCAGCCGAGCGACACGAGCGAGTCGACCGTGGAGCCGGTGTTGCCGTTCGCGTCGCGGACGAACTTCGCCGGCGGCAGGTTCGTCTGCTGGTTGAAGATCGGCCAGTCCTGGTTGTACAGGTTGAAGACCGGGACCGGGGCGATGAGGTCCATGTGGGCGTCGAAAAACGAGTCGATCGTGCCCACGTCGCGCCAGTAGTACTTGTCGCGGTCGGTGGACCCGGGGACCTCGTTGCGCTGCAGGTCGTACACGCCGGCGTCGCCGCGGTTGACGAAGTCGGGCACGATGTCGCCGCCCATGTCGTGCGCCGAGGTCTCGAGCTGGCCGTCGCGCAGGACCGCGTCGACCAGGGCGTCCGCGTTGAACACGTAGTTGCCCATCGAGGCCAGGATCTCGCCGGGGGAGTCGGCCAGGCCGATCGCGTCCTTCGGCTTCTCGAGGAACGCGTCGATCTTGGTCGGGTCGTCCTCGGCCACCTGGATCACGCCGAACTGGTCGGCGAGGCCGATCGGCTGGCGGATCGCCGCGACGGTGACGCTGCGGCCGGAGGCGATGTGCGCCTCGACCATCTGGTGGAAGTCCATCCGGTACACGTGGTCCGCGCCGACGACGACCACGATGTCGGGGCGTTCGTCGCGGAGCAGGTTGAGCGACTGCAGGATCGCGTCGGCCGACCCGGCGAACCAGCGCTTGCCGAGCCGCTGCTGCGCGGGGACCGACGCGACGTAGGAGCTGAGCAGCCCCTCCATCCGCCAGGTCTCCGCGACGTGTCGGTCGAGACTGTGCGACTTGTACTGGGTCAGGACCACGATCTTGTTGAGACCGGAGTTCACCAGGTTCGACAGTGCGAAGTCGATGAGACGGAAGTTGCCGCCGAACGGGACGGCGGGCTTCGCGCGATCGGCGGTGAGCGGCATGAGTCGTTTGCCTTCGCCACCGGCGAGCACGATGCCGAAGACCTTCTTTGGAGCCATGCCGCTCACAGTAGGCGTCAGCACTGGGAACCGGTTACCTTGAACCAGTGCGAGTCGATCTGCTGACCAGGGAGTATCCGCCGGAGGTCTACGGCGGAGCCGGTGTCCACGTGTCCGAACTCACCGCCGCGTTGCGGTCGGGAACGGAGACGGAAGTCCGTGTCCGGGCCTTCGGGGCCTTCCGTGACGAACCCGACGTGTGGGGCTACCGGACCCCGGACGGCCTCGGCCAGGCGAACGGCGCACTGCAGGCCCTGGGCACCGACGTGGCCATCGCGGCCGACGTCGAGGGCGCCGACCTCGTGCACTCGCACACCTGGTACGCGAACTCCGCGGGCCGGATCGCGCAGCTGACCTACGGCATCCCGCACGTCGTCACCGCCCACAGCCTCGAGCCCCTGCGCCCGTGGAAGGCCGAGCAGCTCGGCGGCGGCTACCGCCTGTCCAGCTGGATGGAGCGCGAGGCGTTCGAGAACGCCGACGGCGTCATCGCGGTCTCGAAGGCCATGCGTGCGGACATCCTGCGTTCCTACCCCTCGATCGACCCGGCGAAGGTGCACGTCGTCTACAACGGCATCGACATCGACGCGTGGAAGCCGACCGTCGACGAGGACGCCGTGCGTGCCCTCGGCATCGACCCGACGCGCCCGAGCGTCGTGTTCGTCGGACGCATCACCCGGCAGAAGGGCCTGCCGTACCTGCTCCGCGCCGTGGCGTCGCTGCCGTCGGACGTGCAGATCGTGCTGTGCGCCGGCGCGCCGGACACCCCCGAGATCCTGGCCGAGGTCACCGCGCTCGTCGAGGGGCTCCGCGCCGAACGCGAGGGCGTCGTCTGGATCGACCGGATGCTCGCGCACCAGGAGATCGTGAACGTGCTGTCCTCGGGCACCGTGTTCGTCTGCCCGTCGGTGTACGAGCCGCTCGGGATCGTGAACCTCGAGGCGATGGCGTGCGGGATCCCCGTCGTCGGCACCGGTACCGGGGGCATCCCCGAGGTGGTCGCCGACGGGCTCACCGGTCGCATCGTCCCGATCGACCAGGTGCAGGACGGCACCGGCACCCCGACCGACCCCGACCGCTTCGTGGCCGACCTCGCCGCGACCCTGGCAGAGGTGCTCGCCGACGAGGGGCTGGCGAAGCTCATGGGACGCGCCGGACGGCTGCGTGTCGAGACCGAGTTCACCTGGGACGCGATCGCCACCAGGACACGGCAGGTCTACGACCAGGTGCTCGGCCAGAACCCGTAGGCTGGTCGCATGCCCTCGGTCGTGCGCTTGTCAGACGTCTCCGTGGTCCGCAACGGGGCCACCATCCTCGACGCGATCTCGTGGGAGGTGCAGGACGATGAACGCTGGGTCGTGCTCGGCGCGAACGGTGCCGGCAAGACGACGCTGCTGCAGGTCGCCGGTGCCCAGACGTTCCCGACCTCGGGCGACGTCGAGGTGCTCGGCACCGAGCTCGGTGGTGCCGACCTGTTCGAGCTCCGCCCGCGCATCGGCTTCGCGTCGACCGCCCTGGCGCGTCGCATCCCGGTCACCGAGAAGGTCATCGACGTCGTGCTCACCGCGGCGTACTCGGTGACGGGGCGCTGGAACGAGGAGTACGAGGAGCTCGACGTCCGTCGTGCGCAGCGCGTGCTCGAGGAGTGGGGCCTGGGGTCCTTCACCGACCGCACGTTCGGCGACCTGAGCGACGGCGAGCAGAAGCGCGTGCAGATCGCCCGGGCCGTGATGACCGACCCGGAGATCCTGTTCCTCGACGAACCGGCCGCGTCGCTCGACCTCGGCGCCCGTGAGAGCCTCGTCCGCACCCTCGGCGGGTACGCCCAGAGCGCGGACTCGCCCGCCATCGTCATCGTGACCCACCACGTCGAGGAGATCCCGGCCGGGTTCACCCACGCACTGGTCCTCGCCGACGGCCACGTGCAGGCTGCCGGCCCCATCGACGAGGTCCTGACCGACCAGACCCTGACCGAGGCGTTCGGCATCGACCTCTCGGTCACCAAGGACGCCGGTCGCTACACGGCACGCGCCGCGTAGCGCTGCGATCCCGCCGTCTCTCTGGTATCGTGGACGGCTGGCGCAAGCCGACGACTTCCCGCGCAGTTCGCGCAATCCCACCACCGCTATCGAGGAATCTCCATGAAGACCGACACCCACCCCGAGTACCGCGCCATCGTCTTCCGCGACCTGGCCTCCGGTGAGACGTTCCTGACGCGTTCGACCGCGAACAGCGACAAGACCATCGAGCTCGACGGTGCGACCTACCCGGTCATCGACGTCGAGATCTCGTCCGCTTCGCACCCGTTCTACACGGGCAAGCAGCGCATCCTCGACTCGGCCGGCCGCGTCGAGAAGTTCAACCAGCGCTTCAAGGGCTTCAGCAAGTAAGCAGCCCCCACGCAACGTCGACGGGCGGTCCTCCTGCAGGAGGGCCGCCCGTTCGCGTTGTGCGGTGGCTCCGGCTGCCGCTGACCCAGGGCCGCGGGACACCGGTGTTCGCGCGTCACACCGGGTTGTGCGGGTGTTCGGCGCACGAACACCGGTGTCCCGCGCGGGCTGTGCGGGGTCAGGCGCCGTTGCGGTGCGGCCAGCGGCCGTCGGCGGTGAACGACGGGTCGCGCTTCTTGCGCATGTAGTCCTGGAACGACGCGGCCTGCTCGGCGCACCAACCGACCTGCTTGCGGTGGAGTGCTTCGGCGGAGATGCCGAGTTCGTCCGGGTACTTGCCCGCGATGGCCTGGGCGACACGCCCGGCAGCGATGGCGTCCGCGCCGGCGTCGTGGGCGTCGTCGAGCGTGACACCGTAGAGCTCGGACGCGGCTTCGAGCGTGCGCTTGCCCTTGCGGAAGGTGTCGAGCGCCTTGTCGATCACGAGCGGGTCGACGACGTTGCCGACGACGGGGGAGGCGAACCCGTGCCGCTTCGCTTCGCGGTCGAGGACGGTGAGGTCGTAGGGGGCGTTGTAGATCACCAGCGGGATGCCCCGGGCGAACACGGCTTCGATCGCGGCGATGATCTCGCCGACGACCTCGGCCGCGGGACGCCCCTCGGCCTGGGCACGTTCGGTCGTGTACCCGTGCACGGCCGCGGCACCCTCGGGGATGGGGACGCCCGGGTCGGCGATCCACGCGCCCTCGACGATGGAGGCCCCGGTCATGTCGATGAGTCCGACGTGGGCCGTGACGATGCGGGCCGTCTCGACGTCGACCCCGGTGGTCTCGAGGTCGAAGACGCCCAGCGCGTGCCACCAGGGGCGACCCGTGAGGTCCTGGGACGGAGCGGGTGCGTCGAGCTGTGCTGTGGGGAACGTCACGCGGTCAGGCTAACGGGACGCACCGACACCCCCGACTACCGGGTCGGCGCGCCGACGTGCAGCCAGTAGAACGACTGCGTGCCCATGGTGAGCGTGACGGTGCCGTCCTCGTCGAACGACGGGAACGAGCTGCCGCCGAACAGGTCGTAGAGCGGGCGACCCGCGAACTCCGGCGCGGAGATCGTGACCGAGGTCGGGTTCGTCGCGAACGAGAACACGCACAGGACGTCCTCGGCGGACGGCCCGAACTGCTGCCCGGAGCCCTCCCACGAGCGGACGAAGGCGAGCACCGAGTCGTTGGAGGTCTCCTGCACGTTCAGGGAGCCGAGGCCGAACACCGGGTGGGCCTTGCGGGTGTGGATGACGTTGCGGACCCAGTGCAGCAGCGAGCGCGACTGGGCCAGCTGCGCCTCGACGTTGACCTGCGCGTAGTTGTACACGAGCGACTGCACGACGGGCAGGTAGAGCTTGCCCGGGTCTGCGGTGGAGAAGCCGGCGTTGCGGTCCGGCGTCCACTGCATCGGCGTGCGGGACGAGTCGCGGTCCGGCAGCCAGATGTTGTCGCCCATCCCGATCTCGTCGCCGTAGTACAGGAACGGTGAACCGGGCAGCGAGAAGAGCAGCGCGTGGATGAGCTCGAGCTCGGCGCGCGAGTTGTCGAGCAGGGGAGCGAGACGTCGGCGGATACCGATGTTCGAGCGCATCCGCGGGTCGTAGCCGTACCAGCCGTACATCGCCTGCCGGTACTCCTCGCTCACCATCTCGAGCGTGAGCTCGTCGTGGTTGCGGAGGAAGACGCCCCACGCGGCGCTGGCTGGCACGTCGAGGGTCTCGGACAGGATCGCCTTGAGCTCGGCGGCGTGCTGGGCGCGGAGCGAGTAGAAGATGCGCGGCATCACCGGGAAGTCGAACGCCATGTGGCACTCGGGTTCCTCGTCGGTGCCGAAGAAGGCTGCGGTCTCGCGCGGCCACTGGTTCGCCTCGGCCAGGAGCACCCGGCCGGGGTACTCGTCGTCGACCATCGCGCGGAGCTTCTTGATGAACTCGTGCGTCTCCGGCTCGCCCTCGCCGTTGCCCTCCTCCGACTCGAACAGGTACGGGATCGCGTCGAGCCGGAGGCCGTCGACGCCCATGTCGAGCCAGTGCCGGACGACGTCGTAGATGGCCTCGATGACGGCGGGGTTCTCGAAGTTCAGGTCGGGCTGGTGCGAGAAGAAGCGGTGGAAGAAGAACTGGCGTCGGACCGGGTCGAAGGTCCAGTTGGACTCCTCGGTGTCGACGAAGATGATGCGGATGTTCGAGTAGTCCTCGTCGGTGTCGCGCCAGACGTAGAAGTCGCCGTAGGGGCCGTCCGGGTCCTCGCGGGACTGCTGGAACCACTCGTGCTGGTCGCTGGTGTGGTTGATCACCATGTCGATCACGATGCGCATGTTCCGCTCGTGCGACTTCGTGACGAGCTCGCGGAAGTCGTCGAGGGTGCCGAACTCCGGCAGGATCGCCCGGTAGTCGGCGATGTCGTAGCCACCGTCACGCATCGGCGACTGGAAGAACGGCGGCAGCCACAGCGCGTCGACGCCGAGCCACTGCAGGTAGTCGAGCTTGCCGATCACGCCCTGGATGTCGCCGATGCCGTCCCCGTTGGAGTCGACGAACGACCGGATCATGCACTCGTAGAAGACCGAGCGCTTGTACCACTGCGGGTCGAGCGTCAGGCCGGGCAGCTGGATCGGGGCTGTGAAGGTCACCGTGCTCCTCGTCGTCGTCGACGGACCGCTCGACGGCCCGCCCCGGACACGATAGGCGCGAGATGCTGCGGGTGTCCGGGGATTCGTGCGGTTCGCTCCCTAGACTGACGCCGATGCAACCGCCCGTGCTCTCCCCGTACCAGTCGTTGATGGCCGCCACCCCGGTCGTGCACCGGGCCGTCCAGGTCGACGGCCGGACCACGCACTACTGGGTCTACGGGCCCGAGGACGCGGATCGCACCGTGCTCGCAGTGCACGGGTTCCGCGGGGACCACCACGGCCTCGAGACGATCGCCGCGCACCTGGAAGGTGTCCGCGTGATCGTCCCCGACCTGCCCGGCTTCGGCGTGTCCGATCCGCTGCCGGTGTCCGACATCGACGCGTACGTCACCTGGCTGACCGGGTTCCACGCCGCGCTCGGGCTCGGGCGCGACACCGTCGTGCTCGGGCACTCGTTCGGGTCGATCGTGGTGTCGGCCACCGTCGCCGCCGGTCTCGACACCCGGCTGCTCGTGCTCGTCAACCCCATCGCCGCCCCGGCACTGCAGGGTCCGCGTGCCGTCGGGACCGCGATCGCGATCGGGTACTACCGTGCCGGCGCGGTGCTGCCGAAGCCGATCGGGCTCGGGATCCTGCGGAACGGTGCGATCGTCCGGGCGATGAGCATCGCGATGCTGAAGTCGCACGACCCCGTCGTCCGCCGGTGGGTCCACGATCAGCACGACCGGTACTTCTCGGCCTTCGCGAACCGTACGAGCGTGCTCGAGGCGTTCCGCACCTCGGTCACCCACGACGTGTCCGAGTACGCCGACCGGATCGACGTGCCCGTGTTGCTCGTCGCGGCGGAGCACGACGACATCACCGCCGTGCCCGAACAGCGTGCACTCGCCGAACGCCTGCGGGACGCCGAGCTCGTCGTGATCCCGGGTGTCGGGCACCTGGTGCACTACGAGACACCGGCTCTGGCCGCCGCCGCGGTGCTGCGCCGGATGGCGGACACGGCCGCGCGCCCTGGACGGGGCCGCGGCACCAGGGCGGGCCGACCGTCGGGGGCGGGGCGGGCCTCCCGGACGACCGCCGGGAAGGCGACCGAGGCGAAGACGGCTCCGGCGAAGTCGAACACCACGAAGCCGAACGCCGCGAAGGCGACCGAGGCGACGGCGAGCGACACGAAGGAGACCGACGCGTGACGCGCCTGCGCATCGGGATCGACTGCCGGTACGTGCGGATCGGTCGGCACGACGGCATCAGCCGGTTCACCGCCGGAGTGGTCGCGAACCTGCCGGACCGACACGACTTCGTGCTGCTCGTCCATGACGAGCGCCAGCTCGAGTCGCTGCCGCCGGACCTGCCGTGGGAGCTGCTGCCGGCGCCGACGGACGCGGGGGAGCCGCTCGTCGCCCGGCGGGTCAACCGTCTGGGGCTCGACGCGGTGTTCTCACCGATGCAGACGATGGGGTCGCGCGGGCGCCGGTACGCGCTCGTCCTGACGCTGCACGACCTGATCTACTACCGCAACCGCACGCCCCCGCGGGAGTTCTCGTGGCCGCTGCGGCTCGGCTGGCGGGCGTTCCACCTGTCGTGGGCGCCACAGCGGTTCCTGCTGAACGGTGCGGACGGGGTGGTGACGGTGTCGGAGACGACCGCCGGGCTGATCGCCGAGCACCGGTTGACGAGCCGACCCGTGACGGTCGCGTACAACGCGGCCGACCCGGCGACGCCACGGGCGACCGGAGCGCCGCGCGAGCGCTCCCTCGTCTACATGGGGTCGTTCATGCCGTACAAGAACGTCGAGACCCTGGCGGCGGCGCTGCCGCTGCTCGGGGCGGACTGGACGCTGCACTGCATGTCGCGGGTGTCCGGTGCCGACCGGGCGCGACTCGAGGGGCTCGCTCCCGCGGGGACGATCGTCTTCCACGACGGCGCGACGGACGAGGAGTACCTGTCCGTGCTCCGTTCGGCCACGGCGCTGGCGACCGCGTCGTACGACGAGGGGTTCGGCATCCCGCTCGTCGAGGCGATGGGCGTCGGGACCCCGGTCGTCGTCAGCGACATCCCGATCTTCCGCGAGATCGGTGGCGATGCGGCCGAGTACTTCGACCCTGCGTCGCCGTCCGCCGTCGCCGCGGCCGTCCGGCGGGTCGAGGACCGGTGGGACGAGGCTTCGCTGCGGTCGATCGAGCGTGCTCGGCGGTTCCGGTGGCAGGACTCGGCGGAGCAGGTCGTCCGGGCCGTCGAGCGGGCCGTGGGGGACCGGCGGGCCTGAGAGCGGGCGCGGGCGGGCGCCGGCGCGGGCTCGGGGCGCTGGCGCGGTCTCGCGGTTCGGGGCGCTGGCGCGGTCTCGCGGTTCGTGGCGATGCGGAACGACGCTGCCGATGTCGTACGACGTCGACCGTGTGGTTCCACGTCGCCCGGCCGCGACCACCGCACCACACCTCCTTCCGCTACTTCCGCGCGATCACCTGCACGTCCGCCCCGGGGAACACCTTCTGCGTCTCCTCGGTCACCCGCGACACGATGGGCGGCACCGCTGCTCCCCGCCCCGGGGTCCGCACGACGATCGACTGGTCCCGTGCGGTGTCGGACGGGTCGCCGCCGCGCTCCCACGAGCAGCGGACCGCGGTGACCCCGCCGATGCGGTCGAGCGTGTCCGCCAGCGCGAGTCGCTTCGCCGCGACCTCCCCGGCTCCTGTGACGCCGATCTGCAGGCTGCCGAGGTCGGCGATCACGACGACGCGGACGCCGTTGCCACCGGACTCGTCGGCTGCTCGGCTGATGGCGGCGACCAGGTCACGTCTGGCAGCGCGGTCGAGCGAGGGGTCGGCGCGGACCGTCGCGACCGCGTCGTAGCTCGCGAACCCGGTCTTGGCCGGGGCGTGGTGCCGCACCTCGATGACGCCGGGCAGGTCGTCCACCCGCGTGTCGAACCGGTCGAGCGCGACGTCCGGCCGTGGGAAGACCCCGCCGATGCCGTTCTGCACGCTGCCGATGATCGACCCGAGCACCACGGCGATGACCGCGGCCACGACGAGGACGCTCCCGCCGATGACGAACCAGGTGCGGGCGCGGGTGCGCGTGGGGATGCTCGCCGTCTCCGGGCCGAACACGCGGTCGAGGTCGTCGTCGGACGGATCGGGGGCATGCCGGCCGTGTCGGCTGGTTCCGTCGTCGGACATCTGGCTCCCGTCACCCTGGGTTGCGGGTGGTCCCCGGTGTGCGGGTGCGTCGGAGCGTAGTCCCCGGTCAGCCCCGGCGTTCCAAGGGGTTCTGGTACTCGAACGCCGAGCCGCCGGTGGCGTCGGAGACGTCGTCGATCGGGTCGTCGAACCGGACGAGTTCGGCGTGGAAGCGCTCCGGGTCCCACCGGAACGAGTGGATGGACCCGTTCCGGATCGGGGTGTGGCCGCGGTCGGCTGTCCCGGGGGCTGCGGCGTTGACGACGCTGCGGATCACCGCGCCGTGCGTCGCGACCACCACGACGCCTCCGTCGAAGCGCACCGCGATCTCTCCGAGGGTCTCGGTGATCCGCGCGAGCAGGGCGGAGCGGGACTCCCGACCGGGGATGTCGTCGTGCGGGTACCGGGCGGACACCTCGTCGTCGGTCAGACCCTCGGCCTCGCCGTAGGACCGCTCGGCCAGGCCCGGGTACGTCGTCGGGGCGTCGAGTCCCAGGTGATCGGCGATGATCGCACCCGTCTCGGCGGCGCGGGACAGCGGGGAGGCGACCACGGCGTCGAACGGCCGGAGGGTCAGGAGTTCGGCGGCCTCGGCGGCCTGCCGTCGTCCGGTGTCGTTGAGCGGGATGTCGGTGGAGCCCTGGATGCGGCGCTGCGCGTTCCAGTCGGTCTCGCCGTGGCGGACGAGGTACAGGAGGGTCGTCACCCGACGATCTTCGCAGACGCGACCGGCGGACCCGTCCGGCTACTCGGAGGAGCGCGAGTCCGCGCGCGACGCTGCGGGTGACGCCGCGGGTGACTCCGCGGGCGACTCCGCGCGCGACGCCCCCGCTGCACTGAGCCGCTCCGCCAGGTGCACGAGCGTCTCGGTGGTGCCGGCGTCGAGCTTCACGGCCGCCCGGCGGTCGCTGCGGGTCTCACCGCGGTTCACGATGACCACCGGGTTCTTCCGGCGTGCCGCGTGGTCGACCAGCCGCACGCCCGAGTTCACGGTGAGGGAGGACCCGACCACGAGCAGCGCGTCGGCGTCGGCGACGATCGACACGGCCTCGCGGAACTTCTCGGCCGGCACGAACTCGCCGAAGAAGACGACGTCGGGCTTCAGGTCGCCGCCGCAGACGGAGCACGCGGGCACGACGAACCGTTCGACCTCGGTGATCTCGACGTCGCCGTCGGGCTGCAGCTGCACGGACCCGGGCTCGTCGATCCAGGGGTTCGCCCGGTCGATGGTGGTGGCGAGGTCGGAGCGGGAGAACACCTGCCCGCACCGCAGGCACACGGCGCGGTCCATCGACCCGTGGATCTCGACGACGCGACGGGACCCGGCACGCAGGTGCAGGCCGTCGACGTTCTGCGTGATGACGCCGGCGACGATCCCGGCGTCCTCGAGCGCGGCGAGCGCCCGGTGCCCGTCGTTCGGCGTGGCGGCCGCGAAGCTCCGCCAGCCCAGGTGCGATCCGGCCCAGTACCGCTGGCGCTTCGCGGGGTCGGCGAGGAACTCCTGGAACGTCATGGGCTTCCGCACGACGCGTCCGGCTCCGCGGTAGTCGGGGATGCCGGAGTCGGTGCTGAGACCGGCGCCGGAGAGCACGGCGACGCGCTTGCCCGCGAGCAGCTCGACGACACGGTCGAGGTCGTCGGCGCTCACCGACCCGGAGGTGGCCCCGGAGGCCGCTCCGGTGGTCGGTCCGGTCGTCGACGCAGCATCATCCAGCACCCTGTTCACGGTACCCTCAACACCCGACCGTCCCGGTCACTTCCCGAGTGGAGCACCGGTGACGCCATCGCCGCACCACACCGAAACGAGCCCCGTGCACCCCGTCCGCATCGACTCCCTCGACGATCCCCGCCTCGATGACTTCGCCCGTCTGACCGACGTGGCGCTCCGTCGGGTCTCGGAGCCCGAGGGCGGCCTGTACATCGCCGAGTCGAACACGGTCATCGAGCGGGCGGTCCGCGCCGGTCACGTGCCGCGCAGCATCCTGGTGCAGGAGAAGTGGCTCGACACCGTCCTGCCGCTGGTCGCGGAGCACGACGGTCCTGTCTTCGTCGGTGCGGACGCCCTGCTCGAGGAGCTCACCGGTTTCCGCATGCACCGCGGTGCGATCGCTGCGATGCAGCGTCCCGAGCTGCCGAGCGTCGCCGACGTGGTGCGGGACGCGAAGGTCGTCGTCGTGCTCGAGGACATCGTCGACCACACGAACGTCGGTGCCGTGTTCCGCAGCGTCGCCGGTCTCGGCGCCGACGCGGTGCTCGTCAGCCCGCGCTGCGCCGACCCGCTGTACCGCCGGAGCGTCCGGGTGAGCATGGGCACCGTCCTGCAGGTGCCGTGGACCCGCATCGGCGACTGGCCCGCGGCGGGTGAGGAACTCCGCGCACAGGGCTTCCACCTGGCCGCGATGGCACTGACGGACGAGTCCGTCGACCTCGACGCCTTCGTGGCGGACCTGCCCGACAGGGTCGCGCTCGTGATGGGGACCGAGGGGCAGGGACTGACGCCGGCCGCGATCGCGTCGGCGGACACGACCGTCCGCATCCCGATGGCACACGGCGTCGACTCGCTCAACGTGGCCGCGGCGAGCGCCGTCGGTCTGTGGGCGGTCACCCACGCCCGGCGGCTCGCCTCCTAGCGCACCACCGAGACGGTCGGGAGGCCCGGGGCGGGCTGGTCCGGCAGCATGCGCCCGGCACGGATCACGAGGGCACGGTCGGTGTCCGGTCCGCCGACCAGGCACACACCGACGGGAGCGCCGGCCACGGTCATCGCCGGTGCGCTCACCGCGGGGAGCCCGCCGACGCTCGCGAGCGCGGTGATCGCCGTGGTGGCGGTCCGCGTGCGCTCGAGTGCTCGGGCGTCCGCGCCCAGCAGCGGTGCGGGCCCGGGGACGGTCGGGAACAGCAGGGTCCGACCGGCGAGGGCACCGCGGATCGTCGTGCGCACGGCGTCCAGGGCGGTGACGGCGTCGGCGGTCGCGTCGGGGTCGTTCGCCCCGGCCGCGCGGAACCGGTCACCGACCACGGCGCTCAGCGCTCCGGGGTGCGCGTCGATCCAGGGGCCGTGTGCTGCCAGGGCCTCGGCGGCCTGGACGAGCCGCAGCTGCTCCTGCAGGGCTCGGGGCTCCGGGATGCCGAGGTCGCGCAGTCGGACGGTGGCGACGGGTTCGTCGAGGGTCTCGACGAAGGCCGTGAAGGCCCGGGCGGTGTCCGGTTCGACGAGCGCGACGAGTTCCTCGGGGACGACGAGCACCGTCGCGTCGACCGCCTCGTCCGGCCCGGGCATCGGCGGGACGGTGGCGTCGAGGGCGGCGAGCAGCACCTCGGGGCTGCGGGTGAGCCACCCGACGGTGTCGAACGACGGCGCCAGGGGGAGCAGCCCGTCGCGGGACACCGTGCCGTGGGTCGCCCGGAGGCCCCAGAGTCCCTGGTACGAGGCGGGGACCCGCACCGAGCCCGCGGTGTCCGTGCCGATCCCGATCTCGACCATCCCGAGGCCGACGGCCGATGCGGATCCGCTGGACGAGCCTCCCGGCAGTCGGGTGGGGGCCGCGCTGTTCGGCGGTGTGCCGTGGTGCGCGTTCCGGCCGGTCAGGTTGTAGGCGAACTCGTCGGTGCGTGCGATCCCGCGGATCGACGCGCCGGCGGCGAGGAGCGCGGCGACCGCGGGGGCGGCCGTCGTCTCGACCGGTGCCTCGTGCAGGTACGTCGGGTTGCCCGCGCCGACCGGCTGGCCGGGCACGGCGTAGAGGTCCTTGACGGCGATGGTCAGGCCGTCGAGCGGCCCCACGGCGGTGGGTGCGACGAGCGGGTCGCCGACGGCCCGCCAGACGGTGGTGTCGACGGCTTTCGGGCGGCCGGTGACGTGGGCCGCTTCGATGCGCCAGCGGGGTCCGGCGCCGGTGTCGGTGTCGGTGTCGCCTTCGCCGTCGCGGCGCCAGAGCTGGGTCTGGAGGCCCTGCCCACCCGCGGCGAACCGGGACACCGACACGACGAGGGCGCGGTCCTCGGTCAGGGGGCGGACCTCGACGTGCGTCAGCGACCGGGTCGCGACCCCACCCCGTGCCCCGCGGAACGCGCTGATCGCGTCGTGCCCGACGAGCAGGCCGCGGTCGTCGCCGCGCATCGTGCCGGGGGAGTCGACGAAGGCGGCGTCGAGGGCGTCGAGGTCGTTCGCCAGCAGTGCCGTCTCGTAGGCGTGGATGGCTGCGAGCAGGCCGGCCGGGGCCTCGGGCGCGTCCGGCGTGGCCGGGGTGTGCGGCTTGGTCGACGTTCCGGGCGTGGTCATCGGGCGGGCTCCTCGAAGTCGGCCTTGCGGATGCGGGCGTGGACACCGGTCACCAGGTCCACCACCTGCGAGATGTTGAAGTCGGTCGCGGCGGACAGGTACGCGTACGCCAGGTGACGATCCATGCCCCAGCGGGCACCGAGGATCGCGACGGCGTGCCGGACGCACTGCCGGACGGCCTCGTCGAGGTCGGGGTCCATGCCGGTGGGCACCAGGAACTCCTGCGTCTCGGCGACGGGCCAGACCAGGTCGCCGAAGCGGGCGGCGGCCTCGGCTGCCGGGGTCAGGTCGAAGCGGATCGTTGCGCGGAGCGAGGCCTCCATCGCGGTGAGCGCCACCTCCCCGTCGCCCTGGGCGAAGTGCGGGTCGCCGACGTGGGCCAGCGCACCGGGGACGAGCACCGGCAGGTGCAGCTGCGAACCGACTTGTAGCAGGTTGACGTCGATGTTCCCGCCGTGACGACCGGGCGGGACGGAGTGCAGCCGCTCGCCGGGGGTCGCGACGCCCATGATCCCGAGGAACGGTGCCAGGGGGAAGTGCGCGAAGCGGTCGCCCGCGGCGGTGAGCGGGATGCGGCCGCGTCGACCCTGGGCGGTGTCGACGACGTCGGCGAAGACGCTCACCGTCGTGCCGTCGACCGGGAACTCGCCGTGCAGGGCACCGCGGCCGTGCCGGTTCGAGACCACGCCGTAGTGCACCCGGGGCAGGGTCTCGAGCACCGTCATGGTCAGGACGTCACCGGGGCGGGCGCCGCGCACCGCGATCGGACCGGACACCACGTGGGGGCCGTCCGCCGTGGGGTCGCGGTGTCCGGAGCGGGCGATCGCGACGGCGTCGGCGAGGACGTGCTCCGGGGCCACACCGTGGTCGCCGAACCAGGCGACGGGGTCGCTGCCCTGGTCGGGCAGGATCCCCTCGTGGCTGACGGTGTCGATGGTGACGGACTCCCCGGCACCGATCGTCAGGGCGGGGACGTCACCGTCGCTCGGCAGCCGGCCCCACAGGACGGTCTCCGGGTCGACGGGCAGGGAGTGGTCGCCGCGGACGGGCCCGGCGCCGGGCTGCAGGGTCGGGACCGCGGGGGCGGTGTTCTGGTGTGCGGTGGTGCGGTGTGCGGTGGTGCGGTGTGCGCTGGTGTGGTGTGCGGTGGTCATCGGTCCGTCCTCCGTTCGACCAGGTAGGCCACGTCGGCGAGGTGGTCGGCCATCGCCCGGGCCGCGCCGTCGACGTCGTGCTGCCGGATCCGCTCGAGGATCCGCTCGTGCCACTCGAACGACGACCGCCGCCCCTCGCTGGTGCTGTGCGACCGGGCGCGGACGTCCTGCACCCATCCGCTGCTGAGCTCGCACAGGGACACGAGCAGGGGGTTGCCCGAGGTGCGGGCGACCTGCACGTGGAAGGCGACGTCCTGCGCGAGCGACTCCTCCGGGCTGAGGCCCGCGTGCGTGGCGGCGAGGATGCGTTCCAGGGTGAGCAGGTCGGCCGCACCCGCCCGCGCCGCCGCGAGTCCCGCGACCTGCGGCTCCACGACCGTCCGGAACTCGGCGACGTGCTCGGCCCGGTGGTCCAGGTCGTCGCGGTGGTGGTCGAGCAGGGCCGACGCCTCCTCCGGCCTCGGCAGCACGACGGTGCCACGACCAGGGGTCCGGGAGACCAGGCGACGGCGCTCCAGCTCCTGCAACGCCTCGCGGATCGTCGTGCGGGACACGGCGAGGTCCTCGGCGAGGGTGCGTTCCGGCGGCAGCTTGTCGCCGGGCTGCAGGTCGTCGAGCACGAGCGTGCCGAGGTGGGCGGCGGTCGCCGCACTCAGGGTCCGTCCACGGTGCATGCCATCGACCGTAGGGCCCGTTGGTCTGCTTGGTTCATTGGTACGACCAACTTTTACACGGCCGTCACATCCGGCGTCGGAACCCGAAACACGGTGGGCGAATGGTGGAGCACACCCCGCCAGCACCGACCGGAAGAGAGGTCCGACGTGGACCTGGTCCTCACCAATGCACGGCTGACCGACGGCCGTTCCGTCGACCTCGTGATCACCGACGGCCTGATCGCCAGCATCTCCGACACGCTCCCCGGTGCCGCCGCTCCCGCTGGTTCCGCCCGGGTGGTCGACTGCGCCGGCCGCGTCGTCATCCCCGGACTCATCGAAGCGCACCTGCACGTCGACAAGGCCCTGCTCGACCGGGAACGCCCGAACCCCGACGGCACACTCGCCGGAGCCATCGCCGTCACGGGCGAGCTCAAGCGCGGCTTCACCCACGCCACCGTCCGCGACCGCGCCCGCACCCTGCTCGACCAGGCCATCACGAACGGCACGACCCTCGTCCGCGCACACCCCGACGTCGACCCGATCGTCGGGCTCACCGGCGTCGAGGTCCTGCTCGACCTGCGCGACGAGTACCGGGACGCCCTCGACCTGCAGATCGTCGCCTTCCCCCAGGAGGGCATCGCGAAGGCACCGGGCACGCTGGCCCTGCTCCGCCGGGCGCTCGCCGCAGGGGCAGACGTCATCGGCGGCTGCACCTACAACGAGCGCACCCTCGCCGCGTGCCACGAGCACGTCGAGACCGTCCTGGACCTCGCCGAGGAGTTCGGCGTGCCGGCGGACCTGCACGCCGACTTCGCCGACGACACCTCCGACCCGCGGTACGCGCTCGCCGGGCACATCGCCGACCGTGTGGCCGCCCGCGGGCTGCAGGGGCGGGTGGCGCTCGGCCACGTGACCTCGGTCGCCAGCCTGCCCCGCGGCGAGCGCCGGGTGCTGTTCGACCGCCTGGCCGCCGCCGGGGTCGCCGTCGTGCCGCTGCCCGCGACCGACCTGCACCTCGGCGGCCGGTCCGACGACCACGACGTCCGCCGCGGGGTCGTGCCGGTCCGTGAGCTCTGGGACGCCGGCGTCACGAGCGCGTACGCGTCGAACAACGTCCGGAACGCCTTCACCCCGTTCGGGAACGCCGACCTGCTCGACGTCGGGCTCCTGCTGGCCCAGACCGGGCACCTGTCCGGACCGGACGACCTGCGACGGGTGCTCGCGATGGCCACCACCGGTGCCGCGCAGGTCGTCGGCGTCGCGGACACCCACGGCATCCGGCCCGGTGCCGCCGCCGACCTCGTCGTGCTCTCCACCACGGACCCGGACGGCGTGCTGCTCGACCGGCCGGACCGCGCCCTCGTCGTCAAGCGCGGCCGGGTCGTCGCCGAGACCACCAGGACCACCCGACTCACCACCAGCCGCACCACGAACCGATCGAAGGAACTCAGCCATGCGTGAACGGATCCCGCACGAGATCGTCGCCTCCGTCCTGGCCGGTGCCACGGCGTTCATCGGGGGCAACGCCCTGCACCTGCCGACCTGGGCGATCTTCATCAGCTGGGCGGGGATGTTCCTGCTCGGCAGCAAGCCGACGCTGCGGAACGCCACCCGGCTCTGGGCCGCGATGCCGATCGGGTCGGCGTTCGGTCTGGTCATCGTCCTGCTCGACCAGCGGTTCGGCACGCTCTTCGGCGAGGGGCAGGCGGGGCAGAACACCGTGCTGGCGCTGCTCATCCTCGTCGTGAACTGCGCGCTGATGTACACCGGTCGCACGAAGCTGTTCGGGCTCGTCCCCGGGATGTTCCTCGGGTTCGCCTCGTTCTTCGCGACGTGCTTCGGCGGGTTCGGCTTCGACCCGGGGAACGCCTGGGCCGCCTGGGTCTCGGTCGTGCTGATGAACGCGCTCGGCCCGGTGTTCGCGTACCTGTCCCGTCGCCTGACTTTCGCGCGGCCCGAGACGACCGGCGCGGCCGATGTGGCCGACCCGGCCGTGGGTGCGCACCCCGCCAGCCCGGCCGCCCAGGCCCCTGCTCCGGAACGGCAGCCCGACCAGCCGGTCGCAGCCTCGGCCTAGGAGCGGACCGGTACGCTCGGGTCCCGTGTCACGAGTCGTCCGCCGCCCCCGCTCCGCCGTCCGGAGGCCGGTCACGATCTCGGTGGTCGCCGTGCTGCTCCTGGTGGCCGGGTACCTCGTCGCCGCGGCCGTCGTGCCGTTCGGTCCGGCGAGCGCCAGCACCACCACCTACTCGGCACCGAGGACGACTGCCCCGGCACTGAGCTTCCCGGGCTACGGCGCGACCGCGGTCGAAGCGACGGACTTCCCCGAGAGCCTGCGTACCAGTGGCGACACGAAGCCCCGGTCCATCGCGAGCATCACGAAGGTCGTCACGGCGCTCGTGGTGCTCGACGAGAAGCCGATGGCGCCCGGACAGTCGGGCCCGGCCATCCGCTTCACGAAGCAGATGGAGGGCCTGTACGCGAAGTACGCGGCGCAGAACGGCGAGGTCGCCCCGATGCCGGCCGGCCTGAAGCTCACCGAGCACCAGGCGTTCCAGGTGATGCTCATGAAGTCGGCCAACAACTACGCCGGCGCGCTCGCCATCTGGGCCTTCGGATCCCTCGACGCCTACGAGCGAGCGGCCGCGAAGTGGCTCGACGAGCAGGGCCTCGACGACACGACGATCCACGAGCCGACCGGCCTCGACCCGGACAACACCTCGACCGCGACCGACCTGGTCGAGCTCGGGCAGCTGGCGCTCGCGAACCCGGTCGTCAAGGACATCGTCGGCACGCAGGACGTCACGATCCCGACGGTCGGCGCGATCGAGAACTCGAACAAGCTCCTCGGGCTCGACGGCGTCGAGGGGATCAAGACCGGCACGCTCGACGAGGCCGGGGCCTGCCTGCTGTTCGCGGCGACGTACGAGCGTGGCGGCAGGCAGGTCACCGTCGTCGGCGTGATGCTCGGTGGCGTGGACCACGACTCCCTCGACAACGACGTGCAGCGGTTGCTGCGGTCCGTCGCGGACAACTTCCAGGTGGTGACGCTCACCCACCAGGGGCAGACCTTCGGCACCTTCTCGACCCCGTGGCAGGACGAGGCGGACGCGGTCACGACGAAGGCCGCCGAGGTGCTCGTGTGGGGGAAGACCACGGTCACCGCGAAGGCGACGCTCGAGCGGGTGACCTTCGGCACGAAGGGCGAGCGGGTCGGGCGGGTCCGGTTCCGCATCTCCGACCACGACCCGGTCACGGTGCCGCTCGCGCTCGCGCGGACGATCGACGACCCCGGCGTCTGGTGGCGTTGGACGAACCCGTTCCAGGGGGCGTGACGCTCGTCGGTGCCCGACCGTAGAGTCGGTCGGGTGACGACGATGACGACGTTCCCCCGGACCACCCCCTCCGCCCTCGACGTCGACGCCCGCGGAGTCCTCGCGTTCGTCGACGCCCTCGAGTCGACACCCGGCGTCGAGCCGCACAGCTTCATGCTGCTCCGGCACGGCCAGGTCGCTGCCGGGGGGTGGTGGCAGCCGTACTCGGCCGACCGCGTGCACCTGCTCTACTCGCTGAGCAAGAGCTTCACCGCAGCGGCCGTCGGCATCGCCGTGCGACAGGGCCTGGTCGACCTCGACGCGACCGTGCTGTCGTACTTCCCGGAGCTCGACGCCGACGTCACCGATGAGCGCAGCCGCCGGATGCGGGTGCGGCACCTGCTCGCGATGGCGAGCGGGCACCGCGAGGAGACGCTCGAACGGGCGGAGGCCCTCGATCCGACGAACACGGTGCGCGGGTTCCTGCTGCTCCCGCCGGACGAGGAGCCCGGCTCGGTCTTCGCGTACAACCAGCCGTGCACGTACACGCTCGCGAGCATCGTCCGGCGCGTGACCGGCGGGTCGCTCGTGGCCTGGCTCCGCCCGCACCTGCTCGACCCGCTCGGCATCGACGACCTCGCGTGGCGCCGCGACGACACCGGCGCGGAGTTCGGGTTCAGCGGGTGCTACGCCACGACCGACGCGGTCGCGAAGCTCGGCCAGCTGTACCTGCAGGACGGCGTCTGGGACGGCGAGCGGATCCTCGACGCCGACTGGGTCGAACAGGCCACGAGCACGCAGGTCGCCAACCCGGACGAGGCCAACCCGGACTGGTCGAAGGGGTACGGCTTCCAGTTCTGGATGGCCCGCCACGGTTTCCGCGGCGACGGCGCCTACGGTCAGTTCTGCGTCGTCCTGCCGGAGCAGGACGTCGTGCTCGCGATCACCGGTCAGACCGTCGACATGCAGGCGGTCCTCGACGCGGCCTGGCAGCACCTCCTGCCCGCCGTCGACGGCACGACCGACACGGATGCGGACACCGCACTGGAGGCCCGGCTCGCCTCCCTCGGGCTGCCACCGGTGCAGGGTGGTCGCCTTCCGGAGCACCTCGCCGACGTCGAGCTGCGGTCGCGTCCCGGCGGGATCCTCGATGCCGCCACGTTCGCGCGCGGTGCAGACGGTGTCCGCCTGACGATCACCGACGACGGCCGGTCGGAGTCCGTGCCGCTCGGCGAAGGACGGTGGGCCGTCGAGGGCGCCCTCGCGGCGAGTGCGGCGACCGAGCCAGAGGGCACCGTGCTCGTCGCGGTCCGCTTCCTGGAGACCCCGCACCTGCTGCACCTGCGCGTCGACCTCGACGCGGGCACGGTCGGGGCGAAGTGGAAGACCGAGCCGCTGCACGACGGTCCGATGACGCTCCGTCGCCCCGCGGACTGACCGGTGCCGACGACGGGGTGCGCACGACCCCGTTCGCGGCGCGCACGACGCTGTTCGCGCCCCCGTGCCGTCATCGCGCCCCGGTGAGCCGGGGCGCGATGACCGTGGTGTGGCGCGGCTGCGGAGGCGTGCGGACTCGAAGGGGCGTCGTCGGCTACGGGGTGTCGGAAGGGTGCTCGGTGACGATCTGCAGCTCGGGCCGCTTCGCCGTCACCCCGTCGCCGGACGAGGTGTGCTTGATGCGGCGGACCACCCACGGCACCAGGTACTCCCTGGCCCACCCGAGGTCCTCGGCGCGGGCCTCGCGCCACGGCCGTGCCTCGAGCGGGTCCGGGTTGAACGGTTCGAGCCCGTGCGGCACACCGAGGGCGTCGAGCACCGCGGCGGCGATCGTGGAGTGGCCCATCGGGGAGTGGTGCAGCCGGTCCGGAGCCCACATCCGCGGGTCCCGGAGCACGCGGAGTGCCCACATGTTGGCCACCAGGGCACCGTGCTTCAGGGCGATGGCGTGCAGGTTCTCGTTGTAGATCGCCGTCTTGCCGCGGACCATCCCGAGCACCGGGGTCATCCCGACGTCCGGGCCGGTGAACAGCACGACGGTGGCTCCATCGCGGCGCAGGTCGGCGACGAGCCGGTCCACCCGTTCGGCGAGCTCGTCCGGGTCCGAGCCCGGGCGGATGATGTCGTTGCCGCCGGCCGACACCGTGATGAGGTCCGGGTGCAGGGCGACGGCGGCCTCGGCCTGCTCGTCGATGATCTGCTGGAGCAGCCGCCCGCGGATCGCGAGGTTGGCGTACGCGAAGTCGTCCGTCTGGTGTGCCAGCACCTCGGCGACGCGGTCCGCCCAGCCGCGGTTGCCGCCCGGGACGGTCGGGTCGGGGTCCCCGATCCCCTCGGTGAACGAGTCACCGATCGCGACGTACCTGGTCCAAGGATGACGATCTGACACGTCCCGGACCCTAGTCTCGTGGCATGACGAAGGCCAACACGGACGCCGTCGGCTGGTCGGTGCCCGACGAACTGCTCGACCGCATCGCCGGGCGCGCCTCCGGGTACGACGCCGCGAACGCGTTCTGCACCGAGGACCTCGACGAGCTCCGCGCCGCTGGCTACCTGCGGATCGGTGTCCCCGTCGAGCAGGGCGGGGCGGGCCTCGGCCTCCGCGCCACCGCCGGCGTGCAGCGCGCCCTCGCCCAGGCCGCGCCGGCGACGGCGCTCGGCCTCGGCATGCACCAGGTGTGGGTGCAGGCGGCGCGCGCCGTCCGTGCGCGAGGTGAGTCGTTCCTCCAGGCCGTCACCGACCACGCGGCGGACGACCAGCTGCTCGCCTTCGGGGTGAGCGAACCCGGCAACGACGCGGTGCTGTTCGACTCGTCGACGACGGCGGAGCCGGACGGCGACGGCGGGTACCGGTTCACCGGCACGAAGGTGTTCACCTCCCTCGCTCCGGCGTGGGACGTCATGAGCGTCTTCGGCAAGGACACCTCGGGGGCGGAACCCCGGCTCGTGCACGGCTTCGTGCTGCGGTCGGACGGCGACGTGGAACACCTGGACGACTGGGACACGCTCGGGATGCGCGCGACGCAGAGCCGCACCACGAACCTGCACGGCGTGCACGTCCCGGCGGGCCGCATCGTCCGGTCACTGCCGGTCGGGCCGAACCAGGACCCGCTCGTGTTCGGGATCTTCGCCTCGTTCGAGCTCCTCATCGCGTCGGTGTACGTCGGGATCGCCGAGCGGGGGGTCGCGCTCGCGGCGACCGCCGTGGCGCACCGCACCGCGGCCGACGGCACTCGGCGGTCGGAGGACCCCGACGTGCGCCGGGCGATCGCGGACCTGCGCGGCGCGGTCGACGCGATCACGCTGCAGGTCGACTCGTTGGCGCGGTCGGTCGACGAGGTCGACGACCTCGGAGCCCGGTGGTTCCCGCTGCTCGTCGGCACGAAGGCGCGGGCCGTGGACACGGCGCAGCACGTCGTGGACGAGGCCATGCGCGTCGTCGGCGGCTCGGCGTTCCGGGCGTCGAGTGAGCTGGCGCGGCTGGCGCGTGACGTCCGGGCGGGGCAGTACCACCCGTCGTCGCGCGACTCCGCGGCGCGGACGATCGCCGCGTCGGTGCTCGGCCCGCTCGGCTGAGCGCTGCGCTCCGGGGCGCTTCCGGTGCGCTTCCGGTGCGAGGGTGGCGTGGCCGCGCTCGGTGCCGAGTCCGTCGGCCGGTGCGGGGTTGGCGCGGCGGCGCACCGTGCGGGGTCCGTCGGCGGGTGCGGGGTTGGCGTGGCGGCGCTCGGTGCGGGGTCCGTCGGCCGGTGCGAGGTTGGCCGATCGGTGTTGCCTTGCGGCGCCGCACCGTGCGACCAACCCGGCACCGAGTTGCGAAGGGCGCGCGGTGCCGCGGGCGATGGCGTGGCGGCGCACCGTGCGGGGTCCGTCGGCAGGTGCGAGGTTGGCCGCTCGGTGCTGCATTGTGGCGTCGCACCGTGCAACCAACCCGGCACCGAGTTGCGAAGGGCGCACGGTGCGATGACGGGCGAGCAACCGCGCACGACGGGACGAACCTCGCACCGTGCGGCCGTCGGCACGCCCGGCACGGCGATGTCGGTGGCGCCTGGCATCATCTCGGTGTGAGCAAGCAGGACGGACGGAACCGCCTCGTCTCCGACGCACCGGTGGACGACGTCTCGGCGACCGTGCTGCACGTCGACATGGACGCCTTCTTCGCCTCCGTCGAACTGCTCGACCGCCCCGACCTGCAGGGCCTGCCGGTCATCGTGGGCCACGACTCCGACCGCTCCGTCGTCACGGCGGCCACCTACGAAGCCCGTCGGTACGGCGTGAACTCCGCCATGCCGATGGCCGTCGCCAAACGCCGCTGCCCGAACGCCGTGATCGTCGAACCGCACTTCGAGAAGTACCGGGCGAAGTCCGCGGCCGTGATGGCGATCTTCGACCGGTTCACCCCGCGGGTCGAGCGGCTCGGCATCGACGAGGCGTTCCTCGACGTCGCCGGCGCGCTCCGGCTCTACGGCACGCCGTGGCAGATCGGCCAGGCGATCCGCCGCACGGTCTTCGCCGAGACCGGGCTGCACTGCTCGGTCGGTGCGGCATCGACCAAGTTCGTGGCGAAGCTCGCCTCCAGCCGGTCGAAGCCGGACGGCCTCCTCGTCGTGCCCGGAGCGGACACCGTGGCGTTCCTGCACCCGCAGCCGGTCTCCGCGCTCTGGGGCGTGGGCGGCAGGACGCAGGAGACGCTCGAACGCCGGGGCATCCGCACCGTCGGCGACCTGGCGAACACCCCGCTCGGCTCGCTCGTCTCGGCACTCGGCCCGGCTGGCGGGCAGCGGCTGCACGACCTGTCCTGGGGTCGCGACCCGCGCGTGGTCGACACCGGCGTCGGCGAGAAGTCGATCGGGCACGAGGTCACCTTCGGCCGCGACCTGACCGAGCGCGACGACGTCGCTCGCGAACTCCTCCGCCTGGCCGACAAGGTCGCGGTCCGCCTGCGCCAGGCCGACGTGCAGGCCCGGACGGTGGCGCTCAAGGTCCGCTACACCGACTTCACCACGCTGACCCGGTCGCGCACCCTGGCGGAACCGACCGACGTCGCGAAGCGCCTGCACCGCGAAGCCGTCGAGCTGTACGACGTGCTGCACCGACCCGGCAACCAGATCCGGCTGATCGGCGTGCGCGGCGAGAACCTCGTGCCGACGGCTGCCAGCAACGCCCTGTGGGACGACGACGCGCCGTGGCGTGACACCGAGACCACCGTGGACGCGGTCGCCGCTCGCTTCGGCGCCGGCGTCCTGCGACCGGCATCCCTGGTCCGTCGGACCCCTGACGGGGGCGTCCCGCACGCTCGGCAGGACTGACGGTGGCGGTAGAATCGGGTTCAGTGAGCGCAGCGGAGTACGAAGACCAGCAGCCCGCCACGCTGTGGGCGGAGTCGGGTGACGACCAGTCCGGCGCCGGCGGCACATCGCCGACGCTCGACACGGCGCAGGCCGACGGTGACGCCGCCCGTGACGAAGCCGACGCCGCGGCCCTGGCCGAAGCGGCCGGCAACTCGGCGGTCCAGCACCTGTCGCCGGCGTTCCCGGACCGGGCCGCATGGGGCACGGCATCGAAGCTCCGTGCCTGGCAGATCGAAGCGCTCACGAAGTACTTCGAGAAGGAACCCCGCGACTTCCTGACGGCAGCGACCCCGGGTGCCGGCAAGACCACCTTCGCGCTCCGACTGGCGACCGAGCTCCTGGCCCGCGGCACCGTCGACCGCATCGTCGTCGTCGCACCGACCGAGCACCTGAAGCGCCAGTGGGCCGACTCCGCCGACCGCGTGGGCATCCGGATCGACCCGATGTTCAAGAACGGCGACGGCATGTTCGGCCGGCACTACCAGGGCGTCGCGATCACCTACGCCCAGGTCGGCATGAACCCCGAAGTGCACAAGCGCATCACCGAGGGCGGGCGCACCCTGGTCGTCCTCGACGAGGTCCACCACGGCGGCGACGCCCTGACGTGGGGCGACGGCATCAGGGAAGCGTTCTCCGGTGCCACCCGACGGCTCTCGCTGTCGGGGACCCCGTTCCGGTCCGACACCGCACCGATCCCGTTCGTGCAGTACGCCCCCGACGAGCAGGGCATCCGCACCTCGATCTCCGACTACAACTACGGCTACGGCCGCGCACTCAAGGACGGCGTCGTCCGCCCGGTGCTGTTCATGGCCTACGCCGGCCAGATGCGCTGGAAGACCCGGATGGGCGACGAGATGTCGGCCTCGTTGGGTGAGCAGGTCACGAAGGACATCACGGCCCAGGCCTGGCGCACCGCACTGTCGCCCGAGGGCGAGTGGATGCCGGCCGTGCTCTCCGCCGCCGACAAGCGCCTGACCGAGGTCCGCCGTGGTGTGCCCGACGCCGGCGGTCTGGTCATCGCCACGGACACCACCACGGCCCGCGCCTACGCCCGGATCCTGCAGCAGATCACGGGGGAGCGCCCGACCGTGGTGCTGTCCGACGAAGCCGCGGGGTCGAGCCGCATCAGCGCCTTCGCCGAGGACACCTCGCGCTGGATGGTCGCCGTCCGCATGGTCTCCGAAGGCGTCGACGTCCCACGGCTCTGCGTCGGCGTCTACGCCACGAGCGCGAGCACGCCGCTGTTCTTCGCACAGGTCATCGGCCGCTTCGTCCGTGCCCGTCGTCGTGGTGAGACCGCGAGTGTCTTCCTGCCGAGCGTCCCCGGCCTGATGGCCCTCGCCGCCACCCTCGAGCTCGAGCGCGACCACGCCCTCGACCGCCCGAAGGACGCCGACGACGGGATGTACAACCCCGAAGACGTCATGGTCGCCGAGGCCAACAAGGAAGACCGTGCGTCCGAGAGCCTGCTCGAGGTCCAGCCGTTCGAGGCGCTCGACTCGCAGGCGTCCTTCGACCGCGTCCTCTACGACGGCGGCGAGTTCGGTACCGGCGGCGAGGTCGGTTCCCTCGAGGAGCTCGACTTCATCGGCATCCCGGGGCTCCTCGAACCCGACCAGGTGCGCGACCTCCTGCGCGCCCGGCAGGCGACCCAGGCCAAGCGGTCCAAGGGCCGGACGGCCAAGGACGGCCTGCCCAAGGCGCCCGAGCCCGACCGCCCGATGTACATGACGATCAAGGAACAGCGGACCGAGCTCGCCCGGCTCGTGTCGATCTGGTCCCGTCACTCGAACGAGCCGCACGGATCGATCCACGCCGAACTCCGGCGCATCAGCGGTGGCCCGGCCGTGGCACAGGCGAGCATCGAGCAGATCCAGAAGCGCATCGACATCCTGCGCTCCCGCATCGGCGGACGTCGGTGACGGCGGCGTGATCGAGCCGGTCGACGATCGCACCTGGTACGTCAAACGCGATCCCGAGGCGTCGCCCGAGGCGATCATCGACCGCTTCGGCGGCGGCTACCGGCTGCGCCGCTTCTCGCTCACCGAGTCCCGCCGCACCCCGCACGGAGTGTTCACGGGCCCCGAACTCGCCGAGACCGCGTGGTGGCGGCTCCGCGACAGGCCGCGGAACTCATGACGCGCCAAGCCAAAGTCCGGTAGACCGGAGGAATGGCAGACTCGATCCCTCACGTCCTCGTCCTCGGCGGCGGCTCCGCTGGCTACGCCACGGTCAAGCAGCTCCAGAAGCACGCGGCCACGGTGCCCATGCGGATCACGCTGGTGGACCAGAACACCTACTACACGTACCTGCCGTTCCTGCCCGAGGTCGCCGGTGGCCACATCGCACCGAAGGACGTCACCGTCGAGCTGCGCCGTGCGCTGCGCAAGACCCGCGTGATCCAGGGCAAGGTCACCGCGATCTCCTCGGCCGACAAGACCGTCTCGATCGCGACCGCCGGCGGCGACGACCGCACCCTCGGCTACGACCAGCTCGTCGTCGCCCTCGGCTCCGTCACCCGCACGTTCCCGACCCCCGGACTCGAGGAGTACGGCGTCGGCTTCAAGAGCGTCGAAGAGGCCGCCTACGTGCGCGCCAAGCTCCTCGACAACATCGCGAAGGCTGCTGCCACGCGGGACGAGGACGAGCGCCGTCGTCTGCTGACCAGCGTGTTCGTCGGCGGTGGCTACACCGGCGTCGAGGCGATCGGTGAGCTGTTCGACGTGTCGCAGGCCGCCATCAAGACCTACCCGTCGCTCGCCGGCGAGCAGCCCCGCTGGGTGCTCATCGACGCGCTCGACCGCGTCGCGCCCGAGGTCGGCCCGGAGCTGTCCAAGTGGACGCTCGAGTCGCTCCGCGCCCGCGGCATCGACGTCCGCCTGAAGACCACCATGCCGAGCGCCGAGGGTGGTGTCGTCAAGTTCTCCGACGGTGACGAGTTCGCCACCGGACTGCTCGTCTGGACCGCAGGCGTCAAGCCGAACCCGCTCCTCGACGCCTCCGACCTGCCGCGCGGGCCGAAGGGCCACCTCGCCGCGAACGCGAAGCTCCAGGTCGAGGCCGAGGACACCCACCAGGTCGTCGAGGGCGTCTGGGGCCTGGGCGACGTCGCGCAGGTGCCCGACCTGACCGCCGACAAGCAGCCGGCGTTCTACCCGCCGAACGCGCAGAACGCCGTCCGTCAGGCCGTGGTCGCCGCCGACAACATCGTCGCGACCATCACCGGCAAGCCGCTCGAGGAGTACCGCCACCCCTCCATCGGCACCGTCGCGTCGTACGGTGTGGGCAAGGGTGCCGCGAACATCAAGGGCATCAAGATGACCAACCTGTTCGCGTGGCTCGCGCACCGCGCCTACCACGTGTACGCGATGCCGACCCTGAACCGGAAGGCGCGCATCGTCATCGGCTGGATCACGGGCGCCGTGTCCGGTCGCGACGCGACCTCCCTGATCAAGGAGACCGACCCGCGACGCAACTTCGTCGAGGCGTCGAAGAGCTAGACGCACCCACGGACGCACGGGAGGCGCGGTGCCAGCTGGCACCGCGCCTCCCGTGCGTACGTGCTGCGTTCGCACCGTGCTGTGTTCACGATCTGGTGCGGTGTTGCGTGTTCGGTGCGCGCTTGCAGCGCCGCACGGAGCGCGGAACCTCGCACGGGTTGGGGAGGTGTGCGCGGAGGACGCCCTGAGCGCAGCGATGGCGGCACTCGCCGGGAAGACACAACAGAAAATGCCCCCCGACCGAAAGGTCAGGGGGCACGCATTTCCTGTGTCCGAGAGGGGACTTGAACCCCTACGCCCTAATACGGGCACTAGCACCTCAAGCTAGCGCGTCTACCAATTCCGCCACCCGGACAGGGTGTCTGGTGTCTGTTTCCCGGGGCGAACCCGGCGTTCCTGCCGAGTGAAGACACTAGCACGGGTCTGAACGCGCGATGAACACGGGAGCGCATCCCGGGCGAGTCCTCGGTGTGCCGTCCCGGCGTCGGGGTCGGTGTCGACCGATACCGTGGAGCCATGACGAACCCGGAGCCGTCCGAGCACCAGTCCGTGTCCGAGCTCGAGGCGACCGCGGCGATCGCCCGCGACCTCATCCGCATCGACACGACGAACTGGGGCGAGGGGAAGTCGCGCGGCGAGGCCGAGGCGGCCCACTACGTCGAGGACAGGCTCCGAGCGCTGGGTCTCGAGCCGCAGTTGTTCGAGTCGGAGCCGGACCGGGTGAGCGTGGTTGCGCGTGTCCCCGGGCGGAACCGTGACAAGCCGGCGCTCGTGGTGCACGGGCACCTCGACGTGGTGCCGGCGGATCCGGCGAACTGGTCGGTCGACCCGTTCGGCGGCGTCGTCAAGGACGGTTCGCTGTGGGGCCGCGGTGCCGTGGACATGAAGAACATGGACGCGATGATGCTGACGTCGCTGGCCGACGTCATCGAGCAGCACGGTGCGCCCGAGCGTGACCTGGTCATCGCGTACTTCGCCGACGAAGAGGCCGGGGGAGTCCTGGGTTCGCACCACGTGGTCGACCAGCATCCGGAGGTCTTCGCGGGAGCGTCGGCGGCGATCAGCGAGGTCGGCGGGTACTCGATCACGCTCGGTGACCGTCGCGCCTACCTGCTGCAGACCGGCGAGAAGGCGCTCATGTGGGTGAAGCTGATCGCGCGCGGTACCGCTGCCCACGGCTCGCACGTGATCCGCGACAACGCCGTCACGAAGCTCGCAGCGGCGGTCGCCCGGATCGGCAGCGAGGAGTGGCCCGTTCGGCTCTCGGCCACGACGGACGCGATGGTCGCCGAGGTGGCGCGGTTCCTCGGCGTCGACCCGACGGTGACCGGTCCGGACGAGGTCGCGCTGGCCACCGGGTCGGCGTCGCGGTTCATCCACGCCGCGCTGCACACCACGTCGAACCCGACGGTGCTGACCGCGGGCTACAAGCACAACGTCATCCCCGACACCGCCGAGGCGCTGGTCGACATCCGTTGCCTGCCGGGCGATGAGGAGTCCGTGCTGGAACGGGTGCGGGAGCTCGCCGGACCCGAGGTCGAGGTGGTCATGTCGTTCCGCGACATCGGCCTCGAGCAGGACTTCGGCGGCCCCCTGGTCGACGCGGTCCGCGATGTCCTGGGGCGGCACGACCCGGGCGCCCCGGTCCTGCCGTACCTGCTGTCCGGCGGCACCGACAACAAGGCGCTCTCGACGCTCGGCATCGCCGGGTACGGGTTCGTGCCGTTGCAGCTGCCCGCCGGTGTGGACTTCCCGGCGATGTTCCACGGGGTCGACGAGCGGGTGCCGCTCGACTCGCTCGCGTTCGGCCGGCGGGTGCTGGGCGACCTGCTCGCGACGTACTGATATTGTTCGTGGTCGCCGTCGTGGCGGTGCCCTGACCGACCTCCCCCCGAAAGGCCCGTGCGATGCACATCCTCGAGGCGATCTTCCTCGGCTTCGTCCAGGGGCTCACCGAGTTCCTGCCCGTGTCCTCCAGCGCGCACCTGCGCATCGTCGGGCTGTTCCTGCCCGACGCGAAGGACCCGGGTGCGGCCTTCACCGCCGTGACGCAGCTCGGCACCGAGACCGCGGTGCTCATCTACTTCTGGAAGGACATCACCCGGATCATCGGGCGGTGGTTCCGGTCGGTGGTCAAGCGTGACGTGCCGAAGGGCGACCCCGACGTCCGCGTCGGCTGGCTGGTGATCCTCGGAACGATCCCGATCGGGGTCGCCGGGCTCCTGCTCAAGGACTCCATCGAGACGACGTTCCGGTCGCTCTGGATCGTCGCGATCGTCCTCATCGTGTTCGGTGTCGTCCTCGGGGTGCTCGACCGGGTCGGCCGCAAGGAGCGCCGGATCGAGCAGATGACGTTCCGCGGCGGTCTGCTCATCGGCCTGGCGCAGATGCTCGCCCTGGTGCCCGGGGTGTCCCGTTCCGGTGCGACGGTGTCGATGGGGCTCGCCCTCGGCTACACCCGTCCGGCGGCCGCTCGGTTCGCGTTCCTGCTGGCGATCCCGGCGGTGTTCCTGTCCGGGTTCTACGAGGCCGCGACGAGCCTCGGTGACCACGGATCGCCGTTCGGACTCGCCGACACGCTCATCGCCACGGTCGTCGCGTTCGTGGTCGGGTTCGTCGTGATCGCAGCGTTCATGAACTACATCAGCAAGCGCAGCTTCATGCCCTTCGTCGTTTACCGGATCGCACTCGGTATCGTGCTCATCGTGTTGTTGTCGCTCGGAGTGATCCAGCCGTGAGGGCCTGGCAGGCCCCATCCGTCCCCGACGTCCCCGGCGCCGCGCCCCGACCGGTCGTCCACGACACCGCCACGGGCAAGCCGGTGGACCCCGCCCGCGACGAGGACCGTGCCGCGCTGTACGTCTGCGGCATCACACCGTACGACGCCACGCACCTCGGTCACGCGGCGACGTACCTGGCGTTCGACACCCTCGGCCGCGCCTGGCGCGACGCCGGGCTCGACGTCGAGTACGCGCAGAACGTCACCGACGTCGACGACCCGCTGCTCGAGCGCGCCGCTCGCGACGGGATCGACTGGCGCGAGCTCGCTGCGTCCCAGGTCGACCTGTTCCGTCGCGACATGGAGTCGCTGCGGATCCTGCCGCCGGACGACTTCGTGGCCGTGACCGACGAGGTCGAGCGGGTCGCCGAGGCCGTGTCGTTCCTGCAGGAGACCGGCTACGCGTACGAGGTCCCGACCGACGACGCCGAGGGCGACGACCTGTACTTCGACGTCAGCCGGCCCACCGACGCGTGGACCCTCGGCGACGAGAGCGGCCTCGACCGCGAGACCATGCTGACCCTCGCCGCCGAACGCGGCGGTGACCCCGACCGTCCGGGCAAGCGCGACCCGCTCGACCCGTTGCTGTGGCGCGCCGCGCGGGACGGCGAGCCGGCCTGGGACACCGAGATCGGCCCCGGACGCCCCGGCTGGCACATCGAGTGCAGCGTCATCGCCGGCGACCGCCTCGGTCTGCCGATCAGCGTGCAGGGCGGCGGGAGCGACCTCGTGTTCCCGCACCACGAGATGAGTGCCGGGCACGCTGCGGCCCTCGCCCACCAGCCCCTCGCGAACGCGTTCGTGCACACCGGGATGATCGCCTACCAGGGCACGAAGATCTCGAAGTCGCTCGGCAACCTGGTCACCGTGCGTGGCCTGCTCGACGATGGCGCCGACCCCCGGGCGATCCGACTCGCGCTGCTGTCGCACAAGTACTCCGACGACTGGGAGTGGTTCGCCACCGAGCTGACGAGTGCCGAGACGCGGCTCGCGGGCTGGGACGCCTGGGCCTCCGGAGCATCGGCCGGGCACGCCGACGACGCGGCCGACGTCGCCACGCGCATCCGTGCGCGGGTGTCGGACGACCTCGACACGCCGGGGGCGGTCGCAGCGGTGGACACGGCGATCGCGGGCGGCACGGCGTGCACTCCCGAGCTCGTCGACCTGATCGACGCGCTGCTCGGCATCCGCCTGGCCTGAGCTCGGTCGCGACCTGTCGCGTGCGTGCCGCCGAGGGGTCAGGAACCGTCGCCGAGGCGGGCCGCAGCCGACAGTTCGCGACCAGTCGCCGGAGGTGAGTGGTGTGTCGTGACCGTTCGCGGCCGCCGGGCGGGAGGCCCATGGCGGGTCAGCCCCGTGCCTCCCGTCCGCGGAGTGGTCGCGACGCGTCGCGTGCGCGCCGCCGAGGGGTCAGGAACCGTCGCCCAGGCGGGCCGCAGCCGACAGTTCCCGACCACCCGGCGGACGCGAGCGGCGTGTCGTGACCGCACACCCCACGACGGACAGGAGGCACGGTGC
>NZ_KB714620.1:168414-180106 GCF_000349565.1 Curtobacterium flaccumfaciens UCD-AKU
GCACCGTGCCTCCTGTCCGTCAGTCGGTGACGGCTACTGCTGGGGTCGCCACGGCCCCTCACCACCGGCGGTGCCGCCGTCCTTGCCGTCCTTGCGCTCCCGGCGACGGAGGTACTGCTCGAACTCCTGCGCGATGGCGTCGCCGGAGGCCTCGGGGGAGTCGACGGTGTCGCGTGCCTGCTCGAGCTGCCCGATGTACGACGCCATGTCCTCGTCGTCGGCGGCGAGGGCGTCGATGCCCTCCTCCCACTCGGTGGCGTCGTCGAGCAGCGACCCGCGGGGCACGGTGACGTCCGTGAGCTCCTCGATCTTGTCGAGCAGCGAGAGCGTGGCCTTCGGCGAGGGGGAGTTGTGCACGTAGTGCGGCACGGACGCCCAGAGCGAGAGCGTGGTCAGCCCCGCCTTGTCCATCGCGTCGGCGAGGACACCGAGGATGCCGGTCGGCCCCTCGTACGAGGACTTGTCGACGTCGAAGGCAGCGCGGACGCCGGCGTTCTCACTCGACACAAAGACCGAGATCGGTCGGGTGTGCGGGACGTCGGCGAGCATGGCGCCGACGAAGACGACGGCGTCGATCGAGTAGACGTCCGCCAGGTCGATGATCTCCGAGCAGAAGCCACGCCAGGTGCGCGAGGGCTCGGGGCCGACCAGCACGAACACGTCGCGGTCGGTGGGGGAGCCGGTGGCGCCGATGACCGGACGCCCTTCGGCTCCGGGGCCGTGCAGCACGATCCGGGGCCACTGCACGCCGCGGTTGCCGTCGTCGTCGGTGCCGACGGTGGGCCGGTTGAACTGGTAGTCGACGTACCGCTCGCCGTCGAGCTCGCGGAGTTCGTCGAGGCCGAGCGACTCGACGATGCGACGCGCCAGACCGCTCGCGGCCTCGCCGGCGTCGTTCCAGCCCTCGAAGGCGACGACGAGCAAGCGGCCGTCGCTGAAGGGGGAGTGCTGTGGCACGGAGCGGACCTCCTGGTGGTGGAGCGGAGCGGGGCGGGAGCGATGCCCCCGGCCGGACACGATTCAGGCATCCACTGTAGGCCCAGGGGGTGCCGGCGGACGTGCGCGTCCGCGCCCAGCGGAACGGCCCCGGTAGACTCGTCGCCCGTGACCGCGCATCCTCCTGCCCTCGTCCCGCCCGCAGCCGTGCTGTGGGACATGGACGGCACGATCATCGACACCGAGCCGATCTGGCAGCGGTCCCAGGTGGACCTGACGACCCGGTACGGCGCCGAGTGGACGGAAGCGGACGGCCTGTCCCTGGTGGGCAGCGGCCTCGAGCGCTCCGGCGAGCTCCTGCGCGCCAAGGGCGTCGACATGGAGGTCGAGGAGATCATCCAGTGGATGACCGACTACGTGATGGAGCACCTGCGCGACGGCGAGCTGCCGTGGCGTCCGGGTGCCCGTGAGCTCATCGAGGAGCTGCACGCCCGCGGCATCCCCACCGCGCTGGTGACGATGTCCCGGCGCAAGATGGCGCTCGTCGCCGCCGAGGCCCTGGGCGAGCGCGGCTTCCGCGTCGTCGTGGCCGGTGACGACGTCGACCGCCCGAAGCCGTTCCCGGACGCCTACCTGTCCGCCGCCGCGCAGCTCGGCGTCGAGCCCACCGCGTGCGTCGCGATCGAGGACTCCGCCACCGGAGTCGCGTCGGCCGTCGCCTCCGGCGCCGTCACGGTCGCCGTCGAGCACATCGTCCCGCTGTCCGAGATCGCCGGCGGCGACGTGCACCTGACCACCCTGGCGGGCGTCGACGTCGACCGGCTGGTCGAGTTGACGACGCCGGCACTGGCCGCACGGGCTGGAGGCGCGGTGCCGGACCCGGCGCACGCTGCGGACACCGAAGGGGTCACCCGATGAGCCACACCGACGACGCACGCGACTTAGCGGACGCGAGCAGCGCCTCCAGTCCGACCGCGGACTCGACCGCAGCCCTCCCGCACACCGCGGGCGGGGCACCACACACGCCGCCGCGCGGCCCGTTCCGGGCCGGCGACCGCGTGCAGCTCACCGGTCCGAAGGGCAAGCTCACGACGCTGTCCCTCGAGACCGCCGGTGAGTACCACACGCACCGCGGGGTGCTCCGGCACGACGACGTCATCGGCCAGCCCGACGGCTCGGTCATCCGGGCGAGCACCGGCGACGAGTACCTCGCGCTCCGTCCGCTGCTCAACGACTACGTGATGTCGATGCCGCGTGGTGCGGCGATCGTCTACCCGAAGGACGCCGCGCAGATCGTGGCCTTCGCGGACGTCTTCCCCGGGGCCCGCGTGGTCGAGGCCGGTGTCGGCTCGGGGGCGCTGTCGCTGTTCCTGCTCCGCGCGATCGGCCCGACCGGGCAGCTGCAGTCGTTCGAGCGCCGCGAGGAGTTCGCCGCGATCGCCAAGGGCAACGTCGGCACCTTCCTGGGTGCTGTCCCGGACAACTGGTCCGTCACCGTCGGTGACCTGGTCGATTCGCTGCCCGACGCGACCGAGCCGCAGAGCGTCGACCGCGTCGTGCTCGACATGCTCGCGCCGTGGGAGTGCGTGGACGCCGCAGCCGACGCCCTCGTGCCCGGCGGACTCATCGTCTGCTACGTCGCGACCGTCACGCAGCTGTCCCGCACGGCCGAGGCGCTGCGCGACACCGGACGCTTCACCGACCCGATGCCGAGCGAGACCCTGGTGCGCACCTGGCACGTCGAGGGGCTCGCCGTCCGCCCGGACCACCGCATGGTCGGGCACACCGGGTTCCTGATCACGGCACGACGCCTGGCCGACGGCACGGTCCTGCCGAACCTGAAGCGCCGAGCGGGCAAGGCCGAGTTCTCGGACGAGGACATCGAGGCGTGGACCCCGGGAGCCGTGGGCGAGCGGGCGACGAGCGACAAGAAGCTCCGCAAGGTTGCCCGGCAGTCGGCGGCGCAGGCGCGCAAGGTCGCGACGGCCGAGGCATCGTCGGCTGCGGTTCCGTCGGATGCCGCCGTGGCTCCGTCGGGGGCCGACGGGGTTCCGTCGGATGCCGCTGGGGCTCCGTCCGGGGCCGTCGAGGACGAACGGTAGGCTGACGGCGTGCCCGTCCTGCATCGAACGGAAAGAGGGTCCGTGCGCACCATCCCCGCACTCCTGGTCACCATCGGTCTCGCGGTGTCCCTCACCGCCTGCGCCTCGAACGGTGCCGGCACCACGCCCGCGAGCTGTGCCGCTCCCGGTGCCGCTTCCGAAGCGGTGACCGCCACCGGCAAGTTCGGCTCGGAGCCGAAGGTCACCGTGCCGAAGGGCCTCACCACCAAGGGCACCCAGGTGTCCGTGCTGAAGCAGGGCACCGGTCGCACCATCGACGAGGGCACCCCCGTCCTGGTCGAGTACACCCTGGTCGACGGTTCCACCGGCCAGGTCGCCCAGACGAGCGGCTACTCGGGCCAGACCGCGCCGATCACCGCGGGCGCGAGCAACTACGGGGCCCTCGGCGACTCGCTGCAGTGCGCCCACGTCGGCGACCGCCTGGCGGTGGCCCTGCCGAAGAGCGCCCTGAGCAGCACCGGCGGCGCCGCTGGTACCGACTCGTCCAAGAAGACCGAGGACGCCGTGATCGCCGTCATCGACGTCAAGCGGGCGTTCGACGCCCGAGCCACCGGCACCCCGCAGCTCGCCGGCGACAAGATGCCCGCCGTCGTGCTCGCACCGTCCGGTGCCCCCGGCATCACGATCCCGTCGTGGAGTGCCCCGAAGTCGAACGAGACGCACCTGCTCCGCAAGGGCGACGGCCGCGAGCTCACCGCGAAGGACACCGCGGTCATCAAGTACACCGCCGTCACCTGGGGTGCCGACCCGTCCGTCGTCGGCTCCAGCTGGACCGACGGTTCCGGCGCGCAGGCGGTCCCGCTCACCAAGGGCCAGGTCGACGAGGGCGTCCGGAACGCGATCGTCGGGCACCGCGTCGGTGACCAGGTCCTGGCGATCGTCAACCAGCAGGGGACCGCGAACGCCTACGTGATCGACGTCCTCGGAGCGATCTCGAACTGACCTCCTCCGACCGTCCACGGACCGCGGCGCGGGTGCACTCCGGTGCACCCGCGCTGCCGTAGGATCGGCTCGTGCCAGCGACCCGTGTGCCCCGTGTGCCCGCCGAGGAGCGGCTGTTCAGCCTCGTGCTCGCGCTGCTCTCGACGGAGTCCGGGCTGACCAAGGCCGAGATCCTGGCCAACGTGCAGGGGTACCGGCAGCGGTTCTCGACCGGTGGCGACAACGCCTCGCTCGAGCGTCAGTTCGAACGCGACAAGGACGACGTCCGCGAGCTCGGCATCCCGCTCGAGACCATCGAGACGCCGGGTGCCGCGGGCAACAACCAGACGCTCCGCTACCGGATCCCGAAGGGCGAGTACGACCTGCCCGTCGACGTCCGGTTCACCCCGGACGAATCCGCGCTGCTGTCCCTGGCCGCGATGGCGTGGCGCGAGGGCGCACTGTCCGCCGACTCCCGCCGCGGCCTGCTGAAGGTGCGCTCGGCGGGTGCCGAGGACGACGACGGTGCCCTGCAGCTCGGGGTCGACGCCTACGCCCCGCGGCTCCGCGCCCGGGACGCCTCGTTCGAACCGCTCCGCTCCGCGCTCGACCGCGGCGCAGCCGTCCGCTTCGACTACATCACGCCCGGGCAGCACGACGCCCGCCGGCGTGAGGTCGCCCCGCTCGCCCTCGTGCAGCACGGCGGTCGGTGGATGCTCGCCGCCCACGAGTTCGCGACCGACTCCGACAAGAACTACCTGCTGTCCCGGATCGTCGGACCCGTCACCCAGTACGCGGTCGGACAGCACACCGCGCCCGTCGGCGCGGGGGAGCGCACCCTCGCCGAGCTCGAGCGGATCTGGGCCGAGCGCACCGCACGCATCGCCGTGGCACCCGGGTCCGACGCCGAACGCCGACTCACCCGTCGCCGCGACACCGAGACCGACGCCGACGGCGGGCTCGTGCTGCACCACGTCGACCCGCAGATCCTGGCCGAGGAACTCGCAGCATTCGGTCCCGAGGTCCGGGTGCTCGAGCCGGCCGACCTGCGGGCACGGGTCGAAGAGCGCCTCCGCGCGCTCGTGCGCGACCACACCGCCGACGACCGTGCCGCAGCCCCCGGAGAGGACCCCGTTCGTGGCTGACGCCCAACCCCTGCAGGCGCAGGACAAGCTCGCCTTCCTGCTCGCCCTGGTGCCGTACCTCATCGACCGCGAGCGTGTCTCGGTGGCCGAGGCCGCTCGGCACTTCGGGGTGCCAGAGGCCCGCATCCGGCGCGCCGTCGAACTCATCGCGGTGTCGGGGGTCCCGGGCGAGACGATGCAGTACCAGCACGGTGACCTGTTCGACATCGCGTGGGACGACTTCGACCAGAACGACATGATCGTCCTGACCAACCTGGTGGCGATCGACGACTCGCCCCGACTGTCCGCTCGCGAGGCCTCGGCACTCATCGCCGGCTTGCAGTACCTGTCCGCGCTGCCCGAGGCCGCAGACCGCGACGCCATCCGCGCGCTCATGGCCAAGCTGTCCCGCGGTGCCGGGGGAGCGGCGTCGACCGTCGCCGTCGGGCAGGACCTGCACGACGTCGCCCTCGCCACCATCCGCCGGGCCATGTCGGACGGCCGCGGCCTGGTCTTCGAGTACGCCGGACCGCGCACGCAGGGCAGCACCCGACGGGTCGACCCGCTCCGCGTCGAGTCGATCGACACCGACTGGTACCTGCGCGCGTGGGACCTGGATCGACAGGCGCTCCGGACGTTCCGGCTCGACCGGATGTCCGGGGCCCGGGTCGACGACCGTCCCGCCGAGAAGACGATCGACCAGGTCGTCATCCCGGACACGCTGTTCCAGCAGGCCGCCGACGACGTCATCGTCACCGTGGAACTCGACTCCACGTCGCTGCCGTTGGTCGCCGACTTCCTGGCCGACACCGCCGACGCGCCCGACACCGACGGGCGTGTGCGCATCCGTCTCGCGGCGTCGCACGGGTTCGACGGGGTGGTCCGGCTCGTCGCGGGGTTGCCCGGCCGCGCGGTGGTGCTCGACCCGCCCGCTGCCCGTGACGCCGTGCGCGACTTCGCCGCCGCGGCCCTCGCCGCCGGCTGACGTCCGCCCCGGGGTCTCCGTCGGTCGCTCCTCGCCCGTTCTCGCCAGGTGTGCCCGGTCTCGCTCGGTGGGCCGCGGGTGCCTGGTCGTTCCGGGCGTACCTGGTGCGTTGTTCCGACCAGGTGCGCCCGATCTCGCCAGGTACGCCCTGTCGCGCTCGCCCGCGCTCCCGCGCGCCCGCCTCACCCGCTCGACCCGCCCACGCCGACCCCCGGCGGACTGTCGGTCCCGACCCCGTAAGATCGACCACATGGCTTCGACGACCGCGCGCGGGCGAGCGAAGCGGCAGGGGCGCCAGAAGACCGACGCCGAAGGCCGCATGTCGCTCGGGCAGCACCTCATCGAGCTGCGCAACCGCCTCTTCCGCGCAGTGGTGGCGATCGTCATCGGCGCGGTCGGTGGATGGTTCCTCACCCCGTGGGTGCTCGACTCGCTGCGGGCACCGGTGACCGAGCTCGCCAAGGTCGGCGGGCACACCGCCGAGCTGAACTTCCCGATGATCACCGGGGCGTTCGACCTCAAGCTGCAGATCGCGATCACCATCGGTGTCGTCATCGCGAGCCCCGTCTGGCTGTACCAGATCTGGGCGTTCATCGTGCCGGCGCTGATCCGGCGTGAGCGGCAGTACGTGTGGGGCTTCCTCGGCACCGCGATCCCGCTGTTCTTCGCCGGGTGCTACTTCGGGTGGTACATCCTGCCGCACGTGGTCGGCATCCTCGGCAGCTTCGTGTCCAGCCAGGACACCTCGATCGTCGACGCCAAGGCGTACTACGACTTCGTCATCAAGCTCATCGTCGCGGTGGGCATCGCCTTCGTCCTGCCGGTGTTCATCGTCCTGCTGAACTTCGTCGGCGTGCTGTCCGCCGCCGCGATCATCAAGAGCTGGCGTGTGGCCATCCTCTGCATCCTGGTGTTCTGCGCGATCGTGACCCCGAGCGCGGACGTCATCTCGATGTTCTTGCTCGCCGTCCCGATGGTGGTGCTCTACATCGCAGCGTGCTTCGTCGCCTGGATCCACGACCGCCGCGTGGCCAAGCGGCAGGCGAAGCTCGACGAGGAGTACGGCCTGTGAGCGGCACGAGCGCAGCCGAGCGCTTCGCCGCGGCCAAGGTGCGCAACCGGTCGCGCAACCTCGAGCTCTTCCGGACCGACCTGCGGTTCGACCTCGACCCGTTCCAGTTCGCTGCCTGTGACGCGCTCGACCAGGGCCGTAGCGTGCTGGTCGCCGCCCCGACCGGTGCGGGCAAGACGATCATCGCCGAGTTCGCCATCTGGCTCGCCATGCGGCAGCCGACGGCGAAGGTGTTCTACACGACCCCGATGAAGGCGCTCAGCAACCAGAAGTACGCCGAGCTCGTCGACGTCTACGGCGAGTCCGAGGTCGGCCTGCTCACCGGCGACACCAACGTCAACCCCCGCGCCCGCGTCGTCGTGATGACGACCGAGGTGCTGCGGAACATGATCTACGCCGATTCGGACCTGCTCGACGACCTCGCCTGGGTGGTCCTCGACGAGGTGCACTACCTGGCCGACCGGTTCCGCGGTGCCGTGTGGGAAGAAGTGATCCTGCACCTGCCGACCGAGGTCCGCCTGGTCTCGCTCAGTGCCACGGTGTCCAACGCCGAGGAGTTCGGCGACTGGCTGCAGACCGTCCGTGGCGACACCGACGTCATCGTCTCCGAAGACCGCCCGGTCCCGCTCGAGCAGCACGTCCTGGTCGGCTCGAAGATGGTCGACCTGTTCGACTCGAGTGGCGCAGCGGCGACGAACCGTGTCAACCCCGAACTGCTCCGCATGGTCGGCGGCGGCGCACGGAGCGAGCGGAACGGCGGCGGACACCGCGGTCGTCGTGGTCGCGGGGGCTACCCCGAGCGCCGTGGGCCGCGCACCGAGAAGGTGCACCGCGAGCAGATCGCGCACATGCTCGACGAGCGGATGCTGCTGCCCGCGATCTTCTTCGTGTTCAGCCGAAACGGCTGCGACCAGGGCGTCCGGAACGTCCTGCGGTCAGGGCTGTCGCTGACGACGGTGCCGGAGCGCAACGAGATCCGCGAGACCGCGGAGTACCACTGCCGCACCCTGCCGGACGAGGACCTCGCAGTGCTCGGCTACTGGGAGTTCTTGGAAGGCCTCGAGCGCGGGGTCGCGGCGCACCACGCCGGCATGCTCCCCGCGTTCAAGGAGGTCGTGGAGAACCTCTTCCAGCGCAAGCTGCTGAAGGTCGTCTTCGCCACCGAGACCCTGGCGCTCGGCGTGAACATGCCGGCGCGCACCGTCGTGCTCGAGAAGCTCGAGAAGTTCAACGGCGAAGCGCGTGTGCCGATCACCCCGGGGGAGTACACCCAGCTCACCGGTCGTGCCGGTCGTCGCGGGATCGACGTCGAGGGGCACTCGGTCATCCAGTGGACCGACGGCCTCGACCCGCAGGCCGTGGCGTCGCTGGCAAGCCGTCGCACGTACCCGCTCAACTCGTCGTTCAAGCCGACCTACAACATGGCGGTCAACCTGATCGACCAGTTCGGCCGGCAGCGCACGCGTGAGGTCCTCGAGACGTCGTTCGCCCAGTTCCAGGCCGACCGGTCGGTGGTCGATCTCGCCCGCAAGGTCCGCTCGCAGCAGGAGTCGCTCGACGGCTACCGGCAGGCGATGCAGTGCCACCTCGGCGACTTCACCGAGTACTCGGCGCTCCGCCGAGAACTCTCCGACCTCGAGCGCACGAACGTCCCCGGGGGTCGAGAGGCATCGCACGGCGCCCGCCAGGAACGCCAGGCCGCGATCACCGCGGTCCGCCGTCAGCTGCAGCGCCACCCCTGTCACACCTGCCCGGAACGCGAGGCCCACGCCCGCTGGTCCGAGCGCTGGTGGAAGCTCAAGCGCGCCAACGACAAGCTCGTCCAGCAGATCCGGTCCCGCACGGGCGCCGTCGCGACGACGTTCGACCGGGTCACCGACGTCCTGCTCGAGCTCGGCTACCTGGTGGACGGCGGCAACGGTGAAGCCACCGTGGCAGCCGGCGGCCGTCGTCTGCAGCGGATCTACGGCGACCGCGACCTGCTCGTGGCCGAGTGCCTCGAGGCGGGTGTCTGGAAGGACCTCACCCCGGCGCAGCTCGCCGCCATGGCCGCGACGATCATCTACCAGCCCCGTCGCGAGGACGCGCCCGGCACCGAGCACGCGCTGCCCCGTGGTGCGTTCCGCCCGGCGCTCGACGAGACCCTGACGATCTGGTCACGCCTCGACGACATCGAGCGTGCGGCACGTCTGGCCGGCTCGCAGCCGCCCACCCCGGCGATGGCGGTCGGCATGTTCCGCTGGGCCTCGGGCTCGGCGCTCGACGACGTCCTCCGGACCCTCGACCTGCCCGCCGGCGACTTCGTGCGCTGGTCGAAGCAAGTCATCGACCTGCTCGACCAGATCCGGAACGCCGGCGACGACGACCTGGCCCAGACCGCGAGACGTGCGACGGACGCGGTCCGCCGCGGCATCGTCGCCTACGCAGCGGTCTGACAGGAGGCACGGTGCGGGTTCCGGAGACGACTGTGCGCGGGCTGCCCACGCGCGTCGGCCGCGGGGCGGTCGCGACCGGCCCGTTCGCCGCGTTGCCGCTGGGCACCGCGCTACCACTGGCCGTCATCGGCGGGATCCTGTTCGCCCTCGCGTTCCCGTCGCCCGGGTGGTGGTTCCTGGCCTACCCGGCGCTCGCCTGCATGCTGCTCGCGGTGATGGGGCAGCGTGCACGGCGCGCGGCGTGGATCGGCTACCTCGCCGGTGCGGCGTTCTGGATCCCCGCCATCTCGTGGGCCGGCCGCTACCTGGGCCCGGTCCCGTGGTTCGCGCTGGCGCTGTTGGAGGCCGCGTTCTTCGCCCTCGGCAGCGTGGCCATCGCCCTGGCGTACCGCTGGGTCGCCCGCGTGGTGCCGTCGACCGCCGGACGCGTGTGGGGCCTCCCGGCCGTCGTCGCTGCACTCTGGACCGGACGCGAGTGGTTCTCGGGGAGCTGGCCGTACGGCGGGTTCGCCTGGGGGCGGGTCGGGCTGTCGCAGTCGCAGGGGCCGTTCGCGCACCTGGCCGCGTACGTCGGCGTCCTCGGACTCACCTTCGTCGTCGTGTACTGCGTCGCGGTCGTCGTGTCGCTCGCGCTCGTGGCGCCCCGCGCGCCGGGCGTCACCCTCCGCCTGCCCGTGCGGGTGGCGACGGCGGGCCTGCTCGTCGCGGCGGTCCTTGCCGTGCCGGCGTGGCCGACGGCGACGAGCGGCACCATCCGGGTCGAGGCGGTGCAGGGCAACGGTCCCGCGGGCTACTTCGACCGCGCGGAGCCCGGTGACGTCCTGGCGGCGCAGGTCGCGGCGACGGACGTGGACGCGAAGGGTGTGGACCTGGTCGTCTGGCCCGAGGCAGGTGCGGAGTACGACCCGCGCCAGCAGCCCGTCATCGCCTCGGCGCTCGACTCCGTGGTCGACTCGCTCCACGCTCCGATCGTGGCGGGCGCCATCACGCAGACGCCGTCGGGGGTCCTGCACAACACGTCGTTCGTGTGGACCGCGGACGGTTGGCAGTCCTCGTACGACAAGAAGCGCCCGGTGCCGTTCGGTGAGTACGTGCCCGATCGCTGGTTCTTCTCGAAGCTCGCGCCGTCGCTCATCGGTCTGCTGCAGCGCGACTACACGCCGGGGACGAAGCCGAACGTGCTGTCCGTGGCGGGGGTCCGTGCCGGCATCTCGATCTGCTTCGACATCGTCGACGACTCTCTGACCACCGACATGGTGCGCGGGGGAGCGCAGGTGATCCTCGCGCAGACGAACAACGCCGACTTCTCGGGCACCGACGAGAACCTGCAGCAGCTCGAGATCGCGCGGATGCGGGCCATCGAGACCGGACGCTCGCTCGTGAACATCTCGACCGTCGGAGCGTCGCAGGTCATCGACCCGAGCGGCCGCACGATCGACCGGGTTCCTGAGTACACCGCGACCTCGATGGTGACCGACGTGCCGCTCGGGACGTCCACCACCCCGGCATCGATCCTGTCCGGGTCGATCACACTCCTGCTCGCCCTCGGCGGGCTGCTCGTGCTCCTGGCCTGCGCCCCCTGGGGTCGTCGCGCCCGCTCCTGATCCGGCCCGCCGCGCCCAGCCACTGGGAACGGACTGTGAATGCGCCGGTACGGGATTGATGGGGCGTGGGACAGTGTTGTGGAGGGCAGACGAGCGAGAGGAGCACACACATGGCTGATCGGAGTCTCCGCGGCATGCGGCTCGGGAGTCAGAGTCTCCAGAGCGAAGAGGGCGTCGAGCTCTCGGATCGCAAGCGCGCGGTCTACCAGACGGATTCGGGTGAGACGTTCGACATCGTCTTCTCGGCTGATGCGGACGTCCCCCAGACCTGGTCGGAGCCCCGCTCCGGCCGCGAGGGCCGACTGCTCGGCGACGACGGGATCCCCGTCGAGGTCGCCGAAGAGGACGTGAAGGCACCCCGCACCCACTGGGACATGCTGCTCGAGCGCCGCTCGCGCGAGGAACTCGAGGAGCTCCTCGAAGAGCGCCTGCAGGTCCTCCGCGCACGACGCGGCGCCTGACACCCCACGCACGAACGACGACGCCCGCCCC
>NZ_KB714620.1:180244-234682 GCF_000349565.1 Curtobacterium flaccumfaciens UCD-AKU
GGGGCGGGCGTCGTCGTTCGTTCGTGCCGACGTGTCAGCGCCGACCGGAGCCGTCGCTCGTCCGGTGACCGGAAGCGTCGTCGCCCGGCGTCGTCGGAGTGTCCTCGACCTGCTCGGCGGTCGCGTCATCGGCGGCCGCGATGTGGGCGTCGACGCTGCGGTTCGACTCGGCCAGACGCGCGTCGAGCTCGGACTCGGGGACGATGTCGGCGGCGGTGGCGTCCGCGCGCGGCATCGTCGTGTCGGCGGATCCGCCCGCGGCGGTGTTCGCCAGGCTCTCGTTCGCGAGCTTCGAGATACGGGACAGGAAGTCCGCGCCACCGGCAGCACCTGCAGCACCGGCGACCGGTCCGGCGCCGCCACCACCGCGGCTGGCGCTGAAGCCCTTGGCGATGCCGGACAGGGCCTCGGTGAACTCGCTCGGGATCATCCAGAGCTTGTTCGACGTGCCCTCCGCGATCTTCGGCAGGGTCTGCAGGTACTGGTAGGACAGCAGCTTCTCGTCGGGGTCACCGGTGTGGATCGCCTCGAACACGGTCGCGATGGCCTGGGCTTCACCTTCGGCACGCAGGACCTGCGCCTTGGCGTCACCCTCGGCCGCCAGGATCGCGGCCTGCCGCTGGCCCTCGGCCTCGAGGATCTGGGACTGCTTGGTGCCCTCGGCCTGCAGGATCGCGGCACGACGGCTGCGCTCGGCACGGAGCTGCTGTTCCATGGCGTCCTGGATGGACACGGGCGGCTCGATCGCCTTGAGCTCGACTCGGCCGACCCGGATGCCCCACTTGCCGGTCGCTTCGTCGAGGACGACGCGCAGCTGGCCGTTGATGTTGTCGCGGCTGGTCAGGGCCTCTTCGAGGTTCAGGCCACCGACCACGTTGCGGAGCGTCGTGGTGGTGAGCTGCTCGACGGCGCCGAGGTAGTTCGCGATCTCGTAGGTCGCCGCACGGGCGTCGGTCACCTGGAAGTAGACGACCGTGTCGATCGAGACCACCAGGTTGTCCTCGGTGATCACGGGCTGCGGCGGGAACGAGACGACCTGCTCGCGCATGTCGAGCAGCGGCCGCAGACGGTCGATGAACGGCACCAGGAGGTTCAACCCCGGGTTGAGGGTCTTGTGGTACTTGCCGAGACGTTCGACGACGCCCGCGGTGGCCTGGGGGACGATGCGGATCGCCTTCGCCAGGACGACGATCACGAAGATGACGACGACGAGGATGAGGACGAGCAGTGCGATCGTCCCCGGGGAGATGCTGGTCACGAGGTGGCCCTTTCTGCGAGGCGTACGACCGCGGTCGACCCCTCGATCGACTCGACGACCACAGGGGTCCCGAGTGGCGGTGTGCGGTCGACGGAGTCCGCGGCGAACCGCGCGCTCCAGGTCTCGCCGTTGGCCAGGCGGACCTGGCCAGGGCTGGAAGCGGTGAAGGCGACCGCGACCGTGCCGGCGAGCCCGATGAGGCCCTCGACGTTGGTGCGGTGCGGGTCGGCGCCACGGCCGAGGGCGACGAGCAGTCGCGGTCGGACGAGCGACAGCAGCACCAGGGCGGCCACCGCGGCGACGATGGCGGACAGCCACCACGGTGCGCCCAGGAGCGCGGCGACCAACCCGCCGGCGGCGCCCGCCGCGAGCATGATGAAGATGAAGTCGAGAGTGAAGATCTCGACCACGCCCAGGAGCAACACCAGGCCGATCCAGACGATGCTCTGGATCCAATCGATTCCGTTCACGCGATCTCCCTCCCTCGGTCGCGCGCGGCGGCTCGCTGCGTCGCGACAGCCGGTACAACTCCGTTCAACATATCAAGGACGTCCGACGACCGTGCAGGCGATTGGTAGGCTCGGTGCGCCCGACCGGCCGGAACCAGACCTGGAGAACACGACTGTGAGCAACCCCCTCGCCCCCGGATCCCTCACCGACAAGCGCGCCGTCGTCACCGGTTCGTCCCGTGGCATCGGCGCCGACACCGTCGGGTACCTGGCCGAGGCCGGCGCGAAGGTCGTCGTGAACTACCGCAACAAGGCCAGGCGGGCCGAGCAGATCGCCGAGAAGATCGTCGAGTCCGGTGGCTCCGCCCTGGCCGTCGGCGCCGACCTCACCGAGCACGACTCCGTGCAGGCCCTGGTCGACACGGTCGTGCAGGAGTGGGGCGGCATCGACCTGCTCGTGCTCAACGCTTCGGGCGGCATGGAGTCCGGTGTCGGCGAGGACTACGCGCTCCGTCTGAACCGCGACGCCCAGGTCGACATGCTGCAGACCGCCGTGCCGCACATGCCTGCCGGGTCGCGCGTGGTCTTCGTCACGAGCCACCAGGCACACTTCGTCGAGACCGCCGAGACGATGGACGAGTACGTCCCGGTCGCCAAGAGCAAGCGTGCCGGGGAACTCGCCCTCCGTGCGCTCATCCCGCAGCTCGAGGCCGCGGGCATCGAGTTCGTCGTCGTCTCCGGCGACATGATCGAGGGCACGATCACCGCGACGCTCCTGAACCGCCTGAACCCCGGCGCGATCGAGGGCCGTCGGCAAGAGGTCGGCAAGCTCTACAGCGTGTCCGAGTTCGCGGCCGAGATCGCCCTGGCCGCCGTCGAGCCGATCCCCGCCGACCACACCAAGCTGGTCGGCGACGTCAGCGGGTTCGTCGGCTAACGTCGGGCGGGTGACCGCCAAGCCCGGCCTGCGCCGCACCTCCCGCATCCTGCTGCTCGACCCCCGTGGTCGCGTGTTCCTGATGGACACGAAGTCGCCCTCGTCCGACGGCGCCCACCGCTGGATCACGCCGGGTGGTGGCGTCGACCCGGGGGAGTCCCACCGCGACGCCGCGATCCGCGAGCTGCGCGAGGAGACCGGGATCGTCATCGACGAACCCGGCGAACCGGTCTGGTCGTGGGACTTCACCGTCGAGTGGGACCTCGCTGACCACGACCGTGGGCACGCCGAGTTCTACGTCGTCCGCACGCCGGGCTTCGAGTTGTCCGACGCCGAGTGGACCGACGACGAACGCGTCGACATCCTCGCCTCGCGCTGGTGGACGGCAGAGGAGCTCGAAGCGACCGACGAGGCGTTCGAACCCGCAGAGCTGCCGGACCTGGTGCGCCGTCACGGCGCCTGAGCACCCCACCACGGCCTGACGGCCGACCCACCAGCGGACGGGAGGCCCGTGGCGGCCCCGCCACGGGCCTCCCGTCGGTACGCTGACCCGCATGGACACCGATCCGGTCGACGACGACCCCGCCGGTGCCGTCGTGCACCCTGCCGACCGGCACGACCGGATCCGCGTGCGCGGAGCGCGCGCCAACAACCTGCGCGACGTCGACGTGGACCTGCCGAAGCGCCGGCTCACGGTGTTCACCGGGGTCTCCGGCTCGGGCAAGAGCTCGCTCGTGTTCGGCACCGTCGCCGCCGAGTCGCAGCGGATGATCAACGAGACCTACAGCGCGTTCGTGCAGGGGTTCATGCCCTCGCTCGCGCGTCCCGACGTCGACCTGCTCGACGGCCTGACCACCGCGATCGTCGTCGACCAGGAGCGCATCGGCGCCGACCCGCGCTCCACCGTCGGCACCGCGACGGACGCGAACGCGATGCTGCGCGTGCTGTTCAGCCGACTCGGTCAGCCGCACGTCGGCGGACCGAACGCGTTCTCGTTCAACCTCGCCACCGTGACGGCCGGGGGAGCGATCACGGTGCAGAAGGGTGCGGACGCGAAGGCCCAGAAGGTCTCGTTCACGCGGCTCGGCGGCATGTGCGCGGACTGCGAGGGTCGGGGCCTGGTGAACGACATCGACCTGACGCAGCTGTTCGACGAGACGAAGTCGCTCGGGGACGGCGCGCTCACGATCCCCGGGTACGGGACCGACGGGTGGAACGTGCGGCTGTACGCCGAGTCGGGCTACTTCGACCGGGACACCCCGATCCGCGACTTCACCGAGCAGGAGCGGCAGGACTTCCTGTACCGCGAGCCGACGAAGCAGAAGATCGCCGGCATCAACATGACCTACGAGGGGCTCGTGCACCGGGTCCGCAGATCGTTCCTGCAGAAGGACCGCGAGGCGATGCAGCCGCACATCCGGGCCTTCGTCGACCGTGCGGTGACCTTCACGACGTGTCCGGCCTGCGACGGCACCCGGTTGAACGACACCGCCCGCTCGTCGAAGGTCGCGGGCCGCAGCATCGCCGACGTCTGCGCGATGCAGGTCACCGACACCGTCACCTGGCTGCGGGGTCTGGACGACCCGGGGGTCGGGCCGTTGCTCGAGGGGCTCCGTGACCTGCTCGAGTCCTTCGTCGAGATCGGACTCGGCTACCTGTCGCTCGACCGTCCGACCGGCACGTTGTCCGGGGGAGAAGGGCAGCGCGTGAAGATGGTGAAGCACCTCGGCTCCTCACTCAGCGACGTCACGTACGTCTTCGACGAGCCGAGCACGGGGCTGCACCCGCACGACATCGAGCGGATGAACGAGCTGCTCGTCCGGTTGCGCGACAAGGGCAACACCGTCCTGGTCGTCGAGCACAAGCCCGAGGTCATCGCGATCGCCGACCACGTCGTCGACCTCGGACCCGGTGCCGGTTCCGGCGGTGGGACGCTCTGCTACCAGGGGTCCGTCGACGGGCTGCGCGCCAGCGGGACCGTGACCGGTCAGCACCTGGACGACCGCGTCACCGTGAAGTCCGACGTCCGTCGTCCGGACGGAGCGATCGCGATCCGCGGCGCGTCGGCCCACAACCTGCACGACGTCGACGTGGACGTCCCCACCGGGGTGCTCACCGTCGTCACGGGGGTCGCCGGTTCCGGCAAGAGCACGCTCATCCACGGGTCGCTGGCCCGACGCGGCGACGTGGTCGCCATCGACCAGAGCGGTATCCGTGGGTCACGGCGGAGCAACCCCGCGACCTACACCGGCCTGCTCGAACCGATCCGCAAGGCGTTCGCGAAGGCCAACGGCGTCAAGCCCGCACTGTTCAGCGCCAACTCCGAGGGCGCCTGCCCGGCGTGCAACGGTGCCGGTGTCGTGTACACCGACCTCGGCATGATGGCGGGCGTCGCGAGCCCCTGCGTCGAGTGCGACGGCAAGCGGTTCGATCAGGCCGTGCTCGGCTACCACCTGGGCGGGAAGGACATCAGCGAGGTGCTCGGCATGTCCGTCGCCGACGCGTTGGCGTTCTTCGCGGCGGGGGCGTCCGCACTGCCAGCCGCCCACACGATCCTCGCCCGGCTCGCAGACGTGGGGCTCGGCTACCTGACGATCGGACAGCCGCTCACCACGTTGTCCGGGGGAGAGCGGCAGCGGCTCAAGCTCGCGACGCACCTCGGTGACCGGGGCGGTGTGGTGGTGCTCGACGAGCCGACCGCGGGCCTGCACCTGGCCGACGTCGAGCAGTTGCTCGGCCTGCTCGACCGGCTCGTCGACGCCGGCCGGACGGTCGTCGTGATCGAGCACCACCAGGCCGTGATGGCGCACGCTGACTGGATCATCGACCTCGGGCCGGGCGCCGGGCACGACGGCGGGCGCATCGTGTTCGAGGGGACGCCCGCTGCACTCGTGGCGGCCCGGTCGACGCTGACCGGGCAGCACCTGGCGGCGTACGTCGGAGCCTGAGCCGGGGGACAGGCTCGGACGGTGAATCTGGGCACCAGCCGTGTGCGAGGACTACTGTTCTGACCGACGCTCACGATCGGCTACCCGGCCTGGATCAGCGTCCTGACCAGAAGGAGCTCCACCATGTCCAACCCCGGCAACGCACCCGCGACCAACAGCGGCAACGGAATCGCCGTCGGTTCGCTCGTCCTCGGCATCGTCGGCGTCGTCTTCTCGTTCCTCTTCGTGTGGGTCGGACTCATCGCCAGCATCATCGGCCTGGTCCTGGGCTTCGTCGCCCGTCGTCGCAACGCCGGTACCCGAGGCATGGTGCTCGCCGGCATCATCCTGAGTGTCATCGGCCTCGTGCTCTCGATCATCTTCATCATCGTCGCTCTGACGATCGTCGTTCCCGCGATGAACAACTGAGGCTGATCGCCGCATGACAGCGGGCGCGTGGCTGAGTCGCCACGCGCCCGCTGTCGATCTCCGGCGCCGCTGGTACGTGTCCAGGAACCCGGGCGTACCGTCCGGCGCATGAGCTACAGCCAGCCTGACCCAGCCGAAGAGACCACCCAGAGCGAGTCGCCGGAGCAGCCCGACACCGACCAAGGGAACCTGGAGGAACAGGGCGGCGAGCCGGCAGCGCTCGAGATCGACGCCGACGACGTCCCGACGAAGCCCGCCGACTGACGCCGTCGTCATCCAGTGAGCAGAAGAGGTCGAGTCCGGAGAACGGACCCGACCTTTTCTGCTCACTCAGCGCCGATCGGGTGTCCATGCGCGCGCCGATAATGCATATTATGTCAACTCAGGTGGACCGGACTCCGGAACGCCCCGCCTCCACCGGTCACAGTTCCCGACAGACGGATGCGGCAAGGACCAGCATGTTGACCTTCGCATCCGGGTCGTCACCGGCGTAGCTGACGTACACGGTCGGCGAGGTCCGGCCTCCTGAGAACCGCACCTGGGTCCACGTGCTCCGGCCCCGGTCGTCGCCACGGCGGCTGATGTCGTACCGCGTCCAAACCCGCTCGGCGTTGTCGAGCACTGTCCGTGGCGTCACTGCAGACGTGCTCGACAGGTTCACTTCCCGGCGGATCCCAGCATCACCGGTGGTGAAGCCGAGGACGTCGGTGTTCGAGCAGACGGAGTCGCCGGTCAGTTCCCCGAACGGCGCAGGCCGGGACTCCCCCTCGTCGTAGTAGTCCTTCCACTGCGACAAGCCACCGTTCGCCTCCATGAACGCGTTCACGACAGCGACGGTCCGTTCGTCCTGCTGGGTGGCGACGGCATCGGACGCGATGTACGGCCGGTGGCCTTGGCAGGCGGCAACGATGAGCACGAACACCGTCATGAAGACCGTACCGATCACCAGGTTCTTCACGGTCCGTCGACGACGAGCGGCGCGTCCCTCGAGCGTGTCGTCTTCCATGACGCCCCTTCCCCCGCGGTTCAGCATGCCAGACAGGACGCGGGGCCGGCGCACCGTCAGAACGTCGCGACGGTCATCCCCGGAGAAGTGGCTGGCCGGTCCATCGCGACGAGCGCCTCGGGCAGGTCGTCGAAGCCGATGGTGCGGCCGATCGTCTCCTCCGGCCGGAGTCGCCCACTGACGACGGCGTCGAGCATCGCGCCGTACTCCCCGACCGCTGCACCGTGACTGCCGAGCAGTTCGAGCTCGTCGGCGATGACCCGTCCCATCGGGATCGCCGGCGCTGCTTCGTCGTCGAGCAGCAGCCCGACCTGCACGTGTCGGCCGCGCGGACGCAGGGATGCAACCGCCGCGACCGAGGTGGCACGGCTGCCGTAGGCGTCGATCGACAGGTGCGCTCCCCCGGCGGTGCGGGAGCGAACCGTGGTCACCGCACCGGCGTCCATCAGCACCGTGTCGGCACCCAGTGCTGCGGCCCGTTCGAGCGCCGCCGCGGAGACGTCCACAGCGAGCACGTGCGCACCGGCGGCCACGGCGACCATGATCGCCGACAGCCCGACTCCCCCGGAGCCGTAGACCACGACCCACTCCCCTGCGCTCACCCGCCCGCGGGCGTGCAGGGCGTGGAACGCGGTGCCGAAGCGGCAGCCCAGTGCCGCTGCCACCGTGAACTCCACGGCGTCGGGCAGGGCGACGAGGTTCAGATCGGCGTGCGGGACCACCAGCGACTCCGCGTAGGACCCCTGCAGGTCGAAGCCGGGCTGCTGCTGGGCGGTGCACACCTGGGTCGCGCCGTCGAGGCACTCGGCACAGGTGCCGCAGGCGAACACGAACGGTGCCGTGACCCGGTCGCCGACGGCGAAGCGCTGCACGTCGGTGCCGATCGTCGCGACGACGCCGGCGAACTCGTGGCCGGGCACGTGCGGCAGCCGGACTGAGTCGTCGTGGCCCTTCCACGCGTGCCAGTCACTTCGGCAGACACCGGTGGCAGCCACCCGCACGACGACACCGTGGTCCGGGGCGACGGGCTCCGGCAGGTCGACGATCGAGGGGACGGAACCGAACTGGGCGTACTGGACGGCGCGCATGCCGCCATCCTGACAGACGGCGTCGAACGACGACGGAGCCCCGACCCCGGAGGTCAGGACTCCGCCGCATCGCCGTGCTGCCGGTGACGGATCAGCGCTGTCGCCGCTGGTTCCGGTTCGTTCCGAGCATCGCGGCCCCGAGCGCCAGCAGCAGGAGTGCGACGCCGAGGACGAGCGGCGTCCCCGACGTGCCGGTGAAGGCGAGCCCCTGGACGCCCCCGCGCGCTCCGGGCGACGGCGCCACAGTCGGAACGGCCGTCGACCCGGACCCGCCCCCGGGCCCGGAGCCGGGGACCGTGCCGGCGCCGGGGACCGTGCCGGCGCCGGGAACCGTTCCGGGGTCTGGCCCGGGTTCAGGTTCGGGATCCGACGGCGAGTCACCGAGCAGCAGTCCGGCATCGACGGTGCGGTCGCGGGTGATCGATTCCTTCGCGCCTTCGTCGGAGCGTTCCCACGCGATCGAGACCGCGGGCGTCTCGCCGTCCTGGCCGGCGTCCGAGTCGATGGTGCCGTCGGTGCCGACGTGCTCCTTCGTGAACCGACGGCCGTCCGCAGCCGTGAAGGCCACGACGTAGTCCCCCGGGCGGAGTCCGTCGAAGGAGTACTGCCCATCGGGTCCGGACCTGGTCGCGCGTGCGACGTCGGTTCCGCGGTCGTCGACGCCGGACAGTCGGATCGGCACGCCGTCGATGCCCGGTTCGTCGGAACCCTGGAGGCCGTCGTCGTTGCTGTCCGTCCACACCCGGTCCCCGATGCTGCCGGCGACCACCCGCACGGTGGCGCGGTTCGACAGCGCGGCGAGTTCGAGGTTCGAGGCGCGGAGCCCGAAGCGGTTCGTGTAGGTGTCGCCGTCCCGCTCCCCGTGGGTCCGCAGCACGACGTGGTGTCGGACCGTCTGTCCCGGCGCGACACCGCGGGTCCGTTCGATCCGCACGGCGGTGACGTCGGCGAGTTCCGCGGATCCGCACGCGGGGTCGCCGAGGTCTGCCGCCGCGCACCAGAGCGTGCTGCCGCCCGGCTGGTTGGACGCTGCCGTGCCGTCGAGCGAGATCGTGGCCGGATCGCTGGTGGTGTAGCGCACGGTCTCACCGGCGCCGGGCGCGACGTCGACGCGGTCGGCCAGCGAGACGGCCCCGTGGAAGGCGGAGCCCTGGGGGTCGCTGCGGTGCGGCAGGACGTCGATGACGTCGAGCCCGCTGATGCTCCGGGCGTCGCGGTTCGTGTAGAGCAGGTCCCACTCGAGCTGGTCCCCCGTCGCGACGACCGGTTCGGTCGCCACCTTCTCCACGCCGACACCGACCGCGGCGACGACCTGCACCGCTCGTTGGGTGTCGCGGCGGAACGCTTCCGAGCGGTCCGTCGGCGAGGCGATGGTCGCGTAGTTCTGCACCGGTCCGGCAGGCGCGAGACTCGACACCTGCAGCTCGTAGGTGATCGGCGGGATCCTCGTGTTCGGCTGCAGGCCGTCGAGCGTCCACGTGAGGCGCTGGCGGAGGTTGCCGGCGTTGTCCGTGATCGTGTCGAGCTCGGCCGGCCTGGACGCACTCTCGGGGATGTAGTCGGTGTGCATCGGCAGCACGTCGCGGACCGTCACCGTGGTCGGCTGCCCACCGGAGTGGCCGTTGGTGAGTGTCGGGTAGAGGGCGTACTCGAGGGTGCTCCCGGAGCCGACGAAGCTCGTCTTGTCCGGTGTGTCCTCCGCGGTCGTGCCCGGGTCGACGATCTTCTTCCTGATGCGTGCCAGGTTCTCCGTGATCACGACGCTGTCGGCCATCGCTCCGGCACCGTTCTCCGGCCGGGCCGTGTCGTGGGTCCAGACGTCGGTGTGTTCGCCGAGCAGGGCGTGTCCGAAGTCGTACGCGCGGGTCCCCGAGGGTGCGTCGGCCACTGCGACGTACGTGTGCAGCACCGCTCTCGCCCCACCGTCGACGTCGCCGAGCGCGCGCACGGCGCCGACCGCGGCGCGACCGCCCGGAACCTCGTCCGGGCTGGCGAACCACGGTCCGTCGTCATCGCCGCACGTGTGGTCCCGCCCGGCCGCGGGGTTCGTCATGTCGTAGGCCGCGTACTCGATGCGCGGCCTGCTCAACCCGCTGGTCCACGCCGTCGCGCCCGGGGTGCCCCCGCGGGTGAGGCGCTGGGTCCCGCGATCGAAGGTGTCGCAGAGGATCGTGCCGGTCCAGCGGCTGTACCCGTCGTTGAGGACGGTGACGTCGCTCCGCAGGACCTGCCCCTGCGTCACCCATGGATCGCCCGCGCGGGCGGAACCCTCGACGGTGGTGCCGGCGCTGTCGATCACGCGCCAGAGTCGCTTGCCGGCGGTGCCGGACCCGACACCCACCAGGTTGCGCGACGTGCTGTTGTCGGCGAGGGGCTCCTCGCTGCCGGGGTAGTTCTGTGCGCCACTCGCCGACGTGGTCTGCAGAGCCGAGTACCGGTTGGTCGACAGGACCGAGCCCGGCGGGTAGGGCAGCCAGAGGCTCAGGTAGCCCGAGACGAAGTACGCCCTGGTGCCACCCGTGACCGGGCCGCCGCTGAGCGACTGGGTGGGGATGCGGCCCGGGTCGGTGACGGTGTCCGTGATCGTCACGTCGACGTCCGCGCCGGGCGAGGACTGCGCGCAGACGATGGTCCCCGAGTCGACCACGCTGCGCGGCCCGCCACCCCGTCCGCCCGGCAGGCCGTCGAAGCGCCAGGCGTTCGTTGCGTTCACGCCGCAGGCAGGCGCGGTCCCGTTCCACAGCACGGCGGTCGACGGCAGGTCGCCGAGGATCTCGGACACGTCGTCGGTGAAGGTCATCGGGCCGGTGCTCGCTTCGAACCCGAGCAGGCCCTGTCCGGCGACGACGGGCTCCCAGTTGACCGCGATCGGGTAGACGAGACGCAGGCCTCGCTCGCCGTCGGGACCGATGACGTCAGGGGTGAGCGAGGACCCGACGACGTCCTTGCTCAGGTTGTAGCGCGCGGCTGCCGAGACCGTCACGGTCGGCGCGACTGCCGTCACGACGCCGTTGTCCGCGTTGTCCGCCGTGGCTTCGACCGTGACCTCGATCTCGTCGCCGTGCCGCATGGTGCCGGAGACGTCGAGCACGACGGGGACCTCGACGAGGTTGCCCTCGGTCAGGTCACCGACCGAGCAGGTGAGTCGCTGCCCGTCGATGCGCGACGCTGGCCCGGTGCACGGCTTCGGCAGCCCCGCCCAGGTCGTGCCGGCCGGAGCGGTCACGACGAACCGTTGGTTGACGCTGTCGCCGTCGTTCACGCTCATCTCGACGCTGTACGTGATCGCGTCGAGTGTCCGCACGATGCCGTTCGTTCCGCTCGAGTCGCCCCCGGGCCGGTCGTCCGGGGTGAACGGGTCGTTGCCGTCCTTGGCGACCTTCGCAGCGAGACCGACCGTCCCTGCCGGACGGACGGTCGACGTCGCAGGGTCCGTCGTGGCCGTGCCCACCGCTCCCCCGGCCGGGGTCGCGCCCGCGGGGGCGGCGGCGGTGAGCGGGAGCGTCAGCGACAACGCCGTGGCGACGACAGCTCGGATCGGGATGCGTGTTCGCATGGGACTCCTCGTGCGGGCGGGTGCAGGGTGCACCCACTGCCCAGGAGTGTAGGAATCCATCTGGAATGCTGCAATGAATATTTCGTATTCGTTTTGGATCAGACTCGGGCGGCATCGAGGACCGGTCCACCGGATCCCGATCGGACGTCGCCCCGCGGCCGCGTCTCCGGTTGACTGGGACGATGACGGATCTGCGCTTCTCCACCGACCCCGCCGACCTCGACGTGGACCGCGTGCACCGCTGGTTGAGCGAGGAGTCGTACTGGGCGCGCGGGCGCGACCGGGCGACCCAGGACGCGATCATCGCCGGTTCCCGGAACTTCGGCGTCTACGACGCGGTGACCGGCGAGCAGCTCGGCTACGCGCGGGTGGTCACCGACGGTGTCACGTTCGGCTGGCTCTCGGACGTCTTCGTCGCCCCAGGGGCCCGGGGTCGGGGCGTCGGGGTCGCCCTGGTGCGCGGGGTGACCGAGGCGGTCGAGGCCCTCGGACTGAAGCGCTTCGCCCTGTTCACCGCGGACGCCCACGGCCTGTACGAGCGGTTCGGGTTCCGGCCGCTGCCCGATCCGGAGGGGTGGATGATGCGGCCCGGCCCGGGCTTCGGCGACGACGTGCACGACTGACGGAGCGCCGCCCTCAGTACTCGATGCGTCCCTCGCGGTTGTGGAACTCCCCCGTCGGCCCCTCGGTGCCGATCGTCGCGAGCGCGACCGTGGCGTCGGTGCCCTCGGTGATCGTCTGGTGCCCGCCGAACCCGTTGAACGCCGTCGCGGTGTAGCCCGGGTCGCTCGCGTTCACCCGGAACCCGGGCAGGTTCTTCGCGTACTGCACGGTCAACGCGATCACGGCCGCCTTCGACGCCGCGTACGGCACGGCCGGCACCCCGTACTCGTCGTGCCCGGGCGTGGTGAGCCAGCGTGGGAAGCCGACCCCCGACGCGACGTTCACGATGACGGGTGCTGCCGAGCGTCGCAGCAGGGGCAGCGCGGCCTGGGTCACCCGGACGATGCCGGTGACGTTGGTGTCGAGGACGGTCGCCATCGCGTCCGCGTCGAGGTCGTCGACCCCGAACGAGTCGCCGAGGATCCCGGCGTTGTTCACCAGCACGTCCAAGGACGGGATCGTGGCGATCGCCTCGTCGATGCTGGCCTGGTCGGTCACGTCCAGCTGCACGACGTGGGCGCCGAGCGCCCGGGCGTCGTCGCCGCTGGCCGGGTCGCGCATGCCGGCGTGGACGGTGTGGCCGGCTTCGATCAGTCGGCGTGCGGTCTCGAGTCCGAGGCTGCGGTTGGCCCCGGTGATCAGTGTCGTCGTCATGTGCCCAGCCTGCCCCAGCCGGCCCGGCTGCCCCAGGCACGGTGCGACGGTGGGACCGGCAGTACCAGGACGGACTGGAGGCGCGGGGCGATGATGGTGGACATGAGCGAGTTCGCGAACGTGTTGCGTTCCTGGCGTGACCGGGTGCGTCCCGAGGCGGTCGGCCTGCCGGCCGGCCCCGGCAGACGGACCCCGGGCCTCCGCCGCGAGGAACTCGCCGCCCTGGCGGGCGTGAGCGTGGACTACGTCGTCCGCCTCGAGCAAGGCCGGGCGACGAACCCGTCGCCGCAGCTGCTCGCGTCGCTCGCGACGGCGCTCCGGCTGTCGTCCGAGGAGCGGGACCACCTGTGCCGGGTGGCCGGCGTCGCCCCGCCGTCCCGTCAGGTGGTGCCGCGGCACGTCACGCCCGGCGTGCAGCGTCTGGTGGACCGACTCGGCGACGTGCCGCTCGCGGTGTTCACGGCGACGCACGACATCGCGCTCTGGAACGACCTGTGGGCCGCGGTGAACGGCGATCCGACGCGGTACGTCGGCCTCGACCGCAACCTGGTCTGGCGGCACTTCACCAAGGCGCGCGACGGGGTGGACTGGGACGAGGAGCACCAGGAGGAGTTCTCGAGTGACCTCGCCGCCGATCTGCGGCAGGCGTACGGGCGCTACCCCGGCGACCGTGACCTGGCAGCACTCGTCGACCGGCTGCTGCGGGAGTCGCCGGAGTTCGCCCGCCGGTGGGAGACCGGCCGGATCGCCGAGCACCGTGCGAGCCGCAAGGTCGTGCACACGCCGGTCGGTCCGGTGGAGATCGACTGCGACGTGCTGACCGTGCCGGGTGGCGACCTGCGCATCGTCGTCTACACGGTCGTACCGGGCTCCGAGTCGGCCGCGAAGCTCGACCTGCTCCGGGTCACCGGCCTGCAGGAGCTCACGCCGCGGTGAACACCAGCGACGCGTTCTGACCGCCGAACCCGAACGAGTTGTTCAACGCCGCACCGAGCGGAGCCGTCCGCGCGGTGCCGGAGACGACGTCGAGGTCCACCGCGGGGTCGAGCTGGTCGAGGTTCAGGGTCGGCGGCACGGTCCCGGTCTCGAGTGCCCGCAGGGTCAGGATCGCCTCGACCGCCCCGGCCGCGCCGAACATGTGCCCGATCGCGCTCTTCGGTGCGGTGACCAGCGCTCCGGTGCCCACCGCACGGCTGATCGCGGTCGCCTCGCCGACGTCGCCGACCGGGGTGCCGGTCGCGTGCGCGTTCACGTGGTCGATGTCGCCCCCGGTGAGTCCCGCCATCCGGATCGCGGACCGCATGGCCCGTTCCTGCTCGCTGCCGTCGGTGCGCGGCGCGGTGATGTGGTGCGCGTCCGAGGTGATCCCCCACCCGGCGAGCGTGCCGTGCGACCGCTGCCCGCGTGCGGCGGCGTGGTCGGCACGCTCGAGCACGACGATGCCGGCGCCCTCGCCGAGGACGAAGCCGCGGCGGTCGGCGTCGAACGGCCTGGACAGGGTCGTCGGGTCGTCGCCGTCGGGCTTCGCGAGCGCCTGCGACTGCGCGAACGACGCCATGGTCACCGGGCTCACCGCGGCCTCGGTGCCGCCCGTGATGACGACGTCGGCCTCACCGGTCACGATGAGTCGCGCGGCGGTCGCGATGGCCTCGGCACCGGAGGCGCACGCCGACACCGTCGTGTATGCACCGCCCCGCGCCCCGTACGCGATGCTGATCTGCGCCGCGGCGCCGTTCGCCATGAGCATCGGCACCGTGCGCGGGGAGACCCGTCGGGCACCGGATGCTCCGAGCACGTCGTGCGCGTCGAGGAGCGTCTCCACGCCCCCGATCCCGGTGCCGATCACCACGGCGAGGCGGTCGCCCTCGACCGCGGGGGCACCCGCGTCCGTCCATGCTTCCTCCGCGGCGACGAGCGCGAGCTGCTGACTGCGGTCGAGGCGGTTCGCGCGGACCCGGCCCAGTGCCCCGTCGGCGTCGAGTGCCGCCTCGGCACCGACCCGGATCGGCACCTGTCCCCAGAGCGCTCCGTCGCGGTGCAGGGAGCGGACGCCGGAGCGACCGGCCACCAGGGCGTCCCAGAGCGGTGCGACGCCGTGGCCGAAGGGTGAGACCGTGCCGTAGCCGGTGATGACGATGTCCACGGGAACTCCTCTTGTACGTTGAACAAGTTGAGTTGTACCACGTACAATTCGGACATGGCAACCACGGTGGACGGCTCCGGCACGGCACGCGGCGCGGCGACGCGGGCGAGGATCCTCGCGGCGACGGCCGGACTGCTCAGCGCGGGCGTACGCACCGTCACCGTCAGCGAGGTCGCTCGGGCCGCGGGCGTGTACCCGAACCAGATCACGCACCACTACGGCTCGAAGGACCGCCTGGTGCTCGACGCCGCGTTCGCGCTGTTCCTCCGCGACACGACTCGGCTGCAGGTGGCCGGTCGTCGCGCTCGGTCGTCGGAGTCGTTCCGCCAGGTCCTCGCCCGCACCGCCCTCGCGATGCCGTCGACACCCCTCGTGGTCCGCGCGCTGGCGGCTGCGGGTGACGACACCGCCCAGCGGGAGCGCGTCCGACTGCTGCTCGCGGTGCTGTTCCGGCAGTCCGAACGCTACCTGGAGCGCGTCGTCGCCGACCAGGGATGGACGAGCCCCGGCGGCGTCGCCCGTGACGCCCGCACGTTCTGGAGCGCCGTGTTCGGTGCCACCCTGCTCGCCGACGCCGGGGTCACCGGCGGTCCCTCGGACCTCGACCTGGCGGGCACGGTCTCGATCCGGTGACCGGGGCGCGCACCGCCGCCGGGGACTCCCCCGGCGGCGGTGTCACTCGCCGAAGCCGGACCGGACCAGTTCGACCAGGGCGTCGACCGCGGCCTGCGCGTCCTGACCGGTCGCGTCGATCGACACCGTCGCGCCCTTCGGCAGCGCCAGGGCCATGATCGCGAGCAGGCTCTTCGCGTCCACACCGTTGACGTGCACGCTCGCGTCGTACTTCGCCGCCGTCTTGACGAACTCCGCGGCGGGCCGGGCGTGCAGCCCGGTCTCGTTCACCAGCTCGACCGACGCGCTGACGCGGTCTGCGCCGGCTGCGTCGCCGACGGGACCTGCCCCGTCGGCCGGCCCCGTGCCTCCAGGCTGGTCACCGGACGGACGGGAGGCGGTGCTCGCGTCCGCCTCGGAACCCGCGGCTGACGCCGCAGCGGCCAGGACCGCGTCGGCGTCCCCGCCCGTCTGGGCGGCGACCGCCGCGGCGACCGTGCCCTCGACCAGCGGGGCCGGCGACACGTGCACCCGTGCGCGGACGTCGTCGTCGAGGAAGTCGAGCGCGGTGTCGGTCGTCAGGTAGGCGGAGCCGAGGTCGCACAGCACCACGACGCCGTCGGCCCCGGCGAGTTCCTCGATGCCGGCGGTGATCGCCTCGAACGAGGTGCCGATGCCGCCGTCGTCGGTGCCGCCCGCGGCGACGAGTGGCACGTCCGCGGCCATCTGCCGGGCGAGCTCGACGGTGCCCGTCGCGATCGCAGCGCTGTGCGAGACGACGAGGATGCCGACGGTCACGCGGCGTCCACAGCTGCGCGCAGGATGTACGCGGTCGACTGCGCACCGGGGTCTCGGTACCCGATCGCGCGGTCGCCGAGGTAGCTCGCGCGGCCCTTGTGCGCCACGAGCGGCTCGGTGTCGGCGGCCCCCTGCGCTGCGGCGTCGGCTGCGGCGGCGAGCACGGCCTCCGGGTCGGCGCCGGCGCCGGCAGCCGCTGCGGCGGCGTCGACCGCGGGGCTCCACGCGTCGACCATCGTCTTGTCGCCGACGGCGGCCTTGCCGCGGGACACCACACCGTCACGCGCGGCGGTCAGGACCGCGACCAGCGTGTCCGCGTCGAGCTCGGACGCGTCCCCTGCAGCCTGCGCGGCCTTCAGGTAGGCGGTGCCGAACAGCGGACCGGCCGCGCCGCCCACCGTCGAGATGAGCTTCGTCGCGACGGCCTTGAGGACGGCGCCCGGGGTGTCGAAGGAGCCGGCGTCGACGGATTCGAGCACGGCGCGGAAGCCTCGGTCGAGGTTCTCGCCGTGGTCACCGTCCCCGATCTCGCGGTCGAGCGTGACCAGCTCGGCACGGTGTTCGTCGATCGTCGCGGCGGTGCGACGGACCCAGTCGATGGCCCATGCGGTGTCGAGCGCCAATGCGGTTCCCTTCGTGTGTCCGGCCCGGTGGGGTCCGGTGTCGTGGTCCGGTGGTCGAGCGTCCGTTGCGGTTGCGGTTGCGGTTGCGGTCGCAGGCGCGGTCGCTCAGCGTCCCCAGCGCAGGGCCGGGGTCTCCACCGGGGCGTCCCAGAGGGCCGTGAGTTCGTCGTCGAGCACCGTGACGGTGAGCGAGAACCCCTGCATCTCGAGGGACGTGACGTAGTCGCCGACCAAACTACGCGTGACCCGGTAGCCGCGGTCGGAGAGCACCTCGGCGGCGCGTCGGTAGGCGATGTACAGCTCGGAGAGCGGTGTGCCGCCCATGCCGTTGACCAGCAGCAGCAGTGCCGATCCGGCCGGGGCGTCCAGGTCCGTCAGGATCGGTTCGAGCACGCGGTCGACCAGCTGGTCCGCCGGCGCCATCGCGATCCGCTCGCGGCCCGGCTCGCCGTGGATGCCGATGCCGAGCTCGACCTCGTCGTCAGCGAGTACGAAGGACGGCTCCCCCGCGTGCGGGACGGTGCCCGAGGCGAGCGCGAGCCCCATCGAGCGCGTGACGTCGTTGACGTGCCGGGCCACGGCGGCGACCGCGTCCAGATCGTCCCCGCGTTCCGCGGCGGCACCGGCGCACTTCTCCACCACGACGGTCCCGGCGACACCGCGACGACCGGCGGTGAACAGGGAGTCCTGCACGGCGACGTCGTCGTCCACCACAACGGACTCGACCCGGACGTCGTCCATCGCGGCCAGCTCTGCGGCGGTCTCGAAGTTCAGCACGTCGCCGGTGTAGTTCTTCACAATGTGCAGCACGCCGGCACCGCCGTCGACGGCCTTCGTCGCGGCGACGATCGGGTCGGGGGTCGGGCTCGTGAACACCGGACCGGGGACGGCGGCGTCGAGCATGCCGTACCCGACGAAGCCGGCGTGCAGTGGCTCGTGCCCGCTGCCACCACCGCTGACGATGCCGACCTTGCCGGCCACGGGGGCGTCGGCGCGGTGCAGGTGGATCGGGTCCTCGACCAGCACGACGTGTCCGGCGTGTGCCCGGGCGAACCCCCGGACGGTCTCCGCGACCACGGCCTGCGGGTCGTTGATGAGCTTCTTCATGCGGTGCCTCCACGGGTACGGGGTCGAGCCGTGGCGGTCACACCGCGCGTCGTCGACCGGAGTACGCCCAATCTACATCGGCGGCACGGCCAGCCGTCCGGCGGGGATGCACGTTCGTGCAGCACACCGAGGACGCGTCACCGGCTCCGGATCGTGCTGGGGACACTCGCCCTGCACGTTCGTGCACGATCCCGCTCTCCGCTCACGAATTCACCACCCGGCCGTGAGCGTCGTCACTATGGTTGGCCTCAATCACTCAACGGGGAGTGCGGCGCACCACGGCCGGACCCCCACCTCACGCACTGGAGGTCACCGATGGACGACATCGGCGTCAAGTTCCTGTCCGAGCTCGTCGGTACGGCGATGCTCATCATCCTGGGTGGCGGCGTCGTCGCCGCCGTCTCGCTGGCGAAGTCCAAGGGCTTCGGAGCCGGCTTCCTCATGGTCACGATCGGCTGGGGCTTCGCGGTCTTCGCCGGTGCCACCGTGGCCTACAAGTCCGGTGGCCAGCTCAACCCGGCCGTCAGCCTCGCGCAGGCGATCCTCGGCAAGATCACCGTCGGCGAGATGTTCCTCTTCTGGATCGCCCAGGTGATCGGTGCGGTCATCGGTGCGGTCATCGTCTGGCTCGCGTACAAGCAGCACTTCGACGAGGAGCCCGACGCGGCCGCCAAGCTCGGTGTCTTCTCGACCGGCCCCGCGATCCGCTCGTACGGCTGGAACCTCGTCACCGAGATCATCGGCACCTTCGTCCTGGTCTTCGTCGTCCTCGCCTTCACCAACGGCGGGACCCCCACGGACCTCGGCGCCATCCCCGTCGCCTTCCTCGTGATCGCGATCGGTGTCAGCCTCGGTGGTCCCACCGGCTACGCCATCAACCCGGCCCGTGACCTCGGCCCGCGCATCGCGCACGCCTTCCTGCCCATCAAGGGCAAGGGCTCGAGCGACTGGGCCTACGCCTGGGTGCCGGTCGTCGGACCCCTGATCGGTGGCGCCCTCGCTGCCGGCCTGTCCGTCGCCCTGCTGCCCGTCGTCAGCTGACCCACCCCCACCCCGAAGGCGTGGGCGGCCGTTCCGCACGACCGACCACGCAACCGCACCGAACACACCCGTAAGGAGCACCAATGGCCGACTACATCGTCGCCATCGACCAGGGCACGACCTCGACCCGAGCAATCGTGTTCGACCACTCCGGTTCGATCATCTCGACCGGGCAGAAGGAACACGAGCAGATCTTCCCGCGCGCCGGGTGGGTCGAGCACGACCCCGCCGAGATCTGGGACAACACCCGCGAGGTGATCGGTCAGGCACTGTCGCGTGCCGACATCACGCGCCACGACGTCGCAGCCGTCGGCATCACCAACCAGCGCGAGACCGCCGTCGTCTGGGACAAGACCACCGGCAAGCCGATCTACAACGCGATCGTCTGGCAGGACACCCGCACGCAGGCCCTCGTCGACAAGCTCGCCGACGGCGACACGGACAAGTACAAGGCCATCGTCGGCCTGCCGCTCGCGACCTACTTCGCCGGCACCAAGATCATGTGGATCCTCGAGAACGTCGAGGGTGCGCGTGAGAAAGCCGAGGCGGGCGACCTGCTCTTCGGCACCACCGACACCTGGGTCCTCTGGAACCTGACCGGTGGCGTCGACGGCGGCGTGCACAAGACCGACGTCACGAACGCGTCCCGCACGCTGTTCATGGACCTCGAGACGCTCCAGTGGCGCGACGACATCCTCGCCGACTTCGGTGTGCCGAAGTCGATGCTCCCCGAGATCGTCAGCTCCTCCGAGGTCTACGGCCACGTCGAGTCCTCGAGCCTGCTGCGCGAGGTCCCGATCGCCGGCATCCTCGGCGACCAGCAGGCCGCGACCTTCGGCCAGGCCGCGTTCGACCAGGGCGAGTCGAAGAACACCTACGGCACCGGCAACTTCCTGATCTTCAACACCGGTACCGAGATCGTCCGCTCCGAGAACGGCCTGCTCACCACCGTCGGCTACAAGCTCGGCGACCAGGAGACGCACTACGCCCTCGAGGGCTCGATCGCCGTCACGGGCTCGCTCATCCAGTGGCTCCGCGACAACCTCGGCCTGATCGGCAGCGCCCCGGAGGTCGAGGCCCTGGCCAAGACCGTCGAGGACAACGGCGGCGTGTACTTCGTGCCCGCGTTCTCCGGGCTCTTCGCGCCGTACTGGCGTCCCGATGCCCGCGGCGCGATCGTCGGCCTGACCCGCTTCGTCAACAAGGGCCACATCGCGCGTGCCGCCCTCGAGGCGACGGCGCTGCAGACCCGCGAGGTGCTCGACGCGGTCAACGCCGACTCCGGTGTGGACCTGACCGAGCTCAAGGTCGACGGCGGCATGACCGCGAACAGCGAGCTCATGCAGTTCCAGGCCGACATGCTCAACGTGCCGGTCGTCCGCCCGGTCGTCGCGGAGACGACGGCGCTCGGTGCGGCCTACGCCGCCGGTCTCGCGGTCGGCTTCTGGGCCAACCTCGACGAGCTCCGTGCCAACTGGCAGGAGGACAAGCGCTGGGAGCCGCAGCTCGACGCCGCCGAGCGCGAGCGGACGCTCCGCCTGTGGAAGAAGGCCGTCACGAAGACCTTCGACTGGGTCGACGAGGACGTGCAGTAACACCGCACGCGCGCGCTGATCGCGTGCGCTGATCGCACCGACGGGAGGCCCGGTGCCGGTTCCAGGAACCGGCACCGGGCCTCCAGTGCGTTGCGTCTCCTGCGGGTCGGTCGCGGTCGGCCCGTCGGCCCGTCGGCGCGTCGTCGGGTCGTTGGGGGCTGCCGGCACGGCACGGTGCGGGTTTGTTCACCGGGTGCAGCGGTAACCGTTTGGTGCGCGCTCGTGGCGCAGCACCGAGCCGTCAGGCTCGCACCGGCTGGCGCACCGCGCACGGTGCGGCTCTCGCGGAAGCGGCACGGGATCGCGGACCGCGCACGGTGCGGACTGGAGGCGCGGGGCGGGCACACCGCGGCCCTCCGGTCCGGCGTGGGGTTGCCGGTACGGCACAGTGCGGGTTTCTTCACCGGGTGCAGCGGTGACCGCCGGGTGCGCGCTCGTGGCGCCGCACCGAGCCGTCAGGCTCGCACCGGAGGACGCACCGCGCACGGTGCGGCTCTCGCGGAAGCGGCACGGGATCGCGGACCGCGCACGGTGCGGACTGGAGGCGCGGGGCGGGCACACCACGGCCCTCCGGTCCGGCGTGGGGTTGCCGGTACGGCACGGTGCGGGTTTGTCCACCGGGTGCAGCGGTGACCGCCGGGTGCGCGCTCGTGGCGCCGCACCGAGCCGTCAGGCTCGCACCGGAGGATGCACCGCGCACGGTGCGCGGGGCGGCGTGGACTACGCGGCGGGAGCTGCGCCGACCCAATCAGCCAGTTTGCGCGCACCGGCGCCGGAGTCGATCGCCTCGGCGGCGACGACGAGCTGCTCGCGGAAGCGCTGCAGGATCGGGCGGTCGGCCTCGTTCGGGTCCTGTGCCAGTCGGAACGAGACGAGCCCGGCCGCGGCGTTCAGCAGGACGATGTCGCGGACGGGTCCGGTCTCCCCCGCCAGCAGTCGGTGGACGACGGCGGCGTTGTGCTCGGGGTCGCCACCGAGCAGGTCCTCCGTCCGGGCGCGGGCGATGCCGAGGTCCCGTGGGTCGAGGTCGTGTTCGGTCACACGGCCGCCGGTGACCTCCCAGATGTGGCTGTGCCCGGTGGTGGTCAGCTCGTCGAGTCCGTCGTCGCCTCGGAACACGAGTGCGGTCGCCCCGCGCGTCTGGAACACGCCCGTGATGATCGGCACGAGTTCGAGCTGGGCGACGCCGACGGCGTTGGCCTCGCACCGTGCGGGGTTGACGAGCGGACCGAGGAAGTTGAACACCGTCGGGACGCCGATCTCCCGCCGGACGGGGCCTGCGTGGGCGAAACCGGGGTGGAACGCGTTGGCGAAGGCGAAGGTCAGCCCGACACGCCGGAACGTGTCCGCGACACGCGCGGCGTCCATCGTGAGATCGAGTCCGAGGGCGGCGAGCACGTCGCTCGACCCGGACTTCGACGAGCTGGCCTTGTTGCCGTGCTTGACGACGGGGACCCCGGCAGCGGCGATCACGATCGCCGCCATCGTCGAGACGTTCACGGTGCCGACCACGTCGCCGCCCGTACCGACGATGTCGAGCGCCATCGGGTCGACGTCGAGCGGAACCGCGGCGTCGAGGATCGCGTCACGGAAACCGACGACCTCGTCGACGGTCTCGCCCTTCGCGCGGAGCGTCACGGCGAAGGCCGCGATCTGGGCCTGGGTGGCACGCCCGTGGACGATCTCCTCCATGGCCCATGTGGATTGCCTGATCGTCAGGTCCTCGCGCGCCATGAGCGCGCTGATCACCGCTGGCCAAGAAAGTGCGTCAGGCATGGATCGATCGTAGTGAATTCGAGAGACCCGCCAGTCTCCTGCGAAAACACTGTCGGGGGTTTCGGCCATAATGGAGGACGTGACTAGCACCTCTCTCTCCAGATCAGCCAGCGGTCCGGCCCTCAACAGGCCGAACGCCGTGGCCGTGGGGACGATCGTGTGGCTGGGCAGCGAGGTCATGTTCTTCGCCGGCCTGTTCGCGATCTACTTCACGCTCCGCAGCACGTCCCCTGAGCTCTGGGCGACCGAGACCACGAAGCTCGAGGTGCCCTTCGCCTCCGTGAACACGATCATCCTGGTGCTGTCCAGCTTCGCCTGCCAGTTCGCCGTGTTCGCCGCGGAGCGCTTCCAGGTGCACCGGACGAGCTGGAACCCGCGCCACTGGGGCATGACGGAGTGGTTCTTCGTCACCTACGCGATGGGTGCGATCTTCGTCTGCGGCCAGATCTTCGAGTACGCCAACCTGTGGCACGAGGGCGTCACGCTCTCCTCCAGCGCGTACGGCTCGGCGTTCTACATGACCACCGGGTTCCACGGCCTCCACGTGACCGGTGGCCTCATCGCCTTCCTGCTGACGCTCGGCCGCGGCTTCGCCGCCAAGAACTTCGGCCACAAGGAAGCGACCACCGCCATCGTCGTGTCGTACTACTGGCACTTCGTCGACGTCGTGTGGATCTTCCTCTTCGCCGTCATCTACCTTCTCAAGTAGGAACTGGACACCCCCCAGCACATGTTCAACAGAACCAAGTCCAAGAAGGGCCGCCGTTCACCGATGGCGACCGTGTCGCTCATCGTCGTTGGTCTCATGACCACCGGTGGCGCGTACGCACTGTTCAGCTCCACGGCGAACGCCGACGACAGCACGAGCACCCTCGCCACCTCGAGCCAGTCGCAGGTGAACGAGGGCGAGAAGCTCTTCGCGTCGAACTGCGCCACCTGCCACGGTCTCTCCGCGCAGGGCACGAGCGAGGGTCCGTCCCTCATCGGTGTCGGCGCCGCGTCGGTCGACTTCCAGGTCGGCACCGGCCGCATGCCGATGGCCGCACAGGGTCCGCAGGCAGAAGAGAAGCCCGCGCAGTTCACGGACGAGCAGGTCGACGCGCTCGCGCAGTACGTCGCTTCCCTCGGCCCCGGCCCGTCGGTCCCGTCCACCGAACTCACCAACGGTGAGGACGGCGACGCCGCCGAAGGTGCCGAGCTGTTCCGCATCAACTGCGCCATGTGCCACAACGTGGCCGGCGCCGGCGGTGCCCTGACCGAGGGCAAGTACGCCCCGAACCTCGAGACGGTCTCCGGCAAGCACATCTACGAGGCCATGCTCACCGGCCCGCAGAACATGCCGGTCTTCAACGACCTGAACCTGACGCCGGAGCAGAAGGCCGACATCATCACGTACCTCAAGTACGTGCAGGACAACAAGTCCCCCGGTGGCTTCGCACTCGGCTCCCTGGGGCCGGTCGCCGAGGGTCTGTTCATCTGGATCTTCGGACTCGGGGCGGTCGTCGCGATGACCGTCTGGCTGACCGCGAAGTCCAACTGATCGTCCGTGTCGAACGACACTGAAGGGAACACCATGGCAGAGCACGACGACGAGACGCTGAACTCGTCCTCGGCTGTCGAGAAGCACGGCACGACCACCTCCCCCGGGATCGCGGTCCTCCCCGTCGACCCGTTCGAGAACCCGGGCGAGCCGCCGCACCGTCCGCGTCGCACCGACGTCGACCCGAAGAAGCAGCGTCTGGCCGAGCGCCAGGTCGCCGCCTACTTCTACCTGTCGATCGTCGGAAGCGTCCTGTCGATCGCCGCGTACATCGCCTTCCCGATCGACCCGAGCGACTTCGGGACGGTCCGCACCGCGAACCTCTTCCTTGGCCTGTCGATCGCCCTCGCGCTCCTCGCCCTCGGTCTCGGTGCCGTCTACTGGTCGAAGTCGCTCGTCGTCGACCGTGAGATCACGGAGCTCCGCCACGGCACCCGCGGCACCGACGAGACCCGCGCCAAGGCGGTCGAGGCGTTCCAGCTCGCCGACAAGGAGTCGGGCTTCAGCCGTCGCAAGCTGATCCGCAACTCGATGATCGGTGCTCTGGCCGCGTTCCCGCTCCCCGGCATCGTCCTGGTCCGTGACCTCGCTCCGGCCGAGGACCCGAACGAGCTGCTCCGTCACACCTTCTGGAAGCAGGGCCTGCGCCTGACGAAGGACCCGACGGGTCTTCCGATCAAGGCCTCCGACGTCACCATCGGTTCGGTGTTCCACGTCATCCCCGAGGGCATGCTCGAGTCCGAGCACATGCTCGAGGAGAAGGCGAAGGCCTCCGTCCTCCTGATGCGTCTCGACCCGAAGGACCTCAACCCGTCCAAGGGCCACGAGAACTGGGGCTACGACGGCATCGTCGCGTACTCCAAGATCTGCACCCACGTCGGGTGCCCTGTCGCGCTCTACGAACAGCAGACGCACCACCTGCTGTGCCCGTGCCACCAGTCCACCTTCGATGTCTCGAACAACTGCGAGGTCATCTTCGGTCCGGCAGCACGCCCCCTCCCCCAACTTCCTATCGCGATCGACGACGACGGCTACCTGGTTGCCCAGAGCGACTTCCACGAGCCGGTCGGACCGTCCTTCTGGGAGCGTGAACGCTGATGACCAGCACCACCACCACCGCACCGAACACGTCGACGAACAAGCCGGCACCGGAGCGCGGATCCCGCATCATCGGCGGGGTCTCGAACTACATCGACGAGCGCACCAGCATCTCGGGCCTCGTCAAGGAAGTCGGCCGGAAGATCTTCCCGGACCACTGGAGCTTCATGCTCGGCGAGGTGGCGCTGTACAGCTTCGTCGTCGTGCTGCTCTCCGGGACCTTCCTGACGTTCTTCTTCCAGGCGTCCATGACCGAGGTCATCTACAACGGCTCGTACGTCCCGCTCAAGGGTGTTGCGATGTCGACGGCGCTGCAGTCCACGCTCGACATCTCGTTCGACATCCGTGGCGGGCTCTTCGTCCGTCAGGTCCACCACTGGGCAGCCCTGCTGTTCGTGGCGTCGATCATGCTGCACATGGCCCGCGTGTTCTTCACCGGTGCCTTCCGCAAGCCGCGTGAGCTCAACTGGGTCTTCGGCTTCCTGCTCTGGGTCCTCGCCATGGCCGAGGGCTTCACCGGATACTCGCTCCCCGACGACCTGCTCTCCGGAAACGGCCTGCGGATCATCGTCGGCATGATCGAGGGTGTCCCGGTCATCGGCGTGTGGATCGCCTACCTGCTCTTCGGTGGCGAGTTCCCGGGTACCGACATCGTCGGCCGCCTGTACACGCTGCACATCCTGCTGCTGCCGGCGATCCTCGTCGCGGTGCTCGGTGTCCACCTCGTGCTCGTCGTGATCAACAAGCACACCCAGTTCGCCGGTCCGGGCAAGACCAACGAGAACGTCGTCGGCGTCCCGATCCTCCCGGCGTTCGCCGCGAAGGCCGGTGGCTTCTTCTTCATCGTCGCGGGCATCCTGGCCCTCATCGCGTCGCTGTTCACGATCAACCCGATCTGGAACTACGGCCCGTACGACCCCTCCCCGGTGTCCGCCGGTACCCAGCCCGACTGGTACATCGGCTTCGCCGACGGCGCGCTGCGTCTGGTGCCGCCGCACTGGGAGGTCGTGTGGTTCGGCTACACGGTGTCGTTCAACATCCTGGCGCCGATCGCGGTCCTGGTGCTGCTCATCCTGGCGATCCTGCTCTACCCCTTCATCGAGGCGTGGGTCACGGGCGACAAGCGTGAGCACCACATCCTCGATCGTCCGCGCAACGCTCCGACGCGCACCGCGTTCGGTGCCGCTGGCATCACGCTCTACGCGAGCCTCTGGGCAGCAGCCTCGTCGGACATCATCGCGACGCACTTCCTGGTGTCGATCGAACACGTGATCCATGTCATCCAGGCGACGACGGTCCTCGGTCCGTTCATCGCCTTCTGGATCACCAAGCGTGTCTGCCTCGCCCTCCAGAAGAAGGACCGCGAGATCGTCCTGCACGGGTACGAGTCGGGCCGCATCGTCCGACTCCCCCACGGTGAGTACATCGAGGTGCACGAGCAGCTCGACGAGTACGAGCGGTGGAAGCTCCTGCAGTTCAACGAGTACAAGCCGCTGATGATCCGCCCGAACGCCAAGGGCAAGATCACGGGTCTGCAGAAGGTCCGCGCCGGCGTCTCCCGCTTCTTCTTCGAGGACCGCATCGAGCCGGTCTCGAAGGCCGAGCTCGAGGCAGCGCACGCCGCGCACCACGGCCCGAACCTCGAGGGTGGCCACCAGGCTCCTCAGATCGGCGCCGGGGATCACTGATCCGAGGCACACGAAGCAACCCCCGTCACCAAGTGGCGGGGGTTTCTTCGTGCACAGGGCAACACGCCGCCCCCAGTTCACGGCTGGTTCACCGTCACGTGCTGGACTCGTCCAGGACGGTGTGGCAACGTGTTGCACCACGCATCCGCCAACGGAATGAGACCCCGATGGACAGCCGGACGGCCGAACACCCCAGGCCGAACCACTTCCTCCTCCACCTCAGCGACACGCACCTCGTATCCGGGGATCGTGATCTCTACGGCGATGTCGACTCCGCCGCGCGGCTCACGCAGATCGTCGCGGACATCGAAGCCTCGGGCACGCGTCCCGAAGCGATCGTCGTCACCGGCGACGTCGCCGACAAGGGCGAGCCGGGTGCGTACGCCCGCGTCCGCGCGATCCTGGAGCCGGCGGCCGAGCGCATCGGTGCGCAGGTGATCTGGGCGATGGGCAACCACGACGAGCGCGGCGCCTTCCGCCAGGAGCTCTTCGGCCTGCAGCCCACCGACCGCCCGGTCGACTTCGTGTACGACGTCAACGGTCTCCGTGTGATCACCCTCGACACGAGTGTGCCCGGTCACCACCACGGCGAGGTCTCCCCCGAGCAGCTCGACTGGCTCGCCGAGGTCCTGTCCGAGGCGGCACCGCACGGCACCATCCTGGCGATGCACCACCCGCCCGTGCCGAGCGTGCAGGACCTCACCGTCCTCGTCGAACTGCGCGACCAGCAGGCCCTGGCCGAGGTCGTCGAGGGCAGTGACGTCCTCGCCATCATCGCCGGGCACCTGCACTACTCGACCAGCGCCGTGTTCGCCGGCATCCCGGTGTCCGTCGCCAGTGCGACCTGCTACACGCAGGACCTCACGGAGTACCAGGGCGGCACCCGCGGCCGGGACGGCGCGCAGTCGTTCAACCTCGTGCACGTGTACGGCCACAACGTCGTCCACTCCGTCGTGCCGATCGGGCACTACGCCACCGTCGGGCAGCCCGTCTCCGCTCTCGAGACCGAGGCGAAGCTCGCGGCACACGGCGTGACGATCCCCGCAGCCGTGGAGCCCGCACCGGTCACCTCGAGCATCCCGGTCTTCACGCTCGACTCGGTGCCCGTCTCCCCCGTGCACCGGTAGCACTCCGCACTTCGCGTGCAGAAGAGGTCGGGTCCGTCACGCGGACCCGACCTCTTCTGCTCACGAAGCGTGGGTGGGCGTGGGCGGTCATGACTCCCCGCGGGTGGTGCGTCGCGTGGTCACGTTCCGTCGTCTGGCGGCCCGGCAAGCGACGGGTCGTGACCGGTGGGCGGGCGGCCGACGGGGTCTCCTGACCGCGCGCGGGCACGCACGTCCGGACGGCACGCCGGACGGACTGGAGGCCCGTGGCGGGCGCGCCACGGGCCTCCAGGCTCGCGGGTGGTCGCGACCCACCGCACGTGGTGCGTCGCGTGGTCACGTTCCGTCGCGTGGTGGTCTCGCAAGCGACGGTTCGTGACCGCTGGGCGGGCGGCCGACGGGGTGTCCCGACCGCGCGCCACGGACGGGCTGGAGGCCCGTGGCGGGCGCGCCACGGGCCTCCAGGCTCGCGGGATGGTCGCGACCCACCGCACGTGGTGCGTCGCGTGGTCACGTTCCGTCGGCTGCCAACGGCGAGGCCGACGGCTAGTGACCAGTCGGCGCGCAGGTCGCGGGGTGTCGTGACCGGTCGGCGTGCGGCTGCGGCCGACACTCGTGGCCGGGTGTTCCGGCGCCGGGCTCGCAGGCTCGCCTGGAGCGCCCCAGCAGGCCGCTGGCGCGTCCTACGCGCACCGTGGGACCGGGCTCGCAGGCTCGCCCGGAGCGCCCCAGCAGGCCGCTGGCGCGTCCTACGCGCTGGGGCGCTCCCACGGCGCGGGGAACGGGAAGTACCGCTCCAGGAAGTCCGTCACGCGCTGCGTGCGCTCCTCGTCGCTGACCTCCGGGAAGCTGCCGTCGTTGAGGCAGAAGAAGTCCACGTTCCGCTTCTTCAGCAGGTCGTCGAGGGCCTTGAGTCCGGAGACCATGGTCGTGTCGATGTACCCGACGGAGGAGTTCTCCTGGATGATCGCCCGGCCGGTGAGCAGCGAGTAGTAGTGGTAGAGCGAGTTCGTCACCGAGATGTTGTCGGCGGCGCGGAAGCGTGACGCTGCAGTGGCCGCGAACTCGTCGGCGAACTCGTGCTCCATCTCGGTCATGATCGACGCACGCAGGGGCGTCGGCGCGTGCTCGAGGTGGCGGGTCGTCACCGCGCCGAAGCGTTGCTGCAGGAGCCCGCGGTTGACCCGGGCGGAGTTCTCGAAGCCGCTGCGTGCCGGGTTGTTGGAACCGAGGCCGATCCGGGTCGACGCGAGGATGAACTTCGTGACCGACCCCGGGCTGTAGAACACCGAGGGGTCGACCAGCCGGCCGAAGAACATGTCGTCGTTCGAGTAGATGAAGTGCTCGCTGATGCCCGGGATGTGGTGCAGCTGCGACTCGACGGCCTGCGAGTTGTGCGTCGGCAGCACGGACGGGTCGGCGAAGAACTCCTCGCTGCGGACGATCCGGACCTTCGGGTGGTCGGCGAGCCAGTGCGGCGCAGGCGAGTCCGTGGCGATGTAGATCTGGCGGATCCACGGCGCGAAGGTGTGGACCGAGCGCAGCGCGTACTTCAGTTCGTCGATCTGGCGGAAGCGGGCCGGAGCGTCATCGCCCTCGCCCAGGACGGCGTTCGACTGTGCGGCCTGGCGGGCGCGCTGGTACTCGATGGCGTTGCCGTCGACCCACGAGAAGACGATGTCGATCGGGAACCGGATGTCCGAGACGTGGTCGTCGAACATGTGCTCGACGGTGCGCCAGGTGCGGCCGTAGCGCTCGATGTCGACGAGGACGAACTCGTCGATCGGCAGGCTGCGACGCATCAGGGCGTTCTCGACGGGTGCGAGGACCTCGGTGTCGGTGACGCGCCAGAACTCGAGCTGGACGCTGGTCTCGGCGCCGTAGCGCAGGCGTCCGAGGGGCTCGAGGCGCGGGCGGAACACACGGAGCACGGGTTCCTCGACGGAGCCGAGTCCGTCGTCCTGCACGAGCACTGCCGGCTTGCCCGGGGGCTTCGCGTAGAACGGCTCGTTGACGGCGGCCGACATCACGGCGCTCTCGGCTCGCTGGCGGTCACGCTCGTCCAGGGCGATCACCGGACGCTGGTCGTTCCCGCGGATGAGGAGGTGGTCGACGTCAGCCGCGGTGAGTGCGTCGTCGAGGAACAGCAGGTCCTCGATCATCGACTGCTGCGGCGTGAGGTGTCCGTTGATCAGGGTCAGTCGTCCCTTGCGGACGACGACGTCGGATCGGTCGAGACCGCCGGAGGACGGTCGAGGGTTCAGCAGAGGACTCTCGGTCACCGGCTCGGTCTCGTCGTTCATCCATGCCCTTCGGGTCGTGCGGCCGGGTCCTGTACCCGACCTGCCGATCCTACCGTCCGTCGGTCTCGCGGGGCACCTTGACCACGATGCCCACCACGATGAACAGCGCGGCGGCCACCAGCTGCAGGCCCGCCCACACCTGCCCCGGGATCGGCACCGTGACGAGCGGGTTCCAGCAGACCGCGACGGCGACCATGAGCAGCGCGGCCCACCAGACCTTCCCCCGCATCGTGAAGACGAGCACGATCAACGCGAGGACGGTGACGCCCCAGCGGGCGAAGACGAACCCCGACGAGTCCACGATGGCGACGCACGCCAGGAGCACGATCGCAGCGATCAACCCGGGCGCCAGCGCCGGCCGGGTGAACGGCGGCGTCTCGCGTGCGCGGGCGGCCGGTGCGGCGGCCGCGGGTCGCGAGGATCCCGCGGGCACGCCGTGTTGCGACGACCCCACCGGGGGCCGCCCCTTGCGTGCGGCCATCAGTCCGAGTCGCCGTCGATGGTGATCGCCTGGATCGACCGCGACATCGGCGGCAGCTCACGGACCCGCTCGAGGGCCGGCACGAGTTCACCGACGAACGCGCGGTAGCCGTCCTCGGTCAGGTGCAGGCCGTCCTCGGTGAAGCGGGCGTCCAGGTGGTCGCCGTCTGCCAGGGCGGGCCAGGCGTCGAGGTACTGGGCGTGGCAGGTGGCGACGAACTGGCGCAGGTGCCGGTTCGCCTGCTCGATCTTCGCGGCGTACTCGGACTGCCGCGGCAGGATCGAGACGAGCAGCAGGCGGACACCCGGCAGTTCACGGCGGAGCGTGACGAGCGCGGTCTCGACGTTGCGGACCACGTGCTCGGCGCTGGCGCGGTGGCCGCCGAAGTCGTTCGTGCCGATGAGCAGCACGATCACCTCGGGCTGCTCGGCGACGACGGCGTCGAGGCGCGTCAGCACGCCGTCGGTCGTGTCGCCACCGATGCCCTGGTTCAGCGTGTGCTCGTCGGGGAGCCAGGTATCCCAGTCGCCCTGTTCGGTGATGCTGTCCCCCAGGAAGAGGACGGGGCTGCGGTCGTCGGTCATGCTGCCTCCTCGTGCGCCGGCTCGGGGGTCCCGGTCTGCTGCGTCCGGTTGCGCTGCGTGGACTCGGTCTGGTCGGACTCCCGCTCGGCGGCGGCGGTGATGCGCTCGACCATACCGGGGAAGATGATGCCGTGGAACGGCAGGATGCCGTACCAGTACAGGCGTCCGGCGAGTCCCTGCGGGAAGTAGATCGCCCGCTGGCGGTAGTCGCTGCCGCCTTCGGGGTTCGGCGTGACGGTCATCTCGAGCCACGCGCGGCCCGGCGACTTGAACTCGGCACGGAGCCGCAGGTACCGGCCGCGCTCGAGCCGTTCGACGCGCCACCAGTCGAGCGCGTCACCCTGCTCGAGGCGCTGTTGGTCGCGACGGCCACGGTTCAGTCCGACGCCACCGGCGATCTTGTCCATCCAGCCGCGGGCGACCCAGGCGAGCGGGAACGAGTACCAGCCGTTGTCGCCACCGATCGACTCGACGACACGCCAGACGTCCGCGGCGGAGGCACTCGAGTGCCGCTTCCGGTCGTCGACGTAGACGGTGTGGCCGGCCCAGTCGGGGTCGTTCGGCATCGGGTCGGCGGAGGCGCTGGAGAGCGTCGCGCTCCGCCAGCTGGTCTGCACCTGGCCGGTGCGCATCTTGTTGAGCGCGAGGCGGACGGCCCGACGGTACGAGGTGAGCCCGCCCTCGGGCTTCGGTACGACGTCGTCGATGTCGTGCTCGCGCTGGACGCACTCGAACTGCAGCGACTCGATGATGGGCGTCGCGAGCTTGCGCGGGATCGGGGTGACGACGTTGAACCAGTGCGCGGCGAGCCGCGGGGTGAGCACCGGCAGCACGGTGATCGGGCGCTGCGGCAGCTTCGCCTCGACCGCGTAGCCGTTCAGCATCTGGCCGTACCGCAGGACGTCGGGGCCACCGATGTCGAAGGTGCGGTTGACGTCGGCGGGGACGTCCAGGGCGGCCACCAGGTAGTAGAGGACGTCGCGCACCGCGATCGGCTGGATGCGGTTGCGGACCCAGCGCGGCGCAGGCATCCACGGCAGGACGTCGGTGAGGTGCCGGATCATCTCGAACGAGGTGCTGCCCGAGCCGATCACGACGCCGGCCTGGTACGCCACGGTGGGCACACCGGAGCCGAGGAGGATCTCCCCCACCTCCTTGCGGCTGCGGAGGTGCTTGGACAGCTCGCCGTCGGGGTGCAGCCCGCCCAGGTAGACGAACCGGCTGACCCCCGCCGTCTTCGCCTCGTGCGCCATGGTCTCGGCGGCCTCGTGTTCGGCCGACTCGAAGTCGCCGTCGGCGCCCATCGCGTGGGCCAGGTAGTAGACCGCCTCGACCCCGTCGACGGCGGCGCGGACCGCGTCGGCGTCCTGGAGGTCGCCTTCCGCGACGTCCACGTCGCTGCTCCACGGGACGTCCTGGAGCTTCCGGGGGTTGCGCACGAACACCCGGACGGAGTGGCCGGCTTCGAGGAGACGAGGGACGAGACGACCACCGATGTACCCGGTGGCGCCGGTGACGAGGACCTGCATGCCCTGCACGCTACGCGGCACGCCTGACGGGTAGGCTTGCCGGGTGGACAACGCAGCCTTCCCCGTCACCGCCGATGCCGTCCGCGGCCTCATCGACCACGCGATCCTGAAGCCCGAACTCACCCGCGCGGACGTCGACGCCCAGCTCGACGAAGCCGCCGCCCACCGCGTCTTCAGCGTCTGTGTCCGTCCGAGCGACGTCGCGCACGCCGTCGAGCGCCTGACGGGCACCGGCGTCGGTGTCGGCACCGTGATCGGGTTCCCGCACGGCACCACGTCGACCGCGGCGAAGGTCGCCGAGTCGCTGCAGGCCCTGGCCGACGGCGCCTTCGAGCTGGACATGGTGCAGAACATCGGCGCCGCGAAGTCGGGCGACTGGCAACGCGTCGAGCAGGACGTCCGCGCGGTCGTCGACGCCGCCGGGGACACCGTCGTCAAGGTGATCCTCGAGACCGCCTTCCTGACCGACGACGAGATCGTCGCTGCCTCGCGTGCGGCGCAGACCGCCGGTGCCGCGTTCGTGAAGACCTCGACCGGGTTCGCCGGCGGCGGCGCGACCGCCGAGCACATCGCCCTGATGCGCCGCACGGTCGGTGCCGACACCGGCGTGAAGGCCTCCGGCGGCGTCCGCGGCCTCGACACCCTGCTCGAGATGGTCGAGGCGGGCGCGAACCGCATCGGCACGAGCGCCTCGGCCCGCATCCTCGACGAGGTCGCGCACCGCGCCGAGACGGGCGCCGCGTCGGCGATCGGCGACGACACGACGTCCTACTGAGCGGACACGGCTGAGCCCACCCCGCTGAGTCCATCCCACCCAGCCCGACCCACCACGACCAGGCCGGCGCCCACCGGACGCGACGACGCGTCGGTGACGCGCACCGGGCCTCCAGACCGCCGCATCGGAGCGCGCATGTCCAGCACCGCACCCCAGTCCCCCGCCCTCGCCCTGGCCGTCGACCTCGGCGGCACGAAGGTCGAGGCCGCGCTCGTCACCGACCAGGGGGTCGTGCTGCCCGCGACGCGGTTCCGCAGCCCCACGGGGCCGCAGCGCACCTCGGACGAGCTGCAGGCCGCCGTCGACGAGGTCGTCACGGCCGCCCTCGGCGCACTGCCCGCGGACACGACGCTCGTCGGCGTCGGCGTCGGCTCCGCCGGCCCGGTCGACGAGGAACACGGTCTGGTCTCGCCGCTCAACATGCCCGTGTGGCGGGGCCACCCGCTGCGCGACCGGATCGCGGCCCTCGTGCCGGAGAACGTGCCGGTGACGCTCCGCATGGACGGCCTGGCGATCACGCTCGCCGAGCACTGGGTCGGGGCTGCCCAAGGCTCCGACCACGTGATGGGCATGATCGTCTCCACCGGTGTCGGCGGCGGGCTCATCCTGCACGGCCGCACGGTCAGCGGCCCGACGGGGAACGCCGGGCACATCGGCCACGTCGAGTGTGGCGGCTACGACGACCCCTGCGCCTGCGGCGGGACCGGCTGCCTCGAGGCGATCGCCAGCGGCCCCAAGACCGTGGCCTGGGCTCGTCGGCAGGGCTTCGCGGGCACCACCGGCGAAGAGCTCTCGGCCGCGTACGCCGCCGGCGACGACATCGCGGTCGCCGCGGTCAAGCGCAGCGGCCGAGCCCTGGGCCAGGCCATCGCCGCCGCCACCAGCCTGGTCGACCTCGAGGTCGTCGCGATCGGTGGCGGGTTCTCGCACGTCACGCCCGACCTGTTCGAGTACGCCCGGCAGGCCGTGGCGGAGCGTGTCGAGTTCGGCTTCGTCACGAAGGTGCGGATCGTGCCGACGGGACTGTCGCAGGACGGCCCGCTCATCGGCGCCGCGGCGCTCGTCCACCGCGCCGACGTCCTGCGCTGAGCGCGCACGCGCCGCGTCGCGGCCTCCCGGCAGGCTGCCGTCAGGTGGCAGCGTCGTCGACGCGCTTCGCGCTCGTGACGTGACCGGTGACCGCCTGGAGGCGCGGTGCGGGCCCGCCACGGGCCTCCCGGCCGGTCCGGGGCTTGTCCACAGGCCTGTCGGTCGCGACCGCAGGTCGGGCAGGATGTGCGGGTGCCCCGCCCGCGACTGCTGACCAGTGACGACTGGCCGGAACCCGAACTGCGGGCGGCGGTCCTGGCCGGCGAACTGGTCGCGGTCGGGCCGTGCTGGGCCTCCCCTGCCGAACCGCAGACGCCGTCGTTGCGTGCCGCCGCGGCTGCCTGGGTGCTGCGCGACGCACGCTTGATCGCCTGCACGCTGACCGCCGCGTGGATCTGGGGTGCGGTGTCCCGTCCGCCGGCGCCGCTCGAGGCGTGCATCCCGCCGCATGTCCGCGTGCACGTCGGCCCGGAGGTGCGCCTGCGCGAGGTCCGGATCGACGTCGACGACACCGCCGTCCTGGCGCGGCTCCGGGTCGCACTGCCGGCGCGGACCGCGATCGACCTGCTGCGGATGCCGGGGCCGACTGCGGGTGCGTTCGGGGCCGCTGAAGCGTCGGCCGTCCACGGGTTGCTCGCGATCGGAGCGGTGAGCGCCGCCGAGCTGCGGACACGCCTGACGGCTCTTGGCACGATCCCCATGGTGCGACAGGCCGAGCGGCGGTTGCGTGCGGTGCAGGACGGTGCCGGGGGTGCTGGGGGTGCTGTCCGGTAGTGCTTGTGGGTGGGGTCGTCGGTGGCGGGTGCAGGTGGTCAGGACACTCCGCTCACGTCCGCCGAGTGGTCACGATCCGTCGGTTGGCAGGGCCGCAATCGACGGTTCGTGACCGGTGGACGGTGCCCGCGCGACGAGTCGTGACCGGTCCGCGGGCAGGAGGCGCCGGCCGGGGCTGCCGCGGGCCTCCGGTCCGGCGGGTGCGAGCGGTCAGGACACCCCGCTCACGTCCGCCGAGTGGTCACGGACTGTCGGGTGGCGGGGCCGCAGTCGACGGTTCGTGACCTGTCGACGGTGCCCGCGCGACGAGTCGTGACCTGTCCGCGGGCGGGAGGCGCGGGCCGGAGCCGTCACGCGCCTCCGGTCCGGCGCGTGCGAGCGGTCAGGACACCCCGCTCACGTCCGCCGAGTGGTCACGATCTGTCGGTTGGCAGGGCCGCAATCGACGAGCCGTGACCGACCGAGAAACGGACCGGGAGGCGCGGGGCCCTGCTCCGGTACTAGCCGGCGCTGACGCGGTAGACGTCGTAGACGGCGTCGATGCGACGCACTGCGTTGAGCACACGGTCGAGGTGGATGGTGTCCCCCATCTCGAACACGAACCGGCTGAGCGCCAGGCGGTCGGACGAGGTCGACACCGTCGCGGACAGTATGTTCACGTGGTGATCCGTCAGCACTCGGGTGACGTCGCTGAGCAGGCCAGACCGATCGAGCGCCTCGATCTGGATCTGCACCAGGAACACCGACTTCGACGACGGGGCCCACTCGACCTCGATCATCCGGTCGGGCTCATTCATGAGCGACTTCACGTTGGTGCACGACGACTGGTGCACGGAGACGCCCTGGCCACGGGTGATGAAGCCCACGATCTGGTCGCCCGGCACCGGGGTGCAGCACTTCGCGAGCTTGACGAGGATGTCGGGCGCCCCGCGGACCAGCACGCCGCTGTCGCTGGTGCGCAGCTGGCGACTGGTGACCTGGCGGGGGAACGCGAGTTCGGGTTCGTCGGCCTCGGTCTCGGTCTGGACGTTCCCGAGGACCTTCTCGATCACCGACTGGGTCGAGACGTGGCCCTCGCCGATGGCGGCGTACAGCGCGGAGACGTCCTCGTAGCGCATCGACGAGGCGACCTCGGCGATGCTGTCCTGGCTCATGATGCGCTGGAGCGGCAGGTTCTGCTTGCGCATCGCACGCGCGATGGCGTCGCGGCCCTGCTCGATCGCCTCTTCGCGGCGCTCCTTGGTGAACCACTGCTTGATCTTGTTGCGCGCGCGGGGGCTGCGGACGAACTGCAGCCAGTCCTGCGAGGGGCCGGAGTCGGGGTTCTTCGACGTGAAGATCTCGACCACGTCACCGCTGGAGAGCTGGCTCTCGAGCGGGACCAGGCGACCGTTGACCTTCGCACCCATCGTGCGGTGGCCGATCTCGGTGTGGACGGCGTAGGCGAAGTCGACCGGGGTGGCTCCGGCGGGCAGACCGATGACCTTGCCCTGCGGCGTGAAGACGTACGTCTCCTTGGCGCCGATCTCGTACCGGAGCGAATCGAGGAACTCGCCCGGATCGCTGGTCTCTGCCTGCCAGTCGGTGATGTGGGCGAGCCACGCCATGTCCTGGTCGTCCGTCGTGGACGAGGTGCCGGCGTCACGGCCGGCAGCGCGCTGCTTGTACTTCCAGTGGGCGGCGACACCGAACTCGGCACGCTGGTGCATCTCGTGCGTGCGGATCTGGATCTCGACCGCACGGCCCTGTGGTCCGAGCACCGTGGTGTGCAGCGACTGGTACAGGTTGAACTTGGGGGTCGCGATGTAGTCCTTGAAGCGACCGGGCAGCGGGGTCCACCGCGCGTGCACCGAGCCGAGCATGGCGTAACAGTCGCGGACGGTGGGCACGAGGACGCGGATGCCGACGAGGTCGTAGATCTCGTCGAACTCACGACCCCGCACGATCATCTTCTGGTAGATCGAGTAGTACTGCTTCGGCCGACCCATCACGTCACCGCGGACCTTGGCGGCCTTCAGGTCCTTCTTGAGGGTGCCGATGACGTTCTGGACGAACTGCTCGCGCTTCGGTTGGCGTTCCTTGACCAGGCTGTCGATCTCGACGTAGAGCTTCGGGTGCAGGACCGCGAACGACAGGTCCTCGAGCTCGAGCTTGATCATCTGGATGCCGAGCCGGTGCGCGAGGGGCGCGTAGATCTCGAGCGTCTCCTTCGCCTTGCGCGTGGCAGACGCGGACTCGACGAAGCCCCAGGTGCGGGCGTTGTGCAGGCGGTCGGCGAGCTTGATGACGAGGACTCGGATGTCCTTCGACATCGCGATGACCATCTTGCGGACGGTCTCGGCCTGTGCGCTGTCGCCGTACTTGACCTTGTCGAGCTTGGTGACGCCGTCGACGAGCATCGCGATCTCGTCGCCGAAGTCCACCCGCAGCTGGTCGAGCTGGTAGTCGGTGTCCTCGACGGTGTCGTGCAGGAGCGCTGCAGCGATGGTGATCGTCCCGATGCCGAGGTCGGCCAGGATCTGCGCGACCGCGACGGGGTGCGTGATGTACGGCTCACCGGACTTGCGCTTCTGCCCGTCGTGCGCGCGCTCGGCGACCGAGTAGGCGCGCTCGATGAGGGTCACGTCGGCCTTGGGGTGGTGCGACCGGACCGTGCGGATCAGGGTGTCCACCGCACCGGCCGGCTGCGCGCGCGAGAACAGGCGTGGCAGCAGTGAGCGGAGGGAACCGAGGTTGCCGGTGGTGTTCGGACCGATCGGGCTCGCGGGCTGCGGGGCGGAGCCCGGGCGGCTCGGCGCGGACGGCTCTTCGCGGGTGTCCGTCATGATGCGCCTCCCAGGACTCGGTCCGAGAGCTCGATCCGAGCTCGATCCGACAAGACTACGCGTCCCCGGTCAGTGCCCGTGACGAGGTTCGCCCTGGGCGTCGCGCTCCACCGGTGCCCCCGCCTGCTCCCAGGCGAGCATGCCGCCGGACAGGTTGACGGCCGGGACACCCGACTGCTCGAGCGCCGCGACGATGCGCGAGGACCGGCCGCCGGAGTGGCAGACGATGATGGCCGGCTGGTCGCCGCCGTCGATCTCCTGCCAGCGGTCCACGAACTCGGACATCGGCACGAGCGTGGCCTGCGGAGCGTGGACCTCGTCCCACTCCCCCTGCTCACGCACGTCGTAGAGCCGGGCCCCGGCGTCGATGCGGCGCTGGGCCTCGGCGACGTCGATCTGCTGGATCTCGATGGGCATCAGGCGTTCGCCTCTGCCGCGTCGACCTCGCGCCGGCGCTTCTCGGCCGCCGCGGTCTTCTTGGCGTCGGACTCCTTGATCTTCGGCTCGTTCTCGCGCAGCTGCGCGTACATCGGCGACGCGATGAAGATCGTCGAGTAGGTGCCGACGATGATGCCGATGAACAGTGCGAGCGAGATGTCACGCAGGGTGCCGGCGCCGAGCACGTACGACCCGATGAAGAGGATCGCCGCCACCGGCAGCAGTGCCACGACCGAGGTGTTGATCGATCGGACGAGCGTCTGGTTGACCGCGAGGTTGACCGACTGCTTGAAGGTGCGGATCGACTCCTGCGCGGTGTTCTCGCGCACCTTGTCGAAGACCACCACGGTGTCGTAGAGCGAGTACCCGAGGATCGTCAGGAAGCCGATCACCGCCGCGGGCGTGACCTCGAGCCCGACGATGCCGTACACGCCCGCCGTGATGAGCAGGTCGTGCACCAGCGCCGCCATCGCAGAGAGTGACATCTTCCAGGTGCGGAAGTACAGCGTCATGAAGACCGCGGCGAGGGCCAGGAAGATCACCAGACCACGGATGGCCTGCGCGAGGACGTCGGCACCCCACGTCGCGCCGATGAAGGTCGCGGCGACCTGGCGCTCCGGGACGTCGTAGGCCTTGGCCAGGGCGTCCTGCACGTCGGTCGTCTGGGCGTCGGTGAGCTGCCCGGTCTGCACGCGGATGCCGTGCGTGCCGAGCTGCGAGACACGAGGGATGGTGTCGGCGACGACGCTCTCGACCGTGTCGGTCGCGATGCTCTGGTCGAGCGACTTGACGTCGGAGATCGTGAACTCCGAGCCGCCGGTGAACTCGATGCCGAGCTGGTACCCGCCACGCAGCCACGGCGTGACGAGCGAGATCACGATCATCGCCAGGGCGATGAGGTACCAGGTCTTCCGGCGCCCGATGATGTCGTACGACCGCTTCCCCGTGTAGAGGTCGCTGCCGAACTGGCTGAAGCTGGCCATCAGTCGTCCTTCCCGTCCGGCGTCGAGCCGTTGTCGCCGGAGGCCTGCTGGGCCTTCCGCTCCGCGATCGTCTGTCGGCGCTGCGCCTCACCGGCACTGCGCTGGCGCTTGCCGTCCACGACGGGTGCGCGGAACTGCGCACGCCCCCGGTAGACGGCACCGAGTGCTGCCGGGTCGAGCCCGCTGAACCGGTGGCCGTCCCCGAAGAACCGGGTCCGGGCGATGAGCTGCATCATCGGGTGGGTGAAGAGTGCGACCACCACGATGTCGATGAGGGTCGTGAGCAGCAGCGTGAACGCGAAGCCCTTCACGTCGGCGACCGCGAGCACGTACAGGGTGACGGCGGCGAGGAAGTTCACCGCGTCGGACGCCAGGATCGTGCGCAGCGCGCGCTTCCAGCCGGACTCGACCGCGCTCTCGAGGGCACGGCCGTCACGGAGTTCGTCACGGATGCGCTCGAAGTAGACGATGAACGAGTCCGCCGTGATGCCGATCGCGACGATCAGGCCCGCCACACCTGCCAACGACAGGCGGTAGTCGACGCGCCACGACATGATCGCGATCACGAGGTACGTGATCACGGCGGCGATCCCGAGCGACAGCACGGTGACGAACGCCAGGGCGCGGTACTGGATCACGGAGTAGATGATCACGAGGATCAGGCCGATCAGACCGGCGACGAGGCCACCGATGAGCTGCGCGGTACCGAGTGTCGCCGAGATGTTCTCGTTCGACTGCACCTGGAAGTTGATCGGCAGCGCACCGTACTTGAGCTGGTCGGCGAGGGTCTTGGCGGACTCGGCGGTGAAGTTGCCGCTGATCTGCGCCTTGCCGTTCGTGATCGCGGAGTTCGTCGTCGGTGCGGTGATGACCGAACCGTCGAGCACGATCGCGAACTGGTTCTGCGGCTGCTGGAGCGAGACGAGACGGTTGGTGACCGTGCGGAAGTCCTTCGAGCCCTCACCGTTGAAGGTCAGGTTGACGGCCCACTGGCCGGTCGACGTGCCCTGCGAGTCGGTGGCGAGCCCCGAGGTGGCGTTGCTGATGTCGGCGCCGGACACCTCGACCGGGCCGAGGATGTACTTGCCGGCGCCGTCCTGGTCGCAGGTGACCAGGGGCTCGTCGTCGGGCGCGGTGGTGACGTCGCCCGGTGCTGCGCAGTTGTAGTTGGTGTACAGGTCCTGCAGCTTCGGCGTGACCCAGTTCAGGTCGCTCGCGTTCGTGGGCTTCGCGCTGGGCGTCGCCGCGAGCGAGGCGGGCGGCGAGTACGGCGTCGGCGATGCGGTGCCCTTGCCGTCGTCACCGACAGCGGAGTTGGTCGCAGCCTCGGTGTACAGGACGGGCCGGAACGTCAGCTTGGCCGCGGCCTCGATGCGGTCGATGGTGGCCTTGTCGGGGCGACCCGGGATCGAGACGACGATGTTGTTCGCGCCCTGCGTGTTGATCTCTGACTCGGAGACACCGGTGGCGTCGATGCGCTGGCGGATGATGTTCACCGCCTGCTGCAGCTGCTGCGAGGTGACGGAGTCGCCCTCGGTGTTCTGCGCCGCGAGGGTCAGCTGCGTGCCGCCCTGCAGGTCCAGAGCCAGCTCGGGTACCCAGCTCGCGCCCTGGTACCACTTGTCGGTGTCGTCCTTCGAAGAGCCGGCGAGGATCGACGCGGCGGTGTTCAGGCCGGCGAGGATCGCCATCAGGATCACCAACCAGGTGAGCGAGCGCAGCGCCTTCTTGACGGGTGTCGATCGTGCCACCGGTCGTCTCGTCTTTCTGTTCAGGACCGTCGGCACACCGTGCGACGGCAAGAGGAAGCCGCCGGATCAGACGACCCGGCGGCCGAGGGCGTCAGTCGTCGGACTTGCGCTTCGTGGCGTCGGTCTCGTCGGCACGCTCGCCGTAGACCGGCTCACCGTTGAGTTCGGCCACGGGCTTCGGCTCGTCCTCGGTGGTCGTGGTGGTCTCGACGTCGGAAGCGTTGTCGTCGACGACGCGCGACAGGGTCTGACGGTGCACGGTGACGATGGTCCCCGGTGCGATCTCGACGTCAGCGGTGACCTTCTCCTCGTTCACGGAGAGGAGCGTGCCGTACAGGCCGAAGGACAGCATGACCTTGGCGCCGGGGACCATCTTGTCCACGAGCTCGGCCTGCTGCTTCTTGCGCTTGCGGCTGTTGTAGAACATGAAGGCTGCGAACGCCACGACGATGACGATGAGGATGACTTCTTGACCCATGATGCGTTGCCTTCTCTGGTTGCTCGGTTTCGGGCCGTAGCAGTCTAGGGCACGCCGGTGTCCGTGGCATGTCACTCGACTGATCGGCGTTCAGTCGTCGGTGTCCGGGTCGTCGAAGAGCCCCGGCTGCCCGCCGTCGGCCTGCCCCGGGGTGAGGCCGAGGTGCCGCCAGGCACGTGGTGTGGCGATGCGCCCACGGGGCGTGCGGGTCACGAGACCGACCCGGACCAGGAACGGTTCGACGACCGACTCGATCGTCTCGGACTCCTCGCCGACGGAGACGGCGAGGGTGTTCAGACCGACCGGTCCGCCGTCGAACCGGGTCAGCATGGTCTCGACCACGGCGCGGTCGAGCCGGTCGAGCCCGAGTTCGTCGACGTCGTACAGGTCGAGGGCGCCCTGGACCGCCGCCATGCCGTCGGTGGTGCGGTGCACGAGCGCGTAGTCGCGCACCCGCCGGAGCAGGCGGTTCGCGATGCGCGGGGTGCCGCGGGAACGCCCGGCGATCTCGCGCAGGGCGGTCCGGTCGATGTCGAGCTCGAGCAGGTGCGCCGCGCGGATCAGGACCTGTTCGAGCTCGTCCTTCTCGTAGAACTCCAGGTGGGCGGTGAACCCGAAGCGGTCCCGCAGCGGGTTCGGCAGCAGGCCGGCCCGGGTGGTGGCCCCGACGAGCGTGAAGGGCGCGAGGTCGAGCGGGATGCTCGTGGCACCCGCGCCCTTGCCCACCATCACGTCGATGCGGAAGTCCTCCATCGCCAGGTAGAGCATCTCTTCTGCCGAGCGGGCCATCCGGTGAATCTCGTCGATGAACAGGACCTCGCCGGGGACGAGCGACGAGAGCACGGCCGCCAGGTCACCGGCGTGCTGGATCGCCGGGCCGCTCGACATCCGCAGCGGGCGCCCCGTCTCGTGCGCGACGATCATCGCGAGCGTGGTCTTGCCGAGGCCGGGAGGACCCGCCATCAGGATGTGGTCGGGCGTGCGCTCCTGCATGCCGGCGGCCTTGAGGAGCAGGTCGAGTTGCCCGCGGACCTTGCGCTGCCCGACGAACTCGTCGAGCGAGCGCGGACGGAGCGCGCCTTCGAACGCGAGTTCCTCCTGCGACTCGGCACCGGCGGACGTGATGCCGCTCATCGGCCGGCTGCCGCGGGTCGCAGGGCGCCGAGTGCGGCGCGGAGCAGCGCCTGGGTGCCCATCGCGGCGGCGCCTGGCTCGTTGGCGACGGCGTCGTCGACGGCGGCCTGTGCAGCGTCTTCACGCCAGCCGAGGCCGATGAGCGCCGAGACGACGTCGACCGCTGCGGGGTGCACTGCGGTCCCTCGCGCCGCGGCGACGACGGCGGCCTGTTCGAAGGCCACGAGCTTGCCGGAGAGCGCGACGATGATGAGCTTGGCGGTCTTCGGGCCGATGCCGGAGACCTTGCGGAACGCGCCGTCGTCCTCGTTCGCGACGGCGTTCGCGATCTGCGCCGGGTCCATGTGGGCCAGGACGCCCATCGCGGACTTCGGGCCGACGCCGGACACCCCGCGGAGCAGGTCGAACACCTGCAACGCGTCGGTCGACTCGAAGCCGAAGAGCAGGTGCTCGTCTTCGCGCACGATCATCGCGGTCCGCACGAACACCTCGGACCCGTGGCGCATGGTCAGTGCGTGCGCAGGTGTCACGGTGACGGCGTACCCGACTCCCCCGACCTCGACCACCACGGCCGAGCCGGCGATGTCGATGCAGGTGCCCCGGAGACTCGCGATCATGCTCCGAGCCTAGGGCCGCCCACCGACGACGCGGACCTGCCACGCTGCGGGCGGGCCGCGGCTGCGGCCGCGCGGGCGAGCGGCGAGTCGGTGGTGCCGCCCTGGGCGTCCCGCCATGCACGCTGTGCCGGGGTGAGGTTCGTGGCACGCGAGCCGGCGGCGTCGGGTGATCCGAGCCTCCAGGCATGGCACACGGCCAACGCGAGCGCATCGGCGGCGTCGGCCGGCTTCGGGGCCTCGTCGAGTCCGAGCACGCGCGCGATCATCGTCTGGACCTGCCGCTTGTCGGCGTTGCCGTAGCCGGTGACGGCGGCCTTGACCTCGGACGGGGTGTGCAGCCCGACGGGCAGGCCGCGGGCCGCCGCGGCGTGCAGCGCCAGGCCGGCCGCCTGCGCGGTGCCCATCACCGTGCGGACGTTCGCCTGCGCGAACACCCGCTCGACCGCGACCGCGTCGGGGTGGTGCTCGTCGATCTCGGCGGCGATGCCGTCCGCGATCCGGAGCAGCCGCTGCTCGAGCGGCATGTCCGGCGGGGTGCGCACGACCGTCACGTGGACGAGTCGTGCGCGCCGGTTCGGTGCGACCTCGACGACGCCGACGCCGCACCGGGTGAGCCCGGGGTCCACCCCGAGCACACGGAGCACGGCTACTCGCCCTCGTCCTCGTCGAGCTCGGCCTGGACGTCCGCGGGGATGTCGAAGTTCGAGTAGACGTTCTGCACGTCGTCCGAGTCCTCGAGCGCGTCGATCAGACGGAACACCTTGCGGGCGGTCTCGGCGTCGACCGGGACCTTCAGCCCGGGCACGAACTCGGCGTCGGCGGAGTCGTAGTCGATCCCGGCGTCCTGCAGCGCCGTGCGGGCTGCGACCAGGTCGCTCGCCTCGGTGATGATCTCGAAGCCACCGCCCTGGTCGATGACGTCCTCGACACCGGCGTCCAGCACCGCGGTCATCACGGTGTCCTCGTCCAGGCCGTCGGTCTTCGTGACCGAGATGACTCCCTTGCGCGAGAAGTTGTAGGCGACGCTGCCCGGGTCGGCCATGGTGCCGCCGTTGCGCGACATCGCGGTCCGGACCTCGGCCGCCGCACGGTTCTTGTTGTCCGTGAGGCACTCGATCAGCATCGCGACGCCGTTCGGGCCGTAGCCCTCGTACATGATCGTCGTGTACTCGATGGTCTCGCCCGTGAGACCCGCACCGCGCTTGACGGCGCGGTCGATGTTGTCGTTGGGGACCGAGGTCTTCTTCGCCTTCTGCACGGCGTCGACCAGGGTCGGGTTGCCGGACATGTCGGCACCGCCCATCTTCGCGGCGACCTCGATGTTCTTGATCAGCTTGGCGAACGACTTGGCACGGCGCTGGTCGATGACGGCCTTCTTGTGCTTGGTCGTTGCCCACTTGGAATGCCCGGACACGGTTCTCCTTGCGTATTGCGGAAAGTCCCGCTCAGTTTAGCGGCCCACGGGCCGTCCACCGGCCTGGAGGCGCGGCGCGGCTCCGTCATGCCGGCGCGGATCCGGTGGGCGGTCGCGTCCACCGCCCTACGATGGTCCGGCAGGGAACGAACCACCAGGGGGACGCATGACCGATCCGTTGTCCGCACTCGCCGCGGCCGTCACCGCGCTGCCCGAGGACCGCGCGCTGCGCCTGCGGTACGCCGAACTGCTCGCCGACGCCGGGCGGCACGGCGAGGCGATCGAGCAGGCGGGCACCGTGCTGCAGCAGGCACCGGACGACGAGCAGGCCGCCGGGATCGTGCGGGCGTCCGCCCTCGCCGCCGCGGCCTCACCAGTTGTCGGTCAGGAGAGCCCCGGCGAGGACGGGAGCGGCGAGGACGGCGGGGGCGAGGACGGCAGCGGCGAGCCGACGGCGGCCCCGGCGACGCCGACGCACGGCGACGGGATCGACTGGTCGGCGCTGGAGCGGTCGATCGCCGACCCGACCGAAGCGCCGTTCCTCGAGCGGGCGGTGACCGAGGACGGCGAGACGGTCGTAGCCGTGCCCGAGGACGCCGACCCCGTGGTCGAGGTCCGGCGCGAGACCGTCCGACTCGCCGACGTCGGTGGACTCGAGGCCGTGAAGCGCCGGATCGACGAGTCCTTCCTGCAGCCGATGGCGCACCCGGAGATCGCGGCCGCGTTCGGCAAGCAGCTCCGCGGGGGCCTGCTCCTGTACGGGCCGCCCGGGTGCGGCAAGACGTTCCTGGCCCGCGCGATCGCCGGCGAGCTCGGTGCGCACTTCCTGTCCGTGACGCTGACGGACGTGCTCGACAAGTTCATCGGCGAGAGCGAGAAGAACGTGCACCGCGTCTTCCGTGAGGCACGGCGCCACGCCCCCGCGGTGCTGTTCTTCGACGAGATGGACGCGATCGGCGGGAAGCGCAGCGGCAACACGTCGTCGTCGTTCCGGAACGTGGTGAACCAGCTCCTCGTCGAGATGGACGGCGTCGACTCGCAGAACGACGGCGTCTACGTGCTCGCCGCGACGAACCACCCGTGGGACGTCGACGCCGCGCTGAAGCGCCCCGGCCGGTTCGACCGGATGGTCCTGGTCCGCCCACCGGACCAGGACGCCCGCGAGGCGATCCTCCGAGGACACCTGCAGAAGCGCCCGATCGAGGGCATCGACCTCCAGGACCTCGTCCGACGGACCCGTGGGTTCTCCGGCGCCGACCTCGAGCACCTCGTCACGACCGCTGCCGAGAAGGCGATGACCGACTCGATCCGGTCCGGTGCCGTGCGACCGGTGCGGATGCCCGACCTGCGCGACGCCCTCAAGGAGGTCAAGCCCTCCATCGGCCCCTGGGTGCAGGCCGCCCGGAACGTGGCCGAGTACTCGAACAGCAGCGGCGAGTACGACGACATGGCCGAGTGGTTGCGCGAGGAGCGCGAGCTCTGATGGTGGACGCCGTCGACGTCGTCGTCGAACGCGCGGACGCCCTGCTCGGGTTCGGGCGTCCCGACGAGGCCAGGACGGTGCTCACGGCGGCGGTCGCCGACGCACCGGACGACGTGCGGCTCTGGGCGAGCCTCGCCCGAGCCGAACGGGCGCGGCACGACCATGCGTCCAGCCGGGTCGCGGCGGAACGCGCGCTGGCGATCGACCCCGAGCACGCCGGCGCGATGTGGACCCGGATCAACGCACTCCTCGAGACCAAGGAGCGGGTCGAGGCCAAGCGCGCCGCCGACCGCCTGCTCGAACGCAGCCCCGACTGGGCGCAGGCGCACCTGCTCTGGGCCTTCGCGTACACCCGGTGGTCACGGGCCAAGCGCACCATCACCGAGGAGCAGATCTGGCCCCTCGCCGACGTGCCGCGGGCCGCGGCCGCCCTCGACCGGGCACTCGAACTGGCCCCGCACGACGCCGTTCTCCTCGCTGACGCCGCCGGTTGTTACCGTGCCCTGGCCTGGACGGACGAGACCTACCGGGCGCGGGCGACCGCTGCACTGGATCGCGCCCTCGAACTCGATCCGAACGACGAGTGGGTGATGCTCGCGGCGGGATCGGTGCTGTCTGCGCCGGGGCGGGTCGCCAACGCGGCGCAGGTGCTCGCGCAGCACCCGAGGTCGTGGGAGGCCCTCCGCCGCGTGGACCACGGGGTCTGGAACCTCGTGTCCATCCCGGTGGCGGTCGTCACCTGGCTGCTGCTCGCCTCGGTCCTCGGCGCCCACGTCGCGGGGGGCGGCGGCGCGAACGTCGTGACGAAGACGCTCGGCTGGGGCGTGACCGGAGTCGGGGCCCTCTGGGTGCTGGTGGTCGAGGTGGGCTCGTTCGTGGCGTTCCCCCGCGGCCTCCTCCGCCGGACCGTGCGCCGCATCCCGCTCGTCCCGGTCGTCCTCGTGCTGACGGCCGTCACGTGGATCGTCGGCACCGCCGTCGCGGTGGTGCTGCTCGCCGGGATCGTGCCACCGGACGGCGACGCTGCCGCCGGGCTCGTCGCGGTCCTCGCCGTCGCCCTCCTGCTCGAGTCGGCCGCGCGGAGCGCGATCACGATCGCCCTGCGGCGGACGCAGGAGCGATCGGGGCTGTGGGCCGGACCGGTCGCCGAACGGGGACGCCGCAGAGAAGACGACAGCGACCGGACCGGAGCGCTCCTCGGGGGCCTGGCCGCCCTCGCCGCCTGGCTCCACGTCGCACTGTCGGCGCCGTCCGTCGCCACCTGGGCAGCCTGGTCGGTACCGCTCCTGCTCGCCGCGCGGGTGTTCGTGTTCCGGTACTCGGCGGAGCTCCTGCGCGCGGACGACGGACGACGCCGACCGCGGGCCGTGGTGGATGCCGTGCTCGCGGGCGTGTTCGCCACCGGGGCGGTGGGCGCCGTCGGCCTGCAGGTCGCGACGGCACTCGGCGTCGTCTGACCGACGGGCAGGGTTCTTCGCTCGGTGCTCCGTGGTCGGTGCTCGGCGTCGCCGTGCTCCGACGTCGCCGTGCCCCGCGGTCAGGCGGTGCGGACCAGGTCCAGGAACCGGCGGTGGAAGCGGTCCTCGCCAGCGACCTCGGGGTGGAACGCACTCGCGATGACGTTGCCCTGCTGCACCGCGACGACCTGGCCGTCCGGCAGGGCGCCGAGGACGTGGACGTCGTCACCGCGCTGCTCGACCACCGGGGCGCGGATGAACACCGCGTGCACCGGTGCCTCGCCCAGGTCAGGCATCGGGATGTCGATCTCGAACGAGTCGTTCTGCGCACCGAATGCGTTGCGCCGCACCGTGGTGTCGAGCACGTCGAGCGTCTGCTGCCCGCTGATGCCGTCGGTGATCCGCGACGACAGCATGATCATCCCGGCGCAGGTGCCGTAGGTGGGAAGCCCGGCACGGATCGCGTCGGCGAGGGGCTCGGCGACCCCGAAGGCGCGGGACAGCTTGTCCATCACGCTCGACTCGCCGCCGGGGATCACGACACCGTCGAGGGTCTCGATCTCCTCCGGACGACGGAGTGGCACCACGTCGGCGCCGAGCTCGGTCAGCGAGGCGATGTGCTCCCGGAAGTCACCCTGCAGCGCCAGGACCCCGACGCGGGGCCGAGCACCGCTCGTCGGACTACCAGCCACGCTCGGCGAGGCGGTGCGGTGCGGGGACGTCGGCGACGTTGATGCCGACCATCGCCTCGCCCAGACCTCGGGAGACCTCGGCGATGACCTTCGGGTCGTCGTGGAAGGTCGTGGCCTTGACGATCGCAGCGGCACGGGCCGCCGGGTCGCCGGACTTGAAGATGCCGGAACCGACGAACACGCCGTCGGCGCCGAGCTGCATCATCATCGCGGCGTCGGCCGGGGTGGCGACACCACCGGCGGTGAACAGGACGACGGGGAGCTTGCCGGTGCGGGCGACTTCCTGCACGACGTCGATCGGGGCCTGGAGCTCCTTGGCGGCGACGTAGAGCTCGTCGTCGCGCAGGTTGCGGAGCGCCGCGATCTCCTTGGTGATGGTGCGGATGTGCTTGGTGGCCTCGGACACGTCACCCGTGCCGGCCTCGCCCTTGGAGCGGATCATGGCTGCGCCCTCGGTGATGCGGCGGAGCGCTTCGCCCAGGTTGGTGGCACCACAGACGAAGGGGGTGGTGAACTTCCACTTGTCGATGTGGTTGACGTAGTCGGCCGGGGACAGCACCTCGGACTCGTCGATGTAGTCGACGCCGAGCTCCTGCAGCACCTGCGCCTCGACGAAGTGGCCGATGCGGGCCTTCGCCATGACGGGGATCGACACCGCGGCGATGATCTCCTCGATCATCGAGGGGTCGGACATGCGGGCGACGCCGCCCTGCGCGCGGATGTCCGCGGGGACGCGCTCGAGGGCCATGACTGCGGTCGCACCGGCTTCTTCCGCGATGCGGGCCTGCTCGGCGTCGACGACGTCCATGATCACGCCGCCCTTGAGCATCTCGGCCAGGCCGCGCTTGACGCGGTCGGAGCCGGTGATCGAGGTGCCAGGGGTGCCGGAGGTGCTGGTGCTGTCGCTCATGATGCCGACCAGTCTAGTGCGCCCCGGGCCACCCGTCGGCGACGAGTCGACGGGTCTCGCCGAGCATCTGCGAAATCGACTTCGTCCGGGCGATGATCGGGAAGAAGTTCGCGTCGGACTGCCACCGCGGAACGATGTGCTGGTGCAGGTGTGCGGCCACCCCGGCGCCGGCGACCTCGCCCTGGTTCATGCCGATGTTGAAGCCGTCGCAGTGCGAGACCTCGCGCAGGACCCGCATCGCGGTCTGGGTCAGCTCGCCGATCTCGCGCAGTTCGTCCGGCGTCGCCTCGTCGTAGAGCGGGACGTGCCGGTACGGGCAGACCAGCAGGTGCCCGTTGTTGTACGGGAACAGGTTGAGCAGCACGTAGGCGTGCTCACCCCGGGCGACGATCAGGGCGTCCTCGTCGGACTTCCGTGGTGCTTCGCAGAACGGGCAGTCGTCGTCGTGCCCGCGACCCCGGCCCTCGCGGCCGGCGTCGATGTACGCCATCCGGTGCGGGTTCCACAGCCGCTGGAAGGCGTCAGGGACGGCCGCGCCGGTCGCGGCGTCCCGGATGACGAGCGGATCGTCGTCGGACCCGGAACCCGCGGCACCGGAACCCGCGGCACCGGAACCGAGCGGGCCCGAGGAGCCGGCCACGTCGTCGACGTGACCGGTCCCCGCGAGGCGATCCGGGCCTCCCGGCAGATCCGACTGGTCCCGCTGGTCCGTCATCAGACCTGCGAGCGCTCGCGGATCGCGGTGAGGATGCGGTCCACGGCCTCGTCGACGGGCACCGCGTTGTCCTGGCGACCGTCGCGGAAGCGGAAGCTGACGGCGCCGGCGTCGCGGTCGTCGCCACCGGCGATGAGCTGGAACGGCACCTTCGCCTTGGTGTGCGTGCGGATCTTCTTCTGCATGCGGTCGTCCGAGTGGTCGACCTCGGCGCGGACGCCGTGCGTGCGGAGCTTCGCGATGACCTCGTCGAGGTAGTCGCCGTACTCGGCCGCGACCGGGATGCCGACGACCTGGACGGGCGACAGCCACGCCGGGAACGCACCCGCGTAGTGCTCGGTGAGGACACCGAAGAAGCGCTCGATCGAACCGAACAGCGCGCGGTGGATCATCACCGGACGCTGGCGCGAGCCGTCGGCGGCGGTGTAGTCGATGCCGAACCGCTCGGGCAGGTTGAAGTCCAGCTGCACGGTCGACATCTGCCAGGTGCGACCGATGGCGTCACGCGCCTGCACGGAGATCTTCGGGCCGTAGAACGCCGCACCCGCCGGGTCCGGCACGAGCTCGAGCCCGGACTCCTCGGCGACCTGGCGCAGGGTCTCCGTCGCGACGTCCCAGACCTCGTCGTCACCGACGTACTTGTCCGGGTCCTTCGTGGAGAGCTCGAGGTAGAAGTCGTCGAGGCCGTAGTCGCGCAGGAGCGAGAGCACGAACGCGAGGGTCGTGGTCAGCTCCTCCTTCATCTTCTCCTGCGTGGTGAAGATGTGCGCGTCGTCCTGGGTCAGGCCGCGCACGCGGGTGAGGCCGTGGATGACGCCGGACTTCTCGTTGCGGTACACCGTGCCGAACTCGAACATCCGGAGCGGCAGGTCGCGGTAGGAGCGGGGCTGCGACCGGTAGGCCAGGATGTGCATCGGGCAGTTCATCGGCTTGAGGTAGTAGTCGGCGCCCTGGCGGGTGACGTTGCCGTCCTCGTCGCGTGCCTCGTCCATGTGCATGGCCGGGAACATGCCGTCCTTGTACCAGCCGAGGTGCCCGGAGGTCTCGAACAGGTCGCCCTTGGTGATGTGGGGCGTGTAGACGAACGAGTAGCCGTTCTCCTCGTGCCGACGGCGCGAGTAGTCCTCCATCTCGCGGCGGATGATGCCGCCCTTCGGGTGGAAGATCGCCAGGCCGGAACCGATCTCGTCGGGGAACGAGAACAGGTCGAGTTCGGCGCCGAGCTTGCGGTGGTCACGCTTGGCGGCTTCTTCGAGGCGCACCAGGTACGCCTTGAGCTGGTCCTTGTCGGGCCAGGCGGTGCCGTAGATGCGCTGCAGCTGCGGGTTCTTCTCGGAGCCACGCCAGTAGGCAGCGGCGACGCGCATGAGCTTCGCGGCGTTGCCGATCCAACGGGTGTGCGGGACGTGCGGGCCGCGGCAGAGGTCCTGCCACAGCACCTCGCCCGACTTCGGGTCGACGTTCTCGTACACCGTCAGCTCGCCGGCACCGACCTCGACGCTCTCGCCGGAGTCGCCGTCGCTCGCTGCGCCCTTGAGGCCGATGAGCTCCTGCTTGTACGGCTCCCCCGCCATCAGCTCGCGTGCCTGCTCGTCGGTGACGACGACGCGACGGAAGCGCTGGGCCTGCTTGACGATGCGGTCCATGCCCTTCTCGATCGCCTTGAGGTCTTCGGGGGTGAACGGCTCGGCGACGTCGAAGTCGTAGTAGAAGCCGTCGGTGACGGGCGGACCGATGCCGAGCTTGGCGTCCGGGTTGATCTGCTGCACGGCCTGCGCCAGCACGTGGGCGGCCGAGTGGCGGAGGATGTCGAGCCCGTCCTGCTCCTGCAGGGTGACGGGCTCAGCGGTCTCACCGGCCTGCACGTCCGCCGCGAGGTCCTTCAGGACGCCGTCGACGCGGATGGCGACGATGCCGCGCGCACCGTCGAAGAGCTCGGTGCCGGTCGTGGTCGTCGTCGCGGTCCGGGGCTCGGGTGCCTGGGGAAGCTCGGCGGGCGCGGGTGCGACTGACTCGGTCACGATGATGGGACTCCTCGATCGAAATGGTGCGTCAAGACTAGTGCGAGACGTGCTCGCGTGCGGACGGCCGCGGGCGCTGCTCGGCCGTCGGCGCTCAGGCCGGGACGGCGCCGAGCGTCGCGACGGGCAGCCGCGGCTCGAGGCGCTCGCGTCCGTTCAGGCCGTCGAGCTCGAGCAGCGCTGCGAAGCCGATCGCCTGGTAGCCGGCGCGCTCGAGCAGCGTGATGGTCGCGGCTCCGGTCCCCCCGGTGGCCAGGACGTCGTCGACGACGAGCACCCGCGTGCCTGCGGGCAGCTGACCCGGTCGCAGTTCGAGTTCGGCCTCGCCGTACTCGAGCGCGTACTGCTCGCTCAGGACCTCGCCGGGGAGCTTGCCCGCCTTGCGCACCGTGAGCACACCGACCTGGTGCTGGGCGGCGATGCCCCCGGCCAGTGCGAAGCCACGGGCCTCGATGCCGGCGACGGCGTCGAAGCCGGCCCCGACCGCGAACGGTGCCGCGAGTGCTTCACACACCCGACCGAAGGCGACGGCGTCCGAGAACACCGGCGTCACGTCGCGGAACAGCACCCCCGGCTTCGGGAAGTCCGGCACGAGGGCGGTGAGGCGTTCGACGAGTGCAGCTGCGGTTTCGGTCACCCGCCAACGGTACGGGAGGCCCGGGCTGCGTCCGACACGTCGGCGCACGGTGCGAGGCTGGTCGCCTCGTGCGGGCCCCACCGTTCGCTGCACCGTGCGGGTTCCGTCGGACGGTTCACCGAAGGTGGCTCGGTGCGAGGTTGTTTCCTCGCACCGAGCCGTTCAGGCCGCACGGGCTCCGGAAGGACGCACCGTGCGTGCGTGAGGCCGACGACAGTGCCGACGACAGTGCTGGCGACAGCGCCTGCGGTCAGCGCCACATCCGCATCGCGGCGCCCTGGGTGATCCAGTCGGTCTCGCGCTGTCGGCGTTCCCGCTCGAGGCGGGCCAGCGTGGCGAGGTCGATCTCGGGCCGCTCCTTGCGGGTGCGTCGGCTCCAGATGATGAGCGACATCCCGACGCGGAGTGCGATGCGGTCGGCGAGTGAGACCCGGCGGCGCACCGCGCGGGTATCGGGTGGACGGGTGGTGGTCTTCGTGGACACGGTGATCCCCTTCAGGGCATGGCAGAGCTGCCCGGGTGTCGGGCATGACGAAACCGCCCGGATCGCGGGCAGTGAGAATTGAATGCGTGAGAATGCACTCCGGGATGGTCCGGAAATGTACGGACAACGATCGCGGAATGCGCGTCGACACCGAGAGCGTCGCACTGCCCACCGACATTCTTCCGGCGTCGTCCGTACAGATCGGACGGGACGCACCGACGTGCCGTCGAGCCGTTCGGCGGACGAACGAACCGGTGCTGCACGAGCCAGATCGGCTCAGCGCAGGGTGCCCTGAGGCACAGATGTCAGGAGAGTGGGACGCTCCGGGTCAGCGGACGCGGGACGGGGAACCGACGCGTCCACGGATTCCGCGGAACGGAGTGGTCGTTGCGATCATCATGGTCGGCCCCCTTTCGGTCTCGAGCTGGTGGATTCGTCCGGGTCGAATGTTCGACCGTTCGCGACGAGTGAACACTATCGGCACCGCAAATCGGAGCGCAACCCCTTTGTCGGAAAACGTCTGGAATTGCATTCCCGAACAGGCCGATCACGGTGCGAGGTTCGTGTTCTCGCGCCGACTCGCCAGCTGCGTGCAGAGTTCCCGTCGTGCACCGGCGCCGGGCCTGCCGGCTGCACCGTGCGCTGTCGGCGGACCGGTGGCAGCCTGCGTGCTCGGTGCGGGATCGCAGGCCTGCACGGTGCGGGCAACCTCGCACCGGGTGACGGAGCACGCACGGAGCACGCACGGTGCACGCCGGAGGCCCGGTACC
>NZ_KB714620.1:234808-264281 GCF_000349565.1 Curtobacterium flaccumfaciens UCD-AKU
GGTACCGGGCCTCCGGCGTGCGTGCGAGCGGACTAGACCGCGGCGTGCTCCGCGACGCTCGCCGTCAGGGAATCGCCCTCGACGTCGATCCGCACGGTGTCGCCCGCGGTGACCCCGCCCTCGACCACCAGGGTCGCGATGCGGTCGTCGACCTCGCGCTGGATGAGCCGACGGAGCGGGCGCGCGCCGTACTCCGGCTCGTACCCGTGCTCGGCCAGCCAGGCGACCGCGGCGTCGGACACCGACAGGACCATGTCCTGTGCGACCAGCCGGAGCGCCGTGTCCTGCAGCAGCAGGGACACGATCGACGCGATCTGGGACCGGTCGAGCTTGCGGAACAGCACGATCTCGTCGATGCGGTTGATGAACTCGGGCCGCATGACCTCGCGCAGCTTGCCCATGACGCGGGCCCGCAGGTCGTCCTCGGCGAAGCCGTCCGTGGCACCGACCGGGGAGAACCCGAGCGCTCCCGAGCGGGAGGCCAGGAACTCCGAGCCGATGTTCGACGTCATGATGACGACGGTGTTCCGGAAGTCGACCGTCCGCCCCTGCCCGTCGGTGAGCCGGCCGTCGTCGAGCACCTGCAGCAGCAGGTTGAAGACGTCCGGGTGGGCCTTCTCGACCTCGTCGAGCAGGATCACCGAGTACGGGTTGCGACGGACACGCTCGGTGAGCTGGCCGGCCTCGTCGTGGCCGACGTACCCGGGAGGGGCACCGACCAGGCGCGACACGGTGTGGCGTTCGCCGAACTCGCTCATGTCGAAGCGGAGCATGGCGGACTCGTCACCGAACAGCGACGACGCCAGGGCCTTCGCGAGTTCGGTCTTGCCGACGCCGGTCGGTCCGAGGAACAGGAAGCTGCCCACCGGACGACGCGGGTCGCCCATGCCGGTCCGGCTGCGCCGAACCGCCTTGGCGATCGCCCGCACGGCGTCGTCCTGGCCGACGACGCGGTCGTGCAGCTCGGACTCGAGCGCGGCGAGCCGCGTCTTGTCGGCCGAGCCGAGTCGGGTCACCGGGATCCCGGTGGCACGGGACACCACGGCGGCGATGTCGGCTTCCGTGATCGACGTGTCCGCGGATTCCGGACGGGAGGCCTGGCTGGCGTCCGCCGACGAGGCGGCGGTGATCCGGGCCTCCAGTCCGACGATCTCGTCACGCAGGTCGGACGCTTCCTCGTAGTGCTCCTCGGCGACCGCGCTGTCCTTGCGGGCGGTCAGGTCGGCGACCTGGGCCCGCAGTGCCTCGACGTCGACGTCGCCCGACAGGGCGAGGCGGCGGCGTGCACCGGCCTGGTCGACGAGGTCGATGGCCTTGTCCGGCAGGTGCCGGTCGGTCACGTAGCGGTGCGAGAGCTCGACCGCGGCGCGGAGTGCCTCGGGCGTGTAGGCGACGCCGTGGTGCTCCTCGTAGCGCGGGGCGAGGCCGGTCAGGATCGCGACGGCGTCCTCGACGTTCGGCTCCCCCACCGTGACGGGCTGGAACCGGCGCTCGAGCGCGGCGTCCTTCTCGATCCGGCGGTACTCGTCGAGCGTCGTCGCGCCGACCAGGTGCAGGTCGCCGCGGGCGAGCCGGGGCTTGAGGATGTTGCCGGCGTCCATCGAGCCGCCCTCGCCGCCGCCACCGGCGCCGACGACGGTGTGGAGTTCGTCGACGAAGACGATGAGCTCGTCGGCGTGCGCCGCGATCTCGTCCATCGCCGTGGTGAGGCGCTCCTCGAAGTCGCCGCGGTACCGGGTGCCGGAGAGCATGCCGGGCAGGTCGAGCGCGACGACCCGCTTGCCCTGCAGCAGGGCGGGGACGTCGCCGTCGACGATGCGCTGGGCGAGGCCCTCGACGATCGCGGTCTTGCCGACGCCGGGCGCACCGATCAGCACCGGGTTGTTCTTGGTGCGGCGGAGCAGGATCTCGACGGTCTGCTCGATCTCGTCGGCGCGGCCGATCACCGGGTCGACGTGCCCGTCACGGGCGCGCTCGGTCAGGTCGGTGCCGAACTGGTCGAGCGTCGGGGTGTCGCTGTCGGAACCGGACTCGGCCGTTCCGGTCGTCGCAGCGGTTCCTGGCATGGAGCGCCCCGCTCGTGCTGCTGCCGCGGCCTGCTGGGCGTAGTCCTGCATGACCTGCGGGGTGATCCCGGCGCTGGCGAGCAGCTGGCCGGTCACGGTCTCCTGGTCCGTCACGAGCGCGAAGAAGACGTGCTCGGGGTCGGTGTAGGTGCTGCCGAAGCCCCGCGCGGCCTGCGTCGCCTCGACGAGGATGCGCTGGGCGGTGCCGGTCAGTGCAGGGCTGCCGGTCTGCTCGGCGAGCGGTCCGTGCGCCATCGGCAGGCGCTGCTCGATCTCGTCGGCGAGGCGCTGGGGGTCGACCCCGGCAGAACGCACGACGGCGTCGAACGGTTCGGTGCGGACGAGCACGTGCAGGATGTGCAGTGCGTCGATCTCGCGCTGCCCCTGCGCGAGCGCGAACTCGGCGGTGTGCTGGAGCAGCTCGTGGGTCCGGCGGCTGAGCAGCCGGGTGATGTCGACCGGTCGACCGAACGCGCGGACGCGCTGCTGGTCACCGGTGCGCTGTGCCGCGAGCAGGCGGGCGAGGAACTCGTCGAACGAGTCGTTGCTACCGGTCGGGCCGAACGTCTCTGGCAAAGGGACCTCCTGGGGAACTTGAGTGCCTTCGACTCAATGCAACGCAGGAGGGCCCGGGTCATTCCCGGGTGCCGAAAAAACTTGCGGCGACTCGACTCAGGTCCGCGCGATGGGTGCGGCGACCGCCTCGGTGATCCGTGCGAGGTCGGTCGGTGCCACCTCGACGTCGAAGCCGCGCCGTCCGCCGGACACGAAGATGCTCGCGTACGACAGTGCTGACTCGTCGAGCACGGTGCGGAGCCGGGTCTTCTGGCCGACCGGACTTATGCCGCCGACCACGTAGCCCGTGCGCTTCTCGGCGAGGGCGGGATCGGCCAACGTCGCCTTCTTGCCCCCGACCGCCGCGGCGATGGCCTTGAGGTCGAGCCGGTTCGCCACCGGCACGATCGCCACCGCCAGTGCGCCGTCGACCGAGACGACCAGGGTCTTGAAGACCTGCTCCTCGCGGAGGCCGAGGGCGGCGGCCGCCTCTTCGCCGAAGTTGGTGGCGCTCTCGTGGTGCTCGTACACGTGCGGCGTGTACGGGACCCCGGCCGCCTCGAGCGCGACGGTCGCTGGGGTGCTCGGCGAACCTGCGGTCATGCCGTGATCCTCCCCCGCCGCACCTTCCGGTCCTCGACGGCACGCGGGCGTTACGCTGAACGGACCATGACCGCCGTCCTGCTCGTGCTCCGCGCCACCGCCGCGCTGGTGCTCGGTGACCCCGCCGCGGGGGTCCTGCCCCTGCTGGCGGTGGCGGCGCTCGGACTGACCGCGGTCGCCGTGACCGTGGTGGTCGCACGCCTGCTCGTCGCGGTGCTGGCGGCCGTCATCGGCGTCGGATCGACGTCGATGTCCGATCGGACCGCCGTGCCCGACCTGGTCACCCGCATCGGGTGGAGCCACCCCGACGCCGACGGACACGTCCGCTCGCGGGCACCGGGGGTCGCGACCCCGGCCTGACCACCGACCGGTGGCCGGGCCGCACGCGCACCCCGCTGACCCACCACCGATCGGAACCGTCATGGACCTGTCCACCCTGCCCCTCGTCGGCCCGCTGCTGCACGGCGGCGCGGACCTCGTCGCCGCGCTCACCGCGGCGCTGTCCCCCGTCGCCGGCTCGTTCGCCGCGGCGATCGCCGTCGTGCTCCTCACCCTGGCCGTCCGCCTGGTGCTCGTGCCGCTGTCCGTGCTGCAGGTGCGGGCCGAGCGCGACCGTCGGCGCCTCGCACCCCAGCTCGCGGCGCTGCGGAAGCGGTACGGCCGCGACACCCAGCGCCTGCAGCGCGCGATGCAGCAGCTCTACACGGACGAGAAGGTCTCGCCGCTGGCCGGCTGCCTGCCCGTCCTCGCGCAGGCACCCGTGGTGTCGCTCGTCTACGCCCTGTTCACGCATGCATCGATCGGCGGCACCGCGAACACCCTGCTGGACGCCACGTTCGTCGGGGTCCCGCTCGGGCACTCCCTGATCGTCACGCTCACGTCGCCGCTGTGGGTGCACGCCTGGGTGGTGCTGGTGTTGTTGGCGGTGCTCGCGGTCGTCGTCGAGCTGAGCCGCCGGTCGAACCTGCACTGGAACCCGGTGGCGGCGCCGGAGCCCGGCACGCCCGGGGCCGCCGCGACGGTCGCCGTCGGCCGGTACGTGCCGTTCGTCACGGTCGTGTTCGCGGCGATCGCACCGCTCGCCGCCGCGCTCTACGTCGTGACGAGTGCGGCCTGGACGTACGGGGAACGCGCCGTGCTGCGCCGGGTGGTCCGCTAGCCGCCCTGGCCCTCCTGCTGCGGGCCCTGGTCGACCGGGTCGTACTCGGTGCCGCGACCCTGTTCCTCGTCGGCGGTCGGCACGTGGCGTTCCGTGCCGGTCCCGCCGGGGCTGGTCGCCACGTAGTCGGCCTCGCCGGACTGGGTGTCGTGGCTCAGCGGCTCGAGGGTCTCGGCGTCGGCGTCGTGCTGCGGCGTGGGGTCGGTGCTCATGCACCACGCCTACTCCCTCGTTCTGGGTGCGCGCGCACGGCCGAGCGGTGCCACGATGGACCTGTCCACGCGACCGGCAGAGCGGGAGTGCGCATGGCCCACGACGACGTGGCAGCGGAACGGGCACGGCTCGAAGCCGTCGCCTGGGGAGCAGGGTCGAGCCCGGCGGACGCGGCGCGCGCCCGGATCGCGCTGCAGGACCTGGAGCGCGGACAGCGACCGCGCAGGCGCCCGGTCGCGACGGCACGGGATCCACTGCCGGGAGGCCCGGGACCGGCCCGCACGTCGGCCCCGTCCGCAGCGCGGTCGGGTCCAGGGCCCGTGGCCGGGCCAGTGCCGGCTTCTGTACCCGCGCCCGCCGGCGCTGCGGCCGTGCCCGCTGCAGCCGACGCGCCGGAGCCGACCGACGGCGGTGGGGGCGACCACGTCGACGAGGCGCGGGGTGACGGCGGAGGCGAGCCGGGCCTCCAGGCCGTGCCGACCGCTCGCACCCGGTGGCGTCGGTGGCTGTGGACGGAGCGACCACGCGCCTGGATCGCGGGCGGCGCGGCGGCGGCGGTGGGCGTGGCGTTCGCGGCCGGGACGCTCGTCGGGACCGCGCAGCCCGACGTCGCAGCCGCGCCGAGCGTCACGCCGACGGCGGGGACGGTGACCCTCGAGCAGCTGCTCGACGTGCCGCAGACGTACGCCGACCAGCTGCCTGGGCCGGTCGCGGCGCCCGTGAGCCTGCACACGACGCGACTGGTCTTCACGAACCGGGCGCTCGACGGCGGGACCGCCGAGACCCCCTGGAACGTCTGGGCCGGCATCGGGACCGACCGGTCGACGATCTGCCTGGTGGCGACGGCGGACCGCATCGAGTCGTCGACGGCGTGCTTCCCACGGCAGGCGGCGTTGCACGGATCGGTGTCGATGTCGGCGCAGTCCAGGAGCGGCACGTTGACGATCGAGCTGCGCGGCGGTGGGGTCCAGGGTCGGGTGACGAACGAGTACTGAGCGAGTGGTCGGGAGCTGAGTGTTTCGTTGGAGCGCTCCGACAAATGTGCTGGATGCCCTCGCGAGAGGCGTTCCATCGTGCAACACTGGATGAGCGCACTCGTCGTGGAGTCGTACCCACATCATCCACATCCGCCAGCGAGCGCGCCCCGCAGACCCTCCAGGTCACCGCCGTCAGAACGATCGGCACCGTCGCGCGCTCCACCGTGCCTCGGAGGAGGTCAGCAGCGTGTCCACCAACACCACCACCTCGGCCGTGTCGACCCACACGCGGCCGATCACCGTCACCAGCCAGTCGATCGTCGGCATCGCCGTCCTCGGACTGGCCACGTTCTTCGCCATCACCACCGAGCTCATGCCCGTCGGGCTGCTCGGCACGATGAGCGCCGACCTCGGCGTCACCGAGGCAACCATGGGCATCGTCATCACCGTGTACGCCGCCGCCGTCGCGATCCTCGCGCTGCCGCTCACCGCGTTCACCGCGAGGCTGCCGCGCAAGACCGTGCTCGTCGCCACGCTCGTCGGCTACACCGTGTCGAACCTGATGGTCGCGCTCGCCCCGTCCTTCGCCGTGGTGTGCGCCGGACGCGTCGTCGGCGGCATCGCGCACGCGCTGTTCTTCTCGGTCGCCTCGGCGTACGCCACCCGGATCGTGCCGCCGCGGCTGGCCGGTCGCGCGATCGCGTTCGTGTACTCCGGTAGCTCGCTCGGGTTCGTGCTCGGCGTGCCCCTCGCGACCTGGGTCGCGCAGCACATCGGCTGGCGCCAGGCCGTGTTCTCCGTCGGGGTCGCCGCAGCGGCACTCGCGATCGTCGCCCTGCTGTTCCTGCCCGCCGTCCGCGGTGCCTCGTCGCCGCACATCGGGTCGCCGAAGGCCTGGGCGCGCACCGGACTGCTGTCCGTCGTGATCGCCGACATGCTGCTCTTCGCCGGGCACTACGTCGTCTACACCTACATCGGGCCGTACGCGATCGACGCCGGGCTCGATGCCGGCATGGTGAGCGGGGCGCTGCTCGTGCTCGGTGGCACCGGTGTCGTCGGGCTCTGGCTCGCCGGCATGTTCGTGGACCGTGCGCCCCGGCAGACCCTGATCGCCTCGGTCGCCGTGATGGCCGTGGCCTTCGCGACGATGCCGTTCGTGCACGGCTCCCTGATCGGGACGATGGTCGTCGCGGGCGTCTGGATGGCCGCGAACGGCACCACGGGCACGCTCTTCATGGCCGCGGCGATCCGCGCCGGAGGCGTCTCCCCCGACATCGCCGGCGCACTGGTGAACGGCGCGTCGAACATCGGCATCGCCGGTGGTGCGGCGTTCGGTGGGCAGGCGCTCGGGATCGTCGGGCTGCAGTACCTGCCGTTCGCCGGCGCCGCGGTGCTGGTCGGGGCGCTCGGGGTCGTCGTGCTGGCGCGCCGTGGGTTCCCGGTGCACTCGCACGCGCAGGAGCACCTGTCGACCTCGTCCATCGAGGCCATCACGTCGTCGCTCGCGGTCGTCACCACGTCGGTGCCGGTCGTCGGGCGGGCGATCCAGACGGTCACGGGGTCGATCGGCGTCGTCACGGGTTCGGTGCGGCGGCCGCGGACGCGTTAGGGGCTGGCGCGGGCGGCGGGCGGTCGGCGCTCGAGCGGCGTGTCGGCCCGCCGAGTGGTCGCGACATGCCGTTGGCGTGGCGTCGGGGTCGCACGAACTGTCGCCTGACGGGTCGGCGGGCGACGGTTTGCGACCACTCGGTGGACGCCGGCGGCGTGTTGTGCGACCGCTGCGACGGCGGAAGGCCTGGCGCCGAGTGGTCTCGACATGCCGTTGGCGTGGCGTCGGGGGCGCTTGAACTGTCGTCTGCGGGGGCGGCGGGCGACGGTTTGTGACCCCTCGGTGGACGCGGGCGGCGTGTTGTGCGACCGCAGCCGCCGCGACCGCGCCCGCGCCCGCCGGGCGGTCAGTCCTGCAGGTGGTCGGTGCGGCGGCGGTTGCGCACCGCGCGGTAGGTCAGCAGGGCCGCCCCGATCAGCACGAGCACCCCGGCGGCGATGAGACCCGGGCCGAGGTCCGCGCCCGTGTACGCCAGCGGTCCACCGTCCCCCGCGTCGCCCTGGCCCGAGACCGGTGCGGAGCCAGAGCCCGAGCCGGCAGCGGGGCCGGTCGGAGCCGCTGAAGGAGCGCCACTCGGCGACGGTGACGGCGGCGGAGCGGGAGCCGGACCCACCGCGGCCCGCACCACGAACGCCAGCGGCGTCGCGGCCCAGGACTCCGGGGTGACGACGGTCGCCGCCTCGGCCCCCTCGACGTCGACCGAGACGACGTACTCGGTCGTGGGCTCCAGGCCGGTCAGGTCGAAAGCACCGTCGTCGTCCGTGACGACCGACACGGGATCGCCGGACTGCGTGTCCGTCGGAGCCGCGACGACCTCGACGTCCGGAACGGGCTCGCCGTTCGTGTCGACGACCGTGCCGGGTTGGTCGGTCGTGACCTCGGCTGCGGTTGCTGCGGAGGCGAACGGCAGGTCGGACGAAGCACGCTCGCCGGCGACGGCCGTCACACCGGTGTTCGAGGTCGCCCCGGTCGCCCCCGGCTCGGGACGTTCGGTCCGGACGGTGTACGTGCCCGCCGCGGTGGCGAAGACGTAGCGACCGTCGGCATCGGTCTCCGTCGATGCGACCACGGCGCCCGTGCCGTCGACGAGCTCGACCACCGCGCCGGCGGGCACGGATGCACCGTCGAGCGAGACCGCACCCGCTACCGTCGCGACGACGGCGGCCGGCACATCGATCTCGTCGGGGACTGCCGGTGCCGCGTCGACGTCGCCGGTCGTGATGGTCACGGGCGGCTCGTCGGCGACGGACACGTCGACGTCGGTGTCCGCCGGCAGGTCCGAGCCGGTGTAGACGCCGTCGCTGTTCGTCGTGGTGTCGACGAGGACGTCCCCGGAGTCCGGGTCGGTGATGACGACCTCGAGGTTCGAGACCGGTCGGCCGTCCTCGTCGACCACGGTGCCGATGACCGACACGGTGTCCTCCGGCGACGTGAACGCGAAGTCGGCCTGCTGGTCCACGCCGCCCGGCGAGCCTGCCTGGGCGAGGGAGACCCTGGTCGGCTGGTCCGGGCCCTGGGCGCCGTCCGGCGGGGTGATCTCGACGCGGTAGTTCGCGATGACCGGCAGCTGCGGGAACGCGTAGGTGCCGTCGGGGTCGGTGGTCGTCGTGGAGACGGTGCCGCGCGGAGCGGTGACGCGGACGATCGCCCCGGGGATGGGGGCGCCGTCGAGGGTCGCCGTGCCGGTGATCGCGGCGGTGCGGTTGGCGAACCAGGTCTGGTACACGGGGAACCCGCTGCGCTGCTGGTCCGTGATCGTCAGGCTGGTGAGTGACACGGTCGGCGTGAACCAGGCCGTGGCACCGGCGGTGTCGACCGCGCCGGTGTTGCCCGTCAGGGTCCGGGTGGCCGGGTCCCAGGTGGGCCGGTCCTGGCCGGTCGTGCCGTCGGGGTCGGCGGTGCACGACGGCCCTCCGGCGACGGCGGCCGAGCACGAGTTGTAGGAGCTCACGTAGCCGAGCTGCTCCGCGGTCGCGGCGCCACCCCCGGAGACGGTGGCCGAGATGGTCGCCCGGTCGGCGTCGACGTCGCCGAGCACGAACGACCAGCTCTGGGCACCCGGCGTCGGCTCGGCGAACGTGTAGGTGGTCGTCGATGCCCCGGTCGTGGGCGAGTCGACGTTCGGCCGCTGGTTCATGTAGGTCGTGCCGCGGCTCGTCCCGTAGACCGCGCCCGACGGGGTCGACGCCGACTGCCAGGTCGATGCCCCGCTGACGACGGTCGACTGCCGGGAGTCCGACGTGAAGGTCGTCTCCGGGAACCCATCGAGCGTCATCGTGCCGGTGTAGGCCCGGCTCGCTCCGCTGAGGGTGAAGGTCCCCCAGTTGCCGACCGGCTCCGCCGACGCACTGGTCGCGCCGCCGATCGCGAGTCCTGCTCCGAGTGCGAGGGCCGTCAGCCCTGCCGTGACCGCGCGCCAGCGCCGCATGTGTGCTCCCCCGCTGTGGCGCCGGAGAACCCGACACCCCCTCAGACTATCCAGCGGGCGCGGCTCGTGTCCGGGGCACGACACAAGCAAGAAGGTCCCGCCGAGTGGTCACGACATGCCGCGCGCCGATCGTCGAGTGGCCGAGAAGTGTCGGCTGGAGGCCCGCCGGACGACGGTTCGTGACCCCTCGACGAACACGAGCGGCGCGTCAGGAACCGAGCTCCACGAGGGCGTCGAGCGCCGGCACCTGCCCGGCCACCACGAGCTCCCGCGCCTGGTCGACACCGACCCACCGCGCGTCGTCCACCTCGGGCACCTCGACGAACCGCCCCGACCCGCGCGGCAGTTCGAGCCGCACGGTGTTGCTCCGCACGGTGTCGACCGAGAACCCCGACGCCGCGGCCGCGAAGACGCGCACGCGCTTGCCGGATGCCTGCCGGAACTCCCCCAGGTCGGTCAGGTCTGCGGCGCCCACCGGTGCGGGCACGCCGATCTCCTCGGCGAACTCTCGCAACGCGGTCACGTCGGGCTGCTCACTGACCTCGACCAGGCCCTTCGGGATCGACCAGGCACGCGGCCGGTTCCGCCAGAACGGCCCACCCATGTGGGCGAGGAAGACCTCGGGCCCGGACGGACCGGTCCGGTGCAGCAACAGTCCGGCGCTCACGACCACGGCCCGAGACTACGCAAGGACCTGCCGGGAGGCCCGGGTCACCGCCGCCGCGCCGCGCACCACCCGGCGTGGCCGGGCCCACCGCCGGTTCCCCGGCCCGCGCCGGGAGTACCGTGTGGCGCACGGAGCGCCGTGTGACGCCCCCGGAGGACCTGCGATGGAGGAGGCCGATCGGGATGGACGAACGATGGACGACGGTGACGCTGGCCGCGGACGCCGCGATGCCGCACGACGAGGCCCTGCGGTGGATCGTGTCGCGTGCGGGCAACGGCATCGAGCGGATCCGGATCATCGGTGCGGACCCGGCGATCGAGGGACCCCGACCGGTCGCCGACCGTCTGGCCGAGGCCGCCCGCGCCGCCCTGCCCGGGGTCACCGTCGAGGTGCACCGGCACGCGGGGCCGTTCGCCACCGCCCTGGTCGAGGAGTCGGACGGGGGCGACCTCCTGGTCATCGGCACGTTCCGGAGCCGGCGGGGTTCGACCGCCGGTGGCGACCCGGCACGCGTGGCGGTCCGGGCCGCCGTGCCGACGGTGATCGTCCCCGAGGGGCCGCACCCGATCGACGGCGACGTGGTGCTGGCCGTCGAGGAACCGAACGACGAACGCGCCGTCTCGATCGCCGTCGGCGAGGCCGTCCGGCTGCACCGCCGACTGACGCTGCTGCGGGCGTGGGAGATGCCCGTGCTGACCAGGACCGGGCTCACCGACTTCGCCGAGGACCCCCTGCGGTGGCGCGCCCGGAACGCCGAACTGCTGCAGCGGGTCACCGAGGACCTGACCGCGCGGTTCCCGGCGGTGCGGATCCGGCCGCTGCTCGTCGAGGGACACCCGGGGCACGCAATCGCATCGCGCACCCGGCGGGCGTCGCTCGTGGTGCTCGGACGGGGGCACGTGCGGGTGCTGTCCGGCGCACTGCTGCACGACGTGGTGCGTGAGACGGCCGCACCGGTCTGCGTCGTCCCGCCGGCCGCGCACCCGGACAGCGCGGTGCCGGAAGGGGTCAGCCGGCGAGTTCCCGGATCGCGTCGGCCATCTGGTCGGTGAGGTAGGCGACACCGCGGCCGTTCGGGTGCAGGGCGCCGGCCTGCAGGTCGATGCGTCGCAGGTCGCTCGAGCCGGTCAGGCTGACGCCCGCGACGTACCGCTCGTCCGCCGGGGCGCAGGCCGAGTGGGCCTCGGTGCGGTCGAGGACGTCGACGAACCGGACTCCGGCGGCGTCCGCGGCGGAAGCGGAAACGGTGTCGAGCTCCTCCTGCACGCCGTGCAGGTACGCGACGTCGTCGTCGGTGAAGGGGAAGGTGTCCGACGGGAAGGACCCGGCGAGGGTGCCGAGGTCGAGCGCCGAGCGGAAGCAGCCCTTCGCCGGGGTGTGCTCGGTGTCCGGGAAGATCGCCGGGTACCCGAGGAACACCACGACGGCGTTCGGTGCGGCCCGTTTCACTGCTGCCAGGGTGTCGGCGATCCCGAGCGCGACCCGGGACTGGATCTTGGCGCTGAGTTGGTCCTCACCGTCCTGCACGAGCGTGCTCTCGCACGACGGCGCGGCACGTCCGGAGAACACCGGGCCGTCGGCCGAGATCGCCAGGCACGACGCGGCGGTGCCGAACAGGTCGGCGTCGTTGCCGCCGATCGTCAGGGTCACGAGCCGGGTGCGCGACGACAGTGACTCGATCTGCGGTGGGACGCCGTTGAACTGGTGCCCGGTCGTGACGTCCTCGCTCGTGGCGCCGGCGCACGTGACGTCGGTCAGGTCGAGGCCGAACCGTGCCGCGAGCCGGTGCGGGTAGTCACGGGCCGACTGCACGCACGCGCTCGTGGGCAGTCGGGTGCGATCGCCGAGCCCGTACCCGGCGGAGTACGAGTCACCGAGCGCGACGTACTCGCTGCCCGGCGGCAGGTCGGCGAGCGATTCGGCGGGGTCGTCCGGCACCGGGTAGGGCTGTGGGACGGGCCACATCGGGGCAGCCGAGGCGGGCTGCACCGAACCCGGAGCCGCGACCCCTGCCACCACCAGCCCGACGGCGGCCACCGCTGCCAGGGCGGCGAGCAGCGTCGTACGGGCGGTGCGGAGCAGTTGCGGCCTCCGGGCGGGTGCGGCGGATCGGTCGGTCGGGTCGGGCGGTGGCGCGGGACGGTGTCAGCGGCGTCCGAGTCGGCGTTCGCCACCGCTGCCGGTGCGGTACTCCAGCCCGTAGTGCTGGAACAGCACCGGCTCGTTGGCGGCGTCGAGTTCCCCGTCGGTCGGGATCGACGGTGCGTCCTTGACGAGCTTCTTCGGGAACGCCACGCGCAGGTGCTTCGGGGCGACGGTCGCGCCGAACAGCGGGACGAAGACGAGCTTGTGGAACCCGACCATGCCGGTGGTCAGGGCACCGAACGCCGGCTCGGACGTGGCGGTGTCGTAGTAGATGCTCTCGAGCGTGCCGACCTTGTCGTCGGCCTCGTCGACGACGGGCAGACCGATCCAGTCACGGATGTTCGCGGCTTCGAACACGAAGGACTCCCTCCGAGCAACCGGCAGGTCCGGGTGGCTCTCGGTCGACGCTACCGCTCGGTCGCCTGAGCGGTCACCCGGAGCCGGTCGACTGCGCCGAGCACGTCGTCCGCGGTGACGGCGAGGATGGCCGGGTCCGGGTCCTCGGCGAAGACGTCGCCGCGGCGCACCGAGGCGTCGGTGAGCACGATGTGCGGGCCGGTCGCGGGCGGACCCCACGCCTCGGGCGGTGCCGGGCCGAACAGCACCACCGAGGGCACCCCGTACGCGGTCGCCAGGTGCGCAGCACCGGTGTCGACCGTGACGACGAGCCGCGCCGCGGCGATCACCGCGGCGAACGCCTGCAGGTCCAGCGTGCCGGCCAGGACCGCCTCCGGCGCCAGGCCGGCCGCGTCGGCGACGGCACGGGCGCGCACGACGTCGTCCGAGCCTCCTGTCAGGACCACGTCGGCACCGCGCGCCCGGAGCCCGCGCACCACGTCGGCGAAGCGGTCGGTCGGCCAGTGCCGCGCACCGTGGAAGGCCCCCACGTGCACGACGGCCGCGCCGGCGACCACCGGGGGCGCGGCGGGGCGGTCGATGTGCACCTCGGTCGCGTCCGCGGGGATGCCGTGCCACGTGAGCAGGTCCGCCCAGCGGTCGCGCTCGTGCACGCCGTCGGGCCACTCCGGGCCCTCGTAGTCGTGGGTGGGGTCGGCGTGTCCGATCACCCGGCGCGGGCCGAGCGCGGCGACGAGGTCCGAGGACTCCGGGCCGGCGCCGTGCAGGTTGACGGCGACGTCGACGGCTCCGTGCGGCACCCCGATCGGGTGGTCGAGACCGTGCTGGGCCAGGTGCACGTCCACCGCCAGGACGAGTTCGACGACCGGCGCCAGCCACGCCGTGGTGGCCAGGGTGATGCGGTGGTCGGGGAAGGCACGGCGGAGCGCGTGCAGTGCGGGGACGGCGACGAGCAGGTCGCCGAGCTTGATGGCACGGAGGACGAGCAGTTCCGGGCGTCCGTCGGAGTCGGGCAGGCGTTCGAGGGCGGTCACCGCCGTGACGGTAGACCCGCCACGCTGACGGGGCTGCCGGGACCGCGCTCCGTGGCGCTTCCTGGGGCGGTGCCCGGCCGTCGACCGGTAGTCACGGAGCATGCCCCTCGCACCGGACCGCGTCATCCGCGGCCTGCTCCTCGACCGCGACGACACCCTCGTGGTGGACGTCCCGTACAACGCCGACCCGCACCTGGTCGTCCCCGTCCCCGGAGCCCGCCGCGCCGTCGAACGGGCACGCGCCGCCGGGATGCTGCTCGGGGTCGTCACGAACCAGTCGGTGATCGCCAAGGGCATGGCCACCCGCGAGCAGGTCGACGCCACCAACGCCCGGGTCGACGAGCTCGTCGGCCCGTTCGACGTCTGGTGCGTCTGCCCGCACGACGCCGGCGACGACTGCGCCTGCCGGAAGCCCCGGCCCGGGATGGTCCTCGACGCCGCCGACCGGCTCGGCATCCCGCCGGAGTCGATCGTCGTCGTCGGCGACATCGGTGCCGACGTGCAGGCCGCCCGGAACGCCGGTGCGCAGGGCATCCTCGTGCCCACCCCGCGCACCCGCCGCCAGGAAGTGGACGCCGCCGAGACCGTCGCCGCCGACCTGGACGAGGCCGTCACCCTGGTGCTCGAACACGTCGGCAGCGTGGCGGACCGGGCGTGAGCGCCGCTCGACGCGTCCTCGTCGCCCGGCTCGACTCGTTCGGCGACGTCCTGGTCGCCGGGCCCGCGGTCCGCGCGGTCGCCGCCGGGGCCGCGCACGTGACGATGCTGTGCGGACCGCAGGGTGCCCCGGCCGCCGACCTGCTGCCCGGCATCGACCGGGTGCGGGTGTGGGCGGCGCCGTGGGTGACCGAGACCGCACGCCCGATCGACGACACCCTGCTCGCCGGGTTCCGCGCGTTGATCGCCGAGGAACAGCCCGACGAGGCCGTCGTCCTGACGTCCTTCCACCAGTCGCCCCTGCCCCTCGCGCTGCTCCTGCGCCTGGCCGGGGTCCCCCGGGTCTCCGGGGCCTCGGTCGACCACCCCGGTTCCCTGCTCGACGTGCGGCTGCGCCCCGGCGAGGACCTGCCCGAGGACCTCCCCGAACCCGAGCGCGCGCTGCGGATCGCCCAGGCGGCCGGGTTCCGGCTGCCGCCGGACGACGACGGGAGGCTCGCGGTGCGCCACGACGCCGTCCTGCCCCCGCCCGTGGCCGGCCTCGACCGCTACGTGGTCGTCCACCCCGGAGCCAGCGTCCCGGCACGGTCGTGGCCGGAGTCGCACCACCGTGCGCTCGTCGCCGCCTACGCCGAGCGCGGCGTCCCCGTCGTCGTCACCGGCTCCCCCGGCGAAGGCACGCTCACCGCAGCCGTGGCGGGCGACACCGGCATCGACCTCGGCGGACGCACCACGCCGGCCGAACTCGCCGCCGTGCTGGCAGGAGCCGAGGTCGTCGTGGTCGGGAACACCGGCCCGGCACACCTCGCCGCCGCCGTCGGGGCGCCCATCGTCAGCCTGTTCTCGCCCGTCGTCCCCGCCGTCAAGTGGGCGCCGTACGCACCGCTCGTCGAACTGCTCGGCGACCAGGCCGCACCGTGCCGACTGAGCCGTGCCCGGGAGTGCCCCGTCCCCGGCCACCCCTGCCTGTCCGGAGTGCGCATCGAGGACGTCCTGGCGGCCCACGAACGGCTGCTCGACCGCGTTTCGCGGACTGATCGGAGAAGTCTGCGGTGCGGCCCAGAAGGCGCTGCGTAGCGTGCGCCACTGCTTCTCCTGCTCCTTCTGCTGCTGCTCCGGCAGCGGCCCGGAGTGACCTGTTCGACCCGACCGGAAGGCCCCGCATGCGGATCCTCGTGTGGCACGTGCACGGCGGCTGGATGGACGCCTTCGTCCGCGGCCAGCACGAGTACCTCATCCCGACCACCCCGGCGCGCGACGCCTGGGGACTCGGCCGCGGCGGGCGCGCCTGGCCGGACTCCGCGATCGAGATCGACCCGGCCGAGGTCGCCGAGGCAGAGGTCGACGTGGTCGTCCTGCAGCGCACCGAGGAGCTCGAGGAAGCCCGCCGCCTGCTCGGTGGCCGCGACGTCCCGATCGTCTTCGTGGAGCACAACGCGCCCCGGGTCGACGTGCCGGACAGCCTGCACCCGATGCGCGACCGCGACGACCTGACGATCGCGCACGTGACGCACTGGAACGCCCTGATGTGGGACTGCGGCACCACCCGGACCACCGTCGTCGAGCACGGCGTCGTCGACCCCGGCCCGCTGTACACCGGATCGCTCGAACGGCTCGGCGTCGTCATCAACGAACCCGTCCGGCGCAACCGTGTCGTCGGCACCGACCTGCTCCCCCGCTTCGCCGAGGTCGCCCCGGTCGACGTCTGGGGCATCGGCACCGAACGGCTGCCGGAGCTCGGCTTCGGTGACCGTGTGGTCGCGCGGGGCGACGTCCAGGCCGACCCCATGCACGCGGCCCTGGCCGAACGGCGGGCCTACGTGCACCCGAACCGCTGGACCTCGCTCGGCCTGTCGCTCATCGAGTCGATGCACATGGCCATGCCGGTCCTGGTGCTGGCGACGACGGACGCAGCCCGCACGGTCCCTGGTGAGGCCGGGGCGATCGCGACCGACGTCGAGGAGCTGGTGCGGGCCTCCAGGCTCCTGCTGGAGGACCCGGACGAAGCGCGTCGACGGGGAATCGTGGCGCGGGAGGCCGTGCTCGCACGGCACGCGCTCGGTCGGTTCCTGGCCGACTGGGACGACCTGCTCGACGACGCCGTCGCGCGCGGTGCGCGACGGGACCGTGCGGCGGCAGCCGCGCTCGAAGGGAGCCTCGGATGAAGATCGCCATGGTGTCCGAGCACGCGAGTCCACTCGCCGTGCTCGGCGGGGTCGACGCCGGTGGACAGAACGTCCACGTCGCCGAACTGTCCGCTGCGTTGGCCGACCGCGGCCATCACGTGACCGTCTACACGCGGCGCGACGACGCGTCGCAGCCGGTCCGCGTGCCCCTGCGTCCCGGCGTGGACGTCGTGCACGTCGACGCCGGGCCCGCCCGAGCCGTCCCGAAGGACGAGCTGTTCCCGTTCATGGGGACGTTCGCGTCGGTGCTCGCCGCCGAGTGGTTCCTCGACCGTCCCGACGTGGTGCACGCGCACTTCTGGATGTCGGGCCACGCCGCGCTCGACGCGGTGACCCAGGTGCAGGCGCGGACCGGCGGCGTGCGGATCCCGGTGGTGCAGACCTTCCACGCCCTGGGCGTCGTGAAGCGCCGACACCAGGGCGCCGCGGACACCAGCCCGACCGAGCGCGAATGGGTCGAACCCGCCGTCGGGCGCAGCGTCGACCAGGTCGTCGCCACCTGCTCGGACGAGGCGTTCGAACTCAAGACCCTCGGAGTCCCGCTGCACCGCATCTCCGTCGTGCCGTGCGGGGTCGACGTGTCGCTCTTCCGTCCGGACGGCCCCGTCGAGGAGCGCGACCGTCCGCTCCGGGTGCTCACCGCGTCACGACTCGTGCAGCGGAAGGGCGTCGGGACGACGATCGCCGCACTCGCAGCGCTGGTCGAACAGGGCCGTGACGTCGAACTGGTCGTCGTCGGCGGGGCCGGTGTCGCCGGTGCCGACCTGGTGGACGACCCCGAGTACCAGCGCCTCGACGCGCTCGCCCGGTCACTCGGCGTGCGCGACCACGTCACGTTCCGCGGGCAGCTCGGGCAGCAGGACATGCCGCCCGTCTACCGGAGCGCCGACGTCGTCGTCTGCGCCCCCTGGTACGAGCCGTTCGGCATCGTGCCGCTCGAGGCGATGGCCTGCGGCCGCCCCGTGGTCGCGTCGAGCGTCGGTGGGCTCATCGACACCGTCGTCGAGGACGCCACCGGTCTGCACGTGCCGCCGCGCGACGAGCGCGCGGTCGCCGAGGCCGTCTGTGCCCTGCTCGACGACCCCGAGCGCCGTGAGGCGTACGGCCGCGCCGGACGGCAGCGGGCCGAGTCCCGCTACACGTGGCAGAAGGTCGCGGCCGACAGCGAGCGCGTCTACGAGCGGCTGCTCGCCGGCGCGACGTCGTCCGCCAGCACCGCCGTGCCCACCGCCGCCCGCTCGCGTACCACCCACGCCGGCCGGGTCACCCGTGCCGCGCAGCCGACGGAGAGGACCGCACGATGACCATCGACCAGCAGACCGGGGTCGAGGACCGCGCGGTCACCGACAGCGCACGCGTCGTCGTCGACCACGTCGCGGCGTCGGTCCCCGTGATCGCCTCCCTCGTCGACCACAAGGACCACATCGCCGCCTGGGCGGACGACATCGCCGGGCGGCTCGTTGCCGGTCGACGGTTGCTCGCCGCGGGCAACGGCGGCTCGGCTGCCGAGGCCCAGCACCTGACGTCCGAGCTCACCGGCCGGTTCGAGGGCGACCGGCCCGCGTACTCGGCCATCTCGCTGCACGCCGAGACCTCGGCCGTGACGGCGATCGGGAACGACTACGGCTACGACCAGGTCTTCGCACGCCAGGTGTCGGCGCACGCCCGGGCCGGTGACGTCCTCGTCCTGCTGTCGACGAGCGGCAAGAGCCCGAACCTGCTCCGCGCCGCCGAGGCCGCACGGGCCGTCGGCGCGCGGTCACTCGCACTGACCGGATCCGGGCCGAACCCGCTCGCCGACCTGGTCGACGACGCGATCTGCATCGAGGGGCCGTCCGCCAACGTGCAGGAGGCGCAGCTCGTCCTGGTGCACGCGCTGTGCAAGGCGATGGAGCCGGCGCTGCGTCGCGGGGGTCGTCGATGAGCGGGGCCGCTCCAGCCGTCGGCGGTCGGGGTGCCGGCGGCGCCGCTGGCCGTGCCGCCGCCCCGCGGTTCCGCATCGCCGTCGTCGGGGACACCCTGCTCGACGTCGATGTGTCCGGCACGAGCGAACGCCTGAGCCCGGACGCGCCCGTCCCGGTCGTGGACGTCGCGACCGACGACCGCCGCGCCGGTGGCGCAGGACTCGTCGCGACGATGCTCGCCCGCGACGGCCACGACGTCACCCTGGTCACCGTCCTGAGCGACGACGGTCGTGCCCAGGAGATCCGCGACCTGCTGCCCGACGTCACGATCGTCGCCGGGCCGTCCGGCGTCCCCACCCCCGTGAAGACCCGTGTGCGCGTCGTCGACCACGCCCTCGTGCGCATCGACGAGGGCTGCGCGACCCCGCCCGTCCCCGGGGCCACCGAAGCGATGACCGCCGCCCTCGACGGTGTCGACGCGATCGTCGTCGCCGACTACGGCCGCGGGGTCGCCGCCGCGCCGGCACTCCGCGACGCCATCATCCGTGCGGCCGAGCACCTGCCGGTGGTGTGGGACCCGCACCCCAAGGGCGCAGTCCCCGTCCCCGGCACCACCGTCGCCACCCCCAACGCGGCCGAGGCGCGACGCTTCACCGACGTCGAGGGACACGGTGTGCCCTTCGCGACCGTCGCCGCCGCCCGGCTCGTCGAACAGTGGCAGGCCGGTGCCGTCGCCGTGACGATGGGTGACCGCGGTGCGCTCCTCGCCGACGCCCAGGGCGACAGCCGCTTCGTGCCGGCGCCGTCCGTCAGTGCAGGGGACCCCTGCGGAGCCGGCGACCGGCTCGCCGCTGGCGTCGCCGTCGCACTGGCTTCGGGGGCGGACGTCCCCGACGCGGTCTCCGCCGGTGTGGTCGCCGCGTCCGAGTACCTGGCAGCCGGTGGCGTCACCGCGCTCTTCGCCGATGACGGCCCCGCGCCGCTCGCCGTGCCCGGGGCCGACCGGGACGCGATGCGCCTGGTGCACGACGTCCGGAGCGCCGGTGGCACCGTCGTCGCGACCGGAGGCTGCTTCGACCTGCTCCACGCCGGGCACGCCCGCACCCTGTCGGCCGCCCGTGCACTCGGCGACTGCCTGGTCGTGTGTCTCAACTCGGACTCGTCGGTCCGCGGTCTGAAGGGCCCCGACCGGCCGATCATGACCCAGGACGACCGGGTCGAGCTGCTCCTGGCGCTCGACTGCGTCGACGCCGTCGTCGTGTTCGACGAGTCGACCCCCGACGAGGCACTGCGCCGCTTCCGCCCGGACGTCTGGGCGAAGGGCGGCGACTACACCGCGAGCGAACTGCCCGAGACGGCGACCCTCGCCGAGTGGGGTGGCCGCGTCGTCACCGTGCCGTTCCACCCGGGCCGGTCGACCACCCGACTCGCCGCCGCGATCGAACGCGTCGGCTGAGCGTCCGCTCGCCGTCCCGCACCTGCTCGACCACTTCCCGCTCCACTACGCAAAGGACATCCATGCCCGTCCCCACCACCCCCATCGGCCGCGTCCTCGTCACCGGCGGCGCCTCCGGACTCGGCGCCGCCGTCGTGGCCGCCGTCACCGAGGCCGGCGGCACCCCGATCGTCCTCGACCTGCGGATCGACGCGGTGCCCGAGGGCGTCGACGCCGTCGCCGTGGACGTCTCGGACACCGAGGCCGTCGAGCAGGCGGTCCGTGACGCCGCCGAGCGCCACGGTGGCCTCGACGCCGTCGTCACCGCCGCGGGCATCGACACCCCCGCCCCGATCGACGCGATCTCCTCCGGCAAGTGGGAGCAGATCGTCGGCGTCAACCTGATCGGCACCGCCTCGACCGTGCGCGCCGCCCTGCCCGCCCTCGAGGCCACGCACGGCCGCGTCGTCACCATCTCGTCGTCGCTCGCCCTGCGCGGCGTCGGCGACGGCACCGCGTACTCGGCGTCGAAGTTCGGCGTCCGCGGGTTCTCGCAGGCGCTGGCCGCCGAGACCGCCGGTCGCATCGGCGTCACCAACATCATCCCCGCCGGGATGCGCACGAACTTCTTCGCCGACCGCACCGAGCAGTACAAGCCCGGGCCGGACGCGCAGCTCATCGAGCCGGAGTACGTCGCGAACTCGATCGTCTTCGCGCTGTCGCAGCCGGCCGGCTGCGAGATCCGCGAGCTGTCGATCATGCCGGCGACGGAGCCGAGCTGGCCGTAGCCGCTCGCCGACGGTCGCGGGTGCCGGGTTCTGTGTTCCGGGTCCTGTGCGCGGTGCGTCGCCTGGTGCAGCGTTGACGGCTGGGTGCGCGCTTGCAGCGCCGCACGCAGCGGGCAACCGCGCACGGGGTGACGGCGCGCGCACGGTGCGGCCGGTGCGGCCGGGAGGCGCGTTGCGGGCTGGCAGCCGGCCTCCCGTCCGACGTCCGGTCGCGTCCCGTGCACGGTGCGCGGTGCGTCGCCTGGTGCAGCGTTGACGGCTGGGTGCGCGCTTGCAGCGCCGCACGCAGCGGTGAACCGCGCACGGGGCGACGGCGTGCGCACGGGGCGGCTGGGAGGCGCGTTGCGGGCTGGCAGCGGGCCTCCCGTCCGGCGTCCGGTCGCGTTCCGTGCACGGTGCGCGGTGCGTCGCCTGGTGCAGCGTTGACGGCTGGGTGCGCGCTTGCAGCGCCGCACGCAGCGGTGAACCGCGCACGGGGCGACGGCGTGCGCACGGGGCGGCTGGGAGGCGCGTTGCGGGCTGGCAGCGGGCCTCCCGTCCGGCGTCCGGTCGCGTTCCGTGCACGGTGCGCGGTGCGTCGCCTGGTGCAGCGTTGACGGGTGGGTGCGCGCTTGCAGCGCCGCACGCAGCGGGCAACCGCGCACGGGGCGACGGCGTGCGCACGGGACCGAAGCTCGCACGGTGCGAGGCTCGTCAGGTCGTGCGGAGCAGGTCCTCGACGTCGGCGAGGACGGCCTCGGGCTCGACCTGGTCGACGTAGGACGGGTCGTGCTCGCAGCGCTCGGCGGTCCAGCCGACCTGCGTGACGTCGATGCCGCACACCGGGCACCGCGTCACGAAGGACAGGTGCACCCGGTGCCGACCGCGGTCGAAGGGTCCGGCGTTGATGACGTTGCCGAACCAGAACACCCCGACGGTCGGCGTGCCGACGGCCACGGCGAGGTGGCGCGGACCGGAGTCGTCGCCGACCATGACGTCGGCGGCGGCCAGGACGTCGGGGAGCTCCCGCAGCGGCAGTGACCCGGTGCGGTCGTGCAGACGCTCCCGCAGCTCGGGCGGCAGCGACGCGACGATGGCGGACGACGCCGGCACATCGGTCTCGTCACCGACGAGCACGACGTGGTCGCCGGTCGACAACCGGGCACGGGCGACCTCGGCGAACCGCGAGGGGCTCCAGCGGCGACGCAGGTCGGTGGCGCCCGGGTGGATCGCGACGAGTCGTGCCCCGCTCCCGACACCGAGGCGCTGCCTGACCTCGGCACGTGCGGCATCGGAGACGTGCAAGCGCGGGTCGAGGGTGACCGGCTCGGCGCCCGCGAGCGAGGCCACCTCGAGCGCCCGGACGACCTCGTGCTGGTAGTACACGTAGCGGACCCAGCGCTCCAGCACCCGTGCGTCCTCGGTGGCGGTGCCCACGGTGTGACGGGCACCGAGCCGCAGCAGGAACGGGTTCGAGTTCCGACCGCCGCCGTGCAGCTGCACCGCGAGGTCGAAGCGCCCGTGCATTCGGTCGAAGAAGTCCTGCTCGGTCGGCGCTCCGCGGCCCGAGTCCCGGACACCGGGCACGACGGGGAGCTCCTCGAAGGCGTGGACCGCGTCGGTGCGTCCCTCGAGCACCGGGCGCGCCGACGGTGCCCCGAGCAGCGTGATCCGGGCCCCGGGGTAGGCGGCGGCGAGGGCCTCGACCGCCGGCAGGGCGAACATCAGGTCGCCCAGTCCCCCGCCGCGGAGCACCGCGATCTCGCCGACACCGTCGAACCGTTCTCCGCCCACACCGATCTGTTGCACGGCTCCACGTCTACCGGTCGGACCCGGTCGGACGTCCAGCAGCGACCCCGGATGGACGAGAAGCGCGATGCCGTGACCGCACACAGCGGAGCCCGAGCACCGTGTGAGGCCCCGCCCGCTCCGGAAGGACCCCATGACGATCGCACCCCCCGCCGCTTACGACCTCGTGGTGACCGACCCCGTCAACGGGTCGATCGCGTCCACCGTGCGCCGCTCGACCGAGGACGACGTCCGCAACGCCGTCGCTCGCGCCCGAGCCGCTGCCGGCGCGTGGGCCCGGACGGCACCGGCCGAGCGTGGCGCCCTGCTGCACGCTGCGGCCGAGCACCTCCGTGCCCACGCGCAGGAGCTGGCGGACCTGAACACCCGCGAGACCGGCAAGGTGCCCGGCGACGCGATCGGCGGGGTCGAGGCCGGCATCGGGACGCTCGTGCAGTACGCCGAGCTCGGGCCGGTGCACCGCGGCGAAGCGCTGCGCGGGCAGTTCGGCGCCGCCGACTGGTCGGTGCCGCACCCGCGCGGCGTGGTGCTCGCGCTGACGCCGTGGAACGACCCGGTCGCCGTGGCGTGCGGGATGCTCGGTGCGGCGATCGTGACCGGCAACACCGTCGTGCACAAGGGCAGCGAGCGGTGCCCGGCGACCTACGCCCGCCTGAACGCCCTGCTCGCCGAGGTCCTGCCGGACGGCGTGCTCATCGGTGTCGACGGCGACGCGACCACCGGCGAGCTGCTCCTGGCGCAGCAGGGCATCGACGTCTACGCGCACGTCGGCTCGACCGCGACCGGTGACCGCCTGAGCGAGGTGGCCGCGACCACCCGCGCCCACGTCATCCGTGAGAACGGCGGCAACGACCCGGTGATCGTCGACGCCGACGTCGACCCGGAGTGGGCCGCCGCACAGGTCGCCCTCGGCGCCTTCGCGAACACCGGCCAGATCTGCACCAGCGTCGAGCGGGTGTACGTGCACCAGGACGTCGCCGAGCCCTTCGTCGCAGCGCTCGTCGCCGAGGCGGAGCGCCGCACCGCAGCACCCGCCACCGAGTTCGGGCCGCTCGTGGACGACCGGCTGCGCGAGCTCGTCCAGACCCACGTGGACGACGCGATCGCCCGCGGTGCCTCCGCACGAACGGGCGGTGTCACGCCCGGCGGGCTCGGCTCGTTCTACCCGGCGACCGTCCTGACCGGCTGCACGGACGACATGCTCGTGCTGACCGAGGAGACCTTCGGCCCGATCGCCCCGGTGCGCATCGTGTCGGACTTCGCGGAGGGGCTCCGGCTCGCCGCGACCGACCGCTACGGGCTCGCCGCCACCGTCCTGACGAACGACACCGCGCACGCGCTCCGTGCCGCGGCCGAGCTGCCCGTCGGCACCGTGAAGGTGAACGCGGTGTTCGGTGGTGCTCCGGGCGGCAGCGCCCAGCCCCGCGGTGCCTCGGGTGCCGGGTTCGGCTACGGCCCGCACCTGCTCGACGAGATGACGACCACGACGGTCGTGCACCTGGAGGCAGCCCCGCCGCGGCGCACCGTCGAGCCGGCGACCGCAGCAGCCGGCAACACCGCAGCAGCCGGCAACACCGCAGCAGCCGGCAACACCGCAGCCACCAGCAGCACCACCGCCGACACCGGCGCCGCCGCAGGTGCCACCGGCCCCGCAGCCGCTGCCGGCGCCACCGCCGGCAGCGCCGACACCGTGGGAGGCACCCGATGACCGCCGACGTCCGCCTGGTGCGCGACCTCGTCGCCACCGTCGACGACCGCGAACCCCTGGTCGTCGTCATCGGCGACTGCATCCTGGACCGCTGGACCGTCGGCGAGGCCGAGCGGGTCTCGCGCGAGGCCCCGGCCCCCGTCGTCCGCGTGACCGAGACCATCGCGGTGCCCGGTGGTGCTGCGAACACCGCCGTGAACGCCCGCGCCCTCGGCGCCCGGGTCCGCATGGTCGGGCTCATCGGCGACGACGAGGCCGGCGACGTCCTGCGCCAGCGGCTCGAGGCAGCAGGCGTCGACACGTCGTTCCTGGTCGAGATCCCCGGCGCCCGCACCACGACGAAGTCGCGCGTCGTCGGCGGTGACCGCGTCGTGGTCCGGGTCGACGAACTGGCTGCGACCCCGACCGCCGAACACGGCGAACGCCTCGCCCGCTCGGTCGCCCGAGCCGTCCGGTGCGCCGACGCCGCCGTGGTCTGCGACTACGGTCTGGGCGTCCGCGCCGAGGACGTCGTGCCGATGCTCGACCGCGACCGCCCCGGTGCCGTCGTGGTGGACGCGCACGACCTGACACGGTGGGCCGCACTGCACCCGGACCTCGTCACACCGAACGCCGGCGAGACGGCCGCGCTGCTCGGCACGGACCTCGGCACCGGTGCCGACCGGGTCGGCACCGTCGTCGCCGCGCGCGCCGACGTGCTCGCCCGCAGCGGTGCGCGCGCCGCCGTGGTGACGCTCGACCGTGACGGTACCGTGCTGCTCGAGCCCGGCTCCGACCAGGGCTTCCGCACGCGTGCGACGCCCGCCTCGGAGCAGCAGGCCTCCGGCGCCGGAGACACCTTCTGCGCCGCCGCGACGGTCGCCCTCGCCGTGCAGGCGCCCCTGCGCGACGCCGTGGCGGTCGCGCAGGCCGCCGCCGACGTCGTCGTCCGCGAGGCCGGCACATCGGTCTGCACCGCCGCCGCCCTGCTGGACTCGGTGACCGCACCGGCGGCGACCGTGGTGGACCACGACGAACTCGCCACCGCGGTCGAGGCTGCACGGCAGGCCGGGCGTCGGGTGGTCTTCACGAACGGTTGCTTCGACGTCGTGCACCGCGGCCACACCACCTACCTGCGGCAGGCCCGGGATCTGGGCGACCTGCTCGTCGTCGCGCTGAACGACGACGACTCGGTGCGCCGCTTGAAGGGCCCGGAGCGGCCGATCAACCCGGCCGAGGACCGCGCCGGCGTGCTCGCCGCACTCGCCTGCGTCGACCTGGTCACGGTGTTCGCGACGGACACCCCGATCCCGCTCATCGAACGGCTGCGCCCCGAGGTCTACGTCAAGGGTGGCGACTACTCCCCCGAGATGCTGTCCGAGACCGAGGTCGTCCGCGGCTACGGCGGCGAGGTCGTCATGGTCGACTACGTTCCCGAGCACTCCACCAGCGCCGTGGTGCGCCGGATCCGCGAAGCCGCCGCGCGGCCCGAACCGGACCCCGCACCGTGACCGCCCGCTGGTCCGGGTCCTGGGCGAAGGCCCCCGATCCAGCGGACACGAGCACGGTCGACGTCGACGTGCTCATCCCGACCGTCGGCCGGCCGGCCGAACTCGCCACGACGCTCGCCGGCCTCGCCGCCCAGATCGACGTGGACATGCGCGTCGTGCTGAGCGACCAGTCCGCGGACGGGGACGCCGCCAGCGCGCCGGCGGTCGCCGCGATGCTCCGCGTCCTGGAGGCCCAGGGCCGGCCCGTCACGCTCCTCACCCACCCGGAACGGCGTGGCCTGGCCGAGCACCGGCAGTTCCTGCTCGACCACGCCGAGGCAGCCGCGGTGCTGTCCCTCGACGACGACGTCTGGCTCGAACCGGGCTCGGTCGCGCGGATGCTCGACGCGCTGCGGACCCTGGGTTGCGGGTTCGTCGGCAGCGCCGTGCAGGGGCTGTCGTACCTGCAGGACCGTCGCCCGCACGAGACCGCCGTGTTCGAGCGGTGGGACGGCCCCGTGGTGCCCGAGGTGGTGCGCCGAGGGACCCCGGGGTTCGACCGGTGGTCGCTCCACAACGCCGCGAACCCGACGCACGTCGCCGCCGACCTCGACCTGCACCCCGGCGAGTGGGTGCCCTACCGGGTCGCCTGGGTCGGCGCGTGCGCCCTGTACGACCGCCGTGCACTCGAGGAGGTCGGCGGCTTCCGGTTCTGGGACGCCCTGCCGCCCGAGCACGCCGGCGAGGACGTCGTCGCCCAGTGGCGGGTGATGGAGCGGTTCGGCGGCGCCGGCATCTTGCCCTCCGGCGCGGTGCACCTGGAGGCACCGACCACCGTCGTCGACCGTCGGGTGGACGCGCCCGACGTGCTGTTCGACCACGGTGGAGTCATACCGCGGTAGGGGGTGGTCGAGACCGCAGCGGGATGGCAGCGGCGCCGCGGTTCCGTAGCGTCGTCCTCGTCGACGAACGCCGTCGGCGGGAGGGAACACCCCGTGTTCGACCAGATCACCCCGCTCGTCGTCGAGTTGGCCGCGAGTCCGCTCGTCTACGTCATCTTGTTCGCCCTGTGCCTGCTCGACGGCTTCTTCCCGCCGGTGCCGAGCGAGTCCGCCCTGGTCGCGGTCGCCGCGATCGCTGCGACGTCGGGGCAGCCCGTGCTCGCGGTGGTGCTCGTCGCCGCCGCCCTCGGTGCGATCGCGGGGGACTCGATCGCGTACTGGATCGGCCGCCGGATCGGGTTCGCCCGGTTGGCCCGGTCGAAGCGACCACGGATCGCGGCGGCGTTCGCCTTCGCGGAACGGCAGATGCAGCGCCGGTCCGCCAGCCTCATCCTGACCGGTCGTTTCATCCCGGTCGGCCGAGTCGCGGTCAACATGACGGCCGGTGCCACCGGCCTGCCCTACCGCCGGTTCCTCGCGATCAGCGCGATCGCGGGGCTCGCGTGGTCGGCGGTGTCGATCGGGATCGCGCTGGCCGCATCGAGCGTGCTGCACGAACCGATCGTCGCGGCCCTGGTGTCGATGGTGGTCGCCGCCGGGCTCGGGGTCGTCGTCGACCGGTTGCTCGGGAGCATCAGCCGCAGGCGCGACGCACGTGCCGAAGCCCGAGCAGCAGCCCCGAGCACCCCGAGCACCCTGACGGCGACGAAGCCTGCCACGATGGCTTCGACGAAGGCCGTCACGAAGGCCGTGCAGTCGTCGTCCCCCTCCCCCGCACCTCGCCTCGCCCGAACCGGAGAGATCGCCCGCCCGTGACCGTCGTCCCCGATCCACCCCGGCCCGACCGACCGACCCGGGGCACCCTGGCGCTCCGGATCGGGTTCGTGCTCGTCGCGGTCTCCCTGTTCGCCGTCGCGGCCCCGGTCACCGCCGTGCACGACGGCGTCCCGGTGCCGCTCGCCCTGCTCGTCACCGCCGTGCTGTCGGCGAGCATCGGCCTCGCGCCCCTCTTCCCCCGGACCGCGTCGGTCGTGCACCTCGCCGCCCTCGCCGGCCTCGGGGTCCTGACGGCGGACGGGTCCGTCGGACCCTGGCCGATCTCGGTGACGAGCATCATCGGACTCAGCCTGTTGCTCGTGGTGCTGGGCGTCCGCACCACCTGGCGGCTGACCGCCGTGGTCTGGGTCGCGGCGACGCTGCTCCCCCTGGTGCTCATCGGTGTGACGCCCGGCCGGTGGGGTCAGGTCGACGTCTGGGCGACGAGCTTCGTGGTGAGCGCCGGCGACACCCTCGTCCTGGCCGCCGCGGCGGTCGTCATCGGGCAGCGCCGGTCCGTGCGCGAGGAACTCGCAGCGGCCCGCCGCGACACCGAGCTCGAGCAGGCGCGGCGCCGGACGGTCGAGGAACGCTCCCGGATCGCCCGTGAACTGCACGACGTCGTCGCACACAGCATGTCCGTCGTGCACATGCAGGCCGAGTCCGCCCCGTACCGCGTGGCCGACCTGCCGCCCGCGGCCCGAGCGGAGTTCGCGGCGATCGCCGAGACGTCGCGCACGGCCCTGCGGGAGATGCGGCAGCTGCTCGGCACCCTGCGCGGCGACGCCGACGCCGAGCGTGCGCCGCAGCCGCGGCTCGCCGACCTGCCGGCACTGGTGCAGGCCACCCGCGCGGCCGGCATCCCCGTCGAGCTCCTGCTCGGCGACGACCTCAGCCTCGCCGACGACGACGACATCGACCACGTCGGGCGGCTCGCGCAGCTCACCGTGTACCGGGTCGTGCAGGAGGCGCTCGGCAACGTGGCCCGGCACGCGCCCGGTGCGGCCACCGTCGTGACGGTCGACAGGCACGGGTCGGCCCTCACGGTCGAGGTCGCCAACACCGCACCCCCGGCCGGCAGCGTGGCCGGTGCGCCGCCGGACGACGGCGGCTTCGGTCTGGCGGGCATGCGTGAGCGGGTCGCCGCGCTGGGCGGCACCATCGACCACGGACCGGACCCGGACGGCGGCTTCCGCGTCGCGGTCAGCCTGCCCACCCAGCCCACCGCGACCACGTCGCAGCCGACGGCCGAAGGAGGATCGCGATGACGCGGGTGATGGTGGTGGACGACCAGCAGATGTTCCGTGTCGGACTGCGGGCGATCCTCCAGGCCCAGGACGACGTCGACGTCGTCGGCGAGGCAGCGAACGGCGCCGAAGCGGTCGCGATGGTGACCGTGCTGCGGCCCGACGTGATCCTGATGGACGTGCGGATGCCGGAGCTCGACGGGATCGAGGCGACCCGCCGGATCACCGCGGCGCCCACGGCGTCGCCGGTCCGCGTGGTGATGCTCACGACGTTCGACATCGACGACTACGTGTTCGACGCGCTCCGTGCCGGGGCGAGCGGGTTCCTGCTCAAGGACGCCAGCGCCGAGGAGCTCGTGCAGGCCGTCCGGACCGTGGCGGCCGGCGACTCCCTGCTCGCTCCGCGGGTGACCCGGCACCTGGTGGAGGCGTTCGTCGCCGGTCCGCAGCCAGCGGCACCGAAGACCGAGGTGCTCGACGTGCTGACCGACCGTGAGCGGGACGTGTTCCTGCTGATGGCGCGGGGGCGGTCGAACGGCGAGATCGCGGCGGAGCTGTTCATCGCCGAGCAGACCGTGAAGACCCACGTCGGCCGGGTCCTGGCGAAGCTGCAGCTGCGGGACCGGGTGCACGCCGTCGTGCTGGCCTACGAGAGCGGGCTGGTCACGCCGTCGGCGTGAGGTGCGGGCGCGGGACGCGACCGCAGACGGACGGGAGGCCC
>NZ_KB714620.1:264286-302167 GCF_000349565.1 Curtobacterium flaccumfaciens UCD-AKU
CAGCTGGCACCGGGCCTCCTGTCAGAGGTGTGGTCGCGACTCAGGCGGCGAGGTGCGCCTGCAGGAACCAGCGGTCCTTGGTCAGTGCGCGCTCGATCTCGATCGCGACGTCCTGGCTGTTGAGGTCGACCTCGTCGAGGCCGTCGACGGCACGGCGGACCTGCAGCAGCGCCGCGTCGATCTGGGCGATCACCTCGGTGACGGTGACGTCGGAGTTCTGGAAGCCCTGCGACAGCGGCGGCAGGGTGGTGTTCGCTGCGACGGTCGCGATGCGCGAGTCGACCGGCAGGCCGAGGGCGACGATGCGCTCCGCAGCCTTGTCCGCGTAGTCCTGCGCGTGCTCGACGATCTCGTCGAGGAGCTCGTGCACGCCGACGAAGTTGCGGCCACGGACGTGCCAGTGCGCCTGCTTGCCGTTGACGACGAGTGCTTCGAGGTCGATGACGACGGGGGCGAGGAACTGGGCGACCCCGGCAGCGAGCTCCGGCGTGGTCGAGAACGGGGACGTGGTGCTCGTGGTGTTCGTGCTCTGCGTGGTCATGGGACAACCATGCCCCCGTCTTTTGCACACCGCAAGGAAGAGCAGGCTGCCCTTACCCGCCGTACTCGACCTGGACCTGCTGGCCGGCGTCGGTGAGTTCGAGCTGCACCATGGACCGTGCGCGCTCGATCCACGGGCTGTCGGCGCACCCGATCCAGACCGAGGTGCGGGGCTCGCAGTCCGTCACGCACCACTCGGCGGCCCACCCGGTCAGGGCGTGTGCCAGCGCTTCACCGTGGTCGGCGAAGACCAGCGGGGCGACGGCCGAGCTGCGGGCGCTCCGGACCAGCCACGTCACGGTGACGCGCGGCGGGGCCGGCAGCAGGCGGATCTGCTCGGCGAGGGCGACCTCGACGAAGACCTGTCCGTACGCGTTTTCGGGGAGTTCCGCGAGCTGGCGGTGGATCTCGACCAGGTCTTCGGCACCGCCCGCGATGAGGATGCGTTCGCTGGGCTGTCGCCGGGTCCGTGCCATGTGCCCACGGTAAGGGAAGCCTTACCTCATCACAAGGGGGAACGGCCGGTTCCGGCGATGTCCACAGCGGGCACACTGAGTTCGTGCGACAGGAACCGCCACATCCATGACAGGGCGACCGTGTTGGTGAGGCCAGGCACGCCCTGGGCGATCTGCGTCGCGACGCCGTCGCTGTACGCGGCGAGCTGCAGGGCGACGGTGTCGGCGTCGACCGGGTCGGTGCTCCCCGTCCTGTCGCGTGCGCCCCCGAACACGCCGGCGTCCACCCCGCGCCGGATGACCCGCACCAGGCAAGCCTCCCAGACGCGGATCCGTTCGGCGTACTCGGCGGCGACCTCGGGCCGACGCACCACCGCGGTCCAGTAGTCGGACCAGATCCGCCAGTGCTGCCGGACCTGCTCGGTGTCGCCGAACAGCGGCGCCACGAGCATCCGGAGTCCCACCAGCACGTCGGGTTCGGCGTCGACGGCCGTGACGATCGCGCCGTAGAAGCGCTCCGTCTCGAGCACCACGACCTCGTTGAGGATCTCCGCCACACTGCCGAAGTGGTACGTCACGGTGCCGACCGAGACCCCTGCCTCGGCCGCGATGTCCCGGAGTCCCGTGGCACCGACGCCGTTCCGGACGATCACCGCGCGGGCGGCCTCGACGATCATCGCGCGTCGGACCTCCGGCCGCTGCCGGACCCGTGCTGCCGCGGTCACGCCGAGGTCCTCGGCACGTCGTCGACGAAGGTGCGCTCGGTGACGAGCACCTCGGGTTCGTCGGGTCCGCCGTCGCGGGCCCAGGCGCGCACGGTGTTGACGACGTGGAAGGCGTCGGCGTCGGCGGTGACCTCGGACGTGGTCTCGAGGCGCGCGGCCCACGCGGGCTTCGTCAGCCCGATCGCCCAGCGGGAACTCGCCCGTGCGCTGGTCGGGTCGTCGGAGCGGATCCGGTAGGTCTCACGGGCGTCCTCAGTGAACACCAGGCCGTCCGGGTAGACCCGCCCGCCGCCGTACCCGGGGTCGACGTCGAGCGTCCACTCCCCCGTCTCGACGTCGTGCGTCACCGTGCGCTGCGGCAGCGGATCGGCGGGGGCGACGCGCTCGATCACCAGGGGCTCGGACCGTTCGGGCTCGGCGAAGGCCACGCCGTCGTCGGTCGTCCGGGTCCAGGTGGGCAGGGTCACGCTCGAGGCGGTCGGGTCGATCGTCACCGTGGCCTCGACGCCGTGCGGCCACACCCACGGCCAGTAGGACGACGAGACGGCGATGCGCAGCCGGTGTCCGGCGGCGAACCGGTGGCCGGTCGAGACCAGGCGCACGGGCAGCTCGGCCGGCGTCCCGGGCACGAGCACGTCGTCGCGGTCCATGCCGTCGCGTTTCGCGGCGTTCAGCACCCCGCGGGTGACGAGCGTCGACGAGCCGTCCGGGGCGACGTCGCAGAGCCGGACGGTCAGGGTGGCCCGGGGCTGGTCGCTCGTGACGGACAACCGCACGAGCACGTTGCCGAGCAGGTCGAATGCCTTGCCGACGGGCAGGTCGAAGGTGACCGACCGGCCGTCCTCGGCGCGCTGGTCCGGCGGCAGGTCGGTGGCGTTGCCGAACGGGAAGAACCGGCCGGCGTCCATCCCGGTGTGCTGCGGGGACCGCACGACGACGGGCCCGAGGTCCCCGCCCCGGAGTGCGGCGAGGGGCAGGACACGTTCGTGGGTCGCGGCGGAGGGCCATGCCTCGGCACCGATCCAGCGACCGCGGCGACCGGCGTAGTACGGCGCTGGGGCCTCGCCCTCGTTGATCCAGGCCCGCAGTGCGGGGTCGTCCTCGACACCGGTGTCCACCCCGAGCAGCCAGCGGTCCCACCAGCGCAGGGTCTCCTGCAGGAACCCGATCGACGGACCCGGCGCCAGCCCACGGTCCGGGTACTGGTGCGACCACGGGCCGACGATGCCCTTCACCGGGGCGCTGACGTGGTCGACGAGCCGGAGCACGGCGTCCCGGTAGGGGTCCGCCCAGCCACCGACGGCGAGCACCGCGGCGCGGATGCCGTCGTAGTCCTCGGCCGCGCTGCCGTGCCGCCAGTAGTCGTCGCGCTCCTGGTGCGCCAGCCACACCGGCGTCATCGGTCGGTTCGCCTCGAGCCGTTCCCGCCACCGGTCGACCCAGCCGGAGCCGACGACCTCGGGCCGGGGCGGCCGGGAGTTGAAGGCGAACATCGTCGCACCCCAGGCCGCCATGTCGATGCCGAGCACGGCGCCGCCGACGTAGTGCACGTCGTTGTCGTACCGGTCGTCGGTCGAGCAGACGGTCACGATGGCCTTGAGCGCTGCGGGGGCCCGGGCCGCCAGCTGCAGCGCGTTGAAGCCGCCCCACGAGATGCCGAACATGCCGACCGCGCCGGTCGACCAGGGTTGCTGGGCGAGCCAGGCGATCACGGCCTCGCCGTCGAGCAGCTCCTGCTCGCTGTACTCGTCGTCGAAGAACCCGTCGGACGAGCCGGTCCCGCGGATGTCCACGCGGACCGAGGCGTACCCGTGCTGGGCGTACCAGGGGTGCCGCTCCGAGTCGCGCGGCGCGGTCCAGTCGTCGAGCCGGTACGGCAGGTACTCGAGCAGCACCGGGGTCGGGTCGCTCGGCGCCCCCGACTGCGACTGCGCCGGCGCCCAGATCCGGGCGTGCAGCCGCACGCCGTCGGGCATCGGGATCCACTCGTCACGGACCGTCACGCCCGCGGGCAGCGAGCCCGGGTCGCCGATGGCGGTGAAGCTGGCGGCGGCGGTGCCGTGGTGGGTGCCGTCGTCGGTGGTCATGCGTCCTCCCAGTTGCGGGTGCGGTGTCCGTCGCCGTGGTCGGTCCAGCCGTCGGCGTGCCGCCAGCGCGGCACGCCGTCACCGACGTCGGGCAGGGTCGTGCTGCCGGGTTCGAGCGTCGCCGCGAGCAGCGTCGACGTGTACGGGTGGTTCGGGCCGGTGAACACGCGTTCGGTCGGTCCGATCTCGACGATCCGGCCGCCGGTCATCACCGCGACCCGGTCGGCCACGCCCCGCACCACGGCGAGGTCGTGGCTGATGAACAGGCAGGCGAGGCCCCGCTCGCGCTGCAGGTCGGCCAGCAGCGCGAGGATCCCCGCCTGCACCTGCACGTCGAGCGCGGTGGTGATCTCGTCGGCGATCACGAGCGACGGCTCCGCCGCGAGTGCGCGCGCGATCCCGACGCGCTGCCGCTGCCCACCGGACAGCTGCGCGGGCAGTCGGTCGGCGAACTCCGGCCCGAGCCCGACCTGCGTCAGGAGCGTCCCGACCCGCTCTCGAGAGGACGAGCCGCTGAACAACCGGAGTGGCCGTGCGATCGCGGCGCCCACGGTGCGCCGCGGGTTGAGCGACGTGTCCGCGTTCTGGAACACGAGCTGCACGGCGCGCCGCAGGTCGGCCGCACGACCGGCGATCGGCACGCGCAGGTCGCCGTGGGTCGTGCCGTCGTCGTACGTGAAGGTCCCCGACTCGGCGGGCACCAGCCCGGCCAGCGCCGTCGCCAGCGTCGACTTGCCGCTGCCGGACTCGCCGACGACGGCGAGCGTCTCGTGCGCGGCGATCGTGAACGAGACGCCGTCGACGGCGGCCGGCAGGCCGCGGCCGTAGCGGATCACCAGGTCGTCCGCGGTCACCACGGGGCGGGCTGCACGCTCGGGAGGCGCGGTGCGGGTCGCCGTGGAGCCGACCGTCCCGGGGACGGTCGCGTCGTCGGGCACGTGGCCCGTCCCTCCCGGCCGTCGCCCGTCCGGCACTGCGGCCAGCAGGGCGCGCGTGTACTCGTGCTGCGGCGCGGCGAAGAGCGCCGCCGTGGCGGCGTGCTCGACGACCTCACCGTCGCGCATCACGGCGATCTCGTCCGCCATGGCGGACACGACCCCGAGGTCGTGGCTGACGAGCAGGACGGCCATGCCGAGCTGCTCGCCGAGGTCGGCGACCAGGTCGAGGACCGCAGCCTGCGTGACGACGTCGAGGGCGGTGGTCGGTTCGTCGAGGACGAGCACGCGCGGCCGGGCGGCGACGGCCATCGCGATGGCGATGCGCTGCTGCTGCCCACCGGACAGCTGGTGCGGGTACCGGCGGACGATCGCGTCGGGGTCCGGCAGCCGGACCAGCCGGACCAGCTCGGCGACGCGTTCGGGCCCGTCGGGCTCGCCGTGCGCGCGGAGGGCCTCGCGGATCTGCTCCCCGACGCGCATCGACGGGGTGAGCGCCTGGCCGGCGTTCTGGGCGACGACCGAGGCGGTGCCGCCGCGGAGTTCCCGGCGACCGGACGGCGACAGGGCGAAGACGTCGGCGCCGTCGACCCGGACCGTCCCGGCGTCGATCGCCGACCCGGCCCGCAGGTGCGCGAGCAGCGTCCGCGCGACGGTGGACTTGCCGCTGCCGGACTCGCCGACCAGGCCCAGGGTGCGACCGGCCTCGATCACGAACGAGACTCCCCGGACGACGGGGACGCGTCGTTTGCCGGCGGCGTACGAGATGGACAGGTCGTCCACGCGGACGATCGCGTCGGGCACTGTCGCTGTCGCTGCGGACGTCGAACCGGTGTCGGTGCGGGTCATGCGCTGACTCCCTGCTTGGCGCGGTCCACACCGAGCGACTTGCTCAGGCCGTCGGCCGCGAGGTTCAGTCCGATCACCAGCGTGGCGAGTGCCACGATCGGGGCGAGGGTGCCGAGCGGCACCACGGTGAGCGCGGTGCGGTTCTCCTGCACCATCAGGCCCCAGTCCGGGGTCGGGGGGTTCGCGCCGAAGCCCAGGAAGGACAGCGACGCGACGAGCAGCACGATCCACGAGGCCCGCATCGCGTACTCGACGAGCACGACGTCGAGCACGTTCGGCAGGATCTCGCGGAACACGATCGACAGCGATCGCTCGCCCCGGGCACGGGCCGCGGTGACGTAGTCCTGGGTGATCACGGTGCGGGCGGCGCCGCGGACGACCCGGGTCACCGCGGGGGCGTAGACGACGGTGACGGCGAGGACGATGACCCAGAGGCCGGCGTCGAACACCGTGACGACGACCAGGAGCGCCAGGATCGACGGCACGCTGAGCAGGGCGTCGACGACGCGCATGACGACCTCGTCGAACCAGTTGTCGGCGTACGCCGTGACGCAGCCGAGCACGGTGCCGACCGCGACGGCGATCGTGGTGGCGAGGAACGTCACCGACAGCGCGTACCGGCCGCCGTTCAGGGTGCGGGAGAGCACGTCGCGCCCGTACTGGTCGGTGCCGAGCCAGTGCGTCCACGTCGGACCGGCGAGCACGTCGCCGGCGTTCGTGGCGACCGGGTCGTGTCCGGCGATGACCGGTGCGAGCAGGGCGAGGACGACGTGCAGGGCGATGAGGCCGAGCCCGATGCTCAGCGCCGTCGACCCGCGCAGGGGTGCGAGCGCGCCGGCGAGGACGTCGCGTCCGGTGCGGCGGCGGGGTGCGGTGGCGGTCATGCGGCGGCCTTCCTGGTGCTGCGGGCGCTGCGGGTGCGCGTGCGCGGGCGCCGCTGGCGGGTCCGCAGCTTCGGGTCGAGTGCGAGCGCGACGAGGTCGGCGGCCAGGTTGCACACGACGTAGATCAGGGCGCTCAGCAGGGCGATCGCCTCGATCGTGGGCAGGTCGCGGTTGAACACCGACTCGAGCATGAGCTTGCCCATGCCCGGGTAGTTGAAGACGTTCTCGACCACCACGACACCGCCGAGCAGCCACGCGACGTTGAGCGCGACGACGTTGAGCGTCGGCAGCAGGGCGCTCGGCACCGCGTGCTTCCAGACCACTCGGCGCATGGTCAGGCCCTTGAGCTCGGCCGTCGTGACGAACTCCGACGCCATCACGTCGATGGTCGACGAGCGGGCCGTCCGCACGATGTAGGCGGCCATCGCGAGGGTCAGCACGATGATCGGCAGCCAGATCGTGGGCAGCAGCTCGGCGACGGTGGCGTCGCTCCCCCGCAGCACGACGGCGGGGAAGACCGGCAGGCCGATCGCGAACAGCAGCACCAGGACGGTGGCGACCATGAACTCCGGCACGCTCATCACGACCAGGCTGACGATCGAGATGACCTTGTCGCTCGGACGGCCGCGGCGGACACCGGCGACGACACCGAGCGTCAGGGACACCGTGACGCCGACGAGCATCGCGGGCACGGCGATGAGCATGCTGTTCCGGAACGCCGTGAACAGGGTCGGGGCGACCGGTTCGCCGCTGACGAGCGAGGTGCCGAAGTCGCCGTGCACGGCGCCGCCGAGCCACTGCAGGTAGCGGAGCCAGACGTTCTGGTCGAGGCCGAGCGTCTCGCGGAGTTGCTTGACGGCGTCGGGGGTGGCGTTCTGCCCGAGCAGCTGCTGGGCGACGTCACCGGGGAGCGCCTGCACCGCCAGGAACACGAAGAGCGAGGCGAGCACCACGGTCAGCAGGGCGATCCCGACGCGGCGGAGGACGGGGACGAGGACGTCCGACGGTGTGTTCGTGGTCGTCATCGGCGCAGTCCGATCCGCAGGTAGTCGAACTCGAAGCCGTACTCCGAGTAGTTCACGACGTCGCGGGACAACCCCACGAGCCGGTCGCCGAACATCGGCGTCATGTCCGCTCCCTGCTCGACGACGAGCCGCTGGGCGTCCTGGTACAGGGTGAGCCGCTTGGCGTCGTCCATCTCGGCTCGGGCGTCGTCGAGCAGCCCGTCGAAGGTCTCGTTCGACCACGCGCTCTCGTTGTACGACGAGCCCGAGCGGAAGATCTGGTTGAGCAGCTGGTCGATCGGCCGCCCCGTGAACCAGTAGCTCACCATGAGCGGCTTCTGCATCCAGATCTGCGTGTAGTACGAGTCGGAGCTCGCGTTGCGGACGGTCAGGCGGATGCCCGCGTCGGCGACGGCGTCCCGGTAGGCCACGGCCATCGGGGTGAACACCGACTCGTAGCTCGACGTGTAGATCTCGGCGCGGAAGTCCGCACGCCCGGCCTGCTTGAGCAACGCCCGGGCCTTGTCCGGGTCGTACTCGCGGTGGTCGTCGACGAACGCGGCGAGCTGCGGCGGCACGGGGTTGTCCCAGCCCGCCGAACCGGTCCCCTGCAGCGCCGTGTCGACGATCTTCCGGGGGTCGTAGGCGAGCTTCATCGCCTGGCGCACCCGTGGGTCGCTGAACTCGTCGCTCGTGGCGAGCATCGGGATCGTGTACCACTGGGCGTTCTTCGACCGGGCGACGGTGGCCCGGCCGGACGCCGACACCACCCGGGCGGTCGCGAAGTCCAGGTTCGTCTGCGAGATGAGGTCGATCTGCCCGGCGAGCAGGGCGTTCACCCGCGCCGTGGTGTCCTGGATCGAGTAGAAGTCGATGCCGTCGAGTGCCGGGCGGCCGGCGAAGTGGTCCGGGAACGCCTCGACGCTGCCCGCGCCGGCCGGGGTGAAGGACGACAGCCGGAACGGCCCCGTCCCGATCCCGGTGCGACCGATGTCGGCGACGGCGTCTGCCGGCACGATGTAGCACTGGTACGCGGTGAGCAGCGAGGGGAACTCGGCGTTCGGCTTCGTCAGCGAGAAGCGGAGCGTGTACGGGTCGACGGCGCGCATCGAGTCGGCGTCCATGACCTCGCCGAGCACGCCGGCCTGCGGGCTGCCGGTCTTCTCGTCGAGGATGTGCCGGATGCTCGCGATGGCGTCGTCGGCGGTGAAGCGGGAGCCGTCGTGGAAGGTCACGCCACGGCGGAGCGCGAAGGTCCACTCGGTGCCGTCGGCGTTCGCGGACCACTCCTCGGCCAGGTCCGGCACCGGTGTGCCCTGCTGGTCGAGCTTGACGAGCCGGTTGTACAGCGCACCGAGGTACTCGTAGGCCGACAGCGAGCTGGCGGAGTCGAGGGTCTCGGCGGCCGAGGCCGCCGGCCGGGCGATGCGCAGGCGCCCGCCGCGGCGTGCGACACCGGTGGCTGCGGTCTCGGGGATCGTGGGGGTGCCGGCGGACGCGCCGGAGCTGCACCCGGCGAGCGTGAGCAGGCCGAGGCCGGCCAGACCGGCGGCGCCGGTGATGAGCGCCCGACGGCTCGGACCGTGGGCTCCTCGGGGTTCGGGGACGATGGGCTGCATTCGGGGTGACCCCTCCTGTAATCGTTCCGGTGAACGATAGAGGTCCCCGGCCGATCCCCCAAGCCCGCTCCCGGCGGTCGACGCGGGACCAGGGGCGCCGGGAACGGCGGACCGGTGCGGATCCGCCCCCGAGGACGACCGTTCCGTGCACGGGTGGAACGTTTACCAACCCGTTACACGGCGCGCTCCGGCACGCGGCATGATCGGGAACGCACCGACGTCCCCGAGGAGGACCATGGCCACGTTCACCCGCGGGTTCGGCGGTCGCCGTGCCGACCGCGACGACACCCGCATCCCGCCCGGGCAGACCCTGGTCCGTGACTGGCCCGTCCTGTCCGCCGGCGCGACGCCCGACATCGAGCCGACCGACTGGGCCTTCTCGATCCGCACCGAGTCCGGCCTGCGCCAGTGGACCTGGGACGAGGTGCACGCGCTCGGCGTCGAGGACGTCACCGTCGACATCCACTGCGTCACGCACTGGACCAAGCTCGACATGCCGTGGCGGGGCGTCCCGCTCGACCGCCTGTTCGAGGACGTCGAGACCGAGCTCGACTACTGCATGGTGCACAGCCACGGCGGCTACACGACCAACGTGCCGCTCGACGAGCTGCTCGACGGCAAGTCCTGGATCGCGTTCGAGGCCGACGGTGCGCCCCTGACGCCCGAGCACGGCGGGCCGGCCCGCCTGCTGGTCCCCCACCTGTACTTCTGGAAGAGCGCCAAGTGGGTACGCGGCATCGTCATGCAGTCCGACGACGAGCCCGGCTTCTGGGAGAACGCGGGCTACAACCTGCACGGCGACCCGTGGAAGGAAGAGCGGTACTGGTGACGCTCCCCGACACCGGCCTGGAGGCACGGATCACCCCCGCCACGCGACCCGCCGCACGCAGACGGCCGGCCTGGCACGCCGCCACCGTCGCGTCCGTCGTCCGCGAGACGACGAACGCGCGCCGGATCGTCCTCGACGTCCCCACCTGGCCGGGCAACGACCCCGGGCAGCACCTGGACCTGCGGCTGACCGCCGAGGACGGCTACCAGGCCCAGCGCTCGTACTCCATCGCGTCGGCCGGCCCCACGACCGATGTCGTGCTCGCGGTCGACCGCGTGGACGGCGGCGAGGTCTCCCCGTTCCTCGTCGACGCCGTCGAGGTCGGCGACGCGCTCGATGTCCACGGACCCCTGGGCGGCTGGTTCGTCTGGCGGCCGGGCGAGTCCACCAGGCCCGTGCAGCTCATCGCCGGCGGCTCCGGCATCGTGCCGCTCGTCGCGATGGTGACCGCCCACGCCGAGGCGGACGACCCGGCGCCCTTCCGGCTCCTCGCAGCCGTCCGCACACCGGACGACGTGTTCTTCCGCACGGAACTCGACCAGGCGCTCACGAGCCGGGCACCGCTCGAGGTGACCCACGTGTACAGCCGCACCGCGCCTCCAGGCTCGACCGTGCCGGCCGGACGGCTGACGCGGGACGCGCTCGCTGCGGCGGTGTTCCCGCCGGACGCGGGTGCCCTGGTCTACGTGTGCGGGTCGACGCCGTTCGTCGAGCAGGTGCTGCGCTGGCTCACCGAGCTCGGGCACGACACGAGCGATCTCCGCGCCGAACGGTTCGGGGGCAACTGATGGTCGTCGTGGACGGCAACGCGCTGGCGGGGATGCTGGCCGACAGTCTGGGGCCCGAGCCGACCGTGGTCGCCCTGCGCTGCGCCGGGTGCGGGTCGCTCGGGGTGCTCGGGCAGACCACCGTCCACCGCACCGCGATGGGGGCGGTGGCGCGCTGCCGCGGGTGCGACGCGGTGCTCGTCACGGTCGTCGAGTCCGGTGCCCGGCGGTGGGTGGGGTTGCCCGGTGCTCGCACGATGTCGGCGTCGTTACCGAACGGCATCGAGTAGCACAAGGCTCGCGCGGCGGGTCGTGCGGGGTTCTTGCGGGTTCCCGCAACCCTGGATCCGGTCCCCACCCGAACGGGGGTCGGCTCCGGATACATCCTCGGAACTGCGCCGGGCCACCCACCCGGTGCGTGCCGGTGGGGGCAGGGTCGCCTCCGCGCCCGGTGGGCGCGGGTACCCGAAGCCTGCGCCCGCTGGGCCCCCACGCCTTCGGCACTGCGACGCCCCGCAACGACGGAACCCCCGCCGCTCTTCCGAGCGACGGGGGTTCCGGTCTTCCTGTTCTGAGCGGATGACGAGATTCGAACTCGCGACCCTCACCTTGGCAAGGTGATGCGCTACCACTGCGCCACATCCGCATTCCACACGCCGTGCTGGCCGTGCGGAGATGACTCTACCCGATGACGGGCGGCATCACCGGTTCCACCCTGGTTCCCGGCGTGTCCGGCGCGGCGCGGGCGGTCCGTCAGGTCGACGGAGTTCGATCAGACCATGAGCTACGTGCACGACAACCCGGGCGGGACCGAGGCCCACGGCGTCGACCTGGTCGACGGCGACGCCCCCGCCATCCGGATCCTGGTGCACGGCGACCTGCCGACCACGATCGAGCACGAGGGCCGCACCTGGCTCGCCACGGGTGACGCCCACGACGCCGGCACCGACGACACCCCGCCGATCGCGATCTACCGCCCGGTCTGAACCGACCCAGGGCGGCCCGGTCAGTGACCGCGGACGTCGCCCGTCAGGATCGCGTGCTCGACACCCGCTGACAGCTCGTCGTGCAGGGCGTCCGCGAAGAACTCGCCGGCACCCAGGCTGATGAGGTGCGCGACCGCGGCCTCCGCCGCCGGGAACCCGGGCTCCCACTCGTCGTGCAGGAACGCGCGGACGTGTCCGGACTCGTGCACGACGACCACGCCGATGTGCTCGTGCCGGGTCCCGTCCTCGAGTACGGCGTCGAAGACGATGGGTTCGGTGTCCTCGCCGAGTTCCTCGAGCAGGACGGTGCCGGTGCCCGGCCACTCCGTCCGGTACGGCGGCAGGTCGGGGGCGTGCAGGTGCCCGGCGAGCTCGTCCGACGCCGACTCGATGTGCCCGGTGGACAGGTACTCGTCGACGACGTCGTGGATGCGGGCGTGCAGGTCCGGCTCGTACTGCCACCAGCGCTGGTGCACGGTGCGGAGCCACTCCTGGGTCGCGGGGTCGGCCGATGCCGAGATCCCCACGAGCTGCGGTGCGGTGCCCGGCGAACCGACGACCTCGAGCTGTTCGTCGTGGGTCTCGACCGTGATCGACCCCGTGGTCTCGTCGGGGTGCACGCCGTGGACGTCCTCGGGCGCGGCGGCCCAGATGCTGGCGGGGAGCTTCGGTGGCAGGTCGAAGGGCACCGCGATCGCCGGCTGCGTCATCGCGTGGTCGATGGCGTCGCCGAGGTGCACCTCGTCCGCCCGGGACCCCATCACGATGCCCCCGGTCGGTGGCACCAGCGACAGGCGTTCCAGGTCGTCCGGCGCCGCGTTCATCGACGTGAACACCACGGTGTCCGCCCACTGGACGAACGCACCGGCCGACCGGTCGTCCTCGCCGAACGGCACGTCCCACGCCGTCGGGTCGGCGAGCACCCACGATGCGGTGCGCCCGGCCGGTCCGTGGCGGACGGCGTCGACGATCGCCGGCACCAGTCCGGGCAGCTGCCGGTACGCCGTGCGGACCGTGAGTCGGTCGACGGCGAGCAGGTCGGGCTTGCCGAGCATCTCGGCTGCGTGGGTCTGCAGCGAGAAGAACGTCTCGCCGGTCGCGTCCTGCGCAGCGACGGCGGAGGCGAACGCCCCGGCGACGTCGGAGACCTGGTAGCCGAGCACCAGCGCCTCGAGCGACTCCGGCGCCCGGCTCGTGAACGCGGTGACCTCGGCGACGGAGACCGCCTCGGTCTCGTCGTCGTCGGTGATCGGGACGCGGACGTCGATCACCCACCGGTCGACGTCCTGCCCGGGGTAGGCGTCACCGTCCTCGTCCGAGATCGTGATGTGCACCAGGCGCAGGGAACCGTCCCAGGCGTCGTGGACGTGCTGGGCGATGGCGGCATCGGGGTCGTCGTTCACGGATGCAACGGTACCGGTGCGATCGGCAGCGCCACGCGGACGGCGACCAGCGGCATCGACCCGTAGGCTCGACGTCGGGGGCAGGCGAGGGGGTGCGATGCGCACCACGTTGCCGACGGCCGCAGTGCTCGCTGCGGCGACGCTGCTCACGGCGACGGGCTGTTCTTCGTCGTTCTTCGAGCCGATGGCCGACCCGGTCGGGACCTGGACCCTGACGCCGGACGGGGGCAGCACCATCGTCCTGCGGCGGCAGGAGCCTCGGCTTCCGGGTCGGGGATCGTGAACGCCCCGACCCGACGTACGAGTACCGGCACGACTGAAGCGTCCGAGGACCCTCAGCGAGCGCGGGCAGCGTCGGGCACTGACGGTGCGGCTCTGCGACGCGACCCCGGGACGGACGGGAGGCCCGGTGCCGGCTGGAACCGGGCCTCCCGTCCGTCTCGCTGCCGTCACCTGCCACAGCACTCCGATCGGTCGGTCGTCAGCCCGGAGCGCTCGGCGCGCTCGGCGCGTTCGGCGCGCTTCGCGACGAACACCGCGACCTCGTCGGCCACCGCGACGGGCGCGTCGATCACCGGGAGCCGCGGCCTTCACCGGCGACCGACATCCCCGCCGTTGAACGGTCAGCGCATCACGGACAATCCCGGGACGGCGTCAGGGCAGCCACGCTCATGGTGGATCGACAGGAGCGACTCCGTGGTCCCGACCGGCACGATCGCGCGGTCGTCGCTCCCGTCCCGTGATCCGCACCGATGCGAATCAAGGAGGCCGCGATGGAATACACGAACCCCCGGCGGTGGGGCGCGAACGCGCCCGCTGCTGACCGACTCTTCGCTGGGACACCACGATGAGGGCCCGGAACCTCGCCGCCGCTGCGATGGTGACGGCTGCTGTCGGCATCGTGGTCTCGCGCCGCCGACGCGGCGCACCCGGGCCCGCACGGAAGGTGCTGGCCGAACCGCGTTCCGGCTGGCACGCGGTCACGGTGAACCGCGGGCGGGACGCGGTGCTGCCAGGCGGACGAGTCCCCGCGCCGCTCACGGCGTTCGGGCAGGACGTCGAGGTGGAGGCCCGTCCCGCGCCCGGCGATCGCGGCACCGAGCTCCGTGCCCGGTTCCGAGGCGGCGCCCCGGATGCACGAGGCCGGTTGCGGGCCGCGCTGCGCGAGGCGAAGCAACTCATCGAGGTCGGCGAGGTGCTCCGGGCGGATCCGGTCTCGCACGGCCGACGGAAGGCCACACCCACCGGCGCGTTGGTGGACGTGGCAACGAGACGGAGCAACGAGGAGGGTGTGCTGTGAAGGCGCTCTGTTGGACCGGGGTCAACGAGACCGCGGTGGAGACGGTGGAGGACCCGAAGATCCTCAACGATCACGACGTGATCCTGAAGGTGCGTCTGAGCACCACCTGCGGGTCGGACCTGCACCTGCTCGGCGGGTACATCCCGACCATGCGATCCGGTGACGTCCTGGGGCACGAGTTCATGGGCGAGGTCGTCGAGACGGGATCGGCCGTCACGAAGCACAAGGTGGGCGACCGGGTCGTCGTCTGCTCGTTCATCGCCTGCGGGCAGTGCTGGTACTGCACCCACGGGCAGTTCTCACTCTGCGACAATGGCAACCCGAACCCGGGCTTGACCGAGGCGATGTGGGGATCGTCGATCGGCGGATGCTTCGCCTACAGCCACGCGCTCGGCGGGTTCGCGGGCAGCCACGCCGAGTACGTCCGCGTGCCCTACGCCGATCAGGGGGCGTTCACGGTCCCCGACGGCGTGTCCGACACGGCCGCCCTGTTCGCCTCCGATGCCGCACCCACCGGGTGGACCGGAGCCGACCTGGCCGGGATCACCCCGGGTGACACCGTCGCAGTGTGGGGCGCCGGAGGTGTGGGCCAGATGGCCGCTCGTGCGGCGATGCTCCTCGGCGCCGAGCAGGTGATCGTGATCGACCGCCTGCCCGAACGGCTGCGACAGGTGCGCGAGCACATCGGTGCCGAGACGCTCGACTACACGAGCGACGCCGTGCTCCCAGAACTCAAGGAACGCACCGGCGGTCGGGGTCCCGACGTCTGCATCGAGGCCGTCGGCATGGAAGCGCACGGTACCGGACCGCTGTACCTGTACGACCACGCCAAGCAGCAGCTGCGGTTGCAGACCGACCGGCCGACCGCCCTGCGCGAGGCCATCTACGCCTGCCGGAAGGGCGGCAGCCTGTTCTCGCTCGGGGTCTTCGGTGGGCTCGTCGACAAGTTCCCGTTCGGCGCGATCATGAACAAGGGCATGACGGTCCGCGGCGCCCAGCAGCACGGGCACCGCTACATCCCGATGATCCTCGACCGCATCGCCGCGGGAGAGATCAGCACCGAGCACCTCGCCACGCACGTGATGCCACTGTCGCAAGGGCCGCGCGGGTACGAGATGTTCAAGAACAAGGACGACGGCTGCGTCAGGGCCGTCTTCACCCCCGGCGTGTGACGACCGACCACGCAACGGAGCGGAGGAAGGAACGATCATGAAGGCACGACGATGAACGATCGGATTCTCTCCACGCGCCGGGCGCTCGTCACCGTGGGGATCGGGGTCCTGGTCGGGGTCGCGTTGACCCTCACCGGGGCTCCGTCCCTCGGGCCGCTCGCGGCCTGGTGCACGGCCGGCCTGATCGCGCTGGTCCAGGTCTGGCACAAGTGCTGGCGCCAGGACGCCGACGGCACCGAGCGTCTCGCACGCGAGGAGTCCGAGACACGGGTCAGTGACAACGCGCTCATCGTGGCCTGTTTCGCGAGTCTCGCCGCCGTCGTCCTGGCGCTGAGCGAAGCCAGCCAGGCGCGAGATCCGGCTTCGGTCGCGGCGGTCATCCTGGGTGTGCTCGGCACGATGGTCGCGTGGGCGTTGGTCAACACGGTCTACGCCCTGAAGTACGCCCGGACCTTCTTCCTCGACCACCGGGGCGGCGGGTTCGACGTCAAGCAGGACGGGCGACCGACCTACAGCGACTTTGCCTACTTCGCCTTCACGATCGGCATGTCGTACGCGGCACCAGAGGTCGAGCCGGACGACAGTGAGACCCGGCGGAAGGCGTTGCCGCACGCGCTGCTGTCGTACTTCTTCGGAACGGTGCTCATCGCGGTGGCCATCAATCTGGTGACGAACCTCGGTCAGGGGTGAGCGGAGGGATCCTCGTCGACCCTAGGCTGACCGACGTGACCGACCTCGCTCCTGACCAGACCGCGCCGAACGCCGCAGGGTTCCCCGCATCGGCAGCCGTGCCGCTACCGCCCCTCAGCCTGCTTGCGGTGGTGGCGATCGCTCTCGCGTTCGTCGCGCCGATCGGCGGTCTCGTCGTCGGGTTCATCGCGCGGCGCGACGTGCGGCTGACCGGTGAGCGGGGTGACGGCATCGCGTTCGCGGCGATCCTGATCGGGGCGACGCTGACGTTGTTCGGGATCATCGTGCCGCTGTTCCTCGGCGGCGCGGGGATCCTCGACCTGGACCTGCGGCTCTGATCGCTAGCCTTCCGGCATGGGGAACCACGACGGCGCGATGCCCATCCGATCGGCGACGGTCCACGATGCCGGGGCGATCGCCCACGTGCACGCGGCCTCGTGGCGTGAGACGTACGGCCGGTTCGTCGACGATCCGGACACGAACCCGTGGTTCGACGTGGGTCGGCGGAACGACATGTGGCGGTCGATGCTCGCCGACCCCTCGACGTGCCGGGGCGTGCGTGTTGCGCTCGACGACACCGGCGTCATCGGCTTCGCTGCCGTGCAGCCGACGCCCGGACCCGAGGCCGCCCCACCCGAGGAACTGACGATGCTGTACGTCCTCGCCCGCGCGCACGGAACCGGCACCGGCCAGGCGCTGCTCGACGACCTGCTCGCCGATCGTCCGGCGTCGCTGTGGGCGGCCGCGGACAACCCTCGGGCACACGCCTTCTACCAGCGGAACGGCTTCACGCCCGACGGCGCGGAATCGGCGTTCGGACCGATCCCGCTGACGGTCCGGCTGGCGCGCTGAGGATCAGTCCGCCACGGGAGCCGACAGGTCCCAGACGGTGTCGGCCTCGTACTGCTCGGACCAACCGCGCCGCATCCGGGCGGCGGCGCGGTCGAAGGCGTCGACGACGTCGGTGTCCGGCGTCAGGAGCGCCTGCAGGCGGAGCCCGTCGAACAGTGCGACGAGCTGCTGCGCGCCGCGGATCGGGTCCATGGTCGCGGGCTCACGGCCGGCGTGGACGTCTCGCTGCAGCGCGGTCCGGACCGTCTCGCGGAACTGCAGGTAGGCCGACCGGTAGTAGTCGGCACCGTCGGTGGACGGGTCGGTGGAGACGGCCAGCGTGGCGGCGATCAAGCGCATGAGGGCCGGATCCTCGGCGTGGGCCGCGAGCAGCGCGTGCAGGAACGCCACCGTCCCCTTTTCGCCGGCGAGCGGGAGCAGCGGGGCCGACACTGCCCGGGTCCACCGCATCACGGCGGCAGCGAGCAGCGCGGGCTCGGACGGGAACAGCTCGAGGATCTCCGCCTGCCGCATCCCCGACCGGGACGCGACGTCCTCGAGCGAGAAGCGTGAGAGTCCACCGTCGTGCAGGACGGCGATGGCGCCGTTGATCGCCCGGGTGCGCGGGACTTCCTCGTCCGCGGCGTTCTGGTTCGTCAGCGGTGCCAGCGGGTGCTTCCGGAACCAGTCCAGCAGCGCACGTGCGCGGGACGCCCCGAACGCCGGGTCGGTCGGACGACCGGCGGTGAACAGGTCGCTGAACCCGGGAACGTCCTGCATCAGCGGGTCGAGCGACTGGAACGCCATCGACCAGTCCGGGAACGAGCGCCGGGCGATCGGCTCGTCGAGCAGCACCCGGACGTTCGTGTGCCGCGGGTCGGCCTGGACCTGGTCGAAGCGCTGCCGGACGACGTCGTCCTCGCCCTCGATGATGCCGATGCAGTTGTCGTCGCGGTGCGCGAGCATGCCCGTGACACCGAGTCGTGTGTTCTTCTCGCGGCCGACCGCCAGGATCTGGGCGAGTTCGGAATCCGTGATCGGACGGGTCTGGGTGCTGGTGTAGACGAGTGATCGCATGGTGCTGCTTCCTGGTCGGACGGTCCCCCGGTGTGGGAGGCGCCGCCGTGTCGAACCCGAATCGACTCGACGGCACCTCGTGGTCACCGTAACCAGCGGTGACCACCTTCACTGCGACGCAAGACGGTCCGTGGCTGTCCGGCACCCGGAGGATGCCGACCTCTGAATGGAACCATCCGACGGTCCTCGGCGGTACCCCCACTACGGGGAACGCTCGTTCTCCGGCGGTCGCTCGTGGCGCTCGTGGCGCACGTCAGGTTGCGCGGTCGCCTGTTCCAGGCGTCTCGACGATGCGGTCACCCGTCGTCGGGTCCCATCCGACCGTGCGGGGTTCGGCTGCTCGAGGACGCCGTGCATCCCGCGGGAAGAACGGTCGTGCGCTCGGCAGGTAGCTGAGCACCGCCGCGACGACGATGCAGACGGCGTCGACGAGGCTCCGGTCCATGCCGTCGGTGGCGATGGTGATCACCGCGCTGCAGGCGGTCAGCCCGGCGATGATCGCGAGCCAGAGTCGCGCGTTCCCGGAGCCTCGTCCCATCAGCGTCGCAAGCCACAGGAACAGTGCCGACCAGGCGAGGACGAAGAGGAGCCCGAGCGACGCCCCGATGATCGCGCCGCCGGCTTCGCGCATGGACACGACGATGCCGGGCGCCGCGGCCGCGAGGCTGATGACGACGGAAACCCACCAGAGCGCCACGGCGACCGTGACGACCCGCGGTCGTGTGCGCTGTTCGGTGCGCTGTTCCATCAGGTGCTCCCCCGTCGTGCCGGATCCGGCACGACGATCCTACGGTGACGGCTGACGCACTCCGGCCATGCGCGATCGGCGGAGGATGACCAGTCCCACGGTCAGTCCGGCTGCGAGTAAGGCGAAGGTCAGGAACGACGCGAACCCGATCGTCACCAGCCGGTCGTGCGGCGCACCGACACCCAGGAGCAGCCGAAGCGTGAGCAACGGCACCACGACGGCGGCCGTCCACGAGGCGATCACCAACACCGAGAGCAAGATGACCGAGCCCCGGTGCGGAGCCGTCCCGGGGGCGTTAGTCATGCGACCATCCAACCAGTGGCCTGGTGCGAGCCCCTAGGGGCGGTAGTCCTCACGACGCGGCAGGAGCTCGGCCGCGTGGGAATCGATGTACGGCTTCGCGCCCAGCATCCCGCCGATCGTCTTCGCGACCGTCGTGAGCAACGCTCCGAGCCCCCGTGCCACGATGCTCAAGATCCTCATGGTGCCCCCTCGTCGGACCGACCTGCGGTGTCGGACTCTTCCCGTCACACCGTACGCGGAAGGCCGTGCCCCCGCCAGGGACGGCAGACTCTCGGGCCCGTCGTCGATCGTCGTCGCGCATAGGCTGGACGCCCGACCGGGGAGGAGCCGCGATGCCGGTGGTCCGCGAGCGAGTGCCGTTGTGGCGCACGCCCTGGTGGCACCCTCGCCGCTGGGAAGCGCGCATGTGGGTGCTGCTCGTCGCTGCTGCTGCTGGCGGCGTCCTCCGCGAAGTGGCGCATCCGTTCTACGACGACGGGGTCGAGGCGATCGTGAACTGGCTCGGCCTCTGCATCCCGGGATGTGTGATCGCGTACGTCGTGGTCGGTCGGTGGAAGAAGGGTCTCACCACGCTGTGGAAGCCGTCCTGGCGCGAGCTCCGACGGATCCTGGTCGCGGCACCGCTCGGGGTGCTGGCCCTGCGGCTGCTCATCGAGGACGACCGCGTGGTTGTGGCTGCTCGCCGGGGTGTCCGCCGCGCTGCTCGCGCTCGCAGTGGCTCGCTGGGGCGCTGCCCACCGCGATCGTCGACGTCGGACGAATGCGTACGGGACGGTGTCCGCTGACCCCTACGCGTAGCTCCCGATGGGGTTCGTCGATCCCTACGCGTCCTGTGCCGAGTCGGTCTTCGACGGCAACCGCGATGCCACGAGCGTCCCGACCAGCGCCACCACCGCGAAGGCCGCGAACCCGAACGGCAGCCCGATCGCGCTGCCGACACCACCGACGACGAGCGGTCCGACGGCGTCCCCGGTCTCGCGCCCGAGCTCCGCGGAGCCCATGGTGCGACCGAACCGATCCGGCGGAGTCGTCCCGGCGAGGTGCGCGAACGCAACGGGCGTCAGCGTGGCGACACCGGCCCCGGCGAGCAGGGCCGCGATGAAGACGGCCACCACCGAGGGTGCCACGGCGACCACCAGGAAGGCCGCGGCAACCGCGGCCGTCCCGGCCACACCCGCGACCCCGGTACCGAGGCGCCCGGCGTCGTGCAGTCGACCGGCGACGGGCTGCACGAGCGACGACGTCACGGCGAGGACGGCGACCGCGAGCGTCGAAACCAGGAGCGGGATGCCGGCCTCGGTGCCGAGCGCCGGGAGCATCCCGGTCAGCGCGCCGATCGCAGCGCTGCCGACGGCCAGCACGACGACCGGGATCAGGAACTGGCGGTCCGTGGCCGCTCGGACCATCACGGCGAGCGTGGCCCGCTGCCGGGGCAGGGGCACGATCGGCTCGACGGCGACGAACACCGCCACCGCGGTCACCAGGGCCATCACGACGAGGATCCCGAAGAGCCACTGCGTGCTGCCGAACTGCACCACGAGTGCACCGATGACCGGTCCCCCGGCGTAGCCGAGACCCTTCCACGAGCCGTACCGACCGAAGTACGTCCCCCGACGGTTCGCCGGCACGAGACGGGCGACCGCGGCGGACGATGCCGGCGAGAACGCGGAGGCGCCGGCACCCTGCAGCAGACGCGCGAGGCCGAGCCAGAACGGTCCGGTCCCGAAGACGTCGATGAGTGAGGCCGCTGCGAACACGACGAGTCCGCCGACGATCACCGGTCGCGGCCCGATGCGGTCGGACAGTGCGCCGAAGACCGGCTTGAGGACGAGTTCGGCGACGTCGTAGAGCGCCAGGAAGAGCCCGAGCCACGCGAGCGTCAGGCCGAGTTCGAGGTGCTCGCCGCCGACCGCTGCGGCGATGCTGTTTGCCCCGAAGGCGGTCACGAACCCTGCGGCGTACAGCGGCGCGAGCCGAGGGGCAGTGGTCGTCGACGGGGCGGTCACGTGCTCACCTTGGCCGACCACGGGCCGGACCGCCAACGCTCACGATCATTCCTCGTGACTGCGTGACGCTCTGCCTCGTCCACGATCGGCCATCCCTTCGCCGGTGTGTCTGCGGTGTCCACGGGGTGGCGCAGCCTCGGATCAAGCGTGTCGAAACCCTCACTGTTCGGCCTCGATCGACATGACGTTGACGAATCGTCAGCGACCGCGACGCATGATGGGTGGCATGAAACAGTGGACTTCCGCAGAGACCACCGAGCTCATCGTCAAGAGCTGGTTGTGGATGACGCTCCTCACCGCGCCGGTCGCCACCGTCATCGCCGTCGCGTGGTGGAACCCCATCGCCCTCTCCCTCTTCGTGCCGGCCTCGCTCATCTTCACCGGCATCGGAGCAGCCATCGGCGGCATCGCCTCCATCCCCTTCTCCCACGGACTCGGCCGAGCCCTGATGCGAGTCCGGAGCCGCCTCGTCCATGCCATCGCACACTCCCTGCTCGCCGGCGCGCTCGCGGCAGCCTGCCTCGCGCTCTTCCTCGTCATGAACGATGGGGACGACCTCTCGACGTGGCCGCTCATCGCGTCCGTAGCCGCCGGCATCGCCGCGGCGATCGCACGGTGGCGGCTCGACCGCACCAGGACGACGGCAGAGCCGACAGCAGCGGACGTCGTCGACGACGCCGGGGCCTAGCCGGACCACGACCAGCGCCCGTCGGGACTGTCAACGGGAAAGAGGGGTGTCGGCGCCGGTGCCGGGGGATGTACTCGAGTTCGTCTGAGGTGGCGACGGCCACGTCCGACCGGTCGATAGGGTCGGTTCGTGGGGAACTCCGTGACGCTGAACGTGCTGGCCGCTTCGTCGACGACGGCGGGAGACGACCCGGCTGTCCGCGCCGGCGAGGTCGACCTGGACGCGGTCACCGGTGAGTGGGAAGTGCAGTGGCTCCTGCCGTTCCTGTGGATGGGGCTCGTTCCCGAACCCTGGTTTGCAGCGCACGCTGACCGGCTCCTCGCAGCGCTTGCAGCTGGTGAAGACGAGAGCCCGGGCCTCACCGATGTCGTCGTGCCCTGGCCCACCGCTGCTGAGGCGTTCCGAACGCGGCTGCCAGCGGTGGTCGCCGTGTGGCCGGAGTTCGCTGAGCCCGCGAACCGGTTCCTCTCGGATGTCACCTCGGTGGCGGAGCGGACAACGAACCCCGTCATCCGACTGCAACTCGACGAGCTGGTCACGGCGTCGTGGGGCGATGAAACGGAACTCAGCCGGTACGTCGCCGACGTCCTCGCTGACGCGGACCAATGGGACGACCCTCGACGGACCGCTGAGGGTCGGGTGTCCGACTTCCACCGGGCAGCGACAGCAGACGAGCCAGGCCGGTCGTTCCTGCTCGGTGGTGAATGGATGTACGGCGGGTCTTCGTTGCCGCGTGACGAACCGGTGCCGTTGCCGGCTCCGAGCCGGGCGGCACCATCCGCGCCGCACGATGCACGCGTCGACCGTCAGGCGGAGACGCCTCGGGTGCCGAGACCTTCGTGGATCAACGAGCGGCAGTGGGCCGGCCGCTACGGGATCCATGGTGAGGACCTCTGGCAGGTCGCGGCCTTGGCCGCAGCTCGGAAGGCCCGAGCGCAGGCGAACGTGTGGCCGTGGCACTGGATGGTGGCGATCGCGGTGACGTTCGCAGTCGTGACGTGGCTCATCGTCGGCATGTTCTCCGACAGCATGCTGTGGGCGACCATCGCTGGAGCAGTCGTCCTCGTCAGCGTTGCTGCGATGTGGGGGCGTGCTGCTGGTCGAGCTCGCCGAAGCTAGCGCAGCGGACGTCGCTGGGTCGACCGGGCGGTGCTGATGAACCGGTCGAGTGCGTCGCCGACGTCGTCGTGCCAGGAGCCGTCGGACCAGGCGCCGGCTTTCTCGTCGGTTGCCCAGACGTGCCAGCGGTCACCCTCTTCGTCAAGCGCTGTCGCGTCGGCGGTTCCCCGCTCGCCGGGCCAGAGGACCCGCAGGCGTTCGTCGGCGACCACCGCGCGAGCTTCGTCCAGGTCGGTGAACGGCAGCGGTTTCCGCCACTGGTCGATGACGACGCCGATGCGCTTGCTGGGGGTGCCGTCCCAGTCGATGTCGAGTCCTCGGTCGGAGAGGACGCTGGCGACCCGTTCCCCTGCGGTGAGCTGGGACCGTTCGTTGACGGCTGCTTCACCGCGGGTGGAGAGCATCGACTTCGCGACCAGGTCGGGGTCGATGTCAGGCGCTGGGCGGAACGACCCGTACGCGAGGCGCAGAACGCACCGTTCCAGGGCGAGCCCGTCCGTGTCCTGCTCATGGAAGAACACGTACGCCCACTCTCGCTGTCCGTCGGGCGCTGTCTGGTCCGGTGTTCGCCGGTCACGCGCTTCCAGGAACCCGTCGCTCTGGTCGACGCCGAGGTTCATCCCGGTGACGAAGCCGTCACGGGCGAGCTCCGCGAAGGCGAACTGGAGACGGTCGTACTGGCTGCTGCGCCAGTCCCAGGTTGCCTCCTCCTGCCGGCGTGCATCCCAGATGAGCCGGGTGCGCGCGAGGACGGTGCGGCGGAGCTCGTCAACGTCCGGTACGTCGTCCTCGTACCATTCGACGACTGTCTCGACGACGTCGTCGAAGCGGCGGAACCCGGGCAACATCTGCTCGGTGACCGTTTCGTCGATCATCTGCTCGTCGGGTTCGACCTCGTCGAGGATGTCGTAGTCGGTCTGGTCGATGCTGTCGTCCGGCTTCCGCCGCCGCCACTTGTCGAAGATCCCCACGGACGGATCCTATGCGGCGCTGGTCTCGCGCCGCCGGGACGCGGACCGGTCCGGGAGTGTGGTGCAGCAGCTCGAGGTCCTGCACCGGCAGGCCGGTGACGCTGGCTCGAGACGGTCGACCGGAGCGGAATCTTGCGGTTCGCGGTCTACGTCTGCGTGAGGACCTTCGCGTGACCGTGGCCGTCGGCGAAGACGTACGCGGATCCGCCGCCGAAGTTCACGCCGAGGGGGTCCTCGTCGAGCATCGCGACGAACCGGTATCCGTCCGGAGTCTCGTCGTTCTGGATCCACGCCGGTCTCCCGCCCCACTGGCCGGCGACGGTGACACCGTCGGCGCGCGCCTCGGCCAACGCGTCGGAGTAGTCGTCCGCGGCTGCCTGGTGCACGCCGAGGAGCCACGGTGCACCGGCCATCACGGCGGTGCCGGACGATGATGCCGGCCGTCCGGCCGGGTGCAGGTCGCGTCCACCGACGACGATGGCAGCGTTGCACCCGGCGTACGGGTCCCAGGACGGGCAGGAGCCCGGGTCTGCCTGGCAGATGAAGACGAGGATGAGGCTGCCGTCGTGCTCGAGCTGCGCGGTGAACTGCATCGGCTCGTGGTGTTCAGCGCACGTCGGCCAGTCGAAGCCGTCGGGAACGCTGGGCTGCCCGCCGAGTCGTGAGGACACCAACGGTGCGGTGAGGTCCGACCGGTACGCGCCGAGGAGCCGAACACCGGCTCGGGTTCGACGTACTGCGACAGCGTCGTGACTCCGGGTCGACGACGACGCGGCGCTGAGGCGGATGCTCTCCGGCGTGCCGCTGCGGATGGCGGCGACGACGAAGGACGGGTCGTCGGTGGGGAGGTCCCATCGCAGGAGGGACTGGTAGGGCTCCTTCCCTGTCCCGGTGTACGGGGCAGGGCCGTTGTCCTCCGCCAGGAGCATCCGCTCGACCTGCCAGGCGTCCAGGAGTGGGTACCCGGCGCCAGTTGCCTCGGAGACGATCCGGGTTGCGGTTCGCCGAGCGATCGCCTGCCGGCGCTGGCGGCCGCTCCGGTACAGGACGAAATGGAGCAGGTGCGCGACGATGGGGAACGGGAGCACCCACACGGCCGCGAGGAGGGACGACTGGCTCTGACTGCGGTAGTCGAACGCGTCGTAGTACACGGAGAGGGCGATGTAGGCGATGACGCCGAGGGTGTACACGAGTGTGTACACGGCGCCGAACACCCGCAGGCCCGGCGGGGTGCGCACCGCAGCAGCAGCGCTGGTGTCGATGATGACGTCCGGCGGCAGATCCGCTGTCAACGGCGGGGACCGAGCGTGTGACGCGAGACGACGGCGGAGACTGCCACGCCGACGAACGATGCGGCGGCGTCTGCACCGGTGAGGACACCCGCGGACGGACGGTGTCGGTGTGGACGGTACGTGCTCATGCTGCTCCCCCGAGAGTGCTGTCCCTCCACGCTACCGCCATGCCGGTGGTCGCCTGCCAACCCCACTCGAGCGCTCCACCCACGCAGCCGCTGATCAGATGTCGGGAAGCAACGGGCCGACACGAGCACAACAGCTCGAGTCAGACCGATGCAGCGAAGACCGCCGACGGAGTCGCCGTCGCCGGATCCGTGCCGGGTCCGCGGACCGGCCCATCCGGCCACCCTTGGAACGACGAAAGCCCCCGACCGGACCTGGTGGTCCTGCCGGGGGCTCCGTGGTGGTGGGCGATACTGGGATCGAACCAGTGACCTCTTCCGTGTCAGGGAAGCGCGCTACCGCTGCGCCAATCGCCCAAGTCCCTGTGTGGACCGGAGTCCATCAAGGTCTTGGAGGGTGGATCTGGAGGTGGGGACGGGATTCGAACCCGCGTGGACGGCTTTGCAGGCCGCTGCCTAGCCTCTCGGCCACCCCACCATCGAGGTTCACGTCTCCGTGAGTACCCGAACGGTGGGATACCCTCTGGTGAGTCACGGGCCTTCGAGAAGACCCACACTCGAGCGGATGACGAGATTCGAACTCGCGACCCTCACCTTGGCAAGGTGATGCGCTACCACTGCGCCACATCCGCACTTGTCGTTCCGCTGTCGCGGCGACGACGTAAACTCTATACGCACCGGGGCACTTCCACCAAAATCCTTCCCGTTCACCGGGCGTGTCCCCCGAGTTCATGCGGATCGGGGCGGTTCGGCGCCCCCTGCGGACAGCGCGCCACACCCGGGCCGCGCGATGTGTTCGATGCGTCGCCGGACTTCCGCTAGTATCGATCCGCACGAACAGTGCAGGGGGCGATTGGCGCAGTTGGTAGCGCGCTTCGTTCACACCGAAGAGGTCATCAGTTCGAGTCTGGTATCGCCCACACAGCAACACGAACACCACTGACAAGAGCCCGACGCAGCAGCGTCGGGCTCTTGTCATCTCATCAGGCCGCAGCACGCGGGCCAGACCACCAGCACGATCGGACGAAGGGGCGCATGACCGACGTCGACCTCGAGTTCGCCCGGGTCCGAGCGGTCCTCGACCGTCCGACCCTGCGGCTCATGTCCCGGCCGACCAGCGCCACGGTCCTCGCCGTGTTCCGCACGGTCTTCGACCGCGACGTGCAGTACGTCCCCGCCGACCGCATGCACCTGCAGGTCGAGGAGCACGTTGCGCGCCTGCAGGCAGCGGGTGCCCGCGTGCCCGCCAGCGACCAGGCGGTGCCGACGGCCAGTAGACAAGCCGACACCGAACAGTCCGACGGTGAGCAGGAGGCCCGCCCGAACGGCCGCGCCCTGTGCCGCGAGTGGGTCGGCGCCCAGTGGCTCGTCCGCTCGAACTCCCCCGACGGCGACGAGCAGTACTCCCTGACGAGCCACGCGCTCGAAGCGCTGAGCCTCGTCGACGCCCTGTCGGCCGACCGCGCCCTGATCAGCGAGAGCCGGCTGGCGATGATCGTCGACGCGGTGCACCGGTGGGCGGCCCGTGCCGAGCCGGACCCCGACGTGCAGATCCGACGGATCGACGCCCAGATCGCCGAGCTGCAGTCCGAGCGTGCACGCCTGGAGCACGGTGACGACGTCGTGGCGGTGGACGACGACCGGATGCGCGACGGGTACACCAACATCTCCGACCTGATCCGGCAGCTCCCGAGCGACTTCAAGCGCGTGGAAGAGGCGGTCGCGACGATGCACCGCTCGATCGTCGAAGACTTCCGGCAAGAGGTCCGCCCGATCGGCGAGATCCTCGACGACTACCTGGCCCGCACCGACAACCTGATGGAGGCAACACCCGAGGGCCGTGCCTTCGAGGGCGCCTTCGAACTGCTGCGCGACGACGCACTGCTCCTGCGGCTCCGCGATGACATCGCGACGATCCTGGCGCACCCGTTCGCGCAGGGCCTCGGAGCTAGCGAGCGTCGAGCCTTCCGCAACACCGTGACGATCCTGCGCCAGGGCATCGAGGACGTGCTCGCCCAGCGCCGTCAGCTCACCGCCACGCTCCGCGACCAGATCGTCGCCCACGACGTGGTGCGCGACCGCGAGCTCGACGCCGTGCTCCGCTCGATCAACCGCGGCCTCGCCACCCTGATGGACCAGGGCGGCGCACGTGACCGGATCCCGCTGCCGCTCCTGCCTGCGGCCGCCGAGGTCGGCACGCTGCGCGAGCGCTTCTACGATCCGGACGCCGAGTCCGTACCGCCGCCGATCGAGGAGCCCGACGACGACGTCTTCGAGGACCTCGACGTCGAGATGCTCCGCAAGCACGGCGGGCCGCTGCTGACCGAGCTGCGCGCGGCGCTGCGCTTCGCCGAGGCCGACTCCAGCGTCGACGCGTTCCACGGGCTGCCACCCGAGCAGCGCCGGCCGGTCGAGCTCTTCGGCCTCGCGCACCTGCTGACGGGGCACGAGGACTTCGAGTCGGCCGCCCACGTCGCCGAGCACTGGACGGTGCGTCCCGACGGCACCGCGATCACCTTCCAGATGCCCATCGCTGCGCTCGACGACGAGCGCACTCCGGTCGGCGACGCACACGACGAGAACGCACAGGAGGCACGGTGAGCGACACGACGCCGGCACCGGTCGACGACACGGTCCCCTACGACGACCCCGCATCCGTGATGCAGGACGACGAGCGTGACGAGTCCAGCTTCGCCCTCTTCGAGGGCGACGAGGGCCGGCTCGACGAGCACCAGCGGCGCGCCCTGGTGGCGCTGCTCCGGCACTCGTACGTCAGCTCCCGCACGCACCCCGACGAGTGGCGTGCCGTGCTCGACGCCGAGTACCAGCTGCGGTCGCGCCTGAACGACCTGTTCCTCGAGCTGCACGTCGACCGTGACCGCGAGGTCGCCTGGAAGCGCCAGGCCCGGTCGGAGAGCCAGCGCCGCACGTTCCCGACACTGCTCCGCGACCTGCCGTACACCCGCGAGGAGACGATCGTCCTCGTCTACCTGCGGATGCGTCTGCGCGCCGACGCCCGACCGGGCCCGGACCAGGTCGTCGTCGACCGCTCCGAGATCCTCGGGCACGTGGCGGGCTTCCGTCCGGCGACCGCGACGGACCGCACCCGCGACGAGGGCCGGGTCGCGAAGGCGATCGAGCGCCTCGTGACGGCGCGCATCCTGATCCGCACGTCAGACCCGGACCGCTTCCGGGTGGCGAGCGTCGTCGAGGTGCTGCTCCCCCTGGAGCGCTTGCTCGAACTGGACGCCTGGTTGCGGACCACCACCGCGCAGGACGAGGCGACCGCCCCGGGCGGCGAGCCGACCGACGGGGACGACCCGGGCCTCCCGGCAGACGGCGAAGCCGAGACCGACACCGACGACGAAGGCGAGACGGAAGCGTGACCGACACGTTCGAGATCCCGGCGCTCTTCGACACGGTCGCGCAGTGGCGCGCCGAGTCGATGCAGGTCGTCAACTGGGGTGGGTTCCACGGCCACCGGCAGGTCGAACTGTCCGGCACGGCGACGCTCATCTCCGGTGCCTCGGGCACCGGCAAGTCCACGCTGATGGACGCCTACCTGGCCGTGATGATGCCGTCCGACGTGCCGTTCAACGGCGCCTCGAACGACGCCACCACCGGCCGCGCCCGCAGCGCCGACCAGCGCAACCTGCTCACGTACCTGCGCGGCAAGGTCGACACCCGGCGCGACCCGGAGACCGGCAGCCTGCGCGACGTGAACCTGCGCGGCGACGACCAGACCACGTGGGGCGCGGCGGCGGTCACGTTCCGGAACGACGACGAGCGACGCTTCACGGTGCTGCGCGCGTACATCGTGCCGAAGCGTGCCCGCGGGGTCGGTGACATCCAGATGACCATGGCGACGGTCGACGACACCTTCGACCTGCGCCGGCTCGAGGAGTTCGTGCCGTCGCGGTTCCACCACCTCGAGCTGACCGGCCGCGTGCCGGGGCTCGTCATCCGCGACACCTACCAGGAGCTCGCGTACACGCTGCAGACGCGGCTCGGCATCGGTGACTCCGGTGGCGGCAACCGGGCGATGCGCCTGCTCGCGCGGATCCAGGCCGGCCAGCACCTGCCGACGGTCGACGCGCTGTACAAGTCGCTCGTGCTCGAGACCCCCGGCACGTACGAGGCGGCCGACCGGGCGCTCGCGCACTTCTCCGCCCTCGACGAGGCGTACGAGGCGATGGACACCGAGGAGCGCAAGGTCCGCATCCTCTCCCCCATCACCGACCTGCACGACGAGATCTCGCGCGCGACCGAGGCCGCAGCGGCCCTGGACGGCATCGCCACCGGTGCCGAGGTGTCGCCGTTCGCGCACTGGACGGCCTCGCGGAAGCGTGACCTGCTCGACGCCGAGGTGTCGCGCAACGCTCGCGAGCGCACGGCATCGCGCGCCGAGGTGGCCGCGGCTGAAGCCCGGCACGCCGCCGTCGAGATCGAGCTGCGCGACGCCGAGGCCCGACTCCGCGACCAGGGCGGCAACGCGCTCGCCCAGCTCGAGGACCGCATCGAGCGGCTCACCCGGGAGCGCGACGGGGTCGTCCGGACCCGGGCGACGTTCGACGAACGGACCGCCGTGCTGGGCACGTCCGTCGCGACCGAGGCCGACTTCACTGCCGCGCAGCGCAGCTCGCACGAGTTCCTCGGGTCGTACGCCGACGCCCGCACCGCGCTCGATGAGCGGCGCGACGCCCTGACCCGCGAGGAGTACCCGCTCCTCGACCGCGAACGTTCCCTGCGCCAGGAGCGCCAGTCGCTCGAGCACCGGCAGGGCGCCATGCCGCTGCCGATGCACGAGGCCCGGCTCGCGATGGCGCGTGCCGCCGGCATCGACCCGGCCGAGCTGCCCTTCGTGGCGGAACTGCTCGACGTGCTGCCCGGCGAGGAGCGCTGGCGCACGGCCATCGAGTCCGTCCTGGCGCCCGTCGCCCGCACGCTGCTCGTCGACCAGGACCGCCTCGGCGACTTCAGTGAGGCGATCGACGCACTGCGCCTGCCCGTTCGCGTGCAGTTCGAGGGTGTGCCGACCGGCCCGCACCTCGACCTCGACGGCGACCCGGCCATGGTCTCCGGCAAGCTCGCGATCAAGCCGTCGCCGTTCAGCACGTGGGTGCGCGAGCGGATCGAGTCGGACCGCACCGATGCCCGCTGTGTCGCCTCGGCATCGGACCTGGGCGGTGGTGGCCGCCGGGTCACCGAGTCCGGGCAGCTGCGCGACGGCCGTCGTGGCGCGCACGGTGACCGCCGGCAATCGAACGTCATCGGGTTCACGAACGAGGCCCGTGTCGCCGCGGTCGAGCAGGAGCTCGCCTCGATCGCCGAGGACCTCGCGACGCTCGAGGCACGCCGCACCGACGTCGCACAGGACCTCACCGCGCTCGACGTGCTCCGCGCCGCCCACCAGCACGTGGTCGACGCCACGTGGGCCGCGATCGACGTCGACGGGTTGGGCGCCTCCCTCGCCCGGCTCGACGAGGAACGGCAGGCACTGCTCGCCGCCGACGACGGCCTCCGGACGCTCCGGGCCTCGGTCGCGCGGCTGCGCAAGTCGCTGGACGAGGCTGCCGACCGCCGCTCCGCCGCACGGCTGTCCGTGCAGCGGCTCGAGGAGCGCCACGCGGTGCTCGTCGACGGCCAGGACGCCGCCGCCGAGATCCTGGAGCGCTTCGAGTCCTCGCCCGGTTCGCTGCCGGACGACCAGCAGTCCCGTCTGCTCGAGGAGACCTTCGAGGAGATCGGTGCGCCGGACGGCGTCGACGGGTTCGACGACGCCACCCGACGGCTGAAGCGCCGGCTCGAGGAGCGGCTCTCCCAGGCCCTGGACGGCGCTGCGGCGGCCTCGACCTCGTTGACGCTGACGTTCCAGCGGTACCAGGACGCCTGGCCCGACCCGAACCTCGGCACGGGCGTCGCGTCGTACCCGGACTACCACGCGATCCTCGACCAGATCGTGGCGACCGGCCTGCACGCGCGTCGGAGCGAATGGCGTCGACGGCTGTCGCAGTGGAGCGGCGAGGACCTCGTCCCGCTCGCCGGCGCCTTCGACCGCGCCGTCGTCGAGATCGAGGAGCGCCTCGAGCCGGTCAACGAGATCCTGCGGGAGCTGCCGTTCGGCGCGAACCGGGACCGCCTGAAGATCCAGATCCGCCGGGTCACCCGCGAGGACGTCACCGCGTTCCGCCGCGAGCTCCGCGCCCTGTCCGCCTCGGTCGACACCGAGCTGACCGACGACGTGCTCGAGACCCGGTTCCGACGGTTCCGGCGCTTCATGGCGGTCATCCGGCCCGACCCGGACGCCGCCCGTGGCCGCACCACCCAGCGCGACGCGGTGCTCGACGTCCGGCGGCACATGGAGATCACGGCGGTCCGGTACGACACCGACGGCAACGACCTCGGCGTGTACTCGTCGCTCGGTGACAAGTCCGGTGGTGAGACGCAGGAGCTCGTGGCGTTCATCGTCGGCGCCGCGCTGCGCTACCAGCTCGGTGACGAGACCCGTCCCCGGCCCCGGTTCGCGCCGGTCTTCCTCGACGAGGCGTTCATCAAGGCGGACTCGGAGTTCGCCGGCCGTGCCGTCACCGCGTGGCTCCGGCTCGGGTTCCAGCTCGTCGTGAGCGCGCCGCTCGACAAGGTCACGGCGCTCGAACCGTCGATGGAGCGGCTGCTGTCGATGCGGAAGCACCCCGAGACGGGCCACTCGTCCATCACCGAGATCGCCCGGGTGGAGCCGGTCGCCGTCTGACGCGGGCGGGGGTGGTCGCGGACTGGTCGCGGGCTGACCGCGGGGTGGTCGCAACACCCCGCTCAGGTTGGCCGAGTGGTCACGAACTGTCGCCTGGCGGCGCCGCAGCCGACAGTTGGTGACCAATCGCCGCGATGCCGACGGGGTGTCCTGACCACCCGGCGGGGTGTCCTGGGGTCACGATGACGGTCTGGAGGCGCGGCGCGGGCCCGCCACGCACCTCCCGGCCGCCGTCCCGCCGGTCGCAACACCCCGCTCACCTTCGCGCGCTGGTCACGAAGTGACGCCTCGCGGCGCCGCTGTCGACACTTCGTGACCACCCGACGCGATGCCGACGGGGTGTCCTGGGGGGTGACCGCCGACCGACGGGAGGCGCGGCGCGGGCCCGCCACGCACCTCCCGGCCGCTGGTGGGCAGGTCACAACACCCCGCTCACCTTCGCGCGCTGGTCACAAACCGTCGGATGGAGGCCGCGTCGCCGACGGTCTGCGACCGCTCGGCGCTCGCACGGCGGGGTGTCCTGACCACCCGGCAGCGGGGCCGTCAGCGTGTCGGCAGGCGCCGCACAGACGTTCCTTGACCGCCCGACGCTACGGTGATGGCGTGTTCGGACGCCGCCGCTCCCCCAGTCCCCGCCCCGACGACGCTGCCGGTCTCGGCATCGGTGCCCTCGTGCAGGTCATCGATACCGATAAGGGTGGCGAGCAGTGGGCCGACGAGCCGATCGGGGTGATCGTGGCTCCCGGTGGGAGCCAGATCGGCGGGACACAGCGCACGTGGACTGTCGCGTTCGAGGAGCCCGTGTACACGAAGGACGGCCGCGGCCCCTTCGAGCGCGCGACCGTCCTGAGTCGTCAGCTGGTGCCGGTCACGACCGACAGCGGCGAGTAGTCCGGGTCAGGGACTCAGTACTCTTCGGAGCCGCTCTTCATCATGGCTGCGACGGCCATGCAGCACCCGACGCCGCCGAGGACGCCGACGCCGATGATGATCCCTGCGATGAGTTCGAGCATGGGTGGTGACTCCTTGGTTGCTTCGGCGTGTGGCTCCGCTCAGGTTACCGGATGCCGCGCATGAGCCGCAGCACCGGCTTGGCCAGGATCAGCAGGACCACGCCCACCGCGACGGCGACCAGGCCGAGGATCGTGAAGTACGGGGCCTCGTTCGACGGGTCGTAGTACCGGGACAGCACCCCGGTGACGGCGGTGCCGAGCGACACCGACAGGAAGAACAGCGCGACCATCTGGGTCTGGAACTTCGGCGGCGCGAGCTTCGTGGCGACGGACTGACCGACGGGCGAGAGCAGCAGTTCGGCGAGGGTGAACACCAGCAGGATGCCGACGAGTGCGAGCAGCGGCGTGCCGTTCTCGCCCGAGCCGACGAACGGCAGGAACAGCAGGAACGCGAGCCCCATGATCCCGGTGCCGAGCGCGAACTTCGTCGGGGTGGACGGCTGGCGGTCGCCGAGCTTCGTCCACAGGGCCGCGAAGACCCCGGACAGCACGATGATGAAGATCGGGTTGATCGACTGCACCCACGACACCGGCATCTCCCACCCGAACAGGGAGCGGTCGAGCCGCTGGTCCGAGTAGACCGTCACGACGGTGAACTGCTGCTGGTACAGCGACCAGAACACGGCGCTGCCGATGAACAGCGGGATGAACGCGAAGACGCGCGACCGCTCGTCGCGGGTGATGCCGCTCGACAGGATGACGACGAAGTACCCGATGGTGGCCAGCACGACGACGACCACGACGACGGTGGGCAGGTTGCCGACGTTCAGCAAGCCGGTCAGCACGGCGATGACGATGACGACGAGTGCGACGATGACGCCCGCACCGATCAGGGGCAGCCGGCGACGGTCGACGGGGTTGGCGACGTGCCGGACCACCTCGGGCAGCTTCCTCCGCCGGATCGCGTACTGCACCAGGCCGGCGGCCATGCCGACCGCGGCCAGGCCGAAGCCCCAGTGGAAGCCGAGCGAGCTCTGCAGCAGCCCGGTGAGCAGCGGCCCGAAGAACGCGCCGAGGTTCACGCCGAGGTAGTAGAGCGAGAAGCCGGCGTCGCGTCGGGGGTCCTCGCGGCTGTACAGACCGCCGACGATCGTGGTGGCGGTGGCCTTGAGCCCGCCGGAGCCGAGCGCGATCAGCACGAGGCCGACCCCGACCCCGGCCACCCCGGGGATGAGCGCGAGGGCGATGTGCCCGAGCATCACGACGATCGCGCTGCCGAACAGGGTGCGGTCCGCGCCGATCAGCCGGTCGGCGATCCACGCCCCGATGATCGTGAACAGGTAGACCGCGCCGCCGTAGGCACCCATGATGCCGGTGGCGATGCCCTTGTCGATCCCCAGACCGCCCTGCGTCAGGGAGTAGTACATGTAGATGAGGACGATGCCCTGCATCCCGTAGAACGAGAACCGCTCCCAGAGCTCCACCGCGAACGGTGTCGACAGCTCGAACGGTTGCCCGAAGAAGGTGCGTCCGGGACGGGCTTCGCGGTCCGCGGGGGTGGTACGTGACATGGCGGCAAGTCTGCCCCCGGGCGGCCGGGCGCGCCCAATCGTCGAACACGCCTCATCTCTTTGGAGGGTTCCCACGACGCCGTGACGGCACCGACGACACGGGGTTGTGCGGCCCGCACGGCGTTCCCGCCACTGTCGGCAGGGGTGTCTAGCGTGGACGGTGCAACACGGACACCGCAGTTCAGGAGGACTCCGCCCATGGTCGACACCGCACCCGCCCAGCGCACCACCCCCGCCAGCGGCAGCGACACCGCGCCGGACGTCGACGCGAAGAACGCCGCGCAGCACGCTGCACCGAACGCCGACGCCGCCGGCGACCCGGCAGCGGGCACCCCGACCGCCGGCACCGACACCGACGTCCACATCGACGTCGAACTGGTGCAGGAGCTCCTGCTCGGACGCTGGGCCGAGGACCGCCGGATCTCCCGCCGCCTGGCGCTCGACCCAGCGATGCAGAAGATCGAGGGCCAGCCGATCCCCGAGCACCGGGCACGCGTACTCGAGCAGCTCCGCACCCTGGTCGACGCCGGTGCCATCCAGCGCCCCTACCCCGCCGAGTTCGGCGGCCAGGACAACCACGGCGGCAACATCGCGGCATTCGAGGAACTCGTCGTCGCCGACCCGTCGATGCAGATCAAGGCCGGGGTGCAGTGGGGGCTGTTCGGCTCCGCCGTGCACCACCTGGGCACCGAGGCGAACCACCGTGAATTCCTGCCGGGCATCGTCTCGTTCGAGGTCCCCGGCTGCTTCGCGATGACCGAGACCGGCCACGGCTCGGACGTCCAGAGCATCGCCACGACCGCCACCTACGACCCCGCGACCCAGGAGTTCGAGATCCACACGCCGTTCCGTGGCGCGTGGAAGGACTACATCGGCAACGCGGCCCTGCACGGGCACGCCGCCGTCGTGTTCGCGAAGCTCGTGACCGCGGGTGTCGACCACGGCGTGCACGCGTTCTACGTGCCGCTCCGCGACGCCGAGGGGGCGTTCCTGCCCGGTGTGAGCGGTGAGGACGACGGGCCGAAGGGCGGCCTGAACGGCATCGACAACGGCCGGCTCGCGTTCGATCACGTCCGGGTCCCCCGCACGAACCTGCTGAACCGCTACGGCGACGTCGCCGCGGACGGTACTTACTCGTCACCGATCGCCTCGCCCGGCCGCCGGTTCTTCACGATGCTCGGCACCCTGGTGCAGGGACGGGTGTCGCTCGACGGCGCCGCGGTCGTCGCGCAGAAGATCGCGCTGCAGATCGCCCTGACCTACGCGATGCAGCGCCGCCAGTTCCCGACCGGCGACGGCACCGAGGGCGTCCTGCTCGACTACGGCCGACACCAGCGTCGTCTGATCCCGCGCCTGGCGACGGTGTTCGCGCAGTCGTTCGCGCACGAGAAGCTCCTGCGCACCTTCGACGACGTCTTCAGCGGGCGGAAGGACACCCCGGAGCGACGCGAGGACCTGGAGACCCAGGCGGCCGCGTTCAAGTCGATGTCGACCTGGTCGGCGCTCGACACCCTGCAGGAAGCCCGTGAGGCCTGCGGCGGTGCCGGGTTCCTCGCCGAGAACCGTCTGACCGGGCTCCGCGCCGACCTCGACGTCTACGTGACGTTCGAGGGCGACAACACCGTGCTGCTGCAGCTCGTCGGCAAGCGCCTGCTCACCGAGTTCCGCGCGAAGGCCCCGAAGGACCCGGCGTCCACCGCGAAGTTCGTGGCGGCCGTCGCCGCGTCGAAGCTCGCCGACGCGTCGGGCATCCGTCGGCTCGGCCAGACCGTGGCCGACCGCGGCTCGCTGGCCGCGAGCGTCGCCGACCTGCAGGACCCCCGGACGCAGCGCGAACTGCTCGCCGGTCGGGTCGACACCATGGTCGCCGAGATCGGGATGCGCCTGGCGTCGGCCGGCAAGGACCGCGCCCGCGCGGCCAGACTGCTCAACCGCTCGCAGCACGAGCTCATCGAGGCGTCCAAGGCCCACGCCGAACTCATGCAGTGGGACGCCTTCACCGAGGCGCTCGACGAGGTGACCGAGGGCGACACCCGCCGCGTGCTCGTCTGGCTGCGGGACCTGTTCGCGCTCGGCCTGCTCGAGCAGCACCTGGACTGGTACCTGCTGCACGGCCGGCTGTCGGCGCAGCGTGCCCGTGCGGTGTCGGCGTACGTCGACCGGCTCGTCGCCCGGGTGCGTCCGATCGTGCCGCAGCTGCTCGAGACCTTCGGCTACGAGCCGGGCCACGTCCGTGCGCCGATCGCGCTCGGCGCCGAGCAGGCCCGACAGGACGAGGCTCGTGCCTGGTTCGCCGCCGAGGCCGCGGCCGGCCGCCTGCCGGAGCAGGAGAAGAAGCCCCGTCCGTGACGGACGCGCAGCCGCGCCCGTGACGGGCGTGGCTGCTCCGGACGACTAGGAGTCGGTCGGCGCGGAGTCGGACGGCGCGGACGAGGCCGGGCCGTCGGCGGCAGCCCCGCCACGTACCCCGAGTGCCACGCGCAGCTGCGCCTCGGCGTCGTCGCCGGCGGCAGCGGCCTCGGCGTTCGCCTCGGCGACCGCACGCACGACCTCTTCCCGCTGGATCTTCACGCCGCGCGGTGCGTCGATGCCGATCCGGACGCCGTCGCCCCGGGAGTCGAGCACCGTGATGACGATGTCGTCGCCGACGAGGATCCGCTCGCCGACCTTCCGCGTGAGTACCAGCACCCGTTCAGCCTAGCGACACGACGGGGAGCCCCAGCAGGTCCGCCGACTCGGGCGTGGCGGTCTCCCCCGCACCGATCGCGACCACCCCGACCACGGGCAGCCGCGACGCCACCGCGGACACCATCGCGGCCGAGTCCTCGGGCTTCCGCCCGACGTCGACCACGACCCACACCTGGTCGGCCTGCAGCCCGTCGCTCGTCGCAAGGTCGTCCCACGCGGCGACCGCGAGCACGGCGTGCCCGTCACGGACGCCGTCCGCCCGGGCCAAGATGGCTGCCCGGCGGTCGGCGGCGTCCGTCGGCCGGAGCGCGTGCCGCACCGCGAAGAGTCCGGCGGCCGCGTCGACGTCGTTCGGCCGCCCGACCAGGAGCACCAGGTCGCCGTCCGCGGACCGCACCGCCGGTGCGGTGGGCCGGTCCACCGGTGCCGGCGAGGGCGTGTCGAGGACGCGGGACGGGCCTCCCGACCGGGTCTCGGTGACCGCGTCGACGGCGGCCTGGAGGCGCGGGTCGA
>NZ_KB714620.1:302288-339342 GCF_000349565.1 Curtobacterium flaccumfaciens UCD-AKU
GGCCTGGAGGCGCGGGTCGACCCCCGCGGGCACGTCCGGCTCGGACGGGGCGCGCGTCGGGCGCGGGGCGCTCGTCGTGATGCCGTCCGCCTGGAACCCGTCGAGCACCGACGCGAACGCGTCGGCCCGCGTCGCCCTGGTGCCGTCGGTGCCGGCGATGCGTGCCTCGGCCGCCTCGGCGTCGGCGAGCAGCGCGGCGATGCCGACGCGCTGCTCGGGCGAGTCGGCGATGACCACCCGGGCGGTGGGCTGGTCCCCCGGTTCCGGCACCTCGACGGTGGCCTCGACGTGCGCCTTGCGGAACAGCCCGCCGAAGCCCGGCGTGGTCACGCGTTCGGCCGCGACGATCCGTGCACCCGCGCCGAACTCGGTCCGGACCGCGTCGCGGAGGGACTCGAGCGTGGCGCCGCTACGCTGCAATCGGGTCGGCGGCACGGACCACTCCCACGGTCTCGATGGTGGAGCCCGCGGCGGTGGCCTCCTGGTACGACAGCACCGGGAGCCCGTTCGACTGGGCGGCGACCATGCGGTGCACGGCCGGGCGGAGCTGCGGGGCGCAGACCAGGACGGCGGAGAGCCCCTGGTCCTCCACCGAGCGCACGGCGTCGCGGACGGAGCCCAGGACCTGCTCGATGCGGTGGGCGTCGAGGACGATCTGGCTGCCCTGCTCGGACGGCCGGAGCCCCTCGAGCATCGACTGCTCGAGCATCGGGTCGATCATGATGACGCGCAGCGTGCCGGCGTCGGTGTGGCGGGCGGCGAGGGCCGGTCCGAGGGCGGCGCGGGCGGACTCGACGAGCCCCTCGGGGTCGGTCGACACCTTGGCGCGGAGCGTGAGGGCTTCGCAGATCCGGCCGAGGTCGTTGATCGGCACGCGCTCGGCGAGCAGGCCCTGCAGCACCCGCTGCAGTTCGGCCATCGAGAGCATGCCGGGGACGAGTTCTTCGACAGCGGCGGGGTTGACCTGCTTGACGCCCTCGGTCAGGACCTTGACGTCCTCGCGGGTGAGCAGGCGCGCGGCGTTGTCGCCGATGACCGCCTGCAGGTGGGTGACGAGCACGGAGACGCGGTCGATCACGGTCGCGCCGGTCATCTCCGCGGCGTGCCGGAGTTCGGCGGGCACCCACTTGCCGGTCAGGCCGAACACCGGCTCGACGGTCGCGGTGCCGGGCAGGCCGTCCAGGTGGTCGCCGAGCGCCAGGACACTGCGCGCGGGGGCGGTGCCCCGGCCGGCCTCGACCCCGGCGATGCGGATGGCGTAGGTCGACGGCGGCAGGTCGATCGAGTCGCGGGTCCGGACCGGCGGGACGACGATGCCCATGTCGATCGCGATCTTGCGGCGGAGTGCCCGCACGCGGCCGAGCAGGTCGTCGGACGCGCCGGACACCATGTCGACCAGGTCGGGGGCGAGCAGGATCTCGAGGGCGTGCACGCGCATCTGCTCGAGCAGGTCCTCGGGGGTGTCGCCGGTCGGGGCCGCCGCCTCGAGCGCCTGCTGCTGGGCGGCGTCGGCCTCGGCGCGGGCGGCGTTCCGGCCGATGCGCCAGCCCGCGAACAGCAGGGTCGCGCCGACGAGCAGGAAGGGCAGGATCGGCATGCCCGGGATGAACCCCATCGCGATCGCGGCGACACCGGCGATCATCAGGGCGTTCCGCGACTGCGACAGCTGCGTCGCGGCCGAGGACCCCATCTCGGACTCGGCACCGGACCGGGTGACGATCATGCCCGTGGACACCGCCATGAGCAGCGCCGGGATCTGTGTGACCAGGCCGTCGCCGATCGTCAGGATGCCGTACTTCGACAGGGCGTCGGTGGCGGACAGTCCGTTCTGCAGCATGCCGATCGCGATGCCGCCGATCAGGTTGATGATGATGATCAGGATGCCGGCGATCGCGTCGCCCTTGACGAACTTCGACGCACCGTCCATCGCGCCGTAGAAGTCGGCCTCGGCGGAGACGGCGGCGCGGCGCTCCTTGGCTTCCTGGTCGGTGATCAGCCCAGCGTTGAGGTCGGCGTCGATCGCCATCTGCTTGCCCGGCATCGCGTCGAGGGTGAACCGCGCCCCGACCTCGGCGACGCGTTCCGCGCCCTTCGTCACGACGACGAACTGGATGACGATGAGGATCAGGAAGATGACCGCGCCGATGATGATCGACCCGGAGACGGCGACGTGGCCGAACGCCTGGATGACGTCGCCGGCGAAGCCCTCGCCGAGCACCAGCCGGGTCGACGCGACGTTGAGGCCGAGTCGGAACAGCGTCGCGACGAGCAGCAGCGACGGGAACACCGAGAAGTCGAGCGGCTTCTTCACGAACAGCGTCGTGAGCAGGATCACCAGCGCCAGCAGGATGTTGATGATGATCAGGAAGTCGAGCAGGAACGACGGCACCGGCAGGATCAGCAGCAGGATGATGCCGACGATGAACACCGGGACGACGAGCTTCGGCAGGTCCTTGCGGTTCATGCGGGGAGTCCTTCGGTCTGGTTCTCTGCGATGCGCGGTGGGCGGAGCTTGCGGGGGCGGAGGTCACCGGTCAGGGTGGCCGGGTCGATGACGCTCGCGACCTCGTCCGGGGTGGTCGGCCGCGGCGGTGCGTGCGTGCCGGCGGCGGTGCCGCGGGCCTTGAGCGCCATCACGAAGGACAGGACGCGGGCCACCGGGGTGTACAGGTCGACGGGGATCTCGTGTCCGAGCTCGCAGGCGGCGTGCAGCGCTCGGGTGAGCGGGACGTCGCGGACGATCGGCACCCGCTCTTCCTCGGCACGCGCACGGATGACGTCGGCGACCGGGCCGGCGCCCTTCGCGACCACCCGGGGCGCGGACTTGCCCGGCTCGTACTTGATCGCGACGGCGTAGTGGGTCGGGTTCGTCATCACGACGTCCGCGGTGCCGATGGCCTGGATCATCCGGTTGCGGCTCATCGCGAGCTGGCGGGAGCGGCGCTGCGACTTCACCAGGGGGTCGCCGTCGCTCCGCTTGTTCTCGTCCTTGACCTCGCGCTTGGTCATCATCGTGCGCTTCCGGTTGCGGCGGATGACGACGAACACGTCGAGTGCCGCGAGGACGAGCCCGGCGACGATCGCGGCGCGCAGCAGGGTGCCCGAACCGGCTGCGGCGGCCTCGAGCACGGCCGACAGCGGCAGCGAGCCGCTCGACATCAGGACCGGCATGAGTCCCTGCACCGCGAACCAGAGGACGAGCCCGACGACGGCGGTCTTCAGCAGCGCCTTCGCGCCGTTCCAGAGTGCCTGGGTACCGAACACGCGCTTCAGTCCGGCCACGGGATCGAAGTGGTCGGGCTGCGGTGTCATCTTCCGGAAGTGCACCCCGCCCTGGGTGACGGCGGCGGCCAGCACGGCGACCGCGACCACGGCGAGCATCGGGCCGAGGGTCGCACCCATCGAACCGAGGGCGTCGGCGAGCAGGGCCCGCACGGCACCGATCTCCGGGTCTTCGATGACCCGCTGCACGGCGAGCAGCTGGTCTTGCCCGGCGGCGGCGGCGTTGCCGATCGCGGCGGGGATCATGAGCGCCGCGACGGCGATGCCGATCCACGCGCCGAGGTCCTGCGAGCGGCCGACCTGGCCCTTCTCGTGGACCTCGCGCATCCGCTGCTGGGTCGCCTGTTCGGAGCGTTCTCCGCTGTCGGACACGTCGTCACCCCCGTCCGGTGATCGCCTCGACGGCGTCGCCGGTCAGCGACGACACCACCGAGGGCAGGGCCATGAAGAGCGCGCCGGCGAACAGGACGGTCAGCCCGATCTTGATCGGAAACCCCATCTGGAACGCGTTGAGGGCCGGTGCGACGCGGGTGAGCAGCCCGAGGCCGACGTCCGCCAGGAACAGCACGACGACGAGCGGCCCGGCGATCTGCAGGGTGGCGAGGAACATCTGGGACATCGCCGCGACGAGCATCGAGGCGAGCCCGTCGACCGCGAACGTGCCGGTGAGCGGCACGGCGTCGAACGACCGCACCAGCCCGCCGACGATGAGCTGGTAGCCGCCCGAGGTGAAGAGCAGTGCGAGTGCGGTCATCTGGAACAGGCGGGTGAACTGGGCGCCGTTGACCTGCGACTGCGGGTCGAACGCCTGCGCGAGTGTGAACCCGCCGAACAGGTCGATGAGCGCACCCGCCGACTGCACGGCGGCGAACACCAGGAACACCAGGAACCCGAGGGACAGCCCGACCACGAGCTGGGTGAGCAGGGCGAGCAGGAACGGCCCCGTGTCGAGCGATTCGTAGCCGACGGCGACGCGCGGCGCGACGCCGATGGCGAGCCCCAGGCCGAGGATCACCTTCACGGTGCCCGGGAACGCCCGGTACGAGAACGGCGGCGCGATGACGAAGAACGCGACGAGCCGGACGCCGGCGAGCATGGTCGCCTCCAGACGGTCGGCGTCGATGGCGAGCTCCATCAACCGGCCCCGAGCAGCTTCGGGATCATGTCGAAGGCGACGTGCGTGAAGGCGATCATCTCCGAGATCATCCAGTTGCCGCAGACCACCAGGGCGATCGCGACGGCGACGGCCTTCGGCACGAACGACAGGGTGACCTCCTGGATCTGCGTCACCGACTGGAACAGCGAGATCGCGAAGCCGACGACGAGCGAGGTCACCAGGACCGGGGCGGCGAGCTTGCCGGACACCAGGAGCGCCTGGAGCACGAGGTCGATGACGGCCTGCTGGTTCATGCGTGCCCCCTAGACAACGTGGTAGCTCTCGATGAGCGACGTGATGATGAGGCCCCAACCGTCGACCAGCACGAAGAGCAGGATCTTGAACGGCAGCGAGATCATGACCGGCGGGAGCATCATCATGCCCATCGACATCAGGGCCGCGGAGACGACGAGGTCGATCACCAGGAACGGGATGAAGATGACGAACCCGATGATGAACGCGCTGCGCAGCTCCGAGATGATGAACGCCGGGATCACCGTCGTCATCGGCACGTCCGCCATCGACTTCGGGTTGTCGAGCCCGGCGGCGCGGGTGATCAGGGCGACGTCCTCGTCGCGGGTCTGGTGGAGCATGAAGGTCCGCAGCGGCTTCGTGCCGATCTCGACGGCCTGGTTGAAGTCGAGGTGGCCGGCCAGGTAGGGCTGCAGGGCGTCGTCGTTGATGTGCCCGAGCACCGGTGCCATCACGAACAGCGACAGGAACAGTGCCAGTCCGGCGATGACCTGGTTCGGCGGGATCGACTGCAGCCCGAGCGCGTTCCGGGTCATCGCGAGCACGACGAAGATCTTGGTGAACGACGTCATCATGAGCATCAGCGCGGGCGCGACGCTCAGCAGCGTGATGCCGATGAGGGTCACCACGGCGGACGACGGCGTGCCGTCCGGGCCGTTCACGCTGACGCTGAAGTCACCGGTCGCGGGGGCTGTCGGGGTCGCCGGGGCGGTGGGTTCGACGACGCCGGCGGCGTGCGCACCGGTGGTCGTGAGCATCAAGAACCCGGCGACGACCGCCAGGCCGAGCAGGACGAGGGCGACGAGTCGACCCGACCGTGCCAGCCGGTGCTGCCCTGCCGCCGTCACCCGGCCCGCCGGTTCCGCAGCGCGGCCGCGGCCTGGCGCCAGGTGTCGACCGACAGGATCGAGCCCTGCAGCTGTTGCGCGCTCGGCACGGCACGCTGCGGACGACGGTTGCGCGGGCGCATCGGCAACGGCGCGACGGCGCCGGCCACCGCGGGCGCGTCGGTCGCGTCGGCAGCGGCTGCCGGGAGGCCGGCCCCACCAGCCGGTTCCGGATCGACGCGCCCGCGGCGCTCCGGCCGTGCCTGGAGGGACGTGGTGGCGTCCGACTGCAGCGCGAGTTCCTGACCGAACACGTCGGCCGACGGTGCGGGGCGCACCGGCAGCGCGACCGGTCCGGTCACGATCGTGAGTTCCGGCGCGGGCGCCTGCCCGCTGGTGAGCAGGGCGACCCCGTGCTCGGAGACGCCGAGCACGAGCCGCTCCCCTTCGACGTCGACCACGACGACGCTCGCCTTGCCGCCGATGCCCTGCCGACCGACGACCTCGACGGTCGCGGCGCGACGGCCCGACGGCTTGCCCGAGAAGCGCTTGCGGCTCGCGCGGTGCAGCACCCACATCAGGGCGAGCACGACGCCGAGCGAGAGCGCGACGCGGAGGGTGACGACGAGGGTGTCCACGTGCGGGTCAGACCGTTTCGGCGACGTCGAGGATGCGGGTGATCCGGACCGCGTAGTCCTGGTCGACGACGACGACCTCGCCGTGCGCGATGAGGCGGCCGTTCAGCAGGACGTCGGCGGGGGCACCGGCACTGCGGTCGAGCTCGACGACGGCGCCGGGCTCCATGCCGAGCACGTCACGGACCGACATCCGGGTGCGGCCGATCTCGACCGTCAGGGTCATCTCGACGTTGTTGATCCGGCCGAGGTTGCCCGCGGGCAGGTTCGCCACGACGGGCGCCGACACCGTGCCGTTCTCGCGGATCCGGATGCCGAACCACCCGGCGGGCAGCCCACCGGCGGTCAGTTCGAACACGACGGTGTCCGGGTCGGCCAGCAGCGACGCCGCCGACTCGCGGCCCGCCTCGCCGAGCACCCCGACGCCGAGGACCCCGGCCGCGGCCTCGAGCGACGGACGCAACACGTCCGTGACGGCCACGATCCCGTGGTCGGTGCCGCCTGCGGCCGTGATCGCCTCGAGGTCGGTGAGCACGAGTGCCAGGTCGGCCGACAGGCCGCCGACGAACGACGCGACCACGGCGTCGGTCGCCGCGTCGAGCACGACCGGTGTCGCGCCTCCAGGCAGGAGCACCGCGGTCAAGGGGGCGGCCGTCGGGAGCTGCGCCGCGAGCGACTCGGCCGCTGCGGTGTGGAGGGTGGTCGTTTCGGTCATCAGTGCTGCTCCGTGCTCGTGGTGGTGACGACGATGCCGGCGAGGCGCGAGCCGTTCGCGCCGACCGCGGCGGTGCCGACGGGTTCGCCGTCGACCGCGATGGTGAGGGGCCGGTGCTGCGGGTGCGGCAGCGGCAGGACGTCGCCGACGGCGAGCCGCAAGACCTGCGTCGGCAGGACCGCGGCCGGGGCGAAGCGCAGGCTGACGCCGACCGGCACGCTCTCGAGCTGCGCGTCGAGCAGGGCGCGGGCGTCGGCGGGCGACACGTGCGCGGCGGCCTCGCCGAGCTGCGGCAGGACGGCCTCGGCCGGCAGGGCCAGCGTGCCCGGAGCGATGCGGTCGCCGACCCGGATCGAGAACGAGGCGACGATCATCAGGTCGCCCTTCTGAGCGGCCTGGGCGAACTGGCTGTTGAACTGGAACCCGCCGACCGTGACGTCCTGCGCGAGCAGCCCGCCGAACGAGTACCGCAGGTCGTCGAGGGCGTCCTCGACGATCTTGCGCACCAGGGCCTGCTCGATGGGCGTGAAGGTGCGGTCCGGGGTCGGCAGCGGCTTCGAGGCGCCCAGCGCGTGCGACACCCACGTCAGGGCGGCGTCGAGCGGGAGCTGCAGCACGCCCTTCGAGGTGAGCTCGGTGATCGGCAGCAGCACCATGCCGGTGAGCGCGGGCAGCGACGCGGCGTACTCGTCGTACGTCGTCATCTGCACCTGCTCGCAGGTGACCTGGCTGACCGCACGGACCTTCGCCGTCAGCTGCGTGCCCCACTGGCGCGCGAAGGTCTCGAAAGCGAGCTCGAGCACCCGGGCGTGCTCACGGGCCAGCGTCGACGGGCGCGCGAAGTCGTACACCTCGGGCGCTGGCAGGGTCTCGGTCACGGGTGCGTCTATCGGTCACCTGTGGGGCACCCGTCAGTGCTGTACCCCGTAGTGGGGCGGTGGGGGCAGCGCTGGTGCGCTCCGCGCGGTGTGTGTCTCAGTCCTGCTGCGCTCCGTGCGGTGTGTGTCTCAGCCCTGCTGCGCTCCGTCCTGCGCCTTCGCCAGCGCCGGCATCAGGGCGCTGACGTCCTGGTCGGCGTTCGACAGGACCACGATGTCGACCCGCCGGTTCAGGGCGAGGTCCTGGTCGGTGCCGCCCTTCGCCAGCGGCCGGCTCGACCCGAACCCGACGCTCTGCACGTGGTCGCCGGGCATCCCGCCCCGCTCGACCAGGTCGCGCAGGACCCCGGTCGCCCGTGCCGCGCTGAGCTCCCAGTTCGTCGCGTACGGGGCGGTCGAGTTCCGCTGGTCGGCGTGCCCCTCGACGCTGACGTCGTGGTGGCTCGTCCGCAGGACCGGGGCGATCGCGTCCATGATCCGGCGCGCCTGGTCGGACAGGTCGGCGCTGTTCGTCCCGAAGTAGGTCTCGCTGCCGACCAGCCGGACGATCAGACCGCGGGCATCGACGGTGAACTGCACGTTGGCGGTCTGGCCGGCCTCGGTCAGGTTCTCCTGGATCGCGCTCTTGATCGCCGTCAGGTCGTCGAGCTCACGCTTCGCCTCGGTGAGGTCCCGCTTCGACGCGGTCGTCGGCACCACGGTCGACGCGGGATCGACGTTCGTGTCCTTCGTGCCCGACGAGGCGGTGGAGTGGTCGGCCTGCGACTTGTCGGTCGAGTAGCCGGAGCCGTCCTCGACCTGGTCCTTCGTCACGACGGTGCCGCTCGCGGTGTCGATCTTCTGCGAGTCGACCTCGCCGAAGCCGGTCGCGAGCGACTGCTTCAGCTGGATGTACTTCTGCTGGTCGACGGTGGACATCGCGAACAGCACGAGGAACATGCACATCAGCACCGTGATCATGTCCATGTACGACGCCATCCAGCGCTCGTCGGGGTGCTCAGCCTCGTCGTGGGACTTCTTCGCGCGACCTCGGCCGCGGCCACGGGGGTTGGCGCTCACCGTCAGGCCGCCAGCTGCTGGTCGTCGGCCGCGTCGGCCTTGCCACCGGCCTTGGTGCCCTTGCCGCCCTTGCCGCCGGTGTCGGCGCGGGCGCCGGGCGGCACCATGGCCTTCAGGCGCTCACCGAGCAGGCGAGGCTGGCTGCCCGCCTGCACCGCGAGCAGCCCCTCCATCAGGAGCGTCTGGCGGTCCGACTCGAGCTGGGCGAGCTTGCGGAGCTTCCCGCCGATCGGCAACCACATGAAGTTCGCGGTGAGCAGGCCCCACAGGGTGGCGACGAACGCGCTGGCGATCAGGGGTCCGAGCTCGTCGGGCTTGCCGAGGTTCGCGAGCACGTGGGTCAGCGAGACGACGGTGCCGATGATGCCGACGGTCGGAGCGAAGCCGCCCAGGCCCATGAAGAACGCGCTCGCGCTGCGGGTCGGGGCCGCGTTCGACTCGATCTCGTCCTCGAGCAGGATCCGCAGCTCGTCACCGTCGGTGCCGTCCGCGATGTTCTGCAGCGCCTTCTTCATGAACGGGTCGTCGTGCTTGTCGGCCTCCTGCTCGAGGGCGAGCAGGCCGTTCGCACGCGCTGTCTCGGCGAGCCCCACGACGTCGTCGATGACCGACGCCGGCGGGGTGACCTTGCCGGTGAACGCCTTCGGCACGGCCTTGAAGCTGGCGATCGCGTCCTTGAGGGTGGTGCTGGCGATGCCGCAGCCGATGGTGGCACCGAACACGAGCAGCATCGGAGCGGGCAGGAAGAGCCCACCGAGCTCGACGTGCTCCATCTGGACCATGCCGAACAGGGCGCCGAAGGCGAGCAGGATCCCGACGATCGTTGCGATGTCCACGTCAGCGACCCCCGTCCAGCGCGCGGCCGTGCTGCGTCGAGCGGAGGGCAGCGACCGGGGCGAGCGTCGGCTGCGAACCGGTGTTCGTGCTCGCGCGCGGGGCCAGGTCGGTGCCGTAGGCCATGCCCACGATGCGTGCGCGGTACGCGGCGATCAGGTCGATGACGTCGGCCATCGACTCCCGCACGATGTACTTCGCACCGTCGACCATGATCAGCGTCGTGTCCGGCGTCTCCTGGATGCGCTCCACGAGATCGGGGTTCACAGCGAATCCGCTGCCGTTCAGTCGTGTGACGACGATCATGGCCCGTCCTGGTTCTCGATCGTCCCGCCGCCGTCCGTGGGGCGGGATGCGGGCCCGTCCGTGGGCCTGCACCCAGGGCTATCGGCGGATGCGGCGCGTGCGTTAGTGGCCGTCAGTAGCCTGGTTCCGTGATCGATGCCTCGGACCTGCTCGCGCACCCGCGTGGCCGGCGTTTCTGCCTCGAGCTCGTCAGCGGTGTCCAGGACTCCGACGACCCGGCCGCCGTGCAGCTCGGCCACCTGCTCTTCTGGGCGGACTACCACCTCGGCGTCGAACGCGGCGACGACCGAACGCTCTTCGGCATCGGTGCCGCGATCGAACCCGAGCCGGCTCCGGACCTGGCAGCGGTGGCGAGCGCACTCGCGGCGGTGCCCCTGCCGTCCGTGGGCGAGGACGACGTCGTGGTCGCGCTCGAGTCGACTGCGGACAGCGCGCTGTGGTGGCAGCAACCCGATGCGCTGGACGCGCTCCTCGCTCGGACGGAACTGCAGGCCGCGTTCCGGCGGCTCGCTCGGTGGGCGGTCGACAGCCCGGTCGTGCGCCGGCTCTTCGACCCGCAGGGCGGAGCATGGACCGTCGAGTTCGACGAGGACGAGCAGCCCCGACGCCCGGGAGTGGCAGAGGCGCTCGCCGAATGGTCCCGGGAGCTGCGCCGCGAGGACGCCGAGGGGAACCCGGGGGTGACCAGCGGGGTGTGGTGGACGACTCCGCCGTGGCCACTCACGCAGCACACGCGAGCGCCGTTCCCGTCCGCCGGGCCGCTGGCGCTCTGGGCGGTCGAGGACTCCTTCGGGCAGGAACGCGCCGTCGTCTCGGCCGTGCCCGCCGATGTCACCGCGCGGGTGTGCACCGTCGACGGGCCCGACGACTGGGCTGCGCTGTGCCGCCGCTGGCCGCTCGACGTGACACGGACCACCCGGCGGAACGACTGGGCCCTGGCGACCGGACGGCAGGGCGACTGGGTGCTGCCGGACTGGTCAGCGGTGGCCACCGAGTTCGACGTCGTGCACCTGACCGTCGCTGGTTGGTTCCGCACGTCCGGGCTCGCGGTGCGGGTCGACGACGACCGGGCGAGTGTCGTCGCCGGATGGACGCCGGACTCCGCGTACCGGCTCACCGACCGGGGCGCCGGGGACGACGCCGTCACGGGCGATCCGGAGACCTGGTCGCGTCCCGGCAACGCCGGGGTCTGGCGCCGTCTCAGCTGATCCCCAGCAAACCGCTGCATCCGATCGGGGTGCTCCACCGGTAGTGGGGGTGCGACGTCGAGGACGACGCCGGTGGCAACTCCACCGCGGTCGCACGACTGCCGTCCTCCGACGAGCTCAACCATCGTGAGATCGCCGAACGGCTCGAGAGCCACATCCACCGAAGTCTGACTCGGCTCCGAACACGTCTCGAGGTGATCGAATGAAGCACGTCGACGACGAGACGCTGGCGATGCTCGCGGTCTCCGATCAGGTGGCCTCGGACGGGATCGCCGAGCACCTGGCGTCCTGCGACCGGTGCCGCGACGAGGTGGCCGCGCTGCAACGGGTCGCCGCGGTGACCCGGGCGTCCGAGGGCGTCGGGCTGATCGCGCCCCCGGAGCACGTGTGGGAGTGGATCGCGGCCGAGATCGCACGGACGCCGCAACAGGCAGCGCGGGCCACCGAACCCGGACCCGGAGCAGGGCGAGCGCCGGGGGCACACGAGCGGCGCGCCAGGGTCCCAGGCGCAGCGCCGTGCGGTGCCTCGCCGTCCGCGTCGTCGCCGTCCGCTCGCGGTCGTGCTCGCTGGCGTCGGCGTGCTCGCCGTGGTCCTCGGCGTCGGTGTGGCGACCGGTGTCGTGCCCGGACTCCCCCGCGGTGACGCCGAGACCGTCGCCGCGCTGCCCCGCTGGTCCGGGACGACCGGCCGCGCCGAACTCGAACGCGACCAGGACGGCCGCGCGACCCTGCTCGTCGACCTGCACGGTGAACGTGGTCGATCCGGCACCGGTCCGTTGCGTGAGGTCTGGATGATGCGACCGGACCTCGGCGGGCTGGTGAGCGTCGGCTCCCTCGACGGCGACCAGGGCCGGTTCACGGTGCCCCCGGGACTCGACACCGCTGAGTTCCGGGTCGTGGACGTCACGGCCGAGGCCGACGACGGTGATCCAACGCACTCCGGCGACTCGATCGTCCGTGGCACCCTCAGCGATCCCTGACCTGACCGGACCGTGCGGTCACTCGGACGTGCCGTGTCGCTCGACGCGCGCGAGCAGGTGCCCGTGGAGGAAGTCGTAGGTCCTGGTGAGGGCGTCGGTCCGCGTGCTCATCTCGGCGAAGTCGTGGTGGCCACCGTCGACGAGCATGAACTCGTGGGGAACACCCTGTTCTGCGAGCGTCGCGGCGAGGGACACGCTCTGCTCGACGGGCACGACCCGGTCGTCGGTCCCGTGGAGGAGGAACGTCGGCGCAGACTCGGCCGTGATGTGGTCTGCGGGTCGGAACCACCGACTGCCGTCCGCACCGGGTGCCCCGAACGCGGTGTACAGGGGCGACCCGGGGGCACGGAGCTCCGGTGAGCGGAGCGGATCGTGCATGCCGTACCAGCTGGCGACCGCGCACACCCGCTCCGGTTCCGAGGGAGCGGAGGCGCCGACGATCGTCGCGATGGTCGCGCCGGCGGAGTTGCCCCAGAGCGCGACCGCACCCGGATCCAGGTTGAACGCGTCCGCGTGTGCGCGGAGGAAACGGAGCGCTTCCCGCACGTCGTCGACCGGGGCAGGGAACCGCGCCTCGTTGCTGGTCCGGTACTCGACACTGGCGACGGCGACCCCGCGCTCGGCCAGGGCCACCAGCGCGGGGACGTACCGGGCTCGGTGGACGTTCCGGAACCCGCCGCCCTTGATGAACACGACCAGGGGCGTCGGTGTGGCGGTCGCGGGCTTCAGGAGGTCGAAGTGCAGCTGTCGTCCGCCCGGGAACAGGGCTCCGTCGCGGAACTGCGAGTACACGAGGTCCGTGTACTGCTCCACGAAGCAGTGCGTGGGACTGCCGAGCGCGACGGTGGAGGAGTGTGTCATGCGGTCCGTTCGGGTCGAGTCGGAGAACCGCGGCGACCGCTGGTTGCTCGGTCGTCCGGTCCGGGTGCCAGGACACACCATCTCCCTCGGACGAACCTCCGACCGCCGTCCGACCACCGTCCGACCACCCTCTGTTCGCCCTCTGTTCGCCCGCGGTCCGCACCGACGCCCCGGCACCGTCGCAGCTCCCGGACCTGCGTCTCTACTCGCCCCCGTACTCGCGGATGGTGATGCCGGAGAAGGTCGCGGTGCCGCCGTCGGAGAACAACGAGATGCCCGTGTCGCCCGTGTCGAAGTTCACCTGGTTCGAGAGGACCGTCGCGCCGTCGTCGACGAACACCTCCACGCTCTGCGTGTCCACGAGGATCCGCAGGTGCGAGGACCGTGTCGCAGGATCGACGGGAGCCGCCGCGCGGGTGTACGGCGAGAGCGCGAACCCGGCACGATCGGAGCGCGCGCGGTCGACGTAGAGGTCGCCACCGGCCGTGCCGATGTTCGTGGACCGAGTGGCGTCAGAGGAGCGTCCGACCGACACCCCGACGTTCGTGGCGTCGGACCACGTCACGTCGAGTTCGATCTCGTAGGCCCGCCCGTCGTAGGGCAGGACCGTGGATCCGTTGACCGACTGGTCAGCGATCGGGACGATCCGGGTCGCAGCGCTCCGGAGCGCTGCGACGGGCTCGCTGATGAGCGCGTAGCCGCCAGCGGACCGACGCCGCAGCGTGATCTCGCGGACGATCGAGTTCTGACCGTTGTACCCGTCCGAGGCGTCGGTCGGGACCTGCCGGTCGGCGTACTTCCAGTTGTTCATCCACCCGATGCCGTAGCGCTTCGTGTCCGGCGCTTCGACCGCAGGCCACGTGACGGCCGCGTACCAGTCCCAGCCCCAGTCGAGCCACTGCGGTGTGGGGTCGTCAGCGGTGAAGAAGGTTCCGTCCCACGAGCCGGTCCAGTAGGCGTAGGTGCAGGGCAGGCCCACGTTGTAGGCGTCCATGCTGCCGGCCAGGACCCAGTGCGTCGTCCCGTCGTCGGCGGTGATCTGGAACAGGTCGGGGCACTCGATGCCTCCGAGGTCGTGGTCGGGGTAGTCGAAGTTCCGTTGCAGGGTCCAGTCGACGAGGTTCTTCGACGTGTAGAACGCGGCGTACCGCTGCCGCCCGATGACGCAGACCCATTCGCTGCGGGCGGCGTCCCAGGCGACCTTCGGGTCACGGAACCACTCGGCGTTCGAGACCTCTGCGTCGGTGGTCGCTGCGCGGCCGTCGGTGTTGACGATGACGGGATCCGGTCGGGCGGTGAAGGAGAAGCCGCCGTCGGTGGAGAAGAACAGGTACTGCTCCTGGTACTTCCGCACACCCCCTGTCGGGCGGGTCGCGAGGGCGATGACGGCACCGGCACCGTAGCCGGCGGTGTCGTCGGTGTCGATCAGGGTGCAACCCGTCCACGTGGGCAGGTTGGTCTGCAGCGGGATGACCGTTCCCTCGAAGGTGAAGTCGACACCGTCGGTGGTGGAGACGTGGTCCCAGCCGCCGTCGCCGTTGTCCACGTCGGAGTGCAGGTAGTACAGCTGGTACGCGCCCCTGGTGAACACCGGACGCTGCGGATCGGACAGCCATCCGGCAGGCGGTGTCATGTGGTACCTGGCACGGAGCGAGGTGCCGGTCACTGCGGTTGCTGCGGACGAAGCCCCGGGTCGGGACAACGATGCGGCGCGTGCTGCTTCGCCTGGCGCGGTCGCGGCGAACAGTGCGAGCGCACTGATGCCTGCACCCTGGAGGAGTGCGCGTCGTCGGAATTCAGAGGTCATGGTCCACTCCGGTTCGAGGTCGGGATTGCGTCGGATCGTGCGCTTCGGGAGTCGCTCCCCGCACGGGGATCAGGTCGGTGGCACTCGGCAGATCGGCTCCCCGCCGGGCGACGGTGATCGCCGCGGCACGGGTGCAGACACGTCCGAGTTCCGTGAGGGTCGGTTCGCCGAGCGAGTCGAGAACGGTGGCGTGGTCCCGCAGCTGCCAGACGAGCGTTGCCATGTAGGTGTCGCCCGCTCCGACGGTGTCGACGACGTCGACGCGTTCACCGGGGACCCGTACCCGCTCGGTCGCGGTCGCCAGGAGCGAGCCGGTGGCGCCCGTGGTGAGGACCGCGAGCTGGGCGCCGCAGCCGAGCACGCGATCGAGGACGGCGTCCTCGGACAGCCCCGGGTAGAGCCACGCACCGTCTTCGTCGGAGAGCTTCACGACGTTCGCCGTCGCTGCACGGTGCTCGAAGGTGAGTCGCTCGTCGGCAGCCGCGCCGAGGAGTGCGGGACGGATGTTCGGGTCGAACGAGACGACTCCCCCGGCCGCCGCGGTGCGTCGCGCGAGTTCCGACACCTTGCTCGCCCCGGGTTCGAGGAAGACGCCGATCGATCCGACGTGCAGCCAGCTCGGCGTGCGTGGCAGCTCCGGCAGGTCCCACTCGACGTCGAACTCGTACGTCGGCTGGCCGTCCGCGTCGAGCCGGACAGAGGCGGAGGACGTCCGGCTGGCTCGGAACGTCCCGTCGACGAGTCGGACGCCGGAGGCCCGGAGGTGATCGGCGATGCGGTGTCCTCGGACGTCGTCCCCGAGCCACGTCGCGAACTCGACCGGTGCACCGAGCCTCCCCAACCCGAGTGCCACGTTCGCCGGGCTCCCACCGGGTACCTCACGCGGTGATCCGTCGTGCACGACGTCGACCAACGACTCGCCGGCAACGGTGATCAGGGGCCGGGTCATCTCGGACCCGCCACCGTCACAGCGCTCCGCAGTTCCCAGACCGACGCCTCGGGAGGAGCTTCCACAGTCCAGGGTGGTGCCTGCTCGGGGTAGACGCGCGTCGTGACGGATCGGCCGGCGCTGGTGAAGACCTCGACGACGGACCCGTCCACGAACACCCGCACCGCCGGCAGCTCGCTCCGCGGTCCGAACGGCGCCCGGACCACGGCAGGGCTCGTGTCCGCGCGAGCGTCCCCGCTGGCACGACTCCGATCGACGGTGAGGGTGTCGGCCTCCAGGTCGACACGGACGTCGAGGTACTCGGCCTCCGAGAACCGGAGACGGACGACGCCGGTGACCGGGGTCGGGAGCACGATCTCCACCTGCGCGCCGACCGTCGCCCCGTGGCCCGGACGCGACGTGCCTGCTCGCAGTGACTCCACCGCGGGGTGCGGTGCACTCGCGAGTCGTCCGTCGGTGAGCCACACCCTCCTGGGCAGGGAGACGGCACCGGACCAGCCCGCCTGCGCGGTCGCCTCCAGAGGACGACCTTCCGTGACCCACCCGAAGAGCACCGCACCCCACGACCCGGTCCGCATCACGGACGGCGCGTAGAAGTGCTGCCCGTGGTCGACCCGGTCGGGGTGCAGCGTGCCGGTCAACGGGACCGCGATGACCTCGCCCGGTCCGTCCTCGTGTGACCAGGACGCCATGAGGGCGACGTCGGTGCCGTCGACCGTGAGGATCTGCGGGCACTCCCAGCCTGCGCCGGTGTCGATGCCCTCGACCGTGGCACGGGTCATCGCGACCAGGTCGCCGGCGGACGCCCAGGTGACGCCGTCGGCGGATCGGTAGTGACGGACCGCCGCGGTCTGGTTCGCAGCCGCTGCTCCGACAACCATGGACCAGCCGTCCTCGTCCTGCCAGACGAACGGGTCGCGGAACATCGTGATCCCCTCGTCGGCCGCCGGGTCTGCCACGACCTGGACGGGTGGACCGAAGCTGGTGCCGCCGTCGGAGGACTCGGCGAGGAGCACCGACTGGAACGGGCTGTGGTCGACCTTGCCGGAGTAGTACGCGCGGACGACGTCGTCGTGGAGCACCGTGTTGCCCGACCACGCGCCCCCGGAGTCCGCGCCCCCGGGGACGGGGACGATCGCGGGCCGGTGCAGGCTCCAGTGCACCAGGTCCTCGCTGGTGGCGTGTCCCCACTCGACCGGGATCTCGAGGTCGACGAGCGGCCTCGACTGGAAGTACAGGTGCGCCTGTCCGCCGATGTCGATCGGTCCGTTCGGGTCGTTGAGGTAGCCACGGGGCAGCCGGACGTGGAACTGCGGGAGGTGGTGGTCGGTCATCGGGAGGATCCAGCCGTGACGCCCTCGATGAAGTACCGCTGGGCGAAGACGAAGAGCAGGACACTCGGGATCATCGTCAGCACCACGCCCGCGAGGACGACCGAGATGGACCCGGTCCCGAGGTTGCCCTGCAGACCGACCAACCCCAGCGGCAGGGTGAACGTGTCCTGCTGGTTGAGGAAGATCAACGGCCGGTAGTACTCGGCCCAGAAGCCGGAGAAGTTCAGGATCGCGAGCGTCGCGATCGCGGGGCTGGCCATCCTGGAGTAGACGTGCCAGAACACGCCGAACTGGCTGGCACCGTCGATGCGCGCTGCTTCGCCGAGCTCCTTGGGCATCTGCATGAAGTACTGCCGCATCAGGAACGTGCCGAACGCGCTCCCGAGGGCGGGGACGATCAGGGACGCGATCGACCCCGTCAGCCCGATGTCCTTGAGGATGACGAAGACCGGGATGATGATCGTCTGGATCGGGACCATCATCGTGGCGAGGAAGATCCCGAAGACGGTGTTCTTCCCCGGGAAGCTGATCATGGCGAACGCGTAGCCGGACAGGGTGCAGGTGACGGTCTGGCCGACGACGATCAGCAGTGTGACGACGACGCTGTTGAGGAAGAACTGGCCGATCGGGATCTGGTCGAAGACGGCCGCGTAGTTGCTGAAGTCCCAGGACAGCGGGAGCCACTGCGGCGGGTTGTCGAAGGACTCAGCCGGCGTTCGGAGGGACGTCGTGAGCGTCCACAGCAGCGGCCCGAGGGCGAACACGGCAGCGACGATCAGGATGACCAGGCCGACGATGCTCCCGACGGTGGCGACCGGACGTCGCCGGCGCACGATGTGGTCGATGCTCGGTTGTGCCACGGTTTCCGGGCTGTGCAGTGGATCGAACGTCTGTGTGGTCGTCATTGGTAGAACACCAGCTTTCGTGCGGCGATGAACTGGACGGCGGTGATGATCCCGATGATGACCAGCAGCAGGATCGCGATGGCGGAGGCGAATCCGAACTGCAGGTTCTGGAACCCGGCCTGGTACATCGAGATGGTGGCCGTCGTCGTCGCTGTACCGGGCCCGCCCTTGGTCATGATGAACGGTTGGTCGAACAGCTGCATGGCGTTGATCATCGCGATGACGGTCGCGAACAGGATCGTCGGGCTGATCAGGGGGATCTTGATCTGGAAGAGTGTCCGCCACGGGCCGGCGCCGTCGATCGAGGCGGCTTCCTGGACGTCCACCGGGACCGCCAGCAGCGCGGCGACGAACAACACGAACGTGAAGCCGACCTGTTGCCAGACCACGACCATCACGATCGTGACCTTGGCCCAGAACGGGTCGTTCAGCCAGTGCGCCCCGGGGAGGCCGATCTCGTTGAGGTAGTAGTTGATGAGGCCGAACTTCGTGTCGAAGATGTAGCCCATGAAGATCGACACTGCTGCTGTGGACGCCAGCAGCGGCAGGTAGAACGCGGTGCGGAAGAACACGCGGGTGGTGTTGCGCTTCCGGTTGTTCGCCAGCACCGCCAGCAGCAAGCCGAGCGAGATCTGCAGGACGACGATGGCGAGAGCGAGTCCGATGGTGACCCCGAAGGACGCCAGGACCGGCCCGTCGGTGAACAGTCGGACGTAGTTGTCCAGGCCGACCCACTCGGGACTGCTGATCACGTCCCACGAGGTGAACGACAGGCCGAGTGAGGCGAGGATCGGGACGAGGGTGAACACGGCGACGAACACCACCGCGAGCCCGATCATGAGGAAGCCGAACGTGGACTCACGCCGACGGGCACGTTTCGCCGCCGGCCGGCGGGCTGCGACCTCGGCCGCGCGCTGGGTGCGTCGTTCTGTCGTCGCGGTCATCACGATGCCTGCGCTGCGGCCTGCTCGATGTCAGCCTGTAGACCGTCGAGCGCCTTCTTCGCGTTCCCCGACGAGATGGCCTGCGTGGTCCGCTGGTTGAGGGCCGTCGCGAGGGCGTTGTAGTACGGCGGTGCGGAGATGGGCACCGAGTTGTCGAGCTGGTCGTAGAACACCGACCAGTGCTCCGGCCCCGTCGTGGAGTACCGCTCCGCGGTCATCAGCGACTTCTGCGCGGGTGTGGTCACGTTGCCCGGCCACAGCGCGTCGAAGCTCTCCGGCTGCACCATGAGCTTGATGACCTCGAACGCGAGGTCCTTCTGCTTCGACGAGTTGAAGATGCCGTACCCGCCGGCGCCGAAGAGCGACTTGTTGCTCTTCCAGGTCGGGAACTCGACGACGTCGAAGCTGCCGTTCCGCATCCCTGCGTTGTGGAGACCGCCGGCCCAGAAGCCGCCGCCGATCGTCATGCCGATCCGGCCGGAGGACATCAGGCCCTGGAGGGTGGCACCACCGCCGACGTCCGGCGAAGGGGACGCGCCGGACTTCTGCAGCTCGATGACGTACTCGAGTGCTTCGACCGCTGCGTCGGAGTTGGCGGTCGGGTCACCCCACTTCCAGCCGCCCTTGCGACCGGTGACGCCGAGCGGGTTGTCGGCGAACGCCTTGCTCTTCCACAACCAGTCGCCACCGGAGTACTTGCCCTCCTGCAGCAGGTTGCCGTCGTTGGCGTACAGGAACGAGGTCCAGCTGCCCCAGAGGCGCACGACCCAGTCGAACGCGTACGTGCCGGAACCGATCTTCGCGAGCCGTTCTGCGGAGGAGTGGAAGTCGTCCATCGACCAGTCGGCCGCGGGGCGCGCGAGGCCGGCCTTGTCGAAGAGTTCGGTCGAGTAGAACATGCTGCCCGCGTTGAAACTGTCGGGGAGCGTGTAGAGGTGGCCCTGGTACATCGTCGACTCGATCAGCGCCGGATGGGCACCGCTGAAGTACGCGTGCAGATCCGACAGGTTCTTCGTGACGAGGTCGTCGAGCGGGGCGAGCAGGTTCTTCGACGCCAGGAGCTGCTGGCCTTCGGTCGCCACGCTGACGATGTCCGGGACGTCGCCCGACGCGACCTGCGTCAGCACCTTGGCGAGGAAGTCGTTCCAGTCCGTGCCGTTGATCGCCGTGACCTCGAGACTCGCCTTCTTGTCCAGTTGCTTGATCTTCGGCTCGATCGCCTTCTGCAGCGCTGTGGCGGCGCTCTGCTCCCCGAAGTAGAGCATCTTCACCGTCCCCGTGTCGCTGCCTCCGCCAGCCGTCGAGCACGCCGCCAACGACCCGATGCCGGCCAGCGCGAGCCCGGCCCCACCGAACTTGAACAGCGTGCGCCGGTTGATGGGAGTGCTGAATCCATTCGTCACGGTCGCTCCTCTCTGAGCGATGATGACCCCGCTCCACGCCGGGCCAATACGTATTTGTGAGGCGATCGTACACAGTGGGCACCGGGGAGGCAATACGTATTTGCTTCTGGCATGATGAGCGGGACGAAGGAGATCCGATGGCGAGCCGAGAACGCACAGCGCAGTCGCACCGCGTCACGATGAAGGACGTCGCACGCCGTGCAGGGGTGTCGCAGCCGACCGTGTCGTTCGTGCTCAACGACCGTCGGGACGTCTCGATCGCTGACGAGACCCGTGCCCGTGTGCTCCAGGCTGCGAAGGAACTGGACTTCCAACCGAACCGGGCTGCGCAGTCGTTGCGCTCGAACCGCTCGTACACGGTCGGCGTCATCGCTGACCGGCTCGTGTCCCAGCCGTACGCCGGGCACATCGTGCTCGGTGTGCAGCAGGCGGTGCAGGAGGCCGGGTACGTCTGCTTCGTGGTCGAGACCGCCCAGACCACCGACGGCGGCAAGGCAGCGGTCGAGAACCTCGTCCGGCAGGGTGTCGCCGGCCTCGTCTACGCGGCGCCCGGACCGGAGTACGTCACCCCGGTCGCAGGGCTCGACCGTGTGCCCACCGTGTTCGTCAACTGCTTCCCGCCCGGCGACACCGACGCCGTGACCGTCCTGGCCGACGAGTTCCAAGGCGGCCGTGACGTCGCCGCCGCGGTCTTCGCCGCCGGCCACACCAGGGTCGCGTTCCTCGGAGGCCCCGAGGACGACTACGCCTGCCAGGAGCGCAAGCGTGGCCTCGAGCGCGCCGCCGCGGATGCAGGGATCGCTCCGGACTCCATCCGCGTCGAGTTCGGGACCTTCCAGGTGGGTTCGGGCTACGACCTCGCGATGGAGGTCCTGACGACCGAGCGGCCGACCGGGATCATCTGCGGGAACGACCGCATGGCGGTCGGCGCACTGATGGCGGCGCAGTCGCTCGGCATGCGCTGTCCCGAGGACGTCAGCATCGTGGGGTTCGACGACCAGCCGGACCTCGCCGATCAGATGCACCCACCGTTGACCACCGTCGCGCTCCCCCACCAGCAGATGGGTTTCGACGCCGGAACCCTGCTGCTGGCGGAGACGGAGCAGCCCGGTCGGCACCTCGTGCCGTGCGGGTACGTCCCCCGGAGCTCACTCGCAGCTCCCCGACCCGAAGGAACCTGATTGGCCGCCACACCCAGCACCCACTTCCGGCCCCCGAACGGCTTCGTCGGGGACGTGATCCCGTTCGAGCACGACGGCACGGCGTGGCTGTTCTACCTGCTCGACGAGCGTCCGGGTGTCCCCCCGCTCGAGCGAGCGACCGGGATGCCGTGGGGAGCCGTGACCACGACCGACTTCGTCGGGTTCGAGAGCAAGGGCGTGGTCCTGCCTTCGGGCGGCGCCGATGCCGGCGACTTCGACTGCTACACCGGAAGCGTCGTGCAGGACGACTCCGGCACCCTGCACCTGTTCTACACCGGGCACAACCCGCGGATCACGACCGAGGTCGACGGCGTCACCAAGGATGCCCAGGTCGTCTGCCACGCGACGTCCTCGGGTGATCTCACGGACTGGACGAAGCACCCCGGATGGGATCTCCCCGCACTCGCCGGGTACTCGCCCGAGGACTGGCGCGACCCCTTCGTGTTCCGTCCGTCTGCCGAGGGGCCGTGGCAGATGCTCCTGGCAGCGCGTCGACGCGACGAACCGTACCGACGATCCGGTCTGGTCGCGCGACTCGAGTCCGACGACCTCGTGACCTGGCGCGACGCGTCACCGCTCTGGGAACCCCACCGCTTCATCACCCAGGAGTGCCCCGACGTCTTCCAGTGGGGCGGATGGTGGTACCTCGTGTACTCGGAGTTCTCGGACGCGTTCTGCACGCGCTACCGCATCGCGACGTCCCCGGACGGGCCGTGGCTCGCTCCGGCGGACGACACCGTCGACGGGCGCGCGTTCTACGCCTCGAAGACGCTGGCGCTCGACGGCGAGCGGTACTTCGTCGGTTGGATCGCGTCGAAGGAGGGCGACCGCGACGACGGGGCCTGGCAGTGGGCCGGGACCATGGCCACCCTCCAGGCACACCAGCGGGTGGACGGGTCGTTGCGCTTCGACCTGCCCGAAGCCGTGAAGGCCGCGTACTCCGACGAGGTCGACGTGACCTCGGCCTTCCAACCGCGCAACGGCTCAGATCCGACGGTCGGTGCCGGCGCCGCCACGCGGTACGCGTCGTGGGTCGGTCCGGAACTCCCCACGGAGGCGCTGGTCAGCATGGACATCGACCTCGCGGCGGACACGAAGTCGCTCGGACTGCTCCTGCGCACCAGCGACGACACCGAGGACGGCTACGCACTGCGTCTCGAACCCGATCGGAACCGGCTCGTCCTGGACCGGTGGCCGCGCGGCAGCACCGGCACCGAGCAGTGGCAGATCCTCGGTGACGTGCCGCACGCCGTGGAACTGGAACGTGCCGTGCAGCTCGCCCCGGGCACGCACCGGGTCGACGTCCACCTCGACGGCGACGTCTGCGTGGCCGTGGTGGACGGCAGCGTCGCTCTGAGCACGCGGCTCTACGACCGGCCCGCCGGTCGGGTGGGGCTGTTCGTGCAGGACGGCGCCTTCACCCTCGAGCGGTTGACGATCCGGACGCGCTGACCCCGGCACGAGCACCGGAGCGCGCACCAGCACCGGAACCAGCGGGCACCGGCACCAGCACCAGCACCAGCACGGGCCGTCAGCGCAGGATGCCGAGCGCCCGGGCCTCGGACACCGCGGCGGTGCGGGAACCGACGCCGAGCTTGGAGAACACGTGCACCAGGTGTGACTTCACGGTGGCGTCGGTGATGTGCAGGCGTGCCGCAACATCGACGTTCGAGGCGCCCTCGGCGACGAGCCCGAGGACCTCGATCTCGCGAGCGGACAGGCTGACCCGTGGCGCACGCATCCGTGCCATCAGGCGGCTCGCGACCGCCGGTGCGAGGGCGCTCTCACCGGCGGCTGCGGCGCGGATCGCGGCGAGCAACTCGTCGGGTGGCGTGTCCTTGAGCAGGTACCCGCTGGCCCCCGCTTCGACGGCGCCCAGGATGTCGCCGTCGCTGTCGTAGTTGGTGAGGACCAGGACGTACGGCGCGGAGTCGGTCGACCGGATCTGCCGGGTGGCGTCGGCACCGGTGCGGTCCTGCCCGAACTGCAGGTCCATGAGCACGAGGTCCGGGTCCACGGACGCCACGAGGGCGGCGGCTTCGTCGGGGGTCGCGGCCTCCCCGACGACGTCGATGTCGACGGCCCCGTCGAGGAGTGCGCGCAGGCCGGCGCGGACGACGGGGTGGTCATCGGCGATGAGGAGTCGGATCACGGCTCACCGACCTCCACGGTCGCGGTGATGGTGGTGCCGTGCCCGGGTGCGCTGTCGATGGTGAGACGGCCACCGAGCTGGTCGACGCGTTCACCCATCGCGCGGAGCCCGAACGCGTCGGACGTGCCGGAGCGGGTGCCGGTGTGGTCGGGGTCGAACCCGGTGCCGTCGTCCTGCACCCGCAGGGACGCGTGCGTCGCGGTGACGTCGAGGGTGATGTCGACGGTCGTGGCGCCGGCGTGCTGGGCGACGTTCGCCACGGCACCCTGGGCGATGCGCAGCAGAGCGGTCTGCACGTCCATCGTCAACTCCGACGATTCGGGTGCTGCGGTCACGGTGATGCCGAGTCCCTCGCGGTGCCACTGGTCGCTGAGGCGGCGCAGCGCCGCGGGGAGTCCCGCGTCGAGGGACGGCGGTGCGAGCTCCCGGATGAACCGCCGGGTGTCTGCGAGACCGTCGGCCGCGGTGGCGCGTGCGAGGCGGATGTGCTCGATGCCCGGGCGGTCGCTGTCGGCTGCTTCGGCGGCGTGGAGGAGCATCTGGATGCTCGAGAGGTCCTGCGCGACGGTGTCGTGGATCTCGCGTGCCAGGCGGGCGCGTTCGGTGAGGACACCCTGCTGCCGTTCGGTCGCGGCGAGTCGGTCGCGGGTGGCGAGCAGTTCCGCCAGGAGTGCCTCCCGCTCGACGGACTCACGGGCGAGCGCGCGGTAGCCGAGGCCGATGAGCAACGCGACCCCGGCACCGACGAGGGGGCCGATCACCCCGCCCACGGTGAATCCGCCGTGCAGGCCCAGGGCGAGGACCGCGATCAGGGTGGCTGCGACCACTGCGGCCGGCCCGACGATCCTTGGCAGGACGTGCAGGTAGAGGAAGAACAGCGGGAACACCAGGTACGCCGCTTCCGGCACCAGGACGAGCAAGGCCACCCACACGGCGGTCAAGGCGGTGATCCAAGCCGCACCCACCACGGCTCGGCGTGTCTCCGGCGCGGCGGCGACACCGGCACCGAGCAGGTAGAGGACCGCGAACCCGACCACCAGGGCGATCGCCGCCCACATGGTCGGGTCGCGGACGACGAGGACGCGGACGACCACGAGCGCCACGAGCGCGGCGAACAGCACGTGCAGTCCGGTGCGGAGCCCGACGAACACGGGCGTGAGGGTGCTGTGTGCCATGTCCGTTGCAGCGTACGGCGGCCACGGCCCACCTGGCATCAACCAGAAGTCGGACGAGAGCAGTCAACCTCCCGGCGATGGCACCGCGACCGGCGACGGCGAGGCTCGTCTGGACGGCGGGGAGCGTCCCTGCTGTCGGGAAGGAACCATCGTGTTCGTCGCTTGGCGTGACCTCCGAGCCGCCCGTGGCAGGTTCGTGCTGATCGGGTCCGTGGTGTCGTTGATCACCCTGCTCGTCGGTTTCCTCGCCGGTCTGACCGGTGGGCTCGGCGCACAGGACGTGTCCGCGGTCCTCGGCCTCCCCGGGAACCGCCTCGTCCTGCAGGAGCCCTCGACCGGACAGCCGTCGTTCTCGCAGTCGACGATCGACGCCGCGACGGTCTCCGCGTGGCGGCAGTCCTCGGGCGTCGAGCACGTCACGCCGATCGGGATCGCACAGGGGCGGGCCGAAGCGCACGCCGAGACCGCACCAGCGGTGGCCGTCGCCCTGTTCGGCGTGCCGCGGGGAGCCCCCGCGTCGACGGTCACCGACCTGGCTCCGCGGTCCGACGACACGGTGGGCCTGTCCGCCGGCGCAGCGAAGGACCTCGACGTCGCCGTCGGGGACGCCGTCACGATCGCCGCAAGGACCTACCGGGTCGCCACCGTCGGCGGAGACGCCTGGTACAGCCACACCCCCGTCGTCGCGCTCTCCCCGACGGCGTGGGCGTCGACCGACCGGCGCCTCGGCGGGGACGGCGAAGCGACCGTGCTCGCCGTCTCCGGTGCGCCGGACTGGGGCAGCACGGCGGACCGCACGCACACCGTCGCCGCGTCGCCGCTCGCCAGCCTCACCGCGCTCGACACGTTCAAGTCGGAGGTCGGGTCGCTCGGACTCATGATCGTGATGCTCTTCGGAGTCTCCGCACTCGTCGTCGGGGCGTTCTTCACCGTGTGGACGCTGCAGCGTGCCGACGACATCGCCGTCCTGAAGGCCCTCGGCGCCTCCGACGCGTCGCTCGTCGGCGATGCCCTCGGCCAGGCACTCGTCGTCCTGGCCGTGGGCGTCGGGGTCGGGATCGGTCTCGTGTCGGTCCTGGGGACGCTCGCGAACGATGTCCTGCCGTTCCTGCTCAGCCCGCTCACCACCCTGCTGCCGGCCGCCGTGATGGTCGTCCTCGGCCTCGCCGGTGCCGCTGTCGCACTCCGCACCGTCACCAAGGCCGACCCCCTCACCGCACTCGGGAGCAACCGATGATCACCCTCGACGACGTCACCCTCACCTTCCCCGACGGCGACTCCCGCATCACGGCGGTGGACCGCGTGTCCCTGACCGCTCCGAACGGCGTGGTCACGGGCATCACCGGGCCCTCCGGCTCCGGGAAGTCCTCGCTCCTCGCCGTCGCTGCGACCCTGATCCGCCCGGACTCCGGGCACGTGTGGATCGACGACGTCGACGCAGCGACCCTGAGCCGGAACGAGGCGACGACGCTCCGCCGCGACCAGGTCGGCATCGTGTTCCAGCAGTCGAACCTCATCGAGTCGCTCACCGCGCGGGAACAGCTGCTCGTCATGGCGGAGCTCGGTGGCGGCCGCCGAGACCGGACCGCGGTGCACACCCGTGCCGATGCGCTGCTGGCAGCGGTCGGTCTCGCCGAGCACCGCGGCAAACGTCCCGCGCAGCTCTCCGGTGGCCAGCGGCAACGGGTCGCCATCGCCCGCGCCCTGGTGAACACCCCGTCCGTCCTGCTGGTCGACGAACCCACCAGCGCACTCGACCAGGAGCGGGGCGCCGAGATCATGGCGCTGATCGCGCGTCTCACGCACGAGCAGGGCACGGCGACGATGCTCGTCACGCACGACCTCGTCCACCGCGACGCGCTCGACCGCCTGGTCACCGTCGTCGACGGCCGCCTGACCGATGCCTGAGCGTTCGTCCCCCGAAATTCCCAACTGTGACGTATTCGAGACCTCGAGGCGCGCAAAGGGTGCCGATCTTCCACTGGTTTATCTCATGAGCGTGTTAGCGTGGCGCACATGACCGACACCACCACCGTCGTCTCGCCGGCATCTCCGGCGACCGCAGCACCCCTCCGTGAGGTCGGCGCCCTGATCCGGGGCGCCCGCAAGGGCCGCAGCATGACGCAGGCCCAGCTCGCCGAACGCGTCGGCACCAGCCAGAGCGCGATCAACCGCATCGAGCAGGGTGGGCAGAACCTGTCCCTCGAGATGCTCACCCGCATCAGCGACGCCCTCGACCAGCAGATCGTCTCGATCGGCGGCGCTCCGCAGCGTGCCCACCTTCGGGTGCAGGGCGGCCGGAAGCTCAGTGGCTCCATCGCGGTGAACTCGAGCAAGAACGCCGCCGTGGCACTGCTCTGCGCCTCGCTGCTGAACCGCGGCGTGACCCGTCTGCACAAGGTCGCCCGGATCGTCGAGGTCGACCGCATCATCGACGTGCTCCGCAGCCTCGGCGCGAGCGTCACGTGGTCCGAGGACGGCGAGACCCTCGAGATCGTCGCCCCCGAGGACCTGCGCCTCGACGCGATCGACGCCGACGCCGCCCGTCGCACCCGCAGCGTGCTCATGTTCCTCGGCCCGCTCAGCGGCCGGTTCGAGTCCTTCCGCCTGCCCTACGCCGGCGGTTGTGACCTCGGCACCCGCACGGTCGAGCCGCACCTCATCGCGCTGCGTCCGTTCGGCGTCGACGTCGAAGCGACGTCCGGCTGGTACGAGGTCGACGTCGCCAACCAGGCCGTCCCCACCAAGTCGGTCGTGCTGACCGAGCGCGGCGACACCGTGACCGAGAACGCGATCCTCGCCGCCGCCGCCCGCGACGGTGAGACCGTCATCCGGAACGCCAGCCCCAACTACATGGTGCAGGACCTCTGCTTCTTCCTCGAGCTGCTCGGGGTGCAGATCGAGGGCATCGGCACCACCACGCTCCGCATCACGGGCAAGAGCCGCATCGACGAGGTCGTGGACTACTGGCCGAGCGAGGACCCGGTCGAGGCCATGAGCCTGCTGACCGCCGGCATCGTCACCGCCTCGACCCTCACCGTGACCCGGGCGCCGATCGAGTTCCTCGAGATCGAGCTCGCGACCCTGGCCGAGATGGGCCTGCGCTTCGACGTCACCGAGGAGTACGCCGCCGCCAACGGTCGCACCCGCCTCGTCGACATCACGGTCCACCCGTCCGAACTGCACGCGCCGATCGACAAGATCCACGCGATGCCGTTCCCGGGCCTGAACATCGACAACCTGCCCTTCTTCGTCGTGATCGCGGCCATGGCCGAGGGCACCACGCTCGTGCACGACTGGGTGTACGAGGGCCGGGCGATCCACCTGCTCGACCTCACCCGCCTGGGCGCCAGCGTCACCCTGCGTGACCCGCACCGCCTCGACGTGACCGGTCCGACGCACTTCTCCGGCGCCGAGATCAGCTGCCCGCCGGCACTGCGGCCCGCCGTCGTGATCCTGCTGGCGATGCTCGCGGCCAAGGGTGAGAGCGTCCTGCGCAACGTGGGCATCATCGCCCGTGGCTACGAGCAGCTGCAGGAGCGCCTCAACTCGCTCGGTGCGTCCATCGAGACGTTCCACGACTGACGCGGGCCCCCGCAAGACACCGGTGTTCGCCGGTCGAACACGCGCAGAACGCGGTTCGGCACGCGAACACCGGTGTTCTGCGAGCCCGACCTGACGGCCCGTCCCCGCAAGTGGGGACGGGCCGTCACCCGTCTGACGGGGTCCCCACGGGCCTCCAGGCCGATGCCCAGGAGCGCTCCATGCGCCGCCCAGCCCGGACGGGCTGGATGGGCAGATGGCCACGAGATCGCTCCTGACCGTCCCCCTGCTCATCACCGTCGCGGCCGCCGCGGCGGCCTGGCTGGTGCTCGGCCCCGCCGGCGCGCTCGCCTTCGTCGCCCTCGCGTTCCTCGAGATCGCGATGGCTGCGGACTCGTCCGTGCCGATGGCCGGCATCGCCGGACGCCTGCACTCCCCCGCCCGCCGGCTGTTCCTGTCGCTCGGGATCGTCGCGGGCGTGCTCGCGATGCGGCTGCTGCTGCCGCCGGCCGCCGTCGCGGTCGGTGACGCGACCGACCCGGCGAGCTCCGTCGAGGAGGCCGTCTTCGCACCCGGCTCGTTCTCCGCGCACCTGGCCGAGGTGCGTCCCGCCCTGGCCGCCTTCGGCGCCGCGTTCATCTGGCAGGTCTTCGCCGAGTACCTGTTCAACACCGACCGCGCGTCCCGCAGGTCGTGGCTGGGCAGCCTGGAGGCGCGACTCGCCTCCGTCGCGCGACCGCGCGTCTGGTCGCTGGTCACCGCCACGACGGGGGTCGTCGTCACGTCCGTCCTCGTCGGGTCGCGTGCCGGGTGGGCGCCCGGTGTGCTGTTGCCGGTCGCGATCGGCGGGGCTGCCGGGATCGCCGCGTACCTCGTGTCGAAGTGGACCGCGGCGTGGGCGCTGCGCCCCGGGTCCGGGGGTGGCACGTCGGACACGGAGTCGATCGGGATCGGCCGCGGTGCCTGGCGGATCCACCTGTACGCGTCGACCGTCGTGTTCGAGCGGGGGCTCGTGGTGTTCATGCTCTTCGAGATCCTCGACGGCGTGTACAGCCTGTCGGGGTCCGGGCCGCTCGGGTCGGACGGGCTCGGGGCGCTCGAGCAGGCCGCCGTGGCGGTCGGGGCGATCGGTGTCGGCGCGGTGTTCCTGGCCCGCCTGACGTCGCGGGTCGACCAGGCCGCGGGGCTGAAGCGGTTGCGGTACCTGAAGGCCGGGGCGGCGTACGTCCTCGGGGTGCTGTCGGTCCTGCTCTGGGCGAGCCTGCTCGTGCCGATCCCGGGCGTGGTCGTCGGGTGGTTCGGGACCGTCGTGATCGGGTCCGCGCTGGTGAGCAGCCTGCCGTGGCGCGCGTGGTGGCGACGGGTGGTGCGTCGGCCGCGGACGGTCTGACGCGGACGCGGCTGGCTCTGAGCGCGTCGTCCCGTCCCGTCCCGGTGCGATCGGTACCGCGCAGCGGTGCGGCGCGTCGTCCGGCTGTTCTGGAAGGATCCACCGTGGATCGGCGTTGACTTGCGGGTCGGACGACGATCGGAGTGCACGTGCTGGGACCGGAACTGGTGGTCGTGCTCGGCCTCGCCATCGCGCTGACGGCGGCGGTCGCCGACCGGATCCGGATCGCGCCGCCCGTGCTGCTCCTGGTCTTCGGCGCACTGCTGGGGCTCGTCCCCGAGTTCGCGGACGTCGAGCTCCCCGCCGAGGCGGTCCTGCTGCTGTTCCTGCCGGCGCTGCTGTACTGGGAGAGCCTGACGACGTCGCTCCGCGAGATCCGGAAGAACCTGCGCGGCATCGTCCTGATGGGCACCCTGCTCGTCGTGGTCACCGCCGGTGCCGTCGCCACCCTGCTGCACCTGCTCGGCATGCCCTGGGGCCCCGCATGGGTGCTCGGCGCCGCGGTCGCGCCGACCGACGCGACCGCGGTCGGCGTGCTCACCAAGATGCTGCCGCGCCGGAACGTCACGGTGCTCCGCGCCGAGAGCCTGGTGAACGACGGCACGACGCTGGTGGTCTACGGCATCGCGGTGGCCGTCACCGTCGGCACGCAGGAGCTCACGTTCTGGGGTGTTTCCGGCATGCTCGCGCTGTCGTACGTCGGCGGGGTCGCCGCCGGGCTCGCCGCCGCCTGGATCGGCACGATGGTGCTGCGCCGGGTCGACACCGTCGTGCTCGAGAACCTCGTCACCCTGCTCGTGCCGTTCGCGGCCTTCCTGGCCGCCGAGGCGATCGGCGCCTCCGGCGTGCTCGCCGTCGTCGCAGCGGGCATCGTCGTCAGCCAGGTCGGGCCGAAGCTCGACCGCGCCGAGACCCGGCAGCAGGTCCGGGCCTTCTGGTCGTTCCTGACCTTCCTGCTCAACGGGGCACTGTTCGTCCTGGTCGGCATCGAGGCGATGGTCGCCGCACGCGCGCTCGACCCCGCGGACCTGCTGCGCGGGACGGGGATCGTCTTCGCGGTCGCGGTGCTGCTGGTGATCGTGCGCTTCGCGTTCCTGAACGCTGCGGGTGGGACGATCTGGCTCGTCACTCGACGCACCGGCGGAGAACCCCGTGAGGGACACCGTGACCGGCTGGTCAGCGGCTTCGCCGGGTTCCGCGGCGCCGTGTCGCTCGCCATGGCCGTGGCCGTGCCGCGCACCCTCGAGTCCGGCGGGGGCTTCCCCGAGCGCGACCTCATCGTCTTCGTCACCGCGGGGGTGGTCATCGTCACGATCGTCGGGCAGGCCCTGGTGCTGCCCGCCGTCCTGCGCCGCGCCGCACTGCCCGAGGACGAGTCGGTCAGCGACGAACGTCGCTACGCCGAACGCACCGCGATCGAGGAGGCCCTCGACGCACTCCCCCGCCTCGCACGGTCGACGGGCGCCGACCGTGCGACGGTCGCTCGTCTGCGGAAGGACTACGAGGCCCACCTCGACGTGATCGAGGCCCGCGAGGGGGACGACGACGACCACCCCGCACTCCAGCGGCACGACAACGCGGTCGCCCTCGAGCTCGCACTGGTGCAGCACAAGGCGAAGACCCTGCTGCGCCTGCGCGACGCCGACGAGATCGACGACCTGGTGCTGCGACAGGTGCGCGCCGGGTACGACGCGGAGGAGGCGCGGTTGGACGGCATCGAGTCGGTGGCGTCACCGCCCGCGTCGTCGTAGGGCGCCCCCGGGCACACCTGGTCGAAGCCGGCGTACCCGGTCTGTTGTGCTCACCAGGGACGCCCGTTTCCGGTTCCCGTCGCAGCGGGAACGCTAGCCTGGCCACAGTGATCCTCCGTCTCTCTCGGTGACCCACTGGTCGCCCAGCACCACCGGTTCGCCCCGCCGACGCGCGGGGGTGGTCTCGTGCGCCCGGACGGGGAACTCCATCAGGAGCTCCCCCACACCCGGCACACCATCCAGACCACCAGAGGAAGACCACTCCATGACGACCACCGACCGGTCCGCCCTGCGCGCGGACTGCGGCAACTGCTTCGCGCTCTGCTGCACCGCCTTCGGGTTCCAGCGTTCCGCCGACTTCCCGATCGACAAGCCCGCCGGCACCCCGTGCGGGAACCTCGCTGACGACTTCTCCTGCACCATCCACCAGACGCTCCGGCCGCGGGGGTTCCGGGGGTGCACCGTCTTCGACTGCTCCGGTGCGGGCCAGTACGTGTCGCAGACCCTCTACGACGGGGTCAGTTGGCGTGACCACCCTGACTCCCGCGCGGAGATGTTCCGGGTGTTCCCGATCGTCCGCCTGCTGCACGAGATGCTCTGGCACCTCGCCGAGGCGCAGGACCGTGCGGTCACGCCCGACTCGGCGGAGGACGCCGGGCTCCTGACGCGGGAGATCCGGCGCGTGCTCGTCGCAGGTCGCCCGACGCTCCTGGCGCTCGACGTCGAGCCGCTGCACGAACGCGTCCGGGACGTCCTGGTCGAGGTGAGCGGCGAGGTCCGGGCCAGGTACCGCGCCGGCCAGGACGATTCACGGGCCGGACTGCTGCGACCGGGGGCCGACCTCGCCGGTCGTGATCTGCGGGGCCGGCCGATGGCCGGCGCCGACCTGCGGGGTGCCACCGCGATCGGGGCGGACCTGCGCGGCGTGGACCTGTCCGGCGTCGACTTGCTCGGGGTCGATCTGCGGGACGCCCGGCTCGACGGAGCGGATCTGTCCACCGCGCTGTTCCTCACGCAGGCGCAGGTGAACGCGGCAGGCGGTGACACCGCCACGATGCTGCCCGACGGGATCGACCGACCGTCGCACTGGGTATCGGTGGTGGTCGAGCGGACCGTGCACCGGATCCCCCGGAACTGACATCCGTTCTCATCTATAAATGTATTGCAACTTCTGCATGCGTGGCCTACGCTGAGGGTATCCCAACCGTCGATCAGCAGGAGGTCACCATGGCCGAGCACGAGAACAGCGCAGAGCACACCGTCGCCGAGCACACCCACCAGGACGGCTGCGGCCACGAGACGGTCCAGCACGAGGACCACGTGGACTTCGTCCACGACGGCCACAAGCACGCCCAGCACGGCGACCACTACGACGAGCACTGATCTCCTGATCAGCGCAGGCCCGTGATCAGCACCGATCAACGGACCTGCACGACGGCCCCGACGCACCGCGCCGGGGCCGTCGTGTTGCATGCACGTATGCGCGTGCGCTTACATGAGTCCATGTCAGACGGGATCGAAGCAGCGGCGGACCTCTTCAAGGCGCTCTCCTCGCCGGCGCGACTGCGGATCCTCTCCGCGTTGATCGCCGGACCGTCCGACGTCGGCTCGCTCGCCGACGCGACCGAGCTCTCGCAGCCGCTCGTCTCCCAGCACCTGCGCACGCTGCGGCTCGCAGGCATCGTGCAGGTCGAGCGCATCGGGCGGAACGCCGTCTACTCGCTCCACGACGAGCACATCGCCCACATCGTCGGCGACGCGGTCAGTCACGTCAGCGAAGCCGGAACCGACACCGACTGAACCGGCTGCTGCTGCCAGACACCGCTCAGCAGCACTCGCAACCGACAGCTGCACGCTCCCCCGTCAGCGCGGCGACGGGCTGCTTGCACGCGTCGCCGCGCCAGGCTTCGAGCCCCTCACGCACGGCGAACCCGACCACGACGAGGCCGGCGAGCGGATCGGCCCACCACCAGCCGAACAGCGTGTTCGCCAGCAGGCCGAGCAGCACCGCCGCCGACAGGTAACTGCATATCAGCGTCTGCTTCGAGTCGGCGATCGCGGAGGCCGAACCGAGCTCACGTCCGGTCCGCCGTTCGACGAGGCTCAGGAACGGCATGACCGCCAGGCTCACCGCGGCGAGGACGATGCCGACCGGGCTGTGCTCCGGTGAGCGGACACCCGTGAACGTCAGGACGGCGTCGATGCTGACCACGGCAGCGAGCCCGAAGAACGAGACCGCGATCACCCGGAGCGCCGTCCGCTCCCGCGCCTCCGGGTCCCGCGCGGCGAACTGCCACGCGACGGCCGCTGCCGACAGGACCTCGACGATCGAGTCGAGCCCGAAGCCGATCAGCGCGGTGGACGACGCCACCGAACCGGCGGCGATCGCCACGACGGCCTCGAGCACGTTGTAGGCGATGGTCGCCGCGACGATCCAGCGGATCCGTCGCCGGAGGACGCCAGCACGGACCGGCGTGAGCGAAACCACGGCGGCGGTCACCGCTCGGCCCCGCAGCCGACGTCCACGGCGCAGCCGTCACCGTCACCATCGCCGTCGACGTCGACTGCCAGCACCACGTCGACCAGGGACTCGAGCGCGCGGGTGATGTTGCCGTCCGCGATCTCGTAGCGGGTCCGCCGTCCCTCGGGCACGGCGACGACGATCCCGCAGCCGCGCAGGCACGCCAGGTGGTTCGACACGTTGGTCCGGGTCAGCTCGAGTTCCTCGGACAGCCGCGCCGGGTAGCCGGGGTCGTCGAGTAGTCGGAGCAGGATCCGCGCTCGGGTCGGGTCGGACAGTGCCCGTCCGAGCCGGTTCAGGACGTCGAGCCGCGGGGCAATGGTCAGCATGCGCTGACCATACATCGGGCCGCGCCCAGACCGCCACAAGTCCGGACGACACGTCTCGCCCTCGGACATCGCGCGGGCTCAGACGTCCCCGAGCCGCCGCCCGGTCAGCCCGTCGTTCCAGCTCGTGCGTCCGCCGGCAGCACGCGACTCGTGCACGCCGTCGTGGCCGCTCGGTCGATCGCAGCGCCAGCGGTCGAAGACGCTGCAGCAGCGGTGGTCGGATCGGTGGTCGGTGTCGTGGTTCTCGTGCATCGCACCGATGAGACGTGACGACCCACGGTTTCGTCACGAACCGGCACCGAACTCCCTGCACCACGAACGATGGTGAGCAGGAACGGTCGAGTCCCCCTTCAGCACCCGACCGTTCCTGCTCACCAAGCGCTCGCGACGCGAGCGAAGCCCGCGCCCGCGACCCCGCGCCTAGCGCTTGAGGTTCGTGAGCTCCTGCAGCACCTCGTCCGAGGTCGTGATGATGCGGGCGTTCGCCTGGAACCCACGCTGCGCCACGATCAGGTTCGTGAACTCCTGCGACAGGTCGACGTTCGACATCTCGAGCGTCCCTGCCGCGAGCGAACCGACGCCGGCCGAACCGGGGCCCCCGACCGTCGCACCGCCCGAGTTCGCGGTCGCGCGGTAGCCCGACGCCCCGGTCTTCTCCAGGCCGGCGGGGTTGGCGAAGGTGGCCAGCGCGATGCGGCCGAGCGCGAGCGACGCACCGTTCGAGAACGTGCCGGTCACGGTGCCGTCCTTCGAGATCGAGTAGCCCTGCAGCGCCCCGGCCTCGCGGCCGTTCTGCGAGCCGATCGCCGCGGTGTTGAGCGAGGCGAACCCGGTCAGGTCACCCATGTCGACCCGGATGCCGCCGACGGCGAGGGTGCCGCCGGCGGTCAGCTTGCCGTCGGTGCCGAAGGTCAGCGAGGTGGTCGCCGTGGTGCCCTGTCCGTTGCGCCCGGTGACGTCCCAGCCGCCGGCGGTGCGCGTGTAGGCGAGCGACATCGTGTGCTTGGCACCGGAGGCGTCGTACACGGTGGCCTCGCGCGTGATGGTCTGGCCGACGGCGGTCTCGGACGGCAGGTTGCCCGCGACGGTGGCCGCGGTGGTGCGGACCGCCGGGGCTGCTGCTTCGAGCGGCAGCGTGATGTCGGACAGCTGCCCGTTCTCGTTGACGACGCCGTTCGTGGCCGGGTAGCCCTGCACGATCTTGCCGTCGGCGGTGACCAGGCGGCCGTTCGCGTCGAAGTCGAACGCCCCGGCGCGGGTGTAGACGGTGTCGTTGCCCAGGCGGGTGACGAAGAACCCGTCGCCCGAGATCATCAGGTCGGTGGCCTTGCCGGTGGCCTGCGCCGACCCCTGCGAGAAGTTCGTGGAGACCCCGGCGACCTGCACGCCCAGGCCGATCTGGGCCGGGTTCGTGCCGCCGATCCCGGTCTGCGGTCCGCCGGCACCCTGGGTCATCTGCGACAGGGTGTCCTGGAACACGGTGGTCGACGACTTGAAGCCGACGGTGTTGACGTTGGCGATGTTGTTGCCGGTGACGTCGAGCATCTGCTGGTGGGAGCGGAGGCCGGAGATCCCGGAGTAGAGCGAGCGGAGCATGGTGCGTCCTTTCGGAGAGGCAGGGAGATCGAGGGAGAACGAGGAAGAGCGAAGAACGGAGCAGCGGGCGTCAGGACGCCGGAGCGGTGGTGGTGATGCCGGAGATCACGTCGAGAGCGACCTCCTTCCCGTTCACGGTGACCGTGGGCACGCTCTTCGCGTACGACACGGCCGAGGCGGTCCCGGTGACGGATTTGCCCGAGTCGGCGTCGGTGTAACTGACCTGCTTGCCGACGAGGTTCGCCGCGGCGATGCGCATCTGGAGCGAGAAGTTCTCGTTCCCCGTCGTGGTCTGGTTGGTGATCTGCTCCATCATCGCGAGCTGCGTCTGCTGGCCGATCATCTGGTTGGTGTCCATCGGCGACGACGGGTCCTGGTTGCGCAGCTGCGTGACGAGCAGCTTCATGAAGACCTCGGAGTCCATCGTCTGGGACTTCTGTGCGGTGGAGTTCGCGGCGAGGGCCGCGGCCTGCGCGGTCGGGTCCACGCTGCCGGTGATGCCGTCGATGGGCATGGTGCGTTCCTGTTCGTGAGCCGGATCAGGCGAGGACGTCGAGTCCCGCGGTGCGGATGGAGGGCGTGTGGGTGGCGGGCTGCGTGCGCGGGGTGCCCCGCGCCTCCAGTCCGGGGTCGCCAGGCAGCACACGTGCGGCCGGGCGCTCGTCGCGACCCGGCGCGTCCTGCGGCTGGTTCTGCGACGACAGGTCGAGCGTGGTGCTCACACCGGTGCCGCCGGCGTCGCGTCGCAGGTCCGGCAGCACCTGGCGGACGGCCTCGCGGCCGGCGTCCGACGCGGCGAACAGCTCGACGTGCATGCCGTGCGCGGTGACGTGCGCGCGCACCGTGACCGGGCCGAGGCTGTCCGGCACGACCTGCACGGTGACGACGTGCTCGCCGGGGCCGGCCTGTGCGAGCGTGAACACCGGTCGCGCCAGCTGCTGGGCGAGCGGCGCCGGGGCCGGCGCGGTCGCCGCGGCCGGCGCGGCGGTCGGCGTCGTCGACATGACGAACGGGGTCTCGCCGCCGCGGCTGGGGACGACGGCCGGGAGGCCCGGATCAC
>NZ_KB714621.1:0-504 GCF_000349565.1 Curtobacterium flaccumfaciens UCD-AKU
CATCCGGCGGATCACGAGCAGGCGATGCAGGTCGTCGTCGGAGTACAGCCGGAAGCCGCCCTCGGTCCGTCCGGTGGGGTGGAGCAGTCCGACGTCGTCGTAGTGGCGCACGGTCCGGATGGAGAGCCCGGTCCGGTCTGCGAGTTCACCGATCCGCATCGTCGATGCACCTGCTGCGTCCGTCACTGCTGACCCCTTCCGCCCGGTTGCCCGGTCCGGACCGATCGTACCGATGCTTGCGCTGCAACCCTTCCGTTGCGTTAGAGTCAGACACGACCGACTCTTCCGTTGCGGAAGGTTCTGGTTCCTGGCCGCACTCGGCCAGTGCGCGACGAAGCGCCCCCACGACATTCCCCCGCGGACGCCGAGCGTCCGCACCCCCTCACCGAAGGAGAACCGTGACGACCGTCACGCCCGCACCGGCTCCGGTGCACGCCAGTCCCACCGTCCTGTCCGCCCTGCGGAACCCGAAGATCCTGCTCCGCGAGGTGCTCGCCGGCCTCG
>NZ_KB714621.1:609-1402 GCF_000349565.1 Curtobacterium flaccumfaciens UCD-AKU
GGTGCTCGCCGGCCTCGTCGTGGCCCTCGCGCTGATCCCGGAAGCGATCTCGTTCTCGATCATCGCGGGCGTCGATCCGCGCGTCGGCCTGTTCTCGGCGTTCGTGATGGCCGTGGTGATCTCGTTCGTCGGCGGGCGAGCCGCGATGATCTCCGGTGCGACCGGGGCGATCGCACTCGTCGTCGCGCCGGTCATGCGGGACCACGGGCTCGACTACCTGATCGCCACCGTCATCCTCGGCGGCGTCTTCCAGCTCGTCCTCGGTGGGCTCGGCGCGGCCAAGCTGATGCGCTTCGTGCCGAGGTCGGTGATGGTGGGGTTCGTCAACGCCCTCGCGATCCTGATCTTCACCGCGCAGCTGCCGAACATCATCGGCGTCGACTGGCTCGTCTGGCCGATCGGCGCCGTCGGCATCGCGATCATCGTGCTGCTGCCCCGTGTCACCAAGGCCATCCCGGCACCGCTCGTGGCGATCGTCGTCCTGACGCTCGTCACCGTGCTGGCCTCGATCGCCATCCCGACCGTCGGCGACGAGGGCAAGCTGCCGGACAGCCTGCCGACCCTGTTCCTCCCGAACGTCCCGCTCACGCTCGAGACGCTGACGATCATCGCCCCCTACGCCCTGGCGATGGCGCTGGTGGGCCTGCTCGAGTCGCTGATGACGGCGAAGCTCGTCGACGAGGTCACCGACACCGGCTCCCGCAAGACCCGCGAAGCGCTCGGGCAGGGCGTGGCGAACATCTGCTCCGGGTTCATGGGCGGCATGGGTGGCTGCGCGATGATCGGCCAGACG
>NZ_APJN01000103.1 GCF_000349565.1 Curtobacterium flaccumfaciens UCD-AKU
GCCTGCGCGTACTGCTCGATGTGGGCGCGCATGTTCTCGCTGATGCCCTCGCCCCCGAACGCGGCGACGATCGTGTACTGGCTCCAGTCGAGCCGGTCGTCCTCGAACAGGGCCTTCAGGAACGGTGGGTAGCTGCAGATGATGTAGGTGAAGTCGGTGCCGAACTCCCGCATCGTCTGGACGATCTTGTCGCGGTCCGGGCCGATGGACTTGATCATCGACGACTCGGTGAGCGAGGCGGTGACGTTCATGCCGGTCGCCCAGGCGCCGAGCGAGAAGGCGTTGAGCACGAACGGCTGCTTGGACAGGTCCTTCGCGGTGCGCGAGAACCCGAGCTGCAGCAGCTGTCGGGTGGCCTGGCGTTCGTCGGGCCCGCGCACCCAGCTGGTCGGGGTGCCGCTCGATCCGCTGGACTCGTCGACGACGACGCCGCGTCGGGGCAGGCGTCCGTCGATGCAGCGTTCGGGGATGCTCCAGCGCTTGACGTAGGAGTCCTTGTCCATCTCGGGCAGTCCGGAGATCGCCGCGGCGATCCCGCCGCGGGTGTCGAGCCTGGAGGCCCGTCCGG
>NZ_KB714622.1:0-232 GCF_000349565.1 Curtobacterium flaccumfaciens UCD-AKU
GTCCCCCCGACGGTCATCGCTGCTGCGGGTCGGCGGTGTGCCAGGGGTGGTGGGTCGCTGTGTCCGAAGCGGAACAGCATCCAGGCCATCCGCCCGTCGGACTCGTCGACGCCCGCGCGTTCCACGAACGCGGCGTGTGACCGTGGGTTGGTGATCACGGTGCCGAAGGGGTGCATGGCGATGCCGCGTGCGGAGAACTCGAGCCAGATGCGCATGAACACCCGGCCGGCCT
>NZ_KB714622.1:351-992 GCF_000349565.1 Curtobacterium flaccumfaciens UCD-AKU
GCATGAACACCCGGCCGGCCTCGACGTACTCGGCCGGGGTGCTGAACGGTCCTTCGAGCCAGGCGAGCTGTCGGACGCCCCGCATGGTGGACAGGTACACCCTGCGGAAGAGACCGCCGATGCCCGGTGCCTGCCAGAGTCCGCGGTGCTCCATGGCGAACCGGAGCACCGGGCCGGGCATGAGCATCGTCTCGGCGGACAGTCCGTCGCCGGTGGCCGCTGCCTGTCGCTTCGAGAACCGCAGCCAGTGCAGGATCTCGTCGTGCACGGCGTCGTGCTGCAGGTCGTCGAACAGGGTCTCCTGGTTGACGCGGACGATCTCGTCGACGGTGGCACGGTCGTCGGTGGTGCGGAAGCGTTGGCCGGCCGCCGAGGCGATGGCGGCTGCGGCCTCGATCGCGGTGGCGTCCACCAGGGTCGAGTCGTAGGGCCTGCGTGAGGTGCGCCGGGCGAGGAAGCCGGCCAGGGCCTCCCGGTCGTCGGCGGTGACCACGTGCGGACGCAACGTCACGGTGCCCAGCCGGTGCAGGTGGTCCTCGGCACCAGCGCCGAGCCGACCGAAGTCCATCTCGGCGTGGTCGAGCTGTTCCTGCACGGTGAACCCGTGCGCCCGCGCCACCACGTCGAGCCCGGCCAGGAAC
>NZ_KB714622.1:1125-1381 GCF_000349565.1 Curtobacterium flaccumfaciens UCD-AKU
CCCCGGCGCAGACGTGCCCGAACGGGATGCCGAACGATTCCGCCGGCAGCCCCCGTTGCAGGTCGTAAAACACGGTCGCGGTGTGGTCGTCCTCGACGCGCACGACGATCGGTTGCGAGTTGTGCGGCGACGGGTAGTGCCGCGCGTCCTCGATGATGCCCGTCCACGGTGATGCCATCGTTCCCCCTCGGTGGTCCCTGGCGACGATCATACGAACCCCTGCCGTCCGCCATGCCCGTCGGGGCATGCACGGTGG
>NZ_KB714623.1:0-219 GCF_000349565.1 Curtobacterium flaccumfaciens UCD-AKU
ATCAGCGATCGCCAATAGGGAAATGTCGTCGACCACGTCGTCTTCGCCGTCCGGATCGTCGAGGTCATCGACGGGCTCGTCCTCGATCGGTGGGAGCTCATTGAGTATTTGAGGGTTTGGGAGCCACTGGATATTGAGGTTGGGAGCCACCGTTATTGACTTTGAGAGCCGGTGGCCGATGGGGTGGGAGCCACCGGCTCTCGTGCGCCGGTCCCGGGG
>NZ_KB714623.1:402-988 GCF_000349565.1 Curtobacterium flaccumfaciens UCD-AKU
GGTGTGTTCTCGCATGTTGAAGGTGCCGGTTTCGATCCAGAGGGTGTTGTGGACGATGCGGTCCATGATGGCGTCGGCGTGGACTCCGGAGCCGAGGCGCTGGTGCCAGTCCTTCTGGGCGTACTGGGTGCAGAACACCGTCGAGGCGTGTCCGTAGCGGCGCGCGAGGAGTTCGAGCAGCATGCTGCGCATGCCCTCGTCGGGCGGGTCGAGGAGCCATTCGTCGAGAACGAGCAGCGTGAAGGCGGCGTACTTCTTCAGGAACGTCGTCTTGCCGTTCGGCTTGTCTTGCGCCAGCGCCCACGTCTCGGCCAGATCCGGCATCCGAATGTAGTGCGCCCGGATTCGGTGGGTGCAGGCCTGCTTGGCCAGAGCGCACCCGAGGTAGGACTTGCCGGAGCCGGTGAAGCCCTGGAAGACGACGTTCTGGTGCCGGTCGATGAACGAGCAGGCGCCGAGCTGGGCGATCACGCCCTGGTCCAGGCCGCGCTCGTGGAGCATGTCCAGCCGCCTGAGGTCGGCGTTGGGATAGCGCAGGCCGGCTCGCCGGATCAGGCCCTCGACTTTGGCGTGGGTGAACGTGGAG
>NZ_KB714624.1:0-2054 GCF_000349565.1 Curtobacterium flaccumfaciens UCD-AKU
CCGGCGGCTGACTGCTGAGGCGAGGGTCATGGCCTGGCGTACGGTGTCCTCCTCGATCGTCGCGGGCTGCGGGACGTACACGTCGATCGCGCCGAGCGGGAACGGCCCGAAGGCGACCGGGAAGGCGAAGACCGCGCCGACGGGTTCGCTCCGGACGGCTTCGTTGAAGGCTGGCCACGCGGCGTTCGGACGCTCCACCAGATCCGTCTCCAGCACCGGGGCATCGGTCGAGAGCGCGGCCCAGCACGGTCCCTCGGACAGGTCGAGCTGGATCTCGTCGATCCGGGTGGCGACCTCGTCGGTCGCGGACACGGTCTCGCTCGGGCACAGCTCACCGAAGGTCGAGATCGAGACACCGCCCATCGGCAGCGCGAGCGCGAACGGCCGACTGAGTTGGTCGTCGGCGACGTCCGCCGACCGGAGCGCACGGAGTGCACGCTCGAATGCGTCATCCATGGGCGCCTTCCCTGCCGTCTCTCGATCCTACGCGCTGGGCGGTGTCGGACGATCCGGACGGCGCAGGCACGTTCGGTGGTGGGCCGGCACGCCAGGCCGGGAGCTCGGCGGGCGGGTACGTCCCCTGCTCGTCCTGCACCCGGAGCATCGCGTCCAGGGCCACCAGCGTCACGCCGGAGGTCTCGCGCACCACCGTCCGCACCGCGTTGCCGAGCAGGAACGCCATCAGGTCCTCGCTGCCGCCGTCCGGCCGGTAGTCGCGCCATGGACCGGCCCCAGCACGCTGTAGCGCCCCGGCGAGCACCGTCTGGGGGTCGTCGACGTCCACCTCGCAGTCCAGCACCAGCCGGAAGCGCCGCTGGTTCCGGTCCGACAGGCTCGGCGCGCCGTCCTCGTCGTCCTCGCAGTCCTCGCCGTCCTCGGGCGCGAAGGAGCGCAGCGCCGACGAGGGCGCGATCCCGTAGGCCTCACGGAACGCCGCAGCCATCCGACCCGCGTTGCTGAACTGCCACCGCTGGGCGATCGCCGCGATGGTCCGCCGGTCGGGTGTACCGGATGCCGCCTGCAGGTCACGACGCACCCCCTCGAGCCGCACCGCGCGCAGGAAGGCGCCCGGCGTCTGCCCGATCTCCGTCCGGAACCGCTTCTGCAGACTCCGCGGCGACAGCTGGACCGCCGCGGCGACGTCCGTGACGGTGATGTGGGTCGTCGCGTGCTCCTGGACGAACCGGAGCGCGTCCCGCACAGCACGTGAGAGCCGAGGCGGGACGTCCCGTGCCGCACCGCTCCCGTCGTTCATGGGCCGACCGTACGGGAACCGTCCACGGTGCGTTGCCAGGACCCCGATCCCGGCCGCGGATGGTCCGCCAGACGCGGTCTGGTGTCAACCCCTGACGTGACGGGAAACGTCCTGTTGATACTGAAAGTGTCTCGTGCGCCGCTGGTCGAAGCAGTGCACCACATCGAACCGACAGGGAGGCGCGATGGGACACGCACAGGGAACCTCGACCATGGTCATCGACTCCGTCGTGCGACAGCAGGTCGTCCACACCGAACGGATCCGGGCACTCGCCCCGACGGACCCGACGGACATCCGGGTGCAGCCGGTCGACGCCGGGTGCTGGCGGGTCGTCGACGCTGCATCCGCCTGGGGGGACCCGGACATGCTCCTCGGCTGCGTCGAGCGCACTGTCGACGGGGTCGACTGCACGCTCGTGGCGACACTGCACGAACAGGAACGGCTTGCGAGCCTGCGGGACGCCCGCTCCTGGTTCGAGCAGCGATGCGGACAGCACCTCGACGAGGCACCGTGTTGACCGCGGTCCACGGGGACGACGCGGCCCGGACCGTCACCGCGCGGATCGACACCCAGCGCCGCCACAGCGAACGCTCCGGCACCGACCGGTCCTTCGCCGCGCGCGTGCTCGCCCAGGCCGGGCACGGTCGTGACGTCCGCTTCGACGTCGACGACGACAGTTCCCGGCTGCCCTTCCGGTTCCGGTACCGAACCCGCCGGGACGGATGCGTGAGCCTCGTCACGGCGTCGGCGACCTCCGGCTTCTCCGGGACCTTCGAACCCGTCGACCGCATCGTCGTCG
>NZ_KB714624.1:2151-2669 GCF_000349565.1 Curtobacterium flaccumfaciens UCD-AKU
CCGTCGACCGCATCGTCGTCGGGTGGTCGAGTACCGGTGGCGTCCGGATCGCCGTCCAGGACGGTGCCGTCCTCGAGACCCGGCCCGGCACGCCCGTCCGGATGCCGACGTCGGGGGAGTTCTCCGTCCGCGCCCCGACGGGCACGCTGCAGCTGGTGAGCATCGACCGGTCACTCCTCGACCAGGTGCGCTCCTCGCTCGGAGCCGCGGCGCCGGAGCTGCCGGACCGAGGTGCCGAACCCGCCGCGGGGGTGCTCGAACACCTGCGCCGGTGCGTCGAACAGGTGGCGGTCACCGCGACGCGTGACGGCTTCACCCAGGGCGCCAGGACCAGCGCGCAGGTCGCGCTCGTCGAGGCCGTCCTCGGAGCGTTCGGGACGCGGGTGCCCGTGATCCTCCGGCGTGCCGTGACCCCGTCGACGGTCGAACTCGCCATGGCGTACCTCGAAGGACACTGCGATCAGCAGCTCTGCCTCGCCGACATCTGCGACGCGGTGGGTGTGAGCCCCCGCACGCTC
>NZ_KB714624.1:2780-3105 GCF_000349565.1 Curtobacterium flaccumfaciens UCD-AKU
GGTGTGAGCCCCCGCACGCTCCAGACGGCGTTCATGCGGGAACACGGCGTCTCGCCGATGACGTTCCTGCTGCGGATGCGGCTCGACCGGGTGCGCGCGGCGCTGGAGTCCGGCAGCCGGCAGGAGACCAGTGTGAGCGAGGCGGCCCTGACATGGGGCTTCCGTCACCTGGGGCGCTTCTCAGGCACCTACTTCCGCCGATTCGGCGAGTACCCGGGCCAGACGTTGCGCGCATCGTCCGGTGCGTGCGCAGCGGGTCCGGAGCGACACGCGGGGTGATCTCGAAGGTCGTGCGACGTGTTCCGGACACCACGGTGAACACGCA
>NZ_KB714625.1:0-213 GCF_000349565.1 Curtobacterium flaccumfaciens UCD-AKU
CGCCCGCAACCTCGAGTGGGCCGACGAGTTCCTCGGCATCCTGCGCCGGCACTGAGGCGCCGTGACGGAAGGGAGGCGCGGTGCCAGCTGACGCCGTGCCTCCCGTCCGTCCGCTGGTCGCGTCGCGCGACCGACGCCGGCTTGTTCACCCAACCGACGCGTCCGCGTGGCAGGGTGGTCCGGGGCATCGTCGCCCGCAGCCCAGCCAGCCGC
>NZ_KB714625.1:436-1613 GCF_000349565.1 Curtobacterium flaccumfaciens UCD-AKU
CGGCTCTGCCGATGCTCGAACAGCTGCGGGCGGACGACGTCCCCGTGGTGTTCTGCAGCAGCAAGACGCGTGCCGAGATCACGGCACTGCAGACCCGCACCGGGCTCGACGGGCACGCCTTCGTGGCGGAGAACGGCGCGGTCGTGGTCGGACCGGCGGGCGAGGCGCTGGTCGGACCGCGCGACGGGGACCTCGAGCGGCTGCACGCGGAGCTCGTCCGCGTCCGCCAGTCACTGGAGCTGCACTTCGAGACCTTCGGCGGCGTGACCGACGCGGTCGTCGCCGCGTGGACGGGCCTCGACCTCGAAGCCGCCGGACGAGCGCAGCAGCGCGAGGCGTCCGAGGTCCTGCTCTGGCACGCCGAGGACGACGACCGGGCGGACGCGTTCCGCGCGGCGCTCGCCGCGCTCGGCCTCGACCTGGTGCGCGGTGGCCGGTTCTGGCACGTGCTGCCGACGGGCCGCGACAAGGGCGCGGCGGTCCGGACGTTGATCGTAGATCACGAGCGCCGGACGGGCACGATCCCGCGCACGATCGGACTCGGCGACGGCCCGAACGACACCGCGTTGCTCGACGCCGTCGACTTCGCCGTCGTGGTCCGCGGACACGGCCCGGCACCGGGGCCGCTCGCCGACGACCGACCCGAGCGCGTCCACCGCACGACCGTCCCCGGCCCGCAGGGCTGGACCGAGGGCCTCACCCGGTTCACCACCCCGTCCGTCAGGAGCCACCGATGAGCGACTTCCACCAGAACGGCGTCATCACGACGTTCCACGACCTCGGTCGCCGCAGCACCGCGAGCCTCGAAGAGGACCTGCGGGGCTTCGCCGAGAAGCGTCCGATGAGCCTGATCCTGCCGGCGCTGTACTCCGAGCTCGAGCGCCCGGCGCTGTCGCGGATCGTCGACGAGCTGGCCGAGGCCGACTGGCTCAGCGAGATCGTGATCGGGCTCGACCGGGCTGACCGCTCGCAGTTCGAGCACGCCCGCGAGTTCTTCTCGCGGCTGCCGCAGCGGCACCGGATCCTGTGGAACGACGGGCCGCGGCTGCGCGAGCTCGACGCCGAACTGGAGCGTGCGGGCCTGGCGCCGGGGGAGCCCGGCAAGGGCCGGAACGTCTGGTACTGCACCGGCTACGCCCTGGCGTCGGAGCGGGCGGACTGCATCGCCCTGCACGAC
>NZ_KB714625.1:1759-2585 GCF_000349565.1 Curtobacterium flaccumfaciens UCD-AKU
GCGACATCACCACCTACGAGCGGGGCATGCTCGCGCGGCTGTTCTACCCGGTCGCGAACCCCGCGTTCGACTACGAGTTCTCGAAGGGCTACTACGCACGCGTCGCCGACGGCCGGATCAACGGCCGCGCCGCACGGCTGCTCGTCGGGCCGCTGCTCCGCTCGCTCCGCCGGGTCTACGGGGAGTCCGAGTACCTGGAGTACCTCAGCAGCTTCCGGTACCCGCTCTCCGGCGAGTTCGCGATGCGCGCCCACGTGCTGAACGGCCTGAAGATCCCCGGCGACTGGGGACTCGAGATCGGGATGCTCTCCGAGGTCTACCGCGACTACGCGACCCGGCAGGTGTGCCAGGTGGAGATCGCCGACGCCTACGACCACAAGCACCAGCCCCTCGCCGAGGCCGACGGCACCGGCGGCCTGGCACGGATGGGCAACGACATCGTGCAGTCGCTGCTCCGGAAGCTCGCGACGATGGGCGTCCCGCTCACGTCCGACTCGTTCCGGGTGCTCAAGGCGACGTACTACCGGAACGCGCTCGACATCGTCGAGGTCTACCGGCACGAAGCCGAGATGAGCGGGCTCGCGTTCGACCAGCACGCCGAGGAAGCCGCCGTGGAGCTCTTCACGAAGGCGATCCTCGACGCCGGCGGCGCCTTCACGGCGCGGCCGAACGACAAGCCGTTCATCCCGAGCTGGAGCCGGGTGCGCTCGGCGGTGCCGGACGTGCTCGACCGGCTGCGCGACGCGGTGGAGGCGGACCAGCAGGACTGATCCGGCGTCCTGCGCGCGCCCTGGGCGCGAGTCAACGGCGGACGGGAGGCCCGGTG
>NZ_KB714625.1:2724-4121 GCF_000349565.1 Curtobacterium flaccumfaciens UCD-AKU
CCCGTGCCTCCCGTCCGTCGGTCTGGCGCCGTTCTCAGGCCGCACCCTGCGGCGCCCAGCCGAGTTCCGGACCCAGACGCTCCGCGATGTCGGTGATGATCTGCGCGTAGTCGTCGGGCTCGAACGAGAACGGGAGTGCGAAGGCGACCTCGGTGACCGCCTGGTAGCCGACGTCGGTGCGCAGCCGGTCCGCGATCTCGGCCGACGTGCCGACCAGGTCCGCAGCGAAGAGCATCCCTGCTGGACCCATCGGCACGCCGACGCGGCTCGAGCGGCTGTCGACGTAGGCGCGGTAGCGGGCCTCCTGCTCGCTCGTCGCGGTGTCGGTCGGGATGACGACCAGGCCCTGCGAGACGCGGGCGGCAGCGGGGTCGGGGTGGACGTCGAGGTACGCGTCGATCTGGGCGCGCTGGTTCGTGGCGAAGTCGGTGCCGACCTCGCTGCGGGTGACGCTCGAGGTGAGCAGGTGGAAGCCGTTCTCGCCCGCCCACACGGCCGACTTCGTGCTGCCGGTGCCGTACCAGATCCGGTCGGCCAGGCTGGTGCTGTGCGGCTGGACGGTGCTCGCGAACTCCTCGATGCCCCGACGTTCGACGGTCTCGGTGTCCGTCACCGGGTCACCGCGCACCAGGTCACGGAAGCGCAGGAGCCGGTCGTTGCCGAGGTCCTCGTGCTCCAGGGTGTGGGGGTAGATCGCGTCGCGGTACAGGTCGAAGTTCATCGGGGTCCCGACGGAGAACCCGGGGTTCAGGCGGCCACCGAGCAGGACGTCGACCGTGCTGAGGTCCTCGGCCAGGCGGAACGGGTTCTCGGCGCCGATCGGGGTGACGGCGGTGCCGAGGTCGATGCGAGAGGTGCGCTGCGAGGCGGCGGCCAGCACCGCGACGGGGGAGGAGATGCCGTGCTGCAGGTGCCGGTGGCGCAGCCACGCGCTGTCGAAACCGAGGGCCTCGGCACGCTCGATCACCCGCAGCGTGTCCTCGTGCCCCTCCGATGGTCGCGCGGGGTCGAAGGACCCGATCGTCAGGAAGCCGAGCCGGTGCAGGGGAGTTCCGTCGAGGGGCATGGGTCGATCGTGCCAGACCATCGGGTGGCGCGGGGGTCCGGATGGCAGGGTGGATCCGTGCACATCACCCTGGATTCTGCGACCGACATCGTCATCTCCGGCATCCGGTTCCCGGAGGGCAACCGCTGGCACGACGGGCGGCTCTGGTACTCGGACATGCACACCGGCGAAGTCTTCTCGGTCGACCCGTCCTCGACCGACGGTCCCCGGCTCGAGGCCACCGTCGACGGGCAGTCGTCCGGGCTCGGGTGGCTGGCCGACGGACGTCTCATCATCAGCTCGATGGAGTCCCGCACGGTCGTCGCCGTCGAGCCGGACGGCAGCACCTCGG
>NZ_KB714625.1:4572-4942 GCF_000349565.1 Curtobacterium flaccumfaciens UCD-AKU
GCCGAGGGCCTGGTGTTCCCGAACAGCGCCAACGTCCTGCCCGGCACCCGGACCCTGGTGGTCAGCGAGACGTGGGGCGGCCGGCTCACCGCGTTCGACATCGAGGACGACGGTTCGTTGACCGGGCGTCGCGAGTGGGCAGCCCTGCCCGGCGGCGTGACCCCGGACGGCAGCACCGTGGACCGTGACGGTGCCGTCTGGGTCTGCTCGGTCGACACGGGGGAGTTCCTGCGGGTCGTCGAGGGCGGCGAGGTGACCGACCGCGTCGACGCGCCCGGGGAGTGCGCGATCGACTGTGCGCTCGGTGGCGAGGACGGTCGCACCCTCTACCTGGCGACAGCCGACAGCTACGACCCGGCCGTGACGGCGA
>NZ_KB714625.1:5054-5304 GCF_000349565.1 Curtobacterium flaccumfaciens UCD-AKU
ACGACCCGGCCGTGACGGCGACGACGCGCTCCGGCCGGATCAGTTCGGTCCGGGTCGAGGTACCCGGGTGGTGAACCCGAGCGACCTCGCCGAGGCGACGCGGCGCGCGGAGCACCTGGTCGAGCACGGGCCGACCGTGGTCGTCATGTCGCAGCAGGCGGGACTCGCCGCGCTGTCGGTCCTCTGGGTGGCCGCCACTGCCCCCGCCGCCTTGCGGCTCAGCATGCTGGTCTGGTTCCTCCTCGCCGTC
>NZ_KB714625.1:5719-6347 GCF_000349565.1 Curtobacterium flaccumfaciens UCD-AKU
GACCCGGCAGTTCAGTGGGCGGGCCGCGATGACGCCCGAGACCATGCCGCTCGTGCGGGCGCTGCTCGCGTGGCAGCGACGGTCGACGCGGATGGCGATCCCGGCGCTCATCGGTATGGGCCTCGGCCTCCTCGGCCTGGCGGGGTCCGCACTCGCCACGCTGGGTCCGTGGCGCTGGCTGTTCGTCGTGCTCATCGTCTGCGCTGCAGCGTTCGTCACCGTCTTGTCGATGATCGAGAAGCGGCGGCGCGACCGGATCCTGGCCGAGATCGATTCGGCAGGCGCGCCAGTCTCCTGACCTCGCGCGCCGCCTCCACCGCGCGTTAGCGTGGTGCGGGGAGGCCGTGATGGACAGTCCAGGTTGGTGGGCGGCGGTCGGCTGCGCCGTGCTCCTGCTCATCGTCGAGGCGGCGATCTGGGGCATCGTGTCGATCGCTGCGGACGGACTGGGACGGAACCGCGCAGCGGGTATCCGACTGCCGTCGCTCATGCGGAGCGACGCGGCCTGGCACGCCGGACACCGGGCCGCCCGCCGGGTCATGCGGCCGTTGCTCATCGGCGCCGCGGTCGTGGCGATCGTGTCCGTACCGGCCCAGCTCATCCCGGTGCTCTACGTGGTGCTGCTCGG
>NZ_KB714625.1:6438-7063 GCF_000349565.1 Curtobacterium flaccumfaciens UCD-AKU
GCTCTACGTGGTGCTGCTCGGGCTGTCCCTGGCGACCACGCTGGCGGCGCTCGTCGTCGGTGCGGTGTCGGCGTCCCGTGCTGCGAACAGCGTTCCTCGCGACGATTGATCGGAGCGGCCATGCTGGTCCCGTGCAGCGAATCGGGCTCAGCGACCCAGAAGGTGTTCGGTTCGTCCCTTCCCGCGGATCGGGGACCGGCGTCCTGGTGCTCGCGGGGTCGAGCGGGCGGATCGACGAGGACCGCGCGCGGGTCTTCGCGGAACTCGGGCACGTCGCTGAATCGATCCGGTGGTTCGGGGGAGCCGGCCAGCAACCGGGACCGTGGTCCGTCCCCCTCGAGCTCTTCCTCGCCCGTATCGACGATCTCGAGCGGACCTGCGATCGGGTCTGGCTCGTCGGGACGTCCCTCGGGGCCGAGGCCGCGCTGGTCCTCGGCGCCCTCCGCCCCTCGGTCGCGGGTGTCATGTCATCGCGTTCGCGCCCACCGACGTGGTGTGGCCCTGGCCGGACGACGAGGGCGTGGAACGATCGCACTGGACCCTCGACGGCTCGCCACTGCCGCACGTGCCGTTGGCGTGGGACACCTGGCGGCGGGAAGAACCACCGCGCTTCCGATCGCTCTAC
>NZ_KB714625.1:7188-8159 GCF_000349565.1 Curtobacterium flaccumfaciens UCD-AKU
CCGCGCTTCCGATCGCTCTACGAACACTCCTACGAAGCTGCCGCGGACCGGGTTCGGGCAGCGGCGGTACCCGTCGAGCGGATACCGCAGCTCGTCCTGATCGCCGGTGAGGACGACCAGGTCTGGCCCAGCGCCCAGAGCGTTCGCCGCATCGCAGCTCGGCGAACCGCGGCCGGGCACACCACGACCGTGGTCATCCATCGGCACGCAGGGCACCGGGCAGTCCTGCCGACCGAGCCGGTCGTGGCCGGAGGGATCGCGATGGTGCGCGGCGGTACCGCCACCGCCGACGCGGCGCTCGGGCTGACGGCACTCGAGACGATCCGGATCGCCCTTGCTCAGGACCGCATCCGTTCATCGAGCTGACCCCAGGGGCTGTCCGTCGCTGACCGGTGCGAGGTTGCACACGTGGTGCGAAGCATCAGGGTCGCACCACGCGTGCAACCTCGCACCAGGCGAAATTGGCACGGCGCTCAGTGCCCGAGCTCGACGAGGAGCACGCCGACGATGATCAGCGCGATCCCGCCGAGCATGAGCGCCGTGAGGGGTTCGCGGAAGAGTACGCGTCCGAGGACGGCGGTCAGGGCGACGCCCGTCGCGGCCCAGATGCCGTAGGCCACCCCGATCGGCAGGCCGAGCGTCAATGCCACCGCGAGCAGGCTGAACGCGGTCAGGTACCCCGCGACGACGGCGACGTACCAGACGCGTTTCCCGTCCGTCGCGAGCTTGAGGCTGATCGTCGCGCCGACCTCGGTGATGATCGCGATCGCGAGCAGGACCCACCCCATCAGCGGGGCTCCTGCTCGCGGCGTGCCAGCGCCCGCTGGGACCCGATCTCGACCAGGAGCACGCCCACCGCGATGAGCGCGATCCCGACGATCATCGTGAGGGTCAGGGCCTGCCCGAACAGGACGGCGGCGAGCACCGCGGTCAGTGCGACGCCGGAAGCGCCCCAGATGCCGTAGGCGACG
>NZ_KB714625.1:8253-9054 GCF_000349565.1 Curtobacterium flaccumfaciens UCD-AKU
CCCCAGATGCCGTAGGCGACGCCGACGGCCATGCCGCTCCGGAGCACCCGGATGAGCATGACGAAGGCGGTGACGTACCCGATGCCGACGACGGCGTACCAGGCGGGTTGCTCGACGGCTGCCTGCATGGACAGGGCACCCGTGACCTCGGCGACGATCGCGATCCCGAGGAAGAGCCACTTCACGAGGCACCGCCGCCGACGAGGCTGGCGATCGCCCGAGCCGCCGTGGCGACGGTCTCGGAAGCGGCAGTGTCGTCACGATCGGCGAGCCACGACCCGCTGACGCCGTCGGCGGTCGCGATGAGCAGGCGTGCGACCTGCTCGACCGGCACCGCCCACGTGATCCCGTCCTCGCTCGACCAGGCGTCGACGTGCGCGCGGACGGCTTCGAGGTACGCCCCCTGTTCCCACGCGGCGAGCTCTGCCAGGTCGGCATCGCGACGGGAGTGCGTGACGAGTTCGACGAGGGCGAGTGCGGTCGCCGGGTCGCTCTTGGTCTGCCCGAGGTGCGCCGCCAGGCCCGCGGCGATCCGCGCCCGTGGATCGAGCCGTGTGGTCGGCGTGGCGAACGCGGCCGCCATCGCGCCCCGCAGCTGTCGTTCGAGCACCGCCCGGAACAGCGCCGACTTCGAGGCGAAGCAGTAGTGGAACGCACCGTGCGGGAGTCCGGCGGCCGTGGTGACGGCACGCGTGGTGAGCGCGGCGATCCCGCCGTCGCGCAGGACCGCGATCGCCGCGTCGACGAGCTGGTGTCGCCGTTCCTCGATGCTGCGGTGCTCTTGGTGCAGGGTCATGGACC
>NZ_KB714625.1:9250-9507 GCF_000349565.1 Curtobacterium flaccumfaciens UCD-AKU
CCGCCGACGTGGCGGGGTCCAGGGCCCCGCTCAGGCCGCGCCGTGACTGGCGCGGCTGCGCCGTGAGAGCGAGTCGATGATGACGGCCAGCAGCAGGACCGCGCCGGTGATCATGTAGCGGATCGACGAGTCGAGGCTCAGCAGGGTGAGGCCGTTCGAGATCGACTGGATCACGATGATGCCGAGCAGGGCCGACCAGGCGCTGCCACGACCGCCGAACAGGCTCGTCCCCCCGATGACCGCGGCGGCGATCGCGT
>NZ_KB714625.1:9605-9961 GCF_000349565.1 Curtobacterium flaccumfaciens UCD-AKU
TGACCGCGGCGGCGATCGCGTTGAGGTTCGTGTCGCCGGCACCGGACGACAGGCTCGCCGAGTTGAGGCGGGCGGCGGCGAGGATGCCGCCGACGGTGGCGAAGAGCGAGGTCAGCATGAACACCGAGATGTAGATGCGGTTCACCCGGATGCCGGAGCGCCGTGCAGCCTCGACGTTGCCGCCGACCGCGAAGACCGAACGGCCCCAGCGGGTGCGCTTGAGCACGAAGTTCATCAGCACGACCAGCACGATGAAGAACACGAACGAGGTGCCGGTGCCGAAGTCGCGTGACAGGTACCAGACCATCAGCGCCAGGCCGAGGAACAGGGCGACGGACTTCACGATCGTCAGGGAC
>NZ_KB714625.1:10070-10739 GCF_000349565.1 Curtobacterium flaccumfaciens UCD-AKU
GACTTCACGATCGTCAGGGACACCGCCCCGGTCGACAGTCCGGCGCGACGGCGACGGGCAGCGCGGCGGATCTCGGTGAAGAAGAGTCCTCCGGCGGCCAGGACAGCGAGCAGGTAGGCGAGCCACGGCGGCAGGTACGACGCCGAGGCGAACTGCACGATCGGCGAGTCGTACGGCAGGTTGATCGAGCCGTTCGGGCCGAGGATGAGCAGCTGCAGCCCGAGGAACCCGAGCAGACCGGCGAGCGTGATGACGAAGCTCGGCACCCCGAAGCGGGTGAACAGCAGGCCGTAGAGCAGACCGGCGGCGGCACCGACGGCCAGGGCGACGGTGATCACGAGCCACAGCGGCCAGCCGAGCGTCGTGAGGCCCTGGCCGAGGATCGCGGCGGAGAGCCCGCTGACGCTGCCGACGGACAGGTCGATCTCGCCGAGCAGCAGCACGAGCACGATGCCGATCGCGATGGTGCCGACCGCCGCGCACTGCAGGGCGAGGTTGACCAGGTTGCCCGGGGACAGGAAGTCGGGGGAGAGCGCCTGGAACACCGCCCAGATGACGATGAGCCCGACGACCACCGGCAGCGAACCGATGTCACCGCCGCGGACCCGCCGGACGAACGCCTTCGCCGCGCCGCCGATCCCCTGGTCGCGCAGGAGCCGCTCGTCCTGC
>NZ_KB714625.1:10857-11222 GCF_000349565.1 Curtobacterium flaccumfaciens UCD-AKU
CGCAGGAGCCGCTCGTCCTGCAGGTCGGCCGCCGAGGGGGTCGGGGTCGCCGCGGTGAGGGTCTCGTCGGTCTTGCTCATGCGCTGGTCTCCTGCTCGGTCCGGGCGGCGGCGCGACGGGTGACGGCGTTGTCGGTGGCGCCGGTGATGGCCGCGATGATCTCCTCGTAGGAGACGTCGTCGATGCGGAACGTGCCGTTGTTGCGCCCGAGCCGCAGGACCGCGACCCGGTCGGCGACGGCCTGCACGTCCGCGAGGTTGTGGCTGATGAGCACGACGCCGAGGCCGCGCTCGCGCAGGCGTTCGACGAGGTTCAGGACCTCGGCGGTCTGCGCGACACCGAGTGCGGCGGTGGGCTCGTCGAGG
>NZ_APJN01000126.1 GCF_000349565.1 Curtobacterium flaccumfaciens UCD-AKU
CGGGGTGCTCGGCATCGGCACCGCGAGCGGTTCGGTGGCGCTCGGACTCGTTCCGACGCCCTTCGCCGCAGCACCGGCACCCGTGCCGTCCTCTGCACCGCCGACACCGGCACCGACCGGGTCACCGTCACCGTCCGCGGCCCGCATCACGCCGACCCCGGCGCCGGCCGACACCACGGCGACGATCCCCGGGGCGTGCACCGATGCTGTGCCGGCCGCCGATGCTCCGCGCTTGTTCGGTTCGCTGGAGATCACCCAGTTCCGCCCCCAGGTACCGGGCGGCAGGACCGACTACTACATCGACCCCGAGATCCCGTTCAAGGAGGACGCGGAGCTGGTCTGTTCCTGGACACCGGGCGGTACCTCCGAGGGCGACGAGGGGCTGTTCCTCGAGATGGGCACGGCAGATCGTGACGTCCTGCAGGCTCGCCTCCGCGTCGTCGCCGACAAGGACTGGACCTGCACCGACACGCTCGGTGGACGTTCGTGCCAGCACACCGAGACGTCGATGTACTACTCGGATCAGGTGGAGACGACGCACACGTTCTTCGTGCGCGGCGACACCTGGATCTCGATCACGCAGTCGAACGTCCCGACCGACGGCCTCCTCGAGGCCCTGGTGCAGCAGACCTGGACGGACTGACCGACGGACTGGAGGGAC
>NZ_KB714626.1:0-672 GCF_000349565.1 Curtobacterium flaccumfaciens UCD-AKU
GTGCTCGCTGAGCCACTCGTCCAGGTCGGCCGGGCTCGCGAGCAGTTCGCCGAGCTGCGACCGCGGGCGTCGTCCGGCGGAGTCGTCGGCGAAGCCACCCGTGTGCGCGAAGTCGAGCGCGATCCGTCCGGCGTCGAAGAACCAGGAGGAACCGGCGTCCGTGCGGATGTGCTGCCCCGTGTGCATCCGTCCAGGCTAACGGGTTACCGGCGCGCCTCCGTGCGTCGGGCACCTCATGCGGTAGTCGACGCCATCGTGGCCGCGTCGTCGTCCGCGGTCCGGCGCCGCCAGGTGATGACGTTCCGGGCGTCGAACCGTCGGGAGCAGCGGGCACAGGCCAGGGGGCGTGTGGGGGTGCGGTACCGGAAGTGCTCGTGGCCCGCGGGGCAGCTGCCGATCCACGGTGCGAGCTCGCTGGCGATCGGCCCGTCGTGCAGGCGGGAGCCGGTGTACCCGATCGACGCGGCCGTGCGCTTCCACTTCGGTCCGTGTGCCGCCCGTGCGCCGGCGAGGGCGTGGGCGACCTCGTGCAGCAGGACCTGCTCGACGTCGTGGTCGGAGAACCGGGTGGCCAGGTGACGGCTCACGGTGATCCGCTTCCGCGCGAAGTCGCACTGGCCGGCACGGGTCTTCGCGTGGTCGAACCCGAACGCCCAGGTGCCGGCGCCGAGG
>NZ_KB714626.1:885-1600 GCF_000349565.1 Curtobacterium flaccumfaciens UCD-AKU
GTCGGGCGCACCGAGCACGCGACGGCGGATCGGCGGGACCTGCTTCACCGGCTCGGCGACGCGGGTGACGGGTTCGTCGTCCTCGGCGCGACGGGCGGCGACCTCGCGGGCCGTCCGGGGCTTGTCCGACGGTTCCGCCGGGTGCGTGATGGCGGCACGCATCGCGGCCTCGACCGCGGTGCGCAGGGCGTCGGTGCGCTCCGACGGCGCCCCCGCCTGGCGGAAGGCCTGGTACGCCCGCGACAGGGCGGCGCGCGCCTCGTCGAAGCGGTCGTTCTCGAACAGCGACCAGCCCTCGATCTCGGCGGCGGCACCTTCGAGTTCCGGCCACTCCTCGGTGGCGGCGGTGTCGCGGGCCATGGCGGCTTCGTTGGCGGCGCGGTCGTGGCGCCCCAGGTCGTGCAGGACGTGCGCACGACGGATCCGTGCGGCGACCTTGTCCTGGCGCTCCCCGGTGAACATCGCGAGACGGAACACCTCTTCCGCGATGACGAGCGACTCGTCCAGACGACCGAGCAGACGGAGCAGCTCGGCCCGTTCGGCGAGGGCGTCGGTGCTGCGGCTCTGGCCGAGGTCGCGGAGCCGCTGGTGCACGGCGTCGACGTCGACCGCGGGTCGCAGGCTGATGGGCGCGAAGGTGCTGCCCGGGCTGACCCCGGCCGTCACGGGAGCCGCGTGGCGCGGTTCACGGGAACGGTCGGACGGGTCGGGCAGC
>NZ_KB714627.1:0-787 GCF_000349565.1 Curtobacterium flaccumfaciens UCD-AKU
TGAACCTGCGGAGCGTCGCGGTCGCGGTGGCCGCACTCCTGCTGCTGTCCGGGTGCGCGGCGCCCGGAGCGGTGACCACCCGTGACGCTCCGCCGTGGCCACGCCCGACGGACCTGACGGCCCGCGCGGAGTCCGCCGGGCTGCACAACGTCTGGGGCGAACGGCTGGCCGAGCACGTGCACTCGCACCTGACGATCCTGGACGGCGACGAACCGGTGACCGTCCCGGCGAACATCGGTCACTCCGACGACCGCGAGTTCGCCGCCGAGATCCACACGCACGACACCTCGGGCATCGTGCACGTCGAGTCCCCGACGAAGCAGACGTTCACGCTCGGGCAGTTCTTCGACGAGTGGGGTGTCTCGCTCGGCCCAGAGCACGTCGGTGGCCTGCGCGGCGAACTGACCGTGTGGGTCGACGGGCACCGACGGATCGGCAACCCGCGCTCGATCGAGCTGACGGACCTGCGGCAGGTCGTCCTCATCGTCACGACCGTGGGCGAGGTCCCCCGCCTGCCGGCTCCCTTCGACTGGCCGCCGCAGTACGACTAGCGCCGGAACCGGCTCGCTTCAGGCCTCCTTCGCAGCGACCCACGACAGGTCGAGGTCCCACTGCTCGACCGAGCCGGCCGGCAGCTGCCACACGTACTCGTTCTTGAGCTTCTTGCCGTCCTCACGGAACGGCCCCGTCCGGTACGGGTAGAACGCGACCGTCGGCAGTGTGCCGGGCGGGGCCGTGCGGATCGCGTTCGAGAAGTCCTTGTTCAACCGGCGGAGCTCAGCGATCA
>NZ_KB714627.1:897-1256 GCF_000349565.1 Curtobacterium flaccumfaciens UCD-AKU
ACCGGCGGAGCTCAGCGATCACGGCGCCGCGAGCGGCATCGGCGTCGAACCCACCGGCGCCCGAGGCGAGCTGGAACGCGATGTGCAGCTGCCGGTCCCCGTGGTCGTCCTCGTAGCTGATCAGCCGGTGGTTCTCGACGGCCTCGAGCAGCTCCGGGTCGCCGTACACGACGTCCCGCACCACGTCAGGTGCGACGACGGCCCCGTTGTAGTCGACGGACAGGTCGGACCGGCCGTAGTGGAACAGCAGCGGCAGGTCGAGTTCGGCCTCGGCGGCGAGCGCCGCGTGTCCGGTCGCCCGCAGCACGGACCGCAGCTCCTTCATCCGCACGACGTGTCCGCGGTCGTGGATGTTGTAG
>NZ_KB714628.1:0-538 GCF_000349565.1 Curtobacterium flaccumfaciens UCD-AKU
TGCGGGGGTGTTACTTGATCTGTGCGGTGATGGTGGCGGTGCCGACGAGGAGGCCGCGCTTGACGGCGTCGGTGCCGAAGGTCTTGTTCAGCAGGCCGGCGGCGTCTTCGCTGATGTGGACGGTGGTGCCGGTCAGGATGGCGTTGTCGCCCTCGAGCTGGAGGGGCTTGAGGGAGCCGCCGTGCAGCTCGAACAGGAACGCGTTGTTGACGGCGACCTTGCCGTTGACCAGGACGTCGCCGTAGAGCTTGGACGAGCCGGGGTTGACGACGAAGTTCTCGAGGGTGACGGTGGTGTCGCCGCCCTTGAGGGTCAGGCCGGAGTCGTCGTGGTTGAGCAGGCCCTGGACGTAGGGGCGGTAGTTGCCGTCGGGGGACCAGTAGGTGACCGATCCGGCGGTGATCGGGAACGACACGGACCCGTCGGCGAGCTTGGCGGTGCCGGAGACGCCGGGGGTGAGCTTGAGGGAGGTGAGGGCGTCGGTGAAGCCGGAGTCGAGCTTCACGGCGGTGGAGCCACCGAGGACCTCGGGCACCGA
>NZ_KB714628.1:795-38671 GCF_000349565.1 Curtobacterium flaccumfaciens UCD-AKU
CATCGTGATCAGTCCTTTGCTCTGGAGGCGCTCCGGCCGGTGGCCGAACGTGCACTGTGCACGCGCTGAGTACCGGCCAACTGCGACCGGAGAGCGCCCTGGGCTTTTGCCCTGTGCAAGTCATTCGGCGCCGCTGCCCGAACGGTTTGGACGAGTTTCCTGAGGTGCAGCAACCCGGTGTTTCGTACCGTGTACCCATGGCTCCAGCACACATCTCCACCACCGACCGGCTCCGGGCGGTCGACGCCTGGTGGCGCGCCGCCAACTACCTGACGGTCGGGCAGATCTACCTGCTGGACAACCCGCTGCTCACCCGGCCGATCGAACCCGACGACGTCAAGCCGCGGCTGCTCGGGCACTGGGGGACCTCGCCCGCCCTGAACCTCGTCTACGCGCACTGCAACGCGCTGATCGCGGAGACCGGTCGCGAGTTCCTGTACATCTGCGGCCCGGGACACGGCGGCCCGGCGATGAACGCGAACGCCTGGCTGGACGGCACGTGGAACGAGCTGTACCAGGACGTCGACCTGCAGCGGTTCTTCCGTCAGTTCTCGTTCCCCGGCGGCATCCCCTCGCACGCCGCCCCGGAGACCCCCGGGTCCATCAACGAGGGCGGCGAGCTCGGCTACTCGCTCTCCCACGCGTACGGTGCGGCACTCGACAACCCCGACCTCGTCGTCGCGTGCGTGGTCGGTGACGGTGAGGCCGAGACCGGTCCGCTCGCCGGGTCGTGGCAGGCGCACACGTTCCTCGACCCGGTCTCCGACGGAGCAGTCCTGCCGATCCTCAACCTCAACGGCTGGAAGATCGCGAACCCGACGGTCCTGGCACGCATCCCCGACGAGGACCTCACCGCGTACTTCCGCGGGCTCGGGTACGACCCGATCGTGGTCGACTCCCGCCGCGTCGACGACGACCCGTACGCGGTCCACGCCCTGTTCGACGGCGCCCTGCGACGCGCCCTCGCCGGCATCGACGACATCCAGGCCGCCGCACGTGCCCAGGCCGCTCGTGCCGCCGCCGGCCAGGCCGCCGGCGCCGCAGCCCTGCGTCCGCGGTGGCCGATGATCGTGCTGCGCACCCCGAAGGGCTGGACCGGCCCGAAGGTGGTCGACGGTGAACAGGTCGAGGGGACCTTCCGTGCACACCAGGTGCCACTGCCGGCCGTGCGCGAGGACGACGGTCACCGCGCCCAGCTCGAGGAGTGGATGCGCTCGTACCGCCCGGAGGAGCTCTTCGACCAGGACGGCCACCCGGTCGGCATCATGACGACGATCCGCCCGACCGGCGACGAGCGGATGAGCGCCACCCCGCACGGCAACGGCGGCCGGCTGCGGACCGCGCTCGACCGCCCACCCCTCGAGCCGTACGCGGTCGAGGCCGGCACCGAAGCGTCCGCCACGGGCACGCTCGGCCCCTGGCTCGCCGCCCTGATCGAGAAGAACGCCTCGACCTTCCGGCTGTTCGGTCCGGACGAGACCATCTCGAACAAGCTCGACGCCGTGTTCGACGTCACCACCCGCGTCTGGCGTGCCCAGCGGGCGCCGGGCGACGAGCACCTCTCCCCCCGCGGCAGGGTCACCGAGGTCCTGTCCGAGCACCTGCTCGAGGGCATGCTCGAGGGGTACGTGCTGTCCGGTCGGCACGGGATGCTCAACACCTACGAGGCGTTCGCCCACATCATCGACTCGATGGTCGGGCAGTACGCCAAGTGGTTGGAGTCCTCGACCGACATCGACTGGCGGGCACCGGTGTCGAACCTGTCGCTCCTGCTGTCGTCGCACGTCTGGCGGCAGGACCACAACGGCTTCTCCCACCAGGACCCCGGGTTCCTGGACGTCGTCGCGTCGAAGCAGCAGGACCTCGTGCGGATCAAGCTGCCGGCCGACGCCAACACCCTGCTCGCCGTCGCCGCCCACGCCATGGAGACCACGGACCGCATCGAGGTGATCGTCGCGGGCAAGCACCCGGAGCCGGTCTTCCTGTCCCTCGAGGACGCCGTCGCGCACGCCGACGCAGGACTCGGGGTCTGGGACTTCGCCGGCACCGAGCAGGCCGTCGGCAGGGTCGACGTCGTCCTCGCGTGCGCCGGTGACGTCCCCACCGTCGAGGCGGTCGCCGCCACGGACATCATCCGGAAGCACGCACCCGGGGTCGGTGTCCGCGTCCTCAACGTCGTCGACCTGCTGGCGCTCGGCGACCCGCGCAAGCACGAGCACCCGATCCCGGACGAGCAGTACGACGCGCTCTTCCTGCCCGGCACGCCCACGGTCTTCGCGTTCCACGGGTACCCGACGCTCGTGCACCAGCTGACGTACCGCCGGAACGGGCACGACGACCTGCACGTGCACGGGTTCCTCGAGCAGGGCACGACGACCTCGCCGTTCGACATGCTCATGCGCAACGAGATGGACCGCTTCGCCCTGGCCCACGACGCCCTGACACGGGTGGACGCCGAGGCGCACGCCGACCTGCTCACGAAGCTGTCCGAGGCGCGTGACGCTGCACGGACGTTCGCGTACACGAAGGGCGAGGACCACCCGTCGCTCGCGGGCTGGGAGTTCGCGGGATGGCCGCAGGACGAACCCGCCAGCGGTGGGACCGGCGGCGACCCGGGTGCGGGCGAGACCGAGGCGGCCGCGCCCGGCAACTGACGCACTCCTCCACAGGACCGGTCACGCCCGCCGCGTGGCCGGTTCCGTGCTGTCAGGGTTCCGGCATGGACATCGGCTGGATCAGTGCGCTCGTGTCGGTCACGAGCGCGTCCGTCGCGCTGGGTGCGCTCGTCGCCTCGGTGCTCGACGGGCGCGCAGGACGGCGAAATGCAGAGTTCTCGGTGCACCGCGACCTGTGGTGGCAGCGTTGGTCGTGGGTCGCCGACCGGGCGACCTCGGACGACGAAGGAACGCGCGCGGCCGCCGGTGTGATGGCAGCTGCGCTGGTGAGCCGCAGTTGGACGACCGCGGACGACCGCTGGGTCGGCCGGGCGCTCGACGACCTGACCGCAGCGACGATCGAAGGAGCGAACGATGATCTCGAAGCTGAGTGACAAGGACTTCAAGCGCTGGCTCGACGGACGTGAACTGACGACGCCCGCACTGCTGGCAGACCCGCACTACGGGCCCATGATGCGGGCGAAGGGCGCCGAGGAAGAGCTCCGTCAGGCGCGGATCGAATGGCGCGAACGGCAGGAGCGCGCACGAGCGCGGAAGCTCAAGGACGAGGCGTCCTTCGGTGAGGGCTGAACCGACGCCATGCGAGCCTGCCACGCTGGGACCGTGACCGAACTCGTCATCCCGGCCCCGAGCCTCCCGACCGTGCCCACGACGACGGGCGCGCGGTTCCCCGTCCGCCGTGTGTTCTGCGTCGGCCGGAACTACGCGGCGCACGCCCGCGAGATGGGCCACGACCCGGACCGCGAGCCGCCGTTCTTCTTCACCAAGCCGGCCGACGCCGTCGTGGTCGACGACGCCGACACCCCGTACCCGCCCCTGACCCAGCAACTGGAGCACGAGGTCGAGCTCGTCGTCGCGATCGGCACCGGCGGCGCGGACATCGCCGTCGCCGGTGCCCTCGCCCACGTGTGGGGCTACGCCGTCGGCATCGACCTGACCCGCCGTGACCTGCAGGCCGAGGCGAAGCGACTCGGGCGCCCGTGGGACACCGCGAAGGGCTTCGATGCCTCGGCACCGATCGGCGCGATCACCCCGGCGGACGCGGTCGATCCGACCAGCGGCGCGATCGAGCTGACGGTGGACGGGGAACTCCGGCAGGCGGGCGACCTGGCCGACCAGATCTGGTCGGTCGCCGAGACGATCGCGGCGGTCTCGCGGTCGGTGTCGCTCGCGCCCGGCGACCTGCTGATGACCGGCACCCCCGACGGCGTCGGCGTGCTCGAACGCGGCTCGGTGCTCATCGGCACGATCGCCGGTGTCGGCGAGGTCCGGACCCGGATCGTCTGAGCCACGTGTCGCCGATGTGTCGACGGGCTGGGAGCCTTCGCAGGCAGCACGGGTAATCCTTGGGCATCGTCGCGGGTGGGGCCCGCGGCGGACACGGGGCGGCGCATCGCGACGGGGCGACGCGGACACCCCGGGACTGCCGGAGGTACGACCGTGCTGGAACACGACCTGCTCGCCACGTCCTGGACGTGGGCGGGCGACGAGAGCGTCCGCGACCGCGTGCACGCGGTGGGGTCCGCCGGGTTCGCCGGCCTGTCACTGTCCCTCGACGACCTGCACGAGGTCCGTGCCACGACGGGCTTCGCCGAACTCCGCCGCATGCTCGACGGGGCCGGCATCGTCTGGGTCCAGCTCGGACCGCTCGACCGGTGGTGGACCTGCGCGAGCCGCACCCAGGACGAAGACGCCGATCGCGGGGTGGTGCTCGAGGCCGCCGCGACCCTGAGCGCCTGGCAGGTGGTGGTCCGTGCCGACACTTCGTTGCCCGGAGCCTCCCCTGCGACGATGGCCGACGACTGGGTCGCGCTCGCCGACCAGGCCGAGGCCGTCGGGGCGCAGATCGTGCTCGAGCCGGAGCCGTGGTCCAACCTGCCCACGATCGAACGGGCCGCACGCTTCGTCGCCGCTGCCGGGCACCCGAACGGCGGGCTGCTCCTCGACGCCATGCACGCGCTCCGCGGCGGTTCGACCCTCGCGTCGATCCGGCAGGGCGTCGCACCGGGGGTCCTCGCAGCCGTCGAGCTGAGCGACGGACTGCTGCACACCCCGAGCGGGATGACCCTGGCCGAGGAGTCCCGGACAGCGCGGTACCTGCCCGGTGCCGGGGCGTGGGACCTGCCCGGCCTCGTCCGGACGGTGCGTGAACTCGGGTTCGACGAGCCGTGGGGCGTCGAGGTCCGGACCCCGGCGCACCGTGCGATGCCCGTCCGTGACGCGCTCCGCACCGCCGTCGCCGCCACCCGTGCGGTGCTCGACGCCGCTGACGCCTTCGGTGCCCCGGCTGCCCCGGCGATGCCCTCGACGCCCGCACCGACGTCCGCCGTCGACTTCGAGCCGCCGCAGACCGGCCGCCACGACCCGACGAACGGTGCGCGACGTCGGGACGCCGACACAGGGACGCCCGCGTAGGTTGCTGGGCATGACCGATCAGGCAGCACACGACGACGACCTGCTCCGCCGTTCCCAGGAGTCCATCGACGAGGCCAAGGCCGCCGCGGCCGAGGTCGTGGAGCCGGACGAGGACGCGCTCATCGACGAGGATGCCCCCGTGGCCGACCACGCGGAGCCCGCCGACGGACCCGCCCCCGCGGCGTGACCCGGTACTGACCCGGTACTGTCCCGAAAGCACTCCCCACACCGACGGAATCGCCGGGCGACCATCCAGGTCGCCCGGCGATTCGTTCGTCTTCGCGTGTGACGATCCGCTCACTCGGTGCGTCCCACCAGTGGACCCACCGGTTGCGCTGCTGCGCGCCCGGTGCGGGGCCGTGCGGCCGGTCTCCCTGAACCGGCTGGCCGCGTGCCCCGGCGGCGGTCCGTGCGCTCCCTGATCCAGCGTGCGGGCCGTCGGGTCCGCCGACCCGTTCCGCCACCACGGAGCCGCCGGGCCGCCGCGCGAGTCAGGCCACCGTGCTCGTCAGTCGTCGTCCTCGTCGGCGAGGAAGTCCGCGTACCGGACCTCGGTCTCCGTGGTGCTGCTGCGCGGTTCGACGATCCGCTGCGACAGGTCGTCCCCGGTGATCGCGACGCGTTCTGCGGCCGTGAACGGCGGCAGGTACTTGCTCGAGTTCATCCCCTGAGCCCCCTTCGTCTCGGCGAACGTAACAGCCCGTGGCCGGACCCCGGCGTCGTTGCCGGAATCGTCCCCCGCCCGAGCGTCGCACGGGGGACGGAATTTCGCCAGGGGCGGACCCATGCGGATGCATGCGCCGGCCGCGGCCGGCCAGCGCGTCAGGACTCCCGCACGACGTCGTCCGGGTCCTTGTCGACCCGCCATCCCCGCCACGACGGTTGCCGGAGCCGCCCGTCACCCGTCCACTCGGCGAACTCGACCTCGCCGACGCGCTCCGGCGTGACCCAGTGGGCGTCCCGCGCGTCGGGCCGTGGGACGTCGACGAACGGTGAGGTCTTCCGTGCCAGTGGTGCGAGGACATCGCCGATCTCGTCGAGGTCGCGGTCGCGGAACCCGGTGCCGACCTTGCCGATGTACTCCAGTCCGTCCGGGCCGGGTACCCCGAGCAACAGCGATCCGATCCCGCCGGCACGCCGACCGCTGCCCGGCTTCCAGCCGCCGACGACGACTTCCTGGGTGGCGTGGTGCTTGCGCTTCAGCCAGGCTTCGGACCGACGGCCCTCGGCGTACTTCGACGACCGCTTCTTCGCGACGACGCCCTCGAGGCCCTGCTCGCGCGAGGCGGCCAGCACCGCGTCGAGTTCACCCTGCACCGCCGGCGGCACGTCGATCGCACCACCCGGTTGCACGACGGTCTCGAGCGCCTGGCGCCGGGCGTCGTACCCGAGCCGAGTCAGCTCGTGCCCGTCCGCCTCGAGCACGTCGAAGAGCAGGAACCGGACCGGGGTGGTCTCCTGCGCGCTCCGGACCTCACGCGCCTTCGTCAGCCCCATCCGGTTCTGGAGCAGCTGGAACGACGGTCGGCCGCGGTCGTCGACGGCCACGATCTCACCGTCGAAGACCCCGTCCACCCCGGCCCGCTCCCCCAGTTCCTGCAGTTCCGGGTACTGCGCCGTCAGGTCGTTGTCGTTGCGGCTGCGCACGGTGACCGATCCGTCGCGGACGGTCGCGAGCGCCCGCACCCCGTCCCACTTCATCTCGAACGCCCAGTCCGCCGGGTCCAGCCGGGTCTCGCCCTTGTCCAGGGTCGCCTGCATCGTCCGGCGCTCCGACGGCGGGGTCTCGGCGTCCGCCGCCCGGGTGATCCGTCGCCGCCCGTCGGACCCGCCGGGTGCGGTGCGCGCCACCGCCGGCCCGGCACCGCTGCCGCCGTCCGCCAGCCGTTCGGGTTGTTCCTTCGTGCGGTGGATGAGCCAGTTCTTCTCGTCGCCCCCGCCCCGGCCGCGGGTGTGCAGCAGCGCGAGGCGGCGAGCGCCGCCGGTCCGACCGTGCAGGGTGACGATGACCTCCTGCCCCTCGCGCCACTTCTCGAGCTCGTAGGTGCCGTCGTCCCAGATCGTGACCGTGCCGCCGCCGTACTCGTCCTTCGGGATCGTGCCCTCGAACGAGCCGTACTCGAGCGGGTGGTCCTCGGTCTGCACGGCCAGGTGGTTCTTGCCGGGATCGGTCGGTTCGCCCTTCGGCAGTGCCCAGCTCACCAGCACGCCGTCGTGCTCGAGCCGGAAGTCGTAGTGGTCACGGGTGGCGTGGTGCTCCTGGACGACGAAGGTCGGTGTGCCGTCCTTCCGCACCGTCGGGGCACCTTCCGGCACGGGTTCCGGCGTCTTCGAGGCGTCCCGCTTGGCCCGGTAGGCGGCGAGCCGGTCGCGGGCGGGCTGCTCGGCGTCGTTCGCCCGCTCGGTGCGGTCGCTGTCCCAGTGACCGTGGTCGTCGCGCCCGACGGCCAGCGAGGCGGAGGCGACCGGGTGCAGGAAGTCCCCACGGGCCTGCAGGCGTTCGAGGACCTCGTCCAACGTGAGCTGCGCGAGCCCGCGTTCCTCGAGTTCCTTCCAGGTGCGTGGTGCCGCGACCGTCGGCCGTTCGCGGCCGCGCAGCGAGTACGGGGCGATGGTCGTCTTGTTGCCGTTGTTCTGCGACCAGTCGACGAAGACCTTGCCCGTCCGCTCGGCACGGCTCATCGACGACAGCACCAGGTCCGGCAGGTCCGTCTCGAGGGCCTTGGCCAGCTCGTGGGCGACGTCGGAGACCTGCGCCGTCGTCGCCTTGCCGTCGAGGGCCGCGTACAGGTGGATGCCCTTGGAGCCGGACGTCACCGGGTACGGGTCGAGTCCCATGCCGTGCAGGATCTCGCGCGCGGCCACGGCGACCTCGACGCACTCGGGCAGCCCGACGCCGTCACCGGGGTCCAGGTCGAGCACGAGCCGGTCCGGGTGCTGCTGCGCACCGCGGGGACCGAACCGCCACTGCGGGACGTGCAGTTCGAGCGCGGCCTGCTGCGCCATCCACACCAGGGTCGGCAGGTCGTCGACGATCGGGTACTCGTTGTCGTGCTCCGAGTGGTGGATGGTGTGGTGCCGCACCCAGTCGGGGGCCGAGTCGGGCAGGTTCTTCTCGAAGAAGACCTTGCCGTCGACGCCGTTGGCCCAGCGCTTCCGGGTCACGGGGCGGTCCTTGACGTGCGGGATCATCCACGGCGCGACCCGCTCGTAGTACTCGATCACCCGACCCTTCGTGGTGCCGGTCGCGGGGTAGAGCACCTTGTCGGTGTTCGTGAGCGCGAGCCGACGGTCGCCGACCAGGACGACGGTCTTGCGCGAGGCGGGACTCACAGCGCCACCCCGGTCGCTCCCGCCACCGTCAGGGTCGTGCCGGACGTGTACGACGACTCGGGCCCGGCCAGGTAGACGTAGGCGCTGCCGAGCTCGACGGGCTGGGCGGGACGCCCGAACGGGGTGTCCTGGCCGTACGCCGCGATCTCGTCGCCCGGGTAGCTGATCGGCTGCAGGGGCGTCCACACCGGCCCGGGCACCACCGTGTTGGCACGGATGCCCTTGCTGGCGAGCTGCCGCGCGAGCCCGTTCGTGTACGTGATGATCGCGGCCTTCGTCGCGGCGTAGTCGATCATGCGGTCCTGCGGCTGGTACGCCGACACCGAACTGGTCGTGACGATCGAGCTGCCCGGCGCCATGTGCGGGACGGCAGCGCGGACGAGCCAGAACAGCGAGTACAGGTTGACCTTCATCGTCCGGTCGAAGTCCTCGGTGCTCTGCTCGGTGACGTCCTGGTGCACCTGCTGGTGGCCGGCGACCAGCACGAGCGCGTCCAGGCCACCGAGCTCGCTGACGGCGTCCTGCACCAGGACGTCGCAGAATGCCTCGTCCGTCAGGTCGCCGGGCAACAGCACGGCCTTGCGCCCGAGGTCACCGATGACGTCGCGGACCTGTTCGAGGTCCTCGCGCTCCTCGGGCAGGGCGTTCAGGGCCACGTCGGCGCCCTCCTTCGCCATCGCGATCGCCGCGGCGCGCCCGATGCCGGAGTCCGCGCCCGTGACGAGCACCCGGTACCCGCGCATCCGCCCGGTGCCCAGGTAGCTCGTCTCGCCGTGGTCGGGGGCGGGGTCCATCGCACTCGCCAGCCCGGACCCCTGCTGGGTCTGCGCGGGGAACGGCGGACGGGGGAACTGGTCGCGCGGGTCCTGCTTGTCGAGCTGGCTCATGGGCCCATCGTGCTCGCGCCGGCCTCGCGGCGATCCAGCGAACCGGACATCCGTGGAACGATCCCCCGGACGGCGGACCTGTGGAGGAACCGTCGGCTCCGGGCGCGCACGCGTGCGGGCGGGCATCATGTGCGCATGAGGTCGATCTGGAAGGGCTCCATCGCGTTCGGGCTCGTCAACGTGCCCATCAAGGTCTACGCGGCCACCGAGACGCACGACGTGTCCCTGCACCAGGTCCACGACGACGACAAGGGCCGCATCCGGTACAAGCGGGTGTGCGAGTTCGGCCACGAGGTCGAGTACGCCGACATCCAGCGCGCCTACGACGACGGTGACAAGACCGTGGTGCTCACCGCGGACGACTTCAAGCAGCTCCCCGAGGAGCAGTCGCACGAGGTCGAGGTGCTCGAGTTCGTCCCCGTCGAGCAGGTCGACCCGATGATGTTCGAGAAGACCTACTACCTGGAGCCCGACTCGCGCTCGCCGAAGGCGTACGTGCTGCTGCGCGAGACCCTGGCGAAGACCGACCGCCTGGCGATCGTGCAGTTCACCCTGCGGCAGAAGACCCGGCTCGGGGTGCTCCGGGTGCACGACGAGGTCATCCTGCTGCAGGGGCTGCTCTGGGGCGACGAGGTCCGCGCCGCCGACTTCAAGACCCTCGACACGACGGTGAAGGTCAGCGCCAACGAGCTGAAGATGTCGTCCTCGCTCGTCGAGAGCATGTCCACCGACTTCGACCCCGACCGCTACACCGACTCCTACCAGGAGGAACTGCAGCAGCTGATCGACGCCAAGCTCGAGGCGGGCGACGACATCGACACCGAGAAGACCTTCGGCGAGCAGCAGGACGACGAGGACGACGACGAGGGCGGTGACGTGCTCGACCTGATGGCCGCCCTGCGTGCGTCCGTCGACAAGAAGCGGACAGGAGGCGCGGGGTCGCGTTCGTCGTCGGCCGCACGGTCGTCGTCCGGTTCCGGCTCGGGCACGTCCGGCTCCGGCAGGAAGGCACCGGCGAAGAAGGCACCGGCGAAGAAGGCACCGGCGAAGAAGGCTGCCGAGAGCACGAGGGAGAAGGCCCCCGCGAAGTCGGCGCCGAAGAAGACACCGGCGAAGAAGGCCCCGGCCAAGAAGCCCGCCGCCAAGAAGCAGGCGAGCTGACCACTCCCGGGTCAGGCCGCGGTCGACCCGCCGCCCGCCAGCCGCTCGAGCGTGGTGAACACCTCGGCGTACTGCTGGCGGAGCGCTGCCCACCCGGCGCCGGTGTCGATCGACTCCGGGTCCTCGACGGGCACCGCGTACCCGTACTGCGCCCGCGGGACCGGGTCACCCGGCAGCCGGAGCTCCTGGGTGAACGCGCCGCTCGCCGCCTCGAAGGTCAGGGTGTGCGATGCGATGTTCCGGCCCCAGTCCGCGGACGGCCACGACATGAACGCGACGTGCCGCATCCCCTCGGCGGGATCGGTCGCCGAGACGTAGCAGCCGTGGTGGTCCTCACCCGGGGACAGGATCGTGTACGTGCCGTTGTCCCGGTAGACGAGCAGGGCCTCGGCGAAGGGCTTCGGCGCGTACATCGCGGTGTAGCGCAGGGCGTGGACGAACTGCGGCCGCCCCAGCGGGACCGTCACGAGCGCGCTGCGGGCCGGCCCCTCGTTGGCTGGCGCCTCGCCCGGGGTCGACGCCGCTGCACCTGCCGGCAGGTGGGCGACGTAGAGCAGCTCGGCGTCCTCCGTGCCGGTGCTGCGGCCGTCGTGCACGATGCGCGGCTCCTCGACCAGGGCCTGCCCCGGCCCGACGACCCGAGTGGCCTCTTCGGTGACGTGCGTCAGCGCACCGCGCACCACGAGACCCGTCTGGCGTGCGTCGTGCTGGTGCCAGCCGGTCGACGCACCCACCGGGAGCGTCAGCCGCCGCACCTCGTACGTGCCGCCGTCGGGCCCGTCGACGGTGGCGATGAGGGTGGTGGTGGGCTCGGGGTGGGGCATCGGGGTCCTCTCGGTGGTGCGTTCGCCAGATGATCGTCTTGCACCCACCTGGGACGGTGGTCGAAGGACGACGCGGATCCGTTCAGCCGGCGCGCGAGGCACGTGTCACGAGCCGGAAACACGGGTCCGCGACACTGGGCACATGACTCCAGAAGAGCCTGGGGCCTTGTCGTCGCCACCCGCGACCGATGGCCCACCCGTCACCGTCTCCGTCACCCGCCTGGTCGAACCCGACCGCATCCCCGAGGCCACCCGCTGGGTGCAGTCCGGGGTGAACCTGGCGAACCGCTACCCGGGCTTCCTCGGCTCCGGGTGGGTGCGTTCCCGGGCGCAGTCGCGCGAGTGGCACATGCTCTACCGGTTCGCCGACCACGACTCCCTGGCGACGTGGGAGAACTCCGACGACCGGCTGCGGTGGCTCGACCTGGGCCGTGACCTGGTGGTGGAGTCCCGCGTCGAGAAGCGCACCGGCATCGAGGGGTGGTTCGACGTCCCGCAGGACGCTCCGGCCTCGAGCGCTCCCCCGCGGTGGAAGCAGTCCGTGAGCATCTGGCTCGGCTTCTTCCCGGTGAACCTCGCCTTCACGTACCTGATGGCCTGGCTCGTCCCCGCGTTCGCGCACGTCGCGATCCTGCCCCGGGTGCTCATCACGACCGTCGTGCTCACGCCGATCATGACGTTCTGGGTGCTGCCGTTCGTGACGAAGCTGATCCGTCCGTGGCTGCTCGCACCGCCGAAGCAACCGCAACAGCAACAGCAGCAGCAGCAGCCGGTCCGGCAGCCGCGCGGCTAGATCGACGGGTCGCTACGGGGTCCCGAGCACCGACAGCTGATCGAGCCGCTCGAGGATGACGCCCTCGCGCAGTGCCCACGGGCAGATCTCGAGCGCCGGCAGGTCGAAGATGTCCAGGCACGCCTCGGCGACGAGCGCGCCGGGCACCACCTGGTGTGCGCGGCTCGGTGAGACACCGGGCAGCGCCGCGAGCTCGTCGACCGACATCGTGAGCAGCTCCGGCAGGCGCTGCCGCAGCACGGCGCCGTCGAGGGCACGGGGCACGAGGGGCCCGGCAGCGGACGGCGCGGCACCGCAGACGCGGGCGATCGACCGGAAGGTCTTCGAGGTCGCCACGGCCCGGTCCGGACGCCCCGAGCGGAGCAGCCGTCCGGCGTCCCGGGCGATCTCCACGCGGATCTCGTGCCGGATGCGGCGGACGTCGTCCTCGGTCGGGGTGCCGGCCGCGAAGTAGGAGCGCGCCAGGCGTGCGGCGCCGATCGGCATCGACCACGCGACGTCCGGTGCCTCGTCGGCACCGCCGGCGATCTCGAGCGAGCCACCGCCGATGTCGAAGACCGCCAGGCGACCGGCGGACCAGCCGAACCAGCGGCGCACGGCCAGGAACGTCAGCCGGGCCTCGTCCGAGCCGGACAGGACGGCCAGCTCGACCCCGGTGGAGGCCTCGACGTGGGCGAGCACGGCCTCGGAGTTGCCGGCGTCGCGCACCGCCGAGGTGGCGAACGCGAGCATGTCCTCGCAGCCGCGTTCCTCGGCGACGCGGACGGCGTCGGCGACGAAGGTGGTCAGGGCGTCGATCCCCTGCTGGGTCACCGCGCCCGAGTCGTCGAGGTGCTCGGCCAGCCGCAGCGGCTGCTTGAACGAGGATGCCGGCAGCGGCGCAGCGCCGCCGTGGGCGTCCACGACGAGCAGGTGGCCGGTGTTGGACCCGATGTCGAGGACTCCCACGCGCATGGACCCAACGCTAGTGGGCCGCGCAGTCACCCCACGGCCGGGAGGCGCGGGTCACGCCCGCAGGAACGCCTCCAGCTCGGCGGTGGTCGGGTACGAGGCCTGCGCGCCCGGCTTGGTCGCGGCGTACGCCCCGACCCCCACCGCGAACCGAGCGGCGTCGACGAGGGTGTCCCCGGTGGCCAGGCGCAGCGCCACCGCACCCATGAAGGCGTCACCGCAGCCCGTGGTGTCCACCGGCTCGACCCGCACGGCGTCGATCGACACCGGCTCGGCACCGCGATCGTGCACGACGCAGCCGGCACCACCGCGGGTGACGATCGACCGCGCGACGCCGTGGTCCCCGAGCGCGGCGGCCTCGTGCTCGTTCACGAGCAGCACGTCGGTCAGCTCGAGCAGTTCGGCCGGCACCGCGCCGAAGGGCGACAGGTTCGTGAGCACCGTGACCCCGGCGGCGTGCGCAGCCCGGGCGGCGGCGAGGACGACGTCGATCGACACCTCGAGGCAGAGCCCCAGCACCGCGGCGTCGGTGAAGGCGTCGGTCGGCACGTCCTCCGGCGTCAGCGCGCCGTTCGCCCCGGCGGAGATCACGATGGTGTTCTCGCCTGCGGCGTCGACCGTGATGACGGCGGTGCCGGTCGCCGTTCCCTGACGGACGGCGACGTGCGTCGTGTCGACACCCGCAGCCGCGACGGAGTCGCGGAGCAGCGCACCGTTCCCGTCGTCGCCGACCGCACCGATCATGCGCACCGTGCCCCCGAGCCTCCCGGCAGCCACCGCCTGGTTGGCGGACTTGCCGCCGGGCAGGATCGCGAGGTCCGAGCCCTGCAGGGTCTCACCGGGCTGGGGGAAGCGCTCGGTGCGGACCACCAGGTCCGCGTTGAGCGACCCGACGACGACGATGCTCTCGGTCAACGGACGGTCTCCTTCTGCGGGGCGACGGACGTGGTCTCGGCGCCCTCCGGACGGGGGATGAGGAACGAGATCGCGAGCGCGACGGTCGTGATCGCGGCCCCGAGCAGCATGCCACCGGAGTACCCGGCGGTGCCCGCGGAACCGCCGACGCCGAGCGCGATCTGCAGCGCGGGCAGGACGGCGAAGCTGACCCCGGCGCCGAGGTTGAACGCACCGGCGTTCAGGCCGGGCAGGAACCCGGGGTTCGACTCCGGCGACAGCACGATGCCCAGGCCGTTCAGGATGATGTTCGCGATGCCGGCGTAGGTGATGCCGATCAGCACGGTCGCGGTGACCAGCACGGGCAGCGAGTGCACGCCGACGAGCGCCATCAGCACGGTCGAGACGATGCTGCCGATCAGGCCGAAGCGCAGGACAGCGCGGTACCCGATGGTCGGGGCGAGGCGCCCGGCGAAGGGTCCGACGATCCAGCCGACCAGCGCGTACGGGGTGAGGAACACGAGCGAGGCCAGGTCGGGCTCCATGCCGAAGCCGGCGTCGCCGTTCTGCGCGAGCGACGTGACCAGGCCGTTGACGACCGCGAACACGCCCGTCATCGTCAGGAACGTCGTCGCCAGGAGCGCCCAGGTCGCACGGCGTTTCAGGAACCGGGTCTCGACCAGGGGTTCCCGCACCCGCGACTCGACGGCCCAGAACACGGCGAAGGCGACGAGCGCGACGACGACGCCGCCGATCACGAGGGCCGGGTTCGCCGCGCCGAGCTTGCCGGCCTCGTTGAACGCCGTGAGCAGCGCCCCGACCGAGACCACGAGGGGGACGACGCCGATCCAGTCCATCCGGGTGCCGGCGGAGGGCTTCGACTCGACGCCCCAGACGGCGACCAGGAACAGGGCGAGGACGGTGACGACGGCGATGACCCAGAAGATCCCGCGGAACCCGAAGTTGGTCGCGATCCACCCGCCGGCCAGGGCGTCGACGCCCGCGATGCCGCCGTTCACCGCGGTCAGCAGCCCGAGCGCGGCGCCGTAGCGCTTCGGGTCGCTGATCTCGTTGCGCAGGACGAGCAGACAGATGGGGACGACCGGACCCGTGACGCCCTGGATGATCCGGCCGGCGAACAGCATCGGCACGTTCACCGCGAGCGCGGCGACGATGCTGCCGACGAGCATCACGGCGAGCATGCCGAGCAGCACGCGCTTGCGACCGACGATGTCGGAGAGCCGCGGCAGGAACAGCGAGAACAGCGCCGCGAGCGTGAAGTACAGGGTCTGCGACAGGCCGATGGTGGCGTCGTCGGTGTGGAGCTCGCGCGCCATCGTGACGAGCGCGGGGCTGAGCATGCTCGCGTTCAGCTGGAACGCGATGCACGCGGCGAGGAGCGCGGCGGTGAGGGCGCCGATCGACTTCTTCGTCGAGGTGGAGGTCATGGGGTTCAGTGCTCCGGGGTCGTGGTGATGCCGGCTTCGACGGCGTCGGCGGCGGCACGAGGGGTCCAGCCGGTGTCGGCCGTCTCGCCGATGCGCTCGAGCGCGTCGACGACCAGGTCCCAGAACCGGCCGTGGTCGAGCTCCATCGCGGCGCTCGTGCGGCAGTCCGCGGGCGCCGGGGCGCGGAAGTCGGCGACGGTCATCCCGAGGGTCAGGGCGCCCTGGGTCTCGACGTGGATCGGGACCTTCACGGCACGGACGATCGTCGGGTCGATCACGTAGGCGACGGCGCAGGGGTCGTGCACCGGCGGGGCGTCGAAGCCCTGGGCGTCCTTGTAGGTCTGCCCGAAGAAGTCGAGCAGCTCACCGACGAACGCGGCGGGGGCGGTGCCGACACCGGCGATGCGCGCGGCGACCTCGGGGGTGGCCAGGGCCTGGTGCGTCAGGTCGAGACCGACCATCACGACGTCCCAGCCGGCCTCGAACACGATGGCCGCGGCCTCGGGGTCGATGACGATGTTGAACTCGGCGACCGGGCTCCAGTTGCCGACGTGCACGCCGCCGCCCATGAGCACGACCTGCTTGACGCGCTCGACGATGCGGGGCTCCTTGCGGGCGGCGAGGGCGATGTTCGTCAGGCCGCCGGTCGGCACGAGAGTGACCGTGCCGGGCTCGTGCGCCATCACGGTGTCGATGATCAGGTCGACGGCGTGGCGCTCGTCGAGGTCGAACGACGGCTCGGGGAGCATCGGGCCGTCCAGGCCGCTCTCGCCGTGGATGTCCGGGGCGACCTCGATCTGACGCAGCAGCGGGCGGGCGGCACCGGCGGCGAACGGCACCCCGGTGATGCCGGCGATCCGCGCGACGGCCAGGGCGTTGCGGGTGACCTTCGGCAGGGTCTGGTTGCCGACGACGGTGGTCACGGCGAGCAGGTCGATCGCCGGGCTGCCGTGGGCGAGCAGGAGCGCCACGGCGTCGTCGTGGCCGGGGTCGCAGTCGAGGATGATCTTCGCGGCGGGCTGGGTCGCATCGGGCACGCTGGGCGCTCCACTTCTTCGGGGAATCGAGGTGAGTGCTCGACGTGGTGGGGATCCACGGGCCGGCAGAACGCTGGCGACGCGGCGCGTCAAGCGTTTGACATCGAAACACGTCAAACGCTTGACGTCAAGTTCGAGCACCGCGCTCGCTAGCATCGACGGGTGCCCTCCCCCGCCGCCCCGAGCCGTCGTGTGACCGCTGCGATGGTGGCCGAGCGTGCGGGCACGAGCATCGCCACGGTCTCCCTCGTCGTGAACGGCAAGGACCGCGGGCGGGTCTCGGCTCCCATCGCCGCACGGGTCCGCGACGCCGTGGACGACCTCGGCTACGTCGTCGACCACGCCGCCAGTTCCCTGGCGCGCGGCAGCGGTGACCTCGTCGTGTTCATCGCCCCCGACCTGTCGAACCCGTTCTTCGCCGAGGTCATCCGTGGCGTCCGCGACACCCTGGGCGACCGGTTCCAGCTCGTGCTCTCCGTCACCGAACGGGGTGCACAGCCCGTCGCGGCCGACGTCCGGCGCTTCGAACGGCTCCGGCCCGCCGGCATCCTGGTCGACGCCCCCGCCGCCGACGAGCCGATGTCGGCGAGCGTCCCCGTGGTGCTGCTCGACGCCCCCGGTGGCCCCGAGGCCGTCAACTACGACCTCTCCACCGGCGTGCACGAGCTCGTCGCACACCTGCACGACCAGGGGCACCGGCACGTGGGCTACCTCGACGGCACCTCACGGGCGGCGACGTTCGGCGTGCGCCGCGACCTGTTCGAGCAGGCCTGCGCAGACGCCGGCATCACCGTCTCCGAGGTCACCGCCCGTGCCGACCTGACCGTCGAGGCCGCGGCCTCGGCCACCGAGCACGTCATCGAGGCCTGGCAGGACGACGACGTCACCGCCGTCGTCGCGGCCGCGGACACCCTGGCCTACGGGGTCCTGCGGGTCGCTGGCGCGCTCGGCATCGCCGTCCCCGGCGCACTCGCGGTCGCGGGCTTCGACGACCTGCCGTCGTCGTCGGTCACCGCGCCGGCGTTGACGAGCGTGGCACTGCCCGGCGCTGACCTCGGTCGGGCTGCGGCACTGCGACTCCTCGCGACGCTCGACGGCACGGCCGCCGAGCCCGCGGCCCTGCCGACACGGCTCGTGCCGCGCGCGAGCACCGGCGCGTAGCGCCGGGCGACCGCGACCTCACGCGCTCAGCGGCAGCGCACGCGCGCTGGAACGCGTGAGGTGTCGCCCGGCACGAAACGCCGGCTGCGGCAGTGAGCGCGACCGGACGACCGACGGGAGGCGCGGCACCAGCTGGCACCGCGCCTCCCGTCAGCACGCCGTCGTCTCCACAACGCGCCCCGCGATCCGCTGGACGCCGCCGAATCTGGCGGCGCCTCGCTCAATCCGAGGCGTCCCGGCGGGACGCCGGCGTCTCACCACCCGACGAGACGGACTCCGACCCCGCCGTCCGGGCCGCGCGCTGGGCCCGCTCGAGCTCGTCGGCCTCGTCACCGCCGACGGCCTCGCCACGGGCGACCATGCCGGCCGTGTCGGACAGTGTGATCTGCGGCAGGAACAGCGCGAGCAGGAACGCCACCGCGATGAACGGCAGCAGGTACCAGAACACCGGTGCGAGCGAGTCGGCGTAGGCGTTCACGACGCCGTCCTGCACCGCCGGCGGCAGCCCTGCGACGGTCGACGGGTCGATGCTGCCCGCCGACGACGCCGCATCGGTCGCCGAGCCACCGGCACCGCGGAACACGTCGGTCAGCGACGTCGTGAGCCGCGCGGTGAAGAGCGCGCCGAAGACGGCGGTGCCGAGGGAGGCACCGACCTCGCGGAAGTAGTTGTTCGTCGACGTGGCGGTCCCGACCTGCTCGGCAGGAACGGCGTTCTGCGCGACGAGGACGACCACCTGCATGATCAGGCCGAGCCCCGCACCGAACACGAACAGGTAGGCGCAGATGAGCCAGATCGGGGTGTCCGCCGCCAGCTGGGTCATCGCGAGCATCGCGATGGCCACCAGCACCGTGCCGACGATCGGGAACATCCGGTAGCGGCCGGTCTTGGTGATCAGGACACCCGATGCGATCGACGTCCCGATCAGGCCGGCCATCATCGGCAGCATCAGCAGGCCGGAGACCGCGGCCGAGGTGCCCGAGGCCATCTGCAGGAACGTCGGGACGAACCCGATCGCCGCGAACATGCCGATGCCGAGCACCAGGCCGATGCCGGTCGCCAGCAGGAAGGTGCGGTTGCGGAAGAACGACAGCGGCAGCACCGGGTCCTGCGCGCGGGACTCGACGAACACCAGGAGTGCTGCCGAGACGACGAGACCGGCGAACCAGGCCCAGGTCTCGGGGGCGTCCCAGCCGTGGTCCTTGCTGCCGCCGAACTCCGAGAAGAACACCAGGCACGTGGTCGCCGCGGACATGAAGAGCACCCCGAGCACGTCGATGCGCTTCGTCGCCTTCTTGTTCGGCAGGGTCAGCGCGAACCACGCCACGAAGAACGCCGCGATGCCGACCGGGATGTTGATGTAGAACGCCCAGTTCCAGGTGAGGTGGTCCACGAAGAAGCCACCGAGCAGCGGGCCGCCGATGGCGGACAGACCGAAGATCGCACCGAGCGGACCGAGGTACTTGCCGCGCTGCGACGCCGGGACGATGTCCGCGATGATCGCCTGCGACAGGATCATCAGGCCACCGCCACCGAGTCCCTGCATGGCACGGAACGCCACGAGCTGCGTGAAGTCCGTGGCGAACGCGCACCCGGCCGACGCGATGGTGAACAGCGCGATGGCGATGAGGAACAGGTTGCGACGACCGAGGACGTCGCCGAACTTGCCGTAGACGGGCATCACGATGGTCGAGGCCAGCAGGTACCCGGTCGTCAGCCAGGCCTGGTGCGCGACGCCGCCGAGTTCCCCGACGATGGTCGGCATCGCGGTGGAGACGATGGTCTGGTCGAGGCTGGAGAGCAGCATCCCCGCGATCAGGGCGGAGAAGATGATCCAGATGCGACGCTGCGTCAGGAGCAGCGGTCCGTCGGAGCCTGGGCGGGCACGCTTGGTGGTGCCCGGCGCGGTGGCGCTCATGTGGTGTGTTCCCGTTCGGTCGTGGTGACCGCCCTGAGCAGGCGGAGGTTCTCGGTGAGCAGCGCGTCGAACGTCGGCCCCGTGGCCTCGTCGAACGCGTCGTCGAAGTACTCGGTCGCGGTGACCTTGAGGAGCGCCGCCGCGGTCTCGGTGACCAGACGCGGTCGGCGGTCGGCGGGGTCGTCCCACCCGAACCGCCGTCCGAGCGCCACGGTGACCCGGGCGAGCTGCACGTCGGTCGCCGACAGGAACCGTGCGACGAGCGCCGGCTCCCGCTCGAACACCCGGCGGACCAGGGCTTCGTCGGCGCGGGCGATGCCGACCCGGTGGAACTGGTCGATGGCCAGCGCCACGATCGAGTCGAGGGGGTCGAGTCCCGCGGGGACGATGCCGCCCGCGGCGTAGGCGTCGATCGCCTCGACGTCAGCGTTGAGCTCGATGCCGAGCACGGCGTCGTCCTTCGACCCGAAGTGGTTGAAGAACGTGCGGCGCGACACTCCGACGGTCTCGCAGAGCTGCTCGATCGTGAAGCCGTGCAGCCCGTGCTCGACCGTCGCCCGACGCGCCTCGCCGATCATGCGTCGGCGGAGCGCGCGGGTGCGTTCGGTGGTGCTCACCGAGCAAGAATTGCACTCTCGTGGTGAAAGTGCAATGTGGACCGGGTCGAGTTACAGGGTCTTCTCGAAGCAGAACGACCACGGCATCGTCGCGGCGTAGGGCTCGTAGACGTCGATCTGGTCCCAGCCGGTCTTGCGGTAGAGCGCCACGGCGTCGGGCTGCTTGTCACCGGTCTGCAGGATGAGCCGCGGGGCGCCGAGTTCGCGACCGACGCGCTCGCACTCGTCGAGCAGTGCGGTCGCCGCACCCTTGCCGCGCGCGGACGCCAGCACGATGAGGCGCTTCAGCTCGACCTCGTCCCCCAGGCGTCGGACGGCGATGTGCCCGACCGGTTCGCCGGACTCGTCGACGGCCAGGATCGACGTGACCACCGTCGACCGGTCGACGCTCAGCGCTCGGCTGCGCTCGGCGGTGACCGCCGGGTCCTCGCCGGCGTTCGCCGACCCGTAGCGCTCGTGCATCTCGTCGTCCATGCGGGCGCGGAGCACCACGCTGCGGGGGTCGTCCCAGGACACGCGTTCGATCGTGATCACGAACGTCGATCCTGGCACGGGCGACCGACGACGCGGAAACCGAGGCGCCCGTCAGCCGCGACCGGCGCCGCCCGTCAGGCGCGCCGCCCGTCAGCCGCGCTGGCCGAGTGCCGCGATCAGGCCCTCGCCGGCGCGGAACGCCGCGAGCACGGCCGCAGCGTCGTCGTACACCTCGGCCGCTCCGGCAGCGCGGAGTTCGTCACCGCCGATGCCACCGGTCATCACGCCGACGCACGTCACCCCCACCTTGCCGGCGGACTCGACGTCCCACATGGCATCCCCGACCATCACGGCATCGTCGGCGGAGACACCGACCTTGTCGAGCGCCACCCGGATGATGCCGGGGTCCGGCTTCGCCTGCTCGACGTCCTCGGAGCTGGTCTCGGCGGTGACCCACTCGCCCGCGTCGAGCAGGTCGCGCAGGCGGGCGAGTTCGCGCTCGGGGGCGCTGGTCGCCAGGACGACGGCGTGCCCCGCTTCGGCGACGGCATGCAGGAGCTCGCGCGCACCCGGCAGCAGCCGGAGCCGCGGCATCTGCTCGGCGTAGTAGGCGGTGTGGAACTGCTTCGCGGTGTCGCGGGTCTCCTGGGACGCGTCCGGCAGCAGCGTCTCAAGCAGCTTCGCCGAGTCCATGCCGATGGCGCGGTGGATGCGCCAGGCGTCGACGGACTCCCCCGCCGCCAGGAACGCTCGCCACCACGCGTCGATGTGCGCGTAGTTCGAGTCGGCGAGGGTGCCGTCGATGTCGAAGAGGACTGCTGTCGTGGGTGCGTCGGCCATCCCTCCATGCTGCTCGGGAGGCCCGGATCGCCTCCCAGGGGCAACCCGCGTCCGTCAGACGGTGATCGTCTCCCCCGCGGGCAGGATCAGGACCGGGACCGGCCCGAGTCCGTCTGGCCCGAGGAAGCGCGCGGCGGACTGCTGACCGAGCTCGCTCAGCATCGCCTCGTGGATCTGCACCGCCCGCTCGGGTGCCACGGCGCGGACGTAGTCGACGGCCTGGGCGGTGTTCGTCCAGGGGCCGCTCGTCGGCAGCAGCAGGGTCGGCACCGGGACGCCGGGCTCGAGGTACGCGTCGCCCGGGTGGAAGACCGCGTCGTCCACCAGGTAGCCGACGTTCGCGGTGGACGGGATGTCGGGGTGGATGACCGCGTGCTGCTCACCGAAGACCCGGACGGAGAACGATCCGACGGTGATCGTGTCACCGGCGTGCACCGCTGCGACGCGTCCGTGGTGTTCGCCGAGCTGCTCGACGACGGTCTCCGGGCCGCGCACGACGAGGTCGGGGTCCGCGGCGAGTCCCGCGCGGAGCGCGTCGATGTCGAAGTGGTCGGGGTGGTCGTGCGTGACGAGGACGCCCGCGGCACCGCGGACGAGGTCGACGGCCTCGGGCGTGAAGACCCCGGGGTCGATGACGAGGGTGACGCCGTCCTGCTCGAGGACGACGGTGGCGTGGTTGTACTTCGTCAACTCCATGCCGTCGACCGTACAGCGGTGTTGTGGAAGTCCTGCTGTGCCGGGGTGCAGGCGCGTTCAGTCCGCTCGGCGAGCGACCCGCTCGAACAGCTCGGGCAGGCGGCTGAGCAGGGCGCGCTCCTCGGCGTCGGTCTCCTGACGGAGCGCCTCGGCCAGCCAGTCCGTCCGGGCGTCCGTGTCGTGCTGCAGCGCGGCCCGGCCGGCGTCGGTGATCCGGATCACCGTTGCCCGCCGGTCGGTGTCCGACGCGGTCCGGTCGACGAACCCGAGCCCGGCCAGTTCGCCGACCGTGCGGGACTGCCCCTGGTGCTTCACGCCACGGCGTCGCGCGAGTTCCGCGATGGTCATGGGGCCCTCACGCTGCAGGAACCCGAGGGTGGTGGTGTGCGTGGCCGGCAGCGCGTCCGCCTCGCGTCGTGCGGCGCGCACGACGCGTCCGATGGACTGCCGCAGTTCGGCGGCGAGCGCGTCGATCGGGTCCATGCCCGGAACGCTACCGCGCGGTGATCGGCGGGCCGGGACAGTGGGGGACGCGGTCCGACAATCCGCACAGCTGACAGCCGGTTGGATCGACGGATGCCCCGTGTCTCGGTCGTGATCCCCGTGCGGGACGACGCCGTGCACCTGCGCCGGTGCCTCACCGCCCTCGCGGTCCAGACCCGGCCCGCCGACGAGGTGGTCGTGGTCGACAACGGCAGCACCGACGACAGCGCGGCGGTCGCCCGGGGCGCCGGTGCGGTCGTCCTCACGGAACCGGTGCGCGGGATCGCCCGGGCATCGGCGCGCGGCTACGACCGTGCATCAGGGGACGTCATCGTGCGGCTCGACGCCGACTCCGTCCCACCGCCGACCTGGATCGCCGACGCGGTCCGGTTGGTGGCCGACCCCGGGGTCGTCGCGGTGACCGGGCCGGGCCGACCCCGGGGCGGTGGCGCCGTGGTGCGACGGCTGTGGGACGCCGTGTACATGGGCCCGTACTTCGTCCTGATGTGGAGCGCGCTCGGGCGCCCGCCACTGTTCGGGTCCGCCATGGCGATGCGCCGGTCGACCTGGGCCGCGGTCGCCCGCAGGGTGCACCGCGGCGACGCCGAGGTGCACGACGACGTCGACCTGAGCATGCAGCTCGACCCGGCCTGGCGGGTGGTGGCCGACCCCGTGCTCACGGTGCAGGTGTCTGCGCGACCGTTGGCGGGCCTCCCGTCCGTCTGGGTCCGGACGCGACGTGCCTTCCACACGTTCCGCGTGAACGGCCGACGGGCGAACCCGGTGCGCCGGTGGGCGCGACGGCTGCGCGCACGGTCGCGGTCGCCGCAGTGGTGGCGCAGCCGCTGACCGACGGGGTCGGGGGACAACGAATCGGTGACGGTCTCAGCCACCGCGACCCTCGGTCGGTACGTTCGTGAGCGACGGTCATCACCTGACGCGATCGGACGAAGGGGAACCATGCGCCACACGATCGTGCTCACTGCCCTGGTGGCTGCGAGCCTCGCCATGACCGGCTGCGCCCAGGCCGGTCCGGCCGGACCGGCCGGACCGGCGAGCGCCACCGCGACCTCCGCAGCCGACCCGACGACGGCGCCGAGTCCCGACCCCACGAGTTCCGAGGACGCGGACGTCGACGACGACACGGCCACCGTCCCGGCCAGCTGCACCGACCTGATCACACCCGGCAAGTGGGACGAGGCGTTCGCTTCGGCACCGCTCAACGACCCGTCGGTCGTCGGCGACCCGATCGCGATCCCGAAGAGCTCGTTCACCCCGGCACTGCAGGGCGACGGCAAGCGCCTGTACTGCGTGTGGCGGAAGCCGCAGGCCGACACCTCGTACCTGTCCATCGCGGTCGACGCCGTCGACCCCGCGGCCGCCCGCGACGCGCTGGAGCAGCTCGCCACGAAGGGCTACGACTGCGACGACGAGTCCGACGGGTTCCTGTGCCAGAAGGTCTCGAAGAACTCGCAGTACCCGGTCACCGACGGCGACACGTACTTCGCGCGGGGCGACATCGGCATCCACATCCAGCAGTCGAACATCGAGACGACCGATCTGCTCGACGACGTCGTGGCGCACGTCTTCACGGACTGACCCAACCGGTCAGCGGGCCGGACGAGACCGCACGTGGGCTCGTTCGCCCTGCGGCCCGTACAGGCACAGCACCTCGGTGACGGAGTCGGTCACGTTGCCCATCCAGTGCGGGGTGTGGGTGTCGAACTCGGCGACCTCGCCGGGCCCGAGGTCGAGGTCGAGGTCCCCCAGCACGAGCCGGAGCCGTCCGGACAGCACGTAGAGCCACTCGTAGCCCTCGTGGGTCTTGAGCGACGGTTCGCCACCGGGGGTGTTCGGCGGGAACAGCTGCTTGAACGAGCGCACCCCGCTGGTGCGCTTCGTCAGCGGCACGACGACGCGGCCGCCGTGCACCTCGGGCTTCATGTGCACGCGCGGGTCGCCCGTCTGCGGTGCGCCGACCAGGTCGTCGAGGGGCACTAGGTAGGCCCGGGCGAGGGGTAGCAAAAGTTCCAGCGTGGGCTTCCGCTGGCCGGACTCGAGCCGCGACAGGGTGCTCACCGACACCCCGGTCTGTTCGGACAGCGCGGCGAGCGTCACGTCGCGATGGACGCGCAGCGCGCGGAGTCGGGGGCCGACACCGTCGACGACCTCGGCTGTCGAGCGCGGGGCGGTCGCGTCCCGGTTGCCGTGTCCCATGGCGCCCATGTTGCCATACCGGCAAACTTCGTTGCTGTCGCAGCCGCTCCCGCCGCATGATCAGCGCATGCCCGAACACTTCGACGTCATCGTCATCGGCGGCTCGGCCGCCGGCTTGTCCGCCGCCCTCATCCTCGGCCGCTCGCGGCGCTCGGTGCTCGTCGTCGACTCCGGCGAGCCCCGCAACGCCCCGGCGGCCGGCGCGCACAACTACCTCGGCCACGAGGGCGTCGCACCCACCGAGCTGCTCCGCATCGGTCGCGACGAGGTCGCCGCCTACGGCGTCCGGGTCACGGCCGGGAGGATCGTGGCCACGTCCGCCACGACCGGTGACGGTCACGACACGGTCGGCTTCTCGGTCACGCTGGACTCCGGCGCGGTCGTCACCGCACGCAGGCTGGTCGTCGCCTCCGGCGCCGTGGACGTCCTGCCGGAGGTCCCGGGCCTGGCCGAGCAGTGGGGGCGCGGGGTCGTGCACTGCCCGTTCTGCCACGGGTGGGAGATCCGCGACCAGCGGATCGGGGTCCTGGTCACGACGCCGAACGGCGCACACCACGCGCGCATGTTCCGGGCGCTGAGCGAGCGGGTGACCGTGTTCCTGACCGATCCGGCACTGATGGACGACACCGCCCTGGCCGGTTTGGCCGCCCGCGGCATCTCGGTCGTCGAGGGCCCCGTCGCCGCCGTCGTGTCCGAGGGTGACCGGCTGACCGGCATCCGGCTCGGCGACGGTTCGTCGGTCGAACTCGATGCCCTGGCCACGGCGAGCCGGCCCGAGGCACGGGTGGGCTTCCTGTCCGGGCTGGGCCTCACCGCCACCGACCAGTTCATGGGTGACTTCCGGTTCGGGACGGCCCTGACCGTGGACGCCACCGGGCAGACGGCGGTTCGGGGTGTCTACGCGGCCGGCAACGTGACGGCCCCGATGGCGACGGTCATCGCGTCGGCGGCTGCCGGCACCCAGACAGGCGCGGCGGTGCACGGCGACCTGGTGCAGGCCGACCTGGCGGAGGCGCTGGCCGGGGTCGGTGCGGGCGTCGGTGCGGCCGATGTTTCGCGCTGAGCGACAGTCCGTGGGGCCTGGCGGGCGTGCAGTGTCGGTGAGCGCGAAACCCGGGCTCGGTCAGTCGACGCGGTAGCCGGCCTGTGCAGCCAGCAGCGGCGCGAGCGTGTAGAGCTGGTCGGCGCCGATCGTGGCCCCGCGGAACCCCTCGAGCCGTTCGACCCGGTCCAGGTCGGCTCCGCGCAGGTCGACGTGGTCGATGCGGGTGTTCGACCCCTCGGCAGCACGGATGCTGCTGCCGTCGAACGACACCCGCAGCAGCTTCGCGTCGGCGATGTCGAGCTCGTCGATGACGCAGTCGCGGAACACCACGTCGGTGATCGTCGAGCCACGCAGGTTCACGAACCCGAACTTCATGCCGACGAACTCGACGCCGTTCAGCCCGGAGTCGTACAACTCCGCCGAGCCGACCCGCCCGCCGGAAACCCGGACCTCGCGCCACGTACTGCTCGATGCCCGCAGGATCGGGGCGTCCAGCGAGTCGATGATCGAGTCACGGACGCGGAGCCCACGGAAGTCGGCATCGTCCCCCCGGAGCGTGTCGATCACGCACTCCTCGATCTCCAGGTCGGGCAGCCGCTCGCCGGTCAGGTCGAGGACGTCGATGCGCTTGCCCTCGATGCGGTCGCCCGTCAGGACGTCACCGGGAGCTGGCGCCCAGTCCTCCAGGTTCATCGGTTCGGTCAGGGTGATGCGCGGGGCGTCGGTGCCGGAGGAACGTGCCATGCACCCAGTCTGTCGGTGACCGCCGACCCCGCGGGCCCCGACCGGGATCAGGACCGGGGTCGGGTGAGGACGCTGTCCAGCCGGTAGTCCTTCGCGGGGCCGCGCGCTTCCCACCGCACGCTCCAGCGGTCCTGGTCGCCGTCGAAGGCCCCGGTGTAGTCGTCCGGAGCGCAGGCGTGGGCGACGCTCCTGCCCCAGACCCAGTCGTGGAAGACCCGACCGTCGGAGAAGTGCACGGTCCAGCCGCCGTCCGGGCCGCGCCGCAGGACGAGGGTGCGCGAGACCGGGGTCGTCCGGCCGTCGAACGTCATCACGCCGGACTCGTCCCAGCGCACCTCGTCGTCACCGACCAGGGTCAGGGTGGTGGTCCCGGTGACGGTCCCCGCGGCACCGGCGCGGTGGTCGTGCACGGTGCGGTGGAGTTCCCACACCCCGAGCAGGTCCGTCGGCAGCAGCACCCGCCCAGGCTAACCGCGCAGGGCCTCCGCCCGCGCGGCTCGGCGCTCGTCCTCGCTGATGACCCCGCGGGCGTGCAGCTCGTCGAGTTCGAGGAGCCGCTGTTCCGGCGAGGTCCGGCGCGCACCGTGCGGGCGCCGACTGCGGACGACCGCGATGCACACGGCGGCGATGACCGCCACGACGACGAGCACCATCAGCAGGGTCCAGACGAGGTCGTAGACCGGCGGGATGAGGGGGTTGCGGAGTTCTTCCGAGGCGATCATCGTCCGCGCAGGGCTTCCGCTCGGGCGCTGCGGTGTTCCTCGTCGGAGATCACGCCGCGGGCGTGCAGGTCGTCGAGTTCGGCGAGGCGCTGTTCGAGCGGCTTGTCCGGTGCGAACGTGCGGCTCTGCATCGCCTGGTACGCGATGTCCTCCTGCATGGTGAGCGGGTTCTGACCGCGGTCGGCCATCCGCTTGCCCCGGTAGAGCGCCAGGACGGCGATCGTCAGGGTCGTGAGGATCGCCAGGGCGACGACGACCCCGAAGGCGATGCCGAACCAGCCGTCGAACAGATCGGGCATCCCCGAGCCACCCGGCCCGTCGATCTCACCGAACGCTGAACCACTGAGCACCATCGCGCTCCCCCTTCTCACAACGACGAGCGAAGCGTAGCGCGAGACGGGGAACACGAGCGGCCGTTCCTTCCCAGAACGCCCGCGATGGAAGGTGGAAACGGGCGTCCCTGGTCGGAACTCCCGACCCGGTACGCCCGGAAGCACCCGGTACGCCCGATCCGACCCGGCAGCGCGAGCCGCACCCAGGGCGACCACCCCACCCCAGCCAGCCCGACCCCGCTCAGCCGCGCAGCGGCCCCGACCCCGGCACGTTCGCACCGTCCGCGAAGCCAGCCACGAGTGCACGCAACGCTTCTTCGGAGGTGTGTCGGGCCTCCCATCCGAGCACCGACCGGGCACGGTCGGTGCGCATGATCGGCACACCGGCCGCGATGTCGATCCACCCGGCGTCCGTCGGCTGCAACCGCAGCCGCCACGTCAGCGTCACGATCCCGCGCAGCAGCCCCAACGGGATCCGCACGGCGCCGAGCATGCCGAAGGCCCGAGCCAGTCTCGGCGGGTTGAGCACGGGCGTCGCGGCGATGTTGAACGCCCCCGCTGCCCGTCGGTCGACCGCGCGCCAGTAGGCGTCGGCGACGTCGTCGGCGTGCACGGCCTGGAACACGAACGGGTAGGGCAGCGGCAGCACGAGCCAGCGGATCCACCGCACGATCGACATCGGCACGAGGTGTCCGAGGAACAGCCCGCGGATCTCGGCGGCGGCGTCCCGCTGGAAGATCAGCCCCGGGCGCAGCCGGGTGACGGTCACGGCGGGGTGGTCGGCCTCGAACGCGTCCATCGCAGCCTCGTTGGCGGCCTTGTGGATCGAGTACGTCGCCGTCGGGATGCCGTCCGTCGGCCAGCTCTCGTCCACGGGAGTCCGCTTGCCGTCGACGTCCACCCCGCGGTAGGCACCCACCGAGGACGCCACCACCACCTGGGGCACCTCGGCACGTGCGACGGCAGCCAGGACGTTCGCCGTGCCCGTCACGTTCGTGCGGTACTGCACCGGGATGTCGTGCGTCGGTTGCAGCGCCCACGCCAGGTGGATGACGGCGTCGGCACCCTGGAACACGGCGGCGAGCTGGTCCACGGCGTCCGCGGCACCGACGTCGACGGCGTGCCAGACGGCGGCGTCGTACGGCTCCGCACGCAGGTCCGGCAGCCGCCGGGCGACGCCGACGATCTGGACGCCGGTGGCGTCACGGCCACCGGCGTCTCCGTCGCCGTCGGCGCGCACCGCCGCGAGCCGACGGAGCACCGCCGTCCCGACGTTGCCGGTCGCGCCGACGACGACGATCCGCATCAGGCTGCGGCCATCGCGGGGTCGAGGACGACCTTGACGCAGTCGTCCTGCTTCTTCTGGAAGACCTCGTACATGTGCGGCGCGTCCTCGAGCGAGACACGGTGCGACGTCAGGTCGAGCGTGCCGAGCGGGTCCGACGGGTCCGAGACGAGCGGCATGATGTCGTCGATCCAGCGCTTCACGTTGCACTGGCCCTCGCGGATGGTGATCTGCTTGTCGAAGAGCGTCATCATCGGCATCGGGTCGGCCATGCCGCCGTAGACACCGCTCAGCGAGACGGTGCCGCCACGACGGACCAGGTCGATCGCCGCGTGCACGGCCGCCAGGCGGTCGACACCGGCGGTCTCGATCGCCTTCTGCGCGAGCTTGTCCGGCAGCAGGCCGGCGGCGCGCTGCGCGAAGCCCGCCATCGGGTTGCCGTGGGCCTCCATACCGACCGCGTCGACGACACCGTCGGGGCCGCGGCCGTCGGTCAGGTCGACGAGCTCGGGGACCATGTCCTTCGTCAGGTCGAACACCTCGGCGCCGTGCTTCGCCCCCAGGTCACGGCGGACCTGCTCGGGGTCGACGGCGAGCACGCGGTAACCGAGGTGCTTGCCGATGCGGGCGGCGAACTGGCCGACCGGGCCGAGGCCGAGCACGGCGAGCGTGCCGCCCTCGGGCACCTGGGCGTACTGAACGGCCTGCCACGCGGTGGGCAGGATGTCACTCAGGAACAGCCAGCGGTCGTCGGGGGTGCCGTCGTCCGGCACGACGATGGGGCCGTAGTCGGCGTGCGGCACGCGCAGGTACTCGGCCTGGCCACCGGGGACCTGGCCGTACATCTTCGTGTAGCCGAACAGCGAGGCCCCGGTGCCGTACTCGGTCACCTGGGTGGTCTCGCACTGGGACTGCAGGCCGTGCTGGCACATCCAGCAGTGGCCGCAGGAGATGTTGAAGGGGATGACGACGCGGTCGCCGACCTTCAGGTTGGTGACGCCGGACCCGACTTCCTCCACGACGCCCATCGGCTCGTGGCCGAGGACGTCGCCGCGGTCGATGTACGGGCCGAGCACGCGGTACAGGTGCAGGTCGGAGCCGCAGATCGCCGAGGAGGTGATCCGCACGATCGCGTCGGTCGGCTCCTGGATGGTCGGGTCGGGGACGGTCTCGACGGACACCTTCTCGGTGCCCTGGTAGGTCAGTGCGCGCACGTTGCGTTCCTCTCGTGGTCGCTTCGAGCCGGCCTGGAGGCACGACTCGCGTTCCCCTCCTCGGTACGCGTCCGACCCGTGGACGCTCCCAGCCCCGGGTCCCCCTCGCGCGGGTCGGCGCGCGGACGGCGGCGCGTCGCGTGGAGGACGCCGGCGTCTCGCTCGGCGGACGTCGGCGCGTCGCTCGCCGGACGTCGGCGCACCGCTCGGCGGACGCCGGTCAGCCCCGCAGCCGGTCCCGCTCCGTCGGTGGCAGGTGCTCGGTCGCCGTCCGGCGGGCCGCCGGGCTGAGGAACCGGCCGCTCTGCTTCAGGAACGCCACCAGCGCCGCCTCGGACGCCCGTTTCCCCGTCTCGCGCAGCACCAACCCGAGCGCCGTCTGCACCGTCTCGCTGCGCTCCCGCACCAGGCGTCCGGCGATCCCGAGCGGCACCTCGGCGTCGCCCTGCTTCACGAACGCCAGGGTCGCCACGACCGCGATCCGCCGGACCATCGCCACGTCGGACTTCGCCAGCGCGAACAGCGGGCCGGTCGAGGCGCCCAGCAACGGTGCGCCGACGAGTTCCTCGGCCGCCAGGTCGACGAGCACCGGGTCCTCGAACCGTTCGGCCTTCGCCGCCGACAGGTACTCGTCCGTCAACTCCGTGTCGGGGTACGCCCGCATCGCCTGCACGAGCAGCAGGACCGCGACGAGCTTCGCGCCGTCGTCCTCGCTCCAGAGCAGCGCCGAGCGTTCCCCTTCGTCGAGGTCGTGGAACTGCCGGGCGACCCTGCGGGCCGCGGCGACGTCGCCGGTGGTCCGGGCGAACGCCACCAGCACTGCCTCCGCGTCACGCCCTGCCTGGAGGCCCGTCACGCGGCCGCCCCGTCGCTCACGTCGGCCTGCGGTTCCCTCCGGCGCCCGCGGCTGAGCACGATGACCGCGACGACCACCAGGAACGCCGCGAACAACCAGGTGCCTACCTGCGGATCGACCAGGCGTGCCAGTACCGCGCCGCCCGGTGAACAGACGGCGGCGGTGATGCCGACCGTCAGCCCGACGCGCAGGTCGACGGCGCGGCGCCGCAGGTTCGCGACCGTCCCGGACACCGACGTCGGCACCATCGTGAGCAGCGACGTGCCCTTCGCCAGCAGGTCACCGGCGCCGAGCACGACCTCGAGGCCCGGCACGATGACGACCCCGCCGCCGACCCCGACCAGCCCGGACAGCACACCCGACAGCAGCCCGAGCAACAGCAGGACGATCGCCTCGACGACCCCGAAGTGCACCTCGCCACCGCGGGTCGGCACCGTGGTGAACAGCGAGACGAGCACGACGGCGATGAACCCGACGAAGATCCACGGCAGCACGCGGAGCGGCAGGGCACGGAGCAGTCGTGCGCCGATCGGGGCGCCGATGACGCTGCCGATCGCCAGGGTCAGGGCCGCGAACCAGTGCACCTCGCCCTGCACGGCGTACGTGATCGCCCCGACGACGGCCGCGGGGGCGATCGCCACGAGCGAGGTCGCCGAGGCCCGACGTTGGTCCATCTGCAAGAAGGCCATCAGCGCGGGCACCACGATGACCCCACCGCCGACGCCGAACAGTCCGGACAGCACCCCCGCCAGGACCCCGATCGCCACCAACACGAGCACCGTTCCGCCGCGCTTCCTCATCCCGCCCAGGCTATCCGCGCCGCGGGCTACGACGCAGCCAGCGCCCGCTCGTCCTCGTGCACGAGCGGGTGCACCCGCTGGTACGAGACGCCGAGGACGACCGCGATGTCCCGCAGGGTGAGGCCGTCGTCCTTCAGCGAGACAGCGATCGCTCGCCGCAGCGAGAGCGCTCGAGCCTCCTTCGCCTCGGCCTCGGCCCGCAGCGCCGTGGCTTCCTCGAGCGAGCGCGCCAGGTCAGGCTCGAGCTCGGCGCGGATGACCACGGTGACGTCATCCTGATCGACCTCGGCGACGAAGCCGATCCGGGACAGCGGGCTCCTCGCACCGTGCGAGGCCCTTCATCGAGTGAGCAGAAAAGGTCGAGTGTCCTCGAGCCACCCGACCTTTTCTGCTCACTCGATGCGCGGGGCGAGGACGCGTGCGACACACGCGACGTGCGAACGACGAACGACTCCCCGCCCCGCGTCAGCGGAAGTGCATGTTCTTCAGCGGGTCGACGAGCACGCCGTTCCGCCGCGTCTCGACGTGCACGTGCGGCCCCGTCGACTGCCCGGTGTTGCCGGACTTGGCGATCTCGGTGCCGAGCTTCACGATCTGCCCCTGCTTCACCTCGATCTTGCTGAGGTGCGCCGTCAGGACCGTCGTCATGCCGTACGTCACGACGATGTAGTTGCCGTAGGCCCCGTCGTTCGCGACCGTCCGCGTCACGGTGCCCGTCCCCGAGCCGTACACGGGAGTGCCGACCGGCACGGGGGCGTCGGTGCCCTGGTGGTAGCGCGGGACGTGCCCGGCGCCGCGGTCGTCGCCGTACCGCCCGGTGATCTTCGTGCCGTTGACGGGCCAGGCCAGGCCGGTGACCGGTCGGCTCGACCAGACACGGGTGTCCTTCGCCCCGTAGAGCACCACGTTGCCGTCGACCTGCACGAGCAGGTTGCCCGACCCGGCGGTGCTGGTGCGGGAGCTCCAGATAGCGACCTTCTTACGCGACGCGTCACGGGTCCAGATGACGAAGTTGCCCTTGGTCTGCAGCTCGGCCCAGGCGCCCGGGTGGCCGCCGGTCCGCGACTGCCAGACGACCCGTCCGCTGACCTTCTGCACCAGGTTGCCGTCGGTGCGCATGTTGAGGATCCGCGTGTTCGAGGTGTCGGAGCGCAGGACCGTCCCGCCGAGGATCCTGTTGCCCGACGCGACGCGGTCCTGGAACCCGGTCCAGCCCACGACGACGGCCTTGCCGGCGAGCAGGGCCATCGTGCCGTCGGCGCGGACCTTGAACGCCGTGGAGCTCGCGGTGCCCGCCGACGTCCAGCGCACCAGGCGCTTGCCGTTCCGGGTGATGTCGAGGGCGCGGTCCTTGCGCACGACGGCGATCGCCCCGGAGTTGCCGGCGGTGTTCGACGCCCACAGCACGCGGTTGCCGATGCCGTACTCGACCAGGTTGCCGTCGCCCTGCATGATGAGCTTGAACTGGCCGTTCGGCGACGTGACCTGGTCGCCGGGCAGGATCTTCGTGCCGGCGGGGACCGAGCCGACCCAGACGGCAGAGGCCGCTGCCGGCTCGGCCGTCGCGACGACTGCCCCGGCCGCCAGGGCCAGTGCCATCACGGCGCCGGCGATGCGTGGGAGTCGGCGCGCACGAGCGACGGTCGACGGAGTGGTGGTCATGGATCCCCTGCCTCGGGCCGACCACACGAGCGCGCGGCCGTTCGGCGCTCGCCCTGCACGAGTCGCCGAACGATGTTCGCTTTTCTGCACGGGGTGCACAACCCCGCGGACGGGGGGTCTCCAGCACCGGACCGGTCACCGCGGGACAGGATGGGGGCATGCCGACGCCGAATCCTGCCTTCGTCCATCCCCCTGCGCAGACCACTCGACCTGACCTGCGGGGCACGTTCGGGATGGCGGCCTCGACGCACTGGATCGCGACGGCGACCGCCCAGTCCGTGCTCGAACGTGGTGGCAACGCGTTCGACGCGGCCGTCGCCGGGGCCTTCGTCCTGCACGTCGTGGAGCCGCATCTCAACGGCCCGGGCGGTGACCTGACGGCGGTCTTCGCGACGGCCGCGAACCCCACGCCGACGGTGCTGGTCGGGCAGGGTCCGGCTCCCGAGGGTGCGACACCGGAGCACTACCGCGCCGAGGGGCTCGACCTGGTCCCCGGCTCCGGCGCGCTGGCCGCGGCCGTCCCCGGCGCGGTCGACGCCTGGCTCCTGCTGCTCCGTGACCACGGCACCTGGGAGCTGGCCGACGTCCTCGCACCGGCCGTCGGGTACGCCCGCGACGGCCACCCGGTCACACCGGCGGTGGTCCGGACGATCACGACCGTGCGGGACCTGTTCGAGGAGCACTGGCCCACCTCCGCCACGCAGTGGCTGCCGGGAGGCGCGGTGCCGGTCCCCGGGGACCTGGTGCGCAACGAGGCGCTCGCCACCGTGCTCGACCGACTGGTCGACGCCGGTTCCGGCGCCGGCAGCCGGACCGGCCGCATCGACGCGGCCCGGTCCGAGTGGGCGGAGGGGTTCGTCGCCGAGGCGATCGACCGGTTCGTCCGCGAACCGCACCGGCACGCGTCGGGCACCGACCACGCCGGCGTCATCCGCGCGTCCGACCTGGCCGCGTTCCGGGCCTCGTACGAACCCGCGACGACGGTGGCGTTCCGGGGCTGCACGATCGCCAAGACCGGCGCGTGGGGCCAGGGCCCGGCACTGCTCCAGACCCTGCGGCTGCTCGAACCGCTCGACGACGCCCTGCTCGACCCTTCCACCGAGCTCGGTGCGCACACGATCGTCGAGGCGCAGAAGCTCGCGCTCGCCGACCGCGAGGCCTTCTACGGCGACGGCGAGGTCCCGCTCGACGTCCTGCTCTCCGACGCCTACGCCGACGAACGCCGCGCCCTCATCGGCGAGCGTGCGTCGGCCGAACTCCGGCCCGGCACGATCGCCGGGGTCGGACACGCCATGCCGCCGATCCGCACGTCCTCCGGCTCCGCCGCGGCGGCGGGCGTGGGCGAACCGACCGTGCAGGTCGCCCGCGACCGTGACGGCGACGTCCCCCCGGCTGCTCCGGTCGAGGACCGCGGTGAGCCGTTCGTGACCCCCGACGGCGAGACCCGCGGCGACACGTGCCACATCGACGTCGTGGACCGTTGGGGCAACATCGTCAGCGCGACCCCGTCCGGCGGCTGGCTGCAGTCCTCACCGACGATCCCGGAGCTCGGGTTCTGCCTCGGCACCCGCCTGCAGATGACGTGGCTCGAACCGGACACGGCCTCGACCCTGCGCCCCGGCGAGCGCCCCCGCACCACGCTGACGCCGACCCTGGTGCTCCGCGACGGGCAGCCGGTTGCGGCGCTCGGCTCCCCCGGCGGTGACCAGCAGGACCAGTGGCAGCTGCTGTTCCTGCTGCGCTGGATCGTCGGCGGGTACTCCCCGCAGCAGGCCATCGACGCCCCGGCCCTGCACACCACGTCGTTCCCGGGGTCGTTCTGGCCGCGCACCTGGGAGCCCGCGGGCCTGGTCGTCGAGGACCGCCTGGGCGACGAGGTGATCGCGGCGCTCGAGGCCCGCGGACACGTCGTCACGCGTGGCGGCGACTGGAGCCTCGGCCGGTTGACGTGCGTCACGCGCGACCCGGACACCGGTGTCCTCGGCGCCGCCGCGAACCCCCGCGGCAACCAGGGGTACGCCGCGGGACGCTGACCGGCGCTCGTTCCTTCCCAGGACACCCGCGCTGGAGAGTGGGATCGACCAGGGACGCCCGAGCCCGGCTCAGAGCGTCGGGACGACGACCGCGCGGCCCGAGAGCTCGCCGGCCTCGAGCTTCCGGTACGCCTCGAGCGCGTCGGACAGCGCGTACCGCTCGACGTCGGGCACGATCTGCCCGGCGCGGTACATCGCGACGACCTCGTGCAGGTCCTCGATGGTGCCCCAGTAGGTGTTCGTGATCGTCGACTCGTACGGCGTCGCGAAGAAGTTCCACTCGGTGGTGCCGCCGGCGATCCCGACGACGGTGAACCGGCCGCCGACCGCCATCGAGGCCTGCGCGACCCCGATCGTGGGAGTGGCTCCGACGAAGTCGAACGCCGCATCGACACCGCGTCCGCCGGTGATCTCGCGGATGCGCTCCGCCTGGTCCGGGCCACCGGGGACGGTGATCGCGCCGCGGGCGGCCGCGCGGTCCATCGCGTCCTGCTTCATGTCGGTCGCGATGACCGTGGCGCCGGTGAGCGCCGTCAGGATCTGCACGGCGATCTGCCCGAGGCCACCGAGCCCGACGACGAGTGCGAAGCGACCGCCGCCGGCCAGGTTCGGCAGGGAGTTCTTGATCGCGTGGTACGGCGTGAGGGCGGCGTCGCTCAGCGGTGCGGCGGCGACCGGGTCGGCGTCGCCGAGCGGCACGAGGTTCCGCGCCGGGACGCTCACGTACTCCGCCATACCGCCGTCGCGACCGAGGCCGATGCCCATGTACGGGTTCGTCGCGGCGTTCTCGCAGTAGGTGTCCTGGCCCTTCGAGCAGTACGAGCAGTGCCCGCAGCCGACCGGTCCGTAGACCAGGTAGGCGTCACCCTCGGCGAAGCCCGTGACCCCGTCGCCGACGGCCTCGACCCAGCCGGAGTTCTCGTGGCCGAGCACGAAGGCGGGGGCCTGGGCTCCCGGCTGCCCCTGCTGGAACTCGCGGTACACGGCGACGTCGGAGTGGCAGGCACCGGCGCCGGCGACCTTGAGCAGGACCTCACCGGGTGCGGGTACGGGCTTCGGGACCTCGGTCAGGGACGGGAAGGTCTGGTACTGCTCGAACACGACGGCGCGCATGGGTGTCTCCTTTGATCGCACTTCACGCTACACCTGTCGTCGTGGACGACATGTGTCGTCCAGTTGCCGCGAGATCGCGTCCGCCGCCGAACAGACCGCGGTCGAACCGCGCCCCCTCCGGGCGCGACCGGCTCGCGGCCATACCCATCACCACGAGCCAGCCGATCGGTCCGGTGAACACGAGGAGCAGGATCCACAGCCCGGTGTGGTCCCGGTCGTGCAGCCGCCGCACGAGCAGCGACCACCGGGGCACGATGGTCAGGATCGTCGGGACGAGCAGCACCAGGTCCCACCCGTCCGGCCAGACCTCCCGGTTGCCGGCCCCCCAACCGAACGACCCGTCCCGCCCGCGGTCGACCAGGTCGAACGAGACCTGCGGTGAGGGGACGGCTCCGAACGGGTCGACGTACAGCTCCCACCGCCCTCCGGTCCCGTGCACACCGACGACCCAGAGCGCGACCCCGGCCAGCGCGAGCTCGAGCGCGATCACCCACCAGAACTCCGAACGGCTCGCCCGTCCGTGGAACCGCCACCCTTGCGTCCAGAACCGCAGCCAGGCGACCACCGGGTTCGTCACGTCGGCCGGACCCTGTTCGAGCACGGACCTGCGGAAGTTCACGGCCTCACTGTCCCCCATGCGCCCGATCGTAGGGCAGACCTGCGTCTTCACCGTGAGCCGGTTGCGAGAACGAGCGTTCTCGGATTGACTCGGGAGCGGTGGTCCCACTCGGGACCACTCCCCCACACGAAAGGAGCGGGCATGCCCACTCGCACCGCACGCACCGCCTGGAACGGCGGCCTCGAGGACGGTTCCGGCCAGGTCGAACTCTCGAGCTCGAAGGTCGGCACGTACGACGTCTCGTTCCCGAAGCGCACCGCCGAGGACGCCGGCGGCACCACGAGCCCCGAGGAGCTCATCGCCGCCGCCCACTCGTCCTGCTACGCCATGCAGTTCTCCGCCGTCCTCGGCGAGGCCGGCGGCACGGTCGAGGCCCTCGACGTCAAGGCCGACGTCTCGCTCGGCCCGGACCCGGACGGCGGCTTCCGCCTCACCGGCATCGTCCTGACCGTCAGCGGCGAGGTCTCCGGCATCGACGAGGCCGCCTTCCTCAAGGCCGCCGAGGACGCCAAGGCGACCTGCCCCGTCAGCAAGGCACTGACCGGCGTCGAGATCACGCTGCACGCGACCTTCGAGCAGTAGGCGCGCGAAGCAGGAACCGTCACGACGTGACGGACGGGAGGCCCG
>NZ_KB714628.1:38683-73681 GCF_000349565.1 Curtobacterium flaccumfaciens UCD-AKU
ACCGGGCCTCCCGTCCGTCGCCCACCTACGCTGGGTGCCGTGCCCCGATTCCTCGCCACCCCGACCCTCGTCGCCCTCTGGCTCGGCCTGCTGGCCGTCGTGGTCGGGGTCGTGTTCGTGTCGACGGCGCCGTCGGCCTCGGCGGAATGGTTCGCGTACGCGCCCCTGGCCCACGTCACGTTCGTCCCGAGCGTGCGCCCGTGGCAGCTGACGGTCGGACCGGTCCTCGTGCTGGTGGGCGCGGTCGTCGCGGCGTTCGCCCTCGGCAGACTCAGCGCGCGCCGCCGGAGCTGATCCGGACGCGTCCAGCGGACGTCCGGACTCAGCTGCCGTCGACTGGCACCATGGCGGGATGGCCGAGCAGCACCCCCCGGGCCCGCACAAGCCGGGCCGCCCGCCCCGGCCACGCCGGCGCAGTCTCGCGCAGCACGACCTGCGCGACGCACGGGCCCGGCTGCGCGGCACGATCTACGAGCACGTCGAGCCCGACGCCAAGGGGCGCGACCAGTACACGGCGACGCAGATCGTCGACTTCTGCCTCGACCTGGCCGAGGTCATGCTCGCCTCCGGTGCCGACACCCGCAGCGTCGAGACGGCCGTCGTCGCGGTCTCGACGAAGTGGAACCTCGCCCCGCTCGACCTGGACTTCTCCGGCAGCTCGGTGACCATCCAGTACGCCCCGGCCGACGTCCCGCCGCTCGTCAAGGTCCGGACGGTCAGCTCCGACGGCTCCGACCTCGACCGGTTGGCGCGGGCGAACCAGATCGTCGACGACCTGATCCACGACGAGCGCGACATGACCTCGGCGGTGAGCGCCCTCGTCGCGGTGCTGCGGATGCCGCCACGCTGGCCCACGTGGCTCGCCGACGTGGGGCTGTCGATCCTGGGCACCTCGATCGCGATGCAGGCCGGCGGCGGGTGGCGAGCGGGCATCGGAGCGTTCGTGCTGATGTTCGGGATCATCCTGTCGGGGCGCTGGCTGACCGGCCGCGGCTACCCGCAGTTCTTCGTGTCCGGGGCGCAGGGGGCGGTGGCGTCCGTGATCGGCACCCTCGCGATCGGCGCGGGTGTGCTGCACCCGGCCGGCGCCGCGACCATGGTGGCGGCGCTGGTGGTCCTGCTCCTGCCGCACGTCGCGCTCGTGACCTGGGCACAGGACGCGATCTCCGGGTTCCGGGCGATGGCGGTCGCCCGCGCGTTCTACATCGGGCTGGTCATCGCGGCGATCGTGGTGGGGGTGCCCGCCGGGATCGCGATGACGAAGTGGCTGCACCTCGAGGTCGACCCGTCCGGCATCGTCACGCAGACGCTGCCGTTGTGGGCCTCGCTCTCGCTCACCGTGGTGTCGGCCGGGGCGAACTGCTTCGTGCAGCAGGCCAGCGCGCGGGTGATCCCCGTCACCGTGGTGTTCTCGGTGGCCGCGGGTGCGTCGCTGTGGGGGCTGCGGCAGCTCGGCCTGCCGCTGCTCGGTGCGACGTTCCTGGCGGCGGTCCTGCTCGGCGTGCTGTCGACCTACGCGGCGGTCCGGATGCGGACGGCCGTGGCGGCGATCGCGGTGCCGGCGTTCTGCGGAGCGCTCCTGCCCGGTGTCGCCGTGTCCGACGCCCTGCTGAACTTCATGTCCGGTTCGTCGAGCGCGGCCCTCGACTTCGTGGCGGCGGTGTCCGTGGCGCTGGGGATCGGCGCGGGCCTGGTGCTCGGTGGGCTCTTCGCGACACCGGGTGCCCGGCGAGCACTCCGACGCACCCGTCGGGTCGTCGTGCACTCCGTCCACAACGACACCAGGGCACTGCGGGTCATCCGGGACACCGGGTACGACCCCGGCGACGGGTCGGTGCCGCGCGGGTCGCGGAGCGGTGGTGCCGGCGGCGCGTCGTGAGCGCGGCGGGGTGCGCTTCGTGAGCAGAAGACGTCGGGTGCGGTCGTCGCACCCGACGTCTTCTGCTCACTGAACGGGCTCGGTCGACGTCAGCCGGCGTCCGAGACCGCGCTCGACACCGCGGTCGGGGCGTCGTACTCGCCGTCCGGGATCGCGCGGAGCGCCTCGAGGACGTCGTCCGGAGCACCCTTCTGCTCGGCGGTGGAGACCACGTCGTCCTTCGAGGCCGGGTAGTCGATGCCGCTCAGGTACTTCTGGACCTGGATGGGGTTCGGTGCTGCCATGTCGGTTCCTTCCGTCAGGTTACGACACCCGGGGTACCCGCGGTGCGCTGCACGACGACGCAAGGAACGCGCTCCGTGGACGAACCGCCGGTCAGAGTTCCCAGCTGCCCGAGTCGTCGTCGTCCCACATCGCCAGACGGCGGGCGGCCTGCGGCTCGTACCGATCCATCCAGCCGCGCTCGAACCGGGCGACGGCGCGGTCGAACGCCGCCACGAGGTCGAGCTCGGCACGCAGCAGGGCCTGCAGCTGCAGCCCCTCGTACAGCGCGATGAGATGCTCGGCGCCGCCGAACGCACAACGCCGGGGCACCAGCACCCCGGTACGGGTGGCGGCACAAGGGGGGACAGACCCGGACGTCGAGCCGGTTCGCGGCCGTCCGTGCGACCATGCGGGCATGACCCCGAACGACCCCACAGCCCAGGGACTCGCCACCATGGCCTCCGCCGGGTTCGAGTTCGGCGGCGATCCGGACCAGGTGGCGCACGACGTCCGGGCCATGTGGGAGCAGCTCGGCCGGCCCGTCGGCGCCTTCGAGGCGGCGGCTCGGGCCATCGCGGTGCTCCCCCAGCGCCCCGAGGTACCGATCGCCGACCAGGCCCGGCGCCGCGCCTTCGAGCAGGCGATCGGCATCAACCCCGTCGAGGTCGAGCTGGCCGCCGCGATGTCCGCGCGCGAGCTCCTCGAGCGGATGGCGCGCTCCGTCACCTGCTGACGCGACCAGACGCCGTCGACCCGACCACACGGACGACGGGAGGCGCGGTGCCCACCGGCACCGCGCCTCCCGTCAGGGTCCTGTCAGAACAGGTGCCCTACGGCGTCGGCATCCCGCCGTCGACGTGCAGCGTCTCGCCCACGACGTACGACGACTCACCGCTCGCCAGGAACACGTACGCCGGCGCGAGCTCTGCCGGCTGGCCCCAGCGACCCAGGTAGGTCTGCTCGCCCGCGCTCGGCAGCGCCTCGGGCGGCTGGCCGCCGGCCGGCTGCAGCGGCGTCCAGATCGGGCCGGGAGCGACCGCGTTCACGCGGATCCCCTTCGGCGCGAGCTGCGCGGCCAGGCCCTTGGCCATGTTGTTCACGGTCGCCTTCGTGGCCGCGTAGTGCACCAGGTGCGGCGACGGAGCGTACGCCTGGATCGACGTCGTGTTGATGATCGTGGAGCCGGGCTGCAGGTGCGGCACGGCTGCCTTCGTGATCCGGAACGTCGCGTAGGCGTTCGTCTTGAAGGTCTCGTCGAACTCCTCGTCGGAGATCTTGGTGATGTCGTCGACGTTCTGCTGCTTGCCGGCGTTGTTCACCAGGATGTCGAGGCCGCCGAGCTGCTCGACGGCGTCGGCCACGAGCTGCTCGCAGACCTGGAGCGAGGTGATGTCGCCCGGCAGCGCGACGGCCTTGCGGCCGGCTGCCTCGATCAGGCTGACGATGCGGTCGGCGTCCTCCTGCTCCTCGGGCAGGTACGAGATCGCGACGTCCGCACCCTCACGGGCGTAGGCGATGGCGACGGCGGCACCGATGCCGGAGTCGCCACCGGTGACGAGCGCCTTGCGGCCGGTCAGACGACCCGAGCCCCGGTAGGTGTCCTCACCGTGGTCGGCGGGGACGTTCTGCGCCATCTCCCCGTCGGTGCCGGCACCCTCGAGGTACTGCTCGTCGGGCTTCTTGTCGGCGTACATCTTCGTGGGGTCCTGCATCACGTACTGGTCAGGCCCGGTCTGGTCGTTCTGGTGGTCCGTCATGCCGCCGACGGTACGCAGGGGGTCGCTGCGGGCCGTCCAGGAGGCTGTCCCCCGGTGCGCGGAGCGGCCTGCGCCCGCCGTCCGCTCCGGTCCGGGGCCGCAGGTGCGTGATCCTCGTTTGTCACGGTCCGGTGACGGGCCGGCCCCGATTCGGTAACACCTGTCGTTCTGCCCCGACCGAGGTCGTACCGTCGAACGGTGACTCCTCGGACCCTGCTGGCGCTCGGCGCCGCCGTGCTGGCCTTCTCGGCCGGTGCGCTCGCGTTCGACGGCACCACCGGGCTCGGCGTCGACGTGGCCGTCGCTGCCGAGACCTCGCACGACGCCGCTCCGGTCCACGTGACGAACGCGGACCTCCGCCGTGTGGACTCGATCGAGCTCGACGCCGAGGCCCTGGTGCTCCGGGACGGCGACGACACCGTCGTCGAGTCCTCGATGCGCGACTCCGGCCTGACCGTGAGCGTGCTGAACCGGCTGCTCGGCACCCCGTCGCGCACGCAGACGGCCGAGGGCGACGGCGGGGCGTGCTTCCCCGCGGGCACCACGTACACCTGGGGCGGCGCCGTCCGCGTGGCAGCCCTGACGACCGACGCCGCGGCCGGCAACGCCGTCGAGATCCGGGTGTTGCGCGACGCGGTCCGCAGCACCTTCGGCAGGCAGATCGAACTGACCGGCCCGGACGGCGTCCGGGTGGGCGACGACATCGGGAACGAGATCGCCGACGCGCCCCGCTCCGAGCGCGTCTCCTTCGGATCGGACGACTCGCGTGCCTGGCAGCTCCTGCTCCGCGAAGGGTGGGCGGACCGGCACCACGACGACGGTGACGACCACGAGTCGGGCAAGCGCACCGACGATGCCGGGACCAACGGGGTCTCCGCGCTGACGAACGAGACGACCGTCACGGTGCTCGGCTCACCGATGCCCGTCCACGCGCAGCGCAGCTGCTGACAGCGAGCAGAGCGCAGCTGCTGAACCGGTTCAGACCCGCAGGGTCGTGATCACCGGGAAGTGGTCGCTGGCGAACCAGGTCTCGGGGCCGTCGTGGTCGATCACCACGCGGTCCACGGCGTTGACGCCCCGGGTGAGCACCCAGTCGATCCGCTCGGCCGAGTCGACCGGCGGCTGCCAGTCGTTGAACGTGGCGGTGCGGTCGGACGGGTCACCCGCAGCCAGCCAGGCGTCTTCGAACCCGGCTTCGGCGAACACCCGCGATGCCGTGCCGGTGCCCGCGGGTTCGTTGCAGTCCCCGGCGAACACGACCGGCCCGGTGGTGCCGGCCAACCGTTCGGCGATGAGCGCGGCGCTCCGGCCCCGGACCTCGTCACCGTGCGGCCCGGGCTCGTGGTCCAGGTGTGTGGTGAGCAGGGTGAACGCGGGACCCTCGGCGTCGAGGAACCGGGCGTGGTTCGCGATCCGCGGGTACAGGCTGCCCCAGGTGTTCGAGACGGGCTCGTCCGGGGTGTCCGACAGCCAGAACGACCCCTCGTCGGACGGGCGGAAGCGGTCGCGGCGGTAGAAGACGGCCGCGTGCTCGCCGGCGTCGCCGCCCTCGCGCCCCTGCCCGACGTCGGCGTGGTCCGGCAGACCGGCACGCAGGTCGTCCATCTGGTGGGCGAAGGCCTCTTGCACGCACAGCACGTCGGGGTCGTGTCGACGGATGACGTCGAGCACGACCGGTAGTCGGGCCGGCCAGTCGTGCGCGGGGTCCGGGTTCTTGATGTTGTAGGTCATCAGGACGATCGGGCGTGCGGCGCTGGTCACTCCACGAACCTACCGACCGGTCCCCCGGCGGGTTCCCATCAGTTGATGCAGGTGCCCTCGGTGCCGTAGTTGTGCACGTCGGTCGACTTGGGCGTCGGTTCCTTCGCGGGCTTCTTCGTCGGCTTCGAGCCCGAGCCGCCGGTCGCCGGCGTCGAGGCCCCGGCGCTCGGCTCGGTCGCGACCGGCTTCGCGGTCTTGCCGTCGGTGCCGAGCACCAGGGTGACACCGGTCACGCTGGCGGTGCGGACGGCGACGGCGCCGGGGACCGCGGACACGACGGCCTTCGCCTGCGCCTCCTGGCCGGCGGGGTACTGCACCTGCGTCGTCTTCGTCGTCGCGGACGAGCCGGCCGGCGGGACCTGGAAACCGCGGGCGGTCAGGACCTGGCCGGCCGCGGTCGCAGCACCCTCGACCCCGCTGCCGTTCAGCACGGTGACCGAGGTGTTCGCGGGCTGCGCGCGGCGGGCCTTCGTGTACGCCTCGGGCTGCCCCACCAGGCCCTGCACGAACGCGGGCAGTCCGACGGTGTCGACCTCGACGATGGACAGCGGCGAGCCGTTCACGTAGATGGTCGGGGTGCCGAGGGTCGGGATCGTGGCCGACTGGATGTTGCCGGGCCGCAGGTTGCGCATCTGCGAGGCGAGGTCGATCAGGTCGGTGTCGGTCTGGATCGATCCACCGACGGCCTTGAGGATGTTGCCCATCTTCACGGGGTTGAGCAGCGTGCCGGCCGACGTGACCTTCCGTGCCTCCTGCGACAGGAAGTACTGCTGGCGCACGTTGCGGTCCAGGTCGCCGTTCGGCAGGCCGTGGCGCTGGCGCACGAAGGACAGCGCCTCCTTCGCGTTCAGCGAGGACTTGCCCGCGGGCAGGTTGACGCCGGAGTAGGGGTCGTTCGTCGCCTGGTTCAGGCAGACCTCGACCGGTCCGAGCTCCTTGACCACCTGGTAGAAGCCGAGGAGCGAGACGCGGACGTAGTGGTCGATCTGCAGGCCGCTCAGGTTCTCGATGGTCTTGATGAGCATCTTCGCACCGCCGGTGTCCCCACCGCCGTTGAGCGTGCCGTAGTAGAAGGCGCTGTTGAGCTTGCCCTTGCCGACGTCGGGGATGTCGACGTACGAGTCACGGGGGAACGAGATCATCGTCGCCTGACTGCCGTCGGCGCTGATGTGCAGCACGATCATCGTGTCGGTGTTCGTCGCACCGCCGTCGTCCTGGGTGCTGAGTTCGGCGAGCTGCTCCGGGGTGGCGTTGTCCGGACGGTGGTCGTCGCCGACGAGCAGGATGTTCTGCGCCTTGCCGTCGACGTCGTCCTTCGTGTCCTTCTTGCCGGTGATCGCGTTGACGATCGTGACGCCGTCGGACAGCTGGTTGTACGCGTAGCCCGCGTACCCGACGCCCAGCAGGAGGGCCATCGTGAGCACCCCCGCGACGGCCGGGAACACCACGCCCGCCCGACGCTTCTGGCGCCCGTGGCGCGGCGTCGCGGCACCGCGGCGCGCGGGCTCGGTCGTCTGCTCGGGTTCGTTGCTCACCGGGAAACCATAACCGGCGAGTGGACGGACGACATGGGATGCGCCTGGAAGGTCACCCCGTAGTGGCCGTCACCACCTGAGTGACGGAACGGTGTCCGCGGTGCTTCCACGGGCCTCCTGTCCGTCACCGGTCGCGCTCGTGACGCTAGTCGCGCGACGGGAGCAGGTGGATCGCCTCCATGGCGAGCTCGGCGGCGATCGGGTCCTTCGCGACGACGGCGTCCTTGAGCTTCGTCAGCTCGGGCAGGATCACGTCGGCCGGCAGGAGCTCAGCGAGCTCCGGCACGCGGAGCTTGAAGGAGAGCCCGTCCGTGGTCGACGCGCAGAGCTGCACGAGCGACGGGTTGCCGCACGCGTCAGCCCACATCGCGTAGATGCCGGCACCGTCACGCGCGACCTTGTCCTGCTCGTCGGCGCTCACCCGCGCGTGCACGTCGTCGAGCATCTTCACGATCTTCTTGCGCTGTGCGTCCGTGAACCGGGGCACCGCGAGCCGCACGACGCCGCCGTAGATCACGCCGAGGGTGCGGTACGCGTCGAGGAGTTCTTCCTTCGTCGGCGCCGCGACCCGGGTGTAGCGGTTCGGCGCCATCTCGATGAGGCCGGCACGGGCGAGTTCGGCGAGGGCTTCGCGGATCGGTGTGCGGGACACCCCGAGCCACGCGATGAGGTCGTCGTCGTTGAGCCGTTCCCCGGGTTCGAGCGTGCCGTCCATGATGGCGTCCCGGATCTTGTCCTGCACCGTGTCACGGAGGAGCTTGCGCTCTGCGGCGGGCTGCGTCGAGGGAACTGGCATGGGCCTAGCGTGTCACATGTCAGGGCGCGTGCGCGAGAGGCGCGAGGGCCACCAGGCCCGGTGCCCGAGGTCGTACGCCAGTGCCGGCACGAGCAGCGACCGGACCACGATCGTGTCGAGCAGCACGCCGAACGCGACGACGAACGCGATCTGCGCGAGGAACAGGATCGGGATGACGCCGAGGGCCGCGAACGTGGCGGCCAGCACGACGCCGGCGGACGTGATCACCCCACCGGTCACCCCCAGGCCGCGCAGGACGCCCTCGCGCGGACCGTGGCGCAGTGCTTCTTCGCGCACCCGGGTCATGAGGAAGATGTTGTAGTCGACGCCCAGGGCCACCAGGAACACGAACGAGTACAGCGGCACGCTCGGGTCGGCGCCCGGGAAGTGGAACACGTGGTCGAAGACGAGAGCACCGACACCGAGGGCCGCCGCGAACGAGACGATCACGCTGCCGATCAGGACGAGCGGTGCGACGACACTGCGGAGCAGGAGCATCAGGATCAGCAGGATCACGACGAGCACCACGGGGATGATGAGCGTGCGGTCGCGGATGCCGGTGTCGTTCGTGTCGACCGCCGTCGCGGTGACGCCACCGACGATCGCGCCCGGGTCGACACGTTCGACGGCGGTGCGGAGGTCGCGGACGGTCTGCTCGGCGGCGTCGGAGTCTGCGGCGTCCGACAGGGTCGCCTCGAGCAGGACGTCGCCGCGGGAGACGGTCGGCGCGGCGCTGCCTGCGGTGTCCCCGGTCACCGGGACGGTGCCGGCGGGGCTGTCCTTCGCCGCGGCCACGACACCGTCGACCCCGTCGACCGCCGTGATCGCGTCGACGAGCTGGTCGAGGTCCCGCTCGGCGCCGATCACCTGCGCGGGGCTGCCGGAGCCGCCGGGGAAGTGGTCGGCCAGCACGTCCTGCCCGTCGCGTGCCTGGGACGACCCGATGATCAGGTCGCTCTGCGGCACACCGTCGGCCTTGAGCCCGAACAGGCCGGCGCCCATCGCGAGCAGTCCGACCGTGCAGACGATCCACACCACCCGCGAACGACGGGCGACGAGCCGGCCGACGCGTGCCCAGACACCTCGGGCGTCGGGGCCGGTGAGCACGGGGTGGGCGCTGCCGTGCACGGGACGGAGGGGCCAGAACGCCGCACGGCGGAACGCGAGCAGCAGCGCGGGCAGGAGCGTCAGGGCGGCGAGCAGGCTGAACGCGATGCCGATGGCGGCGACGGGGCCGAGCGCCTTGTTCGAGTTGAGGTCGGACAGCAGCAGGCAGAGCACCCCGACGATCACCGTGCCGCCCGAGGCCAGGATCGGCTCGAGGCTCCCGCGCAGCGCGGCCTTCGTCGCGTCCCAGCCGGTGCGGTGGTCACGCAGGGCCTCACGGAAGCGCGCGGTGTACAGGAGCGCGTAGTCGGTCGCGGCACCGATCACCAGGATCGACAGGATCCCCTGCACCTGCCCGTTGACCGTCACGATGTCGGCCTTGGCGAGCCACCAGACCACGAGGATCGAGGCACAGAGGGCGAACGTGGCGGTCCCGAGCACCAGGACCGGGAGCAGGGGGGATCGGTAGACGATGATCAGGATCACGAAGACCGCGGCGAGCGCCACCCCGAGCAGCAGCCCGTCGATGCCGGCGAAGGCCTCGGTCAGGTCGGCGGTGAACCCGGCCGGACCGGTGACGTACCCGCGCACACCGGACGGCAGCGCATCGTCCACGTCGGCCCGGACGGCTTCGACCGCGGCGCCGGTCTCGGCGTCCTGGGTGAGCGTCGCGACGATCTCGACCGCATCGCCGTCCTCGCTCGGGATCACCGGGCTGACGGCCTCGACGTCCGCGCGGTCGGACAGCGTCGTGGTGAGCGCCTTCGCGTCGGCGAGGTCGGTCGAGGTCAGTCCCCCGTCACGCTCGAGGACGATGATCGCGGGTGCCCCGGACTCGTCGCGGAACTCCGAGGACCGCTCCTGCACCTTCGTGGCGTCGGCGGAGGCGGGCAGGAACGAGGTCTGGTCGTTGGTGGAGACCTCGGAGATCTTGCCGAAGAACGGACCGCCGACCGAGGCGATGCCGAGCCAGACCACGATGACGAGCGCGGGGAGGACGATGCGGAGGAAGCGGGACACGTCGGCGAGCGTACACCGATCGTCAGCATGCTGATTACTTGACGATCGCGCGCACCGCCCACCGTAGAATCACGACATGGAGGACACGACCGAGCAGTGGCCCCTCGGACGACTGCTGTCCGCGGCCGCACGCTCCGTCGAGCGGGACTGGGACGAACGACTCCGGGCCATCGGGCTCTCGCACGCCGCGGTGGTCGCGATCGACATCCTCATCAGGACCGGCCCGACCGGCGCCGACACCATCGCCCGCACGGCCCGGGTCCAGCCGCAGACGATGTCCCGCACCCTCGAGCGGATGGAGCGCGACGGCCTGGTCGAGCGCACCCCGCACGCCGCGGACCGTCGCCGCCGCGTGGTCCGCGTGACGCCGGCCGGCCGGTCGGCCTGGGAGACCGCGCGGCACATCGAGCGCGAGGTCCTGCCCGAGGACGCCGCCCTGCGGGTCGCGCTTCGCGAGGTCCTGGCGAAACCACAGCAGGACTGAAACGCTGTACTTGAAATACCACATGCGATAAGATCCTCGGGTCGGTTGCTCGCCGACCCGAACCCGCAGGAGTCCCCCGCATGTCCGAACGTCGCGCGGCCCGGGCGGCCGCTGACCACGCCCACCGCACCGCCATCCGCAGCACGCGCCGGCGACGGCCCTTCCTGGTCGCCCTGGTGGCGACGCTCGGCTCACTCGTCGGCATCGCCGTCGTGGTCGCCGTCGTCGCGAGTGTCTTCGTCGGCGGGCTCGCGCGGAGCTTCGACGCCGGTCGTGACACCATCGCCGACCCGTTCCCCGACGGTGCACGGCCCAGCGCCACGGGCGGCGAGAACATCCTGCTCATCGGGTCCGACGCCCGCGCACAGGGCGGCCCCGAGGGTGCACGGCCCGAACTCGGCGGGCGGTCGGACACGCTGATGCTCGCGCACGTCCCCGCCGATCGACAGCACGTGTACCTCATGTCGATCATGCGTGACTCGTGGGTCGAGGTCCCCGGACACGGGCGGGCGAAGATCAACGCCGCGTACTCCTGGGGCGGGGTCGCCCTCACCACCCAGACCGTCGAACAGCTCCTGGACGTCCGGATCGACCACGTTGCCGAGATCGACTTCGCCGGGTTCGAGGACATGACCGATGCCCTCGGCGGCGTCACGGTCGACTCACCCGTGGCGTTCTCGGCGCGGGGCCACGACTTCACCACCGGGGCGAACCGGCTCGACGGGGCCGCCGCGCTCGCCTTCGTCCGGGAGCGCTACGCCTTCGCCGACGCCGACCACACCCGCGTCCGCAACCAGCAGGCGTTCATGCGCGGCGTCGTGGACGGGCTGCTGTCCCGCGACACCGTCACGAACCCCGGGCGCATCCAGGACTTCGTCACCGCGACGAGCGAGCACCTGTCGGTCGACGCGGGCCTGTCGTTCTCACGACTGGTCGGACTGGGCTGGTCGCTCCGGGGCGTCGGAGCAGACGACCTGGTGACCTTCACGGTGCCGACCGCGGGCTCCGGCACCTCGCCGGACGGGCAGTCGATCGTCACGCTGAACGGGCTCGAGGTCTCCTCGCTGTCCCAGGCGCTCCGCTCCGACGACGTCGCCGGCTGGCTCACCGACAACCCGCAGTAGCCCCCGCCTCGCGCACGACGACGCCCCACGACTCGAGGTCGTGGGGCGTCGTCGTGTTCGGTCTGCGGAGAGATCAGGCGGGGAGCTGGAGCTCCTGGCCGGAGTAGATCAGGTTCGCGTCGTCGATGGTCGACGTGTTCGCGGCCCAGAGCTGCTTCCAGCCGCCCTCGATCTTGAGCTTCGTCGCGATCGTGTCGAGCGTGTCACCCGAGGCGATCGTGTACGTCTTGCCGCTCGTCTTGACCGGGGCCGGCTTGCTCGGCGTGGTCGCTGCCGGGGCCGGCGTCGACTCGGTGGTGCTCGGCGCGGCCTGCTGCGGGGCAGCCTGCTCGGCGGGGGCCGGAGCCGGAGCCGCTGGCTGCGGGGCGGCCTGCTCGGCCGGAGCCGGAGCCGGCGCGGGCGCCGGCGCGGCCGCTGCGGGAGCCGCACCGCTGGTGCCGCTCAGTCCGAGCTGGGCGGAGCATGCGGGCCAGGCACCCCAGCCCTGCGAGGCGAGGACGCGCTCGGCGACGGCGATCTGGGCCTCGCGGCTGGCGGAGGCGGGGTTGCCAGCGCCACCGTTCGCCTGCCAGGTGCCGAGGTTGAACTGCAGGCCGCCGTAGTAGCCGTTGCCGGTGTTGATGGCCCAGTTGCCGCCGGACTCGCACTGCGCGAGCTGGTCCCAGGTCGAACCGGACGCTGCGTTCGCGGGGGTTGCCGCGAGGCCGACACCGGTCGCGGCGATGCCGGCGAACGCCAGGCCGCCGACGATGGTGCGGGTACGGGAAAGCTTCTTCATGTGATTGCTCCACCGGGGTCACGAGCCGCATCTGCTGCGGGATCCACTGCCCACCCCGACCGATCGCGGTCAGTTGTGGGGTGCGCCACCGGGGGCAGTGGTCATCGGGCCGGCGGCACCTCGGTCGGCAACCATAGGAAACTCTTCACCGTTATCAAACTGAGACAAACGGTTCTACCCGTTCATGCTACGTACCCCTGGCGGAAACCTGTACGCCTCGATTCCCATGGCCATGGTCATCGACCCGTACCCGGGTACGTCACCTTGGCAATTCCCTGGCAATGACGACCGGGAGGCCCGGATCACGCCCGCGACAGGAGCGTGACGGCCTCGAGATGGCCGGTCTGCGGGAACATGTCGAGCACCCGGGCCCGTCGGAGCCGGAACGACGGCATGCGGGCCAGGTCCTTCGCCAGGGTCACCGGGTTGCAGCTCGAGTAGACGACGTGCTGCACGTCCGACTCCTCGAGCCAGGTCGACAACCGCTCGCCGATCCCGCGACGCGGCGGGTTCACCACGACGAGTTCGGGCACCGCATCCGGACGGGTCCGGAGGGCGTGCTCCGTGGCGTCGTCGGCGGCGAACCGGACGCCCTCGAGCCCGGCCTCACGCGCCGACTGCTTCGCCGAGCGGATCGCCTCGGCGCTCGACTCGATGCCGGTCACCGCACGGCCGGGACGAGCGGCGTGCAGCGCGAACCCGCCGACGCCGCAGTACAGGTCCCACATCGACGCGGGATCGAGTTCGTCGATCCAGGTCGAGGCCTGCGCGTACAGCTCGGTCGCGACGCCGGTGTTCGTCTGGAAGAAGCTCTGCGGCCGCAGGTGCATCGTGATCCCGCCGAGGCGCATCGGCAGGGTCTCCTGCTCGGTGAGCACGACCTCGCGGTCGCCCTCGGTGACGGCCTTGTGCTCGGGCAGCAGGTTGGCGGTCACGACGACCGCGTTCGGCAGCGCGGCGCGCAGGGTGTCGAGGTGCTGTCGGAGTCGCGGCAGCTGCCCCTCCGAACGCAGCACGAACCGGATCATCAGCTCGCCGTCGGGCGACTCGGTGACCAGGACGTACTTCAGCTCACCGCGGCGTGCGGCGACGTCGTACGGGATCAGCCCCGCGGTGGTGACGAACCCGGCCAGGACGGGCAGCGCGTGCCGGATGCCGGGGGTGCAGATCCCGCAGTGCCGCAGGTCGACCCCGCGCTGCCGGTGGTCGAGGATGCCGACGGTCGGGTGCTCGACGGACCCGCCGACGACCATCTTCGCCTTGTTCCGGTACCCCGACTCCGGGCTCGTGATCGCCGGTGACCAGGAGACCGCACCGGGACCCCCGGCGGCCTCGACGGCGTCGTGCAGGAGCTCGCGCGTCCGGAGTTCCTTGTCGAGGACCTGGTCGGCGTAGGGCTGGCCCATGAGCGTGCACGACCGGCACACCCCGCGGTCGAAGTAGTCGCACTGCATGGCCGAGTCAGGATACGGCAGCGTCCCGCGTCGTCGTGACGATCCGGTACACCGAGGTCGTCGCCGTCAGGAAGAGCGTCGTGCCGTCGTCGCCACCGAAGCACAGGTTCGACGTGACCTCGGGGACGGCGACCTCGCCGATGCGTGCCCCGGCCGGGTCGAACACGACGACGCCGCGGTGGGACGACGACCAGACGTTGCCGTGCACGTCGACCCGGATGCCGTCCGGCGCGCCTTCGCCCGGCTCGAGCCGCGCGAACACCCGACCGTTCTTCAGCAGGTCGCCCCGGCGGTCGTACGCGCGGATGACCGGCTCGTCGCCCGACGAGCTCGCGATGTACAGCACCCGCTCGTCCGGGTCGAACGCCAGGCCGTTCGGCTCGTCGAGGTCGGTCGCCACGGGCCGCAGGTCCTCGCCCGCCGGTCCGCACCGGAACACCCAGTGGTCGCCGTACTCGCGGACGCCGGGGTGTCCCTCGCGCGGCTGGGTGATGCCGTAGGCGGGGTCGGTGAACCAGACACCGCCGTCCCGCGCGACGACGACGTCGTTCGGGGAGTTGAACCGGACGCCGTTCCACGTGTCGACGATCGGTGTGACGACCCCGTCGCGGTCACGCTCCACCCGGCGCAGGCCGTGCGAGCACTGCACGACGCTGCCGTCGCGGTCGAGCGTGCGGCCGTTGGTGAACTCGACACCGTCGGCGTACACCGAGGTCTCCCCGGAGTCGGCGTGCCACTGCAGGATCCGGTCGCCGGGGATGTCGGACCACCGCAGCGTCCGCGTGGTCGGGATCCAGCAGGGGCCCTCGGCCCAGGTGCTGCCGGTGGCGATGCGGTCGAGCGCGTCGGGGTCCGGCACGAGGTCGTCGAGCAGCACGGGTTCTCCTTCGAACGGGGTGCCCACACTACTTTCCTCAGGCTGCGGCGGCGGCCTCACTGCGTCGTCGGACGGCCTTCTCGATCGCGGAGATCGCGAAGCCGAGCAGGATCGACGCCACGACGGCGACGGTCGTGACGAGGAAGGGCTGCTCGCGGCTCCAGCGCCCCGTGGCCGCGGCGATGCCGACGCAGTACGCGGCCCACACGACGTCGGCGAGCACGCAGCTGACCAGGAAGCGCCGGAGGTCGAGCCCGCTGTCCGCGCCGACCAGGTTCGTCGTCAACCGGCCCATCGGGATGAAGCGTCCGAGCACCGCGATGCGCCCGGGAGCGGCGCGGTAGCGGCCGTCGATGGCGTCGCGGGCCGCGCGGACCTTCGGACGCGCGAACCAGGACCGCGAACCGAGGTCGACGGAGCGCGCCAGGTGGTACAGCCCGAGGTCGCCGAGGACCATGCCGATCGACGCCGCGACGACGAGGAAGAGCACCGGCAGGAGCCCACCGTCGCCACCGACCAGGAGCGTGCCGATCGCGACGACGAGTGCCTGGCTGGGGAGGAAGACCGCCACGCTGCCGACGGCGAGCACCAGGCCGACCACGAGGAAGGCCCACGGGGTGCCGACGAGCTGGACGACCAGGTCCTGTGCTGCGTCCACGACTCACCCTCCACGGGCACCGGAGGGAGCGCACCGGCCTCCATCTTCGCAGGTCGGCGGCGCGCCGCTCACGTCCGGTCGACGATCGCCCGCATCGCCGCGGCCGCGTCGTCCGGGCGTCCGTCCACCACGGCACCGGCGAGCGCGAGGTGGAGGCCGACGTCGTGCCGGTCCGGACGGATGCTCCCGCGTTCCAGCAGGACCTGGCCCACGACCCGGTGCAGGCGTCGGTACAGCGTGTTGCCGGACAGGTCGAGCACGAGCGCGTGGAGCCGCACGTCCGCGGTCACGAAGTCGGGGCGGTCGTCGCGGGTCGCGGCGGCCGCGAGCTCGTCCGCGGTGGTGCGGAGCGCCTCCCGTCGGTCCGCACAGGCGTCGAGCGCCGCTCGCCGGGCTGCTGCGGCGGCCGCGGCGGGTTCGACCGCCGCGCGCAGCTCGCGGAGTTCGACCGCGACCCGGTCGCCGTCCGGGCCCCGCAGGCGCCACCGCACCACGCGCGGGTCCAGGACGTCCCACCGATCCGCATCGAGGACGGTGACGCCGACCCGGCGCCTGGCGGTGAGCAGGCCGAGGGCGACGAGGACACGCACCGCCTCGCGGACGATGCTGCGACTGGCACCCGTCCAGGCCACCAGGTCGTCGACGCTCCGGCGGCTCCCCGCGGCCAGGGTGCCGGAGACCACGGCGTCACCGACCTGGTCGAGGACCCGATCGAAGGTGCTCGTCACCGCTGGGAGACCGGCGACAGCACGAGCTCGTCCACGCGGACGTGAGCCGGCGCCCCGAGCACGAAGGCGACGGTCCGCCCCACGTCCTCCGGCTGGAGCATGCGCTGGCGGGCGGCCGCGTCGGGGACCTCCGGACGCTGGTCCAGGAAGTCCGTCGCGACGTCGCCCGGGCACAGGTGTGTGGCACGCACGCCGTGCTCGGCCTCCTGCTGGTTCAGGCTCCGGACGACCGATCCGAGCGCGGTCTTGCTCGCCGAGTACGCCACGCCGGCCCCGGACTGGAAGGACCACCCGGCGTACGAGGACACGACGACCACGACACCGCCGGACGAGCGGAGTGCCGGCAGCGCGGCGTCCACGACGGTGACGGCCGCGGTGAGGTTCGTGTCCACGATCGCCCGGAAGTCGGTCAGCGACTGGTCGTCCCACCGGCGTCGCGGGGCGTTGAGCCCGGCCGCCAGCAGGAGTCCGTCGAGCCGGCCGTGCCGCTCGAGCACGACGTCACGTGCGGCGGCCACGGCTGCGGGGTCGTTCGCGTCGAGGGGCAGGACGTCCGCGGTCCCGCCGGTTGCCCGGATGGCGCCTGCGACCTGCTCGAGTCGGTCCGCGCGACGCCCGCTCAGCACCACGGTCCAGCCGTCCCGTGCCGCCGCCTCGGCACCCGCGGCCCCCATGCCGCTGCCCCCACCCGTGACCAAGAGCACACGCTGATCCGTCATGCTCGAATAGTATGCCTATTCAAGGCACCGACGACGGGAGCAACGATGCACCTCGACCTGACCGACCGCGTGGTCGTCGTGACCGGCGCAGCGCGCGGGATCGGCCGCACGCTCGCCGACCGTTTCGTCGACGAAGGGTGCCGCGTCGTCGCACTCGACCTGGCCTTCGAACCGGACTTCCCGCTCGAGCACGTCGTGTGCAACGTCGCCGACCCGGCGTCCGTGCGCGACGCCGTGGACGAGGTTGTCGGGCGGCACGGCACGATCGACGTCCTGGTGAACAACGCCGGCATCAACGTCACGGGCACGGTCGCCGAACTGCAGTGGGACGCCTGGCGCCGCTGCATGGACGTCAACCTCGGTGGCACGTTCCTGATGAGTCAGGCCGTCGCACCGGTGATGCAGGCGGCCGGGCGCGGTCGGATCGTCAACGCCGCGTCGTTCGCGGCGATCGTGCCGAGCGTCGGGAGCGCGGCCTACGCGGCGTCGAAGGCCGCGGTCGTCTCGTTCACCCGGGTCCTGGCGTCCGAGCTCGGCCCGTGGGGGATCACCGTGAACGCGTACGCACCCGGCATGGTGCCGACGGCGATGAACGGCTTCGCGACGATGCCGACCGAGGCACAGGACCGTCTGCTGGACACGCTGTCACTCCGCCGGTGGGAGACTCCGGACGACGTCGCCGACCTGCTCGTCTTCCTGGCGAGCGACGCCGCGGGGTACATCACGGGCACCCTGCTCGACGTCTCCGGCGGCAAGCTCGCGACCCAGATCCCCGCCCGCGCGCACGGTCGGACCTGAGCGGGCTGCTGTCCGGCCGCACAGGTTCTCCACATGGCTCGCTTCGTAAGCTGTGAGAGCCCAGTGAGCCGGACTGCCGCCCGACCCCGAGGAGGTGCCCGATGGTCTTCGTCCTCGTCGCGTTCGCGATCGTCGCCCTGATCGTCCCCGCACTGACCCCCGTCCTCGGGCGCCGCGTCTTCTTCGTCGCAGCCCTCGCCCCTGCCGCCGCCGCGGTGCTGACGATCGCCCAGACCGACGCCGCCCTGCACGGCAGCGTCGTCGAACGGCACCAGTGGGTCTCCCAGCTCGACCTCGACGTCACGCTGCGGATGGACGCCCTGTCGTGGGTCCTCGCCCTCGTGGTGTCGATCGTCGGTGCGTTGGTGCTGGTCTACTGCGCCTCGTACTTCGAGCGGGACGAACCCGGGCTCGGTCGGTTCGCCGGGGTCCTGACCGCCTTCGCCGGCTCGATGTACGGGCTCGTGATCGCCGACGACGTCATCGTGCTGTTCGTCCTGTGGGAGGCCACGACGGTCTTCTCCTACCTGCTCATCGGGCACGACGCTGCGAAGCGCGCCAGCCGTGCCGCCGCCATGCAGGCGCTGGTGGTGACCACCGCCGGCGGCCTGGCGATGCTCGCGGGTCTCGTGATGCTCTCGGTCGCAGCGGGTACGACGTCGCTGTCCGGGATCGTCGCCGACCCCCCGAGCGGCACGGTCGTCTCGGTGTCGGTGGTCCTGGTGCTGCTCGGAGCACTGACGAAGTCGGCGATCGTGCCGTTCCACTTCTGGCTGCCCGCCGCGATGGCCGCGCCCACCCCGGTCAGCGCGTACCTGCACGCCGCGGCGATGGTGAAGGCCGGCATCTACCTGGTGGCCCGGCTCGCCCCCGCGTTCGCGCTGCTCGACGGCTGGCGCGAGACCATCACGCTGCTCGGTGTCGCCGGGATGCTCGTCGGTGGGTACCGGGCGCTGCGCCAGACCGACCTGAAGCTCCTGCTCGCCTACGGCACCGTGGCCCAGCTCGGGTTCCTGGTGCTCGCCGCCGGATGGGGCGCCCCCGCGGTCGCCCTCGGCGGGGTTGCGCTGCTCGTGGCGCACGCCGCCTTCAAGTCCACGCTCTTCCTGGTCGTCGGTGCGATCGACCACGTCGCCGGCACGCGCGACCTCGGTCGGCTCAGCGGGCTCGGCCGTGCCCGCCCGTGGCTGGCGGTCGTCGCGGTGCTCGCGCTGGTGTCGATGGCCGGGATCCCGCCCACGATCGGGTTCGTCGCGAAGGAAGCCGTGCTGACCGGCTTCACCGAGTCGCTGCACGGCCCCGACGCCGGCTGGGCGTGGTTCGCCCTGGTCGGCGTGACCGTCGGCTCGGTGCTCACCGTGGCGTACTCGCTGCGCTTCCTGTGGGGCGCCTTCGCCCGGAAGCCCGGCGTCGCGACCACCGAGCCGCACGCCCTGCACGGCCTCGCCGTCGTCCCCTCGGTCCTCGCGCTCACCGGCCTCGCCCTCGGCCTGCTCACCCCGGTGGTCGCGCACGGCATCGAGCCCGCTGCGACGACCGCGGCGCTCGGCGGCGAAGCGGTCCCGCACCTCGCGCTCTGGCACGGCCTGGAGCCCGCGCTCGGCCTGTCCGCGATCACCCTGGTCGGCGGCCTCGCACTGTTCGCCCTGCGCCGACCGGTCGAGGCGATCCAGCACCGGCTCGCCGGGTTCCCGAGCGCCGCGGGCACGTACCGGCACGGGATGCGGCTGCTCGACCGCGGAGCGACCGGGCTCACCGCGAGCCTGCAGCGCGGCTCGCTCCCCTACTACCTGACGGTGATCCTGTCGGTGTTCGTCGCCGGGGCGCTCGCCAACCTGGTGCTCGGTGGTCCGTGGGAGTTCCACGTCCGCTTCGCCGACTCGTGGGGCCAGATCCCGGTGATGATCGTGATGTCGATCGCCGGCGTCGCGGTGCTCACGGCGAAGACCCGGTTCGCCGCCGCCGTCCTGGTCGGCGTCACCGGCTACGGCCTCTCGGTGCTGTTCGTCCTGCACGGCGCGGTCGACCTCGCCCTGACGCAGCTCGTGGTCGAGACCGTCACCCTGATCGCCTTCGTCCTGGTCCTGCGCCGACTGCCCCCGCGCATCGCGACGACGAACCCGTCGCGGTTCCGCATCGTGCGGGCCCTGTTCGCCGGGCTGGCGGGGCTGACGCTCGCGATCGTCGTCGTCGTCGCTGCCTCGGCCCGCACCGCGCGTCCCCTCTGGCCGGACCTGCCCGCGCTGACGAGCTCGTTCGGGCACGGTCTCAACGTGGTGAACGTCGCCCTCGTCGACCTGCGCGGCTGGGACACCCTCGGTGAGCTCACCGTCGTGGTCGCCGCGGCCACCGGTGTCGCGAGCCTGATCTTCGTGAACTCGCGCGAGGACACCCTGCCCCGGCTGCGCGACCTGCCCGAGACCCTGACCGCGAACGGCGAGCGCACCGACGGTGAGCCCCGCGCCTGGCTACCGACGAGCGCCGCGATCCCGACCGGGCGCTCGGCACTGCTCGACGTGGTCGTCCGGTTGCTGTTCCACGGCCTGATCGTGCTGTCGGTCTACCTGCTGTTCGCCGGGCACAACGCCGCCGGTGGCGGGTTCGCCGGTGGCCTGGTCGCCGGCATCGCGCTCGCGGCCCGCTACCTGGCCGGCGGACCGGCCGAACTCGGCGCCGCGGCCCCGGTGCGCGCCGGTCGCCTGCTCGGCCTGGGGGTCGCGACGGCCGCGATCACCGCGATCGTGCCGCTGTTCTTCGGCCGCGAAGCCCTGTACTCCGAGTTCTTCGAGGCCACCGTCCCGGTCCTCGGCCACGTCGAGTTCGTCACCGCAACGTTCTTCGACATCGGCGTGTACCTGGTCGTCGTCGGCCTGGTGCTCGACGTCCTCCGCAGTCTCGGGGCCGAGGTCGACCGGCAGCGCCTCGAGGACGCCTCGACCCCGACACGCGACACCACCGAGGAGTCCGTCGGCGACACCCTCGATGCCCCCACCCCGGAAGGGAGCGCCTCGTGACCGTCACCCTCGTCCTCGTGATCGCCATGGCGGTGCTGTTCTCGTGCGGCGTCTACCTGCTGCTCGAACGCTCCCTGACGCGGATGCTCCTCGGCTTCCTGCTGCTCGGCAACTCGCTCAACCTGCTGCTGCTGGTGATGTCCGGTGCCGCGGGCGACCCGCCAATCGGCAAGAGCGCCGAGGGCATCACCGACCCGCTCCCCCAGGCGTTCGCCCTGACCGCGATCGTCATCACCTTCGCCGTCAGCGCGTTCCTGCTCGCCCTGATCCACCGGTCGTGGCAGCTGTCCCGTGCCGACGAGGTCGAGGTCGACGAGGCCGACGCCGCCATCGGCCGCGACCGCGACGAGCCGGCCGACGAGGACCCGGAGACCACCACCGACGCAGAACAGGAGGCGACCCGATGACCTGGCTCGTCCCGCTCCTCGTCCTCGTCCCGCTGCTCGGTGCCGCGGTCGCGCTCGGACTCCTCCGGCACCAGAAGCTCCAGCGCGCGATCACCGTCGTGGTGCTCGTCGTGGCCCTGGCCGTCGCCGCCACGCTCATGGTCCTGGTCGACCGGCACGGCACGATCGTGGTGCAGGTCGGCGGCTGGGACGCCCCGTACGGCATCTCGCTCGTCGTCGACCGGCTGAGCGCCCTTCTCCTCACCGTCAGTGCGAGCGTCCTGCTGCTCGTCCTGCTGTTCTCGATCGGGCAGGGCCTGGCCGCCGACGACGAGGACGCCCCGGTCACGATCTTCTACCCGACCTACCTGGTGCTCGCGGCGGGTGTGCTCGACTCGTTCATCGCCGGCGACCTGTTCAACCTGTACGTCGCGTTCGAGATGCTGCTGGTGGCGAGCTACGTGCTCATCACGCTGGGCGGCAGTGAACAGCGTGTCCGGGCGGGCACGACGTACATCGTCACGAGCCTGATCGCGTCGGCGATCTTCCTCGCCGCCATCGGCCTGGTCTACGGCGCCACCGGCACGGTGAACATCGCCCAGATCAGCGAACGCGTCGCCGACCTTCCGGAGCACGTGCAGCTGCTCCTGCACACGATGCTGCTGATCGGGTTCGGCATCAAGGCGGCGGTGTTCCCGCTGGCGTTCTGGCTGCCGGACTCGTACCCGACGGCCCCGGCACCGGTCACGGCGGTCTTCGCGGGCCTGCTGACCAAGGTCGGCATCTACGCGATCATCCGGCTCGAGACGGTGATCTTCCCGCGACCACAGCTCAACGAGGTGCTGCTGGTGGTCGCGGCGCTGACGATGGTGGTCGGGGTGCTCGGCGCGGTGTCGCAGACGGACGTGAAACGACTGCTGTCCTTCACGCTGATCAGCCACATCGGCTTCATGGTGATGGGCGTCGGCCTCGGCACCGTCGCGGGCACGGCGGCCGCGGTGTTCTACACGGTGCACCACATCGTCGTGCAGACCACGCTGTTCCTGGTGTCCGGCCTGATGGAACGCGTCGGCGGGACGACCTCGACCCGGTCGCTCGGCGGACTGCTGAAGGCCGCACCACTGCTGGCCGCCCTGTACCTGATCCCTGCGTTCAACCTGGGTGGCATCCCGCCGTTCTCCGGCTTCATCGGCAAGCTCGGCCTGTTCCGCGCCGCCGCCGAGGACGGCTCCCCGATGGCCTACGTCACCATCGGCGCCGGCGTCGTCACCTCGCTGCTCACCCTGTACGCGCTGATGCGGGTCTGGGACGCCGCCTTCTGGCGGCCGAAGCCGGCGGCCGAGGCCGCCGCCCCGCACGCGACGAGTGCTGAACCGCACGCCCACCTGCGGTCGCCGGAACCGGCGCCGCTCACCGTCTCCGAGGAGACGGGCGAGGCGTACCACCCGGGAGGCTCGGTGACGGTCACCGACGCACCGCACGCGGCCACCGCCTCCAGTCCGACCACCGGCGCGACCGAGGCGGTCGGCGAGGCCCCCGAGAAGGTGCGCCTGCCGCGCATGCTCGTCGGTGTGACGACCGTCGCGGTGCTCGGGTCCGTCGCCCTGACCGTCGTCGCCGGCCCGCTCTACGGCTACGCGACCCGCGCAGCGGAGTCGCTGGAGTCACCCGACCGCTACGTGCAGGCCGTGCTCGGAGGTGAGCGATGACCGACGTCCGCCGCATCTCGAACGCCAGGCGGATCGCACTGGCGTGGCGCTACGACGTGCCCCTGGTCGCGGGGCTCACCGTGCTGTGGGCGCTGCTCTGGGGGTCGTGGACCCCGCTGACGCTGCTCTGCGGCATCGTCGTGGCGCTCATCGTCACCCAGGCGCTGCCGCTCCCGCCGGTCCCGTTGTCCGCACGGTTCTCGATCGTGCACGTGCTGCGGTTCCTGGTGGTGTGGTCCGGGCTGGTCATCGTGGCGTCGTTCCGGGTCGCCTGGGTCGCGTTCCGCCCGCGCGGTGTGCGGCGCAGCTCGATCACGCTCGTGCAGCTGCACTCCACGTCCGAGATGACCTTCACGCTCGCCACCCTCGCGGTCTCGCTCGTGCCCGGTTCGTACGTCGCCGACGTCGACCTGCGGCGCCGCCGGCTGCTGCTCCACGTGCTCGACACCGAGCGCCTGGAACAGGTCGACGACGAACGCCGGATGGCACTCCGGATCGAGGCCATGGTGATCCGTGCACTCGGGTCGAAGCAGGACGTCTCCGAGCTGTCCGAGCCGCTGCCGGAGGTGACCCGGTGAGCCCCGCCGTTCTGGTGATGGCCGTCGCCGTCGCGCTGGTGCTCGCGCTCCTGGGGGCGACGTTCGCCCTCGCGGTGTTCCGGATCGTGCGCGGTCCGACGATCCTCGACCGCATGATCGGCTCCGACATGGTGCTGACCACCGTGCTCGTGGTGATCGCCGCCGCGATGGTCGTCCGGCAGGACCTGACCGGCATCCCCGTGCTCGTGGTGATCTCGGCGACGAGTGTGTTCGCCACCGTCGCCGTCGCCCGGGCCGTCACCCCCTCGGCGGACCCGTCCGACGAGGGCCTGACCGCCACCACACCCGAGCGCGCCGAGGAGGACCAGTCGTGATCGAGATGATCGAGTCGTTCGTCGACGACGCCGGCATCCGGGCCTGGATCGCCGTCGGGCTGTTGCTCGTCGGGTCCCTGCTGTCGCTCGGGGCAGGGGTCGGCATCGTCCGGTTCCCGGACCCGCTCGTCCGCCTGCACGCGATGGCGAAGCCGCAGGTGCTCGGGCTCGCCCTCGCGCTGGCCGCCATCGTCGTCGCGGTGTGGACGTGGACGGCGTTCTGGGTCGTCCTGCCGATCATGGTGTTCCAGCTGTTCCTGGTGCCGGTCTCGACGCACATGATCGCCCGCGCCGGCCTGCGAGCCGACGACTACCGGCACGAGGACCTGCTCGTCGACGACACGGAGTCCTGACGCAGGCACTTGACGGACGGGAGGCCCGTGGCGGCGTGGCCACGGGCCTCCCGTCCGTCAGGTGGTCACGTTCGCCGTCAGGCGGTCGCGACCCGGCGGGGCAGCAGCAGGTTGCCGACCGCGGCGACCACGACGACGGCGGCGGAGACCGCCGGCAGCAGCATCGCCGCTGCGGTGCCGTGCTGCTCGGCGACGTCACCCGCGATGGCGGAGGCGATCGACTGGCCGACGATGACCGCGGACCCGAGGATCGTCATGGTGGTGGCGGAGCGGCCGACGGGTGACCGGTCCGAGCCGAGGCTGTACTGGGCGACCAGGGTCGGCCCGATCCCGATGCCCATGATCGCGAGGATGACGCCCGCGGCGACGACGGAGTCGGCACTGGCGAACGCGACCGCACCGCCGAGGAGCACGACACCGAAGACGAGCCAGCGCCAGCCGAGGCCGAACGCCCGGGGGAACGCCGCCGACCCGAGCGCCAACCCGGCGGACCCGATGCCCATCAGGCCGTAGAGCAGACCAGCCTGCGAGGCCTCGCCGTGAGTCTCCATGAACGCGGTGAGCGAGGTGAGCGTCGAGCCGAAGAACAGGCCGATGCCGAGGATGCCGACCACCACCACCACGAGTCGCGGGCGCAGGAGCTGCCGCGCGGGTGCCTGCGTCAGCTCCGCGTGCTGGCCGACCACGAGCTTGCCGGTCGGGTGCAGCGCGAATGCGGTGACGAACACGAACGTCAGGACCGAGGCGCCGGCGACGGCCACCCACGGCGCGATCGCGCTGGCGAGGATGCCGACCAGGAAGGGCCCGATGATGAAGACGGTCTCGTCGGCGGCGGACTCGTAGGCCATGGTGCCGCTGAGGGTCTTCTCGCGCCGTGCCGGGGCCATCCGCTGGCCGATGATCGCGACGAGCCGCGTGCGGGACATCGGGGCGACCTGCGGGGCCGACGCACCGATGCAGAACGCGACCGCGAGGACCGCGAGGTCGGGCGCGGTGCCGCTGACGACGAACGGGAAGAACCCGAGCAGCGCCGCGTTCACCAGGCCGACGGGGACGAGCACCGCCCGCTGGCCGAAGCGGTCGGCCGCGGCGCCGACCAACGGGCCGAAGATCGCGGAGCCGATGCCGACGGCGGCGGAGTTGACGCCACCGAGGGCGACGGAGTCACGGGTGGCGACGACCAGTGTCAGGACGCCGACGACCATCATGGCGAACGGGAGCCGGGCGATGAACGCGACGGGGAAGTACCAACGGCCGGCGAGGGAGACGAGTGAGGCGTCGGCTGCGGCCGGAGTGGTGCCGGTGTCGCCGGTGGAACGGGTCTGGAGCATCGGGGTTGTGCCTTCTCGGCCCGACCCGGTTCGGCGGGGGCGGACCCATCGGGTGCCGCCGTTGTCCGCCGGGGAGCCGGCGGCCGGTAGATACACACTGCGTGTTCTGAACAGCGCCCATCGTACCAAGCGGGCGTCAGGGCCCCGGAGGAGTTCGGGCCGGGCTTGGTCCCGCCGGTCACGACACCCCGTCGGCCGGCCGCGGCGCGGTCGCAGACCGTCGCCTGCGGCGCCGCCAGCCGACAGTTCGCGACCAGTCGGCAGGCGACCCGCGACGTGTCGTGACCAGTCAGCTGAGCTGACCGGTCAACGAGATGCGACCAGCCGAGGAACTGCTGCGGCGCGGCGCTCGGGTCAGGAGACCTCGCCCGCGCGGGCTCCCGCCCACAGGTCGACGTCGGTGATGCCGACGGAGTGCTCGTCGATGACGCGGAGCTCCTCGTCGGTGAACGACGTGTTCGACAGCGCAGCGACGTTGTCCTCGAGCTGCGAAACCCGCGACGCACCGATCACGAGCGAGGTCACCCGCTCGTCGCGGAGTGCCCAGGCGAGCGCGAGCTGCGCGAGGGACTGTCCGCGGGCGGCGGCGACGTCGTTCAGGGCGCGGAGGTGCTCGACGACCTCGGGCGTGATGCTCGACGCGTCGAGGGACTTGCCCGCCGCCGCTCGGGAGTCCTCGGGCACACCGTTCAGGTACTTGCCGGTCAGCAGCCCCTGCGCGAGGGCGGTGAAGCCGATCACGCCGAAGCCGAGTTCGCCGGCCGTGTCGAGCAGCCCCTCGGTCTCGATCCAACGGTTGAGCATCGAGTACGAGGGCTGGTGGATGAGGAGCGGGGTGCCGAGGTCGCGGAGGATCTCGGCTGCCTGCCGACTGCGCTCGGCGTCGTACGACGAGATCCCGACGTACAGCGCCTTGCCCTGCTGGACCGCGGTGTGCAGGGCGCCCATCGTCTCCTCGAGCGGGGTCGACGCGTCGAGGCGGTGCGAGTAGAAGACGTCGACGTAGTCCAGGCCCGTGCGCTGCAGGGACTGGTCGAGCGAGGCGAGCACGTACTTGCGCGAGCCGCCGCCCTGCCCGTACGGTCCGGGCCACATGTCCCAGCCCGCCTTCGTCGAGACGACCATCTCATCACGGTACGGCCGGAAGTCCTCACGCATCAGGCGGCCGAAGTTCACCTCGGCGGCGCCGTACGGCGGGCCGTAGTTGTTCGCGAGGTCGTGGTGGGTGATCCCGAGGTCGAAGGCCCGACGGCTGATGGCGCGCTGGTTCTCGAACGGCATGTCGTCCCCGAAGTTGTGCCAGTAGCCCAGGGAGAGCAACGGCAGGTCGAGGCCCGAGCGGCCGGTCCGGCGGTACGTCATCGAGTCGTAGCGGTCGTCACTGGCGATGTAGGTCATGCAACGAGCCTGGCACTCGAAGACGGCCACGGCCTCGCGTGCTTCGCTTCGCGGACCCATGATGGGTGCACCAGACCACGAGGAGACGACGATGGCACGGACGACGAAGACCGAGACCACCTTCACCGACGAGGAGCGCGCGGCGATGCAGGAGCACGCCGCCGAGGTCAAGCGCACCCGCAGCACGAAGGGCACCAAGGCCGAGAAGGCAGCGGCCGACGCCGCGGCGGTCGAGGCGAAGATCGCCGAGATGCCCCAGCCGGACCGCGGCCTGGCGGAGCGCATCCACCGCCTCGCGCTCGAGGTCGCACCCGAACTCGCGCCGAAGCTCTGGTACGGCATGCCCGCCTACGCGCGCGACGGCAAGGCCGTGTTCTTCTTCCAGGACGCCGCGAAGTTCAAGGCCCGCTACGCGACGCTCGGGTTCCAGGACTCGGCCGCGCTCGACGACGGCACGTTCTGGCCGACGTCGTGGGCGATCAGCCCGGAGTTCTCCGAGGCCGACGAGGCACGGGTGGCCGAGCTGATCCGCCGCGCGGTCGGGTGACGGTGCTCGGGCTGGGGGCTGCTCCCGTCTTCGCCCTGCTGTTCCTGGTGCTGTACCTGCTGGGACGACGCCGGGACCCGCGGATGCTCCGCAACGGGGTGTTCCTGACCGCGGCCGTGCTGTTCGGGCTCGCGACGGTCGTGTCCGTGCTGACCGCGGTGGTCCCCGGGTTCAGCCTGCTCGTCGCCGTGGTGCTGTTGCTCGTGCCGCTCGCCGTGGTGGTGCTCGGGGTCGCCCTGGTCGCGAACGGCCTGCAGATGCTCCGGGCCGAGGGCCGCAGCGTCGGCAACCTGCTGTCGCTCGCCGCCGGGGTGGCCGTGTTCGTGCTGCCGGCGGTCGCCATCGCCCTGCTCGTCTCGGGGAGCGGCGAGGGCTTCACGCTCTGGGACGGCACGAAGATCGCGGTCGCCGTCCTGATGGTGTTCGTCTGCGGGTACTTCGCCCTGTCGCTGGTCGCCTTCGCCCTGTACTCGGTGGTCTACGGGCGGACGCGGCACGGCATCGTCCCCGACACGATCGTCGTCCTCGGCTCCGGGCTCGTGCACGGCGAGGTCCCACCGCTGCTGCAGAGCCGGCTCGACCGGGCGCTCGGCGTCTACCGGGCCGAACGGAGCGCCGGACGCCGGCCGCTCCTCGTGCCGTCCGGCGGGCAGGGCGACGACGAACCCCGCCCCGAGGGCACCGCGATGGCCGAGTACCTGGTGGCGAACGGCGCCGACCCGGACGACGTGGTGCCGGAGACCGCGTCCCGGAACACCCGCGAGAACCTGCGGTTCTCGCGGGACGTGCAGACGGCCGCCGGACGGGACGGCCAGATGGTCGTGGTCACGAACAACTACCACGTGCTGCGGGCCGCGACCCTGGCCCGTCGCCTCGACCTGCCGGCCCAGGTCGTCGGCGCGCGCACGGCCGCGTACTACGTCCCGAGCGCGTTCCTGCGGGAGTTCGCGGCCGTGATCGTCGAGCACCGCTGGCTCAACGTCGTCGCCTGCACGCCGTTCGTGCTGTTCACCGGGTTCCTGCTCTGGGAGTCGTTCCAGCAGCGGTAGACGCGACCCACGGACGGACTGGAGGCCCGTGGCGGGCCCGCCACGCGCCTCCAGTCCGAGCCGCCGTAAGATCTCGACCATGGTCGAGATCCAGCCGCCACGTCCCACCGACCTGCTGCCCATCGGCGAGATCGTGCGCCGCACGGGCGTGGCCGCCTCGGCCCTGCACTTCTACGAGCGCAAGGGGCTGATCCACCCGGAGCGCACCGACGGTGGCACGCGGATGTACCCGCGGCACGTCGAACGGCGGATCGCGATCATCCAGGTGGCCAAGCGCCTCGGCATCCCGCTCAGCGAGGTCGCCGAGCAGTTCGAGGCGCTGCCCGCCGACCGCATGCCCTCGCTGCGCGACTGGAACCGGCTGAACGAGCGGTGGCGCGCACGACTGCGGGCCCGCCAGCTGGAGCTCGAGCGCCTGCAGCAGGAGATGACGCAGTGCATCGGCTGCGGCTGCGTCTCGCTCGGTGCCTGCTCGGTCGTGAACCCGGGCGACGCCCTGGGCGACGAGGGGCACGGCGCACGCCGACTGCTGCCGATCGAGGACGACGCAGCCGGCGCCGCCGAGGACGCTGTCGCCTAACCCGCGCGCAGTCCGTCGTCGATCCGCTGCAGCAGCGCGAGTGCCTCGGCCGTGCCCCGCTCGTCGCCGCCGAGTGCCGTCCGGAGCTTGCCGGACCAGTGCCGGTAGAGCCGGTCGACGCTCTCCTGCGCCAGCGCGGTCGAGTGCAGCTGCACGGTACGGGCGTCGGCGGGGTCCTGGCGCCGCTCGACCATCCCCTTGGCCACGAGCGACCGGAGCGCGACGCTGAGGTTGCTGCGCTGCAGGGCGGTGGCCTCGGCGGTGGCGCTGGGCGAGGTGCCCGGGTTGCGGTTGATCCAGCGCATCACGAGCGCCTCGGTGCCGGTCAGCGGCACGATGTCGAGGGTCTCGGAGCCGTGTGGGTCGATGTCACGCGCGATCCTGAGCAGGACGTCCGCGAACTCGGCGAGGACGTGGTCGGACACGGCAGAGTGCATGTCCGTACTGTACCGATCTCCGGCGATGAGTTATGCTTTCATAACAATGACCACGGACACCGGAACCATCCGCGCGACGATCGCGACACCCACGACCAAGCAGCAGGGCATCACGACCGCGCTGCTCCTGGTGCTCGGCCTGCTCAGTGCCGTCGCCCCCTTCGCCACCGACCTGTACCTGCCGGCGTTCCCGCAGATGACCACCGAGCTCGGGGCGAGCGCCACCGCCGTGCAGCTCACCCTGACCGCGTTCCTGGTGGGCGTGACCGCGGGCCAGCTCGTGTTCGGCCCGCTGTCCGACCGGTTCGGCCGTGTGCCGCCGCTCATCGCCGGCGCCGCCGTGTGCGTGCTCGCCAGCATCGCCGCGGTGCTCGCGCCGAACATCGGCGTGCTCATCGCCGCCCGCCTGCTGCAGGGCCTCGGCGGTGCGGCCGGCATGGTGATCAGCCGTGCGGTCATCTCCGACCTGGCCACGGGCAAGTCCGCCGCCCGGGCGTTCTCGCTCATGATGATCGTCGGCGGGGTCGCCCCGGTCGTCGCACCGTTGCTCGGCGGTCTGCTCACGGGCCCGATCGGCTGGCGCGGCCTGCTCTCGATCGTGCTCGGCCTGTCGGTCGTCATGCTCGTCGCGGTCCTCGCCGTGATCCGCGAGACCCACCTGAAGGAACACCGCGACACCCTGCGCGAGGAACGCCGCGGCTCGGGCTCCGCACTCCGAGCCCTGCGCTCCCGCACGTTCCTCGGCTACACGGCCGTGTTCGGCTTCGCGTTCGCCGTGATGATGGCCTACATCTCCGCATCACCGTTCCTGTACCAGGACATGATCGGCTTCGGCACGGTCGGCTACGGCCTGGCCTTCGGGCTGAACGCCCTGGCGCTGATGGGCGTCAGCATCCTGTCCGCCAAGCTCACCGCGACCCGTTCGGTCACCGGGGTGCTGTCGCTCGGCATCGTGCTCGTGCTCGCGTCGACCGTCGCGTTCGCGCTGCTCGTCGCCTCCGGGGCGCCGGTCATCTGGCTCGCCGTGCCGCTGTTCACCGCGGTGGGCTCGCTCGGCCTGGTGCTCGGCAACGCCACGGCGCTCGCCCTCGGTGCGGTTCCGTCGGCCGCCGGCAGCGCCTCGGCCGTGCTCGGTGCGCTGCAGTTCGGGCTCGCGGCGCTCGTGTCCCCGCTCGTCAGCATCGGCGGCTCGGACACCGCGGCACCGTTGGCGATCGTGATGCTCGCCGCCGCGGTGGTGGCCGTCGTGGCGCTGCTCGCGGCGCGGGGCCGGACCAGCACGGCCCGCTGACCCAGCCCGGCGTCAGCCCCGCCGCGGCCGCAGGAACGGTACCCGCGGCATGAGCCAGTCGACCCACACCACCCGCACCCCCGGCGCCACGGCGAGCGCCCATAGGATCGAGGCAGCGGCGTCGGTCGGGTAGTGCACCGCGTCGATCGACACCGCGAAGAACACGATCACGATGGCCACGACTCCCAGCGTCAACGCCAGTCGGTGCCACCGGGTCTCGCGGAGCAGCCAGATCAGGGCGATGACGAACGCCGTGATGTAGACCGTGTGCCCGCTCGGGTACCCGGGGTCGGGCTGCACCGGGAACGGGTGCGGCAGCACGGCGACGTCGGGCCGGGCACGGTGCACGATCTCCTTCACGACGGCGGACGGCACCCACGTGATCGCGATGGTGCCGCCGAACGCCAGCGCCGGGCGCAGGTCGCGCGTGCGCCACCAGATCACGGCGACGACGACGACCGTGATCCCGATCGCCGGGGCCGGACTGATCACGTGGTAGACCGCCGTGGTGAACACCCCGGTGAACCCGGTGTGCAACGCGTTGAGGGCCTTGGACAGCCCGAGGTCCACCGTGCCCAGGGTGAACCCGACGATGGTGATGACGACGACCGCGATGACGGCGATCGCCACCGAGACGAGCGGGTACGGCGAACGCTCGAGGATCCCGTACGCGGCGGGCTCCCGTCGGCGGGGACGGAGGAGCGGCGCGTCGTCGGTCATCAGACCATCGTGACAGCCCGACCTCGGCATCTGGGGTCGAGCGAGCCTCACGATCATCCGAAAGCGTTCAGCGCAGCGGTCGGGAGTAGACAGGACGCATGCCAACCGTTGCCGAGAACATCGTCGCCACCCTCCGCGCCAACGACATCCACCGGGTCTACGGCCTGCCCGGGGACTCCCTGAACGGCTTCACCGACGCCCTGCGCAAGGACGGCACGATGCGGTGGGAGCACGTCCGTCACGAGGAGGCTGCTGCGTTCGCCGCCTCGGCCGAAGCTGCCCTGACCGGTGACCTGACCGTCTGCGCCGGCAGCTGCGGCCCCGGCAACCTGCACCTGATCAACGGCCTGTACGACGCGAACCGTTCTCGGGTACCGGTCCTGGCGATCGCCGCGCACATCCCCACGGCGGAGATCGGCTCCGGCTACTTCCAGGAGACCCACCCGCAGGAGCTCTTCCGCCAGTGCTCCGTCTACGTCGAGTACGTCGCCGACCCGGTGCAGATGCCCCGCCTGCTCGAGATCGCGATGCGCGAGGCGATCGAGAAGCGCGGCGTCGCGGTGCTCGTGATCCCCGGCGACGTCCTGCTCGCCGAGGCGAAGGACGACCGCGTCACCCGCATCGAGCGGACCACCCCGCGGATCGTGCCGAGCGAGGCCGAGCTGCAGCGCACCGCCGACCTGCTGAACGGTGCCGACCGGATCACGATCCTGGCCGGAGCCGGCGTCGCGGACGCCCACGACGAGGTCGTCGCCCTGGCCGAGCGCCTGCAGGCCCCGATCGTGCACGCACTGCGCGGCAAGGAGTACATCGAGCACGACAACCCGTACGACGTCGGGATGACCGGGCTCCTCGGCTTCGCCTCCGGGTACCGCGCGATGGAGGACGCCGACGTCGTGCTCATGCTCGGCACCGACTTCCCGTACCAGCAGTTCTTCCCGGCCAAGGCGAAGCACGTGCAGGTCGACATCCGCGGCTCGCAACTCGGCCGTCGGCACCCGGTCGACATCGGCCTGGTCGGCACCGTCAAGGACACCGCCCTCGCACTCGTCCCGCTGCTGACCGGCTCGCACCCGACGAAGCACCTCGAGGACTCCCTGAAGCACTACCGGAAGACCCGCGAGAAGCTCGACGACCTGGCGGTCCCCGCCGGGAAGAAGAAGCCCCTGCACCCGCAGTACGTCGCCCGGGTGCTCGACCGGCTCGCCGCCGAGGACGCCGTCTTCATCCCCGACGTCGGCTCCCCCGTCGTGTGGGCGTCGCGCTACCTCACGATGAACGGCAAGCGCCGGCTGATCGGCTCGTTCGTGCACGGCACGATGGCGAACGCCGTCCCGCAGGCGATCGGTGCGCAGACCGCTTTCCCGGACCGCCAGGTGATCGCGCTGGCCGGCGACGGCGGGCTGACGATGCTCCTCGGCGAGCTCATCACGATCGTGCAGAACAAGCTGCCCGTGAAGATCGTGGTCTTCGACAACTCGTCGCTCAACTTCGTCGAGCTCGAGATGAAGGCCGCCGGCTTCGTGAACTACGGCACCGAGCTGCAGAACCCGGACTTCGCCGCGGTCGCCGAGGCGATCGGCATCAAGGGCTTCCAGGTCGACGTGTCCGACGACTTCGAGGACGCGATGGCCGCCGCGCTCGCGCACGACGGCCCCGCGCTCGTGTCGGTCCGCGCGAACCGCCAGGAGCTCTCCATGCCCCCGGCGGTCACGCTCGAGCAGGCGAAGGGCTTCACGCTCTACGCCATCCGCACGGTGCTGTCGGGTCGCGGCGACGAGCTGCTGGACCTCGCGTCCACCAACGCGCGCCAGCTGCTGTAGACGCGACCGGACGACGGACTGGAGGCTCGTGGCGGCGCCGCCACGAGCCTCCAGTCCGTCTCTTCGTCACCACCCGAGCGTCTGGCCGTCCTCCAGGAACACGCCGGTGGGGCCCTCCGGGCCCGCGCTCGCGGCGGCCGCGATCGTCGCGGCGCTGACCTCGACGGGGCGACCGTGCGGGTTCGGCATGCCACCGAACTCGGTGGCCGTGTAGCCGGGCTCAATCGCGACGAAGTGCACCTCGGGCACGACGCGTGCGTACTGCACCGTCAGCATCGAGACGGCGGCCTTGGACGCGCCGTAGACCACGGCAGGCACGGTGGACGCCGGCTTCGACGGGTCGTGGGTGGCAGTGAAGGAGCCGAGCGCACTCGACAGGTTCACCACGATCGGGTTCGCGGAACGACGCAGGAGCGGCAGCGCGGCCTCGGTCGCGCGGATGGTGCCGACGGCGTTCGTGTCGAAGACGGCGAGTGCCTCGGGGCCGTTCTGCCCCCAGACGGCGATGCCGGCGTTGTTGACGAGCACGTCGAGTCCGCCGTTCGCGTCGACGTGGGCGAACGCGGCGGCGACCGAGTCGTCGTCGCGGACGTCGAGCTGGACGGAGCGGGCGCCGATCTCGGCGGCGACCGCGGCGCCCTGGGCGGCGTCCCGTGCGCCGATCCAGACGGAGTGGCCCGCCTCGACGAGCTGACGGGCGGTTTCCCGGCCGAGGCCGCGGGTGGCCCCGGTGATGAGTGTCGTTGTCATGGGTCCAGCGTCGTACTCGGCGACGACCGCAGGGAGTCGACCGGTTGTCGTAGGACCGGCAGGGCCAGGACCCGGCCGCTCGGCGCGCGCAGACTGGGGGTATGGCGGACACGGACTTCGGGCACACCCTGCGGCGGCTGCGCGACCACGTCTCTCCCGATGCCGTCGGCGTGGTCGTCGGGCCGCGTCGGAGAGCGGCCGGGCTGCGTCGAGAAGAGCTGGCACAGCTCGCGGGCATCTCCGCCGACTACCTGACCCGGCTCGAGCAGGGGCGCGCGACCTCGCCATCGGCCCAGGTCGTCGAGGCGCTCGTGCGGGCGCTCCGGGTCGCCGATGCCGACCGCGAGCTGCTCTACCGGCTCGCCGGGCACGCGGTCCCGGGCGCCGACGTGGTGCCGTCGCGGATCCCGCCGAGCGTGCAGCGACTGCTCGACCGCCTGGCGGACACCCCGGTCGCGGTGCTCGACGCCGCGGGCAACCTGCTCGTCGCCAACGCCCCGTACGACGCACTGATGGGGCCGGTCGAGGCGCTGCGCGGGAACGACCGGAACACGACGTGGCGGCACCTGGTCGGCTCCGGCAGCCGTGCCGTGCACACACCACAGGAGCAGGCGGTGTTCGAGGCGAACCTGGTGGCGGGGCTCCGGATGACCGCGGCCCGCTACCCGCTCGACCGCCAGCTGCAGCACCTCGTGCGGGAGCTGCGGGCGGCGAGCCCGCGGTTCGTTGAGCTGTGGGACTCGGGCGCGACCGCGCCGGGCGAGACCGCCCGGCGGAAGGTGATCGACCACCCGGACGTCGGGCTGCTCACCCTGGACTGCGACACCCTGGTCGTCGGGCCGGAGGACCTGCGGATCCTGGCGTACACGGCGGAGCCCGGGTCGGTGGATGCGGAGCGGCTGGCGCTGGCTGTTGTGGTGGGGACGCAGTCATTGGTGGGGTGAGGCGGGGGCGGGGG
>NZ_KB714628.1:73796-320918 GCF_000349565.1 Curtobacterium flaccumfaciens UCD-AKU
GGCGGGGGCGGGGGCGGGTCGGGCGGCGTTCCGTGCGGGTCGGCGTGTCCGGGCTCCTCGTGGCCGGACTAGCGAGCGGGCCGCACAGGTTTCCGCGGTGAAAGCGCAAGGGAACCACGACTGTGGAGGACGAGCAGGACCAGCCCGAGGGCCACCGGGAGCGCCACCACCGTGACGGACCCGCTCCCGACGTCGATCGCGCGGACCCCGTTCACGGCGAGGGTGCTGCACGACCGCGATGCGACGCGGCTCCCCCACTTCGCGGGTGATGCGCACCCTGCGGCTCAAAGACGCCTCACAGGTTGGCTACGATCCGAGAGCGCCGGCTTCCGGCGATCGCACTCGTCCGGCTGTTGTCGGACGGCACACCCGAGGGGACAACCCGTGCCACACAGCACTGCATCATTCCGACGCGCATGCGCGATCGGCGCGACGATCGCCGCCATCGGACTGAGCACCGGCTTCGGGGCACTGTCCGCCACCGCCGCCGAGCTGCCGGAAACGTCGGCGAGCACGTCGCCCAGCTCCGACGTCACCCCCGCCGAGGGCACCTTCACCGTTGCGGACGCCGCCGAGTCCGCGCCCACGGCGACGACTCCTGCCACGCCCGTTCCGGAAGCCGCTGACGACACGGAAGCGCCCGCGGACGAGACCACCGCGCCCAGCAGCACTCCGACCGCCCCAGCGACGTCGACTCCTGCCGCGGACCCCGCCGCCACGCCAGGGGCGACCATCACCGGGGACGCGACCGTGGGCAGCACGCTGACCGCGACGGGGACGGACTTCACCGGCACGTTGTCCTACGCATGGACGAGCGACGGCACCGCCCTGCCCGTCACGACCGGGTCGTACGTCGTCACCGCTGCCGACGCGGGCAAGGTCATCACCGTCACGATCACGGGTGACGACGGCCAGACCGCGACCGCGACGACCGCCCCAGTCACCCAGACACCGTCGTTCCCCGATGCGTCCACCGAGGACGAGCCGGTCATGCTGACGACGACGGCCGGTGAGCGCTTCGCCCACACGTTCGCCGCGGACGGGTTCCCGAAGCCGACGTACTCGGCCGAGTACTACTCGCTCGACGACCCGTACGGCGACGAGCCCGGCCAGGACGAATCGAGCTACCTCCCCTACGGGCTGTCGCTCGACCACGCCACCGGCGTGCTGTCCGGCACGACCAGGTACTCGGGCACGTACGCGTTCCGCATCGACGCGACCACCGGCTCGACGACGGCCTCGCAGTTCGTGAACATCACCGTGGACGCGACGACACCACTCGGCGTGCGGGTCACGGCAGAGGACAAGGACACGTTCCTCACCGCGCACTCCACGAGCTGGGTCATCGAACGCAACGGCGCCGTCTGGACCTTCCAGAACGAGACCACCCACGACCCCGACGGCGGGTACACCGTCTTCGGCGCTGGCTTCGAGGGCGGGCAGCCGACCATCGACCAGGGCGGCACCCTGCTGGTCAGCGGCAACCTCGTCGACCGTTTCGGCAACGAGGTCGACGACGCCGACGGCTACCCGGCACCGTTCACGGTGACGTCCGACCACGCCTCCGACGTCATCGTGCCGAACACCGACCCGTGGGCAGGTGCCGAAGTGACGTTCCCGCACGCGTCGACCCACGCCCTGACCGTCGCGTCGAGCAGCTTCGCGACGGCGTTCACGGTGGACGTCCGTCCGACCGCTTCGACCGTGGTGACCCCCGCCACTCCGACGGGCGACATCGCCGCCGCAGCCCCGACCGGTCGACTGGCCTACACCGGGAGCGACGCGATGCACCTGCTGCCGTGGGCGGCGGGACTCGCGCTGACCGGCGTCGGTGTGATCACCCTGCAGGCCCGTCGACGGAAGCAGCACTGACCCACCACTGACGAAGCACCGAGGGACTCAGGACACGTGCTGGGTCCCTCGGCCCTTCGCTGCGAGACCGCCTGAACCCTTCGGAGAAGGCCCACAGGTCGCGTCCACCGCCCTTGTCCGGCTCGACCGGCGTCCATAGGCTCCCGCTGTCAGACGATCGTCTGGTATCGAGAGCGGAACGAGGACGGGCATGAACGACGACACGCAGGTCAGCATGAACCGAGTGCACTGGACCGGCGGCGTGCCCCGGAGCGCAGTGGACGCGCTGCTCCACGACGGCGGACTGGCGGTGGTCCCCACCAAGGTCGGCTACATCCTGATGACCTCGGACCGTGCGGGCCTGGAGCGGAAGTTCGACGCCAAGGAGCGCAACCGGAACAAGCCCGGCGTCGTCCTCGTGAGCTCGCTCGAGATGCTGCGCAGCATCGCGCAGCTCACCCCCGAGATCGACGCCCTGTACCAGCGGTGCTGGGACGAGGACATCCTGCTCGGCTGCATCCTGCCCTGGAGCGACCAGGGCCGGGCAGCGCTGCCGACCGACGGCTCGGACGACCTGATGATGGACACCCGCGGCACGTCCTGCTTCGTCATCAAGTTCGGCGTCCCTGGCGAGCTCGCCGCCCGCGAGCTCTGGACGGAGCACGGCAAGTTCGCCTTCGCGAGCTCCGCCAACCCGTCGGGCACCGGCAACCGCGGTGTCGTCGACGGCATCGGGGAGCGCATCGCCGAACGTGCCGACGTGATCGTCGAGGCGGACGACTACGTCGCGTCCATCCAGCCGGAGAAGAGCACCGAGACCCGCTACGAGCAGGGCGTCATGGTGTCGATGGTCGACAGCTCGGGAACCCTGATCCCGGTGCAGGACGGACAGCGGTCGATCACTCCCGCACCCACGCTCATCCGCAAGGGGCTCGACGTCGACCGGATCATGGGGCTGCTCGCCGACACGTTCACCAGCTGGGACTACCGACAGGGTGAGTACTACTGAGCCCGCACGGACGCCTCGGCACCGCCGTCTCGGCAGGAGACCCGGACACGACGCCGGGCACCAGGCGTGCGGCGAGACCAACGGCACGGAAGCGTCTGTCGCGTGAGGACGCCTCGAGCCGCATCACGGCGTTCGTGTACGGGAACATCGTGATCCTGGGCACGATCGCACCGATGGTCCCGGACACCGCCGCGAGTGGTCGGGGGCTCTGGTACGTCCTCGCCACCGCGTTCTCGACCTTCCTGGCGCACACCTTCGCCGAGTTGGTCGGCCGCCGTGCGCGGAGTGACCAACGGCTCGCCGGGGAGACCATCGGAGCCGAGCTGCGCGACTCGCTGCCCGTCCTCACCTCCGGTCTCGTCCCGGCGGCCGTCCTCGCCTACGCCTGGCTGACCGGCGCGTCCGGGCTGGTGGCCGAGATCCTCGCGATCGCGTACCTCGTGGTCCGGCTCGCCCTCCTCGGCCCCGTCGTGGCCCGGCTCCGCGGGGAGAAGCCGTCCCCGCGCACGTTCGCCGCCGGCCTCGTCCTCGCACTCGTCGGAGTCGGCATCGCCCTGGTCAAAGCCGGTCCCGGCTTCTGAGGCCGGCCGGAGCACCAGGCCGGACACCGACAGACCGGATCGGGCGGTCCAGGTGGTCCCCGGAGCGCTCTGCACCGTCACACGGGCAGATCGTCGGGGACCGCCGCGACCGCCTCGATCTCGACCAGCTGGTCGTCGTAGCCGAGCGCCGTGACCCCGAGCAGGGTGCTCGGCACGTCGTGCGCGCCGAAGGCGTCGCGGACAACATCCCACGCGGTGACGAGGTCGGCCTGTCGCGAGGACGCCACGAGCACGCGCGTGCTCACGACGTCCTGGATGGACGCACCAGCGGCACGCAACGCCTCCTGCATCGTCTCGATGCACCTGGCGGCCTGGCCCGCGTAGTCCCCGACCGCGACGGTCGACCCATCAGGGGCGAGCGGGCAGGCCCCGGCGAGGAACACGAGCCGCGTCCCGCTCGGCACGGTCGACGCGTACGCGTACTGCGCCACATCGCTCAGGACGTCGGACCGGATGAGACGGACTGCGCTGGCCATGCACGTCATCCTGCCAGCCGCGATGCTCCGGGCCCCGGGTACCTCAGGCGCAGTACTCGTACGGCAACATCGCGGTCGACCCCACCCAGATCGCTCCCACGGTGGCGCCGTCCATCCCGAGCTGGAACGTCATGTAGCGTCCGTCGGCCTGCACGCTCCACATCGAGTACGGCCCCTGGTCCTCACCGTAGGTGCCGGTGTACTGCAGGTCCGGGTACGCGGAGCGCACCTCGGTCAGGGGCGTGCCGATGCCGATCCCGGCGTCGGTCTCGGGCGAGTTCGTCGTCACCGGATCCGGCCCCAGCCCACCGATGGTCACGCCCACGACCTTGCCGTCGCGGGGGATGACGATGAGGCCGGGAGCGTCATCTCGGTTCCAGAACGTCGTCTCCGGGCTGGCCGGACACGCATCCGTGCTCCGGGTGTAGGCGGCTGCCAGGTCGTCGATCTCCCCCTCCACCTCGCCGCCCAGCGCGATCGGCCCGACCTCCTTCGTGGAGATGGTCCAGGTTGCCGGGTCCGACAGGTCGAACGCCGTTCCCGTCGCAGTCGGGGACGGCGTGGGCATCGGGGTGCCGGGGTCGGCCGTCGGGGTCGGCGTCACCGTCGCGGTCACGGTCCGGGTCGGCGTCGGAGCGGACGGCCCGGAACACGCGGTCAGCGTCGCCGCCGCGAGGAGTCCGAGGGTCACGCCGGCGGTCCGGATGGTGCTGTTCACAGGGTCTGGTTGCCGATCATCGTCTGGTCCTTCCGTGGGTGGACGTCGAACGGGTCCCCGCCCGCAGGCGGGGACCCGACCGGCGTGGGCGCGACGAAGCGGCGCCGACCGGTGACCCCCGCGCCGTTGCGATGGCCGATCCACCGTACTTCGAGCCTCCACGGGGAACGGAACCCCTCGGTCGCCATCGCAACCAGAGCGTTACACAGCTTCCGGCGCGGTGATCAGTCGGCGTCCTCGACGTCGAACACGACGACCCGCGCACTCGCCGCCCCGATGAAGTCCGCCACCGGCCGGTGCTCCGGGTGCGGCAAGTACCCGGCGAGCGCGGCACGATCACGGAAGCGGACGACGAGCATCCAGTGGAACCCGCCCTCCAGTCCCTCGGTGCTCACGCTGGTGCCGGACTGCACCGACTCGACCCCCTCGACCCGTGGCAGGTGCGCACGCGACAGGGCCGAGGCCTCGGCGGAACGGTCCGCCCCGTCCCACTCGACCAGCACGGTGTGCGTCACTCCGGACACGTGGTCCCCTTCCTCGAACGCAAGAACGCCAGGTCAGAATGCCGGCGTCCCACCGGCGATCGTGATCGTCGACCCGGACTGGTAGCTCGACTCCGGGCTGACCAGGTGCACGTAGGCGGCACCGAGCTCGGCGGGCTGACCGGGACGGCCGAACGGCGAGCTCTCGCCGAAGTGCGACACCGTCTCGGCGTCGTCGGAACCCGGCTGCAGCGGCGTCCACACCGGGCCGGGCGCGACGGAGTTGACCCGGATGCCCTTCGGCGCGAGCTGCTGCGCGACGGCCTCGGTGAAGAGCTTGATCGCACCCTTCGACACCGCGTAGTCGATCTTGTCCGGGGACGGCGTGGACGCCTGGATCGAACCGGTCGTCACGATGGTCGACCCGGGCTCCAGGTGGGGAACCGCGGCCTTGGTCAGCCAGAACAGCGAGTAGATGTTGGTCTTGAAGGTGGAGTCGAACATCGAGGTGTCGAGCGTGAGGATGTCGTCGTTGCTCTCCATGCGGCCCGCGACCATCACCAGGGTGTCGAGGCCGCCGAACTCGTCGACGCCCTTCTGCACCAGGTCCGTGCAGTACTGCTCGTCGGAGATGTCCCCGGGGAACAGCACGGCCCGACGGCCCTCGGACTCGAGCAGGTCGCGGACCTGTTCCGCGTCCTCCTGCTCATCCGGCAGGTAGGAGAGCACCAGGTCCGCGCCTTCGCGTGACAGGGCGATGGCGGCGGCACGGCCGATACCGGAGTCGGCACCGGTGACGATGCCGCGGTACCCCTTCAGGCGGCCGAGCCCGACGTAGCTGTCCTCGCCGTGGTCGGGCTTCGGTTCCATCTTCCACGCGGCGCCCGGCAGCGACTGTTCCTGCTTCGGGTACGGCGGTGCCGGGTAGAGGGTGTTCGGATCGCGCTTCTCGTACTGGCTCATGGCCCCACTGTCGTCGTCGTGCCCCGGACGGGCGCTCAGCTGGCAGCTGGCGGGCGCTGGCGACCCCGCGCCCTGAAGACGGGTGTGGACGCCACTGGAGGCGCGGTGCCAGCTGGCACCGCGCCTCCAGTGGGTCAGCTGGTTCAGACGCCGGCCGTGGTCTTGATCCAGGACGAGGCCTGCGACAGCAGGGCGTAGTTGGAGCCGGCCTTGGTGTTGGCGCCGGGGTCGGCGCTGTCGCCGGTGGAGCAGACGGCGACGACCTTGCCGTTGACGAGCAGCGGGCCGCCCGAGTCGCCGTGGTTCGAGGCACCGGTCACGCCGGTGAGGTGCTGGGCCCGACCGCTGAAGGCGTCGGTGCTCGCGCCGGTGAGCGAGACGGTGGCCTGGTACAGGCCGTCGGACTGGGTGGCGTTGGCCCGCAGGCCGTAGCCCTGGATGGTGCCGGTGCCGCTCGACTTGGCGGTCGCGGTGAGGTCGAGGGGTGCGTAGGTGGACAGCGGGTAGGCGGTCCGCAGGTGCACGAGCGCGATGTCTCCGGCGGGCGAGGTGCTGATGCGGTCGACCGAGACGGCCGTGCCGCGGTTGACGGTGGAGTTGGAGTGGTAGACCCGCATCGCGCCGATCCCGTCGATGCAGTGCCGGGCGGTGAGGACCCACGAGGCGTTGAGCTGCTCGCCGGTGCAGTTGCTGACGTACCCCGAGGGGATGGAGCCGCCGGATGCTTCGAGCTGCACGGCCCACGAGGTGGTGGGGGCCTTCTCGCCGCCGACGACCTTCGTGCTGACGGGCAGCGCGGACGCGGGCGAAGCGGCGAACACGCCGGCGGTGATGACGGCGACCGCGGCGAACGCGGCTGCGATGGACTTCTTCATGACGACTCCTCTGTCGGTGAAGCACCTACCAGTTGCGTTGTGCAACTGATGCGCCATCCTTGCCCCTTGCTCAGGGTTCGCACCAGTCCGCACTTCGACGGACGCGGGCGTCGATCGTGTCCTCGCAGGCCGGTACCGGTCGTCCGGTACGCGAACTGGCTGGGCGGTGCGCCAACGGTCTCGTCGTAGCGTCGGGTGCATGACGACGAGTGACGAGACCGCCTTCCCGGACCGGGTCGCGCGGGTCTTGGAACCGGGTCTCGACGTGCTCGACGCCGTGGACCGCGTCATCGCCGCGTGCGTCGAGGCGACCTCGGCGATCGAGGCAGGCATCGTCATCGCGGACCGGACCGGCACTCTGCAGGTCCTGGCCTCGACGAGTGAGCGCAGCAGCGAGGCCGAAGAAGCCCAGCTCGGGACGGACGAGGGCTCGTGCCTCGACTGCTACCGGACCGGCACGACCGTCGACGTGGCCGACGTGTCGACGCACGAGTCGGAGTGGCCGGCATTCGTGACGACGATGCGTGACCGTGGGCTGCAGGGCACGTTCGCCGAGCCGATCCGGTTGCGGGACCGGACGATCGGCTCGCTGTGCGTCTTCGCCGACCACACCCGCGGGCACAGCGACGAGGACGTCGTGCTGATCCAACTGCTCGCCGACGCCGCTTCGGCTGCCCTCGTGCGCCAGCGGGACCGTGGTGGCCCCGTCACGATCGAGGACCGGGTCGAGGACGCCCTCGGGGCGCGGGTGCTCGTCGAGCAGGCGAAGGGTGCGCTCGCCTACCGGCGGGGCATCCGGATGGACGAGGCGTTCCAGCTGCTGCGACGTGCTGCGGCCGACGCCGGCCGCAGCCTCCGCGCGCTGGCCGAGGACGTCGTGCACCGGGGCGCCGACCTCGGCAGCACCGGCTAGGCCCGTCGGGTCCGCGGCCCGTCCGGCTCCGTCCGCAGCACCAGGCCGTGGTGGTCGGTGGTGAGCGTCGCCGCGACCACCTCGCCGAACGCATCGCCGTCGAGCTGCACGCGCTCGGGGGTGTCGACGGTCAGCCGGAGCGTCCGCGCCCGGGTGTACCGGAGCGCACGTGACGTCGGCAGGACCCGGGCCAGGAGCCGCCCGAACCGGGTGCGCGAGAAGAACCGGTTGAGCGTCAGGGCGTACCCGACCTTCGTCCACCCGAACCACCCGGCGGGCCGGAACGCCACGGCGTCGAGGACCCCGTCGTCCGGTCGCGCCGCGGGCAGCAGCAGGATGCCGGCGGTCAGCGTGCCGCAGTTCCCGACGATGATCGTGTGCGCGCTCATGCTGCGGAGCGGGGCGTCGTCGATCCCGTAGTGCACCGGGATCTGCCGGTTGCCGATGACGGACCGGGCGATGGGGTCCGAGTAGGCCACCCACCCCAGGCGCTTCTTGACCCAGGCGTTCGTGTCCGCCGCCATGCTCGCGTCGAGGCCGATGCCGGTCATCACCAGGAACGCGTGGGACGTGGTGACGCCGGCCGGGTCGGTCAGGTCGGCCAGTCCGACGTCGATCGGGCGGTCGACCCCGGTGAAACCCGCACGGACGGACCGCTGGAGGTCGCTGAGGGGCAGGCCGAGGTTGCGCGCGAAGAGGTTGCCGGTGCCGCTCGGGAGGAGCGCCACCGGGATCCCGGTGCCGCGGAGCTCCTCGGCGACGATCCGGAGCGTGCCGTCGCCGCCGGCGACCAGGACGACGCTCGGGTGTGCCGCGCACGCCGCCCTGGCGGCCGCGCGTCCGTCGTCGTCGGCGCTGGTGGTGAGCCAGAGCGACTCGTCCCATCCGTGCGCGCGCTCCTCGGTGCGGAGCACGGCCCGGAGCCGGGCCGCGTCGATCTTGGTCGGGTTCACGACCACGGCGGCGCGCAGCGGGCCGGGTTCGTTCGGGGGCGTCGGCATGCGGTCGGTGCGGGGGTTCCTGCTGGTGGTGCGCTTCGCCAGTGGCGGACTAGTTGGTCCGGCCGGCGTTGCGAGCCTTGTTGCCGCTGCGGCGGACGGCGCCGAAGACGATCGTGCCGAGCAGCAGGACGATGCCGATGATGCCGAGCCAGAGCAGGCCCTTCAGGGCGAAGCCGACGATGGACAGGACGGCCCAGATGACGACGAGGACGATGACGGTCTTCACGGTGGTGGTTCCTTCGGTGGGGTGTGGTGCGTGCGGGTCGGGGTCGGGCGGGGTGGGCGTCGGGCGGGGCGGGGTGGCCGTGTCAGTGGATCCGGAGCTCGGTCACCATGGGGCAGACGAAGGGGTCGCGGGCGGCGAGGCCGACGCGGTTGAGGTACCGGACGACGATGCCGTACGAACGCAGCAACGTGGTCTCCGTGTAGGGCACGTCGAGGGTGTCGCAGTGGTCCCGCACCAGCAGGCGGGCCTGCTTCAATGCCGGACGCGGCATCGACGGGAACAGGTGGTGCTCGACCTGGTAGTTCAGCCCACCCATCAGGAACGACACCCACCAGCCACCACGGATGTTGCGCGAGGTCCGCACCTGGCGGGAGAAGAAGTCGACCTTCGCGTCGTGGGCGATGGTCGGCATGCCCTTGTGGTTCGGGGCGAACGAAGCACCCATCATCACGCCGAACACGGCCAGCTGCACCCCGAGGAACGCGCACGCCATCCCGAACGGCAGGAACCAGAACACCACCGTCAGGTAGATCGCGAACCGCGCCACCAGCAGGATGCCCTCGAGGACGCGCCCCCGGACATCGCTGCGCCCGCCCGTCCCGCGGAGCACCGACATGACGGCGGCCCGGTGCAGGTTGATGCCCTCGAGCGTGAGCAGCGGGAAGAACAACCAGCCCTGGTTCTGCACGAACACCCGGAGCGGCCCGTTCTTGACGGCCGCTGCGTCCTCGGGCAGGAAGCGGATCGCGTCGGGGGCGATGTCCGGGTCCTTGCCGACGGTGTTCGGGTTGCCGTGGTGCCGGGTGTGCTTGTTCATCCACCACGAGTAGCTCAGCCCCACCAGGAACGTGCCGAGCCAGCGGCCCGCGCGGTCGTTCCACTTCTGGGACTCGAACACCTGACGGTGCGCAGCCTCGTGCGACAGGAACGCGAACTGCGTGAACAGCACCCCCAGCGCACCGGCCACGATCAGCTGGAACCACGAGTCACCCAGGAACGCGAAGACGACCCAGCACGCGGCCGTGGCGACGACGAGTGCGGTGAACAGCGCCCAGTAGAAGCCCCGACGGCGACGGAGCAGCCCGGCTTCCTTCACCTGTGCCAGCAGCGCGGAGTACGACGAGGTGCCACCGGTCCGTGGTCCGGCCGGGGAACCGGTCTTCCGGAAGCCGCTGGAGAGGGGTTTCGAGCTGGTCTCCCGCTGCGGGCTGGTACCGGCGTGCTGCGTGGTCATGGGTTCCCTGGTCGTCATCGGAATGGAAGAACGTTCCGGCGGCCGGGGTCTGGGGCTGCTGGTCCAACGCTAGAGCCGTCACGCTCCCGGGTGCAAGCCACAGGTCCGCGTGTCCGCCGCTCGACTACGGTTGTCCCGCCTGCTCGACGGAAGGACCGTTCCCCACATGACCGAGGTACGCGAAGCACGACTGGTCGAGACGTTCGTGACCCTCACCGACTCTCTGGTGGCGGACTACGACGTGGTCGACGTGCTGCAGACGCTGGTCGACCGGGCCGTCGAGCTGTTCGACGCCGCCGCGGGCGCCATCCACCTGCTCGACAAGCACGACGAGCTGCGGGTCGTCGCCTCGACGAGCGAGCGCAGCAGCTTCATCGGCCTGCTCCAGCTCAACGCCGGCGAGGGGCCCTGCATCACCGCCGTGACCACCGGCCGGTTGGTGACGTCGGAGAACGCCGACGACCTGCGGCAGCACTGGCCACGGTTCGCCGAGGCGTCGCGGGCGCGTGGCTACGCGGGCGTCCACGCCATCCCGCTCCGGCTGCGGGACACCACCGTCGGGTCGTTGAACCTGTTCCGCGAGACGGAAGGGGCGCTGAACGGAGCCGATGCCCGGGCCGCCCAGGCCCTCGCCGACGTCGCGACGATCAGCCTGTTGCAGCAACGGACCCTCGAGCACGCGACCCTCACCGCGGAGCAGCTCCAGCGTGCCCTCGACAGCCGGGTCGCCATCGAGCAGGCCAAGGGGTACCTCGCACGTGCGGCAGGGGTCGACGTCGAGCAGGCGTTCGGCATGATCCGTCGCTACGCACGTGCCACCCAGCGGTCCCTGAGCCAGGTCGCCGCCGACGTGGCACGCGACGACGTCCCGCTCGCCGACCTCGTGGCCGCCGGAGCGTCCTGAGCGCCCTGAGGGTTCACACGGGCCGCCTCCGGACCCACCGTTCCTCGTCGAGCCCCGTCCCGGGGTCGGTCAGTCGCGGACCCTCCGGCACGAAGCCGTGCTTGGCGTAGAACCGGCGCGCACGGGTGTTCGCCGCGAAGACGAGCAGGTGTGCGTCCTCGTCGCCGATGGCCGCGTCGAGGAGCAGGGCGGCGACACCGGTGCCGTGCGCACCCCGGTCGACGTACAGGGTGACGAGTTGGAGCTCGGGGAGCCCGCCGGCCGGGTCCGCTCGGCGCTCGGTGCTCGCGACGCCGAGCAGGGTCCCGTCGTCGGCCCGCGCGGTGAGCACCCCGCGGGTGCGTGTCCGGATCCGCTCCGCCCAGCGCGCGGCGCGGTCGGCACCAGCCGTTCCGTCGAGGAAGGCGTCCGGCACCACCCCGCGGTACGTCTGCTCCCAGCAGCGCGCCTGGAACGCACCGATCTCGCGCGCGTCAGCCGTGGTGGCGCGCGCGATGACCGGTGCCGGACCGTGCACGGCTACTTCGTCGTCGTGAAGGTGCCCCGAGCCCGCTGGTCCGAGCCGTAGCCACGGGCGTGCACCACGTGCGTGCCCGGTGCCAGCGCCGCCACGGTCTTCGTGACCTTCAGGCGGACCTTGCCGGCGGCGTTGGCCGTCGTGCGGGTGGCCCGGCCGCCGTCGATGCTGACGGTGACCGACTCGCCGGCGCGGAAGCCCGTCGCCGAGATCGCGACCTTGGCACCCTTCCGGCTGCTCGCCGGCGTCACCGCGATCGGGGTGCTCGTCGCCTGGGCCTCGGCACACGCGTCGCCCGGGGTACCGACCGCCGGAGCGGATGCGGTCACGCGTCCGTTCACGGCGCGCACGCCGTCGTCCTCGCGGATGCGCATGGTGCCGATCGAGTCGCCGATCACCGAGCCGCCCTGGGTGTTGCTGAGCGTCATCGGGTAGTCCGCCGTCCGCGAGAACGACGGGGTGCGGTCGCCGTTCACCGACACGGCGACCGCGCGGCAGACCTCGCCCGGCTGGAACGTGACGGCCTGCATCGCCGGACGGATGCGGTTGTCCGACGCCTGGTCGAGGTCGAAGGAGACCGTCGTCGCCTGTTCGGCCGGCCGCGAGAGCACGACCGCTGCCCGGACGACCGTGCGGGTGCGCCCCTCGTCGACGAAGCGGTCGGCGATGCGGGCGGTGGGACGGTTCGTGACCACCGGGGTACCGAGGGTCGCTGCGGGCAGGAGCGAGAGGTCGCTCAGCAGCATCCCGCTGTTCTTCTGCGGGACGTCGATCGTCACCTCGCGCACCGACGCCAGGTCGATGCCGGTGAAGGTGTTGAGCGGGATGCGTGCCTGCTGCAGGATCGTCTTGCGCGGCGCTGTCCGGGTGCCGGGGAGCAGCTGACCGGCACGGCTGGTGTCCGACACGCGTCGGGTCGCCACGGCACCGGTGGCGTCGCGGAGGCTGATCGAGACGTCGGCGTTCGTCGTCGCCGTGTCGTCCGGGGTGAGCCGGAGCGACAGCGCCTGGAACCCGGTGAAGTCACCGGCCGTCGGGGCCACCGGGACGTGCACCTGTCCGCCGGTCGCCGCCTTGGTGGGCGTGACGTGCAGGGCCGGGGTCGCCGGCACCGAGGAGGCCAGGAACGCGGGCGTGTAGTCCGGGGCGTTCGACGTGATCGAGACGCACGCCGGCAGGGTCTGCTTCGCGGGCAGGTTGTCGGTGCTCGCGCAGGTCTTCGCCGTCAGGGCACCGGTGGTGGTGATCGCCGGGTTCGTCGTGTCGAACAGGGCCAGGTCGCGTCGGCTCGCGCCGGGCTGCGAGGCCGTCACCCGGATGTCTGCCGCGCCCAGGGCGGCGGGCTGCCGGTCGGTGCCGTCGAACATCGGCAGGAACTGCTGCTCACCGTCGAGCGTCAGGCGGAAGAACCCGCTGATCAGGCTCGTGCCGACGGCGTACTGCTGGTCGGACGACAGTCGGGTGGTGTGCTTCGCCTTCGCGCCGCAGACCGCGTCGGACTCGTCGTACCAGTCGTCCGACGACGCCTTCGCGTACTTGCCCGGGGTCCACGTCGTGTTGAAGAAGTTGTGGTTCGCGCCCATCACCAGGACCGAGGAGCGCAGCACGTCGTCCCCGAAGGCCGTGCGGGAGTCGTCGTAGAAGTGCTGGCCCTGCAGGTCGGACACGTCACCGTCGCAGTACGGCAGCACCACCGCCGTGTTCGTGTCCGGCAGGGTCATGCGCCCGAAGTCGGTCGGCGCCAGGGGCAGGACGGCACGGATGCCGAAGGGGCTGGTGCGCTGCATGTTGAGCAGGGCCGCTCGGACCACGCCGTCACCGCCGCGCGAGTGCCCCATCAGCCCGACGTGCTGCAGGTCGAGCTTGCCGGTCAGCAGCGGTGACAGGCGGGGTTCCTGCCCGGCGTCGGCGCGCTGGAGCAGGCTGAGGTGGTCGAGGACGAGCTGGCCGCGGGCCACCGCTCCGCCGTCGTCCGAGTAGCTGCCGTCGAGGGCGTTGATCGCGTTCGCGGAGATCGACACGACGACGTTGCCGTGGCTGGCGAGCGCGGTCGCCGCGGCGTTGTAGCCGAGGTAGCTCGGGATGTCCGTCTGGCCCTTCCCGCACGGCCACGCCCTGGGGTTCTCGGTGCCGCCGACGCAGGCCTCGTGGCGGCCGTGCAGGAACACGACGACGGGGCGCTTGCCCGGGGCGTCCTCCGGGACGAAGACCGCGGCACGCATCTCGCCCTTGCGGCCGAAGCCCTTGATCGTCTCGGCCTCGTTGCCCAGGTCGTAGTCGGCCCGGGTGACCGCGTACTGGCCCGCTGCAGCGGGGTCGTCGGTCAGGGGTGCCGGGGCCTCGCGCGGCGCCACCGTCTGCGGTGCGGTCGCCGACTGGCGGTTGCCCTGCAGGTCGGTCGCACCCGACCATCCGAGTTCGACGCTGCGGGCGTCGGCGACCGTGGGGTCGGTCGTGGTGACCGTCAGCTGCCGCTGGTCGAGGCTCGTCTGCGCCACGCCGATGTCCGTGCCGTCGACCAGCAGGACCGGTGCCGCTGCGCGGATCGGCAGGGGCTCGGCGAGGGTCAGGACGACGGTGTACCCGCCGTCGGTGGGCGTCACGGTCCAGTCGTCGCCCTGCGCGACGGGCGTGCCCGGGGTCGTGATCGTGGTCGTCCCCGTCGCGGCGGTGGGCCCGTCGCCCGGTGCTGCGGTCGCGGGCAGTGCCGCGATCGTGCCGGAGACGGCGAGCGCCCCGGCGATGAGTGTCGAACACGCGATCTGCAGCGCGATGGTGGAACGGCGTCTCGGCGAACGGTTCACGTCGGATCTCCCCTGGTGCGACGGGCATGCGCCACCGCACGCTCCGTCGCCAACAGTAGGGAGACAGCTGTTGGCACCGGATCGTCCTGGAGGATGACGTGACGGCTCAGTACCTGAGGGTCCTCACGGGTGCGACGACCGGGTCGTCCTCGACGAGCCGGGAGGCCCGTGGCACGTCGTCGACGACGCCGTCGGTCGGCATGCCCCCGCGCGGTCGGGCACGTGGACCGTTCGCGAGTCCGGCGACGGCACGCAGACGGCCCCGCGACCAGGGTCGCGGGGCCGTCGGTGGTGCGGGTGGATCAGATGCGGCCGACGGTGCGGCGGCGGCGACGCAGCAGGACCATGAGCGTGGCTCCAGCGGCGAGCAGGGCTGCGGCGATGCTCAGCGGGATGGTCGGGTCCGATCCGGTGAAGGCGAGCTGACCGGTGGGCTGGTCGGTTCCGCCGCCACCGCCGGCGCCCGCGGGGCCGGTCGGGGTGTCGGTGGGCACCACGGCCGGAGCGGTCGGGCTGGGTGTCGCGGTGGGCACCGGTGCCGGGGCACGGACCGTGATGGTGACCGTCTGGGTGTCGTCCGGGCTGGTGCCGTTGGACGCGGTGATCGTCACGGTCGAGGTACCCGGGGTGGTCGGGGTACCCGAGATGACGCCCGTGGTGCTGTTGATCGTCAGGCCGTCGGGCAGGCCCGTGGCGGTGAAGGTCGGGTTCGGGGTGCCGGTCGCGGTGACGGTGGACGAGTAGGGCACGTCCACGGTGCCGTCGGACGGGGTGCCCGAGGTGATGGTCGGCGACTCGGACGGGGTGCCCGGGGCGGGGCAACCGTTCGAGGCGGTGATCGTGTTGGTGTCGAGGGTCACCGCGCCGGTGCGGGCCAGCAGTCGGCCCTGCACGGTCGCGCCGGTGGTGGCGGTCACGGACCGCTGTGCCAGGACGGTGCCCTGGAACTGCGCGCCGGTGCCGACGGTGGCCGAGCTGCCGACCTGCCAGAAGACGTTGCACGAGCTGGCGCCACCGGTGATCGTGATCCGGCTGGCGGACCCGATGGTCAGGGTCGACGCGGCCTGGAACACCCACACGGAGTCCGCGCTGCCGGCAAGGGTCAGTGCGCCGTTGTTCGCCAGGGCGAGCGCGCCACCGGAGTACACACCCGGCGAGAGCGAGAGACCGTTCAGCTCGGTCAGACCGGTCTGGGTCGGGGAGAGCGACGCGGCGACGTTGTACGCGGTGGTGGTGTCGCGCTGGGCCTGTGCGGCTGCGGCGTCGGTCTGGTGCGTGGTTCCGTTGACGACGCCGTTCGGTGCACCGCCGAAGCCCGTGATCGAGGTGCCCGGCGACAAGCCGAGGTCGCCGTTGACCACGGAGGGGCCGGTGTTCGTGACCGCACTGGCGCCGAGGACGCCGTAGGTCGATGCGGTGCCGAGGTTGACGGGACCGTCGATGACCGTGGCGGCTGATGCTCCGCCGGCGGTGCCGAGGGTGATCAACGCTGCGACGGCCGCGGCCGAGACGACGAGGAGGGAGCCCCGTCGGCGGTGGAGAGCGTGCATGGCCGTCTCTTCCTGCTGGGAGAGGCGGGGTGACGTCGGCGACGAGCGCGCATTCTCGGAGACTCGAAGTATGCGCTTCTCCACAGCCAGGACCTAGGAATGTCTGCACATCCGGTCGAAGCCTGACAATCGGCCCGGATCCCAGCCGGATCGGGGGACGCGAGCGCATGATCACCACAGGTTGACCGGTCGCTCGCACCAGCGGCGGCCGGGTAGGGAGTTCGGGTCTCCCGTCAGCCGGTGCGGCGCCTGTCCTCGGGTTGGGCAGGTCGCCCACCCCCCCCGTGCCACACGGCGAAGGGCCCCGCGATCGAGATCGCGGGGCCCTCGCTGGTACCGGGTGTTACTTGACGACGACCGTGATGGTCGGGCTGGTGCTCGTGGTGAGCTCCGAGGTCCCGGCGAAGACGGCGTGCAGGTTGTGAGCGCCCTTCTTCAGCGGGAGCTTCGACGTGACCACGCCGTCCTGCACCGTGACGGTGGCGAGGCGCTTCGAGCCCTGGTAGATCCGGGCGGTGCCGTCGACGCTGAAGCCGGTGGCCTTCACCTGGACGGTCGCCTTGCCACCGCTGTACTTGACGGCGGTGCGCGACGGGGCCTTCTCGACGGAGACCGTCATGGCCTTCGCGGTCTTCGAGTTCGTTCCCGAGTAGACCGGGTCCGCGTTGACGAACGAGGCCGTCACCGAGTGCTTCCCGATGGCGAGCGTGCTCGGCAGCGTCATGCTGGCCGCGCCGTCCTTGACCGGGGCGGTGCCGAGGACCTTGCTGCCGTCCTTGAACGTCACCGTGCCCTGCTGGGTGCCGATGCCACCGGCGATGGTCGCGGTGACCGTGGCCGGCTTGGCGGTGCCGTAGGTCTGCTCGGCGGCCGACGCGGTGAGCGTGGTGGTCGTCGTCGGCAGCGTGGCGTGCAGGTTGAACTTGTCGACCGTCGAACCGATCGCAGCCGGGTCGGCCGTGGCCGTCGGCTGGAGGGTCACACCGCAGCTGTCCACCTTGCCGTGCTGCACCGCCGAGTTGAGCGTCGTGCAGTCGCTGGCGCGGATGTTCTCGACGGCGAGCTTGTCGTCGGTGACCGAGACCTTCACGAAGGTGCGGACGTGCTCCTGGTTCTCGACCGAGTTGGCGAAGTGCCGCTCACCCTTGGGGTCGAGCGGGTCCGCGCCGTAGCCCTGGGTGGCGTCCGGGGTGGTGAGGTCGTAGTACTTCGAGCCCGAGGCCGAGTTCGCCGTCATGTAGATGACGCCGCCGGGGCCGGAGAAGACCTCGGGAGCAGCGGGCTGCTCGTTGACGTTGGCCTTCTTGCCGTTCTTGATCGCGTAGCTGCGCGAGTAGGAGTGGTCGTGGCCCTGCAGGACGAGGTCGACACCCATGTCCGAGAACGAACGCGTGAAGTCGAACCGGCGCTGCTGGTTGTCCTTGTCGTTCGCGTGGTCGGCCGGCGAGTAGATCGAGTGGTGGTAGACCAGCGTGGTCCACTTCGCGTCGTCGCCGTAGCGGTTGATGACGTCGCGCACGTAGTTCACGTGGGCAGCGTCCGAACCGGCCGCGTAGGCGTTCGAGTTGATGTCGATGAACAGGACGCCCTTGTACATGTACCAGTAGTCGCCACCCGAGTTCGCGGTCGTGTTGCCGCCCGGGTAGAAGTCCGGCACCTTGAGGGAGTTCGGCACCTGGTTGTGCTGCTCGTAGGCCTTGCCGCCGACGTCGTGGTTGCCGATGGTCGAGGCCCACGGGTAGCGCTTCAGCACGTCGCTGCTGTCCGCGAACGCGCCCCACTCGTACTCGTTGTTGGCGTGCTCGACCTGGTCGCCACCGGAGACCAGGAGCTCGGCGTCCGGCTCGGTCGACGTGGCGTAGTCGAGCGTGTCCGCCCAGCCGGCGCCGTCGTCGTCGGTGAAGCCGGACGAACCGATCTGCGGGTCACCGAAGAACAGGAAGTCGAAGTCGCCGGAGAAGCTCTTCGTGGTGAAGGTGTACGACGCGGACCAGGCCGAGCCGTCCGCCGCACCGACGTGGTACGTGTACGAGGTGTTCGGCTCGAGGTCCGAGATCGCCGCGTGGGCGTTGATGTAGCCCGACTGGGCGGCGATGCCCGCGATGCCCTTGGTGTTCGAGTCGGTCGCGCTCGTGTCGGCGGCGGTGTTCATGGCCTCCGAGGCGTCGATCGTCTTCTTGGCGTCGGTGAAGACCCCGTCCGTCATGGACGCGGTCTTCTGGATCTCGACGGACTGCGCGACGTTCGTGGGGAAGTACCACGAGGCGATGCGCTGGCTCTCGGTCGCGCCGACGCCGAGCAGGATGTGGATCGGGCCACCGGTGGAGATGTTGGTGGTGGGGGTGTTCGTCGCCGCGGTGGCGGCGTTCGTGCCGACCATCGAGGCACCGGCGATGAGCGCGGCCCCGAGGACGGCTCCGCAGACGCGGAGGGTGGTGGTTCTGCGCCGGGTAGTGGCGCCGGACAGGAGACTCATGTGGGTCCGTTTCTCAGACGTGGGATGGTGCAGCACGGAAGACTCTGCACGCCCTGCAAAACGTCTTGGTAAACGCTGAGTGACGGTTCATCGTTGTTCAGGAACGGACGTCGAACGCCCCCGGGACGACGGGCCCGGTCAGCCCGCGGCCAGCCGCTCGACGAACCAGATCATCCCCATCACGAAGACCCCGGCGGTCACCGCGCCCGTCACCCAGAGCGACACCCGGTGCGCCTTCCGCCGCAGCAGCGAGAGCGGCGGGAACACGATGACGATGATCGCGAGCTGCACGGCCTCGATGCCGACGTTGAAGACGAGGAGCGAGACGAGCAGCTGCCACGAGAACGCCTCGTGGATGCCCAGGGCACCGGCGAACCCGAGCCCGTGGATGAGTCCGAAGGCGAAGACGACGGCCAGCCGGGTCCAGCCGGCGCGGTCGAGCGAGAAGTGTCCGTGTTCGCCGACCACCAGTTCGTCGGCCCGCGACCGGCGTCGCCAGAGCCGCCACAGGTACCAGCCGGCGACCGCGGCGATCGACAGGGCGATGAGCGGCTCGACGACGATCGCGGGTGGGCTGACCACACCGAGCGCGGCGAGGATGAACGTGATCGAGTGCGCGATCGTGAACGCGGACGCCGTGTAGACGACCTCGCGCAGGCGACGCGACCCGGCGATGAGCGCGACGAGGAACAGGATGTGGTCGATGCCGGTCAGCAGGTGTTCGGCGCCCAGGCGGAAGAACTCCCAGAAGCGCTCCCCCGCCGACTGTTCGGTGGAGAACGTGCGCTGCGAGGCGTCGAGGGTGGCCGATCCCGCGCGGTCGTCGACGTCGTACGTGACGATCGTCTTGGTGTCGCGGACGAAGGACTCGTCGTCGGGGAACAGCGTCGACGACACCACGTGTCCCGACTGCGTCTCGGACGCCTCCGGGCAGGTGAAGTCGGCGGTGACGTGGGCGTACGGCACCTCGTCCCGCAGGTCGACCGTGACCGTGGGGTCGAGGGTGCCCGTGCAGGCCCGCCCACCGGCTCCGGTCACCGTGAACCGGTCGAACACGTACTCCCCGATCGCGTCGGTGTGCGCCTCGGCGGCCGTCACCATCCCCGGGAAGTCCCCGTCGTCCCAGGCGCGCTGCCCCTGCTCGTGCAGCGCGTCGTCGTGCTCGCTCGTGGCCACCGAGACGAGCATCAGGTCGTACTCGAGCCCGAGCTCCGCCCGCACGACCGTCGGCTTCGTGGACGTCACGTCGGCGTACACGACCGAGCTGAAGCCGTGCGCCGACGCCGGTGCGGCTCCTCCGAGCACGCTGATCACGACCACCCCGAGCAGCACGAGCGCGCCGGCGACCCGTGCGGCCAGCGCGGTCGGGGAAGACGAGTGGACGGGGCGGGCGCGCAGGAGCGCGGCGGTGGTTCCGGAGGGCACGCGCAGACGATCCGGCTCACAGACGACCGGAAGGTGAACAACCGGTGACCAGCAACGGGACGGGTGTTGGACAGGTCCCCCGACCGGCCCGGAGCGGCCGTCGGGCGTGCTTGCATGGTGCCGTGATCCGCCCCGCCACCCGGACGACCTCCCTGTTGACCGCCGTCGCCCTCGCCGCGGCCGGCGCCACCCTGCTGGCCGGCTGCTCCCGGGCGTCGGACGGCACCACTGGCGGCACCGGCACCGGCACCGGCCCGACGGCGAACGCCTCGGCGCACGCGTCCGCCGGCGTCCTGGGCACCGGGTTCTCCGATCCCGACCAGCCGCCGGCACCCGAGGCCACCATCCACCCCGAACCGGGTTCGTGGTCCGGCGTGCACGCTCCCGCGGGCTACGACGTCGTGCTGCTCTCCGACGCGGGGGACGCCGCGGACGCCCCGACCCGGACCCTGCTCGACGCCGTCGACTCGTGGGCGTCGGACGAGGACGTCACCGTCACCCCGGTCTCGGCGACGGACGCCGACGACCGGATCGCCGCGGTCCTGCGCGCCGTCGACGCCGAGCCCGACCTCGTCATCACCGTCGGCAACCACATGGTCGACCCGCTCGCGGCCGTCTCGCCGACCGCGCTCCACCAGCAGTTCCTGGTCGTCGGTGCCGAGATCGCGGAGCCGACGTCGAACGTCACGGCGGCGGACTGGACGGGCGGCGGGTTCCGTGGCGAGGGCCTCGGTCCGTCGAGCCACTACGACCCCGGCACCTTCACCGAGGACCGTGCCGCTCGCGGGCTGCGCGCCGGCCTCGCCGCGGTGCTGCACGACCTGCGCGGCATCGTCGTCTGGGTGCCCTGACCCGGCCTTCCCCCGCTACGCGGTCTCCGGCTCCAGCACCCGGGCCCGCACCTGCGCCGCTGCCCCGAGGGCCACGGCATCGGCCCCGAGCGTCGACTGTGCGAGCCGGATCGTCGCCCCGCTGACGGGCGGTTCCGCGTCGATCGCCGCCGAGATGGCGGGGTGGAGCAGGTCCCACGACCGTGCGATGCCGCCGCCGATCAGGACGGTGGTGACGTCGAGGATCCCCGCGGTCAGCAGCGCGGCACGGGCGAGACCCCATCCCGCGGTGGCGAAGACGGCGGCCGCGTCGGCGTCGCCGCCGCGCGCTGCGACGGCGACGTCCCGTGCCGAGAGCGTGCGCCCGGAGCGCTCGGCGTAGCGGTCGGCGATGCCGCGGGCGCCCGCGATGGTCTCCAGGTGCCCGGTCTGCCCGCAGGTGCAGCGGGCGTCGCCGAACCCGGGGACGTGGCCGATCTCGCCGGCGGCGCCGCGCGGGCCGGCGAAGAGCCGTCCGTCGAGCACGAGGGCGCCGCCGACCCCGGTGCCGAGGGTCATGCCGAGCACGTCGGACTCCCCCACCACCGCGCCGGTCGCGATCTCGCCGAGCAGGAACGCGTTCACGTCGTTGTCCAGGGTCGCGGGCACGCCGAGCGCGTCGGTGACGGCCCGCGTCACGCCGTACCCGGCCCAGCCGGTGAACGAGTTGCCGGTGACCAGCACGGTCCCCGTGGCCCGGTCGACGACACCGGCCGCGCCCACCCCGACACCCGCAAGGGAGGCCCGGTGCGTCTCGAGCAGACCCGTCACCGCCCCGAGGGCGGCCGTCACGATCGCCGCCCCGCCCGCGTGGGCGGGCGTCGGCAGGTCGACCCGGTCGATGACCTCGAGGTCGTGCGTGGTCAGGACGACCTTGGTGTTCGTCCCGCCGATGTCGACCCCGGCCAGGACCCGGCTCACGCGGTCACCGCCGCGAGCGAGGCGAGGCGCGCGGCCCGGCGCTGTCGTTGCAGCACGGGGTCGGGCACCGGCACCGCGGCGAGCAGGCGTCGGGTGTAGTCGGTGGTGGGGTGCAGGAGCGTGGTGCCGGTGGTGCCCTGCTCCTCGACGACGCCCTGGCGCATCACCACGACACGCTCGGCGAAGTGCTGCACGACGGCCAGGTCGTGCGAGACGAACAGGCACGCGAACCCGAGGTCGTCCTGCAGCTCGCCGAGCACCTCGAGCACGGTCTCCTGCACGCTGACGTCGAGCGCCGAGGTCGGTTCGTCGGCGACGAGCAGCCGCGGCTCGAGCACCAGCGCCCGGGCCAGGGAGACCCGCTGGCGCTGCCCACCGGAGAGCTCACGCGGGGCCCGGGAGGCCAGGGTCCGCGGCAGCCGGACGGCGTCGAGCACCTCGTCGATGCGGCGACGCCGGTCGGCCGAGGACATCCCGCGACGGTGCACGGCCAGGGGCTCCGCGATGCACTCGGCCACGGACATCCGGGCGTCGAGGGACGCCACCGGGTCCTGCAGCACCACGCCGATGCCGGACCGGAGGGCACGGCGGTCGCGCCCCTTGGCCGTCCGCAGGTCCTGCCCGAACAGCGACACCGTGCCGGACGTCGGCTTGATCAGACCGAGCGCCACCCGGGCCGCGGTCGACTTGCCCGAACCGGACTCGCCGACCAGACCGACGGTCTCACCGGCGTGCACCGTGATGTCGATGCCGGCGAGCGCGTGGACGGCGCGCGCCCCGCGCCCGAACGTCACCGAGACGTCCCGCAGGTCGACCACCGGGGCCGCACCGGGCCTCCCGTCCGCCGCACCCGACGCACCCAGCTCGGAAGACGCCGGCGTCTCCGCGTCACGCCCCCGGATCTGGAGGCGTCTCGCCGACTCGGCGGCGTCGGATGCCGACGCCGGCGTCTCGAGCCGCGGCACCGCGGCGAGGAGCCGCTTGGTGTACTCGTGCTCCGGGCGGAGCAGGACGTCCTCGACCCCGCCGGTCTCGACGATCTCGCCCTGGAGCATGACCGCGACCCGGTCGGCGAAGTCCGCCACGACGCCCATGTTGTGCGTGACCAGCAGCACACCGGTGCCGGTCTCGACGGCGAGCGCGCGCAGGAGCTCGAGGATCTCGGCCTGGACGGTCACGTCGAGCGCGGTGGTCGGCTCGTCCGCGATGAGCAGCTTCGGTGCGTTCGCGATCGCCATCGCGATGACCACGCGCTGGCGCTGCCCACCGGACAGCTGGAACGGGAACGACCGGGTGCGCGACTCGGGGTCGGGGATGCCGACGCGGCGGAGCAGGTCGACGGCCTCGGCCGCGGCGGCGGACGCGGAGACGTCACGGTGGTTCCGGATCACCTCGGCGATCTGGGCGCCGACGCGGGTGAGCGGGTCGAGGGCGGTCGCGGGCTCCTGGAAGACCATCGAGACGGTCGAGCCGCGCAGTGCCCGGAGTTCGGGCTCGGCTGCCCCGACGACCTCGTGCCCGGCGACGACGGCGCTGCCCGATGCCGTCGCGTTCCCGGAGAGCAAGCCCATCGCCGCGAGAGCGACCGTCGACTTGCCGGAGCCGGACTCGCCGACCAGGGCGAGGGTCTCGCCGGGGGCGACCGACAGGGACACCCCCCGCACGGCGTCGACGGTGCCGGACTCGGTGCTGAAGGAGACGCCGAGGTCGGTCGTCCGCAGGATCGGTTCGTTGGTCATCAGCGGCCCCGCACGTCGAAGGCGTCCCGCAGTCCGTCGCCCACCGCGTTGAACGCGCAGACGACCAGGATCACGGCCAGACCCGGCGGCACGATGAGCCACCAGTGTCCGGAGTACGCGGCGGTGAGTCCCGCCGAGAGCATGCCGCCCCAGTCCGTCGCGGGCGGCTGCACGCCGAGCCCGAGGTACGAGACGTAGGCGACCAGCAGGATCGCGTCGGCGACCTGGAACGTCGCCGCGACGACGATCGTCGACACCGAGTTCGGCAGCAGGTGCTTGCCGATCGCGCGGGCGTGCGAGCCGCCGATCGCGCGCAGGGTCAGGACGTAGTCGCGGTTCTTGAGCGTCAGGGTCTCGGCACGGATCAGGCGGGACGGCACGAGCCACGACACCAGACCGAGGATGACGATGAGGCCGCCGACGCCGGGGTTCGTGATCGCCGAGATGACGAGCAGGATGAACAGCGCCGGGATCGCGATGCCGGCGTCGACGACGCGCATCATCAGGGCGTCGACCCAGCCGCCGACGTACCCGGCGACGGAGCCCCACAGGGTGCCGACGACGGTGGCCAGGACCCCGGCGGCGATGCCGACCATCAGGGAGACCTTGCCGCCGTACATCAGGCGGCCGAGGACGTCGTGGCCGACGGCGTCGGTGCCGAGCCAGTGCGCGGCGCTCGGGCCCTGGTTGGCCTGCTCGAGCATCGTGTGCGTCTGGTCGGTCGGGTACAGGAACGGGCCGACGAAGCAGAACAGCACGATGACGACGATCAGGGCGAGGCCGATCACGGCGAGGGTGTTGCTCCGGAACCGGCGGGCGGCGAGCCGGAACCCGGTGGCCGCGACGGTGACGGGGGCGCCCGGGGCTTCGGGGGCCATCTGGACGGCGGTCATGCGCGGCTCGCCTTCACTCGGGGGTCGATGAGGGACTGTGCGACGTCGGCGAGCAGGGTGCCGATGACGGTCGCGATGGAGATGACGAGCACGCAGCCGAGCAGCGTCGGGTAGTCGGAGGACTGCGCGGCGTTCCAGAACAGCAGCCCCATGCCGGGGTAGTTGAACAGCTGCTCGGTCACCAGGGCGCCGCCGAACAGCACCGGCAGGTAGTACCCGAGCATCGCCACGACCGGGGTGAGCGAGTTGCGGAAGACGTGCCGCCGCAGGATCGTCGCGGTCGAGGCGCCGCCGGCACGGGCGGTGCGGACGTAGTCCTCCTGCAGGTTCTCGAGCGTCGAGGCGCGCATGTAGCGACTGAACACCGCGATCATCGCCAGCGCTCCGGTCACCACGGGCAACACGAGTCCGGCCGGGTCCTGGAACACCTCGGCCAGGGTGTTGCCGCTCGGTGCCTGGGACGGCAGCCACGGCAGCTGCTGGCTGAACACGATGATCAGGACGAGGCCGAGGAAGAACGCCGGCGTCGAGTAGAAGACGAACGCCAGGGCGGTGGCGGCGTAGTCGACCGCACCGTTGCGGCGGGCCGCCTGGAGCATGCCGACCGGGATCGCGACGACGAGTCCGAGCACCGCGGAGATGCCGGTGAGCACGAGGGTCTTCGGCAGGCGCTCGGCGATGAGCTGCGAGACCGGCTCGTTGAGCGTGTACGAGGTGCCGAGGTCGCCGGTGAGCAGACGACCGAGGAACCGCAGGTACTGGACGGGCAGCGGCTGGTCGAGCCCCTGCGCCTGGTTGAACTGGGCGATCTGCGTGGGCGTCGCGGAGACGCCGAGCACGCCGCGGGCGGGGCCGCCGGGCAGCGCGTGCAACAGGCAGAACACCACGACGGTGACGATGAGGATCACCGCGAGCGCCTGCAGGACGCGCCTGGTGAGGTAGAGAGCTGTGGTCATGCGGGTTCCGATGGTCGGTTCTTGCGTGAGCCGGGGCGGAGGCGCGGTGCGGGTCGTGCCCGCACCGCGCCTCCAGGCCGTGGTCGCGTCAGCGACCTACTTGGTCCACTTCCACTGGGCCGGGTGGAAGTTGGCGAGCGAGTCCTGGTCGAACCCGGACAGGCCCTTCTTGACGACCGAGATCTGGTAGTCGGGGCTCGGCAGCCAGATCACCGGCAGGTCCTTCGCGACCGCTGCGCTGTAGTCCTGCACGGCGGTGGCGTCGGTCGAGGTGGTGGTCGCGTCGATCAGGTCGTCGACCTGCTTGTTCGAGTAGCTGCCGAAGTTCGCCGAACCGCCGGTCTGGAAGAGCGACTCACCGGTCGGGTAGGCCGGGAAGTACCAGCTGCCCGCGGTGCCGAAGAACGACAGGTCCCAGTCGCAGCTGGCCTCGTCCGAGGTGCAGGTGGGGGTCTGCGACAGCACGCTCGACACCGGCGCGGTCTTGATGGTGAAGTCGATGCCGGTCTTCGCGAGCGAGGACTGGATCGCGCTCATCATGTTGTCGGTCACGGTCGAACCGGACTGCGACAGCACCTGCATCGAGAACTTCGTGCCCTGCTTGACACCCTCGCCGCACTGGCTGGCCGAGGTGCCCGGGTCGGTGCAGACCATCGTGCCGCCCTGCTCCTCCCAGCCGTGGCTGGTGAGCAGGTCCTTGGCCTTCGAGGTGCTGAACGGGTACGGGTTCGACTTCTGCACGTCGGAGACGTAGTCGGACTCCTGCGCCTGCGGGACGGGGCCGTAGGTCGAGGTCGCGGTGCCGTTGAAGACGACCTTCGACAGCGACTTCTGGTCGATCGACATCTGGACGGCCTGCCGGGCGTACAGCTGCTTGAAGACGGCGCCCATGGTCGGGTTGTTGAAGTTGTACGGCATGTACGTGATGGCCCAGCCGGTCCAGGGTTCCACGGAGTAGCCCTTCGCCGTGAAGGAGGACTCCTGGTCCATGTCGGTGGCGTTGATGTAGCCGTAGTCGACCTCGCCCGAGCGGACCGCGTTCACCTCGGCGTCGGCCGTGGTGAAGGGGAGCAGGTTGACCGTGGTGATGGCGGGCTTCTGACCGCCGTCGTACTTCTTGTTGGCGACGAGGGTGACGTTGCCGGCCGTGGTGAAGGTCTTGACGCCGTAGGGGCCCGAGATCGTCTTCCACAGGGGGTCGCTGGCGTAGTCGCTGATCTTGCCGGCGGCGGTGTTCAGGTACTTCCAGACCTGCTTCGCGCCGGCGGGGGTCTCGTCGGCGTCGGTGACCTTCGCGCTCGCGCTGGTCTTGTCCCAGGCGTGCTGCGGCAGCGGGATGATGTTGCTCAGCTGGTTGGCGAGCATCCAGTCCGAGTTGTACGCCTTGTCGAACGTGATGGTGAAGTGCGTGTCGTCGACGGCCTTGAACGAGGTCCAGTTGTCGGGCGCCTTGCCCTTGGAGTACCCGCCCCACTGCGCCTTGTTGGCCTTGATCAGGTTGAACCAGAACTCGACGTCGCGGCTCGTGATCGCCTCGCCGTCGGACCAGTGCCGGTCGCCGAGGGTCATCGTGACGCTCTTGCCGTCGTCGGCGAACTTCGCGTCGGTGGCGACGGAGCCGGCCTTGTTCCACGCGATCTTGCCGGTGGAGCCGTCGTACGCGACGAGCGGTTCGTACAGCGACTGGGCGATGGAGCCGTTGTTCGTGTTGAGGTGCGCGGCGGTGCCGATCGGCAGGATCCAGTTCGGCGTGAAGTTGGCGGGGAGCGCGTAGTCGATCTCGTCGGTCGATCCCGGCGAGGCGTTGCCGCCTCCGGAACAGCCGGCGAGCAGCGCGCTCACGGCGATCGCAGCTCCGGTGAGGAGCGCCCAGCGACGGGGCTTGGACATGCGGTGTCTCCTTGTGCGAGGGACTTCGGGGAGTGGAGCACGAGGTGCCGAGCGGCACGAGGACAGTTAAGGACCAAAGCCATTGGAAAAACAAACATCTCGATGTAAAAACTGCGTTACTGCGGAACGGTGGAAAGGGTGGACCACTCGATCCGCCCCGTAGGCTCGCCGCAGAACCGGGCATCCACCCGTGTCCTGTTCCCGTTCCGCCGGCAGCCGCCGGTGTTCCGTCCGGATTGGAGAAAGTCGTGGCCGATCTCAGCGCCCGCGTCCTCGAGCTCGTCGCCTCGGGGCAGGCCGCCAGCCGGACCGAGATCGCGAAGGTGCTCGGGGCCGCCCCGTCGACCGTCTCGCACGTCGTCGGCCAGCTCCTGGAACACGGGATCCTGGCCGAGGAGGGCACCGACGTCTCCACCGGCGGCCGCCCCCGCAAGGTGCTCCGCATCGGCGGCGTCGACGAGTACGCGGTCGCCGCCGACGTCGGCGGCGGACACGCGCGCATCGGCGTGGTGCTGCCGGGAGGCGCGCTCGAGTCGGTCGCGAACGTCCCGTTCGCGCTCTCCGACGGTCCGACCGCCGGGCTCCAGCGGCTGGCCGCGTTGCTCGAGCGGCTCGCCGACGACCGTGGTCGCGAAGGGCTGCGGGGCGTCGGGCTCAGCCTGCCCGGGCCCGTCGACGTCGTCGCCGGCGTCGTCGACCTGCCGAGCCGGATGCCGGGGTGGAACGGGTTCCCCGTGGCCGCCTGGCTGAGCGAGCGGTTCGGGCTGCCGGCGATCGTCGACAACGACGCGAACTGCATGGCGGCGGGTGAGCAGACCGTGCAGGACCCGGCTCGACGCCAGACCATCACGATCAAGGCGGGCTCGGCGATCGGCGCGGGCATCGTCATCGACGGCCGGCTCTACCGCGGGTCGACCGGCGCGGCCGGGGACATCACGCACGTGCGCATCGACGCCGCCGGGGACACCCCGTGCTCGTGCGGGAACACCGGGTGCCTCGAGACCGTGGCGTCCGGCGCCGCCCTGGTCCGCATCCTGTCGAACGCCGGGGTCGACGTCGCCTCGACCGCCGACGTCGTGCGGCTCGCCTCGGACGCGCACCCCGAGGCGACCCGCGCCGTGCGGATGGCGGGCAAGTACCTGGGCGAGGTGCTCGCCGCCAACGTGAACTTCTTCAACCCGGACGCCGTGTACCTCGGCGGCATCCTGTCGACCCTCGACCCCTTCATCGCCGCCGTGCGGAGCCAGCTCTACGAGAGCTGCCACCCGCTGATGACCCAGCACCTGGCGATCGAGCCGGTGTCGCTCGGCGCCGACGCCGGCCTCGTCGGCGCCGGGCAGTTCGCCCTGCAGCGGGGCCTCGCCGCCTCGCTCGAGGAGCTCTCCGCGCCCATCCCCCAGTCCACCACCAGGAACAGGAGCGTCCGTGTCTGAGACCGGTCCCGTCACCCCCGCCGTCCCCGCCTCCCCCGCCAGCGCCGCCAGCGCCGCCGGCGCCGGTCGCCCGGTCATCGCCATCGCCGGCCTGGCCATCGAGACCTCGACGTTCACCCCGACCCGGACCCACGCCCCCGCGTTCCACCCGGACCGCGGCGACGAGGCCATCACCCGCTACCCGTTCCTGGCGACCATGGCCGACCGTGCGGACTTCCGCGGTGCGCTCATCGGGCACGCACTGCCCGGCGGGATCGTCGACCGGGCGTCGTACGACGCGCTGGCCGACGAGATCGTCGAGCGGCTGGGTGCGATGGGGCCGGTCGACGGCCTCTGGTACGACATCCACGGCGCGATGGTGGTCGAGGGGCTCGACGACGCCGAGACGGACCTGCTCGGTCGCATCCGCCAGGTCGTCGGCCCCGACGTCATCGTGTCCGCGTCGATGGACCTGCACGGCAACGTCACGCGCGAGCTCGCCCACCAGGTCGACCTCGTCACCTGCTACCGGATGGCCCCGCACGAGGACACCCTCGAGACGAAGGAGCGCGCCGTCCGCAACCTCGTCGACGTGCTGACCGAACGGCCCGTCGGTGCGCAGCGCCCCGTGAAGGCCTGGATCCCGATCCCCGTCCTGCTGCCCGGCGAGCAGACCTCGACCCGGCTCGAGCCGGCGAAGTCCCTGTACGCGCAGGTCCCGCTCGTCGAGCAGACCGAGGGGGTGCTCGACGCCGCGATCTGGGTCGGGTACGCCTGGGCCGACCAGCCCCGCGACCAGGCCGTGACCGTCGTCACCGGGTGGGACGAGGCAGCCGTCGCCGCCGGCGCCGAGCGGCTCGCAGCGGCGTTCTGGGATGCCCGCGAGGACTTCGTCTTCGTCGCACCCACCGGCACGTTCGAGGAGTGCCTCGACGCCGCGCTCGCCCCTGGCGCCGCGAAGCCGTACTTCGTCTCGGACTCGGGCGACAACCCCACGGCGGGCGGCTCCGGGGACATGACGTGGGGGCTGACGCAGGTGCTCGCCCGTCCGGAGTTCCAGGACCCGTCGGGCCCCACCGTCATCTACGCGAGCGTGCCCGGCGCGGCCGCCGTCGCCGCCGCGGTGGAAGCCGGCGTCGGTGCGACGATCACCGTGACCGCCGGTGCGACGGTCGACCACGTGCACGCGGGTCCGATCACGATGACCGGTCGGGTGCACGCGATCAAGCAGGGCGACCGGGACGCCGAGACCGAGGTCGTGCTGCAGGTCGGCAGCGTGTTCGCGATCCTGACGAAGCTGCGGAAGCCGTACCACCACGAGCACGACTTCACCGACCTCGACCTGGCGCCGCGGCAGGCGGACGTCGTCATCGTGAAGATCGGGTACCTCGAGCCGGAGCTGTTCGACATGTCCGCCGACTGGATGCTCGCGCTCACCCCGGGCGGCGTCGACCAGGACCTGCTGCGCCTCGGGCACCACAGGATCGAGCGCCCGATGTTCCCCTACGATCGAGTGTTCCCGACGGCACCGGACCTCCGCGCCCGCATCGTCCCCGCCTCCAACGAACCGCTCGGAGCCCCTGCATGAGCACCACCGCCGCACTCGAGATCGCCGTCACCTCACCGGCCGGCGCGATCACCGCGCGGGACGGCGGCGCCGACCGCGTCGAACTCTGCGTCGGTCTCGAGCTCGGCGGGCTCACCCCGTCCCAGGCCCTGGTCGAGACGACCCACGAGACCGGGATCCCGGCGCACGCGCTGGTCCGCTGCCGCCCGGGCGGGTTCGTGCACTCCCCCGACGAGGTCGAGCTCATGGTGCGCGAGGTCCGCACGGTCCTGCGCTCCGGGGCCGCCGGCGTCGTGGTCGGAGCCCTGCGCCCCGACCGGACCCTGGACGAGGACGCCCTCCGCCGCTTCGTGGACGCCGCCCGCTCGGTCAGCACCACCGCCGAGATCACCCTGCACCGGGCGATCGACCACGCGATCGACCCCGTCGCCGCCGCCGGATCGCTCGCCGCGCTCGGGTTCACCCGCGTCCTGACCTCCGGCGCCGCCCCCACCGCGGTCGCCGGTGCCGAGACGATCGCGCGCATGGTCGGGGCAGCCGGGCCCGTCCAGGTGATGGCCGGCGCCGGCGTCACCCCCGCCGACGTCCGTGCGCTGCTCGCCACCGGAGCCGCCGCGGTTCACCTGTCGGCCAAGCGCCCAGCCGCCGGCAGCACGCACGCCGGGGTGCCGATGGGCGCCGGCGACGACGGTTCCGCGCACTTCGTCACCGACGCCGAGGTCGTCACCGCCGCACGGCGCGCGCTCGACGCCTGACCCGCTCGCCGTCACACGGGAATGGCGGCCGTCGGAACCCGCTTGACGCCCCCATGACATCGTCAGCAGCGCGCCGCGGGTGGCTCAGCGTCACGTCCGTCGCACTCGGGTCATTCGTGCTCGTCCTGTCCGAGTTCCTGCCCATCGGGCTGCTCCCCGCCATCGCCGACGACCTGGACGTCGACATCGGCACCGCCGGCCTGATGGTCGTCGCCACCGGACTCGTCGGCGCCGTCGCGGCACCGGTCGTCACCGTCCTGACCTCGCGACTCGACCGCCGGGTGGTGCTCGTGTCCCTGACCGTGCTGCTCGTGGTCGCCGACGGCCTGGCCGCGATCGCGCCGTCGTTCTGGGTGCTGCTCATCGCACGCATGCTGCTCGGTGTCGGCATCGGCGGCTTCTGGGCGATCGGTGCCGGGATCGCCGGGCGACTCGTCCGGCCGGAGCTGACGATCCGTGCGACATCGCTCATCACGGCAGGCGTCTCCGTCGCGACCGTCGTGAGCCTGCCGCTCGGCGCCCTCGTGTCGTCGCTCGCCAGCTGGCGCCTCGGCTTCGTGATCGGTGGGGCGCTCGGTCTCGTCGCGCTCGTCCTGCAGCTGGCGATGCTGCCGCGGATCCCCGCGCAGCAGCGGGTGCGGTTCGCCACGCTCGGGTCGCTGCTCCTCGTGCCCCGCGCCCGGGTCGGGCTCATCGCCGCGGCCTTCGTCTTCGCGGCCCAGTTCGCCGCGTACACCTACATCGCTCCGTACCTGCAGCAGCTCGTCGGTGTCGGCCCCGACACCGTGACGATCGCGCTGCTGGTGTTCGGCGTCGCGGGCATCGTCGGCAACTTCGCCGCGGGCTTCACCCTCGACCGCAGTGTCCTCGGCACCATCGGGGCGTCGAAGTTCGTGCTCGCGGCGGCCGTCGTCCTGCTGCCGCTGCTCGCCCACTCCGTCGTGGGGGTCTTCGTGCTGCTCGTCGTGTGGGGCCTGGTATGGGGTGCGCTGCCGCTCGGGATGCAGACGTGGATGTCGACGGCGTCTCCGGCCGGGTCCGAGACCGGGCTCGCGCTGTTCGTCACGACGATCCAGCTCGCGATCGCCGCCGGTTCGGTGCTCGGTGGGGCCGCAGTGTCATCGTTCGGTCTCGCTGCCGACTTCTGGCTGGCCGGTGGGGTCGCGGTCGTCGGTGCCGTCGTGCTCGTCGCGATGGGGCTGCGGAAGTCGAGCGCCGTGCCGGTGGTCGAGCCGGTCGCGGCCGAGCCGACGCCGACCGGCCCGGTGGCCGTCGCCTGCCCCTGACCGCCGTTCCGGGGCCCGCAAAACACCGGTGTTCGTGCTCTGAACACGCGAGAACCGCGGTTCGACAGGCGAACACCGGTGTTTTGCGAGCCGGACGGCGCGGAACCGGTCCCGACGGCTGAGCACGAGCGCTCCCTGATCTCAGAATCGACGCACCAGATTTTCTGAGATCAGGCCGTATCTCAGAAAATCTGGCGCCCGTATTCTGAGATCGACACCGTCACCTGCTCCGGCGTCCGCAAGACACCGGTGTTCGCGCGCTGAACACGCGCAGACAGCGGTTCAACGGGTGAACACCGGTGTTTTGCGGAATCGCCCCCACGGGCAGGGTCAGGTCAGCGCGACGATGCGGTCGGCTGCGGCGATCACCGCCGGGTCGTGGGCCGCGTGCACGACCACGACACCGGCTGCGGCCTCGTCGGCGAGCGCCGCCACCACGAGCGCCGCCGACTCAGCATCGACCCCGGCGGTCGGTTCGTCGACCAGCAGCACCCCCGCCCGCTGCGCCAGCCCGAGCGCGACGAGCGTCCGCTGCCGCTGCCCGCCGGAGAGCTCCTCGACCGGCCGGTCGGCAAGGTCCGTGATCGCCATCCGCTCGAGCTGCGCGTCGACGACCGCTCGGTCAGCGCGTCCGAGCGGCCGCCACCACGCGCGGTGCCGCCACCGCCCCATCGTGACGGCCGCGCGGACGGTGAGCGGGAGCGTGGTCGGCGGGACGGACTGGGTCACGTAGGCGACCCCGTCGGACGGGAGGCCCGTCACCCGCCCGGCGGTCGGCCGCACGACGTCCGCGACCACGTCGAGCAGCGTCGACTTGCCGGAGCCGTTCGGCCCGGTGAGCGCGGTGACGACCCCGGCGGGGAAGACCGCGTCCACACCGTCGAGGACGGTCCGGTCGCCGAGGACGGCCATCACCCGGTCCAGGTGGACGGCAGATCGGGGATCGGCGGGGGCGGTCGGCTCGGTCGCAGGCACCTGAGCACGCTATCAGTATCGATACTCGTTTTCATGTAGCGTCTCGGACCGTGACCTGGCTGACCGATCCGTTCTCCGTCGACTTCATGGTGCGCGCCCTGGTCGGCGGCTCCCTGGCGGCGGTCCTGTGCGCCGTCGTCGGTACGTGGGTGCTGGTGCGCGGCATGGCGTTCCTGGGCGAGGCGCTCTCGCACGGCATGCTGCCCGGCGTCGCGATCGCCACCCTGACCGGGGTCCCGCCGGTGCTCGGCGCCGCGGTGAGCGCGGGCGTCATGGTGCTCGGTGTCGGAGCGCTGCGTCGTCGCGCCCGACTGTCGTACGACACCTCGATCGGCCTGCTCTTCGTCGGGATGCTCGCGCTCGGGGTGATCATCGTGTCGTCGTCGCGGTCGTTCGCCACCGACGTCACCGCGATCCTGTTCGGGGACGTCCTCGCCGTCACCCGGGCGGACGTCGGCGGCCTCGCGATCGCCGCGGCCGTCGCCCTGGCCGTCGCCGTGGCGTTCCACCGGCCGTTCACCGCGCTGGCGTTCGACACCCGCAAGGCCACGACGCTCGGCCTGCACCCGCGCCTGGCCGAGGTCGTGCTCATCGCGCTCGTCACCCTGGCGGTCGTCGCCTCGTACCGGGCGGTCGGCACCCTGCTCGTCGTGGGCCTGCTGCTCGCGCCCGCCGCCGCTGCCCGCGCGTGGACCCGGCACGTGGCCTCGACGATGCTCCTCGGCGCCGGCATCGGTGCGGCCGCCGTGCTCGTCGGGCTCCTCGTCTCCTGGCACGCCGGCACCGCCGCCGGCGCGAGCATCGCCGCGGTCGCCGTCGGCGGCGTCGTGGTCTCGCGCGCCCTGGCCGCCGTCGTCCTGCGGCGCACCCCGATCCCGACACCGGCGCGCGCGGCCGCGCCGGCAGCACCACGATCCGCCGCACCGTCTCGAGAGGGAGCATGAAGCACTCGACCACCAACCGCGCCCCCGCGCGCATCCTGTCCACCATCGGCCTCGCCACCGGCCTGGCCCTCACCGTCACCGCCTGTTCCACGGGCGCCCCGTCGGCCGACAGCTCGACCGGCACCGCCCGTCCCCACGGCTACGTGGCGGGCGCGAGTGAGTCCCAGGAACCCCAGGTGCGCCTCCTGGCCGTGTCGGCGACCGGCGCGACCGCGCTGCACGACCTGCTCACCGAGGAGACCACCGAACTCGACGACGTGGACGCACCGGAGCACTCGGCGACCGACGGCCGGTTCCTCGTGACCAGCGACGCCGACCGCACGACGATCGTCGACGGCGGGTCGTGGACCGTCGACCACGGCGACCACACGCACTACTACGCCGCCGAGCCGCGGGTGGTGGGCACGATCGACGGCGGCGGCCGGGTCGCGGTGCACTCGTCCGAGACCATGACGACAATCACCTGGCCCGACCGAGCCGAGGCGGTCGTGCTCGACCGCGAGGCACTGGGACAGGGCGAGGTCGACGAGACCGCACGGATCGACGCGCGCGTCCTGCTGCCGATGGGCGAGCATCTCGTGGCGGCCGACGGCGACCGGGTCCGCGTGCTCGACGCCGACGGCGAGGCGACGAACGCCACCGACACCGACACCCAGGCCTGCACCGACCCCGCCGGCGGGATCGTCACCCGCGCCGGCGCAGTCGTGGGCTGTGCCGACGGGGCGGTCGTGGTGGACGACGCCGGCGAGACGTCGTTCGTCGACCTGCCCGACGGTGCCGAGCGGCCGACGGCCTTCGCCGCACGTGCCGGCCGACCCACCGTCGCCGGGCTGGCGGGCACCACCGGGTTCTGGCTGCTCGACGCGCGACAGGGTTCCTGGCGCCTCGTGCCGACCGAGCGGCCCCTGCGCGCCGTGGTCGCGGTGGACGACGAGGACGAGCACGTGGTCGGCGTCGACGACTCCGGCCGGGTGGTGGTCGTGACCGCCTCGACGGGGAAGGTCGCCACGACGAAGGCACTGGTCGACGCCAGCCCCGACGACGACGCCCCGCTGCTGCAGCTCGATGCCCAGCGCGCCTACCTGGCCGACCCCGCGGACGGCACCGTGCACGAGATCGACTTCGCAGACGGGGCCCGGGTCGCCCGCACGATCGAGCTCCCCGTCGCCCCGGTCGCCTTCGCCGAGGCCGGACTGTGACGCGCACCAGGGCCATGACCGCGGGCCTCGTCACCGCAGCGCTCGCCCTCGTCGCCACGGGGTGCGCCACCGCCGGCTCCGACCGGCCCCTCGTCGCGGTGACGACGAACATCCTCGGCGACGTCGTCAGCGAAGTGGTCGGGGACCGGGCCGACGTCATGGTCCTCATGCCGCCGGGCGCCGACCCGCACTCGTTCGAGGTCTCCGCGCAGCAGGCCGCACGGCTCCGGAGCGCCGACCTGGTGGTCGAGAACGGGCTCGGGCTCGAAGAGGGGGTCGCCCGGCACGTCGCGGCGGCGGCCGAGGACGGTGTGCCGGTCTCCACCGCCGGGGACGCGTTCGACCCGCTCGAGTGGACCACCGAGGACGACAGCGGCCCCGACCCGCACTTCTGGACCGACCCGGCCCGGATGGTCGACGTCGTCGAGGCCCTCGACCAGGACCTGCGCGACGCCGGGATCGAACCGGCCGGCACGGACGCCTACCTGGACGAGCTCCGCGACCTGGACGACACGATGACGACCGCGTTCAGCACCGTGCCCGAGGAACGCCGGGCGCTCGTCACGAACCACCACGTGTTCGGGTACCTGGCCGACCACTACGGCTTCCGGGTCGTCGGGGCGGTGATCCCGAGCGGGACGACCCTGGCCTCCCCGAGCGCCGCCGACCTGCGCGACCTGGCCGACGCCATCGACGAAGCGGGCGTCCGGACGATCTTCGCCGACGCCTCGCAACCCGCACGGCTGGCCGAGGTGCTCGCGGACGAGGTCGACCTGCACGTCGAGATCCGCCCGCTCGCGACGGAGTCCCTCACCGAGGACGGCGACGCCTCCACCTACCTCGGCATGATGCGCTCGAACACCGAGGCCATCGTCGACGGCCTGTCGACTGGTAAATGAGAATGAGAATCAATACAGTGAACGGCATGACGAACACGAAGACGCTTCGGGCCGTGTGGCCCGCCGCCCTGCTCGGTGCGGCCGCCCTGGCCCTGACCGGGTGCGCCACGGACACCGACGCCGGGTCCGACACCACGGACACCCCGAAGGCCGACGGGACCCGCATCACCCTGACCTACGACGGAGGACTGCTCGTCCTCGACCAGGACCTGCAGGTGGTGGCCGACGACCCGATCGACGGCTTCACCCGGGTCAACCCGGCCGGTGACGGACGCCACGTGCTCGTCACCGTGCCCGAGGGCTTCCGGGTCCTCGACACGCAGGCCGAGCCGGCCCTGACCGACGCGGTGTTCCCCGCCGACACCGGCGGCCACGCGGTCGTCCACGGCGACCGCACCGCCCTGTTCGCCGACGGCACCGGGGACGTGACGACGTTCGACCACACCGAGCTCGACGGCGCCGACCTGCCCGAGGTCGAGACGACGAAGTCCGAGGCCGCGCACCACGGCGTCGCGATCGAGCTCAAGGACGGCACGCTCCTGACCACCATCGGCACCGAGGAGAGCCGCTCCGGCGTGCGCGCCCTGGACGCCGACGGCGAGGAGATCGCCCGGTCCGAGCAGTGCCCCGACGTGCACGGTGAGGGTGCCGTCAAGGGTGAGGTCGCGGTGTTCGGCTGCACCGACGGCGCCCTGGTCTACGACGACGGCACGTTCGAGAAGATCGACGCCCCGACCGAGTACGGCCGCACCGGCAACCTGTTCACCACCGAGGACTCGTCCGTCGCCGTCGGCGACTACAACGACGACCCCGACAGCGAGGGCTACCTGCTCGACCAGATCGCCCTGATCGACGCGGCCTCGGGGAAGTACACCGTCGCGGACATGCCCGACGGCGTCGGCTTCACCTTCCGCGACCTGGCCCGCGGCCCCGGCGACGAGGCCGTCGTGCTCGGCGACGACGGTGCCCTGCACACCTTCGACGAGACGACCGGCGAGCCGCTCGAGTCGTACCCGGTGATCGACGCGTGGGACGGCCCGGCCGAGTGGCAGGACGCCCACCCCGCCCTGAAGGTCGCCGGTGACGTCGCCTACGTCACCGAACCCGCCGAGCAGAGGATCCACGCGGTCGACCTGACCACCGGCAAGGTGATCGCCTCGAGCGACGAGCTGCCGGGCGTGCCCAACGAGATCGCGGTCGCGTAGCGACGAGCGAACAAGCGGACGAGCGAACAAGCGACGGGGTCCGGAACACGACCCCGAGACGCAACAGGAGGCCCGTGGCGATCCCGCCACGGGCCTCCTGTCCGCTGTCAGCGCGTGGACCGCGCGACGTCAGCCGCCGTGCGTCAGCCCTTGACCGGGATCGACTGCGCCTTGAGTGCCGCGATGGTCTTGGACTGCCCGGACTCGAGCGCCTCGCTCAGCGTGCCCGAGCCGGACGCGGCCTGCCCGAAGCCGTCGGAGACGTCCGAGTAGGTCTGCGTCATCGTCGGACCCCAGGTGAAGGGCTGGATGTCCTTCGCAGCGGTGGCGAACTCCTCGTAGATCTTCTGGCCACCGTAGAAGTCGAGCCCCTGGGTCAGGGCCGGCAGCTCGGCGCCGGTGGTCGAGGCCGGGTACAGGTTGGCCTCCTTGTTCAGTGCGGAGAGCGCCTCGGTCGAGGTGTTCAGCCAGACCAGGAACTTCGACGCCTCGGCCGGGTGCTTGCTGCCCGCGAAGACGACGTTCGACGAACCGCCCCAGGCGGCCGACTTGGTCTCGCCGGACTTCCACTGCGGCATCGGGGCGACGGCCCACTTGCCCGAGGTCGACGGGGCACCGCTCGAGATGGTGTTCGCACCCCAGACCGCGGAGACCCAGGTCCAGTCCTTGCCGCTGTCGTAGGCGTTGTTCCACTGGTCGGTGAAGCTCGGCAGGGTGTTCACGAGCTTCTTGTCGATCAGGTCCTGCCAGTAGTCGGCGACCTTCTTCGACGCGGCGTCGTCCAGGTTGACCTTCCAGTCCTGGCCCGAGTTCTCGAACCACTGGCCACCGGCCTGCGAGACGAGCCCGGCGAACTGGTTGACGTCGCCCTTGGCGAAGTTGGTGATGTTGCCGCCGAGCTTCTTGATCTTCACGGCGTCCTCGGCGTACTCCTCCCACGTCTTCGGGGCGTCGAGGCCGGCCTTCTCGAACAGGTCCTTGCGGTAGTACAGCGCCATCGGACCGGAGTCCTGCGGCACGGCGTAGACCGACTTCCCCTCGCCGAAGGTGACCTGGTTCCACAGGCCGTCGGAGAAGTCCTTCTTCGCGTCGCTGATGCCGGAGCACGCGCCGATGTCCTCCAGGCCGCCCTGCACGCGGAACGCCGGCAGGGTGTCGTACTCGACCTGCCCGATGTCCGGCGCCTGCTTGGCCTTCAGCTGGTTGAAGAAGTTCTGGTAGGTGCCGCTGTTGCCGTTCGCGACGATCGAGACCTTGACCTGGATGTCCGGGTTGGCCTTGTTCCAGATCGCGACGACCTTGTCCATGTTCGGCACCCAGGTCGTGAAGTCGAGGGTGACCTTGCCGCCCGAGGGCTTGCAGCTGGCGGCCGCGGTGCCGGATCCGCCGCCGTTGCTGCTGCCGCCGGTGCTGCAGCCGGCGAGGGCCACGGTGGCGGCCACGGCGATCGCGGCGACGCTGAGGAACTTCGTTGTCTTCATGCTGTTTCCGTTCGGATGTGGTGTGGGGAGAGCTGGTTCGGGAAGGGGTGCGGGTCGGGGGCTACTTCAGGCCGCCGGAGCCCAGGCCGGAGCGCCAGAAGCGCTGCAGGCTCAGGAAGGCGACGAGCAGCGGGATGATCGAGACGAACGACCCGATGAGCACGAGGGTGCGCAGGTCCGGGTACTGGTTCACGCTCGAGTTCCACGTGTAGAGACCGAGGGTGACGGGGAACAGCGACGAGTCGCGGAGCATCACGAGCGGCAGGAAGAAGTTGTTCCAGACGGCGACGAACTGGAACAGGAAGATCGTCACGAGCGCGGGCGACATGAGCCGCACGGCCACGGTGAAGAACGTGCGGACCTCGCCGGAACCGTCGATGCGGGCGGCCTCGATGATCTCGTCGGGCACGCTCGACGCCGCGAACAACCGTGACAGGTAGACGCCGAACGGGCTGACGATGCTCGGCAGGAACACCGACCAGAACGTGTCGGTCAGGTCGACCTGGCTGAAGATGAGGAACAGCGGCAGGGCCAGCGCGGTCGCCGGCACGAGCACGCCGCCGAGGAACACGTTGAACAGGACCTCGCGGCCACGGAACCGGTACTTCGCCAGGGCGTACCCGCACATCGCGGAGAGCACGGTGCCGAGCAGCCCGGCGACCCCGGCGTAGGCGATGCTGTTCAGCAGCCAGCGCAGGTAGATGCCGTCCTGCCGCGTGAACAGCTCGACGAGGTTGCCGAAGAAGTCCTGCACCGAGGTGGCGCTGAACCACAGCGAGAACGTCGAGTTGAAGTTCGCGGCGGTCTTGGTGGACGAGACCAGCAGCCAGAAGATCGGCAGCAGGAAGTAGAGGGTGAAGACCCCCATCACGATCATCGCGGCGCTGCGTGAGATGACGCTCTCACGGGGACCGCGCGCTCCGCGCTGGCGCAGACGGGAGGCCCGGTTCGGCTCGAGCGGTCGGCCGACGTCGCGGACGAGGTCACCTGGGGACGGGGCGTTGACGGTCACTGGGCGGCCTTCCGCTGGGTCAGTCGGAGGAACCCGATCGACAGGACGAACGTGGCGACGGCGAGGACGACCGAGAACGCCGCGGCGAGGTTGAAGTTCGGCACCGAGGACGTCGAGTAGACGAGCATGTTCGGTGTGAACGTCGACGAGATGGTCGAGGTGAACTGCCGGAAGACGGTCGGCTCGGTCAGCAGCTGCAGGGTGCCGATGACGGAGAACACCGCGGTGAGCACGATGGCCGGCACGACGAGCGGGATCTTGATCGACAGGGCGATCCGGAGCTGGGACGCACCGTCGAGCTTCGCCGCCTCGTACACCTCGGCGGGGATCGCGAGGAGCGACGAGTAGATGATGAGCATGTTGTAGCCGACGTAGACCCAGGTCACGACGTTGGCGACCGCCCACAGCACGGTGCTGCCGCCGAGCAGGTCGACCCGCGAGGTCACCGCGGAGAACGGCGACAGGTCGGGGGCGTAGAGGTAGCCCCACATGATCGCGGCGATGACGCCGGGCACCGCGTACGGCGCGAAGAACGCCAGGCGGAAGAACCGCTTGCCGCGCAGCAGCGGGGAGTCGAGCAGCAGGGCGAACAGGAGCGCGAGCCCGAGCATCACCGGGACCTGCACGACACCGAACAGCAGCACGCGGAGCACCGAGCTCCAGAACTCGCCGTCCTGGAACACCAGGGCGTACTGGCTCAGGCCGCCGAAGACCTGCGTCGGGGCGCCGAACGTGCCCTGCCGCTCGATCTTCTGCAGCGACTCCCACACGGCGTAGAGGATGGGGACCAGGTAGAACGCCGTGAACAGGACGGCGAACGGCAGGACGAAGATCGCGATCGCGCGGCGGTAGCGGAACCCGCCGCCCCGGCGTCGTCGGGTCGCGCTGGGCGACTGTGCGGTGGTGGTCATGAGCGGTTCCTGTCGGTGCGGATGATCTGGGTCCCGCCTGGGGCGATGGCGGTGGTGCCGGTGACGGGGCGGTCGGCGACGAGTTCGTGGCCGGCCTCGTGGTGCTCGACGGTGCGGTCGGAGTGGTTCAGCAGGAAGACCCACTCGTGGGTGTCGTCGCGGCGACGGACGACCTCGAGCCCTGGGCGGACGGCGGGGTCGGCGTGCACCCCGGCCTCGTCGAGCACGCGGTGGACGAACCCGCCCAGCGCTGCGGTGTCGAGGACCGTGGACGTGTACCAGGCGGTGCCGGCGCCGTGCTCGTTGCGGGTCACGGCGGGGCGTCCGGCGAGGGAGCCCTCGGCGTAGTCGACGACGCTCGTCGCGCCGCGCAGCTCGACCGGCTCGGACCAGACGCTGCCGGTCGTGCCGTCGGACAGCGCGATCGTGGCGTCGGCGGCGAGCGGGAGGAACTCGTCCACCCGCACGCCGAGCAGGTCGCGGAAGGCGCCCGGGTAGCCGCCGGTGCGGACCCGGTCGCGCTCGTCGACGATGCCGCTGAAGCAGCTGACGACGGCGTGCCCGCCAGCGGCGACGTGGTCGGCGATGACGGCCGCGTGCTCGTCGCGCACCAGGTAGAGCTCGGGGACGACGACGAGCGCGTACCCGTCGAGGGGTGCTCCGGGGGCGACGACGTCGACGGTCACGCCGAGGTCCCACAGCGCGGCGTGGAACGCGTGGACCTGCTCCAGGTAGCGGAGCGCGGTGCTGGGGTGGGCCTCCAGGTCGGCGGCCCACTGGTTCTCCCAGCTGAAGACGAGCGCCACGTCGGCGACCACGCGCGACCCCCGCAGTTCGCCGAGCCGCTCGACCAGGGCGCCGAGCGCGACCACGTCGTGCCACGTCGTCGACTCGGTGCCGGCGTGCGGCAGCAGCGCGGAGTGGAACTTCTCGCTGCCCTGCACGGACGCGCGCCACTGGAAGAAGCAGACCCCGTCGGCACCGCGGGCGATGTGCGCCGCGGTGTTCCGGAGCATCTCCCCCGGGGCCTTCGCGACGTTGTGCGGCTGCCAGTTCACGGCACCGGTCGAGTGCTCCATGAGCAGCCACGGGGCGCCGCCGGCCAGGCCGCGGGTGGTGTCGGCGGCGAAGGCGAGCTCGACGTGCGGCCGGGGCAGGCGGTGGTCCAGGTAGTGGTCGTTCGCGATGACGTCCATGTCGCCGGCCCACGACCAGTAGTCGAGCGCCGTGATGTGCGCGGCGACCATGAAGTTCGTCGTGACGGGCTTGTCGCTCAGCTCGCGCAGGACGGCGGCCTCGGCGCGGTGGTGGCCGAGGAGCTCGTCGGACGAGAACCGGTCGAAGTCGATGGTCTGTGCCGGGTTCGTGAACGACAGCGTCGCGCGGGGCGGCAGCACCTGCTCCCACGCCGAGTAGCGCTGGCTCCAGAACGAGGTGCCCCAGGCGGCGTTCAGCGCGTCGACCGTGCCGTACCGGGCCTGCAGCCAGCCGCGGAACGCCTGGGCGGAGACGTCGCAGTAGCAGTGCGCGTTGTGGCAGCCGAGCTCGTTCGACACGTGCCAGAGCCGCACGGCGGGGTGGTCGCCGTAGCGCTCGGCGGTGGCGCGGACCAGGGCGAGGGCGTGCTCGCGGTAGACCGGGGAGCTCGGGCAGAACGCCTGGCGGCCACCGGGCCAGCGGGTCGTGCCGTCGGCGACGACGGGCAGGACCTCGGGGTGGCGGGTGGTGAGCCACGGCGGCGTCGAGGCGGTGCCGGTGCCCAGGTCGACCCCGATGCCCGCGCCGTGCAGCAGTTCGATGACGGTGTCGAGCGCGGCGAAGTCGTACTCACCCTGCCGGGGTTCGACGTGCGACCAGCCGAAGACGTTGATCGCGACGAGGTTCACGCCGGCCTCGCGCATGAGCCGGACGTCCTCGACCCACACCTCGGGGTCCCACTGCTCGGGGTTGTAGTCGCACCCGAACGCGAGGCCCGTCGAGCCGAGGCCGAGCGCGCCGGTGGCGGTCGTCGGCAGGGTGGTGGTCGTCACGGGGATCCTCGCTGATCGGGGCGACCCGCCGCCTCGGCCGCGTGCGACCCCTTCGACGGCGAAGGCCACCCAGTGTTCTGGGAGCGCTCCCAGGCCGCACCGGGGATCAGGGCCGGAGGTTTCTGGGAGCGCTCCCAGATCAAACACCAGCGGCTGCACCCTGTCAACTGCGAGGCGTTCCGAGGGCTCCTCAGCGGCGGATATGGTTGCCCCATGTCCGAGGTCCGATCCGCTCGTCAGCGCGCCACGATCCAGGACGTCGCGGACGAAGCGGGGATGTCCCGCGGCACCGTCTCACGGGTGCTCAACGACGAGCCGTACGTGTCACCGAAGGCGCGCGAGGCCGTGCAGGACGCCGTCCGACGTGTCGGCTACGTGCGCAGTGCCGCCGCCCGCAGCTTGGTCACCCGGCGTTCCGGGGCGATCGCGCTCATCGTGCACGAACCCTCGGTCGTGGTGCTCGACGACCCCAACATCGGCAACATCCTGATCGGCACGAACGCCGTGCTGTCCGACGCCGACCAGCAGCTCGTCACGATCATGGTCGACTCCGCCCGCGACAGCGAGCGGGTGGTCGAGTACCTGCGCGGCGGCTTCGTCGACGGCGCCATCGTGCTGTCCGCCCGCGACGGCGACCCGATCACCGGGGCGATCGAGGAGATCGGCATGCCCGCGTGCTTCGTCGGACACCCGTCCGACGCCGCGAACATCTCGTACATCGGCATCGACAACCGCGACGCCGCCGAGCAGATCACCCGACGGCTGGTCGACACCGGCCGACGACGGATCGGGATGCTCGCCTCCGGGCTCGACCGCGACTCCGGCCAGGACCGCCTGGCGGGGTTCACCGCGGCCCTCGGCGAGCGCTTCGACCCCGACCTCGTCGCCCGGAACCCCCTGTTCAGCTACACCGCCGGCGCCGAGGGCATGCGCGAGCTGCTCGAGCGGGCCCCGGACATCGACGGGGTGTTCGCCGCGTCGGACGCCGTCGCCGCAGGCGCCATGGACGTCCTGCAGCGCAGCGGCCGGAGCGTGCCGTCGGACGTCGGTGTGGTCGGGTTCGACGACAGCGCCTGGGCGCTGCGGTGCGACCCGCAGCTGTCGACGGTGCGGCAGCCGGCGCGCCTGCTCGGCGAGCAGGCGGCACACCAGGTCCTCGAGCAGATCGGCGGCACCGACGACGGCCCACGCGGTCTGCTGTTGCCGACGGAGGTCGTCTGGCGCGGGTCCGCGTAGTCGGCCGCGGACGGACGGGAGGCCCGTGGCGGCGTCGCCACGGGCCTCCCGTCCGTCCGTGGGTGCGTTCCGCACCCGGCTGGGTCAGCCCTGCGGCGGCGAGTAGAGCTGCAGGTCGTTGCCCTCGCTGTCCTTGAAGGGGATGATCTTGCCCCACGGGTGCTCGCTGATCTCGCCCTGGATGTCCGCGCCGCGCTCCTTGAGCGAGGCGACCTCGTCCTCGATGCTGCCGTCCGGCTGGAACGACACGACGGCGCCGCCGTCGCTCGCCTGGCTGGCGGACTCGCGTCCGTTCAGGCCGATCATCAGACCACCGGCGTCGATCTCGCTCCAGTCGTCGGACTGGTCCTTGACGGTGAGACCGAGCGTGTCGCGGTAGAACGCGACGGCGCGCTCCATGTCGCTGACCGGGACCCAGACTGCTGCGACTCCACTTGCCATGGTGTCTCCTCTCGTCGTGGTGTGCCGTGGACGGTAGGCAGCGCGCGTGCACGCCGGTACAGGGTCGGTGTCCCCCGGCGCCGGGTCAGCCCGCCGCCGGACGCCACATGCTGATCGGGGTCGCCGCGCGGAACCCCGCGATCGGCGCGCCGTCCGCGAACCCGTGCCGTCGGTACAGCCGGCGGTTCACCGGGGTGGACGACTCCAGGTAGGCGCCCCGGGACGACCGGTCGGCGCGTTCGAGTGCGTGCCCGAGCAGCAGGCCACCGACGCCACGACCCCGCGCGGCGGCCGACACCCCGATCTCGGTGAGGTACCAGTGCGGGGTCATCGGGCGGGCGCGCTCCATGCGGCGCAGGTGCGTCACGGCGCGGAGCGCACCGCGGATCCCGAGCGTCCGGAGGAACTCGGGCACCTGTCGAACGAAGGCGCCGAAGCCGCCGGTGTGCCGACCGGGCGCCTGCCAGAACGCGGCGCCGACCACGCGGTCACCGATCGTGGCGACGTCCACCCGACGACCGGTCGTCGGCACCGAGCGGATGAGGGCCGCGAAGAGGCGGGCCAGCACGGCGGGACGGTCCTCGCCGGATCGGGGCGGTCGGAACTCGGCGAGCACCGGGTCGTCGGCGAAGGCCTCGGCCAGGACGGCTGCGGCCGCCTCGAGTTCGGCGGGTCCTGCTGCTCGGACGACGGTCTCCATGGTGACTCCTCGGGTCGAACGACTTGGCCACTTGGCCGACTTCATCTTGGCGCGCCTTCCTGCACGCGCACCGGGCACTTTCCGAGAGGATGGAGGGCAGATCGCGGGCGCTGCCGGTGCGTGAATCGGCCATCGCAGCCTTTCGCACCCCTGACCTGCAAACCGACCGTAGAAGCGCTCCGAATGTCATGTGTGCCGCACACTGCGGCGCGTACAGAAAAGAGGGCTGATCATGACCAGCAGCGCAGCAACCGCACGCACCGGCTCCGGCTCGACGTGGACCCAGCGGGGCGCGTTCGTCTTCGGTGTCGTCTTCCTGATCGTCGGCATCGCCGGGTTCATCCCCGGACTCACCATGGACATGGGCTCGATGTCCGTGGCCGGCCACGGCTCCATGGCCCTGCTCCTGGGCCTGTTCCAGGTGTCCGTCCTGCACAACATCGTGCACCTGCTCTTCGGCATCGTCGGGCTGCTCGCCGCCCGCCGTGCAGCCTCAGCGCGCCTGTACCTCGTCGCCGGCGGCATCGTCTACGCGGTGCTCTTCGTCTACGGGCTCTTCACCGCGGGCATGGCCGGTGGCGCGAACTTCGTGCCGCTGAACAGCGCAGACAACGTGCTGCACGCCTTCCTCGCCGTCGCGATGATCGTGCTCGGTTTCGTCCTGCCGCGGATCGGCACGCGCACCGCGCGCTGAACCGCAGCACACACCGGACGGGAGGCCCGTGGCGACACCGCCACGGGCCTCCCGTCCGTCGCTGCCCCCGGTCGCGCCCCCTGGCAGGCATCGCGCCCCTGTGCGTCGGGGCGCGATGCCCGAACAGGGGCGCGACGCGCGAAGGCACCGCGCTCCGCACCGTGACCGTGGCCGAACCCGACCGGCGTACTGTCCGCTGCATGCCCGCACTCATCGACACGTTCACCCTGTCCAACGGTCTGCACATCCCGAAGATCGGCTTCGGCACGTGGCAGATCCCGTCCGGCACCGACGCGTACGACGCCACGAAGACGGCCCTCGAGCTCGGCTACCGCCACATCGACACCGCCCTGGCGTACGGCAACGAGGCGAGCGTCGGCGAGGCCGTCCGCGACAGCGGCATCCCCCGCGACGAACTCTTCATCACCACGAAGCTGCCGGCCGAGATCAAGACGGCCTCGGACGCCCGCGACGCCTTCGAGGAGTCGAGCAACAACCTCGACCTCGGACACGTCGACCTGTACCTGATCCACGCGCCGTGGCCCTGGAGCGACATGGGCTCCGACCACCGCGACGGCAACGTCGAGGTCTGGAAGGTCTTCGAGGAGCTCTACGACGCCGGCCGCACCAAGAGCATCGGTGTCTCGAACTTCGCCGTCGCCGACCTCGAGGACCTGCTCGGCCGCACGGACGTCGTCCCGCACGCCAACCAGATCCGCTGGTTCATCGGCAACACCCAGGACGAGACGACCGCCTTCGACCGCGAGCACGACATCCTGACCGAGGGCTACTCGCCGCTCGCCACCGGCGGCCTGCTCGAGAACGAGCAGATCGCCGAGATCGCGGCGAAGTACGACAAGACCGTCGCCCAGGTCGCCATCCGCTACCTGCTCGAGAAGGACGTCCTGCCCCTGCCGAAGTCCACGACCCCGTCGCGCATCGCCGAGAACGCCGACGTCGACTTCGTGCTCGCCGCCGAGGACGCGGCCGCGCTCGACGCGCTCGAGGACACCGCGAGCTGACGCGGCCCCACCCCGGACGGGAGGCGCGGTGCNNNCTGGCACCGCGCCTCCCGTCGGTACACGGCCGAGTCACGGGCGAGGCGCAGCCACCGTGCGGACGCACCGTGATCTCGGCTACGAAGTTCCGGTCCTCGTACTCGAGGTCGTCGTCGGGGGCGTTCATGACCGTCACGGCGATGCCGGTGTCGAGAAGGATGTCGGTGCGGGTTCCCTGCCCTTCGTCGTCCGGGGTGGCTTGGAGCGTTTGGCGCCCCTTCACGAGGCACCTTTGCGGGACAGGTGTACGGGAACACCCCCGGTCAGGCGGCAGTAGGCAACGGAAGGCGTCGAAGGTGACAAGTGGGGTGTAGCGGCGATCCACCGGCTATCGGGCAGTCGGGAGCAATCGTCTGTGACTGCTGCGTCGACTGGTGACTTTCGCGACGGAGCTTCGAGCGAAGTCCCTCACGAGCTCGCCTACCGAGCCTGGGGATCCGCCCGACAAGCGTCCTCTCGTGTTTTTGGGTGCTAACGTTTTGCTGTTAGCACCCAACGGGTGCCCGATGACTCAGTAGGAGCAACCATGTCCGTCCAGAAGCCCACCTCGGTCCAGATCGCCGACCTCGCAGCGGAGATCGGTTACACCGACATTGCTGCTTCCCCAGAGGAGTACACCGCGATGATCTCCGGCATGGTCGGCGTCCTCGACGTCCTCAACGCCATCCCGGAGCCCGAGGTCCTCGTCAGCCGCGACACCGTCGACTGCACAGTCCCGACCGCCGACGAGGACCCGCACCACGCATGGGAGGTGCGCACCTCGATCCCGGGCGCCGAATCGGGCCTGCTGGCCGGAGTACGTCTCGGTGTGAAGGACAGCATCCTGGTCGCCGGCGTCCCCATGCGTAACGGTTCCAAGGAGCTCGAGTCCTTCGTGCCCAACGAGGACGCGACAATCGTGACCCGTGCCCTCGCGGCTGGCGCCGAGGTCATCGGCAAGACCACCAACGAGTACTTCTGCATGTCCGGCGGAAGCCACACCGCCGCGTCCGGCGTCGTGCACAACCCCCACCGCATGGGCTACTCCTCCGGCGGATCCTCCAGCGGCAGTGCTGTTGCACTCGTCACCGGCGACGCAGACATGACCTTCGGCGCCGACCAGGCCGGCTCGATCCGCATGCCCGCCTCCTGGTCCGGCGTCGTGGGCCTCAAGCCCACCTACGGCCTGGTGCCCTACACCGGCATCGGTACCCTCGACGGCTACTTCGACCACGTCGGCCCGATGACCCGCACCGTCGCTGACAACGCCCGCCTCCTCACCGTCATCGCCGGCTCCGACGGCATCGACTTCCGCCAGAAGGACATCGTCGGCGGCGACTACCTCAGCCGGATCAACGACGGCGTCAAGGGGCTCAAGATCGGCGTCCTCACCGAAGGATTCGGCACCGAGAACGCCGAGGCGATGGTCGATAAGACGGTCCGCGACACCGTCGAGGCCCTCCGCCAGCAGGGCGCGATCGTCGAAGAGGTCTCCATCCCGCTGCACTCGCTCGGGGGCGCCGTGTGGACCGCGATCGCGATCGAGGGCATGGCCGAGACGGTCCTGCGCAACCAGGGCCTCGGCTTCGGGCGCCCCGACTACTACCCGGTCGACATGATGCAGCACCTGTTCGACCACAAGAGCGACGCCGACGCGCACCCCGCGAACGTCCGTCTGTTCACTCTCGTCGGTAAGTACGTCGACCAGCAGGCCGGCCGCCTGCACTACGCCAAGGCCGTCAACCGTGCCCGCACCCTCCGCGCTGCCTACGACGCCGAGCTTGCGCGCTTCGACGTGCTGGTCACCCCGACCACCCCGCAGACCGCACGCCCGCTCCCCGACCCGAACCACGGCGCTGGCGCAGCGATCGGCGCTTCGATCGAGATGTCGACGAACACGACCCCGTTCAACATCACGCACCACCCCGCAATCAGCGTCCCGTGCGGCACCGTCGACGGGCTCCCGGTGGGCATCCAGCTGATCGGCAAGCACTTCGACGAGGCGACCCTGTTCCAGGTCGGACAGGCGATCGAGAACCTCTAACACCCCGGCGCCGGTGGGATCATGGTGTGCAGCCACGATCCCACCGGCTCTGCTGTACCCCCGACACGAAAGGCACGCGTTGACTCGTTCTGAGGAGATGCGCATCCGCATCCTCGACACCGCGCACGACCTTCTCAACGCTGAGGGCCGCGACGCCGTCACCACGCGCGCGCTCACGTCGGCCCTGCACATCCAGGCACCCACGATCTACCGGATCTTCGGCGACAAGCAAGGACTCCTCGACCAGGTCGCCCTCCACGGCTTCTCCGCACACCTCGCGACCTGGACCGGCTGGACACCCGGCGCTGACCCGATCGACTCGCTCCGTCAAGGGTGGGACATGCACATCGATTGGGGACTGCTCCACCCACAGGTGTACTCGATCGCCTACGGCGAGCCCCGTACGGGCACCTCGTCCCCAGCTGCCGATGCCATCGACGCGATCCTCCGGACGCAGATCGAGGTCGCCGCGAAGGACGGTCTCTTGGCTGTTCCCGTCTCCGACGCCGTCAACATGATCCGCGCGACCGGGGTCGGAGTGGTGTTCACCCTCCTTGCGATGCCTGACGGCTCCCGCGACATGACCTTGTCCACGCGAGCCCGCGAAGCGACACTGGCCGCGATCCTCGCCGAGCCGGCGAACCGTGACGAGCGAGATGGCGCCGCGATGCAGCTCAGACACCAGCTCGAGGACACGACCGCTCTGACAGAGAACGAGCGCGCCCTCTTCGGCGACTGGCTCGACCGCCTCGCAAAATAGGCACCAAGCGCACATGCGCTTGCTGCCTATTCGACGTGGCCGGAGCGTCATCACATGGAGTTAGCCCCGCTGTCCACCCACTTTCGGATCCACCGGATCAGTGGTTCCGTCTCGTCCCACGTTGCCCCGATCACGTCTCGAGATGCACTCAGCGGCAGTTGCCTCAGAGCGGCGAAGGACTGCAGCCGAAGCAGCTCGATCCGCGGGTGGTCCCGAGGGAACCCTCTTGGCGCTGTTCGCAGCGACGGGCCCGCGATGGTGTACCCCTTGCCCTCGAGATCGTCGAGGATCTTCTCGAGGGCAGTCGCAGCGTGTGGTTGCTCATCGATGACGGTGCGCGCGGCGCCCAGTTGTTCTCGGGTCGGGCTGTAGAGCCCCCCGCCAAGCTCGAGCCCCTCATCGGATGCCCGGAGGTACATCAAGCCAGCAACCATGGCGGCGGATGTCCGGTAGGGGCTCTTGTCCCGGGCGAAGCGGACGTCGCGATTCTGTCGCAGCACCTTGCCCGGTCCGTACTGCTGCTCCGCGTCTCCGAGGAGGAGTTCGATCGGTACGCGGACAACGCGTTCCCACTCATCCCGGTGGGCGTCAAACCACTCCCTGTTGTTGTTCTGTCGGAGTCCGGCGAAGAAGCCAGCGAGGTCGTCGTCGAAGTACGCTCCGCTCACATCTGGACCTTGGAGCCGCGACGCCAGACCGCGGCGACGTTGAGCGTGTCCGAGATGGTGGACGTCGGGTCGCCGTCGACCAGCAGCAGGTCTGCGCGGAAGCCGCCAGCGATCCGGCCGCGGTCGGTGAGGCCGAAGTGCCGAGCGGGCACGGACGTAGCGGCGGCCAATGCCTCGACCGGAGTGAGGCCAGCGCGCACGAGCATCTGCAGCTCGTGGTGAACGCTGGCCCCGTGCGCGAGGCCGCCGAGCGAGGGGTCAGGTGCCGAGGCATCGGTGCCGACGAGGATCGGGACACCGGCATCGTGCAGCGCTCGAACGGTGGCCAGGACGTCGTCGACGCTACCGGCGGGGTAGTGGTTGAACGAGCTCTGCAGGGTCACGAGCCAGTGGGGGGCGAGCTTGGAGCTGACGCGGGTATCGGTGGCGAACTCGGCGCCGGTGACCCCGATGATCGAGGAGTTCAAGACGATGCACGGGACGACGAATACCCCGGCGGAGGCGATGAGATCGATGATCTCGGGCGTGGGGGCCTGGTCGACGAACAGGTGCGCGAGACCGTCGATCCCCGCCTCGAGTGCCATGCGGGTTGCGCCGACCGTGAGCGTGTGGGCCAACGTCATCATGCCGAGGCGCTGTGCTTCGGCGACGCCAGCGTTCAACGTGGCCTGGTCGAGCATCGGCAGCCCGGGAGCGTTCGCGGCGGACCCGTCCTCGATCAGGAACTTGATGTAGTCGGACCCGGCCGCGATCAGCTCCGGGATGAACGAGACCGCTTCTTCGGGGGTGGTCGAGAGGGGCATCACGATCTCGCCGAAGCCGGGTTCACCCTCGCCGGGGAAGGCGCCCTCCGGGATGATCTCGAACGGGTGTCCGCCGGGAGGGGTGAGCCCGAAGCCGGAGGACCGAACGTCCGCGACGTCGTCGTTGGTCTCGATGTCGACTCGCTTGGGGGCCGTGAGGACCCCGCCCATCTCAAGCTCGGTGGTGACACCGAACTGCAGTGCGAGGCGAAGCGCGTCGAGGGAGGAATGCGTGTGAGAGTCGATGAGGCCCGGCAGCAGGGTCTTACCGTTCCCGTCGATCGCATCGCCGGTCGCCGTGCGCGCCTCGTCGGTCGAGGAGGCGCGAACCGAGACGATGACCGTCCCCTCGATCGTAACCGTCTGGTTCTCAAGGGTGCGTTTGCCGTCGAAGACGCGAACGTTCGAGATGGTCGTGGGGGTCATGGCAGTCCTTTTGTAGCGAGTCGCGACCACCGTTTGATCGCTAACAACTTTATGTTAGCAGCACAGGGAGGAGGTGTACGGTTCGCCATCAGCCGACGACCGATCGGCAACCGGACACGTGCGGCCGTTTCTGGAGCCCGCCAGGATCCAGGGATCTCGGTGTCTCAATAGACCCGCCCGGCGATGTGCCCGGTGATGGTTCCCTTAGTGAGACACGGGGGCTGCTGGTGGCACGCACCCCTGGTCAGGACTCGAGGGTGTTGGTCTCCGTCGCCAGTGCGGCTGCGAGGTCGGCTTCCGAGGGCAGGGCAGCGCGGACCGCGGGCGGGAGGAGGTCGTAGCTGGCGACACCGATCGGGGCCTGCTGTCCCGCGAGGGAGTATCGGACGACGGCGTCGTTCTTGTCGGCGACCAGCAGCAGGCCGACCGTGTCGGCGTGCTGGGGTCTGCGGAGCTTGTCGTCGACGAGTGCGACGTAGAAGCCGAGCTGGCCGAGGTACTCGGGCTTGAACTTCCCGGTCTTGAGCTCGATCACCACGTACCGGAGCTGCTCGACGTGGAAGAACAGCAGGTCGACGTAGAAGTCGTCCCCGTCAACGTCGAAGTGCACCTGCCGGCCGACGAATGCGAACCCTTCGCCGAGCTCGCGGAGGGTATCGATGATCCTGTCGACGAGTGCCTGCTCGAGGTGGCGTTCCTTCGCGTCACCGTCGAGGGCGAGGAAGTCCAGCACGTACGGGTCCTTCGTGATCTGCTGCGCCAGATCCGAGTCCCCCGGCGGGAGGATCTCGGCGAAGTTCGTCGGCGCCGCCTGGAGCCGGGTGTGTGCCTCGGACCGGATCTGGTGCTCGAGGACGTTCCGCGACCACCCGTGGGCGGCCGCTTGGCCGGCGTGCCATTCGCGGAGCTCGTGGTCATCGAGCCGGTCGAGGAGGACAGTGATGTGGCCCCAGGGCAGTTGTGCAACAGCCTGTTGCAGAATCTGCTCGTCCGGCCAGGCCGCTGCGAACGCGCGCATGTACGCGAGATTCCGCGGGGAGAAGCCCTTCATCTCCGGGAATTCAGCACGCAGATCCGTCGCGAGCCGGCCGATGACGTTGCTCCCCCACCCTTCATCGCCCTGGCGTTGCAGGATCGTTGCGCCGATCCCCCAGTACAGACGGATGAGTTCTGTGTTCACGCGGCGCTGCGCCGTGAATCGGGCGGCGCGCACTTGCTGCTTCAGCTCGGCAAGAGCAGCGGCATACCCGGATACGGCTGGCGACGAATCAGACATCACCGCTCGGTCTGCCCGACCAGCCGATCGGAAGAAGAACGAACGCAGCGTTCTACGGGATCAGCTATGCAAGCGTGGAGAGGATCCCCGAGCGAAAGGCGACCTCCCATGGCGCAGAAAGTCACCACGCACCTCGTCGACGACCTCACCGGCGACACCATCGAAGACGGCAAGGGCCGCACCGTGTCCTTCTCTTTCGATGGCGGCCACTACGAAATCGATCTGACCGACGACAACACCGACGCGCTCCGCGAAACGTTCTCCGACTACATCGCCGCAGCACGCAAGGTCACCAGCCGCGCTGGCCGCACCAGCGCCGGCAGCGCGCCGAAGCGTGGCAACTCGGAAGAGCTCGCGAAGATCCGCGAATGGGCGAACGCGAACGGCCACGAGGTCTCCTCCCGCGGCCGCATCAGCCAGGCCGTCCGCGACGCCTACAACGCCGCGCACTGACGCCACTCTGCCAGCGGTACAGTCGGCCACCTCGAGGGGTGGCCGGCTGTTCGCGTTCGCCCCGACATGACGTTCACAGGTCGGCACGCCGCACGAATAGTTCACTTTCGTAAAGTGTCCTGTTCATACGCGTCCTTCCTGTCGCGCTTACCCTCCGCGCTCAGACCGAGAGATGGTCTCTTGAAGGAAGGTGGTCCGGCGACCCTGCAGGCTCAACGGCTACTCCTGAACGTGATCTAAGATTCAGGTTCACCAACTGCCAAATCCCTCCCACTGCCCAGGCGTTGCGGTTCCGCGCCTTGGCTTGTCAAAACCTCCCACCCATGCTTGTGCGAGGAGCGCTGCGGACGTCAGCCTCCCGGGGAGAAGACTATGAACATCACCAAGAGGTCGCGCCGGTTGACTTCGCTCGGGGTAGCACTCGGGCTCGCCGTCGCAATCGCGGTTCCCACAATGGCTTCTGCGTCGACTGGACTCGAAGCCACACCAACGGTGAGCAACGCACCAAACACCGCCCAGTATGACGCCCAGCTCCAGGCGTTGGCCGGCACGCAGACGGAAGCGGAGATCCACCAGGTCGAGTGGTCTGGCGGCCAGGTATACCTGCTGGTCGACGGCGCAACGGGCAAGGTCACAGCGGCGTACAAGCCCAATTCACGAGTACACACCGATGCTTTGTCGTTCTCGTCACCCGGCTGCACTTCAACCAGCCTCTGCATGACAACAACCTCATCGGTGCCTTATGGCTACACCGGCACCGGGTCGCTGTCCGGCCGCTGGGGCCCATTGAAGCGCTTCGCGGCGGGCGACCGCGAGGCATACATCAACTACGGGGGACATCAGTACAGCTTTCCGCCGGACGGCTTCATCGTCTTCGGAAGCCACCCGGTGACCATCACGCGAATTCAACGCCTCTAAGTTCTCTTAGGATGGGCGCGACACCGGCTGCCCGGTCACGCGCCCATCTGTTCTGCTTGGTGAGACCATGACACGCAATGCACCGCCTCAGCTGGGCGAATCACGATGGAGTAGCGGCCAATGATTCGACGCCTACGCAACCTGTCGCTGCGCGCGCGCCTGACGCTCGGGAGCGTAGGGGTCGCCGCGCTGGTCATCGCCGCGCTGGTCATGGTGATGCGCGTTCAGGTGGACAACGTTGTCGCGAACGCAACCCGCACATTGCTTCGCGCGGACGCGAGCCCGTACGTGACGGAAGTGGAACGCTCAGCGGACCCGAGTTTCCGTGCGCCAGGAAACGGGCAGCTTGTCGCCGTCCTCGATCCGAGCGGCAAGCGTGTTCTTTCATCAATCGAACAGCATTCGCTGCTGCGGAAGCTACCCGAGATCGCGCGATTTGACGACGGCTCCTCAACGGCGATCCAGGCTGGCTCGTCGTACCGGGTCGTCGTCGATCATCCGCAAAGCGCCTCGGGGCGTTGGACCGTAATCGCCGCAAGTGACGCTCAGGGAGAGGCGCTCGTCATCGACTCGCTGACCGGCGGCGTCGTCGTCGCCGGCGTGCTGGTTCTGGCCTGTTTCGGCGGCGCGACATGGCTGTTGTCCTGCGCCGCGCTCAGGCCCGTCTCGAGGATGCGTCGCGAAGCAGAACGACTCAGCGCCGGAGAAGCCGACGCCGACCTTCCCGTTGGAGACGCTCGGGACGAACTCCAAGCTCTTGCACGCACCTTGAACGAGTTCTTGAGCAGGACGCGCGACGCTGCCGCACGCGAGCGCCAGATGGTATCCGACGCGAGCCACGAACTCCGCACCCCCCTCGCCATACTCACCACGCAACTGGAACTCGCTTCACTCGACAGGGGCGACGCCGCCGCACTCCAAGTTCACGTCAAGCAAGCGCAGCACAACGTCGCGCGACTCGCGCGACTCGCGAACGACCTCCTTACCCTCTCCCGAGCGGACGAAGCCGAACGCGTGGACTCGACGTCGCGAACGCTCACCAGTTGGGAAGAGCTCAGCGATGAAGTACTGGTAGCAGTAGACCGCCTACGAATGATCGCAGCCGCAAAAAACATCACGATCGAATTCGACATCGATCCGCAAGACGGATCCGACTCGGAAGAAAATGCAACGCAGGAACCCCACGTGTTCCGACTGGATCGCCGCGGAATGAGTCAACTCATCACCAACACTGCCAGCAACGCGATCGACGCACTCCCGGAATCTGGGACGATCACAGTCGCCTGGTCGCTGGAAGACAGCTCCGCCCGGCTGACGGTCACTGATGACGGCCCCGGTGTGCCTCCGGACTTCATCGCCGTGGCGTTCGACCGATTTACCAGGCCGGACAAGGCGCGTACAGCGCGACCGACTGACGGCCAGCCGAAACTCGGAGGATCCGGACTCGGCCTCGCGATCGTCCAAGCCACAGCCCAGCTCGCCGGAGGCACTGCTTCAATGCGTAATCTCGACCCGCGCGGACTGGAAGTCACCGTCGTGATTCCACGGATAAGCCCCGAAAAGCCCAAGATAACCAAACGAGAGCGGCGTTTTGGGCACGCAAACACCGGGAAAGCCGGCTGAAACCGTCGGCCGCACGCCACGCACCGGCGTCCTCCGCATGCCCCCCCCCCCCGGGGGGGCATGCCGGCGCCTCGCCCGTGCTGTGGTTGGAGCGCGAGGGCAGATGGCGCCTATTACGAGATCGACCTCACCGACGACAACGTCGACGCGCTCCGCGAAACGTTCTCCGACTACATCGCCGCCGCACGCAAGGCCAACGGCCGCTCCGTCCGCACTACTGCTGGCAGTGCGCCGAAGCGTGGGAACTCGGAAGAGCTCGCCAAGATCCGCGACTGGGCCAACGCGAACGGCCACGAGGTCTCCTCCCGCGGCCGCATCAGCCAAGCCGTCCGCGACGCGTACGACGCCGCACACTGACACCCCCGCGACACGGCACACGGGCACGTGCCGGCTAGGTAGGCACCTCAGCCGTGCGGTTTCCGCATCGTTCTGCGGGCGGGACGCGCTGACGACAACGCCTCCACGTGCGCTGGCTGACGAGCAGGGGTCGCGCGACCGGTGACGGCGCCCGACCCCTGCTGTGGTTGTTGCCTGTCGTTCAGTCGCAGATCCGGTGGTAAATGTACGCCGTGCAGATCTGCCGCTTCTTGTCGCAGTTCTTCGCGTGGACCGTCTCGGTCCACGTGTGACAGACGACTGGTCCAGCATGTGCCGGAGCTGCAGCAGCGGGCAGAACGACACCCACTCCCGCCAGCGCCACGACCATCCCCATGCCGGCCAGTGCCTGCTTGATCTTGCTCATCGCATGTCCCCCTGTTTGTTCGGAGCCGTTCGGCACCTCATCGTAAACGGGCGGCCATGCCCTCGCACGCGCCATTGATGGCGGGTTGTATAGGGGGGGGTGACTCGTCCGTCAGGACGCTGGTTCGACGCCGTAGGCTGAAGGGTTCCGGTTAATGGCGTGCAGCAGCCCACGAATCTTCCCGGCCCCGGCTCCGACCTCGATCGCGTACTCCCCGGGCGCATCGATGCGGCGGGCGATCGCCTGGTGATTTGTCATCGTTACACCCTTCGAGACGGTAGCCGATCGGCTATCGGGCACCGAGACCAGCGCTCCTGAGTCCGTCGACGACGCCATCCACCCCGCAGTCGGCCCGGTCTCGAAACCGACCTGGAGTGAACGGCATCAGGTCCTCGGGAGCGTGTGGCAGCGAGTTCGCTTGACGACGGTCACCTGATCGACAGATCGATCGCGACGACGCCGAGCACGAAGGTCAGGACGATGACCACGAGGCCGATCGCTGGCGTCACTACCCGTCGCCGCACCGTGGGAACACCGGACGCTCCGATGACCCAGGTCGTGATCGTGACGATGAGTGCGACCAGCGGTACGAGGAACTGCGCGGTCTCCCCGACGGCGTACGAACACTGCAACGTCGCGTCGGAAGCGCAGGGCGTGTACTGCTCCAGTTGCGCGGCGACCATCCCCGGCAGCGAGCCGATCGTCGCGAACACCTCGAGGAACACGAGGGAACAGAGCGCGAGCCCCAGTCCCCACGAACCACGCGGACGGCGCTGCCCCTCGTCGTGCACGGATGACCGCTTCATGTGGCCTGACCGTAGTGCAGGGGTGACACGGAGCACGGACTCGTAGGGTCGAGTCGTACCGACCGCACACCCGGGTGGGTCCGTGCCCCACAGCGGACCTGACGACGGGAACAGATCGTCCCTGTTGCCGGTTGCACCACACGGTGTCGCAGCCAGTGACACGAGAGGCCAGGAGGCCACCATGACCACCACCGAGACCGCCATCCTCGCCGGCGGATGCTTCTGGGGAGCGCAGCAGCTCCTCCGTCGTCGTCCCGGCATCGTCAGCACCCGCGTCGGCTACTCCGGCGGCGACGTGCCGAACGCGACGTACCGCAACCACGGCGACCACGCCGAGTCGGTCGAGATCGTCTTCGACCCGTCCCAGATCTCGTACCGGGACCTGCTGGAGTTCTTCTTCCAGATCCACGACCCGTCGACGAAGGACCGCCAGGGCAACGACATCGGTCGCAGCTACCGTTCGGCCGTCTTCTACACGACCGACGAGCAAAAGCAGGTCGCGCTCGACACCATCGCGGACGTCGATGCGTCAGGCATCTGGCCCGGCAAGGTCGTCACCGAGGTCACCGCGGCCGGCCCGTTCTGGGAGGCCGAGGACGAGCACCAGGACTACCTCGAGAAGAACCCGCACGGCTACACCTGCCACTTCGTGCGTCCGGGCTGGAAGCTCCCGCACCGCGACGAGGCGACCGCGGCCGTCTGACCTGACGAACGCGGCGGATCAGCGTGATCCGCCGAGCAGTTCCAACCAGTCCCCGGGACGGCGATCCGCCGACCCGGGGACTGTCTGCATCACGGGGTGACCGGCCGGCCATGGCTCCGCCATGCCTGTGAAGGACCACATGCGGACGGGAGGCACGGGGCGGGCCCGCACCGCGCCTCCAGGCCGTCGTCGGGTCGCGTCCAGGGCGAGGCGTGGGGCGGTCGTGCGGGTGGCCGGGCCAGGATGGTTCTGGGGCCGACAGCCGATCGGCTCGCAGAGGGAGGACACCGTGGACACAGCGCCGTACTCGCAGCCGTTGCGGGAGTACATCGAACAGCTGCGGACCGAGGGGTACAGCGTCGCGGGCGGCCAGACGGCCGACCCGGACCTGATCGACCCGCACGGCAACCCGGTGCTGACCTGGCAGGACGACTACCCGTACTCGGAACGCCTGCCGCGGGACGAGTACGAGTACCAGAAGTACCTGCTGCAGATCGAGCTGCTGAAGTGCCAGTACTGGCTCGAGGACACCGGGCAGAAGGTCGTCGTGCTGTTCGAGGGGCGTGACGCCGCGGGCAAGGGCGGCACGATCAAGCGGTTCACGGAGCACCTCAACCCCCGGACCTCGCGGGTGGTCGCGCTGAGCAAGCCGACCGAGCGCGAGCGCGGTGAGTGGTACTTCCAGCGGTACGTGCAGCACCTGCCGGCCGCCGGTGAGATGGTCCTGTTCGACCGCTCCTGGTACAACCGTGCCGGCGTCGAACGGGTGATGGGGTTCTGCGACGACGACGAGTACGAGTCCTTCATGACCCAGGTGCCGCAGTTCGAGCGGATGCTCGTCGACTCCGGCATCCACCTGACGAAGTTCTGGTTCTCGGTGACCCGGCGCGAGCAGCGGACCCGGTTCGCGATGCGGCAGCTCGACCCGGTGCGGCGGTGGAAGCTGTCCGACATCGACCTGCTGTCGCTCGACCGGTGGGAGGACTACACCGAGGCGAAGATGGCGATGTTCACCCGGACGAGCAAGCGGTACGCGCCGTGGACGATCGTGCGGTCGAACGACAAGAAGCGCGCACGGCTCAACGCGATGCGGTACTTCCTGACGCAGTTCGACTACCCGGACAAGGACGCCGACGTGATCGGCAAGCCGGACCCGCTCATCGTCCGCCGGGGCAAGCGGGACGTCGACATCGAGTGATCCCCCGCGGCGGCTGAACCGCCCGCCGACTCGGAACGTTTACACGCCGCCGCTTCCCGTCACGCACTCGAAACAGACGGGCAACGGCGCCGACACAGGGCCGCAAGACACTTGTCGCACTACCTGTCACCCGACAGGTACTCCGCGAAAGGTCTGCAGTCATGCGTTCTCCGCAAGCACCGCTCCACGCACCGCGCGCCACGTCCGACGTCGACACGCAGGGGCTCGCCCGCCTCGGCTACGAGCAGGAGCTCCACCGCGGGGTCGGCTCGTTCTCCTCCTTCGCGGCGGGCTTCTCCTTCGTCTCGATCCTCACCACGGTCTTCCAGCTGTTCGGACTCGGCTTCGGGCTGGGCGGTGCTGCGTTCTTCTGGGCGTGGCCGCTCGTCTTCGGCGGCCAGCTGCTGGTGGCGCTGAACTTCGCGCAGCTCGCGGCCCGCTGGCCGATCTCGGGCGCGATCTTCCAGTGGTCGAGCCGTCTGGCCGGAGCCCGGTTCGGGTGGTTCACCGGCTGGACGATGATCATCGGCCAGATCCTCACCGTCGCGGTGGCGGCCATCGCCGTGCAGGCCGTGCTCCCCGCGATCTGGGACGGGTTCCAGATCGTCGGCGGTCCGGGCGCCGACCCGTCCGTCGCGTCGCCGACCGGTGCTGCGAACGCGGTGGTCCTCGGGCTGGTGATGCTCGCCGTGACCACGATCGTGAACATCACGAGCGTCCGGCTGATGGCCCGCGTGACGAGCTTCGGCGTGCTCATCGAGATCGTCGGCGTGGTCGTGCTCATCGGCGCCCTGTTCCTGCTGCCGCACCGCAGTGCCTCCGTGGTGTTCACGACCGCCGGCTCGACGAGCACCGAGCCGTACGTGTGGGCGTTCCTGGCGTCCTCGCTGATGGCCGCGTACGTGATGGTCGGCTTCGACTCCGCCGGTGAGCTCGCGGAGGAGACCCACAACCCGCGCCGGACCACCCCGAAGACGATCGTCCGGGCGCTGACGGTCTCCGGCCTCGGCGGCGGGCTGCTCATCATCGGCGCCCTGGTCGCCGCGCCGAGCCTGACCGACGGCAAGCTCGCCTCGCAGGGCCTCGCCTGGGTGATCACCTCGACCCTCGGCGACGTCTTCGGGCGGCTCCTGCTCTGCACCGTCGCAGTCGCCGTCTTCGCCTGCACCCTGGCCGTGCAGACCGCCGGCGCCCGGATGGTCTACTCGATGGCCCGCGAGAAGGCGCTGCCCTTCCACCGCACCCTCGCCCGGGTCTCGCCCCGCACCGGCACCCCGATCGCCGCGTCGATCGTCGTCGGGGTCGGCGCCGGGCTGGCCCTCGCCGTCAACATCGGGCAGTCCGCGATCTTCACCGCCCTGTCGAGCCTGTGCATCGCGATGCTCTACCTGGCCTACCTCGGGGTCACCGGGCCGCTGCTGGTCCAGCGCATCACGCTCCGCCGCACGGGCCTGCCGACCGGGGTGGACGAGGACGGCAAGCCGCTGTTCACGCTCGGCCGCTGGGGCATCCCGCTCAACGCCCTGGCCGTGGCGTTCCAGATCGGCATGGCGATCAACCTCATCTGGCCCCGGCCGGAGATCTACGACCTGACCGGCACGTCGTGGTGGCTGCAGTACAGCGCCCTGCTGTTCATCGGCGGCGTGCTGCTCGTCGGCTGGGCGTGGTCGAGCTGGCGGCACCGGGTGCACGGCCCGATCACCCTTGCCGAGGTCCCCACCACCGCGGCGGTGCCCGTCCCCGCAGCCGCGGCTGCCGCGAACCCGGTGGCCGAGGCCCCGGCGTCCGCCTCCGCCTCCGTCGAAGCCTGACCCGGAAGGAACCCCATGCGCGACCTCCACCAGACCGACAGCGTGCTCGCCTCCCGGTCCGACGCACGTGCCCAGGCCGGCTCGCAGTCCGAGTACATGCCGTACCTGCCGGCGTCGTCGTCGCCGTTCGCCCCCGCGGGCGTCGACCCCGCGCAGCTCGTGTGGGCGGAGACGGTGGCACCCGGCGGGTACACGCACAAGGTGCTGGCCCGCGGGTCACGGCTGCGGTTCGACGACCCGACGGGTGACGCCTGCGCCAACGTCCTGGTGTGCAACGCGCTCGAACCGTGGGAGCGGCTCAACGTCGCCGACACCCAGAAGATCCCGTGGCAGGCGTACCTGGGCCAGGGGTCGCCGCTGCTGAGCGGGGACGGCCGGGCACTCGCGACCGTGCTCGAGGACACCTCGGAGCACCACGACGCCTTCTGCGGCACCTCGACCGACGCGTGGAACGAACGGAAGTACGGCGACGCCGCACCCGAGGGACGCTCCCCGAGCGGTCGGTCGCTCTTCGCGAAGGCCGCCGCCAAGCACGGGCTCACCAAGCGTGACCTGCCACCGAGCGTCTCGTTCTTCCAGGGCGTGCGGATCGACGACGAGGGGGCGATGACCTTCACCGGCTCGGCCGGAGCGGGCACCCACGTCACGCTCGTCGCCGAGCTGCCGCTGCTCGTGCTGGTCGCCAACGTCGCGCACCCGATCGACCCGCGACCGGACTACGTCGTCGGACCGCTCCGGGTGCACGCCTGGCGCGGGACCCCGACGACCGCGGCCGACGAACGGTTCACCGCGACGCCGGAGCTCACCCGCGCCTACCTGAACTCGATCGACTACGCGGAAGCCCGAGGCCTGTGATGACCGGTACGACGACCCACACCCGCACCTCCACCGTCCCCGTCGGGGCCGTCCACGACCCGGACGTCGCCCTCGACTGGAGCGAGTCCCTGGTGCCCGGCGCGGTGGTCCGCGACGACCGGGTCGCCCCGCTCGCACCGTGGTCCGCCGTGGTCCGTGCCGGCCAGGTGCTCACCATCGTCGACGTCGGCGGCAACCAGAGCGCCGACTGCCTGCTCTACGACGCCCACGACCCCGACGAGCGGTACAGCGTGCCGGACACCCTCGCCGCACAGGGCAACGCGTACGTCCGGACCGGCACGGTGCTGATGTCGAACGAGGGCCGTCCGCTGATGACCGTCGTCGCGAACGAGATCGACCGGCAGGACACCATCGGCGGCGCGTGCTCGAAGGAGTCGAACACCCTGCGGTACGGGCACCACACCCAGTACCAGCACGGCTGCCGCGAGAACTTCCTGGCCGAGGCCGGCCGCCACGGACTCGGTGCCCGCGACATCGTGTCGAACCTCAACTGGTTCATGAACGTGCCGGTCGAGGCCGACGGTGCCCTGGGCATCGTCGACGGCATGAGTGCCCCCGGCAAGCGGGTCGCGATCCGTGCCGAGCGGGACGTGCTCGTCGTCGTCTCGAACTGCCCGCAGATGAACAACCCCTGCAACGACTTCTCCTGCACACCACTGCGCATGATCGTGGTCCAGCCGTGACCGCCGCGCCCGACCCCACCGGAACCGCCACCGTGAACCAGACCCCCGCGCTCAGCACCGACACCGTCCTCGTCGCGAACCGCGGTGAGATCGCCCGCCGCATCATCCGCTCCGCCAAGGCACTCGGCATGCGCACCGTCGCCGTCTACTCCGACGCCGACCGCGCGGCACCCCACGTCCGCGAGGCCGACACCGCCGTCCGGCTCGGTCCCGCACCCGCCCGCGACTCGTACCTGCGCATCGACGCCGTGGTGCAGGCGGCGAAGGACACCGGCGCCGGACTCGTGCACCCCGGCTACGGGTTCCTGTCCGAGAACACCGAGTTCGCCCGCGCCTGCGAGGACGCCGGCATCCGGTTCGTCGGACCGACCGCCGACCAGATCGTCCGGTTCGGCGCGAAGCACACCGCCCGCGAGCTCGCCGCAGCCGCCGGGGTCCCGATGCTCGCCGGCACCGGGCTGCTCGCCAGCGTCGACGACGCCGTGACCGAGGCCGAGCGCATCGGGCTGCCCGTCATGCTCAAGGCCACCGGGGGTGGCGGCGGGATCGGCATGCAGGCCTGCTCGACGCTCGACGAGGTCCGCGAGGCCTACACGAGCGTCGTCCGGCTGGCGACCGCGAACTTCGGGTCGGCCGGCATCTTCCTCGAACGGCTCGTGCGGCCGGCCCGGCACGTCGAGGTCCAGCTCTTCGGCGACGGCGAGGGCCGCGTCGCGGTGATCGGCGACCGCGACTGCTCCCTGCAGCGCCGCAACCAGAAGGTCATCGAGGAGGCCCCGGCACCGGCGCTGCCCGAGCACGTCCGCGCCGAGCTGCACGCGTCCGCCCGCCGCCTGGCCGAGAGCGTCGGGTACCGCAGCGCCGGCACCGTCGAGTTCGTCTACGACCCGGTGCGCGAAGAGGCGTCGTTCCTCGAGGTGAACACCCGCCTGCAGGTCGAGCACCCGGTCACCGAGGAGGTGTTCGGCGTCGACCTCGTCGAGCTCATGCTCCGCCTGGCCCGCGACGGTGCCGCCGGCATCGACCCCGACGTGTTCGACCGCACCTGGACCCCGAACGGCCACGCCGTCGAGGCCCGCGTCTACGCCGAGGACCCCGCGAAGGGCTCGCTGCCCTCCAGCGGCCTCGTCACCCAGGCGGTGTTCCCGAGCGCGACCACCGCATCCGGCGAGCGCACCGGCATCCGGGTCGACGGCTGGGTCGAGACCGGCTCCGAGGTGTCCGCGTTCTACGACCCGATGCTCGCCAAGGTGATCGCCACCGGGGAGACCCGCGACGACGCCCTCGACCTGCTGCGCGACGGGCTCGCGACCACCCGCATCGACGGCATCGTCACGAACGCCGGGCTCCTCCGTGCGCTGACCGACGACCTCGAGCTCCGCACCGCCACGCACTCCACCTCGACGCTCGACGCGACCGAGGACCCGGACCCGCGCATCGACGTCGTCGCGCCGGGCACCATGACGATGATCCAGGACCTGCCCGGCCGGGTGGGGTACTGGCAGGTGGGCGTGCCGCCGAGCGGCCCGTTCGACGCGGCGTCCTTCGCCGAGGCGAACCGCGCGGTGGGCAACCCCGACGGCGCCCCCGCGCTCGAGGTCACCGCCACCGGCCCGACGCTCCGGTTCTCGGCCGCCTCGGTGGTCGCACTCACGGGTGCCCCGGCCCCGGTCACCCTCGACGGCGAACCCGTGGCGCTGTGGGAGCCGGTCGAGGTCGGCGCCGGCCAGACCCTGGCGATCGGCACGGCCCCCGGTCCGGGCCTCCGCACCTACCTGGCGGTCCGCGGCGGCTTCGACGTGCCGACGTACCTCGGGTCGACCGCGACCTTCACGCTCGGTGGCTTCGGTGGCCACGCCGGTCGGGCACTGCTCGCCGGCGACGTCCTGCGCCCGGGCTCCCCGGACTCGGACGCCCCGCACCCGGCGTTCCCGTCCGGTACCCGTCTGGGTCTGGTGGGCGGGCCGACCCCGGCCGACCGTCGCACCGCCCTGACCGACGCGTGGGAGATCGGCGTCACCGAAGGCCCGCACGCGGCCCCGGACTTCTTCACCCGCGCCGACCTCGACGTCTTCTACGCCACCGACTACGCCGTCCACCACAACTCGGCGCGCACCGGCATCCGGCTCATCGGCCCCCGACCCGAGTGGGCGCGGACCGACGGCGGCGAGGCCGGTCTGCACCCGTCGAACATCCACGACACCCCGTACGCGGTCGGTGCGATCGACTTCACCGGGGACACCCCGATCATCCTGGGGCCGGACGGGCCGTCGCTCGGCGGCTTCGTCTGCCCCGCCGTGGTGGCCAGCGGCGACCTGTGGAAGCTGGGCCAGCTCCGACCCGGTGACACGGTCCGGTTCGTCCCCGTCCGCGAAGCCGACGCCGCCGCGCTCGACGCACACCGGGCCTCCAGGACGGTGCCGCGCACCGGGAGCGACGGCAGCACCGGAGGCGACGGCGACGACGGCGTGATCGCCCGCCTGGACGCGACCGACGTGCGGCCGAGCGTCGCGTACCGACGCGACGGCGACGACAACGTGCTCGTCGAGTACGGCGACATGACCCTCGACATCGCGCTGCGGATGCGCGTGCACGCGCTCATGACGAAGCTGCAGGAGCACACGCCGAAGGGGATCCTCGACATCACGCCGGGCATCCGCTCGCTGCAGGTGCACACCGACGCGTCCGTGCTCAAGGCGCGCGACGTGGCGGGGCTGCTCCGCGAGCTCGAGGGCGAGATCCCGCCGACCGACCAGCTCGTCGTGCCGTCGCGCACCGTCAAGCTACCGCTGTCGTGGGACGACCCGGCCACCCGCCTGGCGATCGAGCGGTACATGAACGGCGTCCGGAACGACGCCCCGTGGACCCCGTGGAACATCGAGTTCATCCGTCGGATCAACGGGCTCGAGAGCGTCGACGACGTCTTCCGCACCGTGTTCGACGCGAGCTACCTGGTGCTCGGGCTCGGTGACGTGTACCTCGGCGCCCCGGTCGCGACGCCGCTCGACCCCCGGCACCGCCTGGTCACGACGAAGTACAACCCGGCCCGCACCTGGACCGCCGAGAACTCCGTCGGCATCGGCGGCGCGTACCTGTGCATCTACGGCATGGAGGGTCCTGGCGGCTACCAGTTCGTCGGCCGCACCGTGCAGATCTGGAACCGGTTCCGCCGGGGCGGGCTGTTCCAGGAGAACCCGTGGGCGCTGCGGTTCTTCGACCGGATCGAGTGGTACCCGGTCGGTGCCGACGAGCTGCTCGAGCTGCGGGCCGAGACGGACGCCGGGCGGGGCTCGTTCGAGACCGTCGAGGGCGAGTTCTCGATCGCGTCGTACAACCGGTTCCTCGCAGACAACGCCGGGTCCATCGCGGACTTCCGAGCGCAGCAGGCGCAGGCGTTCGGCGAGGAGAAGGAGCGGTGGCGGGCATCGGGCGAGTTCGACGTCCGTGACGAGCCGGCCGCCGTGGTGGCCGACGCCGTGACCGTGCCCGAGGGGTCGACCGCCGTGTACGCCCCGTTCACCTCGACCGTGTGGCAGGTGGACGTCCGCCCGGGTGACCGCGTGGACGAGGGGCAGAAGCTGCTGGCCGTGGAGGCGATGAAGATGGAGTCGATGGTGCACGCACCCGTTCCGGGCCACGTGCTCGAGGTCTACATCAAGCCGGGCGACCAGGTCGCACCGGGCCAGGTCCTCGCCGCGATCGGAGCGGCAGCGTGAGCGGGACCGCCGCCGCGGCCGCCACGACGTCCGCCGCGGCCCGCGTCCGCGACGCCTTCGCCCGCATCGACGCCGTCGACCGCCCCGAGGTCTGGATCACCCTGCGCGACCGCACCGACGTACTGGCCGAGGCCCTCGCCGTCGACCCGTCCCTGCCCCTGGCGGGCCTGCTGTTCGCCGTGAAGGACAACATCGACGTCGCCGGCCTGCCCACGACCGCCGCCGCCCGCTCCTACGCCCACGACCCCGCCGCCGACGCGACCGCTGTCGCCCGGCTCCGCGCCGCCGGCGCCGTGGTCGTCGGCAAGACGAACCTCGACCAGTTCGCCACCGGCCTGGTCGGCACCCGCTCGCCCTTCGGCGCGGTCCGGAACGCCTGGGACCCGACGCGGATCTCCGGCGGCTCGTCGAGCGGTTCCGCCACAGCGGTCGCCCTGGGCATCGTCGACTTCGCGCTCGGCACCGACACCGCCGGGTCCGGCCGGGTGCCCGCCGCGCTCGGCAACCTGGTCGGGGTGAAGCCGACGAAGGGGCTCGTGCCGAACACCGGGGTCGTCCCCGCCTGCCGCTCGCAGGACTGCGTCACGGTGTTCGCCCGGTCGCTCGACCTGGCGCGGACGGCGGCCGAGCTGATGGCCGGTCCGGACGGCGTCGACCCGCTCGCACGGCGCGACCTGGCCCTCGCCGACCTGCCCGCCGTCCCGCGCATCGCGGTACCGCTGCCGTCGCAGCTCGAGGGGCTCGCACCCGGCTGGGCCGAGGCGTTCGCCGCCGCCGTCGAACGGTTCCGCACGCTCGGACACCAGGTGGTCGAGGTCGACATCGCACCCCTGCTCGACGCCGCGTCGCTGCTCTACGACGGCGCGTTCGTCGCCGAGCGGTACGCGGCCGTCGGCGCCCACATCGAGGCCCACCGCGACGAGGTCGGTGCCGACCTCGACCCGTCCGTCGCCGCGATCGTGCTCGGCGGTGCACGACCGACCGCCGCGGAGCTCTTCGCCGACCAGGAACGACTCGACGCGTTCGGGGCAGCGGGTCGCGCCGCCCTCGAGGGCACGACCGCCCTGCTCACCCCGACGACGACATGGCACCCGACGCTCGAGCAGGTCGCGGCCGACCCGATCGGCGCGAACAGCCGGATGGGTCGGTACACGAACTTCGCGAACCTGCTCGACATGGCCTCGCTCGCCGTGCCCGCCGGCTTCGTCGACGGGCTGCCGTTCGGCGTGATGCTCACCGGTCCGGCGTTCAGCGACCGCCGCCTGGCGGCGTTGGCGGCCGCGTTCGCCGCCCCGACCCTCGACCTGCTGGTCGTCGGGGCGCACCTGCGCGATCAGCCGCTGAACGGACAGCTGGTCGCGTCCGGCGGATCGTTCGTCCGGGAGGCCCGCACCGCGTCCGACTACCGGCTGTACGCCCTCGACACGGTGCCGCCCAAGCCCGGGCTGGTCCGCGTGGGTCCGGTCGCGTCCGGCGCTGCTGCGCCGGGCTCCGGCATCGTCGGGGAGGTCTGGCGCCTGCCCGCCGCCGGCTTCGGCACCTTCGTCGCGGGCCTGCCGGCACCGATGGCGATCGGCACCGTGGCGCTCGACGACGGCACCGAGGTCACCGGGTTCCTGGTCGAGCCGTTCGCGGTCGAGGGCGCCGAGGACATCACCCACCACGGTGGCTGGCGCGCGTACCGGGAGCAGTCGTGACGGACGCCGGCTGCCAGGATGGGAGCATGACCCCCGACGACCGGCCTGTGCGCCCCGGCCGGCCTCGGGCCGTGCCGAACGCCGACTCCGCGATGAGCCCCCGCGACCAGATCCTCGACGCCGCCGCCGCGCTGTTCGTCGAGAACGGCATCAGCGCGACCTCGACCCGGGCGATCGCCGAACGGGTCGGGATCCGGCAGGCCTCGCTGTACTACCACTTCGCCGGCAAGGACGACATGCTCGTCGAGCTGCTCACGACCTCGGTGCGTCCGAGCCTCGAGCTGGTCCGCGGCCTCGAGCAGCTCGTGCCGGAGTCGGCCTCGGCCGCCGGTGCCCTGGCCGCGCTGGTCGTCGCCGACGTGGACACCCTCGCCCGCACGCCGCACAACATCGGCACGCTGTACCTGCTGCCCGAGGTGCAGGGCGAGCGCTACGACGGCTTCCGGGCCGAGCGCGTGGAGCTGCAGGAGGCCTACGGGCGCCTCGGCTCGCGCGCCGCCACCGCAGAGGTCGCATCCGGCGTCTCCCCGTCGCGCCTCGGTGCCGTGCTCATCCAGATCGCCGAGACCGTCATCCAGCTCCGCCGGTCCGGGCCCGTGCAGGACGCCGACCGCGACGCCCTCGTCGCGACCTGCCTGCGCGCCTGCGGCCTCGACGCCGCCGCGGTGGCCGAGGCCCGACGCGACGCCGAGTCCCTGCTGGCCGCCGTCGCGGTCTGACCCCTTCTCCCCCGACCTCCTTCTTCCCCCAGCGAGGAACACCATGACCACGATCACCCCCGCCGCACACCGTCCGCTCGCCGACGCACTGCTCCCCCGCACCGCGGTCGTCAGCACCGCCCTGGTCCTCGGTGGCGCACTGCTGACCGCCGGAGCCGCGCAGGTGTCCGTCCCGATCTGGCCCGTCCCGATCACCGGGCAGACCCTGGCCGTGCTGCTCGTCGGCAGTGCCCTCGGTGCTCGCCGCGGTGCCATGTCGATGCTCGTCTACGCGCTGCTCGGCGTCGTCGGGCTGCCGGTCTTCGCGGACGGTTCGGCCGGGGTCGGCGTGCTCGTCGGTCCCTCGGGCGGGTACATCGTCGGCTTCGTCGTCGCCGCGGCCCTGGTCGGCTGGGTCGCCGAGCGCTTCGGCGACCGCCCGCTGCGGAATGCGCTGCTGTCCTTCGCCCTGGGCACCGTCGTCACCTTCGCCGCCGGGATGGCGTGGCTCGCGGTGGCACTCGGCCTCGACCTGCAGCAGACCCTGCAGTACGGGCTGTACCCGTTCGTCCTCGGTGGCGTGGTGAAGACCCTGATCGGTGCCGGCGTGATCTCCCTCGGGTGGACCGCAGCGCTGCGCTCGGCCACCCGCCGGTGAGCACTCCGTCAGGACTCCGCCGCCGGCCGTAGGGGTTCCGTCAGGAGCCCTTCCGCGCCGTTCGAGCGCGCGAGAGCGTGTGGTCGTGACACTGACTGCGATCATGCCGACGCTCCGCGCGTCGCTCCCCGATCCGATGGACCCGTCCCTCTGGCCGGCCCACACCGTCGCGACCACCGACGACCTGCTCGTCTCGGCCATCTCGATGGTCCGGCTCGCCGACCTCACCGGCACCCCGACGGTGCACACCGCCGAGCAGTCCCCGCCCCGGTACCGGCCGCGCGGCTGGGTGGCCCGCGACGTGAGCGTCGCCGTCGCGTCGGTCACCCGCGTGCGGCGACCGCGCCCCGGCGTGGTGCTCCTGGAACTGGACGCGGTCCTGCCGACCTGCGCCGTGCTCGACCAGGTGCGCCTGATCGGACGCCGGAGCACCGCTCCCCTCTCCCCGATGTACGTCGTCACCCGCTGTGACGGTCAGGCCGACGGTCCGTTCCACCGCCTCCCGGCTCCGTTGCCCGCCGACGTCCGCGAAGGTGACCTGGTCTGCTTCCCGTGCCTGGCGACCGTCCGGCACCGCGACGTCGTCGAACCGGTCCGGGCGGAACTCGTGCCGGTGCGCGCGGAACTCGCGCCCGCCCGGACCGAACTCGCGCCGGTCGACCGATGACGACCGCGCTGCCGGTCCGCACCCGGCTGTTCGACGGCACCCACCTGTGGGGCCGGTACACGATCCGGCCCGTCGGCCGGACGCTGTGGAGCTCGCGGACCCTGGTCGTGTTCCCGCCCGGCACGAACACCGGCGAGCGCCTGCTGCTGCGCGCCTGGCACGTCTGGCCAGCCGTCGGGGCGTTCGTCGCCCTCGCCGCCCTGGTGCTCGCCGTCTCTGTCCCCGCCGTCGGCACGACCACCGCGCTGCTCGTCTACGGCGGAGGCTTCGCGGTCCTCGCCCGTGCCACCCGCGCGCTCCGCCCACGGGTGCGGTCCGTCACCGTGACGACGTTCCTGGGCGACGGCCGCCGCGAGGTCCACGGCGACGAACGCCTGCTCACCGGCTCCCTCGACGCCCTGTCGATCCTGGAGCAGGCGCTCCGGTCGGACCGCATCAGCGCCGTCGACTTCGAGCTCGTCTGGGCGGACGTGTGGAACGCCCTGGAGTCCCCGGACCCGGACCACCGCGCGCAGCGGTCATCCTGAAGCCGGTTCCCGCGCCCCGCGTTTGTATGGGTCCGGGAAGGAGTACGCGATGAAGCACATCCACTACGACGCCACCACGATCCTGGTCGGTGACGACGTCGCCGACGCCGTGATCGAGTACGCCGCGGCCCTCGCCGGAGGCGACCGGGCCGACACCGTCGACGTGCCGGCCGTGGCCGACGACGGCACCATGACCACCACGAAGATCCTGATCGGGCCCGCGAGCGAGATCGTCGTCGCGGACGCGGAAGAGGACGAACTCGAGATGGACAACCGGGAGTTCGTCGGGCGGCTGCGCGCCGCCGCGAAGACCTTCGGGCACAGCGAGCCGATCCACGCGAACACGCGGACGGACCTGGCGGACGCGGCGGAGGCTGCCGAGGAGCACTGACGCCTGGGCGTCGCGCTGCAGCTTCGAAACGGAGAGGGTCTCCTGTACGGTGGTGATTCCGGAGAGCCTCTCCGGTACTCGATGGCACAGCCTGGAGGCCCGCCATGCCCGAGCAGACCGCTCCCGCCGGGCGCGCGCCGCGTTCACTGCACTCCCCGCGTCCCGCGCGCGCTGACGCGCTGCGGAACCGGGACCACATCCTGCGGGTCGCCGAGCGCGCGTTCACCGAGCACGGCGTGACCGGCTCGCTCGACGCGATCGCCAAGCAGGCCGGCGTCGGCGCCGGCACCCTGTACCGGCACTTCCCCACGCGCGAGGCCCTGCTCGCCGAGCTCCTCGCCGCGCGCGACGAACACCTGGTGGCCCGTCGCGAAGCCCTGCGAGACGGCTCCGTCGACGCCGCCGACGCCCTGCACGGCTGGCTCGATGCGGTCACCGAGTGGGCCGGCACGTTCGACGGGCTGCCCGAACCGCTCCGTGCCGCAGCCTCGTCGGACTCGTCGCCGCTCGCCATGACCTGCCAGGGGTTCATCACCACGACCGACGAGTTCCTCCGCGCCGCGCAGCGTTCCGGTCGCGCGCGTGCCGACGTCCGCGCAAGGGACCTGTTCCTCGCCGCGTTGGCGACCAGCTGGGTCCGGGGTGCCGCGATGGCCGACGACTCGTCGTCCGCTGCCCTCTCCGCCCTGTCGCGGCGCGGGTGGGAAGCCCCCGCTCTCCCCTGACCTCCCCACTGTTGAAAGGGCACCACATGAACCGCATCGGCATCATCGGCAGCGGAGCCATCGGCACCGCGATCGCACGCCTGGCCGTCGCCGCCGACCTCGACGTCCTCATCGCGAACTCGCGCGGCCCCGAGTCGCTGCAGGACCTCGTCGCCGAGCTCGGCCCGCGCGCCCAGGCCGGCACCGTGCGACAGGCCGTCGAGTTCGGCGACGTGCCCGTCCTCGCCATCCCGCTCACCGCCTACCCGGCACTCGCACCCGACCTCGATGCCTTCGCCGGGCGGACCGTGCTGTCGACGGGCAACTACTACCCCGGTCGCGACGGGCGGATCGAGCAGCTCGACAGCCTCGCGACGACCACGGCGGAGTGCGAGCAGACGCTCCTGCCCGGCACCCGGATCGTCAAGGCGTTCAACAACATCGTCGCGCACCACATCCCGAACCTCGCCGACTCCGCGCCCCGCACCGCACTGCCGATCGCGGGCGACGACGAGCAGGCCAAGGCCGTGGTCGCCGAGCTCGTGCAGCTGCTCGGATTCGACACCGTGGACGCCGGGACCCTGGCCGAGTCGTGGCGCTTCGAGCCGGAGTCCGGGGCGTACACGGGGATCTACGCGGGGAGTGCCGAGGGGTTCGCGGCGGACTACCTGGCGGATCAGGGAGCACCGTTGCCGGCGGAGCGGCTGCGGGACGTCCTGGCGGTGTCGCACCGGGCGGATGTGGCGAACCGGCAGTTCTGAGTCGTCGCCCCTGCGCATGACCGCGTGCAGCGGCCTCGCGCACAGGGGGTGCACGCGAGGCCGTCCGCCTGCCTGATCCGATCAGGCGGTCTTGACACGCCCCCGGAGGAAGAGCGCGACGGCGACGGCGGCGGCGATGCAGATCCCGCCGTTCACCCAGATCGCGGTCGTGACGCCGGTCAGCACGGCCTCGGCCTGCGGCGCGGTGCTCGCGAGGGCCACTGCCGTGAAGACGGCACTCATGATCGGGGTGCCCATCGTGATGCCGACTTGCTGACTCATGGTCGTGAGCCCCGTCGCCATGCCCTGCTCGCTCTCCGGGAGCCCGGACGTCGCGGTGACCATGAACCCGACGATGACGACGAGGTTCGCGACTCCTCCGACGAACGTGGCCGCGAGGACCAGCCAGATCGACGATGCGTCGTCGGAGATCAGCACGAGCGTGAGCGTCGCGATCCCCTGGACGACGAAGCCCCCGACGATGGCCGCCTTGTTCCCGAACCGGCCGATGACCCGCGGACCGACGAGACCACCGAGGACCGTCCCGATGCCGAGCACGGCGAAGGACAGCCCCGCTGCCAGTGGCGTGTACCCGAGCACCTTCTGCAGGTACAGCGTCAGCAGGAAGACCAACGAGGTCTCGGTGACGAACGCGAGCATCCCGGCGATGTTGCCCCAGGACACGCTGGAGCGCCGGAGGACACCGAGCGGCACCAAGGGGAACGACGCACGCCGTTCGATGAACGCGAAGGCGATGAGCAGCACCACTGCGGCAGCGAACGACACGATGACGACCGGGTCGATCCAGGACGTCTCAGCAGCGGTGGTCAGCCCGAACACCAGGGCGAGCAGGCCGAGCGTGACCGTGATGGCGCCCGGGACGTCGAGGCGCGTCCGCTGGGCGGCTCGACTGTCCTGCAGCACCATCGGTGCCACGACGAGCACCGCGACCGCGACCGGGACGTTGATCAGGAACGCCCACCGCCAGGACAGCAGGTCGGTGAGCAGCCCGCCGAGGATCGCGCCGGTGGTGAACCCGGCGGCCATCAGCGAGCCGTTCAACCCGAGCGCCTTGTCCCGGGCGGCGCCTTCGGGGAAGGCGCTGAGCAGGAGTGCGAGGGCAGCGGGAACGACGATCGCGGTGGCGAAGCCCTGTGCGACTCGGGCGACGAGCAGGAGTTCCGGAGTCGTCGCGAGCCCGCCCGCCAACGAGCCCGAGCCGAGGAGCACCATCCCGATCAGGAACATGCGGCGACGACCTGCGATGTCGGCCACTCGACCCATCAGGAGGGTGAATCCGGCGGCGCACAGTGCGAACGCCGTCGCGATCCACTGCAGGTTCTCGATCGCGAACCCGACGTCGGCCCCGATGGTCGGCAGTGCGACGTTGAGGATCGAGAAGTCGACGGCGAGTGTGAAGCTCGCGGTGAGGAGCACGGTCAGTGCGACCCGCTGCTTCGTCGTCATCGCCCTGCCGTCGCCCGTCGTCGACGTGGTCGACGTGACGTCCGTTGCGTGTTCAGTGGTCACGGTGGCCTCTCTTCGTGCCCGGTGGATCAGGTTCGCCAGGGTTCTGACGTGTTCCAACCATCGCCACCACCCGATCCACCAGCCACACCCCGCCGTGCCTGTCACTGACAGTGACAGGACAGATCGGTCTATCCGGCAGCAGAATGAGCAGATGAACGGTCCGAACGAACTGGGGAACTTCCTTCGCGTCCGTCGCGCCGCCCTGCAGCCCGAAGACGTCGGGCTGCAGGGCTACGGTGTGCGCCGGGTTCCGGGACTCCGCCGCGAAGAGCTCGCCATGCTCGCCGGTGTCAGCCCGACCTACTACTCGAGGCTCGAGCAGGGTCTGAGCACGAACGCGTCAGAGGCGGTGATCGCTTCGATCGCCCGTGCACTCAACCTGAATGACGACGAGCGTGCACACCTCTTCAACCTCGCGCGTCCCGAGCACTCGACGCCGAAACGGCGATCTGCCGCGAAGCCGGACCACGCCCGGCCGGGCACCGTCCGGCTGATCACCTCGCTGGCATCGACGCCGGCGGTCATCATCGGCAAACGCAGTGAAGTACTCGGCTGGAACGCCCTCGGGCACCGCCTGGTCGCCGGGCACCTCGACTTCGAGAGCCCCGAGCGGATGGGTGAGCGGCCGAACATGACGCGCATGCTCTTCCTCGATGCCCACACCCGCGAGCTGTACACGCGGTGGCAGGAAGAAGCTGTCCGGGCGGTGTCGTCCCTCCGGGTCCTCGGCGGGAAGAGCCCCGAAGACACGCAGCTGACCGCGCTCGTCGGCGAATTGACCGTGAAGAGCCCGGAGTTCGGCACGCTGTGGGCGAAGCACCCCGTGGAGAACTGCGTGTCCGGCCTGAAGTCGTTCCGCCATCCGGAGGTCGGCGACTTCGACCTCAACTTCGAGGTGCTCACACCGCCGGACGACTCCGGCCACCGCGTCCTGATGTACACGCCGGACGCCGGATCAGCTGCAGCCGGTGCGCTCGAGCTGCTCGGACGCGGAGTGGAGGAACGGGTCACGAACGCTGCTCCGGCTGTGCGCTGAGCGCGCAGCGAGAAGGCCCGACCCCGCTGGGGTCGGGCCTTCTCGCTGCTCACACCGTCGGCGTCGCCACTGCCGGCTCGGGCGCCGGGAGTAACTTCCGACGAGGCCGTGCGAACCGATCCATCATGGGTTTCTCGACGAGCGCGTAGAGCGCCCAGCCGCCGAGGATCGTCAGACCGAAGAACGCCGCGATGAGCAACAGCGCCACCGGCGTCGAGAAGGTCGCGTTCTGCATCATCTGGCGGACCCAGAAGATGACGACGCCCTGACACAGGTAGAACCCGAACGACGTGTCACCGAGCCACTGCATCGGCCGAGACCGCAGGAAGGTCGGCCTACCGGCCGCGTCACCGCTGGCCGCCGTCGCGATGAGCATCGCGATGGGGACGATCGTCGCCACGTTGAACGTCCACACGAAGGGCACCACGTTGGCGAGCGCGTAGCCAGCGGCGCACGCGAGCAGTGCCTGCCACATGCGCACGGCGGGCCAGCGGTGCTCCATGACGATACGGGCGAGGAGCGATCCGAGGATGAACTCGAACAGGCGTGCCGGCGGGAAGATGTAACCGAACCAGAACTGGAACGAGGACACGGGGGTGAGCGCGGATCTCGGGCTGTCCGGCACGACCGTGAGGTTGATGATCTGCACCAGGATCATCCCGACGACCATCATCGCCGCCCAGAACCACAACCGGTTCCCCGGGATCTTCCGCAGCCCGATGATGATGAGCGGGAAGAGCATGTAGAACAACAACTCGCTGCAGAGTGTCCAGGATGGTGGGTTCACGGCGACGTTCACGGCGCCGTCAGGAGAGTACGAGTTGAGCAGGAAGAAGTTCAGGACGACTGCGTGGGCGGGCGTGATCGAAGCGGCGAACAACACCATGGCGAGCACCCACATCACCAGGTGGTTCGGGAAGATCTTCACGAGCCGGCGCCGCCAGAAGGACGTCATCCGTTCGCCGGGCTTCGCGGCCCACGCGAGCAGGAACCCGCTGAGGACGAAGAAGAACGAGACGCCGATGTAGCCCGTGGTGACGAAGATCCTCTCGGCGGTGTCCGCGACCCGCTCGTCCGCGAAGAGGTTGATCGGATCGTTCGGCGGTATCGGAGACGCGGACAGCGTGATGTGGAACCCGAAGACCAGCAGCGCGGCGAAGAACCGCAGACCGGTGAGCGACGGCAGCTTCGGTGGCCGCTTCGTGGTGGGGGCTTCGATGGTCATCGGTTCCCGTCCTTCCTCGGCGGGAGCTCGACACCGAGCTTGTGCGTGAAGTGATTGGCGGGGTCCCATCGTCGCTTCGCGCGCTGCAGCCGCGGGTAGTTGCCCTTGTAGTACAAGGTCGACCACGGCACACCCGACCGGTTGCGCTTCGGATCCGCCATGTCGTTGTCTGGGTAGTTGATGTAGCAACCGTCCATCTGATCGCCGGGAACCGGCGCACCACCGGTCTCCGGGAAGAGCCCCTCGAAGGTCTCCCGTTCCCAGCCGAGGTAGAAGGCGTCGTCCTTCTCGTCCTGCCAGAAGGTCTGCAGGCAGATCTTGAAGATCGTGTCGCGTTGCGCGTTCGCGGTGGCGTCCTCGGCGACGGCGTTCACTTGGCCCCCGAAGGAGAACACGACCATCATCGTGTCCGGGTTGGTGAAGTCGGTCCGCGTCATCTGTTTCCACATGACGCCGAGCTGTCGGTCCGTGAACCCCTTCTTGAAGTAGGCGCTCTTGTGCGCGCCGCGACTGGTCGGGTTCGTGATGGTGGGATTGTTCGTGCCGACCGTCCGAGTTGCCTGCATCCATGAGATCTGCTTGGTCTCGTAGAAGTCCGGGAGCGCAGGCAGCTCACCGCTGGGAGCGGTCATCGGCTCCGAGCTGACATCGACGCCGGCGGTGATGGCAGCGATGAACCGATGCAGCACACCAGCGGCGTCCGGCGCATCCGCGTCGATCTGGGTGAACATCCCCAGGCTGCCGTGTGCCCGGTGGTTCAGGTTGAACAGGCTCGACAGGTTCGATTCCGGCGTGCCGGGGTCCTTGTACCGTTCGTGCCAGGTGTTCCAGTTGGTCATGAGCCGTCGGAAGGCGGTCTCGTCCACCTGGTCCCAAGGGAACGACAGCGCACTCACGAGCACGCGGGACGGTGCCTTCACGAGCAGGTCCGACGGGTTCGTCCCCGTCGCGCCGGGGGATCGGAACCAGTACTTCGTGACGATACCGAAGTTCCCCCCACCACCGCCGGTGTGCGCCCACCAGAGGTCGCCGAGCGCCCCCTTGGACTCACGAGTGGCCACGTGCGTCGAGACCGTGCCGTGCTCGTCGACGGTCACGACCTCGACCGCGTGGAGGTGATCGACCACCAGGCCGTGTGCACGGGTGAGCAGGCCGTACCCACCACCGGCGATGTGGCCGCCAGCGCCGACGCTGTAACAGATGCCTCCCGGGATCGTGACACCCCATCCCTTGAAGAGCTTCTCGTACACGTTCAGCAGCCGTGCACCGGGCTCGACGGCGAACGCGCGCATCGCGGGGTCGTAGTACACGTCCGTCATCGTGGAGAGGTCGAGGATGACCTCGACCTCCGGGTTGCACACGAAGTCGGCGAAGCAGTGGCCGCCGCTGCGGACGGAGAGCTTCTTGCCGGCGCGGACTGCCGATCGGACCGCACTCTCCGCGTCCTTCGCCGAACCGATGAGCCGGATGTAGTCGGGCCGAGCGACGAATCGCACGTTGTTGCCCGTCATCATGTCCAGGTACCGGGAATCACTCGCCGTGATCGTGGCCCCTGCCACCGTGCGCGCATCGTGGTTCGTCTCGGACGCCATCGCTGCGAGCGGGTTGCCGTTCTCGAGCGCCATCATCGCCCCGGCCGCGGCTGTGCCGGCAGAGCCGAACAGGAACCCCCGTCGGCCGACCCTGTTCTTCGGGGGAGGTACTTCGGTGCTGGTCTTCGCCTGCATGGTTCAGCCTTCCTGGGGCGTGCGGTTGCGGTGGAGGGTGATCTCGGCCTTCGGCGCGACGAAGTAGTGCGGCACCGAGTACGAGATGGTGGCGAAGTCGTCGATCCCGCGGCCTTCGAAGTCACCGGCGACGATGCGGGCGATGGATTCGCTGGACACCTTCCACTTCACGAACAGCCCCTTCTCCAAGTCGACTGCCTTGTAGTAGTAGGCGCCCTGCCAGGGATCCGGCCCGCGGAGGCCGATCAGGAACTCGTCGTCGCCGTCACCGTCGAAGTCACGACACATCACCGTGTGGCCGGGGCCCTCACCGTTCTCGTTCGGGTCGCCGTAGATGTCGAGGAGGTGCCGCTGCCACGTCGACGCCGTGGCGTCGGCGGTGGTCCGCGTGTACACCGCGACCGTGTTGCCGTGGAACGGTTCGATCGCGGCGACGTACGCCAGGGGGTCGTCCCCGATCCGGCCCCCGTCGACGTCGCCGGAGCCCTTGAACGTCGTCTGCTCGAACTGGCTCGACTCACCGTCGCCGATGTGTTCCCAGGCGAACCGTCCGGTCACATCGTCGTAGTAGAGCCAAGTGACGCCTTCGTCGGACGCCATCAGGATCGTGTCCAGAGCGGAACCGGGGATGAGACCGGGTTTGCTGGCGACGCCGTGGATCATCCGGAAATCGGTGCGGCTGATCACTTCGGCGTCCCATTCCGCAGTGGGGTCGTCGGGTTGGGTGAACAGCATCACCGGGAGGACCGCGTGCACGTCCTCGACCGCGACGATCGGGAACCCGATGATCTGGACGCGGTCCGTCCGGGAGAAGTGCCCGACACGGAGGCGATGCATGCCGGTCGCCCGGCCGACGTAGTGTCGCTTCCAGTTCTCGGTGGCCGTGGCCGGGTCACCGGGGTTCTCCAGCCAGTCGATCTTGCCGCCGCCGCCGTCGGCGTGGTGGATGGTTCCGCCCGGACCGTACAGCTGGTAGCAGACGACCAGGTCGGGCAGCCCGTTGCCGGTGATGTCGCCCGTGTCGGCACCGACCGGTTCCTTGATCCGGTCGACGATGAGGTGCTTCTCCCACGTCGGGGACTTGTACCAGTAGATCTCCCCGACGGTCAGGCCGTAGCCGATGAGGTCGAGGTTGCCGTCGCCGTCGACGTCGGCTGCTTCGAGCCAGTAGCCGTCCCGGAGGAAGTCGGTGACGGTCTCCGAGTCGAACGACGGCGGGGTGAGCGCCAGGGCCGGCGACGCGGGGCGGAGTGCTTCGAGTGTCATGAGTGTGCCTTCCGGTTCAGGAGGGGATGGTGACGGGGCGTGGAGCCGCTGTGGGAGACGATGCGGAGCGGCGCCGATGCGCGCTCGCTGCCGCGATCATGAGGATGAGCGCCGTGGTGGCGAGCGCAGCGCCGACGATGATCGGCGACCGGTAGCCCAGACCAGCGGTGATCGTGAGACCGCCCAACCAGGCGCCGATGGCGTTCCCCGCGTTGAAGGCGGAGATGTTGACGCCCGATGCCAGGGTCGGGGCCGCAGAGGCGAACTCGAGGACGCGCATCTGCATCCCCGGTACGGACGCGAAGCCGACGGCACCGAGCAGGAAGAGTGCGAGGCCTGCTGCCCACGGTGTGCCCGCGACGATCGCGAAGCCGACGAGGACGACGATCAGTGCGCCGAGCAGCACGAGGAGCGTCCGGTCGAGCTGCACGTCCGCGGCGCGTCCACCGACGATGTTGCCGACGAACAGTCCGCCACCGAACAGCACGAGCATCCACGGAACCGCTGCGTCAGGGAAACCAGCGACGTCGGTGAGGATCGGTGCGACGTAGGTGAACGTGCCGAACATCGCACCGAAGCCGAAGACCGTCACGAGGATCGACAGCCACACTTGCCCGTTGCGGAACGCCGAGAGCTCTCGGCGGAACTGTCCTGCCGGTCGCTGTTCCGCGGCCCGCGTCGGGATGAACGCCAGCAGGCCGAGGAGCGCGATGATGCCGATCGCCGTGATGGTCCAGAACGTCGACCGCCAGCCGTACGACTGTCCCAGGAACGTGCCGAGCGGAACCCCGAGCACGTTGGCGATCGTGAGTCCGAGGAACATGATCGAGATCGCTCGCGCCCGTCGGTCCGCCGGGACGAGCGAGGCGGCGAGCACCGAACCGATCCCGAAGAACGCGCCGTGGCACAGGGCCGCGATGATCCGGCCCACGAGCATCACTCCGAACCCGCTCGCCACGGCGGAGACGAGGTTGCCGACGATGAAGAGCACCATCAGGGTGCACAGCACCGTCTTCGGTCGCATCGACGCCGTGACCGCCGTGACGAAGACACCGCCGAATGCGACGCTGACGGCGTAGCCGGACACGAGGTACCCCGCCTGGGGGATGGAGACGGCGAAGTCCGTCGCGACCTCGGGGAGCAATCCGAGGATGACGAACTCGGTCAGGCCGATGCCGAACCCACCGATCGCGAGCGCGACGAGACCGGCGGGCACCCTCGCCGTCGAAGGCGTGGTCATGCGAGCGAGGGCACCACGTCGGCGCCGGGGACGAAGGGCATGACGGCCGGCCCCATGCCGAAGTAGTTTGCGATGGCCGCGATGGTCCGGTCGGTCGCGCGTCCGTCACCGTACGGGTTGATCGCGTTCGACATCTCCGCGTAGGCCTCCGGGTCGTTCAGGAGGCGCTGCACCTCAGCGACGATCTGGCCACGATGCCGGCTGACGAGGCGGGACGAGCCGGTGAGGATCGACTCGCTGCGTTCCGTGACCTCACGGAGCACGAGCGTCGGCTTCCCCAGGGCGGGGCCTTCTTCCTCAGCCCCCGAGCTGTCCGACAGGATGACGTCACTCCGACGGAGCAGTCGGCAGAACGACAGGTACGGCAGCGGGTCGACGAGGTCCACGTTGTCGATGCCCGACAAGACCGGGACCAGCACCGAGCGGACCTTCGGGTTCAGGTGCAACGGCACGACGATGCGGACGTCGTCGCGGGTCGCGATGTCCGCGAGGGCCTCAGCGATCTCGAGCATCGGCTGTCCGTGGCTCTCTCGGCGGTGCGTGGTCGCGAGGATGACGCGTCGGGGATCCGTGTCGAGGTCCTCGAGACGGGGGTCGCCGTAGGAGCGGAGGTTCTGCATCCCCCAGGCGAGAGCGTCGACGATGGTGTTGCCCGTGACCGTGATCGCGCTCTCTCGGATTCCTTCTCGGATGAGGTTCGCGTGGTTCCCCGGTGTCGGCGCGAGATGGAGCGCGGCGATCTGACCGACGAGCTTGCGGTTCGCCTCCTCTGGGAACGGTGACGAGTTGTTGCCGGAGCGGAGACCCGCTTCGACGTGGATGACGGGGACCTGCGCGTGCAGTCCGGCGAGCGCGCCGGCGAGGGTCGTCGCGGTGTCTCCGTGCACGAGCACTGCGTCAAGGCCGTCGAGGTGGTTCCCCGAGCACAGACCTTCGAGGATCCGGTGCGTGACCTCGGACAGGCTCTGCCCGTCCTTCATGACCGCGAGGTCGACGTCCGGCGTGATGCCGAACTCGTCGAGCGTGCTGGTGAGCATCTCCCGGTGCTGACCGGTGGAGATGAGCACGGTGCGGAAACGCTCGTCGCCTCGGAGTGCGTGGATGAGCGGTGCGTACTTGACGGCTTCGGGGCGAGTGCCGAAGACGATGCCGATGGTCTTCATGGTGGAGCTCCTGCCTGGTTTCGGGGACGCCGGACGAACCGGTGACGAACCGGTCGGCGTCGGTGGTGGTGGGCGGTGCTGGATCAGGCCGCGTGGAACTCGAGTGCGAGCCAGAGACAGTCCGAGTCGGCTCGGTACTGGTGCCACGGGTAGGTGAAGGTGCCCTCGACGTCGACACAGAACGGGATCGGGTTCGTGGTGCCCGGACTCAGCATCTGGTCCTCGTACAGGGATCGATGGGTCTTCTCGTCGAACTTCTGCATTCGCCCGAGTCCGCTGATCTGTGTGTGCACTTCGATGAACGGATGGACGTTGTGGATGCCGCAGTCCGTGCCGGCCGGGCTGAACCACAGGTTCGCCTTGACCGTGAACCGTTCGGGCCGCGACGGAAGCGCCGGCTGGTGGAGCACCGTGCGCCGGTCGATGAGCACCGTTCCGATCACTGCTTGCGGCGACTTCAGCAGAACCGGCCCGCCCTCACCGTAGAAGTCGTGCCAGCCGATGGCGCGCGCACGCCGCTCCTGTTCATCCTCGGATGCCGCCGCGACGGCGAGGATGAGCTCGCCGGTGACGACCCCTTTGACGAGGATCGTCGAACTCAGCGGAGGAAGAGGAGCGAGCTGCGTCGTACCGGTGAATGCATCGGTCTGCGCCAGGTTCACGATCACTGTGCGTTCGGTGATCGGAAAATCGACGGCATCCCGGATGAGCGCGACCGTCGCGAGTTCGCTGTCGAAGTTCAGTTTCTCGGCGATGGTGTTTTCCATGCTGACCCCCCTGAGTCATTTGATGCCAGGCAAGGGCGCTCCTGCCGAACCCCCACTCTGAACAGGAAAAACTGCGGGATGAAGAAGCCGGTTGACTGACCGTGTGGCACTTCCTCGTCCCGCAGTGAGGCAATGACAGCAGTTGCTCAGCCAAAGCATCCACTCCCTGACAGTGACAGGCTGCTTCCGCGTTTCTCTTGACCTAGGTGAGATCTGCGCGCTAGGGACGCGCGCGTTGCACCGCCGTTCTCGCTGCACGACGAGCGCGACGTAACAAATCGATTTCCAGATGATGAAGATTGCCGGAATCTTGTTCCGCAGGATCAACACCGTGCGGCGCATCCTCATGGAGTCGCCTAACGTGAGCGAACCGATCGCAATTCTTTGGGGGAACCTTGCGGGGACGAAACCATCAGCTCCTCACCGCAGCGGCGGGCGTGGTCTGCATCGCAGTGGTCACCGGATTGTCCGCATGTGCCACGCCTGGGGCTGCCTCTGGGCCGGAGCCCGATGCGCTGAGCGCGGCGCGAGCGGAGAACATCCTCGACGCGAACGCCGATCAGGCATGGCAGCTGGTCGCGTCACGCCATCCGGGGCTCGAGCGGCCGGTGGTCGGCCGCGTTCGGACCGTCTCGCACGCCGACTGGGCCCCGACGCAGGAACGGTGCATGACCGCCGCGGGATTCCCGCAGGCGAAGGCGATGCCCGACGCGAGCCTCGCCTCCGGACAAGTCCCGGCGGAACAGTCCGAGCCGTTCGCGGTCGCCGAGTACACGTGCGGGGTCGAGTACCCCATGGCCGCGAAGTACCAGACTGCCTTCAACGAGTTACAGCTGGAGTGGCTCTACCGCTACTCCACGGGCGAGCTCACGAAGTGCCTGCAGGACCACGGCATCGCGGTGAAGCGCGGCCCGAGCGAGCAGGAGTTCGTCGACAGCGACGGGGCGTGGTCGCCGTACCGGTCGGTCGATCTGCCGCAGTCCCAGTACTACGAGCTCGTCACCGCCTGCCCGGAGATCCCGGACTCGATCTACGGCTGAGCGGCTCGGAAGAAGGGCCCCGAGACCCCGCTTGTCCGAGCTGCCCACCCAGGGAGCCGAGGAGTGCGACGACGAAGCCGACGATCTGCAGCGGCGACAGCGCCTGGCCGAGGACGACCCACCCGAGCACCGCAGCGGTCAACGGACTGAGGACGCCCAACAACGCGATCCGGGCCGACGGCAGCGCCCGTGCGCCTCGGAACCAGACGCTGTAGGCCAGGGCCCCACCGACCAGCGTGAGCCAGGCGTACCCCGCGTACCCGGCGGCGGTCGGCTGCCACGGCCCGCTGTCGACGATCGGGATGAGCGGGGCGATCACCACGCCCCCGACGATGAGTTGCCATGCGGTCGAGGTCAGGGGGCGTGTGCCCTCCGGGGTGCCCCACCGACGAGTGAGCAGGAGCCCCAACGCCATGGACACCGTTCCGAGCGCCGCCGCCGCGAGCCCGAGCACGTCGAACACGGCACCTCCGCTGAGGGAGACGAGCGCGACGCCCACCAGGGCCACGACTCCCCACGCCACGTGGGTGATCGCGGGCCGCCCCCACCGCAGCGCCAGGGTCAGGGCCACGACGACGAGCGGCTGGAGCGCACCGACGATGGCCGCCAGGCCTCCCGGCAGTCGGTCGGCCGCGACGAAGAGCAGCGGGAAGAAGCACCCGATGTTGAGCATGCCGAGCACGAACGTCCGGAGGCGCCAGCCCCGCGGTGGGACTCCCGGCCGGAGCGCGAGCAGCAGCAGACCGGCGGGGAGTGCACGCAGGACGCTCGCCGTCATCGGGTGATCAGCGGGCAGGAGCTCCGTGGTGACCACGTAGGTGGATCCCCAGACGATCGGCGCCACGGCCGCGGTGAGCGTGATGCCGGCCGACGCGGACGTGGATCGGGAGCGGTCGGTCATCTGCACACCGTGTTTCCTTCAGGCTGAACTTCTCAACGTTGAGACATTATGGCCCCGATAGGCTCGCGTCAAACAGTTCAGCGTGAAGGAGTGCTCCGATGGAGGATGCCGTCGATCGAGTCCTGGCCCAGTGGAGCCGGGAGCGACCAGACCTCGACGTCCGCGCGATGGCCGTCATCGGGCGGATCGGGCGCGCCGAAGCGATCCTCGACCGCAGGGTCGGTGCCGTCCTCGCCGAGCACGACCTGCTGCCGGGCGAGTTCGACCTCCTCGCGACCCTCCGACGTGCGGGATCACCGCACCGACTGGCCGTCGGACAGATGCTCGCCTCGACGATGGTGACCTCCGGGGCCGTCACGAACCGCTTGAACCGGCTCGTCGCGAAGGGCTTCGTCACGCGGCAGACCGACCCCGCGAACCGACGCAGCGTGCTGGTCACGTTGACCGATCACGGGCTGACGGTGGTGGACGCAGCGTTGGCCCGGCACGTCGAGAACGAACGGGAGCTCCTCGGCACGCTGAGCAGCGACGAGGAGCAGCAGCTGGCCGGGCTCCTCCGGAAGCTGCTGCTCGGCCTCGGCGACGGGGCGGACTGAGCACAGCCCGCCGTGGCCACCGGCCCCGGAGAGTCGCCTGACGCGCTCCGTCTCAGGCGGCGCCGTGGCCCCGGCCGTGGCCGTGCTTCGTCGCGTTGGCGTTGACGAGGTGCAGTTCGTTGCCGTGGCGCTCCAACACGGGCTTGTACCCGGCGGGCAGGCCGGCGACGCGGACCCTGCTGAAGCTCGAGCCCTTCGCGATCCGGTCCGCCGTGATCAGGACCACGTCGTTGGACACGGCCGTGCCCTTGGCGACGTGCACCCGCAGCGTCCCGCCGAACGACGCCGTGCCGTCGACGCGCATGGCTGGACGGGGCCCGGAGACGCTCAGCGACAGTGCAGCGTGCGAGCGCTGCGTCAGGTTGCCGCCGATTCGGATCACCCTGGTGCTGGCATCGGCGAGCGTGCCGGAGACAGTGGCCACCGACCCCTTGCCCAGGGCAGCAGCGGAGTCCGCCGTCAGCGTCCCACCGCGGACGATGGTGCCCCCGGTGTAGCGGTTCGAGCCGGCGAGGGCGAGGCTGCCGGTACCCCGCTTGGTCAGTGACCCGTTCCCGCCGATGTTGTTGCGCCAGGTGTCGGCGGCGTCCAGGCCCTTCTCGGCGGCGTTCATCGACACCGACACCGCGCTGTCGAACGCTCCGTAGCCGGACGCTGCCGAGAACAGATCGAGTCGCCCCCACCCTTCCGCATCGTCCAGCAGGGGGTAGCCCGACGGCAGCGCGGTCGTCCGGAGCACCTCTCGGATCTGGGCGTCGCTGAGGTACGGCAGGCGGGTCCGCAGGAGCGCTTCAGCACCCTTCGGCACCGTGGCCGGGGTGGTCTTTGCGCCGGTGCGCGCGAACCCGTACGTCAGACGTTTGCGGTAGTTCTTCTTGTCCGCTGCGTAGTCCGCGTACCGATCGACCGCGCTCGGGCCGGCTGCGGCGAGGACCTTCTCCGCCTGCTGGTGCGCCTGCTGCTCGAGCTGCGTGTTGGCCGGGTCGTTCAGGACGGCCGCTGCCAGCGCAGTCGCCAGGACCCGTCCGCCCATGACGTCGAGCGGCGAGTGCATCCCCGCGACGATCCGACTGTTGCCGATCTCCGAGCCGTTGGTGAGGAGCTCGGTGTACTTCTCCGGGTACGCGTACGCGAAGGCCAGAGATGCCAGGTAGCCGGCGTTGGTGTGTCCGCTGGGGAAGCCGCCGTCCGTGGCGGGCGTCGGGGACTTCTCGGGGACGAGCTGCGGCAGCACCTTGACGTCCTGGCTCTGCCGGTACGGCCGCGGGTACTGGTAGTACTTCTTCGCGTTGCTGGCAGAGGAGTAGTCGCCCCGCAGCGTGTTCACCAGCTGGACGACGTCGCCGAGCTCCGAATCGGTGTCCGCCCACGCGCCCTTCGCGTTGCCCTGGTCGGCGTACTGCTTCGTCGTGGCGTCCGCCGGGATCTCGTCGGGGATCGTCGTGCCCGCGTTCGTCGCGGTCCGCACCGCGTCGGACAGGTCACCGAAACCCGCGATGGCCGAGTAACTCTGGTTCCGTCGGTCGATCAGGTACGCCTCGTGCCCCTGCGCATCCGTCCGGGTCTGCGTGGTCCGCGCTGCCTGCGCGATGTTCGAGTCCAGGATCCGCTGCGCTGCAGCGCTGGTGGCGACCCCGTTGTCCCACGACGATCCCGGGCGCCACAGGGTGCCGAACTGCGACAGCACCCCGGTCGCGGCGTTCGTCTCCGGCGTCGTGGCGGCAGGGGTGTTCGTCTTGTAGGTGTCCACGAAGTACCCGTAGGCGCCTGGACGCGGCGCGGTCCGGGATGTCGCCGCAGATGCGCCCGCCGGAGCGATCAAGGACACGGCGCACGCCACCGCCAGGACCCCCATCACCGTGCGGGCCCGACGTCTCGGAACAGCGATCAGGAACCGGCGCATGGCGTTCTCTCCACTCGAAGCGTGGTCACACGATTCGGTGACACAGAGCAGAAGCGTGGCGCAGGCGCGTGAACCGGAAGTGGCACCTGCGTGAACCGCTGCCGTACTCGCTGCTGTTGCTCACCACGGACCCCGCCGGGTGCAACAGCGACGCCACGAGAGTGCGGCCTTCGCCTCCCCCGAGGGGCCGGTCACGTGCCTGAGACGGCTGACGAGACGGACTGGAGGCGCGGTGCGGGCTGGCACCGCGCCTCCAGTCCGTCGGTCGACCGTCACGGGCGGGAGGGGCGGGGTACCCGATCCCGCCCCTCCCGCCCGTCGATCCACCCGCGCCGTGCGGCGCAGGGCGCTCCACCAGACCCGAAACTGGTGAAGTCCTCAGCGGCGCAGGGTGTCGCGCGCCAGGACGGCGAAGTCGCGCAGGAGAGAACGGCGCTGGCGCGTCCGATGGGACCGCCATCACCCAAAGCGTTCGGTCACCGCGTCGCATCCGATGCGGTCCCGTGGGGTCGAGCTTGATGGTTTCGTGCGTGCGCCGGGCATCGAGAGTGTGAGTGGCCATGACCTCGTCAGAGGCGGCGAATCAGAGCTATTGCGCGAAGTTGTACCAGAGAATTGCGTTGCCGACAGCAGCGGCGGCAAGCATCAACGCGAGAGCATCGTGCAGCGTAAAGAACTCCCGGTGCGCCTTGATACTGCAGCGCTCCGCAATACCGGAACGCCAGTTCCCGCACAACCGCCCCGTTCTCGTGTGCTTGGACCGGCACTTCGCCACATACCCGCCGGCAGTCACCAGCGGCAACCCAACACCCGCAGCCAGCGCGACGAGGAGACCGATGCCTTCTGGCTGGCCAAGCCACTGGACAAGAGCCACGACGCCGGAGACCACAACGACGATGAACGCGAAGACCGTCGCACGAGCACGTTGGACCTGCATTCGCGGAGGAAGTTGGCCGGGGAAAGACTGATAAGACACTCGACAGAGTCTCACATAGAGTGCGAGCGCCCCTGTCCTCTCGACATACCCCCGAACAGGGTGCGACGGGATGCCGACCACGCCCGAGCACCTACGCTCACGGTGTCCGCTGGCGACGTCGCCACGTCGATCGTCTTCCCGTGGCCGGCGGCGGCGCCGTGTATCCGGTCGTGAAGGTCCTCGAGGTTGCATTGTTCCCCGTCCCCGCGGAGGCCGCGGCGTCCAGACAGGCGCACCTTCGCGGGACCCGTCAGACCATTTCAGTCTCATCCCACCCGGTGAGAAGGCCACCTCCGGTTTGGAACCTCAACGAACCAAGTGTGGACATTCGAGCGGTGAGACCTGTGAGGTCCCCGAAACGGAGCAGATGCGTTGGTCCGCTTCCGCGCGAGTAGTCCGAACCCTGATAGCGCTTCGGTGCGACGAGTTGCGCTCGCACATCAGGGTGAAGTTCGCAGAACAACGCCGCGGCCAGAGTTTGCATCTTCGACCCGAACGGAATCACAGTCAGGCGTTGCTTCCCGAACCCCTCGTTGTAAGCCTTCTCGAGCCGGTCCAGCGTCTCCATGTAGTGCAGAGTGGACGCGTCGTGGAAGTCGAACGCCGCCGGCTCCTCCGGATACGCATTAATCTGTTTCATCACCGTCAGCCGCCAGGCCAGATCCTTCGCTGGCGGTTCACCAGCAATGTAGGTCACACCGCGGTGCGGGACATCGGCATTGAAGGCGGGGTCTACCGCGTCCAGAGCAACGCGGACCCGGTTCGCGTTGAAGCCGCAGATCACCACCGCGTGCTCCGGTAACCCTTCGGCTGACTGTCCGATGTACTCAACATCTGCGCCACTGGAATCTGCGTCGTAGTCCGGACCAACCGCAATAGGCGCGGATGGCGAGACGCCCTTCAGCAGCTCGGCTCGTGCTCGAAGCTGATTGAGGATGTTCTCTGCGTCAGCCTGCGTGGGCGCGTACTCGGTCGCTTCGGTGTAGGCGACCGTCAAGTTAATCGAAATACCCTCACGGGCCAACTCGAAGAGACACCGCATCACGCGCAGAATGATCCGACCGCTTGCACCGCTTACGTCGAAGGTTAGTCTCAGGCGCCCGCCATCGTTCTCGGACCGCTCGGCGGCAGCGCGCACAGAGGGCGCAAGCTTCGACGAAAGGTCCGCGACGTCGATCGTCGTCATCCGCGTACTCAATTGCTGTAATGACACCGTCAGGTCCGTCATCTGCGCTTCGTTGTCATCACGGTTTGTTGCGAATTTCAGGACGACTGCCTCAACGACGTTCGCGCTCCCGCCTGCCAGAAGTGATGCGTACCTGGTGCTGCGTTCCTCGAATCCGTTCACCACGATCAGGAGATCGGTTACCGGAGCGACGGTGAGCGGTTCCAATTTGGGGAACGCATCGTGCATGTCAACGAGCTCGACCCTTCGGAACCTCACGAGTTGAGCCCCTCACCGTCGAACAGCGTCAGCTGCACATCCGAAGGTTGCTCCTGCGCTGGGTCAACCACCGCCCGTCGTCGCTTCTCCAACTCCGGCTCGAGAATCAGCTTCGGCTGCTCGAGCATGAGTTGGAATTGTTGGGGGCTGATCTTCACTGCATCGTTCTTGTACAGTCCGGCCCGGAATACTGGGAGGTAGATGCGTCGGAAGTGCCAGCGTAGCGTGGACAACCGTGAATGACGGCTGCGCCCCAGAGTGAGTTCAATGAACACTGAACGTCGGAGCAGTTCCTTGATCAATTCAAACTCCCCGCCGGGAAGTTCCTGCTCCATGCCGAGATTGCTTTCCACCTCGATGCGGGGAATCTCGACCGGAACAATCTGACTGTGCTCCCGGATACCCTTCCCGTCCTGCAATGCAGCTCCGACGAACGTTCCGAATTCGCGCGCGAACATGAGCAGTCGATCCCCGAGAGGACGATGATGCACTACGGCATTCAGGAGGAGGCGGCTCACTTCCTCCACCGCATTGTGCTGCGCCCGTGCCGCTATTACTTTTCGTGACGTTTTGTTGCTCTTCGAGAGGATGCGCCGATAGAGCATGAGTAGGGCGGCGATGTCCCCGCTGCACAACATTGCCAGCACGTCAAGGCCATAGTACGTTGCCTTCAGCTTCCCGCTTGCACGCAGGTTCGCATTCATCGCCTTGTGATCGAGTGAGTCCCCGATCAATTCCTGCGCAGTGCCGACCCAGCCTGCCGCCTTCAGGCGCCGGTCGAGGAGATTCTGAATGAACCTCTTATTCGGTGCACCATACCCGGCCTTGGTGTCGTCGAGGAATTCCGCACCGCAATCGATCTCGATTCGTTCGCGGTCCGGGTCGGAGGTGAGCCCTGACCAAGAGTTCACTGTTCCGTATTTCTCACTCGACACCTTGAAGTGATGGCTTGGCTGACGTCCCCAGACAATGTTGAAGACGAGTTCCTGGACAGCCTCGCTGACACGATGCGTGCTGAAGTCGTCGAGGAGAAAAGCGATCGGGTGGGCCTGAAAGAACGGCATGATCTGCACGAGGTCCGCTGTTACGTCGCCGATCAACGTGACAGGTGCCGATGGCGCGCTCTTGCGCTCGTGAAGTCGCCGCTGGCTTCGGAAGAGTTCCCGTTCAACCAGGTGCGTTGCCGACGCGAGCGGGTTCGGGTTGAATCGGACGGTCGGCGCCGCCGGAGTCAGGTGCTTCTCAATCAGCTCATAGATGCGCGCCGCTTCGTCCTTACCGAGCCCGAACACTTCCTGCGCATCGCCCCGCTGCGCAACGACGCCGAGCGTGCGAACCAATTCAAGGATATGCAGCAGATTGAAGAAGAAGACGATTTCCTCCTCCATGCCGTCGACGTCGTCGCGTGTTTGGAAGGCACTGAGCCGGGTCTGCACGTCGCTTGCGCAGCTGACGTAGATGCCACTCACGTGAAGATCTTCCATCGGTACGCGGCGGTCAACGCTCGCATGCGTCCGCAGCGCCAGCCACCGCAGCACCATGCTCTTTCCGCAGCCGCGAGGCCCAGTCAGGAGGACGGCGTCACCCGAGGTGAGCTGACTCAGCCAAGTCGTCTCCGCGAAGAGGTCCAGGAGGAGTTCGTCGTTGCGAATCTGCTCCGCGTTGATCAGTTCGAATGGCTCCTTCAACTCCTGACGTCCGCCGAGGGACAACGTTGCGTCCCGCGCGACGACACGGAGCGCTTCACGGATCTCTGCGCCGGTGCGGATGCTGCGGCCGGCATCATCGTCGGTCATCTGATTGAGCAACGGCTCCAGCAGGTGCAACAATCGCCGATCGTCGAGGCTCAGGTCTCGTCGCCGTCGAACGACGTTGTGCATGACCGCGATGTGATGCGCGATGTGGTCGACGTCCGAAAGCTTCTTCTTCGTCGCCGATGTGGGCTTCAAGCTTCCCGTATCGACCACGACAAGCTGGAAACCGGCCCCGGCGGGGTCGTGCGCTGCGACCTCTCCCGGTCGAGACGGGCGCAGCATGATGTTACGGGCGTGCAGATCATCGTGCTCGAGCTGTTCTCGCTCGAGCGCGTCCAGCACATCAGTCATCTGCAGCGCGAAGCTCATGATGGTTGCTGTGGTGATTTCGTCGGAGCGCTTCTCCACCAGGTCCTGCAACGTGAACCCGTCATCCACCCACTGCTCGACGATGACAACGAACGCTTCGGGCATGCCCTCAGCGGTGAAGGCACCGACGTCCTCGCATGTCGTAAACAGCGGCGGTTGCAGGCCGAGACGCAGCCGGAACTCGTCCTCAATCCCACGATCCGGTGATGCATAGTCCTCGGCCAGCGCGATCTTCGCCGCGTACCGGCGTCCGCGCCGGTCGACGACCTGCCACACCACCGCTTTTCGGCCGTTCGCGACACAGCTGACCGGGATAAAGGTCCGATCGGTCGTCTGCAGCACGCCACCGGAAAAAATCGACGAGTCACGCAGCAGCGCGAGCTGCTCCTCTGAGAGGTCGCCGGAACCCGGTTGAGGACTATTCACCCTCTATGTATAGCCGGTCGAGGCCCACTCCGGGGACGCTGAAGCCGGACGCGGAGACGTGAATAGGCCAGCGACGTCCTAAGCGACAGATAGCTCCAGACGGTCGATCGGCAGCTCCACCTGCCCACCATGGGTACGAATGCCAACATACGAATGCACTGTCTCCAAGAGCGTTGCAAGTTCTGCCTCAGCGCCCAGGAGCCGTCGTTCGTCCGTGGACGAGTGGCTACGCCGTGCACCTTGTAACGCCGCTGTGACAGCGCGCTTCCGTTCGATCAGCACGTTCACCAGAGTCTCAAGCGTGGAAGCGTCGAACGCGTCGGCCCGTCGAGCGAACCCCATCCGTTCCAGCACCTGAGCTTGATGCTCCGCCAGCAACGTCGCCGGCGTCGCGACGTTCGCCGACCGAGGATCCACATCGAACGACTCTCCACACGAGCAGGTGTAGGTACTCGTGCCGTGCTCCTGCCGCCAACCAGTGGCGCTCACCAACCGGTGCGAGTGCAGCGCCGACGTGATCTCTGCCTGAATCAAAGCTGCCATGACAAGTTTTCGTCTCAATCTCTCCCGGAACGAACGCTGTCGTTCTCAGATGCGGCGAACCGCCCGGCGCGTCGCTCCCCCGAGCCACGCACCAGCGTGATAGTAGAGGACCATCCTACGGCGCGACGCGTCCCGCGTCGACGAACGCCCGGTGGGTGATCGGCATGAGTTGCGCAAACTGCGTCTCCAGCTGCGTGGCGACCATGTGAATCTCGCGCTGCGGCGCGCTCGGGAACAGCGCATCTGGCGCCTGGACCCGGAGCGACAGGAACGCCATCAACGAACGAGCGTTACAGGTGGCATACATCGAGGAGTACGTCGCGACGGGAAGGACACCACGAGCGACCTCCCGGGCAACTCCAGCGTCGAGCATGCGGGCGTACGCGTCGTAGGCGACAGTCACCGACCGCCGGGTCTCGTCCACAACGACCGCGTGCTGCTCCGGACTCCCGGGAGTGAACTCGTAGTGGCCGGCTTTCCCGGTCTGCAACAATGGCCGGTCATCGTCCGGGAGGTAGAACACGGGAGCCAACCGCCGATACCGCCCAGACTCCTCGTTGTACGACCAGCCAATCCGATGCCGGTGGAACTCGCGGAAGACGAAGATCGGTGCCTGGATGTAGAACGTCAGCGAGTTGTGTTCGAAGGGAGTGCCGTGCCGGTTCCGCATGAGGTACCGGATCAGGCCTTCAGAGCGAGCCGGGTCCTCATCGAAAGCGGCTCGGGACTGCTCTCCGACGGTGGACACGCGAGCAGCCCAAACCACATCGGCATCAGACGCCTGGCTGCGGACCAGTTCCGCCGTCACATCACTGCGAAATGTTGGGGCAAGAGCCGCTTCGGACTCGTCACCGTCTGACGGGTGCACCGTTGACGGACGGTTCGGATCTCTCATCAGTGCGCGTCTTCCCGTGCTCGCTGCTGCGACTCGCTGGTTCGGTTCAGCGTACTGAGCAACCGTTCGGCGGAGCAAGACCGCCCGTCATCGTCGTTCATTCGGCTCCGTAGAGCTGCCAGCTCTCGGCGCGGAAGTCGCGCCAGCTGGTCTCCCGTCCAGCACGCGGGACCGCCCAGCGGTGCTTCCACCATTCAGCGAGTTCGTCAACCGTATTACCTGCTCTCCCACCCAAGGTGCCTGCCTCCCCGCGAAGGAATTCCTCGGAGTTCTCGGCAGTCGCTCCGAGGAACAGCTGTCGTTGCACCCCGTGCGCGCGCAAGCGCCGGCCGTCTAACCCCAATTCCAGCAGCGCGCGTTGAACAACCTCACGTCTGTTACGGAAACTCGTTCCACCCCACTGCTGGTGACGTTGCGTCGCCTTGCCATCCAGTGCCGCTGCCGCCACTTCGACCAACCGCTCATAGATGCCGCCGGTGAAATGAAAGTCGCCGGTACCAGAGGAGTACCCGACCGGACGCATCGAAAGCGAGCCGTCCTGCCGCCGAAGACGGTTGTAAACAGACGAGCGCCCCAGAGCAGACGACGTCGTCACCGCAGCGAGCTGGGCATGGCGTGAAACGCCGGAGATACGACTCGTCGCCGTCCGATACTTCTGCTCGAACACGGAACGAACATCGTTGCTGGTGGCGAGCAGCGCCATCAATTTCCCGGCAAGGATCCCCCGATACGGGGGCACCGCGCCGAGCACGAATGCGTCCATCAGGTGGATCAGGCCGTCCCGGCGCTGCTGCGCGTCCCAGCCGATGGCGCCGTCCCTGGCCCGCATTGCAAAAACCGGATCGGTCAGGCCGACCAGTCCCATCAGCCGCCCGTCGTGACCGTCGTCGACGACAAGGAAACGAAGACGGCGACCGTATCCGCTCGATACGGGAATGGACCAGTGCAGCGTAGCCCAGCGCCACAGCAGCCCGTCCTCGCTTCGGGGCGAAGTCACCTCAACCAGGCGAGGCCTGATGCGCTCTGGGACGACGCTGGCACCGTCAGCAAGACGGGCGACGAACCGATTCTCATAGCGGGCGAGCGACGGCAACGCGTGGGCGACCTTCGCTCGCACTGCTTCACGATGCAACGACCGCAATGCGGACTTGTCGTCGACGTGCGGCGCAGCGAGGCCACCGTCTACAAACTGGAACCCCTGCCGGTGAAGGTGCTCCAACACATCTCTGCGTACTTCGCGTGCGAACGCGGTCAACGGTTCCCCGCGAGAGTTCACGTCCGGGAGGCCAGACACCATCACTTGGTTCGAGGTGTCGCTGGATGCTCCGTTCGTCGCCTCGACGACGAGATGCGTCACCGGGGCGGAGGTCATCCAACGAGTATCGCAGGGGGCCACCGCGCCCGGAGCGCCGTGCGCCGTCGACGGCCAATCAGTCAACGGGAAGCGGGCCCCATCCAGAATCACGCTCCGGGATCGCACCACTTCACCCAGGGGCAACGCTGGACGCAGCGCCATCGCAGATGCCATGTAACCCCAAATGATGGGAGCTCCACCGCGGCATCCAGCGCGCCGACGGGTGGCCTCGAGCCGAGGCGCGCCCCTTGTCACACTTGCGGGCCGGGTGGGTGCTACGCCTGCAAGCCGGGCGGGCGCGGCCATCGATATCTGTTTCATCGTGTGGCCTATGCGCGGAGCACCCTCAGCCGAGGTTCCCGCTGCGCAGGGCCGCCGAAGTCATCACCGCGTGCCGTCTCGCGCCGTGGGAGGGCGCGGCTCTGCCGTAGGCTCCGATCAAAGATGAGGGGATGTCCAATGCCGAAGTGGCTGCTCGTGCCGATTCTCGCCGTCGCGAGTACCAGCGTCGCCATCGCCATGGTGGTCTCCGCGATTTGGCCGAAGTGGTCCCTGCCGGATGTGCCAACGTCAACGCTGATAGCCGTCGGTGCCGTCGCACTCCTCGCCATTTACGCCGTCGGCCAGCTCCTCAGCCGCACCCGACCGATCAGCCTGGGCTCGCGGCCTTCCCCACTAGCAGACGTCTCCTCCGCCGATGTCGACGCGCTGGCGAGGAACATGGCGGGGACCGGCGCGCAGTATCAGTTCTTCCTCAAGGCCCTCCTTCTGCCCAACGACGTGTTCTCTCGCATCAGTGAACGAGTCGAGCACGCATCACGCAGCGTGAAGACAACAGGGTCGTACTCAGTTGTCATCCCACCCCCACCGAAACCCACGCGACGGCAGCGCAAGGAGGCAGCCGCAGCACCAAGTGACTACCTGCTTCCGCTGTTCGTGCCTTCCAGGCACGAGATAACGAGCGGCCTGCGCATTGCTGATGGCGGCGGCAAGCGACTCTCAACGGTCGACTCCCGGCGGGTCGCTCTGTACATCGCGCTCTGCCTCCGCCACCTGCTTCGACCGCTCGGAAGGCGAACGCTCGAGCAGTACACGGACCCGTCCCATGGGTTGGAAAATGACCTACTCCGCACGCTCACCCGCACCGGCACCATCGAAGAGTCTGAAATCGACCGGCTCCGGACGGCTCTCGCGGCGCTCTGCGGTCGAGACGACACACTCGCGGACGTCGCGGCGAACGTTGTCGAGCTTGTGCTGCGACAGCAGGTGATCGCCGTTCCAGTTCCCCATGAAGACGTCGATGAGCGAGCGTGGCCGTGGACGCATCGGTTCACGGTGGAGTCCAGCGTCGTTGCAGTCAACGAGCTCCCCTCCCCTGGCACGCCGCGCCTTCAGCAGCGTCTCGTGCGACTACTCGACATGCTGCGACTCGGGCTCGGTGTCCCTCCCCTGAGGCTCTATCTCCTGCCGACGAACGCAGTCCGCACCCCGAGCTACCACGCGGAGCTCGCCGGTCCGGAAGGCACGTACTTCACAGACTTCAGCATCTACTCAGCGGACGCAACGAACGCCACCGGAGCCGACATCACCTACCAGGACCGTCGAGGCCAGCGACGGACGCATATCTACATCAGAAGTGTCGCGTGGGACCGAACACCCACGCTGGTCACCAGCTTCACCGAACGCGCTCCCGGAAGCTTCGCCAGCACCAGCATCACAAGCATTGTCGCCGCGATCATCCTTGGGCTGCTCAGCCACCACGAGCTTGAGCTCGCCGGCAAGGCGCTGCAACAAGCGTGGTTGCTCCCGTCCCTCCTTGCCGTGCCGGTCGCCGCCGTCGGCCTCGCCGGACTCGACGGTGGACGTGCTTCACGCCACCCGTCGCTGCTCTCGCGAGCGCTGAACCTCGGCACGGTCATGCTCTGCCTGACCGGTTTCGTCGCAGCGACACTGAACACTGGCTCGTTCACCACCCCTGATGTAGTGTGGGTCCTCCTTCGGGAAGCTATCGCCGCATTGGCGGTCGTGAGTACGCTGACGTTTGTCATGCGCCTCATCGTTGAGTTTTACTTCACGCGCAAGAGCGGCGAGAAGCGTTGAACAACCTGCAGGACATCGGAAGGAGCGACACCATGACGACGTTCTCCGTACGACGAGGTGAACCGATCAAGCAGAGCCGAGTCTGGGGACTGGGTGTGATCGTCGGCGACCGGCAAAAGACGGTCGTGCGCAACGAGGACCGCCCGCGAGTTCGCGCTGCCCTCGAGCAGGCTGCCGCATACAGCCGCCAACACGGTGAGGCCAGCAAGAAGCGATAGACGACACGCCGCTACCCCGCCTGACGGCAGTCGCATGCAACGCGGAGCATGACCTGCTGGATTGTGAGCTCACTAGGCGCCGGCCCGCTCGCAGTGCCGAAAAGATCGCGGGGCGCTGGCCCCGAGGCGCTGGCCGATTCCGGTCTTCGTCGCCTTCCGGTGCTCGGGACGCGGCCGTCGACACCGGCATCGGATCGAGGACGCTTCGGCGATGACGCGGCTCAGACGTGGCATGAGTCGTTGAGAATGCCGCACGACGTCTCGTTCGTGCAACACCGTGCGGCGAAGGCTCATTGGGCCTCGCAGCAAGGCATGCGCGGTAGAGCAGGGTCGCGTTCGCCAACCCGGTTCGGCTTCGCGCTGACCTCGACACGGACCAGCTCCGACCGCGAGTGGCTTGTCCCGGACAGGAACACGTCATGTCAGCCGATGCGGCCGCTCGTCCGTCGGAACCAGCCGACCGCAAAGTTCACGCAGGTCGCGGCACCGACCACGACAGCGACGACAGACCCGATGAATTTCCAGTCCGCTGTCGCGAGAAGACCCACTGACACTGGGGAGCTGAGGACCCCAATAGTGGCAGTGGCGACGGTCAGTCCCCACAGCCCGAGAAGCGGAATACGGAGAAGCGGGTCCGGCACCGCCGAGGAGTCCGCTCCCACGGCATCTTCGGCTGGTAGTGATGCTGTCGTGAGTACTAGCGCGGATGCTGTTTCGACCCAATCGGTGAACCAGGCTGTAGGCGGCGTTCCGTCGGAGGCAAGAAGTCGCTGGGCCCGCGCCTTCAGTAATGGCAGCAGGCGCACATCCCATGTACGCGCGGCGATCCGCTCTGATGCGCCGACCGGCTGCACCTCGAACCGGTTGCGGAGCAGTCGCTCGAGCCTGCGGGACGCCGTCATAACACGCTTTTCGAGGACCTCCGCTTCGACAGCGTCCCGCCGGCTGCGGCGGATGAGGTTCATATGAGCTCCGACTTGCAGGGTGAACTGCCACTCGAACGGCGCCCGCCGCCTCCATGCGCGCTGCTGCAACGCGACCGTGGATGCGAACCGGCTCGGCACTGGCGAGAAGCTCGGCACGGCACGGTGTACGGGCGCCGCGATGCGCCTCTGTGGAGCCGCGACGTGCGGCGAGTTACTCCGTTGTCAGAGGTGAATCATAGAGTTAGAATCTGATTCACAAGGAGGAACTGATGACCGTCAACGTCGCCAAAAGGATCGAACAACATCGCGCCGCACTCGGATGGAACCAGCGCGCAGCTGCCGGCCGTGCCGACATCTCACAGGCGACGTGGTCTCGCATCGAGAGCGGTGAGAAAGAACCAACGCTCGGACAGCTGTCCGCAATCGCCATCGCACTTGGCGTCACACTCGAGTCCCTGACCGATGCGAACCCGGTGCGGGAGCGGCTCCACCACGCTGCGCGCCTGAACAAGCGGAACCTCAGCGAAGAAGACCGCACCCAGCTCGAAGCGGCACAGGAGCGACTTCGATTCGTCATGGAGGTGAACGCGCACCTCCGTTACATCGGGGTGGGCATCCACCATGCTTGAGTGGGAAAGGCCAACCTCCCTCCGACGGGAGGACGCCACCGAGGCGGCCGGCCGCACCGCCGCTGAAGCCTTCCGCACGGAACATCAGCTCGGAGTCGCGCCCATCAAGGATGTGTCCGACCTCGTGGAGACGACGGTGAACGCTGATGTGACCATCGTCGAACTCCCCGCGTTCGTTGACGGCCTGATGCTCGTCGACGACGTCGCGAAGGCAACACTCATCGCCGTTGCCACGTCACACAACCCCGAGCGTCAACGGTTCTCCATCGCCCACGAACTTGGTCACAAAGTGTTCGGGGAGTTCACCGATCACACAGCCTCGAGCGACGACAGGGACCCTGAGGCCCGAGCACACGCGTTCGCCCGAAACCTGCTCCTCCCCGAAGCCGGGATTCCGGAGTTCTTCCAAACGACGACCGTGCGCGCGGGATCGGTCACCGAACGGGACTTGTCGAACCTTGTTGCCTTCTTCGAAGTGTCGGTCCAGGTCGCTGTTCTCCAGCTGCTTCTCACCTCATGGATCGACGAGGACACCGCGGACAGTTGGTGGCCCACCGAAGCGAGCTATCTCGCTCGACGGTACGGCTGGTCTGCGGAGCGTTCTGCCCGCGTCGTCGAATCATCCACTCAGCGTCCAGCGCGGCGAATGCTCGACAACGCCACGGAGGCATACGTAGACGATCTCCTCAGCATCGAAACGCTGGCGCACGTGGACGGCACAACCACTCCGGAACTCCTCCGAGCCGACCTCCAAGCCGCCGGCGTGCTCCGCCGTGACGTCACGCCCAGCCCGTTCGACCTCGACAGTCTTGACTGACGCAGCAACCCCGAAACCGTTCAACGCCTCCATCCTGGACACAGGCGCCAGCTTGAACTTCTTCGCAACAGGTCAAGCGGACCTGCTCATCAACGTGCTCGGGTCCCTGAGCGTGCAACTCCAGATGCCGGAAGACGTCATCCAGGAGATCCTGGACAAGGAGAGCGAAGACGCGCGGTTCCGTCGAGTGGACCGTCCGTTGAACTGGGCGCTACGTTCCGGCCACATTGAACGGCTCGACTCCCGATCAGGCATCGATCCGGACCTCGACCGGAACGTCGCCCGACTCACCGGCGTGCCCTGGGAACAACGTCAGGCTCGAGCGAAAGACCAGGGCGAACGGATGGTCATCGCACACGCCCGGACACGAGCAGGACGCGGCGAACAGATCATTGCGTTCATCGACGACAAGCCTGCGCAAGCGCTCGCTCATCGAAATGGTGTCAACTACACCGACACCCCTTCGATCCTCCGTCAGGGAGCTCGCCTCGGATTCATCGAGAACTGGGGCATCATGCGCGCCATGTACCTTCGAATGCGTCCCGAGGACGGAAGCAGGCAGCCGACGATCGACCACGGCCTACCGCGCCTGGACAACCCAGACCTTCAACGCAAACTGCGCGACCCAGCCATCTACGAAGAAGGCGCCGCCCGTCGCGCTGCACGACCCGGACCGCACACCGAAACCACCGGGTGACGTGCCGTTGCAACGGGTGCAACACGTCGGCTGACCCGTCGATGTGATCACTGCAGGCGCGACAGTCCGAAGTTCTTCTCGGAGACGCTCGCCCCAGCTACTCCTTCGGTGCGTTGTTCACCGGCCGAGCAACCGGTGCCGGCGAGATACCCGACGGCGCGGTCGGACCAGTCGGAAGCACGACACGCGCCTGCGGCGCGGCCGCACCCCGCGCCCCCTCAGACACCCGCCCCGTTCGCGCACCGAAGTGCCCTGTCGCACCAGCGCCATGGGTAAGCGAATTCGAGCCGTCGTTTTCAGCCATCTTGCTTCTCCTGCAGTTCAGTTGCTGTGTAAGAAGGTTCCAGAAACTCAACGATGTGCTCGTCGCTGATCCTCAACCACAATCCTGCCGTACCAGGCAGCGGACCAGCGAACGAACCGTCATCCTTCATCTCGTACTGGTGACTCAGGTAGAGGTCTCGGGGCTCCGGATAGGTGCTTACGTACGACCCCGGACCGAAGAACCCGCCGACGAAGCGCCCGTCCGTGAGCCGCACACGGACGAGCCGCTGCGACGGATTCGTCGCTGCCCAGTCCCACGCCGTTGGAACGGAGTCGTAGTACACCATTCGGTGGAGCCGTACAGGCATCCGCCGTCTGATCTGTTGCAGACGTCGGGTCACGCGCCCTACTTGCGCGCCCGCACCCTCGCGGAACGCTTCGTTTCGTTGAAGCCGCAACGGGCTGTAGCGAAGCGCGGCTAGGAAAGCGGGCACACAGATCGCCCCAACGAGAACAGCAAGTCCAACCGGAATTGGCGCTCCGATGACAACCTCGGAACCCGAGATCGTCACCACTGAGGTGAGCCAGGTACCGACGGCAACAAGGTAGACGGCGTCGAGTGAAACGCTAATGACAAGGGCTTGCGCGATACGCGCATCAAGAGTCAGGTCGTCGTACTGAAAGCCTCGCAGGCCGCGACGAACCAGGCCGTACACCAGCCCCGGTATGAGCATCACGACGATGACTGCAACACCGAACGCGGAAGTCGGCAAAGGCATTACGGACCCCCTCCCCCGACGACATGACGCCGAACCACCAGACTACTGGGAAGCCCAACGGCGCCGAACCCGTCCGCAGTTCAGCTGCGACGGTTACGGAGTTGCTGCAGTCCCAACATCCGTGACCTCCCGGCGTCGCCGCATCGACATGAGCATGACCGGCGGGGCAACACTCACGAAAGCCCTCTGGGAATCCCGAGGGCCTTCAGCGACAGGTTCAAGGGCCTGCCCCCTGTCAGTAGGTGGCCGAGATGGCAAACTCCGGACCACCCAGTCACGGTCATCTGATCGCGTTGCGTTCGTGGCACGGCGACGACAGGTTGGAACGTTGGGCGCGCACAGGCGCCGTCGAATGCTGACACTGCCAACGAAGGCCCCCGGGGAATCCCCGGGGGCCTTCGTTGCGGGCTTCACGAGTTCCGTGAATCTCTTCATCTAGTTCCGTGAATCGCCCTGTGGCGGTACCGGTGGGATTTGAACCCACGGTGGAGTTGCCCCCACACATGTTTTCGAGACATGATCCTTCGGCCGCTCGGACACGGTACCGGGAAAGACTTTACACGATCCGGGAGGCCCGTGATGACACCCCGGGTCGGATCGCCCTCCACAGGCGGTCACCTGCAGGGCTCTCCCCCCACCCACAGGTCCCCCTCGTCTCCGGCAAGACCGGCGGGCGTACCGTCCACGGCATGAGAACCCGCACGCTCATCGCACTCCTCACCTCCGTCGTCGGCAGCCTCGGCGTCGTCGGCGCCGCAGCCGTCGGTGCCCGCGCCGGCGTGAAGGGCCAACGGGCGGCGGCGCAACGGGTCGTCGACATGCTCCCGATCCACGCCGACTGGTGGCGGGAACGACAGCAGCACGAGGGGCAGCTGCTCTACGTTGCGATCGGTGACTCGGCAGCGCAGGGCGTCGGCGCAACCGCCCCCGGCCGCGGCTACGTGGGGCTCCTGACCCGGCGCATCCGGCACCGCTCGCACATGTCCGTGCGGGTGGTGAACCTCAGCGTCTCCGGTTCGACCACGTGGGGCGCAAAGCGTGATCAGCTGCCGAAGCTGCGGCACTACGCGCCCGACGTCTGCACGGTGTCGATCGGGGCGAACGACATCGCCGACTTCGACCCGGACAAGTTCGAGCGGAACATCCGGGCGATCTACGGCGCGGTGCCCTCGCATGCCGTGGTGGCCGAGTTGCCGTGCATGTTCGTGCCGGACCGGGAGCGCAAGGTGGCGGTGGCGAACGAGATCGTGCACCGGGTGGCCGACGAGTTCGGGCTGACGGTGGCGCCGCTGCACACCATCACGAAGCGCGTCGGTGTCCGCCGCACCTTCTTCAACAGCTACGGCGACCTGTTCCACCCGAACGACCGCGGGTACGAGGTCTGGGCGAGCGCGTTCGAGCCGGCGGTCGACGCCAGGGTCGACACCGTGGCGGCGATCCGGCACTACCTGTCCGTGCGCGAGGCCGAGAACCTCGGTCGCGAAGCCGGCGCGGTCGCGAACGCCCGCGCCGAGCAGGACACCGACGGCGCCGAAGCGCTCGACCACGCCTCACGGCAGGCTCCGGGACCGGTCGAGCGCCTGCGCCACCGGATGACGGGGTCCATCGCGGTCCCCGACGACGGCGACGAGTCGGGCGGACACGGCGGACCGGACGAGCCGGGCGACCGCGCCGGTGATGTCGGCCGTACGGCCTAGCCTCGACGACATGGCGCGCCCGCAGTCCCTCTACCGTTGCACCGAGTGCGGCTGGACCAGCATCAAGTGGGTCGGCCGGTGCGGTGAGTGCCAGACCTGGGGCACCGTCGAAGACAGCTCTGCGGCGTCGGCGAGCACCCGGGGCACGTCCGCGGTCGCCGTCACCGGCGCCCGGGCCGCACGACCGATCACCGAAGCCCGCGGCACCTCGGTGCAGCGTTGGCAGACCGGCATCGGCGAGTTCGACCGCGTCCTCGGCGGCGGCGTGGTGCCGGGTGCGGCCGTCCTGCTGAGCGGCGAGCCGGGTGTCGGGAAGTCGACCCTGCTGCTCGAGGTGGCCTCGCGAGCCGCGGCCTCGGGCAAGCGCGTCCTCTACGTCAGCGCCGAAGAGTCCGTCGACCAGGTCCGGCTCCGTGCCGAACGCACCGGGGCGATGCACGACGACCTGTACCTGGCGAGCGAAGTGGACCTCGGCGTCATCATCGGCCAGATCGACCAGGTGCAGCCCGACCTGCTCATCGCCGACTCCGTGCAGACCATCTCGTCGAGCTCGATCGACGGCATCGCGGGTGGCACGTCCCAGGTGCGCGAGGTCGCCTCGACCCTGATCCGCATCGCGAAGGACCGCGCCCTGCCCGTCCTCATCGTCGGCCACGTCACGAAGGACGGCACGATCGCCGGCCCGCGGCTGCTCGAGCACCTGGTCGACGTCGTCTGCCACTTCGAGGGCGACCGGCAGACCGCCCTGCGCTTCGTCCGGGCGCTCAAGAACCGCTTCGGCCCCACCGACGAGGTCGGGTGCTTCGACATGGGCGGCGACGGCATCCACGAGGTCCCCGACCCCAGCGGCCTGTTCATGTCGAAGAACACCACCCCGGTGTCCGGCACCTGCGTCACCGTCGCACTCGAAGGGCGTCGAGCACTGCCGGTCGAGGTGCAGGCCCTCATCGTCCCGAGTTCCGCGCCGCAGCCACGCCGGGTCGTGAACGGTGTCGATGCCTCGCGCGTGGCGATGCTGCTCGCGGTCCTCGAACGACGCGCCGGCCTGAAGCTGTCCGACGCCGATGTCTACGTGTCCACGGTGGGCGGCATGAAGCTCACCGAGCCCGGCGCCGACCTGGCGATCGCGCTGGCCCTCGCGAGCGCCGCACGAGACCGTCCGTACCCGCACACGCTCGCAGCCGTGGGCGAGATCAGCCTCGCCGGCGAGATCCGTCCGGCCACGGGCACGAAGCAGCGCGTGAACGAGGCCACCCGCCTCGGGTTCACCACGGTGCTCGGCTCGGACTCCGGGCACCTGCGCGAGGCCCTGCGGGTGGCCTTCTCGATGACGCAGTCCCCGCGGGAACGCGAGCTCGACCGCGCGTTCTGAGGCGCTACGCGCGCAAAGCGGCCAGCAGGTCCGCCGGTGCGGCCTGCATGGTGTGCGGGCCGGCGATGTCGAAGAACACGCCCTCGAGCATGTCGAGGTGGGCGGCCAGGAACTCCTCCAGCCGCGGCCCGTCGTAGACCATCACCTGCCGGATCTTCTCGTCCGGCACCATCGCCGTGTAGGCGTCCGCCGACGAGAACAGCAGCAGGATGCGCTTGTCCGACCCCTCACGGCCGAACACCCGCACCTGCATGTCCTTCTTGCCGGTGACGAGCCGGGGGACGATCACGATGTCGTGGCGGAGCGCGAACGCCACCGCGGCGACGTCCTGCTTCGCGAGGGCTTCCTCGAGCTGTTCGCTGCGGAAGCGCTGTTCCTTGTCTGCCATCAGCTCAATTCCACCAGATTTTCGACGTTCCGGGACGCACGGGTAGCCAGTCGGCCCAGAGCACGCTAGCCTGATGGAACCGCTTCGGCGGCGCTCAACGTCCGGGCGAGGTGGTTTGCCCCTCAACCCGGGCCCCAGGGTCACTGGCCGACAGGCCTGACCCCGAACCCGTCCCGCCGGCACCTGCCCGCGTGGCGCATTACCCCCGTCGACGTACGTCGGGGTCTCCGTCGGTGCATCTGCACCTTGGCGGAAGCAAGAAAGCTAAGGAAACGCCATCATGGCATCTACCGGTACCGTCAAGTGGTTCAATAACGAAAAGGGCTTCGGCTTCATCGCCCCGGACGACGGCAGCGCTGACGTCTTCGCGCACTTCTCTGCGATTGCTGGCAACGGCTACAAGTCGCTCGAGGAGAACCAGAAGGTGGAGTTCGACATCACCGAGGGCCGCAAGGGCCCGCAGGCGGAGAACATCACCGTCCTCGGCTGATCACATCAGCTTGAACAGGCCCCGTCGTCTTCGGACGACGGGGCCTGTTGCTGTTCCCGGCGCCCCTGATCGGCACGGCGCAGCCGGAAGGGAACGGACCGCGAACCGCGAACCGCGAACCGCGAACCCGCCGCCTACTGCAGGATGAACTGCACCGAGCTCTTCGACTCGAGGTTCCCGACGGCGACCTGCAGGTGGTAGCTCGCTCCCCCGGCGGTGACGGCCGGCCGTGACGAGTCGCACGTCGACGTGGACGAGCGGGTGCGGTCCCACGCGATCGCGGGGGTCGTGAGCGTCTGCCCGGACTTGATCGTGACGTCCTGGTTCGTGCCGCCGGTCTGGCAGTCCTTCGACGACCAGTACTGCTCCTGGCCCGAGCTGATCGTCAGCACCTGCTGCGCCGAACCGAGGTCCAGGTGGCAGGAGTTCGTGCCGGAGTTCTTGATCGACATCGCGATCTTCGGGTCCTCGGTGGGGCCGTACGCCGACTTGTCGAGCACCGGGGTCAGGACGATCTGGTCCTTCGTGCAGGTCGAGCCGTCGGCAGCAGCGGGCTTCGTCGCAGCAGCCGAGGCGGACGGCTTCGGCGCCGCAGACCGCGAGGACCCAGAACCGGAACCGGAACCGGCAGACCCGGCAGACGACGCACCGGCACCAGACCCGGCGCCGGCAGAGGCCGACGCGCTCGGCGCCGCCGGCGTGGCCCCGTTCCCCCGCCCGACGACGATGAGCACCACGACCAGGACGACGACCAGCAGCGCCCCGAGCACGAGCGCCCGGCGACGCCAGTAGACGACCGGCTTCTCGGGTCCGACGGGGTGACGCAACGACGACATGCGCACAGGGTAGACAACGGCGCGGGCCACGCACGGCCACCCCGCCGGGCGGCACGAGAAAGCGTCAGAGGTTCTTCAGCATGCGGGTGTTGCCGAGGGTGTTCGGCTTGACCCGGGCGAGGTCGAGGAACTCCGCAACCCCTTCGTCCGACGAGCGGACCAGTTCGGCGTAGACCTCCGGCGGGACGACGCTCTCGCCGATCTCCAGGTACCCGTGCTTCGTGAAGAAGTCGACCTCGAAGGTCAGGCAGAAGATCCGGGCGACGCCGAGTTCGCGGGCGTCGTGTTCGAGCGCCTCGAGCATCCGGTGCCCGACGCGCTTGTGGATCCACTGCTCGTCGAGGGCCAGGGTGCGGACCTCGGCGATGTCCTCCCAGAAGACGGCGAGCGCGCCGCACCCGATGGGGGTGCCGTCGGGACCCTCGGCGATCCGGAACTGCTGGATCGAGCCGTACAGGGCGACGTTCTCCTTGCCGAGCAGGATGCGCCGGTCGACGTAGGGGGCGATGAGTCGCTGGATGTGCGGGACGTCCGAGGCGAGCGCCGGACGCACGAGGATCCCGTGGTCGTCGCGCTCGTGGAACGCGTGCTTCCCGTGCTCTGTCATCCGCCCCACACTACTGGTGTCGCAGGGGGACAGCGCTGCTGAGTGCCGCCCAGGTCGATCAGCCTACCGTCCGGTACATGCCTCAGATCATCGAAACCGTCGACGTCAACGTCCCCGTCCGCCCGGCCTACGACCAGTGGACCCGCTTCGAGGAGTTCCCGCACTTCCTCGACGAGGTCGAGAAGATCGTCCAGGTGGACGACAAGACCACCGACTGGACCGTGAAGGTCGCCGGCCAGGAGCGCGAGTTCCGTGCCGTGATCACCGAGCAGCACCCCGACGAGCGTGTCGCGTGGACCGTGAAGGACGGCGACACCGACCACGCCGGTGTCGTCACCTTCCACAAGCTCTCGGACGACGAGACGCGCGTCACCGTGCAGATCGACTGGGAGCCGTCCGGCTTCCTCGAGAAGCTCGGCTCCGCCGTGGGCGTCGGCGGCCACGCCGTCAAGAAGGACCTGCAGAACTACAAGGAGCGCGTCGAGAACGCGCCGACCCAGCCGGGCTGGCGCGGCGACGTGCAGGCGTAGTCCGCACCACACGACGGACGGGAGGCGCGGNNNNAGCTGGCACCGCGCCTCCCGTTCGTCGTCCCCCGTTCGGCATCCCCCCATCGAAATGCCGACCTGACGAGCGAGCGCGAGCCTGGCAGAGTGGTGACACCGGCTGACGCGCTGGATCAGTTTTATCATGTCTGAGACAGATGTGAGAGTGGGGACACGTGATCGAGTACAACGACGACGACGCACACCGTCGGGAACTGTCGCGCAAACTGCAGCTCCTGATGGACGTCGTCGAGGCCAACTCGGGTCAGCGACCCCCGTACAAGGAGATCGCCGCCGAGATCGAGGCGCAGGGTGCGTCGATGAGCCGACCGCGCTGGGGCTACATGCTCGGCGGCAACGGTCCGGCCGTCCGTGACCAGCGACTCCTGGCGGCCCTGGCGGCCTACTTCGGCGTCCCGGCGGAGTACCTGACCGACGCCGCCGGCAACACGGACGTGCCCGAGCGGGTGCAGGCGCAGCTCGAACTCGTGCTCGAACTGCGCAAGCGCGAGGTCGTGGCGTTCGCCACCCGGCGTCTGGGTGAGTTCGCCTCGGCGGACGAGATCCGCGACTTCACCGACCACCTGCGTCGGCTCGACGAGTCGGGCGGCACCCCGTGAGCGGGTACCGCGACCGGTTCGGCGCCCTGCGCCGGCAGACCGAAGCCCGTCGTCGCGTGCAGCGTCTCGGGCTCCCCCGCCGGCTGACCCTGCCGGAACTGACCGCGCGGGCCGAGGCGGCGCTCGGCAAGCCCATCCACGTGCGCACCACCGCGCTGCCGGGCGACCTGTCCGCGCGGCTCATCCAGCGCACCGACCACGCCCTGCTCGAGACCCGCCCCGGGCTGTCCGAGCGCTCCCGGGTCGCCTGCGTGCTGCACGAGCTCGCCCACGTGTTCATGGACGACACCGGCTGCGACCACCAGGCGTACACGGGGCTGCTCACCGGCCGAACGGCGTTCACCCGTTCGCTGGACACCCCGCACGAGCAGGCCGTCGAACTCGTCGCCGACCAGCTCGCGCTGCGGATCGGGCTGCTCGACCCCGAGGGTCACCCCGGGATCTTCCGGTGATGCGATGACACTGCACGTCTGGGGATCGATCCCGGTCTGGCTCATCCTGGCGGTCCTGGTCGTCCGGCTGTTCCTCGTGCGCACCCAGTCGGCCAGCGTCACCTGGCTGATGGTCTGCTGCAGCTGTGTCGCGGTGGGGCTCACGATCAATCAGCCCGACGTCACCACGTTCCTCGCCGGCGTGACGAACGTGCCGAACATCGCCGACCTGATCGGCCGCTGCCTGATGGTGTGCGGCATGTTCGCCCTCGCGCAGTCGGTCGAGGCAGCGGCGCGCTCCGCCAAGCTCCTGTGCGCCAGCCGCATCATCGGCTGCGTGCTCGTGCTCGTCGCCCTCGTCGTGCTGTTCAGTCGCATCGACGCACCGACCCCGACGGCACAGTTCATGGTGGTCTACGGCGACCAGCTGCCGACCGCGCTGTACTCCGCCGTCGAGATGACCTACATCGCCATCGTCATCGCCCGGTCCGCCGTCGCCGTGCTGCGCGGGTTCCGGAGCGGGGACGGACTCGGCCGCCTGTACTGGCTCTTCGTCGTCGGCGCCGCCGGGCTGGTGCTGCTCGCCGGCATCGCGATCGCCCTGGACGCCGTGCACGTCGCCGGCGCCGACGGCGCGGTGGGGGTGCTGTCGAAGCTCTACACGCCGGTGTTCCTCGGCTCGATGGTCCTGCTCGCCATCGGTGCGGCCGGCGGTGTGCTGCCCGACGCCGCTCGGGAGTTCCGCGACTGGCGGGCCGCCCGACTCCGGTTCCGCGCCCTCGAGCCGGAACTCCGTCGGCTCGAGACGGCTTCGGGCAACACCGGGCTCTACTTCACGATCGTGTGGCAGCGTCGCCAGTGGCGGAGCCGGCAGCACCGGCTCTCCGTCGAGATCGAAGACCGCGCGCGCGAGGCCGGGCAGGCAGTGCCGGCCGCTGCGACGCTCACCACGGCACGACTCAGGGAGATCACATGACCGGCGCACGCATCACGGCACTCGGCACCGCAGCGGGGGCGGTCGGCACGCTCGGCCTCAGCGCCTTCGTCGCACGGCGGCTGCTGTTCCCCACGCCCTACACGGCGACCGCCACGGTCCGCAGTGCCACGGACACCGAGGTCGAGCTCACCGCCACCCGCGACACCCGCCTGCCGGGCACCTACGACCTGCAGCGGGACGGTACCCGGGTGCAGGTCGGCGCGATCACCACCGCGAGCGCCGAGGACGGGGCCAGCGGCGACGGCGACACCGTCCGACGCAGTGCGACCGGCCCCGTGCCGACCGGCGAGTGGGCCTGGGACGCCATGCGGTACGACGGACCGGACGACGTGCCCGGCACCGAGCCCGAGGCCCCCACGACCCACGTGGTCCACGTGCACGGACAGTCCCTCGGCCCGCGCCAGGTGCTGCGGGGCGTCGGGGTCTGGCGTTCGCTCGGCGCCTCGTCCGAGGTCATCGACACCACCGACCTGCCGCTCCGCTCCCTCGATGCCGGGGCCGCCGAGCGCATCGTCGCCGCCGTCCGCGCCGCCCGTGCCCGCGGTGCCCGGCGCGTCGTCCTGCAGGGCTGGTCCGCCGGAGCCCTCGCCTGCTCCGTCGCCGCCGGCCGGGTGGACGTCGACGGGATCGTCGCCGTCTCCCCGCTGCTCGACGTCGCCTCGGCACTCCGCGGCGCCGTCCGTGGTGCACGCCTGCCCGCCTTCGTCGGGACCGTCGCCGGCCGCATCGCGACCACGAACGTGCTGTCCCGTCTCGCCGGGGCCTCGACGCCCGTCACGACGACGACCTGGCAGGACTCCGCGACGCCGACGCTGCTCATCCACTCCGAGGCGGACGCCCTGGTCGCCGCCGACGACGTCGTCACGGTGGCTGCACGGTCGGGCGTCACCACCCTCGCCTTCCGCACGGCTCCGCACACGCTGGAGTGGAACGAGGACCCGGAGCGCTGGGAGCGCGCCGTCCGCGACTTCGCCGCACAGCTGCCCGACGCCGCCTGACGCGGCGGACGCCCGCCCGGTCGACCGGCACCGCCCCTGAAACGTGCAACGGCCCCGGTCTGCGAACAGACCGGGGCCGGCTGCGTCTCGACCCGTTGGGGGGAACCGGTCGAGCGCGACGCGCGAGGAGTTGGGGGGAACGTCTCGCGCGTTGCCACAACAGTACCCCCGGACGGGGGCCGATGGGCGCACGACGCGCAGATCGGCGGGTGGAGATCTGGACGCGACCCGAGAACGGACAGGAGGCCCGGTGCCAGCTGGCACCGAGCCTCCTGTTCGTGGAGTGTCAGGTCCTAGGACTCGATCTCGCCCTGGGGCGCGTCGGTCGCGGCCTCGACCGCGGCTGCACCGGCGAGGACCTCTTCGCGGCCCGGCTGACGCCCGGTCTCGAAGTGGAACGCACCGTCGACGAAGTCGACCTTCACGTGGTCACCGGCGTTGAGCTCACCCTGCAGGATGTGCTCGGACAGCTGGTCCTCGACCTCGTGCTGCATCGCGCGACGCAGGGGCCGAGCACCGAGGGACGGGTCAAACCCGACCTTGATGAGCTGCTCCTTGGCCGGCAGCGTGAGCTCGACGGTCATGTCGCGGTCGAGCAGGCGGTCGGCCAGACGCTTCACGAACAGGTCCACGATCTGCAGCAGCTCGGGCTGCGACAGCTGCGGGAACACGATCGTGTCGTCGACACGGTTCAGGAACTCGGGCTTGAAGTGCTTCTTGAGCTCCTCGTTGACCTTGCCGCGCATGCGGTCGTAGCCGACGGCCGAGTCACCCTCGACCTGGAAGCCCACCGGGCCACCGGCGATGCCCTGCGAACCGAGGTTCGTGGTCATGATGATGACGGTGTTCTTGAAGTCGACCACGCGGCCCTGACCGTCGGTGAGACGGCCTTCCTCGAGCACCTGCAGCAGCGAGTTGAAGATGTCCGGGTGGGCCTTCTCGATCTCGTCGAACAGGACCACGGAGAACGGCTTGCGGCGCACCTTCTCGGTGAGCTGGCCGCCCTCTTCGAACCCGACGAACCCGGGAGGGGCACCGAACAGGCGGGACACGGTGTGCTTCTCACCGAACTCCGACATGTCGAGGGAGATCAGCGCACCCTCGTCGTCGAACAGGAACTCGGCGAGTGCCTTGGCCAGCTCGGTCTTCCCGACGCCCGTGGGGCCGGCGAAGATGAACGAGCCGGAGGGACGGTTCGGGTCCTTCAGGCCGGCACGGGTGCGGCGGATGGTCTTGGACAGGGCCGAGATGGCCTCTTCCTGACCGATGACGCGCTCGTGCAGTGCCTTCTCCATGAAGACGAGACGCGAGGTCTCCTCTTCGGTGAGCTTGAACACCGGGATGCCCGTGGCCTGCGCCAGGACCTCGGCGATGATGCCCTCGTCGACGGTGCCGGACGCGGCCACGTCACCGGCACGCCACTGCTTCTCGAGGCGGAGACGCTCGCCGAGGAGCTTCTTCTCCTCGTCGCGCAGGCTCGCGGCCTTCTCGAAGTCCTGCTCCTCGATGGCGGCTTCCTTCGACCCGCGGACCGTCGAGATCTTCTCGTCGAACTCGCGGAGCTCCGGCGGCGCCGACAGGATCGACAGACGCAGGCGGGCGCCGGCCTCGTCGATCAGGTCGATGGCCTTGTCGGGCAGGAAGCGGTCCTGCACGTAGCGGTCCGCCAGGTTCGCCGCGGCGACGATCGCACCGTCGGTGATGGACACCTTGTGGAACGCCTCGTACTTGTCGCGCAGACCCTTGAGGATGTTGATCGCGTGGGGCAGCGACGGCTCGTTGACCTGCACCGGCTGGAAGCGACGCTCGAGTGCGGCGTCCTTCTCGAAGTGCTTGCGGTACTCGTCGAGCGTGGTGGCGCCGATGGTCTGGAGCTCACCGCGGGCCAGCAGCGGCTTGAGGATCGACGCGGCGTCGATCGCGCCCTCGGCTGCACCGGCACCGACGAGCGTGTGGATCTCGTCGATGAAGACGATGATGTCGCCGCGGGTGCGGATCTCCTTCGTGACCTTCTTCAGACGCTCCTCGAAGTCACCGCGGTAGCGGGACCCGGCGATGAGCGACCCGAGGTCGAGCGAGTAGAGCTGCTTGTCCTTCAGCGTCTCGGGCACGTCGCCCTTGACGATCGCCTGGGCGAGGCCCTCGACGACAGCGGTCTTGCCGACGCCGGGCTCACCGATCAGGACGGGGTTGTTCTTGGAGCGGCGGGAGAGGATCTGCATGACCCGCTCCATCTCCTTCTCGCGCCCGATGACGGGGTCGAGCTTGCCGTCACGCGCGGCCTGGGTGAGGTTCCGACCGAACTGGTCGAGGACCTGCGAACCCTGCTGCGCGTTCTGCTGCTGCTCGCCGCCGACGGCGACCGCTTCCTTGCCCTGGTAGCCGGACAGGAGCTGGATGACCTGCTGGCGCACCCGGTTCAGGTCGGCGCCGAGCTTCACGAGGACCTGGGCTGCGACACCCTCGCCCTCGCGGATCAGGCCGAGCAGGATGTGCTCCGTGCCGATGTAGTTGTGGCCGAGCTGCAGCGCCTCGCGCAGGGACAGCTCGAGCACCTTCTTGGCGCGCGGCGTGAACGGGATGTGCCCGGTCGGCTGCTGCTGGCCCTGCCCGATGATGTCCTGGACCTGCTCGCGCACGGCGTCGAGCGAGATGCCCAGCGACTCCAGCGCCTTGGCAGCGACGCCCTCGCCCTCGTGGATGAGGCCGAGGAGGATGTGCTCGGTGCCGATGTAGTTGTGGTTGAGCATCTTCGCTTCTTCTTGAGCGAGGACGACAACACGACGGGCCCGGTCGGTGAATCTCTCGAACATGTGCTCTCCCTTGGCCCCTGATGAGCGGAGCCGACGCTGTGCCGGTCTCGTGTGAGTCCGGCCAAGTACTTCGAGAGTAACCAGCGCTCCCCCCGCGGGCTGCCCCTGTTCGCCGTGGGCGTGACCGACGTGCGTCTTGTGCGCAGTGAGCGAACGAGGAGACGGACCGGGCCCCGCCGCCGGTACCGAACCGACGCGCCAGCGGCGGGTCCGCCGTACAGACGGGAGGCCCGTGGCGATCCCGCCACGGGCCTCCCGTGTGCGCTGTGGCCGCGCTGGGTCAGGCGCGCCGCACCGCGCGACGCAGGTCGCGTCGGAAGCGACGCGGGTCGACGCCGAGGGCGTCGAGGGCGTCGAGGGCGTCGAGGACGTCGTGCGCCGATCCGGCGAGCGGGTCGTCGACGGCGGCGAGCACGACGTGCGGCGGCCGGATGCGTTCCGATCGACCGGCGATCGTCGCGGCTCGGGCGAGCACGCGCATCGCGGCGGGCGTGCAGGCGACCCGGTCGTGCTCGCCGGGGCAGGTGGTGTGCGCCCCGACGAACGCGCGGATGCTCGCCCGGACGGCGTCGGGCGAGACCCGGTGGGCGTCGAGGACCGGCCGGAAGCGGGGCATGCCGGCACACAGGGTGACGGCCGCGAGGAGCAGGTGCTCGGCGTCGACGAACCCGAAGCCGGACTCGTGGGATTCGAGGTCGGCGAGCAGCACGATCTCGCGGCCGTGCCGGACGGAAGGGAGGGCGACGGAGAGCTGAGCGGTCTGCATGTATTCAGAATATCGCATACCTGTTCGATCGACCAGCCCGCATCGGAGGTCCGCTCGGTACGATCCGCTCATGGAGCAGCCCGTCGTCGGCCTCGTCGTCCACCCGACCAAGAACGTGCAGGAGTCCGTCACGACCCTGCAGCGCTGGAACGCGTCCGGCCAGGGCGAACTGCTCGCCCGCCGCGCGGACGCCCAGCGCATCGGTGGCGGGGTCGAGGTGGTCGACGACGACGACTTCACCGACCGCGTCGACCTGGTCGTGGCGCTCGGCGGCGACGGCACCATGCTCGGCGCGATGCGGCTCGTGGCGAGCCGCCCCGTGCCCGTCCTCGGCGTGAACTACGGCAACGTCGGGTTCCTGGTCGAGATCGAACCGCCCGAACTCGAGAGCGCGCTCGACCGGTTGTCCGCCGGCGAGTACCAGCTCGAGCCGCACCACGCGCTCGAGGCCCGGCTGTCCTGGGGCGGCGCTCGCACCGACTACCTGGCGTTCAACGACCTGACCATCGTGCGGCGGCCCGGCTCCGGGCAGGTCTCGGCCGACCTGAGCGTCGGCGGCCTCGGGTACGGGTACTACCGCGCCGACGCCATCGTGGCCGCCACTCCGGCGGGCTCCACCGCGTACAACTACGCCGCCGGCGGCCCGGTGCTCTCCCCCGCACTCTCCGGCTCCGTGGTGACCCCGGTCGCGCCGATGGCGGGGATCGACCGCTCCGTGGTGCTCTCCGCGCGCGAGCGCTACCGCTTCGACATCGCCGAGGGCACCAGGAGCGCAGCGCTCGAGGTCGACGGGCTCGTGGTCGGCGAGGTCGCGACCGGGGCGCAGATCGACATGCGACTCCGCAAGGACGCCGGCAGCGTGGTGCGCCTCGATGCCGAGCGGCACGGGCGCACCGGCCGCGTGAAACTCAGCCTGCTCGACCTGCCGGTGCGGCCCGACCAGCTGGTCGAGCTCATCCCGAGCGACCTGCGGCAGAAGCTCCGGCGCGAGATCGACGACTGACACCGCGGGCGGGTGCCCCGGGCACGTGAATGGCCCGCTCGAGCAGTGCTCGAGCGGGCCGTCCCATCACCCCACCGGATCGTCTTCCCACAGAACGACCCGGTTTCCCCGCGCCGACACGGGTGAGCGTGCCGGCCGAAGTCCACTGACCTAGTCGGTCAGGTACAGCTGCATGTCCTGCGAGACCGCCTTGGCGAACAGGCGCAGCTTGGCGCGCGACTCCACCCGGCTGACGGCCTGGCGGGTCGTGTGCACGATCTTCGAGATCTCGTCGAGCGTCATCGGCTTGTCGTCGTCCAGGCCGTAGCGCATGCGGATGACGTTGGCCTCGTCGCTCGGCAGCTCGGAGACGATGGAGCGGATGTCGCGGTGCAGCAGCGTCGTCTCGGTGAGCTCGTTCGGGCTGGCGGCGTCCTCGTCCTCGATGAAGTCACCGAGTTCGCTGTCGTCCGAGTCGCCGACGACCGTGTGGATCGAGACCGGCTCGTGCGAGCGGCCCTTGAGGTCGACGAGCTCCTCGACGCTCATGCTCAGCTCGGCCGCGACCTCTTCCGGCATCGGCGCGCGGCCGAGGTCGACGGTCAGGTCACGCTCGGTGCGCGAGATCTTGTTGATGAGCTCGACGGTGTGCACCGGGATGCGGATCGTGCGCGCCTTGTCGGCGAGACCACGCGAGATCGCCTGGCGGATCCACCAGGTGGCGTAGGTCGAGAACTTGTAGCCCTGCGTGAAGTCGAACTTCTCGACCGCACGGACCAGGCCGAGGTTGCCTTCCTGGATGACGTCCATGAAGGGCAGGCCGCGCTGCGAGTACCGCTTGGCGATGCTCACGACGAGGCGGAGGTTCGAGGTGATCATGCGCTCCTTGGCGCGCTCACCGTCGCGGACGAGCCAGCGGAGTTCACGCTGCAGGGTCTTCGCCAGACCCTTCTCGGTGGCGAGCTTCTCTTCGGCGAAGAGCCCGACCTCGATGCGGCGGGCGATCTGCGCTTCTTCCTCGGCGGTGAGGAGCGAGAGACGGCCGATGTGACGGAGGTAGTCGCCGACCTGGTCGACCGAGGCACCGCGGACACCGGCGAGCTGCTCGTCGGCCTCGACCTCGGTGTCGAGGGAGGTGGTGGCGGACTCGGCGGTCGCGGTCTTCGATGCCGATGCCTTCTTGGTGGCGGTGCGGCGGGTGGTGCTGGGTGCAGCCGTTGCGATCGTCATGGTGTTTCTCCCTGCGTTCGACGGTGATGGCTTCGTGGGGTGGTACCGGGGGGTGCTGATGAGTAAAGCGGCCCGGAGGTGTACCCCACAAATCGTTCGGAGCGATTCTCAGGGATCTCCGTGCTTCACCCTCGGCAGCATCCCCAGCGGGGTACAGCACACCGCCAGTCTGGTCCCCCATCAGGCCCCGGATCAAGCCGGAACTGCCGTGTTTCCGGCGTTGCAGACGTGTTTCACCAGCGTTTCCAACCGTGTACCCCGAGCGACTGCGTACTCCGGACATGCAAAAGGGGTACGTGCGACCCGATCAGTGCGATCTGGTCGTCGTACCCCGAACAAGGGATGGGTGGGGGTCACCAGGAGGGTTCGAGCCACCCGTCCCGGCGCTTGGACACCTCGAGGTCGGCGTCTCGGTCGAACTCGTCGTACTCGCTCTCGATGTCCCCGACGAGGCTGCGGCCCGTGAAGGGATGTGCGGTGGTTGCCATGCGGACGATGCTCACCCCGGCACGCGTCGGCGAGGTGAACGGTGTGTGACGGTCCGTCGGCGCTCAGACGTCGAGGTCGTCGACGTCGCCCTCGTCGTCGAGGGCTCCACCGTCGGCGACGCCGGTGGCTCCGCCGGGTCCGTCCGTGCCGTTCGGCGCGCCGGATGTGCCCGACACCCGGTGGCCGAAGGCGTCCTCCACGTCGAGGTCGTCGAGGTCGTCGACGGGATCGGGGGAGGTCGGCATGCGCGACAGGATCACACCGCGCGGTGAACACGGGGTGAAGTGGATCGTGCGCGGGCGGCTACTCGCCGGGGGTCGGAGCCGGCGCGGGACGACCGTGCTCGCGCTCGAAGCGGGCGCGCTCTTCGGCCTCGACCTTGGCGTACGCAGCGCGCTCGGTCCGGTCGGCACGCATGATCGCGCGCATCACGAACCAGAAGATCAGGCCGACGACGATGGTCGGCGTCAGGGCGAAGACGATCCCGCTTACGACTCCATCAGGCACCCGAGCATCGTACCCCGGTGGACTCGGAGTTATTTGACCAGTGGGAACAGGATCGTCTCGCGGATGCCGAGGCCCGTGATGGCCATGAGCAGGCGGTCGATCCCCATGCCCATGCCGCCCGACGGGGGCATCGCGTGCTCGAGCGCCCGCAGGAAGTCCTCGTCCACACGCATCGCCTCGAGGTCGCCGCCGGCCGCGAGCTTCGCCTGCTCGACGAAGCGCTCCCGCTGCACGACCGGGTCGACGAGCTCGGAGTACGCCGTGCCGAGCTCGAAGCCACGGACGTACAGGTCCCACTTCTCGACGACGCCCGGACGGGTGCGGTGCTGCCGGGTGAGCGGCGAGGTGTCGACCGGGAAGTTCATCACGAAGGTCGGACGGTCGAGCGAGTCGATGACGAAGTGCTCCCAGAGCTCCTCGACGTACTTGCCGTGCGTGGCGTGGGCGACCTCGACGCCCTCGGCCTCGGCGAGCGCCTGCAGCTCGGACAGCGGGGTCTCCGGGTTGATCTCGCGCCCGGCGGCCTCGGACAGCGAGCCGTACATGTCGACGCGGGGCCACTCGCCACCCAGGTCGTAGGTGCTGCCGTCGGGCAGGGTGACCTCGAGCGCACCACCGGTGACGGCGCGGGTCGCGTTCTGCACGAGCTCCTGGGTCAGGTCGGCCATCTGCTCGTAGTTGCCGTACGCCTGGTACGCCTCGACCATCGCGAACTCGGGCGAGTGCGACGAGTCGGCACCCTCGTTCCGGAAGTTGCGGTTGATCTCGAACACCCGGTCGATGCCGCCGACGACGGCCCGCTTCAGGAACAGCTCGGGGGCGATGCGCAGGAACAGCTCGGTGTCGAAGGCGTTCGAGTGCGTCACGAACGGTCGGGCCGAGGCGCCGCCGTGCTGGGTCTGCAGCATCGGGGTCTCGACCTCGAGGTACTCGTGGGCGGTGAAGGTCTGGCGGAGCGACGCCATCACGGCAGCTCGAGCACGCACGGTGGCGCGGGCTTCGTCACGGACGATGAGGTCGAGGTAGCGCTGGCGGACCCGCGTCTCCTCGTTGAGCTCGTTGTGCAGGTTCGGCAGCGGCAGGATCGCCTTCGCCGCGATCGCCCAGTCGTCGACCATGATCGACAGTTCGCCGCGGCGCGAGGAGATCACGCGGCCGTGCACGAACACGTGGTCACCGAGGTCGACGAACTCCTTCCAGCGGGCGAGGGAGTCGTCCCCCACCTCGGCCAGGGAGACCATCGCCTGGATGCGTGCGCCGTCGCCGGACTGCAGCGACGCGAAGCAGAGCTTGCCGGTGTTGCGCGAGAACACGACACGGCCGGCGATGCCGACGACGTCCTGGGTCTCCTCGCCGGTCTCCAGGTGCGCGTACTGCTCGCGCACGGCCGGGATCGTCGTGGTGAGGGGGAGCTCGGCGGGGTACGCCTCGATGCCCGACTCCAGCAGCTTCGCCCGCTTGTCGAGCCGGACCTGTCGCTGCTCGCTGGTCTCCTGCTCGGCCAGTGCGGCGGCGTCGGTGATCGCGGTGTCGGGGGTGACGGTCTCGTCGGTCATGCGGGTGCGGCTCCGATGGTCGTGGGGGTCGGGGGAAATGCTACCCGCGCCACGCTCCCGCCCCGGAACCGTGCCCGCCGGACCAGGAGCCGAGGCCGCGGTCACAACACCCCGCATGCATCACGCCCGCCGGTCACGATCTGTCGGCCGGAGCGCTCGCAGCCGACAGGTCGTGACCACTCGGGGGAACTGAGCGGGGAGTCATGACCTCTCGAGCGCCCCGCCCCGGCCCGCCCCGCCCTGCCCCGGTCACGGAACCGCTAGAGCGTCGACTGCCCGTCGGCCGCGGTCAGCGCGTTGTCGACGGCGGAGCGGACGAGCGCCCCGAGGACGCGACCCGGGTGTTCGACACCGATGCCGGACAGGGTGCCTGCGGACTGGTCGACGATCGCCGTCGAGAAGCTCACGGCCGCCCGCACCGCATCGGCGTACGCGGGCCGGTCGCCCTCCGCCACGACGAACGGCTCGGCGCCCATCTCGACCACCAGGGCCTGCGCGATCGGCAGCACGGGTGCCGGAGCGGTCACCGCGCAGTACGCGTCACGGAGCCGTGACAGGTCGACGCTGGTGCCCGTGAACGCCATCGCGGGGTGGATCGCGAGCGGGATCGCGCCGGCCGCCATCGCCGGGGCGAGGATGCCGACGCCGTGGTCCGGGCTGGTGTGCACGACGAGCTGCCCGGGCTGCCAGATGCCGGCGTCGGCCAACCCCTGCACGAGCGAGGCGAGCTGGTCGTCCGGCACCGCGAGCAGGACGAGTTCGCTGCGCTCGACCAGGTCGGGCGTCGCGAGCACCGGGGCGCCGGGCAGCATCGCCTCGGCACGGTCGCGGCCCTCTTCCGACACGGCGGTCACGCCGACGACGGCGTGCTCCGCGTTCGCCAGGGCTGCTCCGAGGACGGGTCCGACCCGTCCGGCGCCGACGATGCCGACCCCGAGACGCCCGGCCCTCATCGTGCGGCTCCGGTGGGCGGGACGTCGCCCCACCCCGGGCCGGGAGGCGCGGCGTCCTGCCGGTGGGCCGCGGCGGGCCCGGCAGGGGCTCCGGACCCGGGCCACGGTGCGTCCGCAGCGTGTGTGGCGGACGCGGGGCGGGCCTCCCGTTCGCGCCAGCGGTGGGTCGTGTCGACGGCGGCGGCATCGACGGCGCGCTGGGTGGTCTCGGACCAGAAGCGCTGCGCGTCACGCGCGTCGAGCGCGCCGATGCGTGCCGAGACCGGACCGGCGACGGTGTGGACGTGGACGGTCGCGACCCGCAGGGCACGCTCGAGCGGTCCCTGCTCAACCTTGACGCTCTGCACGCGGGGCAGCGGCACGATGACGAGCGACCGCCAGACGGCGCCGAGCCGCAGCAGCACCGCGCCCTGCACGAACCGGTAGCCGTTGCGCCGGAACGCGAACGGGCGGAGCCACGCGCCTCGCCGTGGGGAGTGCACGAAGCCGCCGCGGTCACCCGAGGTGGTGAGGCTGTCGTCGACGACGTCCACGGCTTCGGCCGCGCCCTCGCGCAGGGCTTCCGGCGAGGCCTCGGGGCCGGCGACGACGGTGCCGACGAGCCCCGGCAGGATGATGTCGAGGACCTCGCGGACGTCCGCCGTCGTGCCCACGGGCAGCACGATCGAGGACACCTGCTGGTTGCTGGACGCCCCGTTGCCGGCGCTCGTCGCGCGGTTGATGCGGATGTCCCACCAGCCGAACGGGCGCCACAGCAGCGGCTGCGCGACGCTCACGGCGTGGATGCGCCCGGGCGGCAGCGTCTCGTTCGACGTCGAGACCAGCCCGAAGCCGATCCGGATGCCGTCACGCGTCTCGGCGATCGTGTACTGCAACGAGCGGGAGAACTTGCGGACGTAGTACCCGCCGGCACCGAGGACGGCGGGGAACAGCCCGAACAGCACCGCGAACTCGCCGGTGAGGGCGACGCTGACGATCATGCCGGCGATGACGAGCAGCAGGAACAGCGTCGTGCCGGACAGCAGCATCGACACGATCAGCCGCCCCGGGCGCACCTTGACGATGCGGGTGGCGTGCACGGCCGCCGGGTCGAGCTCGGGCGAGAACATCTCGTCGACGCGGTCCTGCAGTGCGCCGTGCGACTGCCGCGACGGACCACCGTGGCCGTCGTCGTCCTTGGCGCCGGACGCCAGAACCAGGATCCGCTGCCGCAGGTCGTCGGCGGCGCGGACCCCGAGGTAGGCGAGCTGCACGTTGGCGTCGTTGCCGGCCTGCGCGATCTCGAGCTTGGCGGTACCGAACACCCGGGGCACGAGCGGCCGCTGGATGTTGATGCCCTGGATCCGGTCGAGCCGGGCCTTGCGGTGGTTCCGGAACAGCACGCCGGAGCGCACCTCGACGATCTCGCCGGTGACGCGGAACTCGTGCATGCGCCAGGACAGGTAGAACAGCCCGATCAGCACCAGGAGCAGCACCACGATGCCGAGCAGGACCCAGCCGACGACGCCGTGCTCGTACACGTACCGGACCGGGTCACCGTCCTCCTGCTGGTCGCCGGGGATGAAGAACTCGACGAGCTGGTCCCGCAGGCTGTTCAGCACGTAGCCGAGGACGACGATGAGGAAGATCCCGCCCTTGAGCAGCGGGGTGAGCGGGTGCAGGCGGTGCCACTCGCCGTCGGTCAGGGGTGCCGCGGCGGCCGCGTTGCCCCCGGTGGGCGGCGCGGGCGGAGCGGGCGGCGGGGTGCCGGGTCGGAAGGTCACGAACGGCCCCTACAGTCCGGCGCGACGGGACTCGGCGAGCTCGACGAGGCGGTCGCGCAGCTCGTCGGCGTCCGCTGCCGGCACACCGGGGATCCGCACGTTGGTCGCGGCGGCGGCGGTGACGAACTTCAGCTCGCTCATGCCGAGCGCCCGGTCGAGCGGGCCCCGGGCGACGTCGACGAGCTGCATCCGGCCGTAGGGCACGGCCGTGAAGCGCTGCCACATCAGCCCGCGGCGCACGACCAGGTCGTCGTCGCGGAGCGCGTAGCCGATGGCCCGGACCCGTCGGGGCGTGAGCGCGGCGGTGATCGCCGTGGTGACCGCGACCGCGATGCCGACGGAGAGCCAGACGGTGCCGGCCCCGGAACCGAACCCGTCGTTGACGACGCCGATGAGCACGAGGCCCGCGGTGAGCACGACACCGATCACGAGCGTGGCGATGAGTTCGGTCCACACGAGCTTCGTGGACACCCGGTGCCAGGCGATTCCACCGAGGCCGAGGCCCGGCTCGTCGAGTCGTTCACGCGGCATCGCGGGCCTCCTGGGGTTGCTCGGTCAGTTCACCGTCGTCGAGCCGTTGCGGGGATCGTCACGGTCGTCGTCGTCACCCGGGGGTGCGACGCACATCCGTTCCGCGACCAGTGCGCAGACCGTCAGGACGATCCCGCCCCCGACGGCGATCACGTTCGGCAGGGTCGAGCCTAGCGAAGGCGTCGCGGAACGGGTCAGCAGGTACAGCACCAGGCCCAGGGCGAACCCACCGAGCAGCGTGCCGCAGATGCTGGACGCCTTCGCGAGCACGACGACCCGGGTCGCGTAGAGCGGGTCGACGGGCCGCTGCCGCCCGGCGCCCTCGCGTGCGTGGCGGCGCACCGGCCTGGCCATCAGCACGACGGCGACGCCGATGAACGCGAGCGTGATGCCGAGCGGGAGCGAGAACAGGAACGTCGGCAGCTGGCGCGACGCCAGGACGGCGTCGAGGGCGAACCCGGCGGCCACCGTCACGACGGCGATGCTGAGCAGCGTGGAGGCGCGGGTGGGCTTCATGCGCTGGTCGCGCTCCTCGCCGGTCTGGAGGCCCGTGCCGGCTCCGCGAACAGGCGCGGCTCGTCGACGCGCTCGGTGTCGTCCCCCACGGCGGCGAGCAGGTCTGCCACCGGTCCGGCGCCGGGCAGGACGGCCTCGGGGTCGGCGTCGAGCCAGGGGGCGAGCACGAACGCGCGCTCCGCTGCCCGGGGGTGCGGCACGACCAGGGTGTCCGTGGCGATCCGCAGGTCGTCCACAGCGACGACGTCGAGGTCGAGGGTGCGGTCGCCCCACCGGACCTCGCGCGTGCGGCCGTGGGCGTCCTCGATGCCGTGCAGGGCGTCGAGGAAGGGCTGCGGCTCGAGGTCGGTGTCGACGACCACGACGGCGTTCCGGTACCGGGGTTTCGAGGTGTCGAGCCCGTCCAGGGTCACGGCGACCGACTCGACCTCGCGGCTCGAGGCCACCGGCACCACCCCGGGCAGGGCGGCGATCGCGGTGGCCGCCGCGCGGAGGGTGCTCCCCCGGTCACCGAGGTTCGCACCGAGGGCGACGACGACCCGGTGGGTCATTCTTCTTCCTCGTCCGGCACCGTGGCGCCGCGGCTGCGGTGGATGGTGATCGAGACGTCGGTGAACGGCACGGTGATCGGCGCCTGCGGCTTGTGCACCGTGACCTCGGTCGCCAGCGCGGCACGGTGGGTGAGCACGGCCGCGGCGATGCGCTCGGCCAGCGTCTCGATCAGGTCGACGGGGTCGCGTTCGATCTCGGCGACGACCTGCTCGGCGAGCACGCCGTAGTGCACGGTGGCGTCGAGGTCGTCGCTGCCCGAGGCCGCACGGGCGTCGAGCTCCACGGCGACGTCGACGACGAAGTCCTGGCCGTCCTCGCGCTCGTGGTCGAAGACGCCGTGGTGTCCGCGGGCGCGGACCCCGGTGAGTCGGATGGTGTCGTTCACGATCGAGCTGCCCTCCAGGCGTCCCAGACGTCGAGCACGGCACGGGTCGGTGCCGGGTCGTGCACGCGCACACCCCACGCGCCGCGTTCGGCGGCGAGCAGGCTGATGGCGGCGGTGGCGAGGTCGCGCTCCCTGGGAGGAGCGCCCTCGGGGCTCCCGACACCGTCGAGGAACCGCTTGCGTGAGGCGGCGACGAGCACCGGCAGGCCGATGGAGGCGAAGCGCTCGTAGCCGGCCAGGATCTCCCAGTTCTGCACGCCGTGCTTGGCGAAGCCGAGGCCCGGGTCGATGACGACCTGCTCCTGCCGGACGCCGAGCACGATGAGCTCGGCGACGCGGAGCTCGACCTCGCGACGGACTTCTTCGACGGCGTGGGTGTACTCGGCGTTGCGGTACATCCGGTCGCTGTGACCCCGCCAGTGCATGACGACGAAGCCGACGCCCGTGGACGCCACGACGCGGGCCATGTCCGGGTCGGCGAGGCCACCGGAGACGTCGTTGACGATGGCGGCACCGAGGTCGACGGCACGCTCGGCCGTCGCGGCGTTCATCGTGTCGACACTGACCGGGATGCCCTCGGCGACGAGCTGCTGCACGACCGGCAGCACGCGTTCCTGCTCGACGGGCACGGGCACGCGCTCGGACCCGGGCCGGGTGGACTCGCCACCGACGTCGATGACGTCGGCACCGGCGGCGACGAGGTCACGTGCGTGCTGCACGGCGGCGTCGTAGGCCTGGTGCAGACCGCCGTCGCTGAACGAGTCGGGGGTGACGTTGAGGATGCCGAGCACCCGGGTGCGCTCCTCGGCCGGACCACCGCGGTCACGGCGACGGCCGGTCACGACCTCGGGCACCGGCTGGGGTGCACGGAGGTCGATCGCGACCGTCGCCGGTTCGGCGGCGGCGGCGCGGGCACGACTCACCTCGGCGAGTCGACGCTCTCGTCGCGTCGGCAGCTCGGACATGCGGGCCTACGCGGGGGCGATACCCGGGTTGCCGAACGGGCGACGACGGGTCTTCGAGGTCGACTCGGAGTCCGTCGGGTCCGCTGCGGTCGCGGCGGCCTTGCCGGGCACGTCGATCGCGGGCAGGTTGCTGACCGGGCGCTTGTCGCTCGAGAGCCACTGCGGGCGCTCGGGCAGCTTGCGGACGTCCTTGAAGATCTCCACGAGCTCCGGGGCGTCGAGCGTCTCCTTCTCGAGGAGCTCACCGGCCAGGCGGTCGAGGATGTCGCGGTTGTCGTTGAGCACCTGGTAGGCCTCGTCGTGCGCGGCCTCGAGCAGGGCGCGGGTCTCGGCGTCGACCGTCTGGGCGATGTTCTCCGAGTAGTCCCGACCGGTGCCACCGCTCATGTCACGGCCGACGAACGGCTCGCTGGACCCGGAACCGAGCTTCACGGACCCGACGGCCTGGCTCATGCCGTACTCCGTCACCATCTTGCGTGCGGTGCCGGTGGCCTTCTCGATGTCGTTCGAGGCGCCCGTGGTCGGGTCGTGGAACACGATCTCCTCGGCGACGCGACCACCCATGGCGTAGGTGAGCTGGTCGAGGAGCTCGTTGCGGGTGACCGAGTACTTGTCCTCGAGCGGGAGCACCATCGTGTAGCCGAGGGCACGGCCGCGGGGCAGGATCGTGATCTTCGTGACCGGGTCGGTGTGCCGCATCGCCGCTGCCGCCAGGGCGTGGCCGCCCTCGTGGTACGCGGTGATCAGGCGTTCCTGGTCGGACATGATCCGGGTGCGGCGCTGCGGGCCGGCCATCACGCGGTCGACGGCCTCGTCGAGGGCACGGTTGTCGATGAGCTGCGCGTTCGAGCGGGCGGTCAGCAGGGCCGCCTCGTTCAGGACGTTCGCCAGGTCGGCGCCGGTGAAGCCCGGCGTCTTGCGGGCGAGCAGCTCGAGGTCGACGCTCGCGGCGAGCGGCTTGCCCTTCGCGTGCACCTCGAGGATCTGCTTGCGGCCGGCGAGGCCCGGGGCGTCGACGCCGATCTGACGGTCGAAGCGGCCGGGGCGCAGGAGCGCGGGGTCGAGCACGTCGGGACGGTTCGTCGCGGCGATGAGGATGACGTTCGTCTTGCCGTCGAAGCCGTCCATCTCGACCAGGAGCTGGTTCAGCGTCTGCTCGCGCTCGTCGTTGCCACCGCCGATGCCGGCACCACGGTGACGACCCACGGCGTCGATCTCGTCGATGAAGACGATGGCCGGCGAGTTTGCCTTGGCCTGTTCGAAGAGGTCACGGACGCGGCTCGCACCGACACCGACGAACATCTCGACGAAGTCCGAACCGGAGATCGAGTAGAACGGCACACCGGCTTCACCCGCGACGGCGCGGGCGAGCAGGGTCTTGCCGGTTCCGGGAGGGCCGTAGAGCAGCACGCCCTTGGGGATCTTCGCCCCGACGGCCTGGAACTTCGCGGGCTCCTTGAGGAACTCCTTGATCTCGTGGAGTTCCTCGATCGCCTCGTCGGCACCCGCGACGTCGGCGAACGACACCTGCGGGTTCTCCTTGTTGTTGATCTTGGCCTTCGACTTGCCGAACTGCATCACCTTCGAGCCGCCGCCCTGGGCGCTCGAGAGCAGGAACCAGAACAGGGCACCGATGATCAGGAACGGCAGCAGGATGCCGAGCAGCGACAGGAACCAGTTGCCCTGCTGCACGGTGTCGTTGTAGCCCTTGGGCAGGTTGGAGTCGTTCACCGCCTGGATGACCTCTTCGCCGCGGGGCGTGGAGTAGTAGAACTGCTCCTGCTTGTCGCCGTCCTTGAGGACGAGGTCGACCCGCTGCTCCGTGGAGTTGACGGTCACGGACGAGACCTTGTCGTCGGCGAGCTGCTCGAGACCCTTCTGGGTGTTGATCTCTTGCGTGCTGCCCTGGCTGATGACGCTCCAGCCGATGAAGATGCCCGCCAGCGCGATCAGCACGTAGAGGTACGGGCCGCGGAAGATGCGCTTGAAGTTCATGTGATCCGGGCGCGAGTGCCCGACACCTTTCTCTGCCGAAGTTGCGTGCAGGTCAGCATACGGCCGCGATTCTGTGGCGAGAATGGGTGTCCTCTGCGGGCGAACTCACCCCCGGGCCAGAGTCGGCCGAGTGCGACCCGAGCGCAGCGGGTCGCTCGTCGGTCAGGAGTAGACGTGCGGGGCGAGGACGCCGACGCCGCGCAGGTTGCGGTAGCGCTCGTCGTAGTCCAGGCCGTACCCGACGACGAACGCGTCGGGGATGTCGAAGCCCACGTACTTCACGTCGACCTCGACCTTGGCTGCCTCGGGCTTGCGCAGCAGGGCGACGATCTCGACGCTCGCGGCACCACGCGACTGCAGGTTCTGCTTGAGCCACGACAGGGTCAGGCCGGAGTCGATGATGTCCTCGACGATCAGGACGTCGCGCCCGTGCAGGTCGGTGTCGAGGTCCTTGAGGATCCGCACCACGCCGGACGACTTCGTGCCGGAGCCGTACGACGACACCGCCATCCAGTCCATCCGCGCCTGCATCTTGAGGTGGCGCGAGAAGTCCGCCATCACCATGACGGCACCCTTGAGCACCCCGACGAGCAGCGGGTCGCGGCCCGCGTAGTCGGCGTCGACGACCGCCGCGAGCTCGGCGAGCTTCTCGTCGATCTGCTCGGGGGTGAAGAGCACTTCGGACAGGTCTGCCTGGACGTCGGAGAGTTCCACCAGGCCAGCCTAACCGGCGCTGAACTCGATGCGGTCGCCGGTCCGCGTGGCACGGACGCCCGGCAGGTCGATCGGGCCCTGTCCGCTCCAGTCCGTGACGAGCCGGCAGACCTCGAGCGTCTGCACGCGGGACAGCGTCACCCCGAACTCGCTCTCCACCGCCAGGCGCACGAGCCGCTGCCGGAGTGCCGGCGGGTTCGCCCCGAGCGCCCGCACCGACAGCGAGATGCCCGCCTCGGAGTGCTCGGCTATGTCCTCCGCGATCTCCTCGGCGAAGTGGTCGAGTGCCGCGGAGTCCTCGCGCAGCTGGTCGGCCGTCCGGGCCAGGGCCTCGGGGACCCCGGCGCCGAGCTCCCGTTCGAGCACCGGCAGCAGGGTGTTCCGCACCCGCACCCGTGCGTACGCGGGGTCGTCGTTCTGTGGGTCCTGCCAGGGCGCCAGCCCCGCCGCGGCGCACGCCTGCCGGGTCGCGTGCCGCCGGACGGTCAGCAGCGGACGGCCGTAGGCCGGACCGGCGTCACGCCGGGCGAGCGGCTGCATGCCGGACAGGCTGTCCGGTCCGCTGCCGCGCAGCAGGCCGAGCAACACCGTCTCGGCCTGGTCGTCCAGGGTGTGCCCCAGCAGCACCAGGGGTGACCCGGTGGCGGCCGCGACCTCGGCGATCGACGCGTGGCGGGCCTCCCGGGCGGCGCCTTCCGGGCCACCGTCGGAGCCGACCGCGACCCTGCGGACCGTCACCGGGTCGAGTCCCAGCTCGGATGCCTGCCGGGAGGCACGGCTCGCGACCGCCTCGGAGCCCGCCTGGAGCGCGTGGTCGACGACCACTGCCCCGGCCCGGAGACCCTGCTTGCCCGCCTCGAACGCGGTGGCCGCGGCGAGGGCGAGGGAGTCCGGTCCGCCGCTCAGTGCGACGAGGACCAGGTCGCCTTCGGCGACCACGCCGCCGTCGACGGCTGCGGCGAGCAGGTCGCGGACGGCCAGACGGGTCTCGGCGACGGCGGGGTCGAGCCGGGGACGCGGAGAGTTCACCCGGTAACGTTAGCCGCGCTTTCGCAACACACGACAGTCCCCGAAGCAGACACAGGAGCGCAACATGGCCGCGTACGACGTCGTCGTCGAGATCCCCAAGGGCAGCCGCAACAAGTACGAGGTGGACCACGAGACCGGTCGTGTCTACCTCGACCGCGTGCTGTTCACCTCGTTCGTCTACCCCACCGACTACGGGTTCTTCGAGAAGACCCTGGCCGACGACGGTGACCCCGTGGACGCCCTGCTGCTGCTCGAGTTCCCGACGTTCCCCGGCGTGGGCGTCAAGGTCCGCCCGGTCGGCGTCTTCAAGATGAGCGACGAGGCCGGCATCGACGAGAAGGTCCTCGTCGTCCCCGCCAAGGACCCGCGCTGGGCGCACATCCAGGACATCGCGGACGTGCCGGAGCAGACGAAGGCCGAGATCGCGCACTTCTTCGAGCACTACAAGGACCTCGAGCCGAACAAGTGGGTCAAGGCCGAGGGCTGGGGCGACGCCGCCGAGGCCGAGCGCATCGTGCAGGCCGGTCAGGCCGCGTACGTGCCCGGTTCGCACTGACGATCCCCTGACGACGAACGGCGCCCGCTCTCCATCCGGAGGGCGGGCGCCGTTCTGTGCTGGTGCCTGCTCCCGCAGCCGCTCTGGGAGGGAACGGGCACACCGGGAGCTGGCTACAGGGAGCCGCTCGGGCGGGCGACGTACGGCATGAGCTGGTTCGGCAGCCAGATCGCTCGCTCGACGACGCCGACGCCGGGCCGTGCAGCCTCGACCATGGTGCCGTAGCTCGTCACGATCGAGTCGTGGTACGCCCCCGACGACGTGCCGTTCGACGAGTAGAACAGGATGTCGCCGGGCTGGCGCTGGGACAGCGGGACGAGGCGACCGATCGACTTGAAGTAGTTGTACTGCCAGACGACGTTGTGCCCGCCGGTCGCGATGCCCTGCGAGCTGTAGGCCATCATCACCAGGCCGGAGCAGTCCCAGGTGTTCGGGCCGGCGCCGTTCAGCACGTACGGCTTGCCGAGCTGTCCGCGGGCGAACGCGATCGCACCGGCGGCCTTCGAGGGGCTGCTGGGCGCGGGCGCCGGGGCGGGGGCTGGAGCAGGAGCGGGAGCCGGGGCCGGTGCAGGAGCCGGGGCGGGGTTGCTCGGCCGCGTCGGGGTGCTGGGCTTGCTCGGGGTGCCGGGGTTCGACGGGGTGCTGGGCTGGGCCGGAGTGGAGGTGCCGCCGGTGGTGCCGGAGTTGCTGCCACCGCCGGTGCTGCCGGTGCCGCCGGAGGAGCTGCCGGAGTTGCTGCCGCCGCCGGTGCTGCCGGTGCCGCCGGAGGAGCTGCCGGTGGTGCCGCCACCGGAGTTGCGCGTCTGCTTCGCGATGGCCGCCGCGGCTGCCTTCGCCTGCTGGGCGCTCCAGTACGCGGTCTCCGTCGCGACGCTCGTGCCCTTCAGGTACGCGAGCTGGCGCAGGACCTCGCCCTGCTGCTCCTGCTGCTTCTGCACCCGTTCCTGGGCGCCGGCAGCGGCGGCGTTGGCCGTCGCGAAGGTGGTCTTCGTCGCCTTCGTCGCCTTGCTCAGGGCCTTCTCGGCGGCGGACTGCTGGGCTGCCAGGGACTCCACGGTCTTCTGGTCGGCGCGGGCCTCGGCCAGGACCGTCGCGGAGCGCTCGGACAGGTGCGACATCGTGCCGACCCGGTAGAGCAGGTCCTTGGAGTCCGACGAGTCCATGAGCATCGTCGTCGACAGGTCGCCGCCACCGGTGCGGGACAGCTCGACCACGAGCCCGGCCACCTGGCCGGCGGAGTCGTCCGCCCGGGCCTTCGCGCGCTTCGACTGCGCGGACAGGTCGGCGAGGTCGTCCTTCGCCTCCTGCTGCTGCGACGCGGCAAGGGCGTACGCCTGCCCGGCCTGCTGCTCGGCGACGCCCGCCTGGTCGGCGGCATCCTGCAGCGTGCTGAGCCGGTCGCTCAGCTCGTCGACCGTCTGCTGGGCGTCGGCCGCGTCGGACTTGGCGGCCTTGACGTCGTCCCAGGAGGGGCCCGAGGGCGCGGCCTGGGCCGGCCCGGCGATGACGACCGACAGGCCGATGCCGAGCACGGCGATGGTCGCGATCCCGCAGGAGAACGAGCGAGCGGAGGTGGTCATGACGTGGGACGACTCGTTCCGGTGGCGCTGATGCTCATACCGAGATCCCCCGCGCTGCCATGAAGGGGACCGGGTCGACAGCAGCGCCGTTGATCCGGGTCTCGAAGTGGAGGTGGCACCCGGTCGACCAACCGGTCGAACCGATCTTGGCGATCTGCTGCCCCGCGGTGACGTGCTGGCCGGCGGTGACCATGATCCCGCCGTCGACGACGTGGCCGTACGCGGTCGAGATGCCGCCGCCGTTGTCGAGGATGACCTCGTTGCCGTACCCGCCACCGTTGCCGGCGAAGGTGACGGTGCCGTCGTGTGCCGCGTAGATCGGGGCGTAGCAGGCCGGGGCCAGGTCGACACCCGCGTGCAGGGCGCTGATGTGCGTGTACGGGTCGACGCGGTAGCCGTACGGGCTCGTCTGGAACCCTCCGGCGGGGCGGACCCACCCGGCGGGGTTGGCGCTGCCGCCGCCGGTGCCGCCCTGGCTGGTCGCCGCGGCCTTGGCTGCTGCCTTCGCGGCGGCTGCGGCGAGGCGGGCCTGGCGGGCCTTCTCGGCGGCGACGCCCTTGCGGTAGTCGGCCTCGACGCCGCGCTGCTTCGAGGTGAGCGCGGTCAGCTGCGCCTCGAGCCGGGATTCGTTGTCGTTCTGGGCGTCGACCGCGGTCTGTGCGGCGTCGGCTGCGCCCTGGGCCTGCTGCATCTTCGACTGCGCGGCGTCGGCGAGGTCCCCGAGGGCCTGCTTGGCACGATCGGCCTTGTCAGCGAGCCCCTGGGCCACGCCACGGTCCTGCGAGGCCTGTGCGTAGATGCCCTCGGACTGCTCGCTGAGCTTCGACATGGCGCCGAGCTCGTACAGCAGGTCGCCCGAGTCGGACGGGTGCGTGAGGATGTCCGTCGTCACGTCGTCGCCGCTGGTACGACCCAGCTGGGCGGCGAGCTGGCCGGCCTGCGCCTCGGACTGCGCGGCGGTCTGCTTCGCATCGTCGGCCTGCGACTGGAACTTCTTCTGCTTGAGCGTCGCCTCGTCGTACTTGTTCTGCGCTGCCTGGTACGCCTCACCGGCGGCCTGCGCGGCCTTCTGCTTGGCGGCGGCCTCGCTCTTCAGTGACGAGATGAGCGACTTGATCTCACTGACCTTCGCCTGTTGGGCGCTGGTCGACGACTTCGCCTGCTGCACCTCGTCCCAGCTGGGGTAGCTCGCAGCGCTGGCGGACGACGTCGGGGCGATGGCCGCGAGCGTGCCGGCCGTGAGCGCGACGGCGACCGCGGCGGCGATCAGGCGGCTGCGGGTGCTGAGGGAGAGCGGAGTGGAGGTCGACATGTATCTCGATTTCGTAACAGCGCGGCAAGGCTCACGCACGTAACACTGTTAACAGTTGCAACAGTAACAACACCGGTCGCAGGCGCGACAGCCCCTCGGACGAGGGGCGCGACCGCCGTCGATGCTCGCACCGACCGCTTCGGAGACCCGTGCACGGTCGGCGCGACACGCCGGGGATGCACGGTTGGCGAGGTCGGATTTGTGAAACCCCGGGGGCATCCGTATGCTTGTCCATCGGTAGCGCGATGCACTGCTTGCGGCCCTATCGTTTAGTGGCCTAGGACACCGCCCTTTCACGGCGGCAGCACGGGTTCGAATCCCGTTGGGGTCACTCCTAGAGTGAGCGAGCAAGTAGTACTGAGCAACACCACAGCAATTCAATATGGCCCTGTAGCGCAGCTGGTTAGCGTGCCGCCCTGTCACGGCGGAGGTCGCGGGTTCAAGTCCCGTCAGGGTCGCCACGGCTGGATAGCTCAGTTGGTAGAGCGTTCGACTGAAAATCGAAAGGTCCACGGATCGATGCCGTGTCCAGCCACCGGTGAAGGCCCCCTGCTTCGGCAGGGGGCCTTTTCCGTTGTCCGGCCAGTGTGACCTGCTCGCAAAACACCGGTGTTCGCGCATCGAGCCGCGGCCTGCGCGTGTTCAACGGGCGAACACCGGTGTTTCGCGGAGGGCCTACGCCTCGCGGGTCTTCGGGCTGCTGTCGTTCGTCTTCTCGGGGTCGCGTTCGACCACGGCGCCCAGGGCATCGTCGATCCGCGACATGAGCTCCGCCGGGATCGTGACGCCGGCAGCGCCCGCGTTGTCGTGGACCTGCTCCGGGCGCGATGCCCCGATGATCGCCGAGGCGACGTTCTCGTTCTGCAGGACCCAGGCGACCGCGAGCTGCGCCATCGACAGGTCGAGCTCCTTCGCGATCGGCTCGAGCTCCTGCACCGAGGACAGCACCTCGTCGCGCATGAAGCGCTTGATCATGTCCGCGCCGCCCTTGTCATCGGTTGCACGGGAGCCCTCGGGCAGCGGCTGACCCGGCTTGTACTTGCCGGTGAGCACCCCCTGGGCGATCGGGGACCAGACGATCTGCGAGATGCCGAGTTCCTTCGAGGTGGGGACGACCTCGTCCTCGATGACCCGCCACAGTGCCGAGTACTGCGGCTGGTTCGAGATGAGCTGGAAGCCGAGCTCCTTCGCGAGCGCAGCACCGGCCCGCAGCTGGTCCGCGGTCCACTCGCTGACGCCGACGTACAGGACCTTGCCCTGGCGCACGATGTCCGCGAAGGCCTGCATCGTCTCTTCGAGCGGGGTCTCGTGGTCGTAGCGGTGCGCCTGGTACAGGTCGACGTAGTCCGTCTGCAACCGCTGCAGCGAACCGTCGATCGACTCGAGGATGTGCTTGCGGGACAGTCCGGTGTCGTTGTGGCCCTTCGGACCGGTCGGCCCGAACACCTTCGTGGCGATCTCGAGGGACTGGCGCCGCTCCCCCTTGAGCGCTTCGCCGAGGACCGTCTCCGCGCCGGTGTTGGCATAGACGTCGGCGGTGTCGAACGTCGAGATGCCGACCTCGAGGGCCGCCTTGACGCAGGCGATCGCAGCGTCGTTCTCGACCTGGGATGCGTGGGTGAGCCAGTTGCCGTAGGTGATCTCGGAGACCTTGAGGCCCGAGTTGCCGAGGTAGCGGTACTCCATGTGCGTGTCACTCCTGTCGTGGGGCGCGTCGGTGCGACCCGAACCGTGACGGTAGTCGGCTCGGACGGTGCAGGATCACATGGGACGACGGCGCAGGGCTGCGCCGCGGAGAGCGAGGGAGCATCCATGACCGGAGCGAGCGTGTTGTTCATCGGCGGGAGCGGCGTCATCAGCGCCGCCTGCGTCCGGGAAGCCGTCGAGCAGGGGTTCGACGTGACCGTGCTCAACCGGGGGACCACCGGGGGCAGGCCGATCCCGGAGGGTGTGACGCGCCTCCAGGCCGATGTGTCGGACCGCAGCGCCCTGGCGGACGCACTCGGCGACCAGCGGTTCGACGTGGTCGTGAACTGGATCGCCTTCACGCCGGACCAGGTGCAGGCCGACGTGGACTTCTTCGCCGGGCGGACGCGGCAGTACGTGTTCATCAGCTCGGCCTCGGCGTACCAGACGCCGGCGACGCACCTGCCGATCACGGAGTCGACGCCGCTGAAGAATCCGTACTGGCAGTACTCGCGCGACAAGATCGCGTGCGAGGAACTGCTCATGCAGGCGTACCGGGAGCAGGACTTCCCGGTGACGATCGTGCGGCCGTCGCACACCTACGACGAGACGAAGCTGCCGCTGACCGGCGGCTGGACCGCGGTCGCTCGGATGCGCGTCGGCAAGCCGGTCGTCATCACCGGCGACGGCACGTCGCTGTGGACGCTGACCCACAGCCGCGACTTCGCGGTCGGGTTCACGGGGCTGCTCGACCGGGCCGAGGCGATCGGTGAGCCCTTCACGATCACGAGCGACGAGGCCCCGACGTGGAACGCCATCGCGCACGAGATCGCGGCTGCGGCCGGGGTCGAGGACCTGCGGATCGTGCACGTGCCGGCGGACGCGATCAACGCGGTGGACCCCGAGTGGGGCGCGGCGCTGCTCGGCGACAAGGCGAACAGCTCGGTGTTCGACAACAGCAAGATCCGGTCGCTCGTGCCGTGGTACCGGCCGCGCACGACCTACCGGCAGGGTGTGCGCGAGGTCCTCGCCTGGTACGAGGCACACCCCGAGGAGCAGGTGATCGACGAGCGGCTCGATGCCCTGATGGACGAGCTGGCGGCGCGCTGGGCCGTGTGAGCCGCGCTCGGTGACGCGCGCCGGCGCACGCAAGACACCGGTGTTCGCGCTCCGCACCGCGGCATGCGGGGGTTCAACGCGCGAACACCGGTGTTTTGCGGATCAGGTCAGGCGCGCGCGGCGAGCACCTCGGCCAGGGTTCCGATTGCGAAGCGCACCTCGTCGTCGGTGACGACCAGGGGCGGTGCGAAGCGGACCGTCGACCCGTGGGTGTCCTTCACCAGGAGCCCGCGGTCGGCGAGGTCCTTCGAGATCGCCTTGCCCGTGCCGAGTGCGGGATCGATGTCGATCCCGGCCCAGAGTCCGGCGACCCGGTGCGAGACGACACCCTTGCCGAGCAGGTCGTCGAGCAGGCCGCGCAACAGCGGTTCGCCGTCGAGGGCCCGCTGCTGGAACGTGCCCTCGCCGAGCATCGCCACGACCTCGGCACCGACGGCCGCCGCGAGCGGGTTGCCGCCGAAGGTCGATCCGTGCTCGCCGGGGCGCAGGACGCCCAGGACATCGCGCGAGCCCACCACCGCGGACACCGGCACGATGCCGCCGCCCAGGGCCTTGCCGAGCGTGATCAGGTCGGGACGCACCCCGACGCGCTGCACCGCGAGCGTGTGCCCCGTGCGACCGAGGCCGGACTGGATCTCGTCGGCGATGAACAGCGCACCGAACTCGTCGCAGACCGCGCGGACGTCAGGGAGGTACGCCTCCGGCGGGATGACCACGCCGCCCTCACCCTGGATCGGCTCGAGCAGCACGGCGACGACGGTCTCGTCCATCGCCTCGCGCAGCGCCGCAGCGTCGCCGTACGGCACCGTGCGGAAGCCGGGCGTGAACGGCCCGAAGTCGTCGTGGGCCGAGGGGTCGTCGGAGAACGAGATGATCGTCGTGGTGCGCCCGTGGAAGTTGCCGGACGCGACGATGATCGTCGCCCGCTCGGCCGGCACGCCCTTGACGCGGTAGCCCCAGGCGCGGGACACCTTGATCGCGGACTCGACGGCCTCGGCACCGGTGTTCATCGGCAGGACCATCTCGGTCTCCGTCAACGCCGCCAGTGCTGCCGCGAACGGCCCGAGCTGGTCGTTCACGAACGCGCGGCTGGTCAGCGTCACGCGGTCGAGCTGCGCCCGCGCGGCGTCGAGCAGTCGCGGGTTGCCGTGGCCGAAGTTCACCGCCGAGTACGCGGCCAGGCCGTCCAGGTACCGCTTGCCGTCGACGTCGGTGACGGTCGCTCCCTGACCCGACGCGATGACGACGGGCAGTGGACTGTAGTTGTGCGCGAGGGCGCGGTCCTCGACGGCGAGCGCCGCCGCGGTGTTGACCCCGAGCGACGCTGCCGCAGACATCAGCTGACCCCGAGCGAACGCGCGACCGAGGTGCCGGTGCCGACCGGGTGCAGATCGAGGGTGCAGCACTTCACGCCACCACCGCCGAGCAGCAGCTCGGACAGGTCGACGCCGATCGGGTTGTAGCCCTTCTCGCGCAGCTGCTCGGCGAACCGAACGGCCCGGGCGGCGATCACGACGTTGTACCCGTCGGAGTACGAGTTCAGGCCGAGGATCGCGGCGTCTTCTTCGGTGGCGATGATCGCGTCCGGGAAGCGCTCGCGCAGGATCGCCAGCGACGGCTCGTCGAAGGCGCTCTCCAGGTAGGCGATGTTGCTCGTCCCGTCGACGGCGGGCTCGGGGTCGAGCACGGCGATGGCGGTGTCGAGGTGGTAGAAGCTCGGGTTGATGAGCTTCAGCGTGACGACCTCGCGGCCGTAGATCGTCGCGAGCTCGTCGTGCGAGGTGCTGTCCGACCGGAAACCGGTGCCGGCGAAGATGGTGTCACCGATGAGCAGGAAGTCGCCCTCGCCCTCGTTGGTCTGCTCCGGCTCGGCGACGGTCAGGCCGGCCTGGCGGAACCAGTCCATGTACGCGGGGCCCTCGGGCTGGCGCTCGGGGTACTGGAACTTCGCGCCGTACGCGATGCCGTCGAGGACGAACCCGCCGTTGGCCGCGTAGACCATGTCCGGCAGGCCGTCGATCGGGTCGATGTACGAGATGTCGAAGCCGAGCTGCTCGTAGACGGCGACGAGCGACTCCCACTGCTCGACGGCCTTCGACGTGTCGGTCGGCTCCTCCGGGTGCATCCACGGGTTGATCCGGTAGCTCACGGTGTAGAAGTCCGGCTTGCACATCAGGATCGTGCGCTTCGTGGCGACACGGGCCGGGGTGGCGACGGACTCGGGGGCGGGTGCGGTGTTCGACATCAGTCCTCCTGGAAGGGACCGGGGCCCGAGCCTGCCAGGAACCGAAACGGAACGAGGAGAAGAGCTCCGGTGAGATGCAGGCTCACTCACCGCAGCGGACCAGGTCGACGCCACTCCGATCCTGACACACACCGTCCAGCAAGTGCAGTACGGGGGCCCCGACGGCGTGACACCCGTTCGGGTGACGCACGTTTCGTGCGCGAGACCCACCGGCCTCGCAACAAGTCCGCGTACGATAGGGGACAAATGGACACGCTCGACCACCGCATCCTGGATCAGCTCCGGGACAACGCCCGCGCCGGCTACGGCGACATCGGGTCGGTGGTCGGACTCTCGGCCTCGGCCGTCAAGCGCCGCGTCGACCGGCTGGTCGGTGACGGTGTCATCCAGGGGTTCACGATCAAGGTCGACCCCGCCGTCGAGGACCGCGGCACCGAGGCCTGGGTCGAGCTCTACTGCCGCGGCACCGTGTCACCCGACGAGCTGCGTGCCCTGCTCGACACCGTCCCCGAGGTCATCGACGCCGGCACGGTCACCGGCAGCGCCGACGCCGTCGTGCACATGCGTTCGAAGGACCTGTCCGCGCTCGAAGAGGCGCTCGACAAGGTCCGCCTCGCTCCCCAGGTCGACCACACCCGCTCCGCGATCGTGCTCTCCAAGCTCGTCAGTCGAGAGACCGCGTAACGTCCCACGCATGGGACGGAAGACGGCCGGGAGGCGCGGATCACCGCCCACGGGATCGCGTCCGGCCCGGCAGCTGGTCACCGCTGCGGGCCTCGCCTACGTCGCGAACTGCCTGTGGGGCACCGCGGTCGCCGTGCGGCTGATCCGCACGAAGAAGCTCCGCGTCGTGCACCACGGGCTGTTCGTCGTGACCGCGACCCTGACCGGTGTCGCCGCGACGACCCCCGTGTGGACGCGCGACCGGACCGCCCTGTTCCTGCTGCCAGCACTCGTGCCGCTGGCGGTCGCTCCACGCACGAACCCGCGCGCCGGAGCACACTGGAGGGTCGCGGTCGCCGCAGCACCGTCCTACCTGGGGGCCGTGCTCGCCCGCAGGCGATCAGAGAGGTGAGCAGTGGAGCTGTTCGAGGCCATCCGACGACGACGCACGACGAACGGGCCGTTCCTGCCCGATCCGGTGTCGGAGGAGCACCAGCGGCTGCTCATGGAGCTCGCCGGACGGGCGCCGTCGCAGCTCAACAGCCAGCCGTGGCGCTTTGTACTGGTCGAGGAGCGCGAGACGATCGACCGCGTCGCCGAGATCAGCGGCAGCTCGATGACCCGCACCATGGCCGCGGGCACGTTCTTCGAGCGGTACAAGCCGTACTTCCGGTTCTCGAAGGCCGAGATGGACGAGCGGCGCGACGGGATGCTGTTCGACAAGCTCCCCGGGCCGCTGCGGCCGTTCACGAAGCAGGTGTTCACGAAGCGCGGGCAGCTGCTCATGAACACGCTCCGGGTGCCGCAGACCCTGGGTGAGGAGAACCGGAAGCTCGTCGCCGGGTCGCCGCTGCTGCTCGGCGTGATGCTCGACCGCCACGAGTACCGGAAGGAGGAGCTGTCCGGCTTCTACTCGGTGTTCAGCATGGGCGCGGCGATGGAGAACATCTGGCTCGCGACGACCGAGCTCGGCCTGGGGATCCAGTTCGTGTCCTTCCCGATGGAGACCCCCGGCGCGTGGGAGGAGATCGAGGGACTGCTCCGCGTGCCCGAGTCGCTCGAGCTGATGGCCGTCTACCGGATCGGGTACCTGCCCCCGGAACGACGACGGCCGGCCATCGACTGGACGTCGAGCGAGCGGAAGCGTCCCTCGCAGTACGTGTTCCGCGGCACCTGCGACACCCCGCAGCGCGGGTGGGACGACGCACCCGTCGCAGCCCACATCGAACCGGAGGCGACCACATCGTGACCGACACCCGACCCACCCAGAGCGCCCCGGGCCTCCAGCCCGTCGCCCCCGGCCTGCCGGGCCGTCCCTGGATCTCGCAGGACTGGCTCGACGTCGTCTTCGTGCACTGGCGCGTCGACGTGTCGGCGGTGGCGCCGCTGCTACCGGCCGGCACACGGCCCGACACGATGGCGCTCGACGGCACCGACGACGGCGTGACCACCTGGGTGGGCCTCATCGCGTTCCGGTTCGAGGACACCCGGTTCCCGCCGTTCTCGACCGGGAGCATCGGCGACTTCGTCGAGCTGAACGTCCGCGTCTACACGGTCGACGAGCAGGGACAGCGCGGGGTGGTGTTCCTGTCGCTCGACGCCGGCAAGCTCCTGCCGACCATCGGGGCGCGAGTCGCGACGGGCCTGCCGTACCGGTGGGCGGTCGCGGAGTCGCGCAGCGGTGACGGCCGCGTGGGGTACGCGATGCGGCGGCACGGCACCCACCTGCGGTCGATGCTCGACGTCCGGATCGGTGAGGCGCTCGACGAGCCGGGGCCCCTCGAGACGTTCCTGACCGCGAGGTGGGGCATGCACGTGCACCGGGCCGGACGGACGCGGTTCTGGCCGAACGAGCACGAGTCGTGGCCGTTGCACCGGGCCTCGGTGGTGTCGCTGCGGGACGACCTGGTCGGAGCGGCCGGGCTGCCCTTCGGGCTGACGGAGCTCGAGCCGGACTCGGTGCTCTACTCGCCGGGGGTCACGACGCGGTTCGGTCGGGGGCGCTGAGCACGGCTGCTGCCGCGTCGGGGGACAGCGGCTGAGTGGTGCACGGGCGACCGCAGGTACAAGGGAGCCATGACTCGAGTGGCAGTGGTGACCGGTGGATCCGCAGGACTGGGACGGGCGACCGTCCGGGAGCTCGCCGCACGGGGGTGGGACGTGGCCGTCCTGGCCCGCGGGCAGGAGGGCGTCGACGCCGCCGTCGCCGAGGTCGAGGCCGCCGGGCGACGCGGGCTGGCCCTGGTCGCCGACGTCTCCGACCGCGACGCCGTCGAGGCCGCGGCCGACCGGGTCGAGCAGGAGCTCGGACCGATCGACCTGTGGGTGAACGGCGTGATGGTCGGGGTGTTCGGGAAGTTCCTCGACACCGCCCCGGAGGACTTCGAGCGGGCGCTGCACGTGACCTACCTCGGCTTCGTGAACGGCACCCGGTCTGCACTGTCGCGGATGGTCCCCCGCGGTCGTGGGCACGTGATCCAGGTCGGTTCGGCGCTCGGGTTCCGCGGGATCCCCCTGCAGGCCGCGTACTGCGGCGCGAAGCACGCGATCGTCGGGTTCACCGAGTCCGTCGTCTCCGAGCTGCGCGAACAGGGCAGCAAGGTCAAGGTGTCCCGCGTGGACATGCCCGCGCTCAACACCATCCAGTTCCAGTGGGTGAAGTCGAAGCTGCCGCACCACCCGCAGCCGGTCGCCCCGATCTACCAGCCCGAGGTCGGTGCCCGGGCCATCGCCGCGGTGGCCGAGCGGCCGCGCAGCCGCACCTGGGTGGGCGAGTCCACGGTCTACACGATCCTCGGCAACCGGATCAGCGGACGCTTCGCCGACTGGTACGCCGCCAAGACCCTGGTCGACGGGCAGCAGGCTCCGGACAAGGACGGCCTCGAGATGCGGGACAACCTGTACGAGCCGGTGCCGGGCGACCACGGTGCACACGGGGTCTTCGACGAGTCCGCGCACGCCTGGTCGCCGCAGACCTGGTGGGTGGAGCACCGCCGGGTCGGCAACGGGATCATCGGAGCGGTGCTCGGTGCCGCCGGGGCCGTCGCCCTCGTCGCAGGACGCCGACGATGAGCCGCCGGTCGTCGACCGTGCCCGGAGCAGCCGTCGTCGAGCTGGCCCGAGCTGGGCTCGGCCTGTGGCACCTGAGCCGTGCGGCCCGAGGGTCGGACCAGGCGGCGCTGCACGGTGTGCTCGGGATCCGACAGCTCGCACAGGCCACGCTCGTCGCGCGGGCGGGTTCCGGCAACGCGCACACCCTGAGCGCCGTCGTGGACACCATGCACGGCGTGACGATGGTGCCGCTGGCCGTCGCCGATCCCCGTCGCCGCCGGTTCGCGCTCGACCAGCTCTGGATCGCCGCCGCCCTGGCGATCGCCGAGGCAGCGGTCGTCGGTCGCGGCAGTCGGCGCTGAGTGCTGTCGGGGGTGCTCGGTAGCGTCCCCGGCATGAGCACGATCTACTCCGTCGCGTCCTCGTTGGACGGCTTCGTCGCTGCGCCCGACGACGACCTCGACTGGCTGCTGCGGTTCGGCTTCGAACCGTTCCAGGAGCACCACGACCGGTTCTACGCGGGCGTCGGCGCGATCGCGATGGGGTCGACGACGTACGAGTGGTTGCTCGAGCACGACGACAAGTGGGCGTACCCGGACCTGGCGACGTGGGTGTTCACCACGCGAGACCTTCCGGTGCCGAACGGCGCCGACGTGCGCTTCGTCTCGGGCGAGGTCGGCGACCACCAGGCCGACCTCGAGCGCGTGGCCGACGGCCGCGACGTCTGGGTCGTCGGCGGCGGACTGCTCGCGGCGCAGTACCAGCAGGCGGGCATCCTCGACGAGCTGCGGGTCACCGTGATGCCGGTCGCGCTCGGTGCCGGAGCGCCCCTGCTGCCGGTCGCCGCACCGACCCCGGTGTTCGAGCTCGTCGGCACCACGCAGTTCGACGGCGGGGCGGTCGAGCTCCACTACCGTTCCGCAGCAACCGCGGCGTAGCGTCCGGAGCATGAGCGACAACGAGCAGACCGAGCCCGTCATGGACGGTGCCACCGATGCCACGAACCACGAGAAGCTGCAGGGTCTGATCGAGCAGGTCGACCACGACCACGCCGGTGAGGGTGCCGGCGCGATGGCGGACCACCTGCGGGACCGCATGGCCGAGACCGGCGTCGAGGACGAAGACGCGGGTGACGCCGAGGACTGATCCCCGGGGCACTTCGTGAGCAGAAGAGGTCGGGTCCCGTCTGGGGATCCGACCTCTTCTGCTCACGAAGCGAAACGCAACGCGCGGAACTGCTCAGACGCGCAGCTCGGAGAACTCGCTGTCGACGTCGCCGAACCGGTGCGCGGTGATCGACACCGACTGCTCGCGCAGGTACGGCAGCATCTCGATCACGCCGGCCTCGACCACGGGGGCGTCGTGGATCGCGACGTCGATGCTCGCGCCCAGTGCTTCTTCGAGGGCCTGGGAGTCGCCGCCGAGCAGCCGGATGCGGGCCCCGGGACCACCGAACGCCGTGTGTGCCGGGCGGTCCTGCCCCTGTGACAGCACGGCCTCGAGCGCGTCGACGGGCTCGTCGTCCTGACCGCTGGACCAGTCCGCCTGGAACACCGCCCCCGACGACGCGCGGGCGTGGAACTCCTGGTCGGACTCGACCAGGTGGTCGACGACGTCGAGCGGCGACCGGTTCCCCGCCAGCAGCTGGGTGAGGGGGCCGGGCAGCGGCCGAGCCGTGCTCAGCAGGACGTGCGCCCGTGCCGAGGTCGCGGCGACGAGCGTCCGGACGAGGTCCACGGTCGAGGCGTCCTCGGCCTGGCGCACGATGACGGACTGGGGACGGTGGCGCAGCACGTTCCGCTGCACCACGAGTCCCGCCAGGTCCTGCGAGCGGAACAGGGTCTCGCGTGCACGGACGTCGCTCAGGGCACCGGCGCGCACACGGTCGAACTCCTCGAACGACAGCCCGCTGCGTGCGGCCTCGATCACCGCGGTCACGCGCGGGGGCAGGCCGTGCAGCTGGATGCTCCGGTGCACCGTGCGGGGCGTGGGCAGCCACCTGCCGAGCGTCGCGACGTACATCGGACCGCCGGCCTTGGTGCCGGTACCGACCGACGAACCCTTCCAGCCGCCGAACGGCTGGCGCCCGACGACGGCACCGGTGGTGCCGCGGTTGACGGAGAGGTTGCCGGCGCGGACACGGGCGAGCCACTCGGACACCTCGTCGACGTCGAGCGAGTGGATGCCCGCCGTCAGCCCGAAGTCGGTGCCGTTCTGGATCGCGATGGCCTGCTCGAGGGTCTCGGCCCGCATGATGCCGAGCACCGGGCCCGAGTACACGGCCTGGTGGAAGTCGCTGCCGGGGCGGACACCGTCGCGGATGCCCGGCGACCAGAGCCGACCGGAGTCGTCGACCGCCTCGGGCTGCACGAGCCAGGACTCCCCCGGGCCGAGCTCGGTCAGACCCTGACGGAGGGCGCCCTGCGGCTCCGTGATGAGCGGGCCGACCTGCGCCGTGGGGTCGTCGGGCCACGCCACCCGGAGCGTGCGGGTGGCGTCGACGAGCTGCCGCTGGAAGCGCTCGCTCTCGCCCACCGACCCGACCAGGATCACCAGCGACGCCGCCGAGCACTGCTGTCCGGCGTGCCCGAAGGCGGACCGCACGATGTCCTGCACCGCCAGGTCCAGGTCGGCGCTCGGCGTGACGACGATGGCGTTCTTGCCGCTCGTCTCGGCGTTGAGCGGCAGTCCGGCGCGCCACCAGCGGAACGAGCGGGCGGTGTCGGACGAGCCGGTCAGGATGATGCGGTCGACCGTGGGGTGGCCGACGAGGTCGCGGCCGAGTTCGTCCTCGGCCAGGTCGACGAGCTGCAGCAGCGAGTGCGGCACCCCGGCGTCCCAGAGCACGTCGGCGAGCACGGCCCCCGAGCGCTTCGCTTCGGGTGCGGGCTTGAACACGACACCGCTGCCCGCGGCGAGCGCGGCCAGCACGCCCCCGGCGGGGACCGCGACGGGGGAGCTCCACGGTGACACGACGACGGTCAACCGTGGCGGCACGTACTGGGCGCCCTCGACGTCCCCGAGGCGGCGAGCGCGCTCGGCGTAGTAGTGGGCGGCGTCGACGGCGTCGGTCACCTCGGTGTCGGCCTCGGTGAAGGTCTTGCCGGTCTCGGCGGCCATGACCTCGATCAGGTCGGCGCGGCGGGTCTCGAGTTCGTGTCCGATGAGGTCGAGGAGCTCGGCGCGGTCGGACGGGTCCTGTCGGCCCCAGTTCACGCCGGCCTGGGCGGTCCGGGCCATGATCCGCTCGAGCTTGGAGCGGTCGGCGACCTTCGCCCCACGGATCGTCTGCGCACCGAGCTGCGAGCGCGGCACCCGGCGCAGGACGTCGAGTGCCCAGGCCCGGTTCGCGGCGACGGACGGGTCGGTGTCGGGGGCGTTGCGGAACGCGTCCCGCAGGACCGGTTCACCGAGCGCGCGGTGGCGGTCCTGGGTGCGGTGGCTGGCGGGGACGGGTTCGTCGAGTGCGGCGACGGATGCCAGGAACCGGCTGTGCTCCCGCTCGAACACGCTGGCGTCGTGGTCGATGTCGGACGCGGCGGCGAGGAAGTTCTCGGGGCTGGCGCTCTCCTGCAGGCGGCGCGCCAGGTACGCGATGGCGGAGTCGAACTCGTCGGGCTGGACGACGGGTGTGTAGAGCAGGATCTGCCCGACGTCGGCGCGGACGGCCTGCGCGTGGGTCGACGCCATGCCGAGCAGCATCTCGACGTCGACGGCGTCGGTCACCCCGCGCCGCTGGGCGAGCACCCACGCGGTGGCGAGGTCGAACAGGTTGTGCCCGGCGACCCCGATCCGCACGGCGTCGGTGCGTTCCGGCGTCAGCGCGGCGTCGAGCATCCGGAGGTAGGCGGTGTCGGTCTCGCGCTTGCTGCCCCAGGTGGCGAGGGGCCACCCGTGCACGATCGCGTCGACGTGCTCCATCGCGAGGTTCGCGCCCTTGACGAGCCGCACCGTGATCGGGGCTCCGCCGCGCGACCGGCGTTCCTGCGCCCACTCGGTCAGCGCGTCGAGCGCTCCGGCGGCGTCGGGCAGGTAGGCCTGCAGCACGATGCCGGCCTGCAGGTCGGCGAACTCGTCACGGTCGAGCAGCGTCCGGAACACGGCGAGGGTGACGTCGAGGTCGCGGTACTCCTCGATGTCGAGGTTGATGAACTTGGCGGGGCGTCCGGCGGCCGTCGGCGCCGCGGCCAGGCGGTACAGCGGGACGAGCCGGTCGACGACGCGCTCGACGGTCTGGTCGAAGGCCCACGGCGAGGTCTGCGGCACGACGGCGCTCACCTTGATCGACACGTGGTCGACGTCGTCGCGGGCGAGCAGGTCCATCGTGCCCTGCAGGCGTCGGTCGCTCTCGGCGCTGCCGAGGACGGCTTCGCCGAGCAGGTTCACGTTGAGGCGGGTGCCCGGTCCGCGGAGCTTGGCGAGCGCGGGACCGAGCTTGCTCGTGCTCGCGTCGATCACCAGGTGCCCGGTCATCCGTCGCAGGATCCGGCGCGCGGTGGGGATCACGGCCCACGGCGCCATGGTGGCGAACCCGCCACCCAGCGTCACCGCACCGCGCAGGTACCAGGCGAGGAAGTCGGGGACGTCACGGCTCAGCTGCTCGAGGTTGCGCGCGGCGACCCGGGGGTCTTCGGGACGGACGACCTTGTCGACGAAACCACGGGTGAAGTCGAGGCCCTGCTCGTCGCGCAGGACCTGGGCCAGACGGGCCGCACCCGGGTCGGGCTTCACCCCGGCGGACGCCGCCAGCCACCGGCGCACGAGCGCGACGGCGTCATCGGTGGTGTCCTGGAGGCGAGCACTCGGCATCCCCCGATCGTATGCCGCACGTCCGACGCGACCTCGGAGCACGCCGTACGTCGGCCAGGAGTCATCCGAGCGGATGAAAGCACCCGTGGCGCGGTCCGATGCCCCGCCCGGTGGATACGCTGGTCGGCATGTCGACGGAGGGCAACGGTGGCCACGACTGGGTCACCTGGGACGCGTACCACGACGCCTGGCGACGGCTCGACCGGGCGCTCGACCGGGCCGTCCAGGCGGGAGCCGGCATCTCGGTCCCCGAGTTCGAGATCCTGATCGGCCTGCACCGCGACCCCGACCACCGTCTGCGCGTCCGGGACATCGCCACGGGGATCGGCTGGGAGAAGTCGCGCGTCAGCCACCAGGTCACGCGGATGGTGGCCCGCGGCCTGGTCGAGCGCGCCGACTGCCCGAGCGACGCGCGCGGCAGCTGGGTGGTCATGACCGCGGACGGTCGGCGAGCGGTGCTCGCCGGCATCCGCGCGCACACCGGTGCGCTGGAGGACCTGTTCTGGAGGCCCGTGGGGACCGACGCCGAGACGCTGCGGTCCGTCAGCGCGCGCGTCCAGGACGCCATCGGCCCCGACGACGCTGCGGACGAGGCCGACGCCGGCTAGAGCGTGACGACGGCGAGCGCGCCGCGCTCACCGCGCAGCCGCACCTGGACGCTCCTGATGTCGTCGCGCGGGATGTCCGTCGAGGCCGACAGTCCGCGCGCATCCGCACCGGCAGCCGTCCACGAGCCGACGGTCTGCGTCGTGCCGTCGTTCCGGACGACGACGAGGTCGTAGAGGATCGACCCGTCGGGGGACCACGCCTTGCCGCCGTACGAGCACCCCCAGTCGAAGCGGGTGCCCCACTGCTCGCCGCTGACGGCCAGCTTGACGTCGAGGCCCTGCACGCCGCTCATGTCGTACCGGTCGGCGGTGGCCGCAGCGGTCGGCGCGGAGCCGGCCTGCACCGTGGTGCGCTCCCCCGCTGCCCCGACCGCGAGCCCGCCCAGGACGGCGGCGACCACCGCGAGCCCCGCGGTGGCGGCGACCCAGACCCGGCGACGGCGGCGACGGTGTCGGACGCGGTGCGCGACGGAGGCGAGGTCGCTCTCGGAACGGGTGTCGGGCCTCCCGTCCGGTTCCGCGATCTCGATCGCCTGGTCGGCCGGCAGCTTGCCGAGCAGACCCGGCAGACCGACCAGCTCGGCGACGGCGGCCGCACAGCGGTCGCAGTTCTCGATGTGTCGTTCGTACTCCAGGCGCTCGCTCGCCGGGAGCGACCCGAGGACGTACGCCGCATCCCACTCTGCGTACTTGTCGTCGCTCATCGGGTCACTCCTCGTTCCTGCAGTGCGAGCCGGAGGGCTCGCAGCCCGTAGTGCAGCCGCGACTTGGCGGTGCCCTCCGGGATGTCGTGTCGTCGTGCGATCTCCGGCACCGTGTGCCCGAGCCAGTACGCGTCGACCACCACGCGGCGGTGGTCCGGGGTCAACGACGCGAGTGCGTCGGCGACCACGATCCGGTCCAGCACGGCGTCCGTGCTGTCCGACTCGATCCGTTCCACCTGGTGTTCGGTGCCGTGCTCGCGCCGGTTGTGTGCGGACCGCGCCTCGTCCACGACCAGGTTGCGCGCCACCGTGAACAACCACGCCCGTGCGCTGTCGGGTGCCCGTTCGAGCACGGCCGGGCGCTGCCAGGCGCGGACCATCGCCTCCTGCACGACGTCCTCGACCGTCGAGCCGTCCCGCGTGAGGTGCCGGACGTACCGCGTGAGCGCGTCACCGTGCTCGCGGTACAGCGTCGCGAGCAACTCGTCCGCGGAACGGCTCGTCACGGTCACTTCCCGAGGTCGAGGGAGAACTCGACGGAGCCCTTCCCGTCCACGGTGACGAAGCCGAGCGAGGGGGCCTTCACGCCGTAGTCGGCGAAGGTGATCGGCACGGTGCCGGCGACCTGGACGGTGCCGCCCTTGCCGACCGCGACCTGCGCGTCGGCCGTGACCGGCTTCTCGACGCCGTGCAGCTCCATCGTGCCGGTCAGGGTGACGTCCTGCGTGGAGCCGTCGAGCGCCTTCGTGACGTCGACGGGCTTGGTGAGCTCGAACGTCGCCGTCGGGTACTTGTCGGTCTGCAGTGCCGTGGAGCGGAAGTACTCGTCGCGTGCGGCTTCGGGGGTGCTGATCTTGCCGACCTGCACGGTGACGGACGCCTTGGTGAGCGAGCCGCCGTCGACGACGGCGGTGCCCTTGACGTCCTTCGTGCGACCGACCACGTTCACATCATTCCCCTGCAGGACCTCGTGCACCCGGTACCCGGCGTACGAGCTGCTCTTGCTGGTCCAGGTGCCGTCGGCGTCCTTCGCGTCGAGGGTGCCGGACGAGGACGCCGACAGCGAGGGTGCTGCCGCGGCCTGGCCGTTGACGGTGTTCGCGTAGATGACCGGGCCGGCGATGACGGCTGCTGCCGCCACGACGACGACGCCGGCGGAGATCCCGATGATGACCTTGGTGCGTTTGCGGAGTGCCATACCCAGACAACGAGGGAGCGGAGCGGATCGTTCAAACGGGTTTTCAGTCGGAGGTCCGGGCGGGGTCCTGGTCGGCTCGGTCCTGGTCGATCTCGGCTGCGCCGTCGTCGGTCGCGGGGGTCTCGCCGCGCATGCGCACGAGGCTCGCCAGCGTGGACACGGCCATCGCGGCGACGATCACGAGCAGGGACACCCACGTGTTGATCTCCGGTGCCCACTCGATGTGGTGGCCGCCGTTCAGGAACGGCAGCTCGTTGTCGTGCAGCGCGTGCAGGACGAGCTTCACACCGATGAAGGCCAGGATCACGGCGATGCCGTACTTCAGGTAGACCAGGCGCTCGAGCAGGCCGCCGAGCAGGAAGTACAGCTGGCGCAGGCCCATCAGGGCGAAGACGTTCGCGGTGAACACGATGAAGGGACTCTCGGTGATGCCGAAGATCGCCGGGATCGAGTCGAGCGCGAACAGCAGGTCGGTGGTGCCGATCGCGATGAGCACGACGAGCAGCGGCGTGAAGTGCCGGACGCCGTCGTGGTGGGTGCGGAACTTCATGCCGTCGAACGTGTCGGTGAGGCGGACCCGGCGGCGCAGCAGCCGGACGATGAAGCTGTCCTTCTGGTCGTCCTCGTCCTCGCCGCGGAGCTGCTGGATCGCCGTCCAGATCAGCCAGGCACCGAAGATGTAGAAGATCCACGAGAAGTTCTCGATGAGCTGCGCGCCGACCAGGATGAAGATCCCGCGGAGCACGAGCGCGATGATGATGCCGAGCAGCAGCACCTCTTGCTGGATCTTCTTCGGCACCGAGAAGCGCGCCATGATGATGACGAACACGAACAGGTTGTCGATGCTCAGGCTGTACTCGGTCAGCCAGCCCGCCAGGAACTGCCCGGCCGAGTCGCCGCCGGCGAAGACCAGCATCAGCACCGCGAAGACCAGCGCCAGCCCGACGTAGACGCCCACCCAGATGCCGGATTCGCGCAGCGTCGGCACGTGCGGGCGACGCGCGACGATGAGCAGGTCGGCGAGCAGGATCGCGACCAGGGCGATCATCGAGCCGACTTCGAACACGACGGGGAGCTCGGGCATGCGGAGCCTTCCTTGCTGGTGGTGGGGCGGGCCGCTTCGTGAGTGGCCCGGACCAGTCTCCGGCATGATCCGGGCGGTGGCGAACCCCGGGGCTGCGTGCGGCGGACAGTGCTGTCCACCTCGCGGGGGTCCGCAGCTGTTCACCTCGCAGGGTCCGCCCGGACCGGGAGCGGCCCTAGCCTGGGCACGTGGGGACTCCGCGAGCGATCGGCTTCGACCTGGACGGCACGCTGTTCGACCACCACGGGTCGGCTCGGGCAGGCGTGACCCGGTTCCTGCAGGGCTTCGGCGTCGAGGCCACGGAGGCGGTCCTCCGCGACTGGTTCACGGCCGAGGACGAGCAGTTCGAGCGTTGGCGGTCCGGGGCGATCAGCTTCCAGGAACAGCGACGCGCACGGCTCCGCACGGTCCTGCCGCCGCTGGGCGTCGAGGTACCCGAGGACGACGCCGGCCTGGACGCGGTGTTCGACGACTACTCGGGTGCGTACCGGGACGCGTGGCGGCTCTTCCCCGAGAGCCTGCCGCTGCTGCACGAGCTGCGCGAGCACGGACACCGCCTCGGGCTCCTGACGAACGGCACGGAGACCCAGCAACGCGACAAGCTCGCACGGACCGGGCTGGCCGACGCGTTCGACGTCGTCTGCACCTCGGAACGCATCGGGTTCCAGAAGCCGGACGTCCGCGCGTTCGGAACCCTGGCGCGGGAGCTCGGCGTGGACCCGGCGGACTGTCTCTTCGTGGGCGACGACCCCGAGCGCGACGTGGTCGGTGCCAGGGCGGCCGGGATGCGGGCGGTGCTGGTCGACCACGGGCAGCCGGAGCGCCCCGGCATCCGGGAGCTCGTGCTGTCAGCGCTCTGACGTCACCGCGTCCGCGACGGCGCGGGCGACCTCGCTGGCCGAGGTGTCGGTCGCGTCGATGACCTCGGCCTCGACGTGCAGCCAGCCGCGCGCCGCTTCGGCGTAGGCGTCGACGTACGCGAACCGGAACGTCGACGGGCCCACGATCGGGTCGTGCTGGATCCGGTCGCGGAGCGTCGGCTCGTCGACGTGCAGCACGAAGTGCCGGACCGGGATGCCGTGGGCGGCGAGTCCCGCGGCGATCTCGCGCCAGTAGGCCTCGACCAGGACCGTCATCGGCATGATGAGCGGTCCGCCCACGTAGTCGTGCACCCGGCGGGCGGTCTCGACCACGAGCGGCCGCCACGGGTCCCAGTGCTGGAAGTTGTCACTGGCCGGCAGCCCCGGCGTGACGTCCATCAGCACCTCGCCGACCTTCTCGGCATCGAGGACCCGCGAGCCGGGCAGCAGCGGCTGGAGCAGTCGGCTCGTCGTCGTCTTGCCCGCCCCGTGTGTTCCGTTCAACCAGACGATCACACCAGGACCCTAGCCGCCGACCACCCCGTGGGGCGGTCGGCGGCCGGTTGTCGATCGACGAACGATCAGCGACCGCTGAGGTCGTACGGGCTCATCGTCGAGTCGACCGTCGTCATGTACCCACCCCCGGCGAGAGCCGTGGGCAGCGTGATGGTGCGGAGCACGGACGGCGTCGCGCCGGCGGTGTCGATCTGGGTGATCTTCCCCTCGTCGCCCCGCGTCACGAACACACTGCGGCCGTCGTCGGTCGCCGCGGTGAACCGCACCGACGCCCCGGTGGCCGGCTGTCCGGCGACGGGCCCCTTGCGCAGCGGCGTGAGCGCGACCGAGGTCGTCCGGCCGGAGTAGACGCCGTCGGCCTGCTTGCGCACCAGGACGAGCGAGTCGCCGGTGCCCGACGTCAGCGCGACGGCGGCGAACCGCGCGGTCACGGCGACCCGGGTGAAGGAACCGGTGCCGAGGTCGACGCTGCTGATCCTGCTCGACGACGTCGACGAGGTGGTCAGGTAGGCGGGGACGGCGTTCCACGGGGTCCCCGCGGCCGTGGTGCCGGCCTGGGTGCCGACCACGGTCGTGCCGTCCGGTGCCATGCGGGGCCGGTAGCTCTGCACGCTCGGCTTCGGGTAGGCGACGGACCGGGAGCCCGTGAAGCCGGTCCGTGTCACCCGGACGGTCTGCACGCCGGCGGCCAGGTCGGAGCCGATCACCGTCCCGGTGGCGTTGACGATCGGGCCGTGCGGGTAGGCGCCGAGGGGCGTGGTCGCGACGGGGCGCGGGTGGGTCGCACCCTGCATGATCGCGGACACGGAGTAGGCGTCGAGTCGTCCGCCCGCGGTGACTACCAGGCGCAGGGGGCTGCCGACCAGGAACGTCTCGACCTCTTCGGTGCCGCGCTTGCCCGTCGTGGCGAGCTGCACGGCCGAGGTGTCGATCCGAGCAGTGTGCTCCGTCTTCCGCCGCAGGTCGATCACCGTGACCCGCTGGCGCTCGGAGCCGTCGAAGTCGGACCCGACCGCCAGGTGACGCCGCGCCGTGTCGGTGGACAGCCAGCCGGCGCGCTCCCACCGGCCGTCGCCGTTCGGGATCGCGTAGTGCTGCGCGATGCGGGCCGTACCGCGGGGGCCGATGGCCAGGACGTCGAGCTGCGGCTTCGACTCGTCCATGAACGCGATCTGCCCGTGGCCGAGCTGCACCGAGCCCGCGTGGGTGCCGAACTCGATCCCGCTCAGGGTGGCGGTCCGCCTGCCGGTCACGGCGTCGTTGACGTACACGCGCTTCGCGGTCGGGTCGGCCGTGACGAGCCAGCTGTGGTGGGCGGTCCGGGTCACGGTGGGTGCAGCCGAGGCGGGGACGGCGATCGCGGTGGCGACGAGTGGGACGAGCCCCGCGATGACGAGTGCCGGGAGGAGACGTGGAGGTCGAGCGGACATGGAGCTCCTGAGTGCAGTGCGGATGAGGGTCATCTAGACGATAACCGTTCTCATCTAGGCGAGACGCTCCAGAACTGTACGAAGACGCTCAGCATCCCGACGAAGGGGATGGCACCCACGGCCACCGACAGGGCAGCGAAGCAGATCGCCGGCGTCCTGGCTTCGAGTCCGCGGAGCCGCACCGCAGCGACGAGCGCGCCGACCGCGAACGGGAACGTCCCGAGCACGGCGTACAGCGGCCACGACAACGGCGCCCACGACGCAGCGCTCTCCCCCACGGCTCCGACGGAGACGATCGAGCCGGCGACGACGAGCGCGATCTCGACGAACGGGGGCACGGCGATCGCCACGTCACGCACCACCCGTCGCCGCTGCCGCCCCATGCGCTGACCCTAGTGATCCGTGATGTGCGCGCCTCCCCGCCTTCCACCAACCGGCCGTGCCAGTGTCGAGCCGTGCAGAACTCCACGACAGTCGTCATCGCCGGATGCGGCGACCTCGGGACCGAAGCCGGCCTGCGCTTCGCCGACCAGGGCCACCGCGTGATCGGACTCCGCCGCCGCGCCGAGCTGGTCCCCGCGCCGATCACCGGCCGGAGCGTCGACCTGCGCCACGAGGTCCCCGCGATCCCGGCCGACACGAGCGTCGTCGTCGTGGCCTTCGCCGCCGGCAGCCGCGACGTCGACGAGTACCGCGCGACCTACGTCGACGGTCTGCGCAACGTGCTCGACGGCATCGACGCCTCGGACGCCGACCCCCGGGTGCTCGTCGTGTCCTCGACCGCGGTCTACGACGTCGCCGACGGCAGCGAGGTCACCGAGGAGACCCCGGCGCGTGGTGCGACCCCGACCGCCGAGGTCCTGGTCGAGGCCGAGGTCCTGCTGCGCGAACGGGCTCCCGGCGCCGTGCTGGTCCGACTGTCGGGCGTCTACGGCCCCGGCCGCGAGCGACTCATCGACCAGGTCCGGTCCGGGTCCGCGCGACTGGCGCCGGGCACCTCACCGCACACGAACCGCATCCACCGCGACGACGCTGCCGCCGCACTCGTGCACCTGGCGTCGCTGCCCGACCCGGCACCGCTCTACCTGGGTACCGACGACGAGCCGAGCCGGCTGGACGACGTGCTGCGGTTCCTGGCCGACGAGCTCCACGTCGCCGGGCCGTCGATCGGCGACGGCGACGCACGGCAGGCCGGCGGCGACAAGCGCCTGTCGAACGCGCTGCTCCGGTCGACGGGGTGGACGCCGCAGTACCCGACGTTCCGCGAGGGCTACCGCGCCGTCCTGGCGGGCGAGGGCACCCGCCACCCCTGACGCCCTGCGAGACACCGGTGTTCACGCTCCGAACACGCGCGTGCCGGTGTGCGACGCGCGAACACCGGTGTTCTGCGGACGACCGCTCAGTGGCCGCGGTGGTCCTGGATCGTGATCCGCGGCCCGAACGACGGCTTCCGGAACCCCGAGCCGGCGATCAGGCGCACGATGCGCTCCCGGTGCCCGCGCCAGGGCTCGAGCAGCTCGAGCATCCCGTCGTCGTCGACCGGCGAACCGGCCAGCGCCCACCCGACGAGCGCCGGCACGTGGAAGTCCCCCACGCTCGGTGCGTCCGGGTCGCCGTGGGATCGCTGCGCCGTCTCGGCGGCGGTCCACCGGCCGACCCCGGGGATCGACTGCAGCTTCGTGGACACGGCCTCGCCGCCGCGGCCGTGCGCCAGGGTCCGCTCGAGTGCCGGCGCGAGCTGCACGGCGCGCATCACGGTCGCCGAGCGCCCCGGTTCGATGCCGGCCCGGTGCCACTCCCAGCTCGGGATCCGAGCCCACGTCCGGGCGTCGGGCGGCACCATCATGCCCGCGGGTGCCGGGCCGGGCGCCGGGGTGCCGTGCCGACGGAGCAGGTACCGCCACGCGCCCCACGCCTGACGCGAGGTCACCTTCTGCTCCATGATCGCCGGCACGAGCATCGCGACGACGGTGTTCGTGCGGAGCAGCCGGAGCCCGGGCTGCCGGTGTCGTGCCGCGGCCAGGAAGTCGTTGCCGGAGACGTCGAACGACGACCAGTCGTCGCCGCGACCGAGCAGCTCAGGAGCGTGGGAAACGGCCCAGGGCGCTCCGCTCCCCCACGCCGAGACCGCGATGGTGTCGCCGGCCCGCCGGATTGCGACGGAAGCGGGGCCGGAGGGCGTCTGCAGCGCGAGCCACACGACACCGCCGGCCACCTGGAAGGCCGGGTCGCCGGAGCCGCGCTGCAGGGGCCGCAGGGTCGACGCGACGTCCACCGCGCCTCCAGGCCGGTACACCGTGTCGACGCGCGACGCGTCACCGGACGCACCAGCGTCGTCGACGGCAGCGGCGGCGGAAGCGAGCAGGGACACACGGGGATGGTAATGCTGAACCACCGTCAGTCATGATGGGCAGTGATCCCCACCACCCGACGACGGAGTTCACCATGCGCATCGGCATCCTCACCTCCGGAGGCGACTGCCCCGGCCTGAACGCGGTCATCCGCGCGATCGTCCTCAAGGGCATCGCCATCTACGGCCACGACTTCGTCGGCTTCCGCGACGGGTGGCGCGGCGTGGTCGACGGCGACATCGTCCCGCTCGGCCGCAAGGACATCCAGGGCATCGCGAAGCAGGGCGGCACCATCCTCGGCACCAGCCGCACGAACCCGTTCGAGGGCCCCAACGGCGGGGTCGAGAACATCGAGCGGATGCTCGAGAAGCACGGCATCGACGCCATCGTCGCGATCGGCGGCGAGGGCACCCTCGCCGCCGCGAAGCGCCTCACCGACGCCGGGCTGAAGATCGTGGGCGTGCCGAAGACCGTCGACAACGACCTGGGTGCGACCGACTACACGTTCGGCTTCGACACCGCCGTCGCCATCGCGACCGAGGCCATGGACCGCCTGCGCACCACGGGCGAGTCGCACTCGCGCTGCATGGTCGCCGAGGTGATGGGCCGGCACGTGGGCTGGATCGCGCTGCACTCCGGCATGGCCGCGGGCGCGCACGCGATCCTCATCCCCGAGCAGAAGACGAGCATGGAACAGATCGCGAAGTGGGTGCGGGCCGCCTACGACCGCGGTCGTGCCCCGCTCGTGGTGGTGGCCGAGGGCTTCGTCCCCGACCACGAGGACACCGCGCACACCGAGCGTGGCCTCGACGCCTTCGGGCGCCCGCGGCTCGGTGGCATCGGCGAGCGCCTCGCGCCGCTCATCGAGGAGATGACGGGCATCGAGACGCGGGCCACGACCCTGGGGCACATCCAGCGCGGCGGCACGCCGACGGCGTACGACCGGGTGCTGTCGACCAGGCTCGGCCTGGCGGCGATCGACTCCGTGGTCGAGGAGCGCTGGGGCCGGATGGTGGCGCTCCGGGGCACCGAGATCGAGCACGTCTCGTTCGAGGAGGCGCTCGGCGAGCTCAAGACGGTGCCGCAGGCGCGCTTCGACGAGGCCGCCATCATGTTCGGCTGAGTGGGCTGGGCTGGGCTGGGGGCTGTTTCGGGCGCACCTGGTCGAATCGGGCGTACCCCGTCGGTTGTTCCGCCCCGGTACGCCCGATCCCACCAGCCATCGCGCACGTTCTGGGGGAAGAACGGGCAGACCGCCGGGCGCGACCGGCTCGGCGATGACGCGCCAGCGGCATGCCGGGCACGCCGACCGAGCCTGCGAGGGAGGGGGTAGCGTCCGGCGCATGACCCGCGCCGTCCTCGTGTCCAGTGCAACCCCGCCCACCGTCACCGACGTCGACCTGCCGGACCCGGCCGAGGGCGAGGTCTTGGTCGACGTCACGTACTCGAGCGTCAACTACAAGGACGGGCTGGCCCTGGCGCGGAACCCCGGCGTCGCTCGGCTCGACCCGCTCGTTCCGGGGATCGACGTCGTGGGCACGGTGTCCGGCCTCGGTCCCGGCGTGCACGAGGTGACGATCGGCGACCGGGTGGTGCTGAACGGTGCCGGCCTAGGTGAGAGCAGGCACGGGGGCTGGGCGGCGCAGGCGGTCGTGCCGTCCGGATCGCTCGTCGTGCTGCCCGAGACGATCGACGACTCGTTCGCGGCGGCCATCGGCACTGCGGGGTTCACCGCGATGCTCAGCGTGCTGGCGCTCGAGCGCTTCGTCGCGCCGGACGACGGGCCGGTGCTCGTGACCGGCGCGTCCGGCGGGGTCGGCACCGTGGCGATCGCCCTGCTCGCGGCCCGCGGGTACCGGGTGACGGCGTCGACGGGTCGCTCGGCCAACACGGACTCGCTCCGGCGGCTCGGTGCCACCGAGGTCATCGACCGCGGCACACTGTCCGAGCCGGGCAAGCCGATGCAGCGTGCCACGTGGGCCGGAGCGGTGGACAGCGTCGGCGGGGCCACCCTGGCGAACGTGCTGGCCTCGACCCGGTGGGGTGGCGCGGTGACGGCCTGCGGGCTGGCGCAGGACTCCGCGCTGCCGACGACCGTGCTGCCGTTCATCCTGCGGTCGGTCTCGTTGCTCGGCATCAACTCCGTCGACGCCCCACCGGAGCTCCGCCGTCGAGCGTGGGACCGGCTGGCGACCGACCTCGACGCGGCGCTGCTGGCCGACGTCACCCGCACCGTCACGCTCGAGCAGGCGATCACGGTCGGCGCCGAGGTGGTCGCAGGGCGGGTGCACGGTCGCACCGTGGTCGCCATTGCGGGCTGAACCCCGGCGTTTTTTAGCAAACGTTTGCATATTGGCACGCTAGGATTTCGAGTGTCGATTTCGTCCTCGAGGAGATGACATGCCGGTCCCCAAGTCCACCGTGGAGAGCTCTCCCCGGAAGCTCCTGCGCGACGTCGTCTACGACAAGATGCTCGCGGCGCTCCGTGACGGCACGCTGCAGCACGGCGAGCGCCTGAACGACGACGAGCTGGTCCAGTGGCTGGGTGTGAGTCGCACCCCGATCCGTGAGGCGATCGCGAAGCTCGTCGACATCGGCCTGGTCGAGATGGAGGCGAACCGGTACACCCGCGTCGCCACACCGACCTTCGACGACTGGGTCACCGCGACCCGCGCGACCGCCGGGTTCTTCGAGCTCAGCCTGCGCTGGGGCGTCCCCGAGTACAGCGACGAGGACGTCGAAGCCCTCACCGCGCTGCTCGACAAGGCCGACCGCATGCGCAAGGTGCGGGACTACGGCTTCAGCGGCGCCCTCACCGAGATCATCGAGTTCGCCGTCGAGCACTCCGGCAACCCCCTGGTGCAGAACGCGGCCGTGGGTGCCATGGAGCGGGTCCGCTTCACGCTCAACCCGACGCCGCCGTTCGAGCAGTACGGATCCGAGGCGTTCTTCTCGATCCTGCGCGAGGCCCTCACCGAGCGTGACGGTGAAGGGGCCGCCGAGGCCGGTCGAGCCCTCACCCGCAACTTCGAACAGCACATCGAGGCGGTCCGCGCCGACCGCGGCTGACCCGTGGTCGTCGGCGAGTGGGGTGACGCCGACCCCTGGGCGGCGGCGAACGACGACGCCTACGCGTCCCTGCTCGCCCACGTCCGCACCGGCCCGCGTGGACCGGTGCCCGTCGACCTCGACGCACTGGGGTGGGAGTGGGGCACGCCTCGCGGCCGGGTCCGTGCAGCGGCGGCTCGCCTCGAGGACCTCGGCATCCTGTCCCGGCGCCCGGACGGCTCGTGGTGGTACGACGAACTGTCCGACGCCGACCTCTCGGACACGCTCGACTTCTGGGTCGCGCTGGTCGGCCCGGCCCTCCGCGCGACCATCCCGGCGCTCACCCCTCAGCTCCACGCCGAACTCGACCGCCGGGTCGCGCGGGCTCGCACCACTGCGGCACTCCGGTTGCCGGAGTACCCGACGGTGTTCTCCGCCGCCTGCCAGTTCTGGTTCGAGCACTCCCCAAACACCCTGGTGCGCAGCCTGGGCCTGCGTGCGTTCGAGCGGATGCGGTGGGCCCGGGTCCCGACGCAGCTCTGGTCGGTCCACGAGGTGCACACCTGGTTCGCCACCACGTCCCGCGCGGTGGAGTCCGGTGACCCGGCCGTGGCGACGGCGGCGGCCGAGGTCATGGACGGGCTGTTCGAGGTCCACCGGCGGAACGTCGGGATCCCGCGGACGCACCGCCCGGCGGACGACACCACCGAAGACCGCGTCGGTCCGGTCGGCCGTACCCTGCTGCGAGACGTCCGCTCCGGCGCGTTGGCGGTGGGGTCCACACATCGGCTCGAGGACCTCGTGACACGGACCGGTGCCACACCCGAGCAGGTGCACGGAGCACTGCGCTGGCTGCACGACCTGGGGCTCGTCGACGACGACGACGGCCGGTACCGCGTCGGGCAACCGTCGCTCGCAACCTGGCGCGACACGATGGAGCTGCTCACCGGCGTCTTCACCCACGGCGCCGTCCACGTCCTGCCCGGCCTGCGGGGCCCCGCGCTCGAGGAGTTCCGCACGCTCGTCGCACGGGCACGCGCGGACGGCCAGGTGCGCGATCACCGGTACACGGAGAGTTCGTTCGCGGTCACACGCTTCCTGTCCGAACAGTCCGGCAACCGCTGGGTGCGTAAGGCCCTGCGCCTCGCGATGGCCCGGCTCGCCTACGCGTTGCCCGAGGCACCCGCGTTCCGGCAGTGGGACGCAGAAGCGCTCTGGCTCACGCTCGACGCGGCCGCCGGCAGCGGCGACGTCGAGACCGCCCGAGCCGCTGCCCGCCGGTTCGTCGACGTCGCACGAGCCCACGTGGACGACGTCACGGCGCGGTGGGGCACGATGGGGTCATGACCGACGCGCGCGACGACGTCCTGATCCACGCCACCGGGGTCCGCGTCACGCGCTCCGGCCGCGACCTGCTGCACGACATCGACCTGACCGTCCGCCGCGGCGAGCACTGGGCGCTGCTCGGACCGAACGGTGCCGGCAAGTCCACCCTGCTCGCCGTCCTCGGCGCGACCGGACACCCCACCGCGGGCACGGTCGAGGTCCTCGGTCGCCGACTCGGACGCGTCGACGTCCGCGAACTCCGTCAGCACATCGGCCACGTCGACCCCCGACACCGCATGCTGTCGCCGCTCACCGTCCTCGAGACGGTGCTGACCGGCCTGACCGGCACGACGGACCTCATGATGCGGTGGGAGCCCTCGGCCGAACAGGTCGCCCTGGCCGAGCAGCACGTCGCCGACGTGGGGCTCACGGCTCGGCGGGACGCCCGGTGGCCGGTGCTGTCGCAGGGCGAGCGGGGCCGCGCCCTCATCGCCCGGGCCCTGATGTCCGAGCCCCAGCTGCTCCTGCTCGACGAGCCCGCGACCGGGTTGGACGTCGCCGCCCGGGAGCACCTGCTCGAGACCGTCGACGCCCTGCGGCACCGGCACCCGGGCCTCGGCAGCGTCATGGTGACCCACCACCTGGAGGACCTGCCGGCCTCGACGTCGCACGCGATGCTCCTGCGCGACGGCGCCGCGGTGGCCCAGGGCACCTCGGACCAGGTCATCACGTCGTCGGCGGTGTCGCACGCGTTCGACTTCCCGCTCGCGATCCTGCGGGCCGAGGGGCGCTGGGCCGCACGCCGATCCGCCTGACGCGTGCTTGAATGGGCGTTCCGTGTCCGCGGCCCGTGTCGGGGAGGGACCCGGCACCGCACCACGGTGTCACGCCGCTGACCGTCACCAGGGGGAACCATGACGAACACGCCGCCGCCCTTCCCGGGGTCCGAGCCGCAGCCGAACGACGGCCAGCCGAACACCGGCCAGCCGAACGGCCAGCAGTACCCGCAGCAGCCCGCCGGGCCGCCCCAGCCCGACGGCCAGCCGTCCGCGCAGCAGCCGCCGCAGTACCAGCAGCAACCCCCCGCCGGCCAGCAGTACCAGCAGCAGCCGTACACCGGTCAGCCGCAGGCCCAGCAGCCGTACGCCCAGCAGCCGTACGCCCAGGCAGCCCCGGCCGGTGCCGCACCGTACGCGCCCCCGCCCAAGTCCTCGTCCCGCGGCAAGCGCGTCCTGATCTCGGTGCTCGGCGTCGTCGTCGCCGTCGTGGTGGCGTTCCTCGTCCGCCAGGGCCTGAACGCGGCCTTCAGCGACTCCACCGAGGAGAAGGTCTCGAAGGCGGTCGAGCAGATCCGCGAGCAGAGCGACCTGCCGAAGCAGGTCGACTCCGTCACGACGTGGACCGGGATCGAGGCCGAGGGCGCCGCGATCCACTACGACTACACGGTGTCGGCGAACGTCGACCCGGCCTCGATCACCGAAGGTGCCATCCGCGACGCCGTCGGGCCGAACCTCTGCTCGAACAGCGAGACGAAGAAGCTCCTCGACGAGGACGTCGACATGCGGTACACCTACAAGTTCGAGGGCTCGTCGAAGACCGTCGACACGACCTTCACCAAGGCCGACTGCTCCTGAGGCCCGCGGCCCGTCACGCGGTCGCTGCGGCAGCAGCCCCCGCGCCCGTCACGCGGTCGCGGCGGCAGCAGCCCTCGCGGCCGCGGGCAGGGCGTCCAGGATCCGTCCGACGGCGCGGTCGTCGTGGGCGGCGGTGACGAACCACGCCTCGAACACGCTCGGCGGCAGGGTCACCCCGGCGTCGAGCATCGCGTGGAAGAACGGCGCGTAGCGGAACACGTCCTGTGCCCGCACGTCGTCGTAGTTGCGCGGTGCCTGCTCGGTGAACGCGAACGAGAACAGGTTGCCGGCGTGCTGCACGGTGTGGGCGACGCCCGCGGCCGACAGTGCCTCGCTCGTGGCGGTCGCGATGGTCGACGCCGTGCGGTCGAGGTGCTCGTACACCTCGGCCGTCGCGGCGCGGAGCGTGGCGGTGCCGGCAGCGACCGCGAGCGGGTTGCCGGAGAGCGTGCCCGCCTGGTACACCGGCCCGAGCGGGGCGAGGAAGTCCATCACCTCGCGCCGACCACCGAGGGCGGCGAGGGGCATGCCACCACCGATGACCTTGCCGAACGTGATGAGGTCGGGCTTCCACCCGGCGCCGTCCGGCACGACCTTGGACGCCTCGAGGCCCCACCAGCCTGCAGCTCCGACCCGGAACCCGGTCAGGACCTCGTCGACGATGAGCAGCGCCCCGTGCGCCTGCGTGATCTGCGCCAGTGCCCGGTTGAAGCCGCGTTCGGGAGCCAGCACGCCCATGTTCGCGGCGGCCGACTCGACGATCACGGCGGCGATCCGCTCGGAGTGCTCGTCGAAGGCCCGGCGGACGGCGTCGAGGTCGTTGTACGGCAGCACGAGGGTCTGCGCGGCGGTCTCGGCGGTGATGCCCGCGCTGCCCGGCATGGCCAGGGTCGCGACACCCGAACCGGCCTCGGCCAGCAGGGAGTCCGAGTGGCCGTGGTAGTGCCCGGCGAACTTCACGAGCAGGTCGCGGCCGGTGTACCCGCGGGCCAGTCGGATCGCGGTCATCGTGGCCTCGGTGCCGGTCGACACCATGCGGAGCTTCTCGATGGGGCCGTCGCCGTCCACCGACACCCGCTGCTTCACGAGTTCGGCCAGCTCGGTCTCGCCCGGGGTCGACGCCCCGAACGACAGTCCGCGCGCGGCGGCCTGCTGCACGGCCTCGACCGTGCCGGGGTGGGCGTGCCCGAGGATCGCTGGCCCCCACGACGCGACGAGGTCGACGTACTCGCGACCCTCGGCGTCGGTGACGTAGGCGCCCTTCGCGGACACCAGGAAGCGCGGGGTGCCGCCGACCGACCCGTAGGCGCGGACCGGGGAGTTCACGCCACCGGGGATCGCGTTCTTGGCGCGGCCGAAGAGCTGGTCGTTCGTGGTCATTCGGGGGCCTTCCCGGTCGAGGCGATGCCGGCGACGTCGGCGGTGCTGCCCGAGGTGCGGAGGCCCGCTTCCTCGTTGAGCTTCCGCGCGATGTCGACGGCGAAGTAGGTCAGGATCGCGTCGGCACCGGCGCGCTTGATGCCGACGAGCGACTCCATCGCGGCTGCGTCGCGGTCGATCCAGCCGTTCTGCGCTGCTGCGGTGATCATCGCGTACTCGCCCGAGATCTGGTACGCCCAGACCGGGACCGGCGAGGTCGCCGCGGTCTCGGCGAGCACGTCGAGGTAGCTCATCGCGGGCTTCACCATCACGATGTCGGCACCCTCGTCGACGTCGAGTGCGACCTCGCGCAGGCCCTGACGACCGTTCGCGGCGTCGATCTGGTAGGTCCGACGGTCACCGACGAGCGACGACGACACCGCCTCACGGAAGGGACCGTAGAACGCCGAGGCGTACTTCGCGGCGTAGGCGAGCAGCGCGGTGCCGCTGTGCCCGGCACCGTCGAGGGCGTCACGTGCGGCGGCGATCTGGCCGTCCATCATGCCGCTCATGCAGACGAGCTCGGCACCGGCCTCGGCCTGCGCGACCGCCATGTCGCGGTAGCGCAGCAACGTGGCGTCGTTGTCGACGGAGCCGTCGGCGGCCAGCACGCCGCAGTGCCCGTGGTCGGTGAACTCGTCGAGGCACAGGTCGGACTGCACCACGAGGGCGTCCCCCACCTCTTGCCGAGCCACGCGGATCGCCACGTTGAGGATGCCGTCCGGATCGGTCGCACCGGAGCCGTCGGCGTCCTTCGTGGTCGGCACGGCGAACAGGTTCACGCCACCCACACCGACCGACGCGGCGTCGACCAGCGCACGGCGGAACGAGTCGAGGGAGTGCTGCTGCACACCCGGCATGCTCGAGATGTCCACGGCGTCGGTCGCGCCTTCGCGGATGAACATCGGCAGCACGAGCTCGGCGGGGTGGAGCCGGGTCTCGGCCACGAGTCGTCGCATCGCAGGGGTGGCGCGGAGCCGACGGGGGCGGACCTGGGGGAAGCGTCCAGTCACGGGTGACCTTCCTGGTGGGGGGTGGTGGGGTTCAGTGCCGCGACGACGGCGTCGAGCAGGGCTTCTGCGGACCGGTCGTGTGCGACGGCGTGCACGGGCAGGCCGGCGGCACGTGCGTCGGTTGCGGTCCCGGGGCCGATGCAGGCCACGGTGGTGCGGGGGTCGAGCGGGGTCATCCGGCGGGCGATCTCGCGGGCGACGCTGCCGCTCGTCACGAGCACCGCAGCGGGCGCCGTTTCGAAGGTGATCGGCTCGTCGCCGGTCCCCACGGTACGGTACGCGACCACGTCGTCCACGTCGATGCCGCGGGCACGCAGGCCGTCGACGAGCGTGGGTGCCGCGATCTCGGAGCGGGGGAACAGCACGGTGCCGTCGGTGTCCGGCAGCTCCTGCACCAGTCCGGCGGCGGACGTCTCGGCCGGGACCAGGTCGACGACCCAGCCCGCAGCGCGCGCGGCACGGGCGGTCGGCTCGCCGACCGCGGCGACGCGCACCCCGGCCGGGAGGCCCGCCACGCGTCCCGCCAGGACCGTCACGGCCGTCGCACTGGTCACCACGACCCATGCGTAACCAGCCACGTTGGTTCCGTCACCGACAGAACCGGGTGATCCGGGCCTCCCGGCCGCACCGGAGGCGACCAGTCGCCGGACCGCAGCGTCGAGCGCGGAGGGGTCCGACGGCGGAGCGTCCGTGATGAGGGGGACGACGACGGGGGCGAGCCCACGGGCCCGGGCGGCCGCGGCGACCCGGTCCCCCCACGCACCGCCACGCGGGACGAGGACGACCGGGGGTCGCGCCTCGTCCGTCGCGGTGGTGGAGGGTTCCGTGGTGACCGCCTACTCGGCCGGCGTCGCCAGGCCGGGGCCCGCGGTGTACGGCCCGTCCGTGGTGTCCTCGGCGACGGTGGTCGCCAGGTCGGCGAGCTCCGCAGCACCGTTCTCGAGCAGCTCGGTCGCCACGCGGCCACCGACCGCGAGCGCCTCGTCGAGACGGTCCTGCGCCGAACCGTCGAGCACGGCCGCGTGCGATGCGGTGCGGTACTCGGTGCCGTCGGGGCGGTAGACGGTCGCGGACACGAGCAGGAGCTCGGTGTCCACGACGGCCGTCGCACCGATCGGAGCGGAGCAGCCGGCCTCGAGCTTGGCGAGCACCTCGCGCTCGGCCGTCACCGTGAGGCGGGTCGGGGCGTGCTCGATCTTGCGGAGTGCCGCGAGCAGCCCCCGGTCGGTCTCGTCCGTGCGGATCTCGACCGCGAGCGCACCCTGCCCGGGAGCACTCGGCCAGAAGCCGAGGTCGAGCAGTTCGGTGGCCGCCGACAGGCGGTCGATGCGCCCCAGGCCGGCGGCGGCGAGCACCACGGCGTCCAGGTCGTCGTCCACCCGACCGAGGCGGGTGTCGATGTTGCCGCGGATGTCGACGACGTCCAGGTCGGGCCGTGCGGCACGGAGCTGCGCGGCACGGCGCGGCGAACCGGTACCGACCTTCGCGCGGTCCGGCAGCGTGTCGACGGTCGCACCGTTCCGGGCGACGAGGACGTCGCGGGCGTCCGCCCGCTTCGGGACGGCACCGATCGTCAGACCCGGGTACGGGGCGGTCGGCAGGTCCTTCAGCGAGTGCACGAGCACGTCGACCTCGCCGGCGACCAGGGCTTCACGCAGGGCACTGGCGAAGACACCGGTGCCGCCGAGCGAGGCCAGGGACGCACGGTTCGTGTCGCCCTCGCTCGTGACGGTGACGAGTTCGACGGGTCGACCGGCCGCCTTCGCAAGGCGGTCGGCGACGTCCTGCGACTGCGCGACCGCGAGCCGGCTGGCACGGGTGCCGAGCCGGATCGGGGCCGGGCGATCGGGGGACGTCGTGTTGGGGTCGTTCACGGGTGCGTCGGTCACGGGGCGACGCCGGCGGCGGCGGGCTTGAACCCCGCTCGCACGTTCTCGCAGCAGCCCGGACGGCACACGTCGTACCAGGGGCCGATGTCGGTCATGTGCGGACGCTCGGCCTTCGGCGTGCCGTTGACCCGCTCGAGCACCAGGTCGACGAGACCGGACACGTAGGCCGGGTCGATGCCGGGGGTCTGCGTGCGGAGCGACCAGAAGCCGAGCTCACCGGCGGTCTCGGTGGCTTCCTCGTCGAGGTCCCACATGACCTCCATGTGGTCGCTGACGAAGCCGAGCGGGACGATCAGCACGGCACGCGTCGGGCCGCCCTTGAGGTCCTCGTTCATGTAGTCGTTGATGTCCGGCTCGAGCCACGGCTGCGTCGGGGGGCCGGAACGCGACTGGTAGACGAGCTTCCAGGCGGGCTTCGACGTGCCCTGCAGGTGGGCGTGCTCGGGCTGCTCGAGGAGCTCGGCCCAGGCCTGGTCGAGCACGACCTCGCCCACGGCGAGGTGCTGCGCCTCGTACGCGCCGTGCTCGTCGAACCCGCGGTAGTCGGGGCCGGAGCGGGCGGCGTCGGTCGAGGGGATCGAGTGCGTCGAGAAGAGCACCTGCAGCTCGGTCGCGACGTCCAGGCCATCGTTCTCGGCGATCGCGCGGGCCATGCCGTCGCGGACGCCGTCGATGAACGGGCGGACGAAGCCCGGGTGGTCGAAGAACTGGCGGACCTTGTCGATCTGGATCGTGTCGATCAGACCGGTCTCGTTGAGCACGCGGGCGTAGTCCTCGCGGTACTGCCGGCAGCTCGAGAACGACGAGTACGCGCTCGTGGCGATGGCGACGAGCTTGGTGTAGCCCTTGTCCGCCGCCTCGGTGAAGGCCTCTTCGAGGTAGGGCGCCCAGTTGCGGTTGCCCCAGAGCACCGGCATGTCGATGCCGCGCGACGCCAGCTCGGCCTCGAGCGCGGCCTTGAGCGCACGGTTCTGCGCGTTGATCGGGCTCACGCCGCCGAAGTGGCGGTAGTGGTGCGCGACTTCTTCGAGCCGCTCGTCCGGGATCCCGCGACCGCGGGTGACGTTGCGCAGGAAGGGGATGACGTCGTCCTGGCCCTCGGGGCCGCCGAAGCCCGCGAGCAGGATCGCGTCGTACGCGGTCGGGGTCTCGACGTGCTCGGGTCCGGACGCTGCCGCTGGGGTCGCGGCGAGGACCTGGCCGTTCGTGATCATGCTGGTGTCGGTCATGACAGCACCTCCGGGAGTTCGGCGGTCGTCACGCGACGACCCGTGAAGAAGGGGACCTCTTCGCGCACGTGCATGCGCGCCTCGGTGTAACGGAGATCGCGCATCAGGTCGACGAGGTCGACCAGGTCCGGGCTCTCGAGCGGCAGGATCCACTCGTAGTCGCTCAGGGCGAAGGTCGCGATGGTGTTCGTGAGCACGCGGCGGTACTTCGCGCCGGCGATGCCGTGGTCGCGGAGCATCTTCGAGCGCTCGTCCTCGGGCAGCAGGTACCACTCGTAGGAGCGGACGAACGGGTACACCGTGATCCACGCCTCGGGGTCCTTGCCGCGCAGGAACGCGGGGGTGTGCCGCTTGTTGAACTCGGCTTCGCGGTGCATGGCCATCACGTGCCACACCGGCTCGGCGTCCTGGAACAGTCCGGTGCGGCGGATCTCGCGCAGCACGGCCTGGATCGCCTGTGCGTCGTCGCCGTGCAGCCAGACCATGACGTCGGCGTCGGCGCGGAAGGCCGAGACGTCGTAGAAGCCACGGATCGTGACCCCGCGCTCGGCGGCGCTGGCGATCACGGTGTCGAGTTCGGCCACGGCGTCGTCGCCGACGCGGTGGATCGGACCGAGGGGCCGGCGGAACACTGCCCAGAGGGCGTACGCCGTCAGCAGGTTCGGGTCGATCCCGGAGTCCGGGTGACCGGTCTCGGCGGGTTCGGCGTGGGGGTGGTCGTTCGCGGGCACGGGCGCGTCGGAGCTCATGGATCCATTGTCCTATCGGTTGCCAGGGTGGTGGCCGCCCCGCCTCCGGTGGACCGCGCTCGGGCGGTCTACCGCCGTCGGAGCACCATCACGACGATACCCCCGACCACTGCCACGCCGGCTGCGAGACCGGCCAGGTAGGGGACGGGCTGCTCGTCGAGGCCGCGCTTGAACCTCGACGCGGCGATCCCGATCTGCTTCGGGACGTTGAGCTTGTCCTCGATCGCGTCGAGGGTGTCGAACAACTGGGCGCGGGTCGCGGCGACGCGGGCAGCGAGATCGTCGTGCGGGTCGGTCACGGTTCCTCCGTCGGTGGTGCGGCTGTCGGGGCTGTCGGCACTCAGGAGCGGCTGTCGACGTCCGGCTTGCGGCTGCCGTACTGCGTCGGCGGGGTCGGCTTCTTGCCGAGGCCCTTGACCGCGTTGATGTCGTTCTTGACGCTGTCGATCGTGCGCTTGGGCGTGAGGGGCAGGCCCTTCTTCAGGCGCTTCCAGCCGACCAGGCCGAGGATCGCGGCGATGACGAGCATCACCACGGCCACCACCAGTGCGGCCAGCCACGCCGGCATCACGGTCGCCAGGCCCATCACGGCTGCGGTCAGCAGGACGCCGATCGCGTAGAGCACCACGACGAGCGCACCGACCAGCAGCCCGGCTGCCAGACCGAAGATCTTCGCCTTCGCGAGCATCTCGGCCTTGAGCAGGTCGATCTCGCCCTTGACCAGGCCCTTGACGAGCTTCGGGACGTCACCGACCAGGCCGAACAGCGAACGCGACTTGCGATCGCGGGTGTCCGTCATGAGGTGGTGGTGTCCTTCTTCTGGCCGACCTTGCGGACGGCCTTCTTGGTGGTCTCACCGATGAACTCGGCGACGTCTGGGGTCTTGTCGGCGATGAAGTCTTCAGCGACGTGCACGCCCTTCTGGACGCCGTTGCTGTTCCAGACCTTGCCGCTGACGGTCTTGATCTGCTCGTACCGCGCCCGTCCGGCTCGCGATCCCAGGACGTACCCGAGTGCGGCGCCGGCGACGAACAGGAGCTTTCCGCGCATGTGCGATTCCTCCGTGCATTGGTTGTGCGGTGGTCATGCACCGAACGGAATACGTCCGGCGGTCTCACCAACAGTAGCCCTCAGGGGCTGCGCGGTCCGCTCAGGAACGAAGGAGCTCGTCGGCTGCCTTCCGGGCCGCGCCGATGATGCCCGCCAGGCCGCGTCCGGTCGAGGCCTCGCCGATGCCGACGACACCCTCGGCCAGCCCGGCTTCGGTCAGGTCCGGCCCGTACCAGCCGACGCGTGCGGCCCCGCTGACGCGGTCCGCCGTGATCGGCACGCCGAGCAGCGTGGAGGCGTCCTGCAGGGCACGGCTGCCGACGGGGTCGGCCGGGTCGACCGGGAGGCTCGTGGCCACGCCCGCCGTGTCCGTCGCGCTGGTCGCGTAGCTGAGTCGCAGGACGTGGCGTCCGTCCGCCACGTCGGCCAGCCACGGCCACTTCACGGTGGCGTGCGTCAGGGCCTTCGCCGAGACGGCCTGCGCGTCCGGGTGCACGAGCATGCCGGTGCCACGCGGGGCGGCGTCGAGCTCCGGCTGGTCGACGACGAGCGTGACGAGCTGGATGCCCGTCCGGTCGGGTGCAGCCGTGCGCTCCGGGTCGGCGACGGAGGAAAAGGTGTGCTGGGCCGGCAGCCGTTCGGTGGTGCCGTCGGCGCGGACGGTCTCCACCGCGTGCGCCTCGATCCGGGTCGCCCGGGTGTGCAGTCGGACGTCGACGCCGTAGGTGGCCATGTCGGCGACGAGTTCGTCCACGAGCCGCACCGTGCCACCGCGGATCCCCTGCACCGGGGTGCCGGCGGCCGCCCGTGCCCGCAGCGACAGGACCGCCCGTGCCAGGGAGCCCTCGCGCAGCAGTGCGGCGCGCAGGCCCGGAGCCACCCGGTCGGGGTCGAGCTGGTCGGGGTGGGTGGAGTGCACGCCACCGGCGATCGGCACCACCAGGTCGTCGAGCACCCGCTCCCCCATGCGCCGGCGGACGAGTTCGCCGAGCGAGGAGGCCTTGGCGCCCACCGGAGCCGGCAGCAACGAGTCCATCTGGGCGCGCAGACCGCCCTGCTGTCCGACCACGGCCAGCACGTCGGCCGCCATCGGGGTGCTCGGGATGCCGAGGAGCCCGGTCGCGGGGATCGGCGAGGTCCGGCCGTCGCGGGTCATCAGCCACGCGCCGCGGGGGTCGGGGGCGACGACGTCGTTGCCCAGTCCCAGCTCGGTCGCCAGGCGGCCGACGGCGTCCGTGCGGGTGGCGAACGAGTCCGCCGCCATGTCCAGGTCGATCCCGCCGACGGTGTGCCGACGGATCATGCCCCCGAGCTCGCCCGAGGACTCGACGAGCACCACGTGGGCGCCGCCCTTGGCCAGGTCACGCGCGGTGACGAGCCCGGCGATCCCGCCGCCGACCACGACGACGTCGGTCATGCGCCGGCTCCGTCCCCGAGGGAGTGGACGAGCTCGACCACGCGGGTCAGGACGTCCGGGTCGGTCTCCGGCGGGACCCCGTGGCCCAGGTTCACGACGTGGGCCCGTGCGGCACCGCCCCGACGGACGACGTCGCGGACGTGCGCTTCGAGGACGTCCCACGGCGCCGATAGCATCGCCGGGTCGATGTTGCCCTGCACGCTGACGCCGGTGCCGACGCGCTGGACTGCCTGGTCGAGGGGCAGGCGCCAGTCGACCCCGATCGCGTCGACGCCGACGGTGTCCGTGCCGAAGGTCGTCATGTCGGCCAGGACCTCGCCGCTGCCGACACCGAAGTGGATGCGCGGGACCCCGAGCTCGGCGACGTACGACATGGCCCGGGCGGAGTGCGGCGCGACGTACCGGATGTAGTCGGCGCGGGAGAGCGACCCGACCCACGAGTCGAACAGCTGCGCGGCCGAGGCCCCGGCGAGCACCTGGGCCCGCAGGAACATCCCGGACACCTCGGCGGCCCAGGCGAGCAGCCGCGACCAGGTCTCGGGGTCGGCGTGCATGAGCGTGCGCGCGCGGATGTGGTCCTTCGACGGGCCGCCCTCGACCAGGTAGGCGGCCAGGGTGAACGGTGCCCCCGCGAAGCCGATCAGCGGGGTGTCGCCGAGCTGCTCGACCGTTCGGCGGACGGCCTGCTCGATGGGGGCGAGGGCCGCGGGGTCGAGCTGCTCGAGCGCGTCGACGTCCGCGGGGGTGCGGATCGGCGACGAGAGCACCGGACCACGACCGGGGACGATCTCGACGTCCACGCCGGCGAGCTTGATCGGCACGACGATGTCGCTGAAGAAGATGCCCGCGTCGACCCCGTGCCGGCGCACCGGCTGCAGGGTGATCTCCGACGCCATCTCCGGGTCGAGGCACGCATCGAGCATGGCTGTGCCGATCCGAAGCTCGCGGTACTCCGGCAGGGACCGTCCGGCCTGCCGCATGAACCACACCGGGAGCGTCTCCGGACGGTCACCCCGCAGGGCCCGTACCAGGCGGGAACCACTCGTCCGCCCTGATGCCAGGGGGTGGGAGTCGGGGAGGGATGTGCTCGTCGCTTCGGTCACCGGATGATTCTCCCATCGAGCGCGTTACCATTGACTACGTGCTCATCTGTCTCACGGCGTCGCATCGCAACGCCAGCTTCGATCTCCTGGAGCGACTGAGCATCGGTGCACCCGCGGCAGCCAGCCGACTCGTCACGGATGCCGGCGTCCTCGACGGTGCAGTGGTCCTCGCGACCTGCAACCGCTTCGAGGCGTACCTGGACATCGCGGGCGACGAGAGCGACTCCGCCGTCTCCGCCACCGTGCAGGCCGTGGCCGCCGCGAGCGACCTCGACGCGACCGAGGTCCTGGACTCCGTCAACGTGCTCGGCGGCAAGGACGTCGTGCAGCACCTGTTCGCCGTGTCGAGTGGTCTCGAGTCCGTCGTCGTCGGCGAGACCGAGATCTCCGGCCAGGTCCGTCGCTCGCTCGAGGACGCCCGGTCGAACGGCACCACCACCTCGGACCTCGAGCGCCTGTTCCAAGAGGCCGCGCACACCTCGCGCGGCGTCAAGACCCGCACCCGCATCGGCGCCGCCGGCCGGTCGCTCGTGCGCCTCGGCCTCGAACTCGCCTCGTCGCGCGTCACCGACTGGGCCCGCACCCGCGTGCTGCTCGTCGGCACCGGCAGCTACGCGGCGACCACCATCGCCGCCCTGCGCGACCGCGGTGCCACGAACATCCAGGTCTTCTCGCCCTCGGGTCGCGCGTCCTGGTTCGCCGCCAAGCACGACCTCGTCGCCACCCGTGACCTGCGCCAGGCCATCGGGGCGAGCGACGTCCTGATCACCTGCACCTCGAGCGAGGTCCCGGTCGTCGCACCGGCCGACCTCGACGACGGGGTCCGCCGCATCGTCATCGACCTCGGGCTCCCCCGCAACGTCGACCCCGCGGCCGCCGGCGTCGACGGCGTCGAGCTGCTCGACCTCGAGACGATCAGCATCCACGCCCCGATCTCCGAGCTGAACGCCGAGTCCGAAGCGCGCGCGATGGTCGACGACGCCGTGTCCCGGTTCCGCGCGCAGGCGATGGAGCAGTCGACGACCCCGGCGCTCGTGGCGTTCCGCAAGCACGTGTTCGACATCCTCGACGACGAGATCGAGCGGGCCAAGCGCCGCGCGGACGCCGACGGCGAGTCCGTCGAGCACACCGAGCGGGCGCTCCGGCACCTGGTCGGCGTCCTGCTGCACCGTCCGTCGGTCCGCGCCCGTGAGCTCGGTCGCGCCGGTCGCGGCGAGGAGTTCGTCGGGGCGATCGACTCCCTGTACGGCGTCCGTCCCGACGCCGAACCGGAGCTGCCGTCGCCCGTCGTCCCGCTGGCCGACCGCACGGCCCTGGACCCGACCACCCCGGGTCGCGACGACCAGGCGGACGCGAGCTGAGCCTCCAGACAGGCGCCCAACCACCCACACTGCGCGTGAGTGCGCTGCTGCTGGTGCGTGACCGACGTGTCCTGATGGTGCGCGCCCGGGCGCGCGACGTGCTCTACCTGCCCGGCGGCAAGGCGGAGCCGCACGAGACCGACGTCGAGGCCGCCGTGCGCGAGGCGTACGAGGAGACCGGCCTGCGGCTGACCGCCGCCGACGTTGAACCGTTCGGCGTCGTGTTCGAGCCCGCCCACGGGCAGGCTCCGGGGACGATGGTCGCGATGACGCTGTTCCTGGTCCGGCCGGGAGGCCCGCTGGACTCCGCCACGCCCGTCGCCTCGGCCGAGGTGGACGAGGTCGAGTGGGTCACCTCCGCCGACGCGGGTCGCTGCCCGCCTGCGGGCGTGGAGACGCTCCGCCGCCTGGTGGCGGCGGAGCTGATCGACTGACCGTCAGGCCTTGTCGGTGTCGGTGTACTCCCCGACCTCGCCGTTCTGTGCCGGCTCGGCCTCGCCGGGGATGTCCGAGTCGACGTACTCGCCATCGGGCCCGGCGCCGTTCGGACGCGCCTCGCCGGGGATGTCGCTCGAGACGAACTCGCCGACGGGCTCCGTCGACTCGACGTGCTCCTCGCCCGGGATCTCGCTGTCGGTGAAGGCTCCGGCGCGGGGCTCGACCCCGTCCGCGCGACCCTCGTCGCCTCGTGCCTGTTCGTGCTTGCCCGTCATGTCCGACCTCCGCTGCTCGGGTTGCTTGCCTCGGAGTGTGCTCGGGGTCCCTGGACGCCGACCGAACCGGATGCGGCGTTCGGTGGTTGCCTGTGCAGCATGCAACGCAGCAGCCGATCCAAGTTCCTGCTCGTCGTGACCGGGCTCGTCGCCGTCGGGACACTGGCGGGGTGTGCCTCGGACGGGCAGCCCGCTGCCACCGAGACGGTCACCGCGCCCGCGCCGTCGCCGTCCGCGTCCGCGCCGGCGTCCGCACCGCAGTCGTCGGACGAGTCCGCCTCGACGGCACCGTCCACCGGTTCCGGGTCGTCCGCCGGTTCCGGTTCTGCTTCCGGTGACCGGTGCCCGGTGTCGTCGCTGGCAGGACGCATCGAGGCCGGCAGCGGTGGTGCCGCCGGCAGCGTCATCGTGCACCTGGTGCTCGAGAACACCGGGTCGACGACCTGCACCGTGCAGGGGTGGCCGGGCGTCTCGTTCGTCGGGGGTGGCACCGGCAAGCAGATCGGTGCGGCCGCGACGCAGGAGAAGAACGCGCCGCACCCGACCGTGACCCTCGCACCCGGCAAGACCGCCGTCGCACCGCTCAAGATCGTCCGGGCCGAGAACTACCCGTCGGGTGACTGCTCGGCGAAGACCCCGGACGGCTTCCGTGTGTACCCGCCCGGGTCGAAGCAGTCCCTGTTCGTGAAGGACACGGACTACAAGGCGTGCGCGTCCGCCGACGCCTCGCTGCTGTCCGTGCAGGCGTTCGTGCCGGAGGGGCAGGCGACGTCGTAGCGGTCGGACGTTCGACGACAGCTGTCGGACGATCCGCGTGCACCGATCCCGGGAGTGGACAGGTCTGTTGCTCACGACGGAACTGACCTATGGTCGTCGTGGGATGGGGGTTCTCTCAGGTTGCCGCAGGTCGGCAGGACCGGAGAGTGCGCTCGTGCCGTGACCACCGCATCGATGCTCTTGGGGGAAACATGACGGATCACAGTTCGAAGAGCGGCCGGGGGATCTCGAGGCGAGGTCTGCTGCAGGGCGCTGCCGTCACGATCGGCGGATCAGCCCTGGCCGGCGCTGCGGCGTCACCGGCGACCGCGGCAGCCACCAAGCCGTTCATCCCGTCGGGACTGACCTACTCCGCGAGCGACCCGCTCGCCGGGTTCTTCCGCAAGGTCGCCGCCGGCACCGCGACCATCGTCACGGCGGGCGACTCGATCACGGAGGCGTTCGGCGCGGCCTCGCCGCAGAAGGGGTACCCGGCACGGGTGCGGGCACGACTCCGCAACGGTGCTGGGCAGGCACCCGGCGGGTTCGACTACGTCCCCGCCCGCTCGCAGTACGCCACGGTCGACAAGCCGCCGACCACGGTGACCTACGTCTCGTACACCGGAGCGAACGGTGCCGCGATCGACCTCCGCTCCGCCACGTACGCAGGCGCGCGGAGCACGAAGTCCGGACTCGGCCGACGAGCCGTCGCGCTGACCGGCACCGGCGTCCGGTCGGCGACGTTCACGCAGCGCTGCACGTCCTTCGTGCTGTCGTGGCGGGCGACGAGCACGCGAGACGCCGTCTCCGTCGCCATCGACGGCACCAAGGTCACCCTGCCGGCGGTCTCCACCGGTGAACAGACCTGGACCAGCCCGAAGTCGGCCTCGGCGGTCCGCACCGTCACGGTGACGTGGCAGAGCGGCGAGCCGTTCCTCGAGGGCTGGCAGCTCTTCGACGGCGACGAGGGCGGTGGGTTCCACGTCCTCGAGGCATCGCAGTCGACCTCGCGCACCGAGGGGTTCTCCCTCGCGTCGTCGGCCGCCAACGGCAACGACACCTGGGCCGATGCGCTCCGTCGCTTCTCGCCCGACCTGATCACGTCGATGTGGGGGACGAACGACTACGGCGTGGTCACCCCCGCGGTGCTGACGCAGCAGACGGTCAACTACCTGGACCTGGTGCACGACCGCAGCCCGGACTCGGCGTTGCTCGTGATCATGCCGTACCAGCTGGGCAAGGCGTCGACCACCGAGTGGGCGAAGTACCGCGCCGCACAGCAGCAGGCGGTGACCACGTTCCGGTCCGCGAACCCGGGTGTCGCGATCGGGTTCTTCGACCTCGGTGCCTACGTGCCACCGTACTTCGGGCAGACCGGCACGACGGGCAACACCTACATGTACGACGGGATCCACCCGAACGACACCGGCTACGACGTCATCGCGGCGATCCTCTACGCCTACCTGACGTCGACACCGGCCTGAGCTGGGGCCCCGTCCGCGTGGTGATCGCGGGCGGGGCGCAGTCCGTGACGAGCGGGAGCTCCGGAACGTGGGCACCGCGAACCGCAGGTACGGACAGGCCAAGGAGCGCCGTCGTGGGGATTCGGGTCGACACGACGGCGCTCACACCACACGTCATCGTGTGCCAGGCGACGCTCGCCCCCGCGCGTCGCCAGCAGCGATGCTCGTCCGGATCCGACCGGGCGTCAAGGAACGATCGTGTACGTGCAGGACGTCCTCGTCATGCCGTCCGCGCACCGGTCGGGCGTCGGTGGTGCACTCCTCGACGCAGCCCTGCAGCGGTACGCCGACGTTCGCCAGACGGTCCTGCTCACCGACACCGAGGCGGGGCAGCGGGCGTTCTACGAGTCGCGTGGCTTCGTCGAGGCCCACGACGTCGAACCCCAGCCGCTGCGCTCCTTCGTGCTCCTGCGCTGAGCGGGGATGGGTCCCGCGACCGATTCCGTGCGGCACCACGGCGTTCCTAGACTCGGACGCATGGGGGCTCGCGCACGGACACGTTCAGCAGGAGCGCTCGCGACCGCGCTCATCGTCGTGCTCACACTCGCCGCGTGCACGTGGTCACCGCCACCGCCGACCGGATCGGAATCGGCACTCGCGAAGCTCATCACCCGGATCGAGCGGTTGCCCGGCGTCGACACGGCCGAGGGCGAGGTCCGTCAGGTCGACGCGAAGGACGACCCGCACAACTGGATCACGTCGCTCGAGGTGCGGGCCGACTCGAGCGACCTCGCCGTCGCCGAACGGATCCGGCACACGGCGGCGCGGGGTGTCAGCGGCACGACGCTGTCGGTGACCCTGGACGTGCCTCGCGGCCGCGCGTCGGCACCGGTCGTCCTCGATCCGATGGACCGCGACGTCGTCGACCTGGCCGGACGGCTGCGTGCGGAGCCCTTCGTGCGCAGGCTCTGGGTGACCCCGTCAGGTTCCACGATCTGGCTCGTGCCGGGCGTCAGCTTCACCGACGCCGTCACGCAGGCCCGTCCGATCGTCGGCGACCACCCGGCCTCGCTGGACCGGGGTGACGTTTCGGTGGGGATCACGGCGACGCACCCCGGGCGAGCACTCCTGCGCACGATCGACGCGTTGGACGGCGACGGTGACCACCACGTCGAGCGCCTGTCCTACTCACCGGGCACGACCTACGCCGACGCTGCGCAGGCCACCACCGACGCCGCCGCTGAGTCCGCCACAGCTGGGGAGGCCGAACGCCCCTCCCTGTCGGTGTCGGGCGGAGGACTCGGCGCCGTCGCCGACGTCCTCGTCCGGACGAAGGACGAAGCCGCCGACGCACACCGCGCTCCGCGCACCGCGTTCTCCGTCGGCCTCGACGGGACGAGTGGCTGGCTCGGACTCCCCCTCGACGCGAAGAAGCCGCAGGACGCCACCGCCCCGGGCACCCCGAGGACGAGCCCCACGCCGGCCCCCTGGGTGCCCGCCGACGTGAGCGACCACGCTGCGACGCTCCGGGCGTTCCTCGAGCGCTCGGCCGACGCCGCCGGGGTCCCCGCGACCGTCACCACGGGCACCGAACAGTGCGCGCCGTCCGGGTCGACCTGGTCGCCCGACGCGACCGGCACCCGCGCGACGGCGTTCAGCATCGTGCCCGTGTTCCAGATCGTCGACGACGCGCAGGGGCCGTTCGACGCCGTGACCGCGCTGTGGACGTCGGAGGGCTTCGAGGTCAGCGGCCGGGCGATGGGCCGGGACTACTGGTCGTCGTCTTCGGATGCGGATCCTGCCACGGCGAGCATCCGGGGCACGGTCGACGGGCTGAGCCTGAGCGCCGAGTCGGTCTGCGTCCCCGGCCCTGACACGGCGACACCGCGTTCCGGCACCCGCCCGTAGCGTCCACGGGTCCGCGGGTCCGCGGGTCTCGGCTCCGCGGACAGTTTCGCCGTCGTGAACCCCGCGAACCGTCCGCCGGACCGAGACTCGGCACGAGCAGCGGCAACAGCAGCGGCAGCGGCAAGCGCGCTCAGCGACGAGCCGGGGCGTGCACCGCCTCGAGCACCTCGGTGCCCATGGTCCGCAGCGCCTCGACCACGGCCAACCGCCGCTGCAACGAAGCGTCGTCGAACGTCACCGTCACGGCGTAGCTGACCGACGAACCGGGCCCCCGCAGGATCCCCGCCTCGGCCCGCACGCCGGTGCTCGACCCGGTGACCGCGACGACCTGCAACCCGTGGTCGAGTGCCCGGTGCGCCAGGGGGTCGAGGCCGAAGGAACCGGCGACCAGGTTCAGGTCGCTCGCCAGGGACAGCCAGCCGAGCACCCGGTTCGACACCGCCTCGTCGACGACCTCGCCGAGTGCCAGGCCGCGCATCACCCACGACAGTTCCCCGGTCGGTGCGACGGACGCGTCGGGGGCGTCGTCCGGCCCGCGGCGGTCCCGCACGCGATCGATCAACGCCGTGCGCTCGATGCCCAGGGACTCCGCGCGCTCGCGGACGGCGTCGATGCCCACCGTCGTCAGCAGCGCGTTCATCGCCCAGGCATCGGCGGTGGCCCCGACCAGGGTCGCCAGGTCGGGTACCTGCATGGTCGGCTCCTGCAGGAACTGCCACAGGCCGGCGCCGGTCGCGGTGTCGCGGGCCATGCGCTGCAGCCGGTCACCGTGCAGGCGGCCGTCCTCGAGCTGGGCGGCGACCTCGATGAGCAGCAGGACGCGGCCCAGGCTCGCGACCGGCTGCACCAGGGTGTCGTCGATCCCGAGCAGTGCCTTGCCGCTCGACGTGTCGATCACCGAGGCACTCACCCCGGCGCCCTCGAGCGCGAGCGCACCGAGGGCCTCGGTGGTGGCGGTGAAGCGGTCGTCGGCCCGGCCGCTGTGCCGCCCACGACCGCGGCCGCCACCCGCTGGGCGGTCGTCCGGTCGCCGGCGGCGCGACGACCGGGCCGCGTCCGACTCCGTCATCACCAGATGGCGACGCGCTCGGCGGGGTCGAGGTACATCGCGTCCTGCTCGGTCACGCCGAAGGTGTCGTACCAGACGTCGATGTTGCGGACCACCTGGTTGCAGCGGAACTCGTTCGGCGAGTGCGGGTCGATCGACAGCAGACGCGCAGCCTCTTCCGGTCGGATCGCCATCCGCCAGGCCTGTGCCCAGCTCAGGAAGAAGCGCTCGGCGCCGGTCAGTCCGTCGACGACCGGGGGCTCCTGACCGTCGAGCGACAGCAGGTACGCCTTCCACGCGATCGACAGGCCACCGAGGTCACCGATGTTCTCGCCGATCGTCAGGGCACCGTTCACGTGGCTGTCGGGCACCTCGGTCGGCACCAGGGCGTCGTACTGGGCGATGAGGGCCTTCGTGCGCTCCTCGAACGCCGCGCGGTCCGCTTCGGTCCACCAGTTCTCGAGCTTGCCGTCGCCGTCGTACTGCGAGCCCTGGTCGTCGAAGCCGTGACCGATCTCGTGCCCGATGACGGCACCGATCGCGCCGTAGTTCGCGGCGGCGTCGCGGTCCGCGTCGAAGAACGGGAACTGCAGGATGGCGGCCGGGAAGACGATCTCGTTGAAGCCGGGGTTGTAGTACGCGTTGATCGTCTGCGGGGTCATGAACCACTCGTCGCGGTCGATCGGCTTGCCGATCTTGCCGAGCTCGCGGTCGACCTGGAACGAGGCGACGGCGCGGACGTTCGCGACCAGGTCGTCGGCGCGGACGGGCAGCGCCGAGTAGTCGCGCCACTTCACCGGGTAGCCGATCTTCGGCGTGAACTTGTCGAGCTTGTCGAGCGCACGGGCACGGGTCTCGTCGGTCATCCAGTCGAGCGCCGTGATGCTCTGCCGGTACGCCTCGACCAGGTTGGCGACGAGGTCGTCCATCTTCGCCTTCGAGGTCTCGTCGAAGTGCTCCTGCACGTAGATGCGGCCGACGGCCTCGCCCATCGCACCCTCGACCAGCGAGACGCCACGCTTCCAGCGCTCGCGCTGCTTGGGCGCACCGGTGAGTGCGGTGCCGTAGAACGAGAAGTTCGTGGCCGAGAACGCGCTCGTCAGGTACGCGGCGGAGCCGCGGATGACCTGCCAGCGCAGCCAGTCCTTCCAGACCTCGAGCGGCTGGTCGTTCAGCAGGTCGGCCAGGCCGGTGATGAACGAGGGCTCGCGCACCACGACGGTCTCGAACGCACCGGCGGGGGCGTCGATGGCCTGCCACCAGGTCTGCAGGTCGACGCCCTTCGCGAGCGCGGCGACCTCGGCCCACGGCAGCTTGTTGTAGGTCTTCTGGCTGTCACGGGTGGTGACGTTGTCCCAGTGCTTCGACGCCAGCGCCGTCTCGAGTGCGACGACGTGCTCGGTGCGGGCGCCGCCGTCGTCGAACCCGGCGAGCGGGAACATCGCCGCGACGAACTCGCGGTACTTCTCGCGGATGTCGGCGAACCGCTCTTCGCGGTAGTACGACTCGTCGGGCAGCCCGAGGCCGGACTGCTCCAGGAACACGACGTAGGACTCGGGGTCGCCCGGGTCGTTGTCGACGAAGAGTTGCAGGAAGCTCGGCAGGCCGAGGCGCTCGAAGCGGCCCACGGCGGCGATGACCTCGGGCACGGAGTCGATGGCGGTGATCTCGGCGAGCAGGTGCTCGATCGGCGCGGTGCCGAGCTCCTCGAGGCGCGCTTCGTCGGTGAACGAGGTGAAGAGGTCACCGACCTTGCGCTCCTCGGTGCCGGGGGCGGCCTGCTGCGAGCGCTCGATGATGTCGCGCACGGCGATCTCGGCGGCTTCGGCGAGCACCGTGAAGGAGCCGTACCGGGCCTTGTCGTCGGGGATCGGCGTCGCCTCGATCCAGGTCCCGTTCACGTGGCGGTACAGGTCGTCCTGGGGGCGCACCGCTGGGTCGAGTTCGTCAGTGTGGATGCCGGAGGCACGTGCGACGTCGGTCATGCGGTCCACGATAGCCACCGACCCCATGGGGCAGGTCGATCCGGGTCGTCACCGGCACACGGCTGCCGGTACGGTCATCGCATGGGACTTCCGTGGAAGCTGCACGGCGACGGCAAGACCGTCTCCGCGACGACGATCGTGGCACCCGACGAACGGCTCACCTGGCCCCGGACGATCGGCCTCGGTGTGCAGCACGTCGTCGCGATGTTCGGCGCCACGTTCCTGGTGCCCCTGATCACCGGCTTCCCGCCGTCGACGACGCTGCTGTTCAGCGGCATCGGCACGATCCTGTTCCTGCTCATCACGGGCAACCGCCTGCCGAGCTACCTCGGCTCGTCGTTCGCGTTCATCGCCCCGATCGGTGCGGCGACCAAGATCGGCGGCATCCCGCTCGCCCTGTCCGGCATCATCGTCGTCGGTGCGCTGCTCGCGATCGTCGGGCTCGTCGTGCACCTGGCCGGTGCCGGCTGGATCGACCGGCTGATGCCCCCGGTGGTCTCCGGCGCGATCGTCGCCCTGATCGGCTTCAACCTGGCTCCGGCGGCCCGCGACAACTTCACGGCGGCCCCGGTCATCGCGCTCATCACCCTCGCGGCGATCATCCTGGTCACGGTCCTGTTCAAGGGCCTGATCGGCCGGCTGTCGATCGTCATCGGTGTGCTCGTCGGGTACATCGCGGCGCTCATCGGTGGCCAGGTCGACTTCTCGAAGGTCGACGCAGCACCGTGGATCGGTCTGCCGGAGTTCACCGCTCCCGCGTTCGACCCGTCGCAGCTCGCGATCTACCTGGCGTTCGTGCCGGTCGTCCTGGCACTGGTCGCCGAGAACGTCGGCCACGTCAAGGGCGTCGGGCAGCTGACCGGCCGTGACCTCACGCCGCTCACCGGTCGCGCGCTCTTCGCCGACGGCATCTCGACCGTGCTGGCCGGCGTCGGCGGCGGCTCCGCCACCACCACCTACGGCGAGAACATCGGCGTCATGGCCGCCACCCGCGTCTTCTCCACCGCCGCCTACTGGGTCGCCGCGATCGCGGCCGTCCTGCTCGGTCTGTCGCCGAAGATCGGCGCCGTCATCTCCTCGGTGCCGGCCGGCGTACTCGGCGGCGCCACCACCGCGCTCTACGGCCTGATCGGCGTCATCGGCATCCGGATCTGGGTCGAGAACCGCGTCGACTTCTCGAAGCCGAAGAACCAGCTGACCGCCGGCATCGCCCTGATCATCGGAATCGCGAACTTCACGTTCACCTTCGGCCAGGCCAGCTTCGGCGGCATCATCGTGGGCACCATCGCCGCGATCGTCGTCTACCACGTGATGGACGTCATCGGCCGGGTCCGCGGCACCGACGAGCCCTCGACCGAGGCCGCCGACCCCGCACACGCCGCCACCGGCGCCGTCCCCGCGGAACCGCGCGCCGACTGACGCGAGTCGTCGGCCGGAACGCGCGTCCGGCCTGACGACGTGGGACCACCGGACTGGAGGCCCGTGGCGGCGCCGCCACTGGCCTCCAGTCCGTCACGGGGTCGCGCCCACCCGCCTGGTGACCACGACGGGTCGGCATCGCCGACAGAATGGGTCGGTGCACCGACCGACGCGACCCGCTGTGACCGCTGAGCGGCGCGCGGTCGACCGCGACATCGTGCGGCTGGCGGTGCCGGCGCTCGGAGCGCTCGTGGTCGAGCCGCTGTTCCTGCTGACGGACACTGCACTCGTCGGGCACCTCGGGGCGACGCCGCTGGCGGCCGTCGGGCTCGCGAGCGCCGTGCTGTCGACGGTGACCGGGCTGCTGGTGTTCCTGGCGTACTCGACGACCCCGGCCGTGGCACGGGCGCTCGGTGGTGGCGACCGTCGCGGAGCCGTGCACGCGGGCATCGACGGGATGTGGCTCGCGCTCGTGCTGGGGGTGGTGCTGGCGCTGGTCGGGTGGCCGCTCGCCGGGCCGCTCGTCGACCTGTTCGGCGCCTCGGCCGAGGTGTCGGCCGCCGCGACCGCGTACCTGACCATCTCGCTGATCGGGCTGCCCGGCATCCTGGTGGTGACCGCCTCGACCGGGCTGCTGCGTGGGCTGCAGGACACGAAGACCCCGCTCGTCGTCGCGACCATCGGGTTCGTCGCGAACGGGCTGCTCAACGCCGTCCTGATCTACGGCGCCGGCTGGGGCGTCGAGGGATCCGCCGCCGGCACCGTCATCGTGCAGTGGGCGATGGCCGTCGTCTACGTGCGCATCGCGGTGCGGGCCGCTCGGTCGTCGGGGGCGCCGCTGCGACCCGGCGCCTCGGGCGTCGCACGAGCACTGCGGTCGGGGGCGTGGCTGTTCCTGCGGACCGCGTCGCTGCGGATCGCGATGCTCGCGACCGTCGGCGCAGCTGCCGGGCTGGGAACCACCGGGCTGGCGACGACGCAGGTCGGGCTGACCGTCTTCTCGACGCTGGCGTTCGCGCTCGACGCCCTGGCGATCGCCGGGCAGGCGCTCGTCGGGCACGGGCTCGGCGGGCGTGACCCGGAGCGGGTGCGACTGGTGACGCGACGGCTCGTGCTGCTCGGGATCGCCGGCGGTGTGCTGCTCGGGGTGCTGACCCTGGCGGTGAGCGGCGTGCTCGGGCCGGCGTTCTCGGACTCGCAGGCGGTGCGGGACGCCCTGCCCGTCGTGCTGGTGCTCATCGCCGTCGGGATGCCCGTCGCCGGGTACGTCTTCGTGCTCGACGGGGTGCTGATCGGCGCCGGCGATGCGCGGTACCTGGCCATCGCCGGAGGCGTGAACCTCGTCGTGTACCTGCCGCTGCTCTGGTGGGCCGGCGGCACGCTCGCGGGGCTGTGGGCGGCCTTCGCCCTCGGGTACATCGGGGTCCGGGCGGTGACGCTCGGGGTGCGGGCGCACCGGCGCGGCTGGGTGGAACAGGCGTTGGCGCGGTGAGCGGGTCTTCTCCGGCTGGGCCCGCTTCGACCGCCGGGTCTGATTCTCCTGCGGCGCCGTCGTCTTCGGTGGCCTCGTCCGCCGTGCTCGCCACGGTCGGCATCGGGGTGCAGGGCGTCGCGAAGCTGCTCGTGACCGTCGTCGTCGGGCGGGTGTTCGGCACCGAGACCCTCGGGCAGACCACGGCGCTGCTGTCGCTCTCGGTGTTCGTCGCGCTGCTCTGGCCGAACGCCGCGGGCAACACTGCATCGCGGTTCCTGGCGATCGCGCTGCGGGGTCGGCGGTCGGACGCCGCAGTGAACCGGCTGCTCGGGGTCTCGATGTTGGTGTCGAGCGTGGTGCTCGCGGCGGTCACCGTGCCGATCGCGCTGGCCTGGGGCAACGGCCCCGGCATGGTGCTCGGTGGTGCCGCGGTCGTCGTCGGCTACGGCCTCTACTGCTACGCCCGCGGCGCGCAGCTCGGCTACGACCGGGCACCCCGGGTCGCGCTGTGGGACTCCGTGACGAGCGTCCTGGCGCTCGGGCTGCTCGTCGTGGCCTGTGTCGCGCGGCTCGAGCCCTTCGTGCTGCTGCCCCTGGCCATCGGGTACACGGTGTTCGCGATCGCCTGCTGGCCGCGGGGCAACGGCTTCGCGCCTGCTTCGCGCGAGCCCGCCGCCGGGGTGCTCGGGTTCGCAGCGTGGAACGTGCTGGCGGTGGTGACCTCGAACGGGTTGCTGCAGTTGACGATGATCTCCGCGCAGGTGACGTCGTCGGCGCACGACGCCGGTGTCTACGCGGCCGCCTTCACCCTGGCGACGCCGGCGTCGATGCTCGGGCAGGCGTTGGGGCAGGTGCTCGTGCCGGCGTTCGCACACCGGACCGATGGTGGATCGTTGCGCTCCCGCGGTGCGCTGCTGCTCGTCGTCGGGTTCGCTGCGGCATCCGCCGTCGTGTTCGGCCTGATCGCTCTGCTCGCCGGGTGGTTCCTGCCGATCGTCTACCCCGCCGAGGGTGCTGCTGCTGTCGCTGACCTGCGGTACCTGATGGTCGCGGTGTGGGTGTTCACCGTCGGGCTCGTGCCGGCGGCGTTGCTGCTCGCCGCTGGACGCTCGCGCCAGGTTGCCCTTGCCTCGGTCGCCGGGTTCGTCGTCGGGGCTGGGCTCATGGCGGTGCTCGGACCCGTCGCAGGTGTCGCGGGCGGCACCACGGGGTTCTTGGTCGGGAGTGCGGTTAACCTGGTCGCGGTGGTGGGGCTCGGGGTGCGCACCAGCGCCGTGCCTCGACAATCCGTCGGGAATGTCGCATGAAGCTCGCACGGAACCACTCGCGGACCCCGCTGCTCACGAGCATCGGGATCGTCGCCGCGGTCGCGTTGGCCGGCTGCTCCGGACACAACGTCCCGACCGATGTCGGAGGCGAACCCTCCGACGCCTCGGAGACCGCCGCGAGACAAGCAGCGGTCGAGGGTCTCGAGGAGCACGACGAACACCGCTTCGTGTCGGCGGTGGGACAGGATCAGCGTTCCGGCGCGGTCACGGCGTGGAAGGTCTGCGAGCCGCTCCTGACACCGGGTGCGAAGGTCACCTCGAACGATGCGGTGATGACGACCATCGTCGGCGTCTTCGTGCACCCTGCCGACAAGCGGGCGAAGGACTGCTGGGTCACGCTGTCGTGGACAGAAGGTCAGGGGTGGAGCATGACGGCTGAACTGTCCGCCGCCGACGACTAGGCCGCACTCGCTTCGTGCGCGGGAGCCCGTGGCCGTGGCCGTGGTTCGGCGAGCTCCCTCGACCCCGCCGGTCAGGGGGTCGATGCTGCGCCGCTACGGGACCAGTTCGAGCACGCCGTCACGCTCCCGGATCGAACCGTGCTCGGGGATCCACACCTGGAGCTCGTCGACGGTGAAGTGCTCGAGCTCGTCGTGGTGGGTGCGGAGGAACGACGCCACCCCCGGCTGCATCGGGAACCGCCCATCCACGCCCTGGACGACTGCAGTGACGTCGTCGGCGTCGCGCTCCCAGGTCCCACGGGGCGGTGGGAAGTACGGCTTCCACGCGACGATGTTGTACCCGCCGAACAGGATGGTGCCGTGGTCGACGCCGCGGGCGCGCAGCTCCGCGTCGAGCCGAGCGATGCCGGCGACACGAGCCTGCGCCACGGCGGCGCCGAGCCGGACGACGGGGGCGACGGCCAGTGCGAGCACCAGGCCCACAGCGGCCACACGGAACAGCGCCTGCCGCCGGCCGGGATGCCTCGCCGGCCAGCCCGCACGCCCGAAGCCGATCCCGGCGAGGGCGATGAGGAGCGGCATCCACGCGTAGTAGTAGTGCCCGAGCGCGACGTGGGACGACGTCAGGAACACGACCTGGGCGCCCAGGCCGATGGCCAGGTACGCCACCAGGCGGTCCGGACGGAACACGAACGCTGCGACCAACCCGATGACCAGGACGAGGACCAGCCACCGACTCGTGCCCTGTGCGAAGTACACGAAGTTCGCCCACCACGGGGCCGACTGGTACTCGTGTCCGAGCAGCCTGATCGTGTGTCCCGTCGCGCTGTGCTCCGACTGGAACTGGAGCATGTGCACGAAGCCGCGACCGAGTCCCACCGGCGCGTACAGCAGGACGAACGCGACGATGAAGGTGCCGGCAGCGATGAGTCCGCCAGTCAGCAGGTCCGACCACCGGCGGAACAGCATCGGCAACGCGATGATCGCGAGCACGACCACGGCCGGCGTCACCTTCGAGGTCACCGCGAGTGCGAGCAGCAACCCGGACGCGGCAGCCCAGAGCCAGCGCCGGCGGTCGACGCCGTTCACCCACCGCCACGCCGCGTACATCGCCGCCACCGCGAAGAACATCATCACCGGCTCGAGCAGGGCCGTGCGGTCCATCCTCGTCGCCACACCCGACCCCGGATCCGCCCAGGCGATGCCGTTGGCCCGTGGGGTCAGCCACCAGAGCGCAGCCGTGATCAGCGCCGCCCAGAAGCCGACGGACCGCCGGAACCACAGGAAGAAGACCAGTCCGATGCCGAACGAAGCGGTCGCTGCGACGTAGCGCGGGCCGAGCGGTCCAGGCCCGCCGAGGGCGAGTTCGGCGAGCCCGAACAGGTACTTCGCGGTCGGCGGGTGCTCGAGGTTCCGGATGAAGACGCCGTGGACGTACTCCCACCCGGAGACGACGTACACGTCCTCGTCGACGTCCACACGCTGCCGACCGACGTGCCAGTACGCGAACACCAACGCCACACCGACCACGATCACGAACATGACGACGCGCAGGAGCTGTTGGCGATCAAGCGATCGTCGAGTGCGATGAGGAGCCGTCACGACCGTCTAGTCTTCCACGCACGCCGACCGCAGCAGCCACGCCACCCCCGACGGACGGACCCGTTTGCCGACCGGCACGACTGCTCGAGCGGCCGGATCAGCAGGGCCGTCCGCGACGCGTACGTCGCCGCTCACCGACCCCACCCCCGACACGATTCAGCCGGCCATTCCTTCGGGTGACCGGCCGTTCTCGCTGATGCTGACGAAGCGATTTTCTGTGGAAGCAGCAAGGTTCGCGGCGCGCCGGGAGAACCGGCTACTCTCCAGCCGAGACGACAGTTCACACCGAGGGGCGGTGTGGCTCGTCCGTGAAGTGGGGAAAAGTGAATACTCCGTTCGTGCTGCCGAGATCGAGAACTCTCTGGCGGTCGCTCGTCCTGATCGTCATGGTCGTCGCGCTTGCACTCGCCTCGATCGTGGCGATGTCGCCACCTCGAGCCGAGGCGGCTGGCGCTTGTGGGACGGCCTGCGACGACATCTCTGCCGACCCGGCAACGCTCGCGAAGCAGCTCGGGGGCTTCGTCACAGCGGGTACCTTCACCGCGACCGCGAACGGCGCCGGCAACACCAACGATCTGTACCGAAACGAGATCCTCCCGATCGCGAACGGGAACCCGACGCCGGGCTGCCAGCTCGACACTCGGGTCCTCCAGACACTCGTCATCGTGACCAAGAAGTTCGGATCGTTGCGGGTCAATGACCTGAACCGTCGTTGCCCGACGATGACGCACCCCGTCTCTTGCGCGAGCAACGAGAGCTCCCTGCACTGCATCGACCCGAGTGTCGCGATCGACTTCGGTTCCGTCGGCGGGTCCACTGTTCAGGGTCCTGACGCACGCACGCACGAGTTGCTGGACTTCCTCGACACCTTCGTCCCGTCCGGCACGCAGGCCGGGCAGTCACAGTGCAGGTCCACCTGGTCCTTCACGAACATCACCCGCCAGTTCGCAGACACCTGCAACCACCAGCACGTCGACTTCAGCAACGTGACCAGCCCGCTGTCGATCTCACCGTCGTCGTACTCCAACGGCACCGCCGTGGCGGTGCGTGCGAACACCGGCACACTGTGGACGTGGACCGGCAGCGCCGGCACCCCGGGCTTCGCCGCGAACTCGGGCCGACAGATCCAGGACGGCACCTCCCCCGCACTTGCACGGGACGGCTCGAACGCCGCAGCCGCCTACGTCGACCCCAGCGGGACGCTCTGGACCTGGAAGGGCAAGGCCGGCACGACCGGCACCGCCGCTTCGGCCGGGGTCGGCGTCAAGCCAGGCACCAGCCCGGACATCGTCTCGCTCGGCGATGGAAACTTCGCCGTCGCGTTCCAAGCGAACACCGGGGATCTCTGGACCTGGAAGGGCACCGCTGGCTCAACGGGCTACGCGCAGTCCACCGGACAGGGCATGAAGGACGGCACCAATCCGTCCATCACCACCGTCGGCAGCGGCGTGTCCGTCGCCTACCAGGCCGAAAGCGGAGGCCTCTGGACCTGGTACGGCCCGGCCGCGACCACCGGCACCGCCAAGAGCGCAGGCCTCGGGATGAAGGACGGGACAAGCCCGGCGATCACACGGGTCAACGGGTCCACCGTCGCCGTGTCCGCGCAAGCGAACACCGGCAAGCTCTGGGTCTGGAGCGGCACACCGCGGACGACGGGGCTCGCCGTGCAGACCGCTGTCGGCATGAAGGCGGGCACCAGCCCGTCGATCACGCTCGTGGGGTCGGAACTCGCCGTGGCAGCGCAAGCGAACACCGGAGACCTCTGGACGTGGCACGGAGCTCCGGGCGATGCCGGGTTCGCACACTCGGCGGACGTCGGTATGAAGACCGACACCAGCCCGTCAGCAGTGACCGAGGGCGACCACCTCGCCGTCGCAGTCCAGGCGAACACTGGCTCGCTCTGGACGTGGACCGGCGACGCCGGCACGGACGGCTTCGCTTCCGCCGGCAACGTCGGCATGCGGAACGACCCCGGGATCGGCTGAACCCGAAACACCGGACCGAAGAAACGCCCTGTCTCCACGCGCTCGGAGACAGGGCGTTTCCCGTCCAACCGCGCCCCCGCTCGACCTGGTCGGTGAGCTCCGCCGCGATCAGGCCGTCCGCGACTTCCAGGCCTGCGGCCCCGCCATCGAAGCGTGACTCCGCCGCGCTTCGGACGCTGGCCTGGGCGGCCCATGCGACGAGCAGGGTGCGCCGCGCCCATGCAGGTCCCGTTCCCCGACGGACCGGACGGGTGGCTCGTCGGTCAGGACTTCGGCGCGACTCCGAAGGCCGAAGGGCTCCTGCCGATGGCGTGCAGCAGCCCGCGGACCTCCCACGACCCGGCTCCGACCTCGACCGCGTGTTCGGCCGACGTGTCGATGCGGCCAGCGGTTGTCCGGTTGTTCGTCCGCGTCACGCCTTTCCAGAGGACGAGTTTCCCGCAGTCCTCCGTGGTGATGACGACCCGCGCATCCTGGCCACCGATGCCACGGTTCGACGATCCGCGGGTGATGCCCTCGGCCGACGTGACGTGGCAGCGGAGCGTGAGCCGGTGGCCGAGGTGGTACGAGCGCAGCGCGGCCGGAGCGATCAGCCCGGCCACGACGGTGACGATGATCACGCCGATCCCGACGACGAACCGGACCACGGCACGAGCCCGTGCGCGAGCCGCGGCCGTCGTCGGTGCGTTCAGCGCGCGATCAGCTCGACGGCCGGTCATCATCGTCCTCTCGCCGGGTGGCCAGTCCATGTTGCCGGACCGCTGGCGTCAGAAGCTGTCCCTCTGAGACGTCCGCTCATGTCAAACCGCCTTCGACTCGGAGCCACGAGCGAGCGATCTCGACCGCCTCATCCCCAAAGCGTGATGGCGACAGCGCGCATCCAACAGCGTGGTCGTCCACAACACCCCGGGCTGTGCCGGAGCCCCATCTGCCACCGCGAACAACGAACGCAGCACCGAGCCGATATGACGCTCTTATGTCGGCTCAAGACAACCGGCCGTTCAAGGGTCAGACACCTTGAGGCAGGACAACACCCGCGCTTACGCAGGCTTTTCTGATCACATCTTCGAAGTCGGTGTTGGCGATTGCGTTAGCCAGCAGATATGGCTTGGATTCCGCTCGTTCAAGGACAGCAAGAATCTCGGGCTGCGAGTAAAGCCAGTCGCGGGAGTCCACATAATCTGCAGCCTCAGGAGCACGCTGCTTCAGCAACAGACTAATCCTGGACCTATTTGACTCACAGAATTTATGCACCAGATCCTCCACGGGGTCAGCGCCCGAAGGATAGGCACTCAACAGGAGATTCATTAAGACTACGTCCGCGGAAGGGGGCGTGATCTCCCCGCTCAGATCCTCGTACTCCTGTTCCAGCGCTTCGAGAGCGAGCGCCGGCCTGTACATAGGCAGTTTCCTCCTCTTACGAATCATCCGCTGAACCTCGTCGTCAAACAGTTCAACTAGAACGGTAAGCCTGTCAATTACTCGCCGCATCTTGCCGGGAGGTTTCACAAGCCCTTTGTACAGCAGCTTATGCGACACCACTGACCATGCATCCTGAGCACGGGTTCGTAGCTGCACCTCAGCCAGGATCAACTCTTCCTTGTCATCGACAACACTCGCCGCCGACAAGATGAAGTGGATACCGGGATAGAACAGCTGGTCATGCTTGCCTCGCTTGACGGTGCGTTCAACGATGTGCCACGGACCTCGCTGTATGAGCCCGTCTGCGGTGCGGACGTCCTCCTTCGTCGAGCAGACGATTCTCAGGCCAATTTTGTCCTGGATAGAGGTCCAAGAACGGGGGTTCGACGGGTCCGCACGTGCCTTCCGAATGAGGCTGCGTGCCGTCTTCACCCGCCCCGATACCACGTAGTCGCTCAGAAGCGGTGACACGACCTCCTTGAGGTCGCGCTCGTAAGTCACGAGCGCCTCATCCAGCGACGGCCGCGCATCTCGGTAGCGCGATCCGAGGTCCTCGGCGTCCGCCATCACACTGGCGGACGTGACAGGCGGTAGGAGTCCGCCTCACCCTTCACAATGATTCGGGGACCGTCCTCCGAAGTCGGGTCAACAACCACAGTTCCGTTCTGCATGGCCTCGCTGGAGGCAGTGATCGTCACGCCTGACGAAGTCTTCACTTTCAAGCCCCCAATCTGGCCCCTCACCAACCGAGTGTCTTTTGAAAATGTCGACGAACGAATTTGACTCGGGAGACTCTGGGAGAAATCATCTCGGTCCTCGGCATCCATGAATTCTTGAATAAAGGAACTCGGTGTTAGTTGAGCAGAAGGACTTTCAAGCACGGCAACGGCCGCCGTCGCATACCGCGCACGCTTCTCTTCCGGCATTCCAGGCGTGTTGATGAACTTGGTGACGGCCTTGACGAACTCTTCCGTCTGCACTTCCGCGCGATGCTTTAGTTCACATCCAAGAAATTGCTGCAGAAAGTAGTCAGCGAAAGAAACGCCGTTCTGCTTGTCCACCATTAGGCCAACAAGCTGATCCTGAGCATCAATCCAGAATAATCCGATCTTATAGACGCGAGAGTTCTGCCCCATGATGAGTTCAGTGAGATGTTCTACCTCAAAAACAACGTTCTCGCCGTTCGTCTCATGGTTCAAGCGGACGCCTTCCTGGTGCTCAGCCTTCAGAATGACGAAACGATCACCGGTACTAGCTTTAGCGAGGGCTGCCATAAATACGCCAGCGGAGCTACCATTCGTCTGCTTGCGATGCATCCAATCGGCGATTTGCTTCGAGTTGTCAGCAAGGAGGTCGGGATTTTCAAGTGCAGCTCGCACCAGATCTGGTACTGGGCTGCCGTACGTGTCGGTTGCGACAATCTCTCGTGCGAACGCGAATGCTGGCTGCAGCATTTCTTCCCGGATGAAGCGATCCGTCGCGGGGTTCAGTGGCGTCGGAGCGGAGGAATATAACGGCTCAGCCCCGCCCTGATCCTGCCGGCGACCGCGAGGGATCTCATGCAGCATTGTCTGCTGAAGAGTCAGTGGTTCTACAGTCGGCACGATGATCCTCTCCCGCCTCGTCCGTGAGGCATGCTCGATGCAACTGTATCGAGTGCGCTGGGCGCGAGCGTCTCCACGGTCACGCGCGCCACCCCCGAACCGCGTCAAATTCGACGGCGATCCGTTTGCCGCTCTGGGGTATACCTCAACGCCACGGCGTCGGAAGCACCGACGAGTGTTGTTCTGGGCTACGTCACATCGCTTTCGCCATAGAAGCGTGCAACGGCCCAGACCTGATGCCACACGCAGCCAGGCGCAGTGCTTTCGTCAGCCGGGGCTCGGAGCTGGCGGCGGCCCCGTCGTGTCCCCCACCCGCAACTCCGACGTGAACGACGCCGGTTGCGGCTCCGCACCCTCGAGCATCGCCAGGGCAGCACGGGCGGCGGCCTGGCCCTTCTGCACGAACGGCTGCACCAGGGTGGTCAGATGCCGGATCGGGGTGCGGTGGAGCAGGCTGTCGTCCACGGTGATGCCGTCGAATCCGACGACGCTGACGTCCTCGGGGACACGGAGTCCGGCGTCGAGCGCGGCCGAGATCACACCGACGGCGATCAGGTCACTCTGGGCGATGACGGCGGTGGGGCGGGGGCCTTCGGCTGCGAAGAGCTCGGTGCCGGCGAGACGCCCCTCTTCCACCGAGCTGCCGGCGGTCTCGATCGCGATGGCGTCCGGGTAGACCTGGCGCACACCACGCAGGCGTTCGAGCGTCGTGAAGGCGATGCCCTCGTCCTGCCGAGCTGCGTCGATCGGCCCCCGGCGGCGTGCGGCATCGAGGGGAAGGGTCACGACGGTCACGTCCTGGTGCCCGAGCCCCTGCAGGTACTCCGCAGCACGGCGAGAGGCATCCCGGTTGTCGAGCTGGACGGGGACAGCGCCCTCAATCTCGGCCGCCTCGATCGCGACGACCGGGATCTGCCGACGGCGCAGCACGGCGACGGCGGGGTCGATCCGGACGTTGCACCCGACGAGCACGACGGCGTCCATCGGGGCATCCACCAGCGGGCCGGCGCCCTGCTCGTCGTCGAGCGGACTCCGGACGAGCAGCAGTGAGGCACCGGCGGCACCGGCGACCTCGGCGATGCCGTCGAGCGTCAGGACGTTGACCGGGTCACGGAACGCATCGCTCAGGCGCTCGTCCATCACGACGCCGATGACGCCGGAACGACCTCGGCGCAGCGAACGGGCACGGGGATCGGGGCCGCCGTAACCGAGGTCGGCGGCAGCGGCGAGCACGCGGGCCTTGGCGTCCTCGGACACCGGGCCGAGACCGCTGAACGCGAGCGAGGCCGTCGACGGCGCGACACCGGCGGCACGGGCGACCGCGGCGAGCGTCGGGCGCGACGGACGGGTGGCGCCGCCGCGGGAAGGCGACGCGCCGGGTCCTGTTGCCGGTTCGTCCATCGCCCGTTAGCGTAGCCGGAACGAGCAGTCGAATCGATTCGACAACCGCAACACCAGCACCAGAACGCGCAGCACCGAGCGCGTCGCAGCACGATGGGAACCACCATGACGACGCCGTCCACCCGCACCGTCCCGACCACCAAGGCCTGGATCATCGCGGTGTTCGTGGTGTTCACCCTGTCCGGGCTCGACATCGCGACGTGGCTGGGCCGGATCCCGAGCGTCCGCGACTCCCTCGGGGCGAGCACGTTCGAGATGGGCCTGCTCGTGCTCGGCATGGCCGTCGGCTCGATCGGCGGTCTGACCTTCGCCGGGCACATCGTCGCGAAGCTCGGTGCGAGACGGGGCGTGCAGGTGGCTGCGGCGTGCCTGGCGGTCGGCATGATCTTCGCCGGGGTCGCGGTCACGCTCGGGTGGGGCTTCGCCGCCATCTGGATCGCGCTCATCGCGTTCGGCTTCGGCAACGGCCTGTGCGACGTGTCGATGAACGTCTCCGGCGCCGCCGCCGAGAAGGCCGGCGGACGCACGATCATGCCGCTGTTCCACGCCGCGTTCAGCCTCGGCACGCTCGCCGGTGCGGGCCTCGGCGCCCTGGCCGAGAAGCTCGAGATCCCGGTGTCGGGGCACTTCATCGTGCTCGTCGTCATCACGAGCGCCGCCATGCTCGTCGCCGTCGCGAAGTTCCAGGACGAGCACCTCGTCGAGCAGCCGGTGTCGACCGACACCAGCCCGGTCGCGACCCCGCTCACCCGCTGGCAGGTCTGGGCACAGCCCTCCACGCTGCTCATCGGCGTGATCGTGCTCGGCATGGCGCTGGCCGAGGGGTCCGCGAACGACTGGCTGCCCCTCGCGATGATCGACGGCCACGGGCTCGACAACGCCGGCGGTGCTGCCGTGCTGACGGTGTTCCTGGCCGCGATGACCGCTGGCCGCGTCGCCGGCAGCCCGCTGATCGACAAGTTCGGCCGCGTGCCGATCCTGCGCATCAGCGCCGCCGTCGCAGTGGTCGGCCTGGGCATGCTCATCTTCATCGACAACGTGCCGCTCGCGATCGTCGGCGTCGTGCTCTGGGGCCTCGGTGCCAGCCTCGGCTTCCCGATGGGCATGTCCGCCGCGGCCGACGACCCCCGCACCGCGGCCGCCAAGGTCAGCGCCGTCGCGACGATCGGCTACGTGGCGTTCCTGGCCGGGCCCCCGCTGATCGGGTTCCTCGGCGAGCAGATCGGCCTGCTCGGCGCGCTGCTGATCGTCTTCGTGTTCATCATCGCGGCCGGCCTGGCTTCGGGTGCGGCCCGCGAGACCGGTGCCGCCGCCCGCCCCGCCCGCGGGACCGACACGAGCACGACCGAGCACGAGCACGACACCGCGACCAGCGAGACCGAGAACGCCAGCGACCGCAGCTGACGCAACGAGCCCTCAGCCGCCGTCCCCGGCCCGCGCCCGCGTCGCCAGGTGCAGGGCGAGCCGGGTCTCCGGGTCGGACAGGTCCACCGCGAGCAACCGCTCCACCCGCGCGATGCGGTCGGACACGGTGTTCCGGTGCACGCCGAGCACCGCGGCGGTCTCGGCGATCGACGACTCCGCGTCCAGGTAGGCGGCGAGCGTCGTCAGGAGCGCCCCGCCACCGCGTTCGAGCGGCGCGAGCAACTGCCGAGAGGCCGGCAGGAACGTGTCCGTCTGCGTCCACGCGAGCAGCAGCTGCGCGAGCCCGAGCCGGTCGACGTGCACGAAGTGCCCGGACTCCGGACGGCTCGCGGCCAGGCGGGCGGCGTCGCCGGCCTCGCCGAGTGTCCGGACCAGCCCGGCAGGGCCCGCCTGCAGACTGCCGACGCCCACGTTGGTCTCCACGGTGGTGCGGAGCGTGTTCTGCGCGCGCCGCAGCCGACCCGCGATGTCGGCCACTGCCTCCCGGCCGGGTTCGTCGGGTTCCGACAGCCACAGCACCCAGCCGTCCGCCTGTTCGACGACGACCGCGTCGAGTCCCTCGGCGCGCACCGCGGCGTCGACCTGCTGGCGGAGCGCGACCAGGTCGACGCCCTGCCGCGCGACCACGCGCGCTCCGACGTGCCAGGCGTCCAGCCGCCACCCGGCGGCGATGGTCCGCTGCACGAGCTGCGGGGCGGGCGCCCCGTCGGCAGCGCGGAGCTCGTCGAGCATCGCCATCCGGTAGCGGGCGTCGCGCTCGTCGTCGAGCCGGGTGAGCAGCAGCCGGTGCCCGACGGCGACGGCGGCGACCTGCAGGGCGCTCGCGACCACCTGCTGTTCGGCGGCGATCGGGACGGACAGACCGACGGCCAGCCAGGCGCGCGGTCCGATGCCGGTACCGACCGGGATCGCGACGAGCGTCTCGTCGACGCCCTCGGCGATCAGCACGTCGCTCGTGCCGGCGCGGCGGACGAGCACGGCGCGGGCTGTGTCGTCGACGGCGGCTCCGCGGAGTGCCAGGCCCGACGCGTCGAGGAACCGCACCGGGTGGCCGAGCGACCGGTCGAGCCGGGCGAACAGGTCGTCGAGTTCGGGGCCGGCGTCGAGCGCGACGCGGGAGGCGTCGAGGGCGGCCCGGGCCGCCGCGCCCATCCCGGTGCCGATGAGTTCGTGCAGGCGGACCGAGGTCGCCCACGGGTCCGGGGTCGCGAGCACGGCGACGCCGAGCCGGTCGGCGAGCGTCGTGCTGCCGGGGCCGAGTTCCAGTGCCCCGTCGACGACGAGCAGGGTGGTGCCGGCCGCGGACGCCCGGCGCAGCAGCACGTCGAAGCGCGCGTCCGCGCGGTCGACGGGGGTGAGCAGCACGACGACGTCGTCGCCCTGGGCGAGCGACCGGCCGACCTGGTCGGGGGTCCCCACGACCCCGCGGACGCTCCGGACCGCGGTGCTGCCGGGGCCGACGAGCAGTCGGGTGCCGGGCGGCAGGAGCGGCAGCAGGTCGCCGACGGCGTTCACGCGAGCACCTGGCGCACGGCCTCGGGCACGACGTCGGCGTCGATGCCGAACGCCCGCGGTCCCATGTGCGCGGTGCGGTCGGGGTCCGCCCACCACCACGGCGCCGACGGCAGTACGAGCACCGCGAGCTCGTTGCCGACCCGCGTGCGGTCGGTCGCCACCGGCGCGAGCGAGCGCGCGTCGACGACGGTGATGACGCTCGGCGTGCTGGCGACGGGCAGGCCGTCGACCAGGCAGTGCACGTACTCGCTGCCCGCCTCGACCCGGGCGACCGCACCGGTGCCGGCGTCGCGGATGGCCAGGCTGCTGCGGACGAACGCGAGCGCGTCCCCCTCGCGCTGCACGTCGATGACCCGGCCCTGGGCGACGATGCGGCCGCCGATGAGCGCGGCGAGTTCCGCCGCGTCGCGTGCGCCGCCGGCTGCGCGTCCGATCCGGAGGGCGCGCTGCACGCTGCCGACGACGGCCCGCTCGCGCAGCAGCGCCACCGGGACCGGGCCGATCGCGAAGGCCGCCCAGCCGCCGCTGTGCGAGACGGCCTCGCGCCAGACCGTCTCGACGTCGTGGGGGTGCCGGGCGTCGACGACGATCCGCAGACCGCTCGTGGTGGCCGCGGCGGCCGTGACCGTCGTGGTCGGGCCGACGAAGACCGACAGCTGGTCGATGCGCGGGACCGCGCGGCCGACCAGGTCCGCGTCGACGAGCGGCAGTCCGGCGGCGTGGGCGGTGAGGGCCGCGGCCGGTCCGGTCACGCCGCCGATCTGCGCGGCGACGACGGCGTCGGCACGGGTGCCCGTCCAGCGTTCGACCGCCGCGAGCGCGGCCGGCAGCTCCTCGCCGCTCGGCATCTTCTCCTCGAGCACGGTGGTCGACCCGATCAGCCCGACGGCCACCACCGAGCCGAGCGCGGGGTCGTCGAGGTCGACGACCGGCACACTGCGGTCGCCGAGTGCGAAGCGGAGTGCGCTGACCATGTGGTCGACGCGGCCGCCACCGCCGCAGCCGAGCAGGGCGGTGCCGCGTCCGAAGACGGTCGCGTCGTCGGCCTGGAGGCCCGTCACACCGCCGCCCCGCCGCTCACCCTGGTCCATGGGTCCATTCTGCTGCCGTGGTCGGCGCGCGGCCGTCGGTCAGCCGACCGCCGGGGCGGCCGGGCGGACGTGCTCGTGCAGGTCCTCGACCGGGACGAACGGCTCGTCGAGCCCGAAGCACGACGGCCCGAACACGGCGAGCGCCTCCGGGGTCCGCATCAGGTCGGGGGTCGAGATGCCGATCACCCGGACGCGCTGCCCGAACCGCAGGCGTTCGGTGGTGATCGGCTCGGCGGTCTCGGCGTCGAGGACGCAGATCAGGTCGGGCACGACGGCGACGAGCTGCCCGTCCCGCCGGGCGACGAGGTTCTCGTTCTGGAACCGGAGCTCGAGCTCGGAGCCGTCGGTCCCCTGCACGGTGGCACGACCGCGGGCGAACCCGTCGACCGTGCGGCGCTCGACGTCGACGACCTTGCCGTCGAACAGCTCGCGCAGGTGCGTGTAGATCGTCGTCCCGAGGGCCTCGGCGAGCGCGTCGATGGGGTCGCGGTGGGCTTCGCGGGCGACCCGGATGGCCCGACCGACGGCGAGTGCCAGGGAGAGCGTGCGCGGGACGGCGGTCTCCCGCACCTGGCGGCCGGACATGGCGTACTCGGCGATGTAGGCGACGCCGCCGAGCCGGATGGTGACCCCGCGGGCGAGCCACTCCATCTTCTTGTTGTCCGTGCCGGTCTCGATGATGACGCCGTGACCGTTCTCGTCGCTGATCGCCAGTGGACTGCCGGGGACCCCGTAGACCGAGAACGTCTCCATCTGCAGCTCGGGGAACGCGCGGCCCATGCCGTCCGCGTCGACGACGGGCAGGCCGCCGGTGGCGCCGACGAGCAGCGGGATCATCGAGTTGATGCCGCCGCACTCGATGGGCATCGTGGCGGTCGCCGTCCGGCCCAGGTGGGCTTCGAGCCGACGGAGGGCGCCGAGGGGTTCCGGTCCGGCGGGGATGCGTTCGAGCACGACGGTCGGTGCGCCCATCTGCGCGGTGGGGATGACGAGGGCGTCGTCGGGGACCTCGGACGGGTCGAGGATCGTCACGGGGCCGTGCTGTTCGATCGCGGCACGGACCAGGAGCATCCCGATGGTGGGGTCGCCTCCGCCGCCGGTGCCGAGCAGCGCGGCGCCGCGGGCCAGGTCGGGCAGGTCGTCGACGTCGAGGATCCAGCTCATCGGTGCGCTCCCGTGTTCGTCTCGCCCGCGCTCGTGGTGCCGTCGTGGCGGACCGCGGGGGTGTCGTAGCCGAAGTACCGCGGGCCGGCCAGGCGCAGACCGTCCGGCGAGTGCCAGCGTTCGTCGGCCGGTGCCGTGACGATCCGGATGCGGGCGCCGAAGCGCAGGGCCTCGGTGGTGATCGGTTCGCCGGTCTCGGCGTCCAACGTGATGATGAGGTCGGGAGCCGTGGTGCGGACCTGGCCGGCCACCTCGACCAGCAGGTGCTCGTTCTGGAACCGGAGCACCGCCTCCAGGCCGGTGTCGCTGCCGGAACCAGCGATGCGGGCCGTGCCACGGGCGAACCCGGTGACGGTCTTGCGCTCGATGTCGGCGACCTTGCCCTCGAACACGACCGTGCCGCCGAGCACCTCGGTCACCGCCGTGACGGGGTCGGCGTTCTCGCTGCGTGCGCGCACCAGCGTCTCGCCGAGCCGGACGCTCAGCGACAGGCTGCCGCGGACGAACGACTCCTTCACCTGCGCGCCGGACATGGCGTACTGCGCCGTGATCGCGGAGCAGCCCATCTCGACCGTCGCCGTGCGGGCGAGCCGTTCCGCCCACCGGTTGTCGACCGTGTCGAAGACGACCGTGTTGCCCTTCTCGTCCGCCAGGGCCATCGGTGTCGCACTGACCCCGGACAGGGTCGGCAACACCATCTGCACCTCGGGGAACGCACGGCCCATGCCGTCGCCGTCGACCAGGGGCAGGCCGAGCTCGGCAGCGGCGACGATCGGCGTCGTCGAGTTCACGCCGCCGACCTCGATGCAGGCCAGGTGGGTGGGGGTCACGTTGAGGAACGCCGACAGGCTGCGGATGGCCTCGGCGAACTGGCCGGCGGACGGCAGCTTCTCGACCATCACCGTGGGAGCGCCGATCATCGCGACCGAGAGCACCACGGCGTCGTCGGGCAGGTCCTCGACCTGGACGATCTCGACCGGACCGTGGGTGCGGACGGCGGCCTCGGCGAGCAGGCGGCCGATGTAGGGGTCACCACCGCCGCCGGTGCCGAGGATCGCGGCGCCGCGGGCGAGGGCCGAGCAGTCCGCCCCGATGGAGGTGATGGGGACCTCAGCGGACTGCTCGGCGGTCTGGGAGTTGGAGGTGGTCCTGGGCGGGGTCGCGGTCTCGGTGGCGCTCATCGGACCAGCGCCCCGAGTGCCAGGTCGCCGACGGCCTTCGCGCGGATCCGCGTCGCGTTGCCCGGCAGGTACGGGATCGGGACCTCGTCGAAGTCGACGATGTCCACCGAGCCGGGGTCGGCGCCGGCCGCGATGGCGCGGTCGACGGCCTCTTGCCGCGCCTCGTCGACCACGGCGGACCGTCGGCCGTCGCTGATCGCGTAGACCTTGTCGACCTCGCCGCTGACCTGCGCGATCGCCGCACCGATGGCGTTGGCGACCGAGTAGTGCTCCGGGCGGTGCACGGTGCCGAGTCCGGGCAGGGTGTCCGGCAGCAGCACCGAACCGCCACCGACCGCCACGACGGGCAGCGGGTCGGACGAGGTGCGCATCCGCTCCACGATGTCGGCGACGCGCTCCGCGATGACGTCGAGCGCGCGGGCGGCGACCTCGGCCGGCACCCCGGCGACGAGCGACGGGTCCCCGATCGCGCCACGGCCACCGCGGACGGCGACGTCGGTGGCGGTCAGGGTGGTGCCGCCGAAGACCAGGCCCTCCTCGGTCAGGCGGTACCCGACGGAGTCCGGGCCGACGACGCTGCCGTCCTCGCGGATGCGGGAGCCGCCGCCGATGCCGACGGACAGGACGTCGGGCATCCGGAAGTTCGTGCGGATGCCGGCGACGGCGACCTCGCCCGTGGCCTCACGCGGGAAGCCCGCGGTCAGGACGCCGACGTCGCTCGTCGTGCCACCGACGTCGACGACCGCGCAGGTGTCGAAGCCGGACAGCACCGCGGCGCCGCGCATCGAGTTCGTCGGGCCCGAGGCGAACGTCGCGACCGGGTAGCGACGGGCGTACTCGACGTCCATCAGCGTGCCGTCGTTCTGGCTCAGGAAGAGCGGTGCGTCGATGCCACTGCCCGTGACCGACCCGGACAGGCCGTCGACGATGCGGTCGGCGAGCTCACGGAGCGCCGCGTTGATGATCGTCGCGTTCTCGCGCTCGAGCAGGCCGATGCGACCGATCTCGGACGACAGCGAGAACGCCACGTCCGGCCCGAGCTCGGCGGCCATGATCTCCTGCGCGCGCTGCTCGAACTCGTCGTTGATCGGGGAGAACACCGACGAGATCGCGACGGAGCGGATGCCCGCGGCCGCGATGACACCGGCGTGCCGCTTGAGCTCCTCGGGGTCGAGCTCCGAGATGACCCGGCCGTCGAACTCGTGGCCGCCGTGGGCCAGGAACGGCTGCGCGTGCACGGCCGACACCAGGTGCGCGGGCCAGTCCGTGAACGGCGGCAGCGAGGCCGTCGCCGGCAGACCCAGGCGGACCGCGGCGGTCGGGGCGAGGCCGCGTGCCTCGACCAGGGCGTTGATGAAGTGGGTGGTGCCGATCATCACGCCGTCGATGTCCGTGGGGCCGAAGGCGTGCTGTTCGCGCAGACCGTCGAGCGCGGCGACGATGCCCGAGGTGACGTCGGGGGTGGTGGACCGCTTGACCGCCGCACGGACGGAGCTGCCGTCCATCAGGACGGCGTCCGTGTTGGTGCCGCCGACGTCGATGCCGATGCGCATGGGGGTTCCCTTCGGTGGTGCGGGTGCGGGTGCGGTGGTGCGGGTGCGGGGTCTTCGCGGGCGGGGTGCTGCTGGTTGATGGGGACCGGCCGCGCCGTCGCGCGGATCAGGGGTTCGGCGACGCGACCGGCCGTTCGGGGAGCGCCCGGGTCAGGCGGCGGGGGTGGCCGGTGCTTCGGCGACCGGGACCTCGGTGGCGGCCGGCGTGGACTCGGTCCGACTGACACCGACGCCGCGGATCAGCCCGGCCTTGCCGGCGACCACGTAGAGCACGAAGGCGATGACCACGGAGTTGATCGACGGGATGCCGACGGCGACGAAGTACCCGATGAGCGAGGCGACCGCCCAGATGACCAGGGTGGCCGGCACCCAGGTGGGCGAGGTCGCCGGGATGTTCTCGGCGTCGCTCAACTCGCGGCGCCAGCGCTTCACGACGAAGTACTCCGCCACCATGATCCCGGCGATCGGCGGGAAGACGACCCCGAGCACGGACAGGAACGGTGTCAGGGCCCCGAGGAACCCGACCGCGGCGAGCACCGAGCCGACGACGCCCATCACGAGCGTCACGAGCCCGCGGTTCACCTGCTTGCCGAACACCGCGTCGATGAAGTTCGTGACACCGAGGCTCGAGCTGTAGATGTTCCAGTCGTTGATCTTGAACGTGCCGAGCAGGATCACGAGGATGCCGACCCAGCCGACGCTCGACGTGATCACACGGGTGATGTCCGCGGAGCCGACGGCGTGGGCGAGCAGGACACCGGCCAGGCCGATGACGTACTCGCCGAGCGTCACACCGAGCAGCGTCTGCTTCACGACGTCGCCGACCGAGCGGTTGAAGCGGGTCATGTCCGGCGTGATCACCGCACCGACGATGAACCCGCCGGCCACCAGGGTGGTGCCGGCCACGAAGCTCAGCTCCGGACCGGCCGGGGCACGCGCGGCGAGCTCGGCGATCGAGTGCCGGCTCAGCTCGACGATGACCGCCCAGCCGACGAGCACCAGGAACAGCGGCACGGTCACGTTGGCCAGCCACTGCATCGAGTGGAACCCGCGCAGCACGATGGCGGTGATGAGCAGCCCGAACACGAGCGACCACGCCCAGGCGGGCAGGATCGGCAGGATCGAGACGAGCCCGGCCGCCGAGACGCCCGACTGGATGCCGAACCAGCCGATCAGGCTCAGTCCGATCGCCAGTCCGACCAGCGCCGAGCCGGCCTTGCCGAACCCGGTCCAGCGGGCGATGACCGAGGTGTTCAGGCCCTCCTTCACGCCGATCACGCCGACGAGCACCGAGACGATCTCCAGGATCACGGCGCCCAGGGTGATCGCCCAGAAGGCGTCCCAGAAGCTCATGCCGAAGCCGAGCGTCGCACCGAGCAGGAACTGGGACAGGGCCGAGATCTGGCCGAAGCGCTGCACGGCGACCTGGAACCAGCCGTAGCGTGCGGACATCGGGACCCGGCTGAGCGAGTAGTCGTCGACGGCGACCGACTCGGAACGGGGGGTTCGTGGTGCTGACACTGCGGTCTCGCTGGCCATCGTGGCTCCTCGGGGAGGGGTGTCGGCGTGGGCCGATCGGGGTGTCAGCCACGGTAGGGCGGCATGGGATTGCGGTACATGTGCAGAACGTCGTTACCGGCATGTGAATCCGTGCGTGCTGCACAGCCAGCGCGCCCGGTCCGGGCGACGACATCGCGCCGGTTAGGCTTCCGGGGTGCGTCTCGTCATCGCCCGGTGCTCCGTCGACTACGCGGGCCGGCTCTCAGCCCACCTGCCGCTCGCGACCCGCCTGCTCATGCTCAAGGCGGACGGCTCCCTGCTCGTGCACTCCGACGGCGGCAGCTACAAGCCGCTGAACTGGATGAGCCCGCCCTGCTCGATCGAGATCACCGAGCCGGACGAGGAGCAGTCGGTCGCCGGCATCACCCAGGTGTGGACGGTGACGCAGAAGAAGACGCAGGACAAGCTCATCGTCTCCCTGTACGAGGTCGTGTCCGACGAGACCCACGACCTGGGCGTCGACCCGGGCCTGGTGAAGGACGGGGTCGAGGCGCACCTGCAGCAGCTCCTGGCCGAGCAGATCGAGCTCCTCGGTGACGGCCACACCCTGGTCCGCCGCGAGTACATGACGGCCATCGGGCCCGTCGACATCCTGGCGCGCGACGACGCCGGGGCGAGCGTCGCCGTCGAGATGAAGCGCAACGCCAACATCGACGCGGTCGAGCAGCTCACCCGCTACCTCGAGCTCATGAACCGCGACCCGCACCTGCGTCCGGTGCAGGGCGTGCTGGCGGCGCAGACGGTGGCACCGCAGGCACGCACCCTCGCCGAGGACCGCGGCATCCGCGTCCTCGTGCTCGACTACGACGCGATGCGCGGCATCGAGGGCGGCCACACCCGCCTGTTCTGAGCCGCGTCGGCCCGTCCGGCCTGGAGGCACGGCGCACCCCCGCCCCGCTGCCGACGGAACCCGGATGGTCGCCGCCACGTCCCGGCTAGGGTGGGCAGGACATGACCAGCCCGTTCTCCGCCATCCTGTTCGACCTCGACGGCACCATCAGCGACTCCGCGCCGGGCATCCTCGAGAGCCTGACGCACACCTTCCGCACCGTCGGCGTCCCGGTGCCGGACCGCGACACCCTGATGTCGTTCGTCGGTCCGCCGATCATGGACACGTTCCGGATCGCCATGGGCATGGACGACGAGCTGGCCGACCGCACCCTCGCCGTCTACCGCGAGCACTACTTCTCGCACGGGGCGCTCGACTCCGCGATGTTCCCGGACATCGACGTCGTCCTGCGCACCCTGCACCAGGCAGGGCTGCCGATCTCGACGGCGACGAGCAAGCCGGAGACCCCGGCGACCTACATCCTCGAGCACTACGGGCTCACCGGGGACATCGACATCATCACCGGCGCGAGCGACGACGAGGTCCGGTCGAGCAAGGCCGACGTCGTCGAAGAAGCACTGCGACGCCTCGAGGCCCACGGCTTCGACACCAGCCGCCCGGTGCTGATCGGCGACCGGAAGCACGACGTCGAGGGCGCGACCGTGCACGGCGTCCCGGTCGTCTTCGCCGAGTGGGGTTACGGCTCCCCCGACGAGGCCGAGGGCACCATCGCCCGCGCCGCCACCCCGCTCGACCTGCTGCCGATCCTGCTGCCGTCCGCGACGCCGTCCGCATGAACGACGACGTCGTCCGGCGGGGCCTCCGCGGCGCCGCCTGGTTGCTGCCGGCGGCCATCGTCCTCATCGCCCTGAACTTCCGCGGCCCGATCGTCGCGACCGCCCCGGTCATCGGGGACGTCCGAGCCGACCTCGGCCTGACCGCGACGATCGCCGGGCTGCTGACGACGATCCCGGTGCTCTGCTTCGCCCTCGCGACGCCGTTCGCCAGCTGGGTCATCGCGAAGGCCGACCCCGAGCGCGCGGTGTCCCTGTCGCTCGTCATCGTGCTCGCCGGCACCGTCGTGCGCTCGATGCCCTCGTCGGCGGCGCTGCTGATCGGCACCGCGGTCATCGGCATCGGCATCACGATCGGCAACGTGGTGATCCCGGTGGTCATCCGGCGGGACACCTCGCCGGAGCGCGTCGGCCTGGTCACCGGCGTCTACACGTCGGCGCTCAACGTCGGGTCGATGATCACGTCGCTCGGCACCGCTCCCCTGGCGGCCCTGTGGGGCTGGCCGGTCGCCATCGCGATCTGGGCGGTCTTCGCGCTCATCGCCGCCGCTGCCTGGACCTACGCGGTCGGTGCACGGGCCGCCTGGCGACGCCCGGTGCCGTCCGACCACGACGGACCACTGCCGATCACCGGTCCGATCGACCAGGTGCTCGACACCGGGGCGATCCGCACCGCGCGCGCCGCCGAGGCCGCACGGGTCGCCGCCGCCGAACCGATCCGGCCGGCACGACGGCTCATCACCTGGGGCCTGACGCTGGCGTTCGGCGGCCAGGCGTTCTCGTACTACGCCCTCACCGCGTGGATCCCGACCCTGCTGCACGACGAGATCGGCTTCTCGAAGGCGTCGTCGGGCGCGAGCTCGTCGGTGTTCCAGATCCTGGCCGTCGTCGGGGCGCTCGGCGTCCCGCTGCTCGCGACCCGGTGGCGTCCGGCGGCGATCATCGCCCTGGTCGGCACCCTGTGGCTGGCCATGCCGCTCGGGCTGCTGTTCGCCCCGCAGCTCTGGCTGCTGTGGTCGGTGCTCGGCGGCGCGGCCCAGGGCGGCGGCATCACCGTGATCTTCATCGTCATCGTGCGGATCGTCTCCAGCGACGCCGACGCACGCCGGATGTCCGCGTTCGTGCAGGGCGGCGGCTACCTGATCGGGTCCGCGGGGCCGCTGCTCGCCGGGGCGCTGCACGGTGCGACGGGTACCTGGACCGCACCGCTCCTCGTCGTGCTCGTCGCGGTGCTGACCCTGGGTGTCGTCGGGACGTTCGCCGCGCGACGGGTCTCCTGAGCGCGGAACCGCCCGCCGTCCCGCCCGCCCGCCGCCCGGCGTCCTGACCCCGAACCCGAGCGCCGGCTGAGACCCCGCTCCGGCTCGACCCCCGAGGCGCTGACCGACGGGGGCCGCACCCGCACGACCCCTCAGCGCGCGGACCGGCTTCGCGGCCAGCTGGCGGCACGGTCCCGGCCCATCGTCATCCCGGACGGCCAAGGTCCGGAGAGTGGACATCCGACGACCCGCCCGGTGGCGGGACCAGCCGCTCGCGGCACGGCTCACCCTGCTCGTGATCGCGGGCGGCATGACCGTGCTGCTCGCCTGGAACCTGGGCCGTGGTGGGGACTTCGGCTTCTACCAGGCGTCGGCGCGGTCGATGTCCGAGTCGTGGCCGGCGCTGTTCTCCGGCGCGTTCGACCCCTCGGCGACGGTGACGCTCGACAAGCTCAGCGGCTTCGCGGTGCCGCAGGCGCTGAGCCTCCGGTTGTTCGGGCACTCCACCGCAGCGCTCGCGTTCCCGCAGGTCATCGAGGGGCTCGTCACGCTGTGGGCCTGCTCCCTGGTCGGACTCCGCTGGGCCGGTGTCGGGACGGGCCTCGTCGCCGCCGCGGCAGCCGGGTCGACGCCGATCTTCGTGTCGATGTTCGCGCACCCGATGGAGGACGGCATGGTCACCGCCGCGCTGGCGGTCGCCCTGCTCTGCTGGCAGCACGCGGCACTGACCGGGCGGTGGTGGCCGCTCGTCACCGCGGGCCTGGCGGTCGGCGTCGGGTTCCAGGCGAAGATGGTGCAGGCCTGGTTCGTCCTGCCGGCGCTGCTGCTCGGCACGCTGCTGGCCTCGGCCCGGCACGACGGCCGTCCCTTCCGCTTCGGCACCCGGGTCATCCGAGCCGGAGTGCTCGGGATCGTCACGGTCCTGGCATCGGTGTCATGGGTGACCGCGCTGGCGCTCACGCCGTCGGGTTCGCGGCCGTGGGCGGACGGCTCGACGACCGACAGTCCGCTCGCCATGGTGTTCGGGTACAACGGCATCGACCGGTTCCTGCCCGGCGCGGTGCCCGGGTCCGTCCGGTCGTTCACGGTGCCGTTCGGCCCGCACACCTGGCGCGGTGGTGCGGCCGGGTTCGGCAAGCTGCTCGAACCGCACCTGGCGTCGCAGGTGGCCTGGCTCCTGCCCGCGGCGGTGTTCGGCGTGGTGGTCGCGGCCGTGGTGCTGGTCCGACGGCGAGCGCGGAGGATCACGCCGGCGTCGACACGCACAGCCCACGACACCGCCGGCACCCCCTTCGGGCACGCGTTCGACACCCGTGCCGGAGCCGCCACCCTGGCCGTCCTGGTCGTCTGGCTCGGTACCGCGGCGCTCGTGCTGTCGGTGGCCGCGGTGCCGCACACCGCCTACGTCGCGGCGATCGGCGTCCAGCTCGCCCTGCTCGCGGCCTTCGGGTGGCGCGGTGCGGTCGGCCTGGTCCGGGCGCAGTCCCGGGCACTCCGGGCGCTCCCCGTCGTCCTCGCCGTGGCGCAGCTCGGCTGGGTGGTGTTCCTCGCCCAGGGCACCGCGATGCCACGCGTGCTCGCCGGGCCCGCGATCACCGTCGCGACGGTTGCCGTCGTCGCCAGCGTGGCGGCGCTGTGCTGGCGACCCCGCTGGGAGGCGACCCGCGGGCCGGGCTGGCACCGGGCCTCCCGGACGACCATCGCGCTCGCAGCCGGCCTCGCCCTGGTCGCCGGACCGGCCGCGTTCTCACTGCAGGCGCTCGACGCAACACGCGACGGCAGCGGCGTCGACGCATCCGTCGGGCCGTGGCCCGCGCGCTGGCCGATCCCGGCCGGCACCCCGGACGTGTTCCACGTGTCGAGCCCGGACCCGTGGGGCGGATCGACCCCGTACCCGCGTGCCCTCAGTCGGCTCGTCGCGACCGCGCGACGCCTGGAGGGGTACCGGCACGACGAACCGCTGTTCCTGACGGACACGTGGCACATCTCCGCGCCCGTGATCGACGCGACCGGGCTGCCGGTGCTGACGGACGGCGGGTTCTCGGGCACCGTGCCCGTCTTCACGACGCACCAGATCCGTCGCAGGATCGCCGACGGACTGCGCATGCTCGTCGTCGAGGCCCACGCGCCCCGCACCGACCCGGTCCTGCGTGCCGCGCTGGCCGGCGGCTGCCGAGCACTGTCCCACGGCACCCGGCACGCACGCCTGCCGATGCAGCCGCGCCGGGCGAACGGCATCACCTGGACCGTGTGGCACTGCGGGCTGCCCGGCCCGTCCGTCGGACCCGGAGTGCACCACGGCCACCACAGCCACCGCGGCCACCACGCGTCAGCGCGCGGCGAGCACCTCGCGCAGGGACATCGGCGTGCGTCCCGTGATGCGTTCGACGTCGCCGGACACGTGGGCGAGCGCACCCTCGGCGATGGCCGTGTAGGTGCTCACCCAGGCGTCGGCCTGCCACGGCTCCGGGTTCCACTGCGCACGTGATGCGTACGCCTCGTCGAGGGTCTCGGGGTGGTAGCTGACCGTGCGGCCGCGGACTTCGGACACGATCGCGGCCGCCTGGGCCAGGGTGATCGCCTCGGGGCCGGTCAGCTCGTACGTCTGGTCGCGGTGCGCGTCCGGGTCGTGCAGCACCGCGGTCGCGACGCGGGCCACGTCGGCCCGGGCGACCGCCGCCATGGCGCCGTCGCCGGCCGGGCCGCGGATCACGCCGTCCTCGCCGACCAGGTCCTCGACGAAGTCCAGGTAGAAGCTGTCCCGCAGGAACGTGAACGCCATCCCGCTCTCGCGGATCGCCTGCTCCGTCGCCCAGTGGTCGCGTCCGAGCGTGAAGGTCGCGTCGGGAGCCGCGCCGAGGAACGACGTGTAGACGACGTGCCGCACGCCGGCGTCGGCCGCCGCGGTGACGAAGGCCCGGTGCTGGTCGAGGCGGTCCTGGGCCTCGGCGGCGGACACCATGAGCAGCACGTCGACGCCCTGGAGCGCCGTCCGGCTCGCGTCGACGTCGGCGAAGGTCGCGACCGCGACCTCGGTACCGGGCAGCTCCGGCGCACGCGTGGCGTCGCGCACGAGCATCCGGAACGGCACGCCGTCCGCGGCGAGCGCCGCGCTCACGGCGCCCCCGATGTTGCCGGTGGCTCCGGTGATGGCGATGGTCATGGTCGCTCCTCGTGTCGGTGTCGGTTCGTCGTCGTGTGGCGGTGGTCGGCGGTGGGGTCGCGTCGGTCGGTGGTCACGTCCACACCGTCCTGGAGGCCCGGATCACCGTGGGTGCGACCCTCGCCGCGTTCACGCCGTCCACCTGGACCGCCCACGCGCGCGCGGCGTCGTGGTCGCGGCCGTGCCGCATGTGCCGTCCGACCAGGCGGTCGAGCCGGACGTCGTCGTCGACGGCGCAGAACCAGGTCTCGGTGAAGAGTACGGGGAGCGCCGACCACGGAGCGGTGTCGTCGAGCAGGTAGTTGCCCTCGGACACCACGAGCCGGGTGGCGCGGGGCACCGCGATGCTGCCCGCAACGGGTTCGTCCACGCGGCGGTCGAAGTCCGGTGCCCACACCACGTCTTCGTCGGCGGCGACGAGCCGGCGGACGAGTGCGACGTAGCCGTCGGCGTCGAAGGTGTCCGCCGCACCCTTGCGGTCGTGCCGGCCGAGGGCGTCGAGCGCCGCGTTCGACAGGTGGAAGCCGTCCATCGGGACCTGCACCGCCGTGCCCGCGCCCAGGCGTTCGTCGACGGCGGTGACGATGCGGCGGGCGAGCGTGGACTTGCCGGCACCCGGTGCTCCGGCGATCCCGAGCACGGTGCGGTCGCTGCCTGCGGCCAGCTCGACCGCGCGCTCGACGGCTTGGTCGACGGTCGTGCCGGAGTCGCTCACGGCTTCATCCTCGCAGAGCGCACCGACGCCGGACCGCGGTGGTTCACTTGCCGCATGGTCGATGCGACGACGGCGTTCAGCGGGTACTCGGTGCGCGACGTGCCCGAGGCGAAGGCGTTCTACGAGGACGTCCTGGGGATCGAGGTCACCGAGGACCACGGCATGCTCTTCCTGCAGCTCGGCGGTGGCCACCAGGTGCTCGTCTACCCGAAGGGTCCGGGTCACGAACCGGCGGCCTTCACGGTGCTCAACTTCCCGGTGCCGGACATCGACGCCGCGGTCGACGAGCTCACCGCGAAGGGTGTCGTGTTCCTGCAGTACGAGGGGATGACCGACGACCGGGGTGTGAACCGGCAGGGCGGGCCGCTCATCGCCTGGTTCACCGACCCGTCGGGCAACGTCCTCAGCGTCATCGAGGAGTGAACATGTTGCATTCCGAAAGCTCGCGTCGGCGCTGCTGATCGTCCTACCGTCCTCTCACCGACGAGAGGACGGCCATGACGAAGGTGCTGGGACGGCAGTGGACCCGCGAGGAACTCCTGGCGGAGCGGGCGCGGGTCCGCGCGGAGTGGAACCTCGACGATCGGGAGTTCGCCCCGACCGAGCAGTGGCGCGACCTGTTCACCGACGAGTACCTCACGCAGAACTGGCTCGACAGCATCTCCGCCCTGCTGGGTGAGCGATGAACGAGCAGGCCGCGTCGGCGGCGCGGCGCCAGGCGACGATCGCGCAAGCGCTCCTGGACGGAGCCCTGCCCGAGCACGGTGCGTCGATCGACTACGCCCTCGACGAGCGCAGTGGAACCTTCATCATGCAGTCAGTCGCCGCGACCGGAAGGGGTACCCCGGTCCGTTTGACCGTGGGCGATGTGCACACCGCGGACCTGGCCCCGTGGATGCGGTTCCGATGGGTCGATCACCTCGATGCTCTCGTGGTCAGCGAGAGCAGGTACGCCGTTCTGCTCGCGGACGAACGGCAACCACTCGTCCGCTTCGAGTTCCAGGAGGCGTTGACGGCCACGCCCCGGTCGCACTGGCACTTGCACGCCGAGCGCGGAGCGTTCAGTTCGCTGCTCGCCCGAGCGCGCGATCACGGCTCGGGCCGACGGGATGCGGCACGGTTGTCCTCGTTGCACTTCCCGCTCGGCGGCCCGCACTTCCGGCCGAGCCTCGCCGACGTGGTCGAGTTCGTCATCGTCGAGTGCGGCGTGGACGCTCTGCCGACGTGGCGGGACGCGGTGCAGGGGTTCCGCAGTCGTTGGCGTCGCGCAGAAGCCGAGGCAACCGCTCGGCAGTTCCCGGCAGAGACGGCGCAGTCGCTCCGCAACCTCGGGTGGGGTGTCCAGCCCCCGGAACCCACCGCGGTCCCACCGCAGTTCGCGGTGCTGCGCGTGGGATGACGCCAGCGGTCAGCGGGACAGGGCACCCGCCCAGCCGAGGGCGATCGGCACGAGCAGGCCGTGGCGGTGGTGCGGGAGCTCGGCGACGGGGATCCACCGCGACTCGTCGGTCGAGCCGTCGAGCTCGTGCCGCAGGGCTCCCCCGGTGATCGTCGCCCGGAACACCACCTGCACGGCCTTCATCGGACGGCCGTTGGCGTGGATGCGGCGCTCTGCGGGGACGATGTGGTGCCGGACCCCGAGCAGGGCACCGACCTGGGCCTCGTACCCGGTCTCCTCGCGGATCTCGCGCACGACGGCCTGCTCGACGGTCTCGTCGAACTCGACCCCGCCGCCCGGCAGCGTCCACGTGCCCGCGTCGGGCTGGCGCAGCTTCGCCAGGAGCACGCGGTCACCGTCCGTGATCACGCCGTAGGCGGCGAGCCGGGTGTCGTAGTCCGTGTACTCCATGGGCCGACCATGCCAGGTGGGTGCACCGACGTCTGCCAGCCGCGCCGGGCCTCCAAGCCGTGGACCGGGGTCCGGGGTCCGGGGTCCGGCGGACGCTCCACCAGCCCGCTGACCGGTCACGACCCCCCCGCGGTCCGCACGCCGGGCGGTCACAGACCGTCGGCCCCGCCGCCCGCAGACGACGGAACGTGACCACGCGACGCACCCCGTGCGGTGTGTCGCGACCACCCCGCGGGCCGGGAGGCGCGAGTCGCCGCCGCCACGGGCCGTGCCCGCGGGTCAGCCGCGGTCGAAGGTCAGGGTCTCGTCGTCGGGCGCACGGACCTCGCCGGTGCGGGCGAAGTCGGCCCAGATCGCCCGGAAGGCCCGGCCGCGGCGCTCGACCTCGGGCCAGTCGCGCTCGGGGACGAAGCGGGTGCCGGCCCAGGCCTCGCGCCCGCCGAGCAGCAGCGGCAGGTCGCTCATGTGCACGGCTCCGGTCGGGGCGCTCGTCACCCCGCGGTGCAGTCGGTACGAGGTCGCGCGGCCACCCGCACGTCGGTGCCGCTCGGTGAACCGTCGGGCATCGCGCCCGTAGATGACGTCGGACAGCGGGCGCACGACCCACCACCGCAGGGCCGACCGCAGCACGCGCGAGCGGGTCACCCGGCGCAGCCCGGGCACGAGCGGCACGTACATGCCGGCCTCGTCCGAGCCGGACCCGATCAGCACGTCGACGTCGGGTGCGACGCGGCTCCACGCGGCGTCCAGGTCGCGCTCGGCGGGCAGCGGGGCGAACCCGTACTGGGTGCCGAAGGGCATGCCGGCGGCCAGACCGTAGGGTGCGGCGGCCCGGGTGCCGAGCGCCTGGCGGTCGAGCAGGTCGTCGAGCGGGGTGTCGGCGTGCACGCTGCCCACCGCCCGGACCATGGCCCGGTTCATCCGCGCACGACGACGGGACAGCCCGAGCGGTGCGCTCTGGATGATCGCGCGGCGGAACAGCCCTTCGGCGCCGGCGCTGATCATCAGGTGCGCGGCCGCGTCCCCGCCGGCCGACTGCCCGAAGACGGTGACCAGGTCGGGGTCGCCGCCGAACGCCGCGATGTTCGCGCGCACCCAGCGCAGCGACTCGACCAGGTCGAGGAGCCCGAGGTTCGCCGGGATCGTGTCACCGTCGCCGAGGAACCCGAGGACGCCGAGCCGGAACGTGACCGACACCACGATCACGCGCTGCTCGGTCACCAGGTCGCGGGCGTCGTAGATCGGCAGGTCACCGCCGCCGATGACGTACGAACCGCCGTGGATCCAGACCATCACGGGCAGCTGCTCGCCCGGACGGACGTCGGCGGGCAGCGTGATGGAGAGTCGCTGGCAGTGCTCGTCGACCTCGATGCCCTGGATCGGGTTGAGCAGCAGGTCGACGAACTCCTCGTGCGGCTGCGGCGCGACCGGCGACGGGGTGGACGCGTGCAGCTCGCCCTCGAACGGTGGCATCGGCTGCGGTGGGGCGAACCGTTCGGCCTGCGCGTACGGGATCCCGAGCACCCGCACCACGTCCCCGTCGACCGTCCCGATGATGCGGCCGGCGGGGGTGTCGAACGGGGCTGGGGCGGCGGCGAGCATGGGGATCACGCTATCGGGGGCCGCTGACGCAACCAGGCAGACGGACGGGAGGCCCGTGGCGGCGTCGCCACGGGCCTCCCGTCCGTCTTCTGGTCGCGTTACGACGGGCGCTACCGCACCCGCTTGATGGGGATCACGACGAGTGCGCCGATGAGGGCGATCGCACCGGCGGCCCAGCACATGAGCTCGTAGTTGTCGGCTGCTCCGTCGGACCCGACCTTCAGGAAGAACAGGGCGATCGCCGGAGCGAGCGACTGCGGCAACGCGTTCGCGATGTTGATGACACCGAGGTCCTTGCCGGGCCGGTCGGCGTTCGGCAGCACGTCGACGACGAGCGCCGTGTCGATGGCCGAGTAGATGCCGTAGGCGAAGCCCATGATGATCTCGGCGACGTAGAAGCCGGTGACCGTGTCGGCGTGTGCGAGCGCGACGAGCCCCACCGCGAACATGGCCGTCGATCCACCGACGAACACCTTGCGCCGACCGAGCTTGTCCGAGGCCCAGCCGGACAGCGCCGCGCTGATCAGCAGCGCGATCGTGTAGAGCAGGACACCGAAGGCGACGGCGGCCGTGGCGTCCTTCGGCTTCTCGATGCCGATGTGCTCCTGCATGTAGAGCAGGCGGTACGTCGTGAACATGAACGTCGCCAGGATGATGAGGAAGCGCGACCACCAGGCGAACGCGAAGTCCGGGTTCTTGACCGGGTTCGTCCAGAACGACGCGACGAGGTTCAGGAACGTGAACTTCTTGAGCGTGTAGGTCGGCAGGTCGTCCCGGGCCACCACGGCGTACACGGCCACCAGGATGATCGCCAGGATGCCCGGCGCGATGAACAGCACGGGCAGGTTCGCCACGAAGAAGACCGACAGGTACGTGCCGGCGAGCACGGCGATGTTCTGCGCCAGCGCGATGATGCTCGAGGACCGGCCACGCTGCAGCTGCGGCACGTTGTCGGCGAAGCTCGCGAGCAGGGTGGCGAGGGTGGCGTTCGCGGCGAGCTGGGCGAGCAGCCAGGCCAGCGTCAGGTTGAGGACGTCCGGCGAGTAGGCGATCCAGGCGAGGGCGATCGCGAAGACGACGACACCGCTGAGCAGCCAGGGGCGACGACGGCCCCAGCGCGTGCGGGTGCGGTCGGACAGGGCGCCAGCCAGGGGGTTCATGATGAGCGCACCGAACGCGCCGATCGGCAGCACCGAACCGATGACGTTCGCGGCGTCGTCGCCGACCAGGGCCTGCGCCTTGAGCTGCATGCTCACGTAGACGGGGGCCATGAGCGCGACGAAGAGGCCGAACTGCCCGAGGAACAGGGCGATCTGGTAGCCGATGCCCACCTTCACCGTGCTGACGGGCTGGGTGATGCCCTCTTCCGGGTTGAGCAGTGCCGGGCTGCCGGGTTCGGGTGTGCTCATGACGCCTCCTTGAGTCGATGAAAACCTTGCTCGGCAAGGTTTTTCCGACGCGAGCATACATCGACAGGTGTCGTCTGCAACACCGGGCACGTCACGGGCCGTGACGGGCAGACGATCCGGACCGCGTCGCACGGGGCAGCAAAAACTACACACCGGGTGGTTTTTGGGGTAGCGTCGTCATCGATCTCGCCGCGGAGCATCGCTCCTCGACGGGCCGCGACACCCAGACAGGATCGAAGGAGCCTCTGCAATGCCCACCACTTCTGTGCAGCTGTACTCGCTGCGCGACGCCATCGCCGAAGACCTCGACAAGGCCATCGCCCGTGTCGCCGAGATCGGGTACGAGAACGTCGAGCCCTACGCGTTCGTCGAGCGCGCCACCGACCTCGAGCGTGCGTTCGCGGCCACCGGCCTCAAGGCTCCGTCCGGCCACGTCGCCGTGATCGACGCCGAGGACACCGCGCCGATCTGGGACGCCGCCGAGCGCCTCGGCATCCACACCGTCATCGACCCCTTCATCCCGACCGACCGCTGGCAGACCGCCGACGACGTCGCGAAGATCGCCGAGCGCGTCAACGAGCTGACCGCCGAGGCCGCCGGCCGTGGCCTGCAGTTCGGGTACCACAACCACCAGTGGGAGTTCACGAACAAGGTCGACGGCCGCACCGTCTACGACCTGTTCGTGTCGCAGCTGTCGCCGGAGACCGTCCTCGAGGTCGACACCTTCTGGGCGACCGTCGGTGGCGCCGACGCCCCCACCGTGCTCACGGGCCTGGGCGACCGCGTCGTCGCGATCCACGTCAAGGACGGCAAGGTCGACGGTGACATCCGCACCGCGCTGCCCTCGTCCGAGAGCGCCCTGATCGTGCCCGAGGCACTGCAGCGCGCCTTCGAGAACCAGACCCCCGCCGGCCAGGGCGACGTCGACGTGGCCGCCATCCTCGCCGCCGCACCCGAGGCCATCCGCGTGGTCGAGTTCGACGCGTACAAGGGCGACGTCTTCGAGGGCATCACCGAGTCCCTCACCTGGCTCAAGGACAACGACAAGTGAGCCGCGTCGGGATCGGCATCATCGGTGCCGGCAACATCTCCACGCAGTACCTCGAGAACCTGACGAAGTTCGCCGACGTCGAGGTCCGCTTCGTCGCCGACGTGCTGCTCGACCGCGCTGCTGCCCAGGCGGCGGAGTACGGCGTCGCCGCGTCCGGCACGGTCGAGGAGCTCCTCGCCCGCGACGACATCTCGATCGTGATCAACCTGACGATCCCGGCCGCACACGCCGAGGTCGACCAGCAGATCATCGACGCCGGCAAGCACGTCTGGAGCGAGAAGCCGATCGCCACCGACCACGCGTCGGCCGCGGCGGTGCTCGAGTCGGCGAAGGCCAAGGGCCTGCGCGTCGCGACCGCTCCGGACACCGTGCTCGGCGCGGGCATCCAGACGGCGCTCCGTGCCATCGCCCGCGGCGACATCGGTGAGCCGCTCTCCGCGACCACGCTGTTCCACGTCCCCGGACCCGAGGCGTGGCACCCGAACCCGGACTTCCTGTTCGCCACCGGTGCCGGTCCCCTGTTCGACATGGGCCCGTACTACGTGACGACCCTGGTGCACGCGTTCGGCACCGCCTCGCGCGTGCAGGCCGTCTCGTCGAAGTCGCTCGACCGTCGCACGATCGCGTCCGGCCCCCGCGCCGGCGAGACGTTCCCGGTCGAGGTCCCGACGCACCACGCGGCCCTGATCGAGTTCGCCGGCGGGCAGTCCGCACAGTCGACGTTCTCGTTCCAGCACGCCCTGCCCCGCATGGGCTTCGTCGAGATCAACGGCACGCTCGGCACGATCTCGCTGCCCGACCCGAACACCTTCGAGGGCTCGTCGCAGCTCTGGCGCTACGGGCAGGACGAGCCCGAGACGCTCGAGGCGGTCGGCTCCACCTGGGGTCGTGGCACCGGTGTCGTCGAACTCGCCCGCGCCATCGCCGAGGACCGCCCCGAGCGTGCCTCCGGCGCCGTCGCGCTGCACGTGCTCGACGTCCTGCTCGGCATCCGTGACGCGGCCGAGTCGGGGTCCGCCGTCGACATCACGTCGACCGTGGACGCGATCCCGCCGCTGCCCGAGGACTTCGACCCCGCGGCAGCCGTGCTGACCGCGGGCGCGAACGCCTAGGAGCGCCGCGCGCACCACGAGCACCACTTCGTGAGCAGGAATGGTCGGGTCCCCACCGGGAACCCGACCATTTCTGCTCACCAAGCGAAGCCGCGCGAGCGAGCCCGCGCGAGCGCCGCGCCCCGCGTCAGACCAGCGCGGTGAAGGACGCGTCGCGCACGAGCAGCGTCGCCGCGTCGCCCACCACGGCCTGGTCGGGGTCGCTCGACAGCCCGAGCGACCAGTTGCCGCCGCCCGGACGCTCCGGCAGCGTGAACTCCACCGTGGTGCCCGACGCGTTCAGCAGCACGGCCACGGTGTCGTCCCCCTGGTGCAGCACGAGCGTCACGGCCCGGTTGCCGCCGTCCGCCCAGTCGCCGTCCTCGAACCCGGCGGCATCGGCGCGGAGCACGCTCACCGTCGACTCCGAGTCACCGGGCGCGGTGCGGAACCACTCCGGACGCAGCGCCCGGTGCTGCCGACGGAACGCGATCGCCGCCGTGGTGAAGGCGAGCAGGTCCTGGTCGGCGGCGGCCCAGTCGAACCACGAGATCTCGTCGTCCTGGCAGTACGCGTTGTTGTTGCCGCCCTGCGACCGGGCGAGTTCGTCGCCACCCAGGATCATCGGGACGCCGGCGGAGAGCAGCAGGGTGCCGAGGAAGTTGCGGCGCTGCCGGTCGCGGTAGTCGTTCACCGCGCCGTCGTCGGTCGGGCCCTCGATGCCGCCGTTGAACGAGGTGTTGTCGCTCTCGCCGTCGTTGTTGTCCTCGCCGTTGGCCTCGTTGTGCTTGTCGGCGTACATCGTCAGGTCGGCCAGGGTGAAACCGTCGTGGGCGGTCACGAAGTCGACCGAGCAGAGCGGTGAGCGGCGCGACCCCTCGTAGACGTCCGGGCTGCCCAGGACCCGCTGGACGGCGTCGCCGAGCGCACCCTCGTCACCACGCCAGAAGGCGCGCAGGTCGTCGCGGTACTTGCCGTTCCACTCGGACCAGTCGGCCGGGAACCCGCCCACCTGGTAGCCGGCGGTGTCCCACGGCTCGGCGATCATCTTGACCTCGCGCAGCACGGGGTCCTGATGGATGATGTCGAGGAACGCGGAGTGCTTCTCGGCCTCGCCGTCCTGGCGGGTCAGGGTCGTGGCCAGGTCGAACCGGAAGCCGTCGACGTGCATCTCCTCGACCCAGTAGCGGAGCGAGTCCATGATCAGGCCGAGCGCTGCCGGGTGTCCGACGTTCAGGCTGTTGCCGGTGCCGGTGGTGTCGAAGTAGTTCGCCTCGTCACCCTCGACCAGCCGGTAGTACGACTGGTTGTCGATCCCCTTGAACGACAGCGTCGGGCCCATGTGGTTGCCCTCGGCGGTGTGGTTGTAGACGACGTCCATGATGACCTCGAGCCCCGCGGCGTGCAGGGCCTTGACCATCGACTTGAACTCGGCGACCTGCTGTCCGGCGGTGCCCGAGGACGAGTACTCGTCGTGCGGCGCGAAGAAGCCGATGCTGTTGTAGCCCCAGTAGTTGCGGAGCCCCTTGTCGAGCAACGTCGAGTCCTGCACGAACTGGTGCGTCGGCAGCAGCTCGACCGCGGTGACGCCGAGGTCGGTCAGGTGCTTGAACGCCGCCGGGTGGGCCATGCCGGCGTAGGTGCCGCGGATCTCCTCGGGGACGTCCGGGTGCTGCTTCGTGAAGCCCTTGACGTGCACCTCGTACACGACGGTGTCGGCGAGCGGGGTCCGCAGCAGGCTGTCGCCGTCCCAGTCGAAGGACCGGTCGGCGACGACGGACTTGGGCATCGCGCTGGCCGAGTCGGTCTCGTCGATCTGCTCGGGCTCGTTCATGTCGTGACCGAAGAGCGCCTGGCCCCACTCGTACTCGCCGTCGATCGCGGTGGCGTAGGGGTCGAGCAGGAGCTTCGCGCCGTTGTGGCGGAGGCCGTTCGCCGGGTCCCACGCGCCGTGCACGCGGAAGCCGTAGCGGGTGCCGACCCTCACCCCGGGGACGACGTCGTGGAAGGTGTAGCCGGTGCGGTTGCGGAGCTCGGTGCGGTGCTCGGTGCCGTCGTCGTCGAAGGTGCAGAACTCGACGCGCTCGGCGGTGCTCGAGAACAGGGCGACGTTGGCGCCCCCGTCGACGAGCGTGACGCCGAGCGGGGTGCGCGTGGAAGTGGTCATGCTGCCCTTCTACCGGCCGGTCGCTGTGCCACCGGCAGTCTGGGCGTACCCCTGGCCGCTCAGCGCACCGGCGGGACCAGCTGCTCCAGCAGCCGCAGCACCCGTTCACCGTCGACGGCGTCGGGGTCGAGCAGCCACTGCACCTGCAGCCCGTCGGACGCCGCGATGCTCAGGCTCGCCAGGTCGACCGGGTCCAGGTCGGTGCGGATCCGTCCGCTCGCCTGGTCCGCCTCGATGAGCACGGCGAGTTCGGCGCGCAGCCGGGCGAAGCGTTCGCGCATGAAGTCGCGCGTGGCCGGGTGGCCTTCCTGCACCGCGTCGGCGGCGAGGGTCGTGTACAGCTGCACCAGCCCCGGCACGGCACGGTTGCGCGACGCGCTCTCGCGCATGTCGCCGATCGCCGACTTCATCCGGTCGGGTGCGCCCTGCTCGCGGACCTCGTGCTCCCGGTAGACGGCGAGCAGCAGTTCGTCGCGGCTCGGGAAGTAGTGGCGGAGTGCCGCGTGCGTGATCCCGAGGGCCTCGGCCACGGAACGGAGCGACGAAGCGTCGACCCCCTGTTCCGCGACCATGCGGATCATCTCGTCGAGGATCTGGGTGCGCCGCTCGGCGCCCTTGCGGTACCCGCCGCGGCGCGGCTGGGCCGCGTCGGCGTCGTCCGCGGGGTGGGTCATGCACCCAACTTACCGTTGGAAGGTTTTTACGCCACCGTCGGACGGGAGGCCCGTGGCGGGCGCACCACGGGCCTCCCGTCCGCATCGCGGTCGCGCCGCACCCGTCGGGTCGCGTCAGCCGGGCGCGCTCGCGTCAGTCCTGGTCGTCGACCGTGTACTCGTCGACCGGCGCGGGCGAGCCCGCGGCGAGCGCGTCGACGATCTTCGTGAGCGAGTCGGCGAGGACGGCGTTGTCCGCGTCGGGCAGCTGCTCGAGCACCTGGACGACGGCCTCGTGGAACCGTGCGTACGAGGCGTCGATCTTCTCGGTGGCCTGGTCCGTGGGGGCGAGCACCTGCGCACGGCGGTCCGTGGGGTGCGCCGCGCGGGACAGCAGCCCCTTCTGCACGAGCCCGTCGACGATCTTGGTGACCGACGCGTTCGAGACGGCGAGCATGACGGCCAGGTCCTTCGGGCCCGTCGTCCGGCCGTCCCGGTGCGCCTGCAGCAGGTACCGGACGGCGAGGAACTCGTTCTTCGTCAGGCCGCTCTCGATGCGGGCGGACTCGATCTGCTGGTCCTCGGCGTGCTGCAGGCGGAGCAACGCGTCGACGGCGGTCTTCGCGGCCCGCGACTCGGGTTCGCGGGTGTAGAGGTGGACGTGCTCTCGACGGACGACGGTCAACGGCATGGGGTCATGCGCTCCTTGCTATACGGCAGGCGTGGTGAAGAAGTCCGCGTAGGACGGCTCGGAGCGACCGGCGAGCAGCGAGGGGTCCTGGATGCGACGCGCGACGTACGCGTCGATGACCGCCGGGTCGGTGAGGCCGACGCGCGTGTGGCTGCTGCCGATCGTCGCGACCCGAGGCATCCCGGAGTACGTGCTGTGCATGTCCTGTCCCGCCCTTCTTGCTTGCCGTGTGTCCCGTTCGGACGGCTGAACTCTTTCACACAGTGAACGGTCAGTTCAACGAACCATTCGCGCTGTGTACGTTTTGCGCGCTGCGTGGTTCTCGGCGTCCTCTGAGCGTTCTTTTGGCACTCGCCAGGGTCGAGTGCTAAAACGGTGGCAGTTGAGTCGAGGGGACTCAACGAGAACCACGAAGGAGTTGATTTCGATGACGATGAACTTCGATCCGTTCCGCGAGCTCGACCGACTCGCGGGTTCGCTCCTCGGCACCGCCGCCGGCCCGCGCTCGATGCCGATGGACCTGTACCGCACCGGGGACCACTACGTCCTCGACGTCGACCTGCCCGGCATCGACCCGGGCTCCGTCGACATCGACGTGGACGGTTCCGTCCTGACCATCCGCGCCGAGCGCACCCTGGGCGCGCCCGAGGGCTCGCAGTGGCTCACCCGTGAGCGCCAGCCCGGCACGTACGTCCGGCAGCTGACGCTCGGCGACGGCCTCGACGCCGAGCGCATCACCGCCGGGTACGACAACGGCGTGCTCAGCGTCACGATCCCGGTCAAGGAGTCCGCGAAGCCGCGCAAGATCGCCGTCACCGTCGGTGGCGGGTCCGAGCAGCTCGCGGTCGGTTCCGGTGCCGCCGGTTCCGGCACCGCCGCCGAGTGAGGAGCTGAGCGATGACGTCCGTCCTGCTGCACGCGGTGGTCGCGGTCCTCGTCGTCACCGCGGCGCTCGCACTGACGAGCCTGGACCGGCGCACCGCCGTGCTCCTCGGGGCCACCGGCAGCCTGACCGGCACGTTCCTGGCCTGGCTCGCCGCTCCACGGCTCCTCGAGCAGTCGCTCCTGGCGCCCTGGGTCGCGTCGGTGCTCGGCACGGCCCTGCTGATCGCAGGGTGGAGCGCGGTCCGCGCCTACTCGGGCATCTTCGAGGCACCGCGCGACGAAGAACCCGAGACGGGGGCGCTGATGACCGTGGGCGGGTCCGCCCCGTCGGTGCGGTGACCACCTGACGGACAGGAGGCCCGGTGCACGTCGTGCGCCGGGCCTCCCGTCGTTCCGTGGGTTGCGGGACTACTCCTTGTGCAGCGTGTCCTGCACCAGGCCGGCCGTCTTCTCGACGACGTTCGGCAGCTCGGTGGTGCCGTACAGCCGGACGTCGGGGTGGGTGGGCGGGGGCATCGGGACCGAGGTCGTGGGGCCGTCGTGGTACGAGTACTCGCCCTTGCCGTCGAACGAGGGGCCGCTCGCCCACGGGCCGTTCTTCGCCTCGGCACCGTCGGAGAAGTTGAGGTACTGGTAGCTGACCTCCTGGTTCTCCTTCGACTGCGGGAAGTTGCTCGGCACGGGGAAGCCCTCGACGCCCTGCTCGCGCAGCTCAGCGGCGGCGGTCGCCCACATGTTCTGGTGCATCGTGTCGCGGGCGATGAGGAAGGACAGCAGGTCCCGCACGCCGTGGTCGTCGGTCATGTGGTAGAGCCGGGCGGCCTGCACACGGCCCTGCATCTCGGCGTTCTCGTTCGCCGTGAAGTCGGCGAGCAGGTTGCCGCTGGCGGTGATGTACGAGCCCTGCCAGGGGTTGCCGTTGCTGTCCACTGGACGGGCGCCCGCACCGGCGACGATGGCGTGCTGGACGTCCGTGCCACCGACGATCGCGGCGACCGTGGGGTCGTCCTGCACCGCGTCCTCGGTGATGCCGAGCGGGGACTTCTCGAGCAGCTGCGCGATCATCGTCGCGAGCATCTCGACGTGGCCCATCTCCTCGGCGCCGATGCCGAACACCATGTCGCGGTACTTGCCGGGGATGTGCATGTTCCACGCCTGGAACTGGTACTGCATGGCGACGGAGATCTCCCCGTACTGGCCACCGAGCACCTCCTGCAGCTTGCGGGCGTAGACGGCGTCGGGCTTGTCGGGCGTTGCCGTGAACTGCAGTTCCTGCTTGTGGAAGTACACGTGGCTCTCCTTCACTCCAGCGGGTGCCCGTCGATCGAGCGGGTCCGTGTGCGATGGTCGGCGCGACCGCCTCAGCGCCGCCTCAAGGAAAGCCAGATCGCGCAGACGGGCGTCAGCGTCCTCTCCCGCGTCGACGCAAGGCGACGACCCCGGCCCACACCGTGCAGCCGGTGAACCCGAGAACGAGCACGGACACGACGGGGATCGCGAACCCGTCTCCGATCGACTGCTGTCCGCGGAGCCAGACGACGACGAGGAGCAGTACCAAACACCCTGCGGCGATGATCGTCGCGACATTGCCAGCTGATCGTGAGCCCATGTCCACCTCGTTCCGTTGCGATACCCACCGCATGCACACCTGACGGCTTGCTTGTGATTCCTCAAGAGTAAGTTCGTTGGACGAAGATCTGACCACCGGAGCTCCTGCCCCCATCGGGTGGGGGCTCCGGTGCGCGACGGGCGGGCAGACCGCACCGTCCCGGCATAGCGTGGCCGCGTGGACCTCGAACTCAAGAACCGTGTCGCACTCGTCGTCGGAGGCAAGGGGTACATCGGTACCGCCGTCGCCGACCGCCTCCGCACCGAGGGGGCGACCGTCGTCGTCGCTTCCCGCAGCGCCGAGGACTCCGACGGCAGCGTGCCGATCGACACCGCCTCGCAGGAGTCGGTGGACGTTGGCATCGCCGCCGTCCTCGAGCGGCACGGGCGCATCGACGTGCTGGTCGTGACCGCTGCCCCGAGCGCGAGCACCCTCGACCCGGCCCGGAAGTCCGACCCGGAGCAGGTCCTCGACGCGATCGACGGCAAGGCGCTCGGGTTCCTCCGCGTCGCGAACGCCGTGCTCCCCGCCCAGCGCGAGGCCGGATTCGGTCGCGTGGTCGTGGTGAGCGGGCAGAACGCCTACTTCTCCGGCAACATCACGGCGTCGCTCCGGAACACTGCGGTGAGCGTCATCGCAAAGAACCTGGCCGACGACGTGGCGGGCACCGGGGTCACGGTGAACGTCGTCAACCCCGGGACCGTGACGGACACCCCGTCCGCCGAGGTCCGCCCAGGTGGCCCCGGCGACTCGACACCGCAGCAGATCGCCGACCTCGTCGCGTTCCTGTCGTCGCCGCTGAACGCGGTGTCCGGCGAGTCCGTCTCGATCGCGCACCGGCAGCTGGGATCCGTCGTCGTCTGATCCCCGAGTACCGGGTGATCGCCCCTCGCTTCACCCGCAGGGACGAAGCGCTTCGCCCCTGCGCCCGATGCCCCGGCGACTCCGCGCCACGAGTCTGGTGACATGGAGTCCTCGACGAAGCACACGATCGCCACGCTGCTGCTCTGCGCCGCGATCGTCACCACGACCGTCATCGCCCTCGCCGCCATGACCGCGGGCGCGTGACGTCGGTCCGCGCTGCACGGCGTGGGCGGCATGCGATGATCGAGCCGTGACCGAACGGGGCAGGTTCCTCCGGCCGCTCGCCACCCGGTCGATCGTCGTCGACGTGGCCTGGGCGGTCCTGGCGGCGTTCGTCTTCCTGCTGCCCATCGACCTCGAGCTCGAGCACGCGAGCCTCGCCGCGGTGCTGTCGGCCTCGGTGGCGATCGCCCTGCGCCGCATCTCCCCGTCGGCCGCGATGGCGATGGTCGTCGTCCTCGGGGTGATCCAGGTCGGCGGCGGCGAGCGCCCGTCGCTGGTGGACCTCGCGATGTTCGTCGTGATCGGGACCGCCGCGGTCGTCGGCACCCGCACCGAGGTCGTCGTCTCCGGTGTGCTCGCGGTCGTCGCCGGAGCGGGTGCGACGGTCTACCTGGCGTCGACCGGCTTCCGGTTCCTCGTGCTCATCAACGGTCCCCGCGACCAGGCGTTCCTGGCGATGGCCGCCCCGGTGACCGCGCTGCTCGGGGTCTGGGCGGGCGGTGTCGCCGTCCGGGCCTTCCGCTCCCGCGACCGCGAGTCGGAGCGCCGTGCCGATGCCGAGGCCGCAGCCTCACGTGCCGAGGCCGTCGCCACCGAGGCCGAGGCCACCGCCACCCGCGCGATCGACGTCGCTGAGTCCGAACGCATCCGCGCGGACATCGCCCGGGACGTGCACGACGTCGTCGGCCACTCGCTCGCGGTCATCATCGCGCAGGCCGACTCGGTGCCGTTCCTCGACGACGAGGCGCGCATCCGAGCGGTCAGCGCCACCATCGCGAGCACCGCCCGCAGCTCCCTGGTCGAGGTCCGACAGGTCCTCGGCCACATCGACGGCTCCGCCGAGGCGACCGGCCCGGGCTCGCTCGAGGAGATCGTGCAGGGCATCCGCGACGCCGGGGTCGACGTCGACCGCACGGTGCGCGGGGTCCCGCTGGCCCTGCGCCCGGACACCGGCACCGCCGCCCGCCGCGTGCTGCAGGAGATGCTCACGAACGCCCTGCGCCACGGCGCCCCCGGCAACCCGGTCGTCGTGCGGGAGACCTGGCGGAACGCCGACCTGGTGCTCGAGGTCGAGAACGTCGCCGGTGACGGCACCACGGCCGGCTCGGGCCGCGGGATCGACGGCATGGACTCGCGCCTCGGCGCCCTCGGTGGGTCGTTCGACGCCGCCGTGCTGGACGACGTGTTCACGGCACGCGCCCGCATCCCGTTCGACGTCCAAGGGGGACCCGTCCGATGACCGGACCGATCAGGATCCTGCTCACCGACGACCAGGCGCTGTTCCGCGCGGGGCTCCGGGTGGTGCTCGATGCCCAGGACGACATGCGTGTGGTCGGTGAGGCCTCCGACGGGGCCGAAGCGCTCGCGCTCATCCCCGAGGTGCGGCCCGACGTGGTGCTGCTCGACATGCGGATGGCCGGCATGGACGGCGTGGAGACCGTCCGGCAGCTCTACTCCGGCGCCGTCCCGGGTCCGCTGCCCCGCGTCGTCGTGCTCACCACCTTCGGGCTCGACCCTGCGGCGGCGACCGCGATCCGGCTCGGCGCCAGCGGGTTCCTGCTCAAGGACACCACGCCGCCGTTCCTGTTCGCCGCGGTGCGTGCCGTGCACGAGGGCAGCTCGGTCATCGCCCCGAACGACCTCGCGCAGCTGTTCGGCACCGACGTGGCACGGGCCCCGGCACCGCAGCCGCCGGAGTTCGCGACCCTGACCGAGCGGGAGCGCGTCGTGTTCGGGTGGGCGTCCCGTGGCCTGTCGAACGCCGAGATCGCCACGAAGGAGTACGTCACCGAGTCGACGGTGAAGACCCAGATCTCGAGCATCCTCGGCAAGCTGTCACTGCGCGACCGGGTGCAGCTCGTCGTCTACGCCCACGACCACGGGCTGGCGGGCACCCGCGAGGACTAGTCCGCGGCGACCTCGTCGAGGATCGCCTCGACCGCGGCCGGGTCGTGGGCGAAGCGTCCGAGGAACAGGCCGCTGATCCGCCCCTGCCCCCGGGTGAGCAGACCGGGCCCGGCGCTGCCCCCGTAGAGCACGGTGCTGCCGTGCAGCTCGGGCCGCGTGGCGAGGTGCTGCTCGATCCCGGCGAGCACCGCCACGATGTGGTCGTCCGGTGCGGGTACCGGGGCGCCGATCGCCCACACCGGTTCGTAGGCGACGGTCAGGGGTCCGGCGAGCCCGTCGGCGACGGCGGTGGAGACGGCCCGGTCGAGCTGCGCGGTCACCGCCGCCACCGCTTCCGTCGGATCGGAGGCCCGGTCCGGCTCCCCGACGCAGACCAGCGGACGCAGGTGGTTCCGGAACGCCGCGTGCACCTTCCCCGCGATCGTCGCGTCGTCCTCGTGGAACAGGGAACGCCGTTCGGCGTGCCCGATCTCGACCAGGTCGACACCGATCTCCCGCAGCTCGGCGCCGGAGACCTCGCCGGTGAACGCGCCCGCGTCGGCCCACGACAGGTCCTGCGCGGCGAGCTGCACACCGGTGCCGGCGAGCAGGTCACGCACCGGGACGAGCGCCGGGAACGTCGGCGCCACGAACAGCGTCGCCGCTCCCGACAGCGTCGCGGGGTGTCGCCGGGCGATGTCCGCGACCTCGGCCGCCCACGACAGCGTCCGGGCGTGCGAGAAGTACGTCTTCAGCGACACCCCGACGGTGATCACGGGGCGACCGTCTCCACGACGAGGGCGAAGGACAGCGCACCGGGGTCCGCGGTGCCGACGGCCTGGTCGGCGTGCGTGCGCGCCCGGCCCATCTTCGGCACGAGAGACTCCGTGCCGTCCGCGGCTTCGCGGGCGGCACGGACGGCGTCGCCCCAGGCCTCGGCGAGCGCCGCCCCGGCGTCGAGCCGGGTGCGGAGCACCTCGTCGAACGGCACCAGGGCGTCCACCATCGTCTTGTCACCGACGGTGGCGCCGAACGCGAGCACGGCCTCGGTGGCCGCGCGGACCCCCTGCGCGACGGTGGCACCCGACGGACGCGAGTCGTCCCCGACCACGCGACCCAGTGCCTCCAGGGCGGCACCCCAGATCGCACCGGACGTGCCGCCGGCCTTGTCGGACCAGGCATCCGCGGCGACCAGCAGGACGGTGCCGGCACCGGCACCGCGGCTGACCGCGTCGGCGGCCGCGACGTCGGCGGCGTGCGATCCGCGCTGCATCCCGATGCCGTGGTCGCCGTCACCGGCCACGGCGTCGATGCGCCCGAGTTCGTCGGCGTGCTCGTCGAGGACGGCGCGGACCGCGGCGAACCCGGCGGCGACCTGCTCGGCGACAGCGCGTGACTCGTCGGTCGCCGGGCCGATGCCGACGCCCTCGGCGTCCGCCGCCACGGTGGACGGGTCGACGCGCTGCTCGGCGACCGCACCACCCTTGCGGTAGGCGGGGGTGTCCGCGGGTGCTGCCCAGAGTTCCTCGAGCTCGTCGTCGAGCCAGAACAGCGTCAGGGAGACCCCGGCCATGTCGAAGCTCGTGACGAGTTCGCCGACCTCGGGCTCCACGATGACGACCCCGGCGTCCGCCAGGCGCCGCTGCACCGAGCGGTAGACGACGAAGAGCTCCTCGTACTTGACCGAGCCCAGGCCGTTCAGGATCGGGACCACCCGCTGGCCCTCGAGTGCCACGCCGTCGGGCAGTTCGTCGAGCAGCCGGCACACCAGCAGCTCGGCCAGGCCGTCCGCGGTGGGCACGTCCGTCTCGTCGATGCCACGCTCGCCGTGGATGCCCATGCCGACCGCCATCCGGCCCTCGGGGACCGTGAACAGGGGTTCCTCGGCACCCGGCAGCGCGCACCCGGAGAACGCGACGCCGAAGCTGCGCGTCCGGTCGTTCGCCCGCTCGGCGACGGCGGTGACCGTGTCGAGGTCGTCCCCGCGCTCGGCGGCGGCGCCGGCGACCTTGAAGACGCAGAGGTCACCCGCGATGCCGCGGCGCTTTGCGCGGTCGTCGGCCGGGGCGCTCGTCACGTCGTCGGTGACGCGGACCGTCCGAACCGGGATGCCGTCGGCCTCGAGCGTGCGGGCAGCGGCGTCGAAGTTCAGGACGTCACCGGCGTAGTTGCCGTAGCTGAGCAGCACCCCGCCGCCGTGCTCGGCGGCCTTCGCGACGCCGGTGACCTGCTGGGCGCTGGGGCTGGCGAACAGGTTGCCCATCGCGGCACCCGCGGCCAAGCCGTGTCCGACCAGTCCGCCGAACGCGGGGTAGTGCCCCGAGCCGCCGCCGATCACGACGGCGACCGTGCCGTCGGGGCTCGTGGTGGCGCGGGCGACGCCGCCGTGCACCTTCCGCACCCACCGTTCGTTCGCGGCGACGAAGCCGTCGGTCGCCTCGTCGGCGAAGTCCGCCGGGTCGTTGAACAGTCGGGTCATCGCTTGCTGCCCTTCGGGTCGGTGGTGCGGACGTGCGAGGTGTCGAGCAGCTCGTCGGCCTTGGCCCCGCGGAAGAACTTGGTGCAGAAGATCATCACCGCGGCGACGAACGCCAGGACGCCGAGCGAGACGATGCCGAACGCACCGCTGTCGGTGGGCACCACCTCGTTGATCGCGGTGCGCATGATCGGGGCGACGAACCCGCCGAGGTTGCCGAGCGAGTTGATCAGGCCGATGCCCGCGGCGGCTGCGGCACCGGTCAGGAACGCCGTCGGGTACGCCCAGGTGATCGGGCCGACGGACAGGAAGCTCGCGACGGCCAGCGTGATGAACAGGATGCCGAGCACCGGCTGCCCGTTCGCCCCCGCCCACGCCGAGCCCAGGATCGACAGGCCGGTCGTGACGTAGAACAGGGTGCCCCAGCGACGACGGCGTCCGACGGAGTCCGCACGCGACCCGATCAGGTAGCAGGCGACGAGTCCGACGAGCCACGGGATCGCGGTCACGAGCCCGACCTGCCAGCCGACGTCCTGCCCGAGCAGCGAGGACACCTGCTGCGGCAGGTAGAACGTCGTGCCGTACACGGCGACCTGCAGGCAGAAGTAGATGATCGTGAAGTACCAGACGCGCCCGCTCGCCATCGCGCGCCAGATGCCCTTCGGGCCGTCCTCGGTGCGAGCGGTGTCCTCGCGCTCCATGGCCGCGGTGAGCGACGCCTTCTCGCCCGGTTCGAGCCACTTCGCCTGCTGTGGACTGTTCGTCAGGAACACCAGGGCCGCGACACCGGCCAGCACCGCGAGGATCCCCTCGCCGGCGAACATGACCTGCCAGCCGTGGAACGGGGTGACCTGGTCACCGACGCTGATGAGGCCGCCGGACAGCGGGGCGCCGATCATCTGCGAGAACGGCTGCGCCAGGTAGAAGATCGCGAACATGCGCACGCGCACCTTGTTCGGGAACCACTCGGACAGGTACATGATCACGCCCGGGAACAACCCGGCCTCGGTCACACCCAGGATGAACCGCAGGATGATGAACATCGTGTCGTTCGTCGTGAAGGCGAACAGTGCGGCGACGATGCCCCACGTGACGGCGATCCGGGCGAGCCAGAAGCGCGCACCGAACCGCTTGAGCAGCAGGTTCGACGGGATCTCGAAGATCGCGTAGCCGATGAAGAAGATGCCGGCGCCCAGGGCGAAGGCGGCGTCGGAGATACCGCGGTCGACGCGCAGGGCCTCTTCGGCGAAGCCGACGTTCGTGCGGTCGAGGAACGCGACGAAGTACAGGATGACGAGCATCGGCATGAGGTGCTTCGTCGCCTTGCCGATGGCGGACTTCAGGCCGGGGTCGTTCGTCGACCCGAGCGCGGGGGCAGGGGGTAGTGACACGGGTTCGCTCCTTTGCGAGCACGGTGCGGTCGTTCTGGCGTCCGGCGGTCGGTTCGGTCGTCCGGACGGGAGGCACGGATCGCGTCGCCCGGTCGGCGCGCGTTCCGCGGGCGGCTGGCCCTAGTGCATGTACAGGCCGCCGTCGACGTTGAGCGTCTGGCCCGTGACGAACCCGGCGTCCTCGCTGATCAGGTACGCGATGGCGGCAGCGATGTCCCGCGGGGTGCCGATGCGCGGCAGCACGCCGTCGGCGGCCATCTCGGCCTTCCGCTCCTCGGACAGGGTGCCGCCCATGATGTCGGTGTCGATCGGACCGGGGGCGATCGCGTTGACCGTGACGCCGCGTGGGCCGAGCTCGCGTGCCAGACCACGGGTGAGGCCGATCACGCCGGCCTTCGCCACCGTGTACGGGGTCTTGCTGAAGGTGCCGCCGCCGCGCTGGGCGGAGACCGACGACAGGTTCACGATGCGCCCGTAGCCGGACCGCACCATCGACTCCGCCGCCCGCAGGCTGGCGAAGTGCACGCCGTCGAGGTTGATCGACAGCACACGGTGCCACTCCCCCTCGGGCAGGTCGAGGTAGGCGTGCGCGGACGAGACCCCGGCCAGGTTCACGAGCGCGGTGATCGGCCGGAGTTCGGCCTCGATCGTGTCGAAGGCCGCACGGACGGCGGACTCGTCGGCGACGTTCGCACCGACACCGACGGCCCGCACGCCGTGCTGTTCGCGGATCTCGGCGGCGACCTGCTCGCTCGCCGTCTGGTCGAGGTCGACGATCCCGACGTCCCATCCGGCCTCGGCCAGGTGGTGGGCGGTGGCGCGGCCGATGCCCCGCGGTGAGGCGGCCCCGGTGAGGACGACGGTGCGGGTCTGTTCGGTCTGGGGGTTCTGCGTGCTCATGGTTCGTGCTCCGGGCTCAGTGGATCGGTGCCGGGCCGAGCTCGTCGAGGAGCTTCTGCATCGCGACGTACGCCTTGTTCCGGTAGGCGACGAGCTCGGGCGTGCGGTCGGCCGGCACCTCGAGGTACCCGGCGCCCGACTTCGTGCCGAGCTCACCTGCGTCGACGTGCTGCTGCAGCGACGGCGGGGTGGCGAAGCGCTCGGGCCAGCGGGTCTGCAGCGACTCGAAGCAGAAGGCGTAGACGTCGAGCCCTGCCATGTCGGCGATCGCGAACGGGCCGAAGAACGGCAGGCGGAACCCGAACGTGGTCCGCACGATGGTGTCGATGTCGTCGGGGCTCGCGATGCCCTCGTCGGCGATCTTCGTGGCCTCCTCGAACAGCGCGTACTGCAGGCGGTTCAGGACGAACCCGGTCGAGTCCTTCACCCGTGCCGACTGCTTGCCGGTCGCGGCGACGACGGTCTCGCCGACCTCGATCGCGTGCTCGTTGGTGGTCGGGTGCGGGATGAGCTCGACGCCGGGGATGAACGGAGCCGGGTTCGAAAAGTGCACGCCGAGGAACCGCTCCGGGCCCACGACGGCCTCGGCCAGCGACTCGATCAGGATCGTCGAGGTGTTCGAGCCGATCACGGCGTCGGGGCGGGCGGCCTCGCTGATGCGGCGGAGCGTCGCGTGCTTGATCTCGAGCTTCTCGGGCACGGCCTCCTCGATGAAGTCCGCGTCGGCGACGGCGGCCTCGATCGACTCGGCAGCGCTCAGGTGTGCGCGGACCCGATCGACGGCGTCCTCGGGGAACAGCCCGTCGGCGACGAACTGCGCAGTCTCGGTGAGCAGCCGCTCCAGGTTCTGCTGGGCGATCTCGGCCGAGACGTCGGCGATCCGGACCGTGTGGCCGGCGAGGGCGAGGACCTGGGCGATCCCGCCGCCCATGTAGCCGGACCCGACGACGGCGATGTCGAGGGTGCTCATCGGATTGCTCCTTCGGTGCTGGTTGCTGCAGTCGGGGTCGCCGTCGCGTCGAGCTTCGTCGTCGCGAGGACGGATCGGATGTACTGCTGGTTGGTGGCGCAGACGCCGAGGCTGTCCCCGCCGTACTGCTCGGTCATGACGATCCCGCGGAACCCGTCGGCGACGGCGTCGCGCAGGACCTGGCGGTAGTTGATGAGGCCCGTCTCCATGGTGCTCGGCGCACTCGTCGCCCAGCTGCCGTCGCCGGCCTCGTCACGCGTGTAGTTCTTCACGTGCAGGTAGTTCGTGTGCGGCATGGTCTTCGCGAACAGCTCCCGCCAGTCCTCGACCGGACGGTGCAGACGGATGAGGTTGGCTACGTCCGCGTTCAGGCCGACGTTGTCGAGCCCGATCTCCTCGACCAGGCGGACCGCGCTGTCGGCAGTGCCGAGGTACGTGTCCTCGTACAGCTCGAGCGCCATCGGCAGCCCGACGCTCGCAGCGTGCTCGCCGAGCTCCCGCAGTCGCTTGACCGCGGCGTTCCAGACCTCGGGGTCGTCGGGGTCCTTCGGGCCCGGCGCCGTCCAGAACCACAGCGCCCGCTTCTGGGCGTCGGTGAACGGCTGGTGCAGCCCGGTCGAGAACACCTGCATGCCCCACTCGGCCGCCGCGTCGATCGTGCGGTGGGCGTAAGCGAGGTTCTCGTCCTCGTGCCCGGGCTGGATGACGCTCTTGCGCTGCAGGTGCACCGACGGGATCCCGATGCCGTGCGACTTCGCGACGGCGAACAGCTCGTCGCGGCGCGAGGCTTCGAGGTCAGCGGGCCGGATGTGGCTGTCAGCGAGTTCGGCCAGCGAGAAGCCGACGGCCTCGATCTGCCCGAACACCTCGTCCCACACCTCGGCGGGGGCGTCGTGGAATGCCGTCCCGTCGCGGGTGACCTGCGCGAACCCGTGCAGGCACGCGGCGACCGGCCAGGTCTCCGACGTCCAGGTGGTGGGGTCCCAATCCTGGTCGACCCAGTCCTGTGGAGTGGTCACGGAATGCTCCCTTGCATGTCGTGGTGGTTCAGCCTTGAACCTCTTTCCTATAGGAAAGATACTCGCACGACGCCGGAACGCAACCCCTCCGCCTCAGCTCGTGTGGGACGCGTCCGCGCGCGAACGCAACCGGACGGCGTCGATGTGGAGCCGCATCGCGGCGACGGCCGACGTCGGGTCCGCAGCGAGCGCCTCCAGGATGGCCCGGTGTTCCTGGACCGCACGATCCGTGTCGTCCCCGCCGCCCTCGACGATCTGCCGCATGCGGTGCACGCGCGTCGTGATGATCTCGGACATCTCCTCGAGGAACGGGTTCCGTGTCGCGTCGAAGATCAGCTGGTGGAACTGCCAGTCGCTGCGGAAGAAGCGGGCCATCAGCTCTTCCGGCGCGTGCGCAGCACCGACGGACGCGACCTCGGCGGCCACCGCCGCCTGCTCGTCGAGCGCTGCCGCCAGCCGCTCGCGCAGGCCGTCGACGTCGCCGCGGGCCGCGAGTTCGACGGCGCCGCTCTCGACGATGAGCCGGGCGTCGAACAGGGCCTCGAGCTGGTCGCCGGCCAGGGGCGGGGAGACCCGGTACCCCTTGTTCGCTTCACGGGTGACGAGGCCGGTGCGTTCGAGTTGCACCAGGGCTTCGCGGACCGGGGTCGGCGAGACCCCCAGCGAGCGAGCGAGGCCGTCGATCGACAGCCGCATGCCCGGTTCGACGTCGTGACCCATCAGGACCTCGAGCACCCGGTCGTAGACGCGGTCGCGCAGGCCGAGCTGCGTGATGCGCTCCGTCCCGAAGCCGGGCATGGTCGTGGACATGGGTCGATCCTAGAGAATCCACGACTCGGGCTGAGTGCGAGGGCTCCGACCAGGCTGCGCTGCCATCGGCCCCCCACTCTTGCGAAATCGACTCACCCGCATGATCGGGCTCACGATGGACTTGCTCGCAGACATTGCGGCCTTCCAGTCCCCTTCACCTGATCGACCATGCGCCCTTGCCCCGACACGACGCCCGAATGTCGTGGTTTCTCCGTCAAAGGCCGCTCACGTCCTAGTTCGTCAGGACAAGGAGGATCAGCGCCACCCCGTCGATCAACGCGACGATGATCCCACTCCAGAACCATCGCCCTCCGGCTCCGCGATGGAGCTTTCCGTCGCGCCATCCTTCTGTGGAAATTGTTCGCTGGACACCCACTCCAACGAGCACCAGTGCGCCGACTGCAATAACCAGCAGGACTGTCCATGTGATCCAAAAGCCCGACATGTTGCGGCCCTCCTAGCCACGCGGCAGGTACTTGATCAGCTTGCCGGCGATGCCACCGCCGAAGCCTCCAATAGCCCCGCTTACCGTTCCTTCGAGTGCCGCCTGCCCATAGTTATCTCCACCTTCAACTGCTTCCTGGGCGATACCGCCAAAACCTCCGAACACTCCACCCAAGACCACTCCACCCACCAAGCAACCGATTCCTGCGGTTGACGCGCAAACTGCGGCGGTCCCGACGGCAGCGATTGTCGCCACACCCGCATTGACGGCCGCTCCCCCGACGCTACGACCCGAGGAATCTGACTTATTGATGGGGTCAGCTCCCGCGAACGCGTAGCGGTTGGCATTACTCGGGCTGAGGGGCGCGTCGAGAGTGTCACGTTCGATCCACCCGCCCGTGACGCTGGACTGCCAGCGGTACCCGAACTTGGTGAGCCCGTTGTCGGTGCTGGACGAGCGGAGACCACTCTTGAACCCGTAGGGGTTCTGCTTCCACTGCGCGCTGTCGCCGCCGACGGTGACGGTTTCGACGCCGTACGGGTCGTACGAGACGGTGTACGCGGTCTTGCCAGTGTCAGCGATCGCGGCGACAGGGTTGCCGGTGCCGTCGATGACCCACATGCTCGTGGTGCCGTCGGTGGTCTGCAGGTCCAGCGGCTGCCCCGTGCCCGGGTCGCTGATTTGCCGGTGCTATGCAACGCTATATCTCGGTGAGCACCCAAACCATCAGCGATGCTTAGTGCGACTTGGGAACGCTAAGCCTATCGCAAAATATCCGAGGAGAGCAGCACTCACTACGGCTAGGGAGCCACGCCATAAACTACCCTCTACGAAAGAAAGCACAGCGTAAATTCCAATGATCACGGCCGCTACGCCCATCACCCCAGCCACTAACTTCTGTTCGTTTTTACTTCGTGTCCTGTTGATGATTCACACCCCTATCGCGGGTTCAACCGCGGCCGAGTGATCGGTTGTCGGAGGAATCGAGGAGGATCGCTACACGGGTGAAACGCTCCGCGCGCGACTGCACCGTTCGATCGGGGGAGCAGCCGCGACGGCTGGCGCCCTCGCGTAGATCTGACCGTGGCGCTCGGCACGGGCGCGTCGGATCGCGGACTGTTGCCGGCGCCATCGTGTTCCTAGGGCTACGGTCGCGCGCAGGGGTCGCACCAGCTCCTGTGCGGACCGGAGTCGAGACGAAGCTCCTCCGGTCCGTTCCACACCCCAGTGGGGTCGCGCAGACCGTGCGGTGAACGACCGGCTACCGGACAGCCCAAGCCTTGATCGCTTCGGCGATGGTCGCACCGTCCTCACCCGGCGACCGCTGGACCAGTAGTGGAGGTCTCAACCGATGGAGCGGTCGCTCGCACCAACTACTGCGAATCGTCCGGTGTTAATTTGAGCACAACCAAGATGGGCGGCAAAACGGCTACTACGAAAGCGCCAAGAATGATCAGCGCAAACACTATGTCAACCTGTTGCAGTCCGACAATTAGTCCAATAACGAGGACACCCACAAGAGCAGGCGAAATCGCGACAATGCGATCGCGTTTCGGGTTGGATTGTTTTTTACTCACTATAACCTCCAGCAAGGGACGCGCCGAGCACGAAACCGGCACCGAATATTGCACCCAACGCAGTGCCGATTGCAGCCCCCGGTCCTGCACCTGGCCCACACCCAATTGCGATGGTGGCGATGCAACCGACCGCAGCCCCGATCCCCGTTCCGACGCCTGTTGCAAGAAGGAAGTCCGCTCCCGCCAGCCTCCAATTATAGAGGCCAGTCGGATCACTGCCGTTGATCGGATCGGCACCCGCAAAGGCGTAGCGGTTGGCGTTCGTTGAGCTGAGGGGTGCATCGAGGGTGTCGCGTTCGATCCATGCCCCAGTGATGCTGGACTGCCAACGGTAGCCGAACTTGGTGAGCCCGGTGTCGGTGTTGCTCGAGCGGAGCCCGACCTTGAACCCGTAGGGGTTCTGCTGCCACTGCGCACTGTCGCCGCCAACGGTCACGGTTTCAACGCCGTAGGGGTCGTAGGAGACGGTGTACGCGGTCTTCCCGGTGTCGGCGATCGCGGCGGCCGGGCTGCCGCTGCCGTCGATGACCCACATGCTCGTGGTGCCGTCGGTGGTCTGCAGGTCCAGCGGCTGCCCGTTCCCCGGGTCGCTGATGACCGACGCAGTCCCGGTGCCCGCGATGGTGCGGCTGGTGATCACGGGGACACCGTTGGAGTCGGACGTGCCATACGTGTAGTCGTACTCGGTTCCCCCGTCGGTGGCCTGCGAGAGCAGCTTGTTCATGTTGCCGCCGGCGTACTCGTAACGGGTGGTGACGCCGTCCTTCGTGGAGGACGTCATCTGCTGCGCCCCGTTGTAGGTGAACGTCTGCCCGGGCGCCTTCACCAAGTTGCCGACACCGTCGTACGCGTAGCCGTCAGAGGTGATCTGCCCGACGGTGTTGTAGGTCAGCGTCTGCGAGCTGGTGACGTCGCCGCCGCGCTTGGCGGTGAGCCGGTTCCCGGCCGCGTCGTAGGTGTACGCCCACGTGATGTTCGTCGCACCGCCGGCCTGCGCGGCCTTGGTGAGGCGACTGTTCGAGTCGTACGTGTACGTGGTGGTCTGCTGGGTGATGTTGTCCTTGACCCACTGGATCTTGTCCGTGGCGTTCGCACTGTTCGTCGCCGAGCAGTCGCCCCCGGCGTCGATCCCGGTGATGTAGCAGTACGTCAGGCTCACGACGGGCTTGGACGGGTCGTCGGCGTTCACGGCGCGAACACCGGTGACGTGGTCGGACACGCCGTAGGTGATCGTCTGGTGCGCCTGCCACGACGTCGGGTCCTTGGTCGGATCCGTGTTCTCGACAGCGCCGAGCCAGGCGTCGGTGCGGCGGCCGTGGTCGTCGTTCTTGTAGACCTGCTTCGCCGTACCGCCGTTCGCGGTCGGGTAGGTGGTGCGGGTCAGGACATTGGCGACGTCGTAGTCGTGCGTGACGGTGCCGTGGGCGTCGGTGACCTTGGCCGTGTTGCCGGCGAGGTCGTAGCCGTAGGACACGGTGCCACCGCCGGCGGTGTTCACGGTCGAGGTGAGCCGGTTCCGCTGGTCGTAGGTGTTGGTGATGGTGCCGGTCGCGGATTGCTCGGTGAGCTGATTGCCGTTCCCGTCGTAGGTGTTCGTCACCGTTGCGGTGCCGTCATCGAACGAAGTCGTCAGCAGCCGGTCGTCGTTGTCGTACGAGTACGTCGTGACGCCGCCGTCACCGTCGGTGTGGTTCTTCACACGGCCGAAGTCGTCGTAGGAGTACTTCTGTTCCCCGACCGTGTTGGCCGGCGCCGTGATGGCGAGCAGCTGGTCGTGGGTGTCGTACGAATACGTCGTCTTCCGATCACCGTCGCCGGGAGCCGTCGCGGACTTCACCGCACCCCACGCATACGGGTCGGTGCCCTTCTTGTTGTACTCGAGCTCTGCCTTCGCCGCCTCCGGACCGGAGCCGCCCGTGGCGGTCGACGTTCGGTTGCCGGGGCCGTCGTAGCCGTAGTTGGTCTCATTACCCGAGCTGTCGGTGACCTTTGACGGCAGGTAGGCAGCCGATCCGGAACCGTACGTCGCCGAGTTCTTCGTGCCCGCGCCGGACTCCGACTGCGTCAGCGACTGCTCGTTGTTCGCCCCGTAGGTGTTCTTCGACGTCGATGCGCTTGCGCCCGCGCCGACACTCGAGTTCTCGACGCCGTTGTTCGTGGACTTGTAGGAGCGGGACTGTTCCCGCTTCGCGGCGTCGACGACGTTCGTGACGAGATCGTTCCCGTCGAGGGTGTAGTTGGTGTACTTCGTGTCCGCCACAGCGACCGACTGATCGGACCGCGGGTCAGCAACCAGCGTGGTGGTGTCGTCCTTGAACGAGAATCGCGTCACAGCGGTCCCCGGCGAGCCGGCAGTGGTGTTGCGCTGTTCGACCTTCGTGACCCGGTCGGACGAGTCGTACGTGAACGCCGTCACGCCACCCTCGGGCGCCGTGATCGAGGTCAGGTTTCCGCTGGTGTACGCGAACGTGGTCTTCTTGCCGAGCGCGTCCGTGTACGTGGTGATGTCGCCGGTGCTGTTCTTCGTCCACGACATGCTCCGCGAGCTCGAGCCACTGGTCTGCGAGAACGTCTGCACACCGTTGGCGTACGACGAGTTCGCCGTCCGGGCCCCGGTGACACCCGCGGTCGAGACGAGGGACTTCAGGGTGAAGCCCGGCTCGTCGGAGTTGAAGCTGATCTGGTTCTTGTTCCGGTCCACGATCGAGGTGGGCTGACCCGCGAGGTTGAAGTGCGTCGTCGAGTTCGACGTCCACCCCTTCAACGTGTACTCGTGCGTCGTGCTGTTGTCGACGCGGGTCAGGGTCTGCTGCAGACCAGCCGGGCTGGTGAAAGCGCCCTGCGCCCCGGACGGACGGAACTGCCACGTCGTCCCGACGGCGTCCGTGTAGATGACACCGTCGGCGTTCGCGGTGAGGTCCCCAGCGCCGGCGAGGGCGTACTGCCACCGGTTCGCGTCCATCGTGTTGGTGTCACCGACGGTGGTGCTGCGCGAGTTGTACGCGGCGCCGATCGTGGTGTTCTCGGTCACTCCCGGCAGGCTCATCGCAGTCGTGCTGACCAGCAAGTTGCCGGTGCCGACGTCGACGGACGCGTTGGTCTGGTCCGTGATCGGGAACGGGAGTGTCGTCGCCGAGGTTCGTTTGCCGGTCCGGTTCGTCTCACCCGGGCCGCCGGGCAGCGAGTTGTACGCACCCTGCAGGTCCACGAGGTAGTCCATCGCCCCCTTGCCCATGTTCTTGATGCGGATCTTCCCGTTCGCCCCCACCGGAGCGACCACGGTGTTCGACACCTTCGAGGTCTTGTCACTGCTGATCGCCGACGAGGTCGGCTCAGCCGCACCATCGGCCCACATCTTCGCGTACGAGTCCGCACCGCTGTCGTTGACCGCAGTGAACGTCACCGCGGCAGCCGACAAGCCGCCCTCAACGGTCGGGGCGCCCTGGACGCCACCGACCTGCACCGTGAACGAGGCACCCGAAGCGATGCTCGCGGTCTTGCGGGTGTCGATGAGGCGACCGTTCAACGGGGTGAAACCACCGCCCGGGTTCGACTTGAGGAAGTAGCCCTGGATGTCGACGACGAGGTCGATCTTCCCGCCCTCCGCGGCGGTGTCGATGCTGAACTTCCCGTCGGCGTTCAACGCGACCTGCGCGTTCATCGCCGTCTCGAGGTCCTCATTCGAGTTGTAGTTGAGGACGCCGGTGCTCCGGGTCTCACCGGTGGGCGTCGGACGGACGTAGCCGGCCTTGCCCGATCGGTTGATGACGATGATGTTCACCGCGACCGCCGCGGCACCCTCGGGGATGCCGTTCGAGCCCGTCGCCTGGATCGTGCGCTGCGAACCCGCGGGGATCTGCCCCTGCGCGCCACCGATCCCGCCACGAGAGTCGAGCACGCGCGACGGGGACATCGCCACGAACCCACCGGCCGAGACACCGTTCTTCGTCGACGTGTAGTAGCCGGTGATGTCGATGATGACCTTCGACTGCGCCGTCTCGGTCCGCACCTGGATCGTGCCGTCGTCCGCGACCGCGAGCAGCCCGGTGTTCGACCGGTTCCCACCGACACCGGAGTTGTAGATCATCAGCAGCGTCGTCGTGTCGGCATCGTCGGCACGCATCTGCAGCTGCCCCGACCCCTTCGGGTCAGCGACCGTGACCATCATCGTCACGGCGCCGATCCCCGACGACGGGAGCCCGGCGGCTCCGGCGATCTTCACCGTGCGGAACGTCCCTGCCGACGTCGCACCTTCCAGCACGCGGGCGTTCGAAGGCATCGGCACGTACTGCCCGCCCGTCCCGGTCACCACAGCCTGTGCCGATGTCGGCTGCGACACCACCACCAACAACGAACCCAGCAGGGCGACCAACGCCACCACCGCCAGCATCACTCCACGAACACGACCGGACCACGACGCAGCGAACACGCTCAAGAAACCCCTCTTGCGGCTGCTGCAGCTCACCAGTCCCTGCGACGGTGCTGTGCAGCCACACAGCACGTTACGGAGCTTCGCTCACGCATGCTCCCCCACATCGGGGGGTCGATAGTTGCATGATGGAACCGATAAGACCGGCCCAGAAACACCGGGGTTCCGCGCCCCCACGGCGCCGGACTCGGAACGGTGATCTTCACGGGTACTGCAACGATCCGCGCGATCCGGACACCGGACGCGGGCTGCAGCCTCCCGAGCTGTCGGAGCAGGACGGTAACGTGCCGCCATGCACTGGGGGGACACCGGACTCGATGACGACCAGATCGCGTTCGTGCAGGAGACGCTCCACGATGCCGTCGTCGTGGCCGATGACTCGTGGGGGCTCCTCGACACCAGGGTCCTGCACATCCGCGCTGGCGACGACGGCTTCACCGTGAAGGCCTCCGGCCCGACCAACACGCACTTCCCCCGCGAGCTCGAAGCGCACCGCACCGCCACCGCCGCGCTCCGAGCGAGCGGGGACACCGGTGCCCTCGTCGCGGCGAACGAGGAGCACCGCGTCCTCGTGCTCGAACGCGTCCCCGGGCACCTCGCCCTCGGGACCCCGGACGAGCACGATCCAGACGTCCACCGTCAGGCCGGATCACTGCTCCGACGACTGCACGACCAGGACACCCGCCAGGACCCGACGTTCCTGCAGCATGAGCAGGCGAAGGCACTGGCCGCCCTCGACGCACCGCACCGGATCCCCGACGACGTGGTCGCCCGCGCACGAGCGGCACTGCGCGCGCTCCCGAACGACACCTCGACGCAGTCCCTCGTCCCGACCCACGGCGACTTCCACCCGCGCAACTGGATCGTCGACGGCGGCCGACTGCGCGTCATCGACTTCGGCCGGTTCGGCTGGCGCCCCGCGTCCTTCGACCTCACCCGCCTCGCGGTGCTGCACTGGCAGCACGATCCCAGGCTCGAAGCGGCGTTCTTCGACGGGTACGGCGACGATCCGCGCACTCCGGACGCGTGGCGCTGGCTCCAACTCCGCGAAGCAGTGGGGACGGCGACCTGGGCCTACGCGGTCGGCGACGAGGGCTTCGAGGCCCAGGGCCACGACATGCTCCACCGCGCCCTCGCCGCGTTCTGACCCGTCAGACCGGAACGCAGCTCACGGCACCCGCACGAACCGCGGCGCCCCACGGTCCCGCAGTCGGAAGCCGAGTTGCTGGTACAGCCCGATCGCCCCGGTGTTCCCGGCGGCCGCGTGCATCAGCGGGGTCTCGCCCCGCTCCCGGATCCCGTGCGCGACGGCGAGCACGAGCCGCCGACCGAACCCCTGCCCCCGGTACGCGTCGTCCGTGCACACCGCGCTGATCTCCGTCCACCCCGGCGGGTGCAGGCGCTCCCCCGCCATCGCGACGAGCCGCCCGTCCCGCCGGATGCCCAGGTACGTGCCGAGCTCGATCGTCCGCGGCAGGAACGGCCCCGGCTTCGTCCGCTCCACCAGGGCGGTCATCTCCGGCACGTCGTCGGGCGTCAGCACGACGGCTTCGTCGTCCGGCGCACCCTCGATCGCCTCACCGGTCAGCTGCACGCCGCCGGCACCCTCGACGAGGTCCCACCCCTCGGGCAGGACGGCAGCCGCACCGACGCCGAGCATCCCGCCCGACCCGAGCAGCGCCCGGACGTCCTCCCAGTCCTGCGCTGTGGGCTGCTCGGGGATCCCCGTCCACACCGACACGTCCGTCTGGTAGCGGACCACGTCGCCGCGCCGCTCGGCGAACCGCGCGTGGTGGCTGTTCAGTGCGGCCATCGCGGGGGCGTCGAGCATGCGCGTCGGGGTGCCGTCGTCGGCGATGGTCAGGTCGAGCGTCCGGAGCGCTTCGCCGCGGGAGTCACCACCACGGAACCCGAGGTCCTCGATCCGCCGACGATCGCCGTCCGCCCACCCGGCGGTGTCCGCGACGACGCCGGAGGCGTACTGGTTCGTGGCACGGTGGACGACCTGCTCGACGTCCGCTGCCGAGGCCACGAGGACCTCTCCGGGTCGCGTCAGGTCAGTGGTCGTCATCCCACCATTGTCCGCCCGCGGCGAGCGCCGCCGGCGCATCGTTGCACCCGGTGACGGCACGGTGCGAAGTTGACCACCCGGTGCGAGGAAACAAGCTCGCACCGAGCGTGCAACCTCGCACCACGAAGAACCCGCGCGCGCACCAGACCAGCACCGAGCACCCCGCCCCGCCAGGCCTCACCCCAGCCGCGCCGCCACGAACTCCACCATCCGCCGCACGAGCAGCGCCTGCGACGCCGCCCGCCGGTACTCGTGCCCCTCGCCCTCGAGCTCCAGGTACTCCACGTCGTGCGACCGCTCCCGCAGCGCCGCGACCACCTGGTGCGCCTCACCGATCGGCACGTTCGTGTCGAGCTCACCGTGCACGACGAGCAGCGGCGCCGTGACGTCGTCGATCGCGCGCATCGGTGACAGGGCCGCGAGCAGGGCTTCGTCCTCGACGGGGTGGCCGTACTTCGTCGCGGCAGCAGCCGCGATCCACGGCTCGGTGTCCCGGTAGAAGGTCGCGAAGTCGCTCATCCCGCACACCGCGACCCCGGCCGCGAACACGTCGGGCGTGAACGCCAGGGACGCCAAGGTCGCGTACCCGCCGTAGGAGCGCCCCTCGACGGCGACCCGGGAGCGATCGGCGTACCCGTTGGTCACCAGGAACCGCGCGCAGTCGACGACGTCGGCGAGCGCGTTCCACCGCAGCGCCAGGTCGTCGGCGTGCACGAACTCGTGACCGTACCCGGAGGACCCGCGGATGTTCGGCGCGAACACGGTCACCCCGGCGGCGGCGAGCGCCTGGTGCTGCGGCGAGAACGTGGGTCGCTCCTGCGACTCCGGTCCGCCGTGCAGGTGGACGAGCGCTGCGCGGCCGGGAGGCCCGACATGCGTTCCGACGTCGGCTCCTGCCACCGACGTGGCCGGCTCCACGGCCCGGTACAGCCAGCCGGTCAGCTCCAGTCCGTCACGGGCGGCGAACCGTTCGAGCGTCGGCTCGACCAGCTGCACGTCCGGCAGCGCGGGGACGTCGGTGACCCGGCTCCAGGTCAGCGCGTTCGTGTCGAGCCGCCAGAGTTCGCGCGGACGGGTCGGCCCCTCGACGGCGAGCAGGACGCTCCGGCCGTCGCGGCTGAGCACGGGGTCGGTGACGACGTACCCGGGCAGGTCCGGCACGGGGGTGCGCGAGGCGTCGTGCGTGTTGATGAGGTCGAGTTCACTGCGACCGTCGACGTTCCAGACGAGCAGCACGGTGCGGCCGGCGTCGTCGGCGTCCAGGTACTCGAGCTCGGCGTCGTCGCGCTCGACGATCCGCCGGGGTGTGCCGCGCCAGCCGTGCGGCCCGACCGGCTGCGCGACGAGTCCGCGGCGGGGCAGTCCGGCCTCGGTGGCGACGTAGGCGACGAGCGGGCTGGTCTCGCTCGCGGGCGAGGGCCGCAGGAACGCGATCTCGGCGGACCCGTCGGGGTCGTCCGCGAACAGGGCGTGGCTCTCGTCGGTCAGCCGGTCGACGACGACCACGAACTCCTGGCCGCGCTGCCCGTCGCTCAGCACGACGAGCCGTTCCTCCACTGACAGGTCGAGGATGTGGATGAGCTCCCCCACGGCCAGGTCGTCGCGGTCGCCGCTGACCGGGTCGACCAGGTACGCACGGGCCGGCTGCTCGGGCTCGGTCGAGGGCAGGGTGATGACGACCCGGTGGCCGCTGCGGCTCCACGGCCCGAGTTCGGCGTGCTGGTACCGCGAGCCGGCGATCTGCGCGGCGTCGGTGCCGTCCGGCCGCACCACCCAGACCTGCTGCTTCACGCCGCCGTCGGTCGCGATGGCGACGGCGAGCCACTCCCCGTCGGACGACCACGACACCCGGATCACGGGGTCGTCGGACAGCGCGATCCGCACCGGTTCCGGCAGTTCACCGTCGACGACGACGTCCTGCACGAAGACCTCGGGGGTGCCGTGCCGGTCGCTCACGAACGCCACGCGCCGGGCGTTCCGGGTCATGGTCGGTCCCCACGACCCCCAGGCGGCGGTGAGCTGCGCACCCAGGCCGGCCGCGGCCCTGGTGGTGACCGACGGCTCGACGGTGGCCGACGACGCGACGCCCTGCGCGCCTCCAGTCCGGACGGCACCCACGGTCACCGCACCCCCTGCTGCTGCAGCCACATCTCGATCAGGCCGAGCTGCCAGAGCGCGTTCGCGCCGATCGCGGTCCTGGTGCTGTTCGGGTCCTGCAGCATCCGCTCGACGGTGGCGGGGTCGAAGAGCCCGCGCTCCCGCGCCTCGGGGGCGTGCAGCGCGTCCCGGACGCGCTGCAGGTACGGACCCTCGAGCTGCCGGATGGCGGGGACCGGGAACGAGCCCTTGCTGCGGTCGATGACGGCGTCGGGCACGATCCCGCGCGAGGCGCGCTTCATCACGCCCTTGCCGCCGTCGGTGAGCTTCATCGACGGCGGGATCGCGGCGGCGAGCTCGACGAACTCGTGGTCCAGGAACGGCACGCGGGCCTCGAGCCCCCACGCCATCGTCATGTTGTCGACGCGCTTCACCGGGTCGTCGACGAGCATGATCGTCGTGTCGCTGCGGAGCGCGGCATCCACGCTCGTCTCCGCGCCCGGCCGTGCGAACTGGCGGTCCACGAACGCCGACGGGGTGTCGTCGTCGCTCTTCCACCGCTCCCCGAGCAGGCCCTGCAGCGCCGGCCACCGGCGGTCCATGAACACGGAGCGGTAGGCCTCGGCGGCCTGGTCGCGCGGCACGTCGGCGAGCGGCGGGTACCAGTCGTAGCCGGCGAGCACCTCGTCGGCGCCCTGGCCGGACTGCACCACCTTGACGTGCTGCGAGACCTCCTGCGACAGCAGGTAGAAGGCGACGCAGTCGTGGCTGACCATGGGCTCGCTCATGGCGGCGACAGCACCGTCGATGCCGTCGAGCAGCCGCGACGAGGGGATGTGGATGCGGTGGTGGTCGGTGCCGAAGTGCCGGGCGACCTGGTCGGAGTACTCGAACTCGTCGCCGGATTCACCACCGGCCGCCTCGAACCCGATGCTGAACGTGGCGAGGTCCTGTTGCCCGGCCTCGGCGAGCAGCCCGACCACGAGCGAGGAGTCGATCCCGCCGGAGAGCAGCACCCCGACCGGCACGTCGGCGACCATCCGACGCTCGACGGCGGTGCGGAGCGAGCCGATGAACGCCTGCTCCCAGTCCCGCTCGGACCAGTCCGCCCTGGCGGGGTCGCGCTCGAAGCGGGGCTCCCAGTAGACGGTGTCGTGCGCGGTGCCGTCGGGCTCGATCACCCGGACGGTCGCGGGCGGGAGCTTGCCGACGCCGGACAGGATCGTGCGGGGCGCGGGGACGATCGAGTGGAAGCTCATGTACGAGGCGAAGGCGACGGGGTCGATGGACGTGTCGATGCTCGACCCGTCGTCTCCTGCCAGGATCGCGGGCAGGGAGCTCGCGAACCGGAGCCCGCCCGGGACGGGCGCGACGTAGAGCGGCTTGATGCCCAGCCGGTCCCGCGCCAACACCAGCCGGCCGCTGGCGTGCTCCCAGATGGCGATGGCGAACATCCCGATCAGGTGGTCGACGAACCCGGTGCCCCACTCGGCGTACGCCAGGGCGATGACCTCGGTGTCCGACGTCGACGCGAACCGGTGCCCCTTGCCGTGCAGCTCGTCGCGGAGCTGCCGGTAGTTGTAGACCATCCCGTTGTAGGCGATCGTCAGCCCCGCCTCGGCCAGCACCATCGGCTGCGCGCCCGCGGTGGACAGGTCGACGATGGACAGCCGTCGGTGCCCGAGCGCGACCGGGCCGCGAGCCCACAGGCCGTCACCGTCCGGGCCGCGGTGCGTCATGCAGCCGGTCATCCGGGCGACCGCCCCGACGTCCGGCGCTCGGCCGTCGAACCGGATCTCGCCCGCGAGTCCACACATCAGCGCTCTCCCTCGGTGTCCGCCGGGGCGTTCCCGACGATCCACGTGTCCTTCGCGCCGCCGCCCTGCGACGAGTTGACGACCATGCTGCCCTCGGGTGCGACGCGGGTCAGGGCCACGTCGGCCAGGTGCACGTCGTCCGGTCCGGTCCCCGTCGCGTACACGAAGGCCCGCAGGTCCACGTGCCGCGGGTCGAGCCCGGCCGGTCCGATCGTCGGGTGCGAGGACAGCTGCACCACCTCCTGCCCCACCCACCCGGCGGGGTCCGCGGCGATCTCGCGCCGTCGTTCGGCGACCTCGGGGGCGCTCGCGCTCGGTCCGATCAGGACCCCGCGGCCACCCTCGCCGTCGACCGGCTTCGTGACGAGTTCGCCGACGCGGTCCAGGACCGACAGCCGTTCGACCTCGATGCTCGTGCGGTACGTCGGCACGGACGCCAGCAGGGGTTTCTCGTCCAGATAGTACCAGATCAGGTCCGGCACGGTGACGTACATCGCCTTGTCGTCGACCAGCGCGTTGCCCGGCGCGTTCGCCAGGTAGACGCGTCCTGCCTCCGCCGCGTCGAGGATCCGCGCACCGAGGTCGGGAGCGTGCTCTGCCGTCAGCGCGCTGACGTCGCGGTCGATCCGCAGGTACAGCCCGTCGAGCACGTCACCCGTCGTCGCGTCGACCACGCGTCCGTCGCGGACGTCCAGGTCGGACCCGGACACCAGGCGCAGCCCGGCCCCGTCGGCCAGCCTGCGGTGCTCGAACCACGCGCCGGCGGCGGGGCCGTCACTGACCAGCGCGATCACCGGGTCGGTCGCGCCCGTCACCGCGGTGGTGTTCGCGCAGAGGGTCCGGCGCAACCGGTCGGTCACGCCGTGCGGGTCGCGCAGGTTCGCCGGCCGCGGGGCGTCCGGCACGACGTCGTCCATCAGCTCGCGCAGGGCGATGCCGTACGCGACGCCCGAGGGCGAGCGGACGTTGTCCTCGAGCACCCGCCAGCCGCCGAACTCGTTGCGCACCAGGTCGAACCCGAGCACCGGCGCACGGACCGCGGTCGTTGGCAGCCGCGTGGCGTCCGGGTCCCAGCCCTTCGCACCGACGAAGTGGTCCGCGTCCAGCACGCCGTCGGCCACGATCCGCCGATCGCCGTACGCGTCGCGCAGGAACAGTTCGATCGCGCGGGACCGCTGCCCCAGGCCACGCTCGAGCTGCGACCACTCGTACGCGCTGATCGTCCGGGGCACCAGGTCGCAGCCGAACGCCTGCGCACCGCCGTCGACCACGAAGCCGACCTGGTGCTCGCGGGTCCAGGCGTCGCGGGCGGTGCAACGGTCGATCGCGGTCTCGGCGTCCCAGCCGTCGAAGAAGGCAGCCAGGTCACGGAACGCCGGTCGGGGTCGCGCCCCGGGGCCGACCGCCTCGTCGCCGGCACGGACGCGGTACCCGGGGAGCGGGACCACCGGGTCCTCGTCGCGTCCGGACGGCAGCCCCGCGGTGTCCTCCACCACCAGGGCGACGACGTCGTCGATCTCCCCGCGCTCGGCGTACGCGGTGCGCTGCCGATCGGTGGAGTTGCCGCGGGCCAGGGTGGCGTCGAGCAGCTCCGTCACCGTGCCCCAGTCGCCGAGCTCCTCGAGCTCCGGGCGCAGGCGGGACACGAGCTGGCGCACCGCGACCTCGGCGGGCAGGCGTTCGGGGTGCTGCCCGAGGCCGACCAGCTCGCCGCTCAGCCCGGAGCGGGCGGCCTGCCACATCGCCGCACGGTGCAGCGGTTCGCTGCGCGGGTGCCACTCGGCGCCGGACACGACCGACTTCTCGGCCTTGCGCACGGCGGCGCGGAAGAGTCCGGCGATGAGCACGGCGTCGTCCACCACCGGGGTCGCGTCGCAGACCCGAAGCTCGAGCGTCGGCGCGTGTGACGACGGTCGGACGTCGAAGTAGGCCATCTTCTTGTCGGCGATCACGCCCGAGGCGATCAGGTCGTCGAGCACCCGGTCGTACTCGGCGGCGTCCTCCACCGGGCCGAAGCTGCCGGCCGACGGCCACCGCTGCCAGATGATGCTCCGGAACGAGGCGTACCCGGTGTCCTGCCCGTTCCAGAACGGACTCGACGCGCTCAGGGCCAGCAGCACCGGGAGCACCGGCGCCACCCGCTGGGCGATCAGCACCGCCAGGTCGCGGTCGCTCACCCCGACGTGCACCTGCAGGCCGCAGATGAGCTGCTCGTCGACGAGCATCCGGTACTGCTCCTGCATCCGGCCGTACCGCCCGCCGGCGCTCAGCTCGAAGTCGGCGTACTCCGACCTCGGCGCGGTGCCGACGGCGGCGATCGTGACCCCGGCCGGGGCGATCGCGGCACTGAGCTCGCTGCGCAGGTCGACGATCACCCGCCGCAGGTCGTCGAGGGTCCGCACCACCGGGGTGTTCGTCTCGATCGTCGTGCGCTGCAGCTCCGCGCCGAAACGGTCGGTGGGCAGCTTGGGCAGAAGGCGGGGGGCCTTCGCGGAAAGTCGGCCGGACTCGAGGTCGATGAGGTGCAGCTCTTCCTCGGCGCCGAGCGTCAGCTCTGCACTCATGGCTGGAACCTACGCGAGACGCCCGTGCCGTGTCTGCCGCGGCACTCCCCCGACTCACACTCGTAACACGCCCGCGGGGTGCGGTCACGGCACCGTGCGACACTCACTCCGTGACCCAGACCAGGACCGGCCCCCGACACGAACACCGGGCACCGGTCGCCGCGGCGGTGCTGGTCAACCTGGCGGTCAGCCTGTTCCTGCCCGACGAGGTGCTGTTCTTCCCGTCGTGGGTCGTGCCGGTGCTCGGCGTCCTGCTGCTCACCCCGCTGATCGTCTTCAACCCGCGGCGCCTGACCCGCGAGACCACCTGGTCCCGGTGGGTGTCCTTCGCGCTGGCGGGACTGCTGACCGTCGCGAGCCAGCTCACGGTGATCCGGACGATCACCGAGTTGCTGGGCGGCCACGCGGACGGAGCGGCCGTGCTGCTCACCGCCCTGCAGGTGTGGGTGAGCACGATCATCGTGTTCGGGCTCGTCTACTGGGAGCTCGACCGCGGGGGTCCGGTGGCCCGGCGACGCCCCGAACTGTGGTCGAGCGCCGAAGCGGACTTCCAGTTCCCGCAGGAAACCGACCCGAAGACCGCCGACTGGCGCCCGGTCTACCTCGACTACCTCTACGTCGCGATGACGAACATGATGGCCTTCAGCCCCACGGACACGATGCCGATGACCGTCCGGGCGAAGATGATCATGGCGTACCAGGCGCTCAGCGGGTTCATCCTGCTGGCGCTGGTCATCTCGCGCGCGGTCAACATCATCAGCTGACACCGCGCTCCGGACCGGTGGAACCACGGACGGGAGGCACGGTGC
>NZ_KB714628.1:321078-398181 GCF_000349565.1 Curtobacterium flaccumfaciens UCD-AKU
GCCTCCCGTCCGTCGTCCGGTCGCCGCTACTGCGGGTCGGCGGGCTCGCCGCCCGAGTCGACGTCGCTGTCCTGCTGCGGGTCCTTCGTCGCGTCACCCGTCGACGACCCGTCCGGCAGGTCCTCGGTGTACTGCTGCTGGGTCTCGGTGGGATCGCTCGATCCGTCCGGTGTCGTCGAATCAGTCATGGCCCGGACGGTACGCGGACCGGCACCACGACCGTTCAGCGAGCGGACCCGCGCCGGAGCGCCACCCACTGCAGCAGCATGATCGTCTTGCCGTCGGCGATCCGGCCGTCCGCGACCATCGCGAGTGCCGCATCGAGCGGGAGCTCGAGCACCTCGATGTCCTCACCCTCGTCCTCCACACCGCCGCCGGCCTCGACCCGGTCCGCGGGCGTGTACGCGCCCACGTAGAAGTGGACCCGCTCGGTGACCGAACCGGGGCTCATGAACACGGCACCCAGGTGCTCGAGCGCGCCGAGCCGGATGCCGAGCTCCTCGGCGGCCTCGCGCCGGACGGCGGTCTCCGGGTCGTCCTCGTCGAGCAGACCCGCCGCGGCCTCGATCAGCATCCCGTCCGGGTGTCCGTTCACGTACGCCGGCCACCGGAACTGCCGCGTGAGCAGCACCGTGCCGCGCTCGGCGTCGTACGGCAGCACCGTCGCACCGTTGCCGCGGTCGTAGGTCTCGCGCTGCTGCCGGTCCCACCGACCGTCACGGCGCCGGACGTCCAGGGTCGTGCGGCGGAGCACGTGCCATCCGTTCGACACCACCTCGACGTCCCGCACGACGACGTCGGGGTTGCGGTCGAGGTCGCGGCCGACGGCGTCGAGCCCCGTCCGGCCACGATCGTCGGGGACGTCCACTCCGGGACGCTGGACGGTGGTGCGTTCGTCGGTCACACGATCACCGTAGCGAGGCACCCCGGCAGGACTCCGCCCCCTCGGTACGCTCGACGTGCCGCACCAGGGAGCGGCAGAGGACGGTGCAGCATGACCAGGACGTTCATCCTCCGACGACCGGACCGACCGCGGGTGGTCACCGTGTCCTTCGTGCTGTGGCTGGTGTGGGTGGTCGCCTGCATCGCTGCCACGGTGCTGCAGTTCTGGAGACCGGACGCGGCGGTCGACCCGGCTCCGGTCATCGCCGGGATCGTCGCCCTGGTGCTCTGGGCCCTGGTGACGTGGGCGGTGTTCCGGACGGCAGCGGGATCCCGGGTCGCACGCATCGTGCTCGTCGTCGTCGCGGGCTTCCGCGCGGTCCTGAGCATCACCGGCGGACAGCTCGACGTCCTGACGATCGCACTGTCGGTCGTCGCCGCGGTCCTGCTCTTCCTGCCCACCGCGCGCCCGTACTTCGCCGCACGAGCGGCGTGGAGGACCGGCCACGGGTTCGACGGGACCGGCGTGTCGGGGCCGAGCCGTGCCTCCGCGCCGGATCCTGACCGCACGACGGAGGCGGACCGGTCCTGACGCCGGAGGTTCGACGGACGGCCCGGGGAAGCCCCTGGAGACCAGGCCCCGGAAACACGAAAGGCCCCGGATTCCTCCGGGGCCTTTCCTGTTCTTCGCCTGGTGCGCGAGGGGGGACTTGAACCCCCACGCCGTTTCCAGCACACGGACCTGAACCGTGCGCGTCTACCAATTCCGCCACTCGCGCCAGCCCCGAAACACTACCACGCACAGACGGGTGTCAACGCCAACCACTACCATGCAGTGGTTGACGACCGACGACACGGGAGACGCATGGGCCTGCTGGACAACTTCGAGCGAGGGTTGGAACGCGCCGTCAACGGCGCGTTCGCCAAGACCTTCCGCTCCGGGGTGCAGCCCGTCGAGATCTCGAGCGCCCTGCGGCGCGAGCTCGACACCAAGGCCGCGGTGGTCTCCCGCGAGCGCATCCTCGTGCCGAACGAGTTCACCGTTCGTCTCGCGCCGCCGGACTGCACGCGCATGAACGACGTCGGTCGTCCACTCATCGACGAACTGACCCAGATGGTCCACCAACACGCCGTGGCGCAGAACTACTCGTTCTCCGGCCCGGTCACCATCCGGCTCCAGCAGGACGGCACACTCTCGACGGGCATCCTGCAGGTCGACTCCACCACCGTGCAGCGCGACGTGGCCTGGATCCCCGTGCTCGACATCGGCTCCCAGCGGCACCGACTGCACCGCGGGCGCACGGTGATCGGGCGCGGCAGCGACGCGGACATCACCATCGCGGACACCGGGACGAGCCGCAAGCACGTCGAGGTCCTGTGGGACGGCAAGCACGCCCAGGCCACCGATCTCGGCTCCACGAACGGCTCGAAGCTGAACGGTCAGCACTTCCAGCAGGCGATCGTTGAGCCGGACTCCACCATCGAGATCGGTCGGACCCGTATGGTGTTCCGGGTGATCCCGGAGAACGACGGAGGTGCTCGATGACCACAGGCCTGACCCTGCTCGTCCTGCGCTTCGTGTTCCTCGCGGTGCTCTGGCTGTTCGTCTTCGTGATCGTGTTCGCCCTGCGCAGCGATCTCTTCGGCCAGCGCGTCCGCACGATCCCGACCGATCCCAAGTCGGCCCCGTCCGGGCCGAGCACCCCCACCGTCCCGGCAGCGGCGGCCCCCGGCCCCGCGTCCAGCGGCGCGTTCACGGACGTCATCGGACAGCCCGGTGGTGGGCAGCGTCCCGCCTCGCAGGCCGCGTCCCGCCTGGTCATCACCGAGGGTGCGCGCGAGGGCATGGAGATGCCGCTCGGTGGCGGCCCCATCACGATCGGGCGCTCGAGCGAGTCGAACGTCGTGATCCGCGACGACTACACCTCGACCAACCACGCCCGCCTCGACCTGCGCGCCGACGGCTGGCTCCTCACCGACCTCGAGTCCACGAACGGCACCTTCGTCAACGGTCAGAAGGTGAGCGCTCCCGTCCTCGTGGCAGAGGGCACGCCGATCACGATCGGGACGACGACGTTCGAGCTGCGGCGGTAACCCGGCATGACCGCTCGCACGCTGAGCGCCGCTGTGTCCCACGTGGGGCGCATCCGCGCGAACAACCAGGACTCCGGCTACGCCGGGGCGCACCTGTTCGCGGTGGCGGACGGCATGGGCGGCCACGCCGGCGGTGACGTCGCCTCGGCGATCGCGATCCGCCGCATCCGCGAGGTCGACCGCGAGTTCCCCTCGGCGCACGACGCCGAGTTCGCACTGCAGTCGGCACTCATCGCCGCGAACCAGCTGATCACCGAGACCGTGTTCGAGCACCAGGAGCTCACCGGCATGGGCACCACGGTGTCCGCGATGATCCGCGTCGGCGAGCAGATCGCGATCGCGCACATCGGCGACTCCCGCATCTACCGCCACCGCGACGGCGAGCTGCAGCAGATCACGTCGGACCACACGTTCGTCCAGCGACTGGTCGACAGCGGCCGGATCACGCCGGAGGAAGCCGCGGTCCACCCGCGCCGCTCCGTGCTGATGCGCGTACTGGGCGACGTCGACGCAGCACCCGAGGTCGACACCGCGATCATGGACATCCAGCCGGGCGACCGCTGGCTGCTCTGCTCCGACGGGCTGTCGTCGTACCTGGCCGAAGAGCGGATCCGGCACGCCCTGGCGTCGAACATGGACGCCAACCAGGTCACGCAGCGCCTGGTGAAGGAGACGCTCGACCACGGCGCCCCCGACAACGTCACCGTCGTGGTGATGGACGTCACGGACACCGAGCCCGAGGACGACGACGACGCGGCCACCACCGTCGGGTCCGCCGCGGCACCCCTCACCTTCGAGGCGTCGACCGGCCGCAAGCCGATCCGCCTCCCCACGATCCTGCTGCACCCGCTCAAGGTCACCACCGCGCCCGAGGACTCGCACTTCGAGCCCGAGTCCGACCAGTTCTTCGCCGAGCTGATCGCCGAGGACCGCCGACGCCGCATCCGTCGTCGGGTGTCCTGGACCGTCGCGCTCGTGGTCGCCGTCGCCGTGCTCGTCGGCGCCGTGTTCGTCGGTTGGCGGATCACCCAGGACCACTACTACGTCGGCACCGACCGGGGCACCGTCGCGATCTACAAGGGCGTGCAGCAGTCGATCGGGCCGTTGGCGCTGTCGGACGTGTACGAGGACAGCGACATCACGGTCTCGTCGCTGCCGGACTACACCCGCGAGAACGTCCGCTCGACGATCAACGCGCAGTCGCTCTCCGACGCCCGTGACATCGTCGAGCGCCTGCGCAAGGCCGCCGCGACCGGTGAGGACCAGGCCGGCACCGGCGGGGACGGCAACGCGAGTCCGTCGCCGTCGCCCTCACCGACGCGATCGTCCTCGCCGTCGCCGAACCCGACGCGGAGCTCGCGATGAGCACCGCCACGGCCGCCCAGTCCTTCACGCAGGCGATCACGATCAAGCTCCGGGAGCCCGCCCGTGCGCGGAACCTCGAGCTCTTCCTGCTCGTCATCGCCTGCGGCATCTGCGCGGGCGCGATGGTGCTCGTGCAGCTCGGCACCAAGGGCCGGCTGTTCGACCAGTCGGTGCTCTGGGTGGGTGGCGGCATCCTCGGCCTCGCGCTCGTCATGCACGTGGTGTTGCGCGTCGTCGCGAAGAACGCCGACCCGTTCATCCTGCCGATCGCGCTCGTCCTGAACGGCATCGGCATCGCCGAGATCTACCGCATCGACGTCCACAACGGCCTGTCCGGCTGGGACGCCATCGGCGTGAAGCAGATCGTCTGGACGATGCTCGCGATGGTCCTGGCGATCATCACGCTCGTCGCCGTCCGGAACCACCGGTTCCTGCAGCGGTACCGCTACATCTTCATGGCGCTGACGATCGTCCTGCTGCTCCTGCCCATGCTGCCCGGCATCGGCACGAACATCGGCGGCGCGCGGGTCTGGATCAAGATCGGCCCGTTCTCGTTCCAGCCCGGTGAGCTCGCGAAGATCACCATGGCGCTGTTCTTCGCCGGGTACCTCGTCACCGCCCGTGACTCGCTGTCGATCGTCGGCAAGAAGTTCCTCGGCATGACGTTCCCGCGTGCCCGCGACCTCGGCCCCATCCTGGTGATGTGGGGCGCCGCGATGGCCGTGCTCGTGTTCCAGCGCGACCTCGGCACCGCCCTGCTCTACTTCGGCCTGTTCCTCGTGATGATCTACGTCGCCACGGCACGGGTCAGCTGGGTCGCGATCGGTCTCACGCTGTTCATCGGTGGCGCCCTCGTCGCACAGAGTCTCCTCGAGTACGTCCGTGGCCGCTTCGAACAGTGGCTCGACCCGTTCAACCAAGAGGTCTTCAGCCGCGACACCCAGGCGAGCTACCAGCTCGTGCAGGGCCTGTTCGGCTTCGCGAACGGCGGGATCACCGGCACCGGCCTCGGCCAGGGCCGGCCGTACATCACCCCGGTCGCCAACGCCGACTACATCGTCGCGTCACTCGGCGAAGAGCTCGGCCTGATCGGTGTCTTCGCGATCCTCGCGCTCTTCATCGTGTTCGCGTCCCGTGGCATCCGCGTCGGGTTCATGGCGCAGGACGACTTCGGCAAGCTGCTCGGTGTGGGCTTCGGCTTCATCATCGCCCTGCAGGTGTTCGTCGTCGTCGGCGGCATCACCCGGATCATCCCCGTCACCGGTCTGACCACCCCGTTCATGGCCGCGGGTGGTTCCTCGCTCATCGCCAACTGGATCATCGCCGCGATGCTGCTGCGCCTGACCGACGCGATCCCCGCCGAACAGCGTGTCCAGCAGGGCGCGATCCCCGCCGCGAGCGGGCGGTCCGCGCGCGCGACCAGGAAGGAGCGTCGTCGATGAACCGACAGCTCCGCGGTGTCTCGACCGTCATCGTGCTCATGTTCGTCGCACTCTTCGTGTCGACGACCTCGATCCAGTTCTTCTCGGCAGACTCGTTGCGCGCCGACTCCCGGAACTCCCGAACCATCTTGGACAGTTACTCGACCAAGCGTGGCGCGATCCTCGTGGACGGCAGCCCGATCGCCGAGTCGACCCCGGTGAACGACCAGTACGAGTACCAGCGCAAGTACACGAACGGCGACCTGTACTCGGCGGTCACCGGCTACTTCACGATCGGCCAGGGCAACACCGGCATCGAGAGCGCGGAGAACACCGTGCTGTCCGGCAACTCGGACGCCTCGTTCTTCCAGAACCTCAACTCGATCCTCACCGGCCAGGACGTCCAGGGCGACAACGTCAACCTGACCATCGACCCGGACGTGCAGCAGGCCGCGTACGACGCCCTCGGCACGAACAGCGGTGCGGTCGTCGCGATCCAGCCCAAGACCGGCAAGATCCTGGCGATGGTGTCGAAGCCGAGCTACGACCCGAACTCGCTCACCTCGCACGACACGGCCGAGGTCAAGCGGCAGTACGACGCGCTGCTCGGTGCCGACACGGCGCCGCTGCAGAACCGTGCCATCGGCGGCGACCTGTACACGCCCGGATCGGTGTTCAAGCTCGTCGTCGCCTCGGCGGCGCTCGAGGGCGGCAAGTACAACCTCGACTCCACGTTCCCGAACCCGTCGCGACTGCAGCTGCCGGGTACGAGCTCGTACATCAACAACGCCGAGGGCGGCACCTGCGGCGGCGGCGACAAGGTCAAGCTGCGCACCGCGATCCAGTACTCGTGCAACATCCCCTTCGCCGAACTCGGTCAGAAGCTCGGGTACGACGCGATCAAGGACATGGCCGACAAGTACGGCTTCGGCGACGCCATCGAGATCCCGATGGCCGCGACCGCCAGCCAGTACCCCGACGTCGACTCGACGGCCCAGCTCATGCTGAGCGCCTTCGGCCAGGCGAGCGTCCGGGTCTCCCCGCTGCAGATGGCGATGGTGTCGGCCGGCATCGCGAACGGCGGCAAGGTCATGCAGCCCTCACTCGTCGACTCGATCACCACGAGTGACCTGAAGACCGTCGAGTCCTTCTCTCCGAGGCAGTACAGTGATCCGCTGTCGTCCTCCGAGTCCGCTGACCTCACCGAGGCCATGCAGAGCGTCGTGAACGCGGGGACCGGTACCAATGCCAAGATCGACGGTGTCGACGTCGCCGGCAAGACCGGCACGGCTGAAGGCGGCACCGGCGATCCGTACACGCTCTGGTTCACGGGGTTCGCCCCCGCGAAGGACCCGGAGGTCGCCGTGGCGGTGGTCGTCGGGAACGGCGGCGGGCTCGGGCAGTCCGGAGTCGGCAACACGGTCGCGGCCCCGGTCGCGAAGAAAGTCATGGAGGCGGTGCTGAACAAATGAGACCCACCAGCGGACTCACCTTCGGTGGGCGGTACCAGCTCTCCTCCCGGGTCGCCATCGGCGGCATGGGCGAGGTGTGGCAGGCGACCGACCTCGTCATCGGCCGAACCGTCGCACTCAAGATCCTCAAGGACGAGTACCTCGGTGACCCCGGCTTCCTCGAGCGCTTCCGCGCCGAGGCCCGGCACGCTGCCCTCGTCAACCACGAGGGCATCGCCAACGTCTTCGACTACGGCGAGGAGGACGGCAGCGCCTACCTCGTGATGGAGCTCGTCCCCGGCGAGGCCCTGTCGACCATGATCGAACGCGAGCACACGCTCCCGGTCGACAAGGTGCTCGACATCGTCGCGCAGACCGCGAACGCCCTGCAGGCCGCACACGCGGTCGGCCTGGTGCACCGCGACATCAAGCCGGGCAACCTGCTCATCACGCCCGACGGTCGCGTCAAGATCACCGACTTCGGCATCGCCCGCATCGCCGACCAGGTCCCGCTCACCGCGACCGGTCAGGTGATGGGCACGGTGCAGTACCTGTCGCCCGAGCAGGCCAGCGGCCACCCCGCCTCGCCGTCGACCGACATCTACTCGCTCGGCATCGTCGCGTACGAGGCCCTGGCGGGTCGTCGTCCGTTCACCGGTGAGTCGCAGGTCGCGATCGCGATGGCGCACATCAACGAGCAGCCGCCGCCGCTGCCCGGGGACATCCCCGAGCCGGTCTCGGCCCTGGTCATCTCGTGCATCGCGAAGAAGCCCGCCGACCGTCCCGCGACGGCAGCGAACCTGGCCCGCGCCGCCCAGGCGCTCCGCCGGGGTGACGTCGCCGCCGCCACCGTGGCCGTCCCCGCCATCGCGGGGAACGGCACCGTCGCGTTCAACCCGCCCCAGGGCCAGGGGAACGACGCCGCGACCGCACTCATCGGCACCCAGGCAGGATCGATGGCCGGCGGACCCGGGGCCCCCCGCTCGCCCGTCAGCGACGAGCCCGAGGAACCGAAGAAGAAGCGTGCCTGGATCTGGTGGGTCGTCGGCATCGTCGTCGTGCTCGCCATCGCCGCCGGCACGGCGTACGCCCTGAACGCGAACAACGCCCCGGAGCCCGAGCCCACGAAGTCCTCGAGCACGCCGAAGCCGTCCCGCACGCCCACCGAGACGCCGTCCCCCGAGCCGACCGAGACCCGCGTCACGGTGTCGGCAGCCGACTACCAGGGGCAGAACGCCGAGGACGTCGCGAACCAGCTGCGTGCCCGGGGTCTGCAGGCCGAGGTCGTCGACGGATCGAACGCGACGACGTCCGACCAGGTCGGCACCGTCGAGTCGCTCAGCCCCGAGGGCAGCCTGGCACCGAACACGCTCGTCACGATCAAGTCCTACGGCGACGTGCTGACCGCACCGGCGCCCGAGCGTGCCACCGGTGGGACCGTCAGTGAGTCCGGTCGCGTGACCTTCAGCTGGCCGGCGTACACGAGCTGCCCCGCCGGGTACTCGGACGTCAGCTACACGTACACGATCGACAACGGCACCGTGACGTCGAACGGCAGCAGCTCCGGCTCCACCTCGGGCACCGCGGTGACCGTCGCCGGTGCCCAGTACGGCAAGGTCGCCCTGTCGTACAAGGTCACCTGCAAGTCGCCGCAGTCCGATGCCTCGGTCGTCTCGGCGTCCTCGCCGGGCGCCCAGGTCGAGTGGACCGAGCCCACGGACCAGGAGACGACGGACCCGGGTGACGGAACGGACCCCGGCGACGGGACCAACCCGAGCCAGCCCGGCCCGCAGGACGGCCAGTGAACGACCCCCGGACGGGGGCTGTCGACACCGTTCGGTAACGGTTCGGTCGACCCCTCTCCGGCCAGCGTCTCACCAGGTCGTGCTGCCGTACACTAGCCGGACGAACAGACGGAGGAGTACGTGCCAGAAGGTGTGACCGCGGGGATCACGCTCCTCGCCAATCGCTACGAGATCGGTGACGTCATCGGTCGGGGCGGCATGGCGACCGTGCACCTCGGCAACGACACCCGCCTCGGCCGCAAGGTCGCGGTGAAGCTCCTCAAGCCGAGCCTCGCCAACGACCCGGCCTTCCGCACGCGCTTCCGGCAGGAAGCCCAGGCTGCTGCGCGCATGGCACACCCGACCGTCGTGCGCGTGTACGACGCCGGCGAAGAGACGGTGTCCGAGCCCTCGGGTGCCGAGGTGCAGGTGCCCTTCATCGTGATGGAGTACGTCGAGGGCCGACCGCTCTCCGACATCATCGCCGAAGGTGCCGTCGCCCCGGACGAAGCCGTCCGCATCACCGAGGGCATCCTCACCGCGCTCGAGTACTCACACCGCGCCGGCGTCGTCCACCGTGACATCAAGCCCGCCAACGTCATGGTCACGCACAGCGGCCAGGTGAAGGTCATGGACTTCGGCATCGCCCGGGCGATCACCGACACCTCGGCCACGGTGGCCCAGACCACGTCGATCCTCGGCACGGCCTCGTACTTCTCACCGGAGCAGGCCCGCGGCGAGACCGTCGACGCCCGCACCGACCTGTACTCCACCGGCGTCGTGCTCTTCGAGCTCCTCACCGGTCGCGCGCCGTTCCTCGGGGACACCCCGGTGGCGGTCGCGTACCAGCACGTCAGCGAGCAGCCGGTCGCACCGTCGACGATCTCGCCCGAGGTGTCCCCGGCCCTCGACGCCGTGACGCTCCACGCCCTGGTCAAGGACCGCACGCGCCGGTTCCAGAACGCGGCCGAGTTCCGCGCGGACCTGCAGCAGGCCGCGGCCGGCCGGGTCCCCACCTCCACCAAGAAGCAGCAGCAGAACGCCCAGAACGATGCGTCGACCGTGCTGTTCGGCGTCGATCCGCGCACAACGACCAACGCCGCCTCGGCGTTCCGCGAGCTCGACGACGACACCGCCGAGCACCGCCCGCAGCGCACGCAGAACCGTCCGCCGGTCGCGTGGATCTGGGTGGGCATCCTGCTCACCGTCGCGGTCATCGTGGCCGTGGTGTTCTTCGTCGCGAACCTGCAGCCCGGCAAGCCCCCGGTGTCGTCCTCGGTCAGCGTGCCGAACGTCGCAGGGTCGACGTACAGCTCCGCGGCCAGCGCCATCGAGAAGAAGTCCCTCAAGCCGGTCAAGGTCGAGGAGAACTCCGACAGCGTCGACAAGGGCCTGGTCATCCGGACCGACCCGGGTTCGGGCGTGAACGTCGGACGCAACCAGAACGTCAACGTCGTGGTCTCCATCGGACCGGAGCGCGTCCCCGTGCCCGAGCTGAACGGGCAGTCGCAAGCCGCAGCGCAACAGGCGCTCGACAACGCCGGCTTCCGCTTGGGCGCGATCTCGAGCGACTACTCCACCGACGTCCCCGAGGGCACGGTCCTGAGCTCCGACCCCGAGTCGGGTTCCCTGCACACCAAGGGCATCGTGATCAACCTGACGGTCTCCAACGGCAAGGTGCAGCTGCCCGACGTGACGCAGCAGCAGTACTCGGCGGCGAAGGCCACCGTGGAGCAGCTCGGACTCACCGTGAACCCGGCGCCGTCCTACTCGTGCACCGGCGGCGTGGTCACGCAGCAGGACACCCCCGCTGGCGACGTCGCGCAGGGCAGTGCCGTCACGCTCACCTACTGTGCACGAGCTGCGGCGCCGCCGAAGGCACCGTCGTCGAACAACAACAACGACAGCGGCGGCAACGGTGGTGACGGTGGGAACACCGACCGCGGTGGCGACGACGGTGGCGACGGCCGCTGAGCCGACCTCGGGGCCGGGCGGCGAACCCGACCATCTCGTGACGGGGCCGTCCTGACGGACGGGTGACGGGCCTCCAGTCCGCGGAGCGGCGTTGCCGTCGCGTGCGCTGGGCGCGTTCGTCACGGCTCCTTCGTCACGGCGTGTTCGTCACGGCGTGTTCGTCACAGCCTGGAGGCACAGCGCACGCCCGCCCCAGAACGCGCGGCACGCAGGCGGCCCGGTCCAGTGCCAGGCACACGCCGGCGTGTCGGCGTGACGCCCCGCAACGCACGAGACGCCGCCGATTCCGGCGGCGTCTCGTGAAGACGACGGCGTCTGCCGCCGCGGAGGCTCGTCAGGCGCGGTGCGTCGCGATGAGCGGCCCGAGACCGGCGGCGCGCTCGGCCGCTCCGGACAGCCCGGTGGTCTCGAGCCAGTTGCCGACCATGCGGTAGCCGCCCTCGGTCAGGACCGACTCCGGGTGGAACTGCACACCGAACACGGGGTGCTCGCGGTGCTGGACCCCCATGATGACCCCGCCGCCGGTGCGCGCCGTCACGGTGAGTTCGTCGGGGACCGTGCCATCGACGATCGCGAGCGAGTGGTAGCGCGTGGCCGTGAACGGGTGGGGGACGCCGTCGAACAGCGGACTGCCGTCGTGGTCGACCTGGGAGGTCTTGCCGTGCATGAGCTCCTCGGCGTGGGTGACCGTGGCACCGAGGGCCTCGGCGATGGCCTGGTGCCCGAGGCAGACGCCGAGGAGCGGGACCTCGGCGGCGATGGCGGCGTGCACGGTGGGGATCGAGACGCCCGCGGCCGCCGGTGTCCCCGGACCCGGGGAGAGCAGCACGCCGTCGTACTCGGCGATGCGGTCGGCGATCTCGGACTCGGGGAAGGCGTCGTTGCGGACGACGTCCGTCTCGGCGCCGAGCTGCTGCACGTAGCCGTTGAGCGTGTAGACGAAGCTGTCGTAGTTGTCGACGACGAGGATCCTGGTCATGGCGGTCCACCGTACTCGTGGGCGATGTGTGCGGCGGTCCGCGGGCCGATCCACACACGTGGTCACGGTAGGATACCGGCCATGGCCAAGGACAAGGACCGCACCAAGCCCGCCCGGAGGACCCGAGCCGACTCGGTCGACACCGCTGGGGACGCCCCCAACCCGGTGTGGTTCAAGCCGGTCATGTTCGGCTTCATGCTCGTCGGCCTGGTGTGGGTGATCGTCTTCTACATCTCGAACGCCACCCTGCCGGTCCCGAGCCTCGGCTCGTGGAACATCCTGATCGGCTTCGGCATCATGTTCGTCGGCTTCCTCATGACCACCCGGTGGCGCTGACCTCCAGGCTGCCGCCCCCGACGCCCGTCACACCGCAAGGTGTGGCGGGCGTTCTCGTTCTCCACAAGCAGGAGCTCCTCCGGACCGCACATCCTCGACGATCCTGCTGTTCTCCACACTTCCCCCCACTCTCCACACGATCATCCACAGCACCGCCCCGGAGTTATCCACAGCTGTGTCCACAGTGGGGATAATCACACTGGTGTAACTCACCACCTTCTCCACACCTGTGGATAACTCTCGGTGGCGCTGTGGACAGCTGTGGACGAGCAGGGCACGGACAGCACCGGGAACGACGAACGCCCCGTCGCAGTGCGACGGGGCGTTCGAGGAGCGCGTTGTGGCGGTGTCAGCCGATCGTGACCGCGTACCCGACAGCGGTGAGCGCGATGCCGAGCACCGCCGCGCCGATGATCAGGGCGATCTGCAGCGGTCGCTTCCGGACGTTGCGCGTCTGCGCGAAGACGAAGCCCATCAGGAACCCGCCGATGATCCCGCCGACGTGCGCCTGCCACGAGATGTTGACTCCGGGCAGGAACCCGATGACCAGGTTCAGTCCCATGAGCACGAGGAGTTGCACGGCGTTGTTCCCCAGGCTGCGCTGCAGCACGAAGAACGCGGCGAACAGCCCGAAGATCGCACCCGAAGCACCCAGCACGGTCGTCCCCGGCGCCAGGAAGGTGACGAGCATGGACCCGAAGATCCCGGTGATGAAGTACAGCGCCACGAACCGCCAGGTACCGAGCATGTTCTCGAGCATGCGACCGAAGATCCAGAGCGCCCACATGTTGAACAGGATGTGGAAGATGCCCGAGTGCACGAACAGCGAGGTCACCACACGCCAGGGCTGCGTCGGCAGCAGCAGCGAGTTGTAGGCGAGCAAGCTCGTGAAGAACCGTCCGCTGACCTGGTCGAGCAACCAGATCGCCACCGTGATCGCCACGATGACGGTCGTGCCCTTCTGGTCGAGCATCGCGAACCGACGCCGAGCGACCGTGAACCCGCTGGGGGCTCCGGACGCTCGGCGGTTCGCTGCGAACTGTGCGCGCTGTTCACGCACGCACTCCGGGCAGTGCACCCCGACCGCCGCCGGCGTCTGGCACTCCGGGCAGATCGTCCGCCCACAGCGCTGGCAGAGCACGAAGCTCTGCCGGTCCGGATGCCGGTAGCAGGTGTTGTTCGGGTTGTACGCCTGGTCGGTCACGTGCGGGTCAGACGCCTTCGACGTCGATGCTCTGGATGACGACGTCCTCGACGGGCTTGTCGCGGCCGTCGGTCGGCACGGCCTCGATCGCGTCGACGACCGCGCGGGACTCGTCGTCGGCGACCTCACCGAAGATGGTGTGCTTGCCCTGCAGCCACGGCGTCGCCACCGTGGTGATGAAGAACTGCGAGCCGTTGGTGCCGCGGCCGCCCTGGATGCCGGCGTTCGCCATGGCGAAGATGTAGGGGTTCTGGAACGTGAGCTCCGGGGAGATCTCGTCGTCGAAGCGGTAACCCGGGCCGCCGATGCCCTGGCCGAGCGGGTCGCCGCCCTGGATCATGAAGTCCTTGATGATGCGGTGGAAGATCACGCCGTCGTAGAGCTTGTCGGTCGAGACCTTGCCCGTGCCGGGGTGGGTCCACTCCTGCTGGCCCGTTGCGAGGTCGACGAAGTTCTTGACGGTCTTCGGTGCGTGGTTGCCGAACAGGTTGACGCGGATGTCGCCCTTGTTGGTGTGGATCGTTGCGACAGCGGTGTGCAGAGACATGTTCCGATTCTCGCATGTACTCCTGACCGTGGACGGATCCCACAGCTACGGCTCCGTGACCTGTCAGGCAGTGTGGTGGCAGGATGGGGTCACGCCGATCCGATGGAGGTACCAGATGACGACGATCGAGATCCCGCGAAAGCGTCGGAAGCAGATCAAGAAGCTCAAGGGCCAGACCGCCTCGCTCCTCGGCGAGCAGCGCAAGGTCCTCGAGCACGCGAACGCGATCCTGGCTGAGGCCCGGACCAACGCCGCGGACGCAGCTCGCAAGGACATCGCACCCCGCGTGCAGAACGCGATCGACAACGGGATCCGTCCCGCGTTCGCGACCGGCGTGCACGCTGCCACCTCGGCAGCGCAGAGCGCTTCGCACAAGTTCCAGTCCGAGGTGGTCCCCGGACTCGTCTCGACCGCTGGTTCGGTGCTGAGCGTGACCGATCTCGCGAAGGACCCCCGGGTCAAGAAGATCGTGAAGAACGCCCAGAAGAAGGGCAAGAAGGCCAAGAAGGCCGCTGCGAAGTACGTCCCGTCGCAGCAGAAGAAGGGCCTCGGCTTCGGCGGAGTCGCACTCATCATCGTCGGCGTCGTCGCCGTCGCCGGTGCTGCGTACGCCGCGTACCAGACGCTCCGTGCCGACGACGACCTCTGGGTCGCCGACGACGCTGACACGGCGGAGAAGCCCGCCGCCTGACCTCCCGGTTCGTACGAAGGGCCCCGGCACCAGCCGGGGCCCTTCGTCGTTCCCGGGCCTGGCGACCACGCACCCGCGCACGGTGACGCGCCCTGAACGCGCCCGCCCACCCGCCTGGAGGCCCGCACCGGCCTGGCACCGCGCCTCCCGTCCGGCGGGCCGTCACGCAACACGCCCCGGGGCAGCCACCGACAGGTCGCATCCTGTCGTCCGGAGGACGCGCAGACGACAGTTCCAGCCACCTCGGCAAACCGCACGCGGCATGTCGTGACCACTCGACAAGAAGCAACCTGCAGGGAGAGTGGCGAACCCAACCATCGCGGAGCGGCGCGTCGCCGAAGGCGCGCAGACAAGCACGACGACCGAAGACGGCGGAGCGAGGAACGAGCGAAGCAGGACTCGTGCAGAGGGAGTGGAGCCTGGGAGAATCGAACTCCCGACATCCTGCTTGCAAAGCAGGCGCTCTACCAACTGAGCTAAGGCCCCGAGTGCCACCGAGGTGATCGGCGACAGGATCGGATTGTCGTGCTGTTCCGGAGAACTGGTGGGGCTACAAGGACTTGAACCTTGGACCTCTTCGTTATCAGCGAAGCGCTCTAACCGCCTGAGCTATAGCCCCTCAGACCGGATGAAAGCCTACCGTACCGATCCCAGAGAACGAAATCGAGCGGTCGGCCTCATCCGGCCGGGTGTGTCAGTTGTTCGTGAAGCCCACGAGCAGCCCGCCCGTGATCCGCACACTGAGGTTGTAGAGCACGCTCACGATGGCGCCGAGCACGGTGCCGACGACCACGTTGAGGATGCCCACGACGATGGAGAACCCGAGGACCTGGCCCAGCGAGAACTGGTCCATGATCGAGTAACTGTTCTGACCGGTGACGTCCTTCAGCAGGGCGTCGATCTGGGTGAACACACCCGTCTGGTTCAGGATGACCCACACCAGTGCCGTGGCGACCACGATCACGATGCTGCCGGCCAGGGCGATGAGGAAGCTCAGCTTCACCATCGACCAGAAGTCGACGTAGACCAGTCGCAACCGCACCTGGCGGGTGCCGACGGGTCGCTTCGCCTTCTTCTGGAGCTTCTCGGCGACACTACTCATTGCTTGACTGGTCCTCTCCGGCCTCGTCTGCGACGGGCTCGGTGTCGATGGGATCAGTGGAATCCGGGGCCGCTTCGGCAGGGCTGACCGTCTCCACCGGGCCCGCGGGCTCGATCTCGGCGTCGTCCTGGTCGTCCAGGTTCCGCTCGGTGTTCCGGGCCACCGCGATGATCCGGTCGTTCTCCGCGAACCTCGCGAAGACGACGCCCATCGTGTCACGGCCCTTGGCAGGGACCTCGGCCACGGCAGACCTTACCACCTTGCCCGATTGCAGCACGACGAGCACTTCGTCGTCCTCGCCGACGATGAGAGCGCCCACAAGATCGCCTCGGTCGAGCGCCAACTTGGCCACCTTGATGCCCAGACCGCCACGGCCCTGCACGCGGTACTGGTCGACTGCGGTGCGCTTGGCGTAGCCACCCTCGGTCATCACCCAGACGAACCCGTCGTCGGAGACGACCCGGGCCGCGAGCAGCGAGTCACCGTCGCGGAAGGACATGCCCTTCACACCCGAGGTCGATCGACCCATCGGACGCAGGGTGTCGTTCGTCGCGGTGAACCGGAGCGACATGCCCTGGCGGGACACCAGCAGCAGGTCGTCGTGCTCGTCGACGAGCAGCGCCTGGCGGAGCTTGTCGCCGTCGCGCAGGTTGATGGCGATGATGCCGCCGGTGCGGTTCGTGTCGTACTCGGTCAGCGCGGTCTTCTTCACCAGGCCGTGCTCGGTCGCGAGGACGAGGTACTGGGCGACCTCGTAGTCGCGGATGTCGAGCACCTGCTGGATCTGCTCGTCGGGCTGCATCGCCAGCAGGTTCGCGACGTGCTGGCCCTTCGCGTCACGGCCGGCCTCCTGCAGCTCGTACGCCTTGGCGCGGTAGACCCGTCCCTGGTCGGTGAGGAACAGGAGCCAGTGGTGCGTCGTCGTGACGAAGAAGTGCTCGACGATGTCGTCGGCGCGGAGCTGGGCCCCACGGACACCTCGGCCACCGCGGTGCTGCGAGCGGTACTGGTCGCTCCGCGTGCGCTTGACGTAGCCACCGCGGGTGATGGTGACGACCATCTCCTCTTCGGGGATCAGGTCTTCCATCGACATGTCGCCGTCGTAGCCGAACATGATCTCGGTGCGGCGGTCGTCGCCGAAGCGGTCGACGATCTCGCTGAGCTCGTCGCGGATGATCGAGCGCTGACGGCTCTCCGACGCCAGGATGTCCTGGAAGTCGGCGATCTTGCGCTCGAGTTCTTCGGCCTCGTCGTGGATCTTCTGGCGCTCCAGGGCCGCGAGGCGACGGAGCTGCAGCTCCAGGATCGCGCGCGCCTGGATCTCGTCGACGGACAGCAGGTCCATCAGGCCGGTGCGGGCCTCTTCGACGTCGGGCGAACGACGGATGAGCGCGATGACCTCGTCGAGGGCGTCGAGCGCAGCCAGGTACCCGCGCAGGATGTGGGCGCGCTTCTCGGCCTCGCGCAGCCGGTACTGCGTGCGGCGCACGATGACGTCGACCTGGTGGGCGACCCACGCCGAGATGAAGCCGTCGAGCGGCAGGGTGCGGGGCACACCGTCGACGATCGCGAGCATGTTCGCACCGAAGTTCTCCTGCAGCTGGGTGTGCTTGTACAGGTTGTTCAGCACGACCTTGGCGACGGCGTCGCGCTTCAGCACGATGACCAGGCGCTGCCCGGTCCGACCGGAGGTCTCGTCGCGGATGTCGGCGACGCCGGCGAGCTTGCCGTCCTTGACGAGCTCGGCGATCTTGATCGCCAGGTTGTCCGGGTTGACCTGGTACGGCAGCTCGGTGACGACGAGGCAGGTGCGCCCCTGGATCTCCTCCACCGAGACCACGGCACGCATCGTGATCGAGCCACGGCCGGTGCGGTAGGCGTCCTGGATGCCCTTGGTGCCGAGCACCTGCGCACCGGTCGGGAAGTCCGGGCCCTTGATGCGCTGCATGAGCGCGGCGAGCAGCTCTTCGCGGGTGGCGTCGGGGTTGTCGAGCGCCCACTTCGCACCCTCGGCGACCTCGCGCAGGTTGTGCGGCGGGATGTTCGTGGCCATGCCGACCGCGATGCCGACGGACCCGTTGACGAGCAGGTTCGGGAACCGGGCCGGCAGGATCGCCGGCTCCTGCGTGCGGCCGTCGTAGTTGTCCTGGAAGTCGACGGTGTCCTCGTCGATGTCGCGGACCATCTCGAGCGCGAGCGGCGCCATCTTCGTCTCGGTGTACCGCGGGGCGGCGGCGCCGTCGTTGCCGGGCGAACCGAAGTTGCCCTGGCCGAGCGCCAGCGGGTACCGGAGCGACCACGGCTGCACCAGACGGACCAGGGCGTCGTAGATCGCCGAGTCACCGTGCGGGTGGAACTGGCCCATCACGTCACCGACGACGCGGGAGCACTTCGAGAACGCACGGTCCGGGCGGTAACCGCCGTCGAACATCGCGTAGATCACACGGCGGTGCACCGGCTTGAGGCCGTCGCGGACCTCCGGCAGGGCACGACCGACGATGACCGACATCGCGTAGTCGAGGTACGAGCGCTGCATCTCGAGCTGCAGGTCGACCTGCGAGATGCGGTCACCGGAGACGACGATGTCCCCGCTGTCGCCGTGGACGATCTCGGGCTGCTCGTCGGCGCCGTTCTCGTTGTCGTCAGCCATGTGGCTTCGTTCCCTTTCTGGACAGCCTGGAGGCTGTGGTTCCGTTGGTCGCGCCGGGCGCGACCACAGGTGGTCAGGACTGGTCGACGCGGCTCACACCGCGCCTCCTGGCCGTTAGATGTCGAGGAAGCGGACGTCCTTGGCGTTCTGCTGGATGAACTGGCGACGTGCGTCGACGTCCTCACCCATCAGCGTCGAGAAGGTGCTGTCGACCGCGGCTGCGTCCTCCAGCGTGACCTGCAGGAGCGTGCGGGTGTCCGGGTTCATCGTGGTGTCCCAGAGCTCCTTGTAGTCCATCTCGCCGAGGCCCTTGTAGCGCTGGATCCCGTTGTCCTTCGGGATGCGCTTGCCGGCGGCGAGGCCGGCCTGCATCAGGGCGTCGCGCTCCCGGTCGCTGAACACGTACTCGTGCGCCGAGTTCGACCACTTCAGGCGGTACAGCGGCGGCTGCGCGAGGTACACGTACCCACGCTCGATGAGCGGACGCATGTAGCGGAAGAGCAGCGTGAGCAGCAGCGTCGTGATGTGCTGGCCGTCGACGTCGGCATCGGCCATCAGCACGATCTTGTGGTACCGGGCCTTGTCCGGGTCGAAGTCCTCACCGATGCCGGCGCCGAACGCCGTGATCATCGACTGGATCTCCTGGTTGGCGAGGGCACGGTCGAGCCGGGCCTTCTCAACGTTCAGGATCTTGCCGCGCAGCGGCAGGATCGCCTGGGTCATCGGGTTTCGGCCCTGCACGGCGGAACCACCGGCGGAGTCGCCCTCGACCATGAAGATCTCCGACAGGGTCGGGTCCTTCGACTGGCAGTCCTTGAGCTTGCCGGGCATGCCGCCCGACTCGAGCAGCCCCTTGCGACGGGTGGTCTCGCGTGCCTTGCGGGCCGCGAGCCGAGCCTGCGACGCCTGGATCGCCTTGCGGACGACGTCGCGTGCCTGCGTCGGGTTGCTCTCGAACCAGTGGGTCAGCTCGGTGCCGACGACACGCTGCACGAACGACTTCGCCTCGGTGTTGCCGAGCTTGGTCTTCGTCTGCCCTTCGAACTGCGGCTCGCCGAGCTTCACGGAGATGACGGCGGTGAGCCCTTCGCGGATGTCGTCACCCGTCAGGTTGTCGTCCTTCTCCTTGATGATCTTCGCCTCACGCGCGTAGCGGTTGACGAGGGTCGTGAGCGCGGCGCGGAAGCCCTCTTCGTGGGTCCCGCCTTCGTGCGTGTTGATCGTGTTCGCGAAGGTGTGGACGCTCTCCTGGTACGAGGTGTTCCACTGCATCGCGACCTCGAGCGCGATCTTGCGGTCCGGGTCCTCGGACTCGAAGCCGATGACGTCGGGGTGGACGAGGTCGGCCTTCTTCTGCGCGTTGATGAACTCGACGTAGTCGGCGAGCCCACGCTCGTACATGAAGGTGTCGTTGCGAGCTTCTTCCCCTTCTTCGGGGGCGCGCTCGTCGCGCAGGTTGATCCGCAGACCCTTGTTCAGGAAGGCCATCTGCTGGAAGCGCGTGCGCAGGGTCTCGTAGTCGAAGACGACGGACTCGAAGATCTCGGCGTTCGGCCAGAACGTGATCGTCGTCCCGGTCTCGTCGGCCGGTTCGTCCTTCGAGACGGGGGCCACGGGGACGCCGTCGGTGTAGCTCTGACGCCAGACGTGGCCCTGCCGACGGACCTCGACGTCGAGCTCGGAGCTCAGCGCGTTCACGACGGACGAACCGACGCCGTGCAGACCACCGGAGACGGCGTAGCCGCCACCGCCGAACTTGCCGCCGGCGTGCAGGACGGTGAGGACGACCTGCAGGGTGGAGACCCCCTCGGCCGCGTGGACGTCGACCGGGATGCCACGGCCGTTGTCGACCACCCGGACGCCACCGTCTTCACGGATGCTCACGTCGATGGTGTCGCAGTACCCGGCGAGGGCTTCGTCGACCGAGTTGTCGACGATCTCCTGGACCAGGTGGTGCAGACCGCGGGGACCGGTCGAACCGATGTACATACCGGGACGCTTGCGGACCGCCTCGAGCCCCTCGAGCACCTGAATCTGGTCTGCGCCGTAGGACGGTTCGCTCTGCGGGGTCTCCGCTTCGAGCGGGTTCTGCGGGTCGTCTTCAGATTCTGATGCCATGTCGAGCGTGCTCCTGCCTGCGCGCGGAACGCCCGCGCACTGCACCTCCCAGTCTACCGCAGAGCCCCCTCTTTCGAGGGCTCATCTGCCCCACAGACGGGCTTTTCTGGCACTCCAGGATGATTTCGTCGCCTCAACCGTAGGTGTCGCGAGGACCGCGCCCCTGGACCGTCCTGGGGCCGCGTTTCCAGGTGGGGGCGTCCGGGCCGGAAACCCTGATCGACTCGACCCCTGCTTCCGGGTGCCGTTCCGCGATGGTGGTCGTGACCGTCGCGCGCATCAGTCGGAGCTGGGTCGCCCAGGCCGTCGAGTCGCACCGGATGACGAGTGCGCCGTCGTCGATGGTCACCGGGCGGGAGTGCTTCGCCAGCTCCTCGCCGACGACGCTCGGCCAGTCCACGAAGAGCTCGGAGCGGGCGAGTGGTTCGGTCCACCCGAGCTCGTGGGCGAGCGACCCGACGATGTCGGCGAGGCCCTTCGGCTCACGGCCGCGCCCGTACGGCACGGTGTCGGCGTCGAACTCGCGAGCGCGTCGGCGGCGGGCGTCGGTGCCGCGCTTGGACGGGTCGCCGAACACGGCGCGCAGGTGCCGGTACACCTGCGAGGGTTCGGTGGGCTTGCGGGGCTTCGGCATCAGGCGTCGGCTCCGGCGGGGGTGAGGTCGTCGTCGGTCGGATCGGTCTTGCTGTCGGCGCCCGCCTTGGTGTCGGCGTCCGCCGGCTCCGTCGCGCGGGTCCGGTCCGTCGCGTCCGTCCGGTCCGTCGACGGACTGGAGGCGCGGGTCGCGTCCGCCTCGTCGGTCACGATCGTGCCCGCTTCGATCCGCACCGTGTGCGCCGCCAGCTTCGGGGGCACGTCACCGAACACCGCTGCCGTGATGAGCACCTGCTCGTAGTCGGCGACCGCGTTCGCCAGCCGTTCCCGTCGCGATTCGTCGAGCTCGGCGAACACGTCGTCGAGGATGATGATCGGGTCGCCCAGGTTCGACTCCGCGCGCAGGATGGACGCGCTCGCGAGCTGGATCGCCAGCGCGAAGGACCAAGATTCGCCGTGACTCGCGTAGCCGCGGGCAGGTAACCCGTTCAGTTGGAACAGCACGTCGTCCCGGTGCGGTCCGACGAGGGTGAGTCCGCGGTCGAGTTCGTCCCGCCGACGTCGTTCGAGCGCTGCCGCGAACGCCTCGGCCGCCGACGCGACGGTGACCGGTTCGTCGGGCGTCCCGAGCACGGGGTCGGTGGCCGCCGCGGACTCCGGGTCGCCACCGCGGATCGACAGGACCCCCGTGATCGAGGCGTCGTGGTGCTCGCCGGCGACGGTGGCGTAGGCCTCGGCCACGAAGGGGGCGAGGCGTCGGGTCAGGTGGTCGCGGGCCGCGACGATCTCGGCACCGAGCCCCACGAGGCGGTCGTCCCAGACGTCGAGCGTCGACAGGGCGTTGGCCTTCGCACCCGTGGCTCGGGCCGACTTCAGCAGGGTGTTCCGCTGCCGGAGCGTGCGGTCGTAGTCGGCGAGCACACCCTGCATCCGCGGCGCGATCTGACCGAGCAGCTCGTCGAGCATCCGGCGTCGCCCGGCCGGTTCGCCCCGCACCAGGGCGAGGTCCTCCGGTGCGAAGAGCACCGACGTGCAGTAGCGCGGCAGCTCCCGCGGCTTGATCGCCGAACGGTTCACCTGCGCACGGTTCGCACCGGTGCGGTTGATCTGCACCTCGGCGAGGATGCTGCGGTCTTCGTGCGCGAGTCGAGCCCGGACGATCGCGGCGTCACAACCCTGGCGGACGAGCGCTGCGTCGGTGGGGACGCGGTGCGAGCCGAGGGTGGAGAGGTACCCGATCGCCTCGACCAGGTTGGTCTTGCCCTGTCCGTTGCGTCCGACGAACAGGTTCGGCCCGCGTGCGAGGTCGACGTCCGCCTCCCGGTAGTTCCGGAAGTCGGTCAGTTGGAGATGGTCGACGTGCACGCGGGCCGAGGCCGGGTTCCCCCGGGAAGTCCTAGGACTTCTTGACGGCGTGGCCGCCGAACTGGTTGCGGAGCGCCGCGACGGCCTTCATCGTCGGCGAGGCACTGCCCTGGCGCGAGACGAAGCGCGCGAAGATCGACGCCGAGAGCGCCGGCATCGGCACGGCGAGCTCGATGCCCTCTTCCAGCGTCCAGCGACCCTCGCCCGAGTCCTCGACGTAGCCCTCGAGCTCGTCGAGCTTCGGGTCTTCGTTCAGGGCCAGGACCATGAGGTCGAGCAGCCAGGAACGGACGACCGTTCCGCGCTGCCACCCGGCGAACACGGCGGGGACGTCGGTGATGAGGTCCTTGGCCTCGAGGAGCTCGTAGCCCTCGCCGTACGCCTGCATGATCGCGTACTCGATGCCGTTGTGGACCATCTTCGCGTAGTGGCCGGCGCCGATCGGGCCGGCGTGCGAGAAGCCTTCTTCGCGGGGGCCCTCGGGGCGCAGGGCGTCGAAGACCGGCATCGCGAACTCGACGTCCGCAGCGTCACCGCCGACCATCAGGCCGTAGCCGTTGTCCTTGCCCCAGACACCACCGGAGACGCCGGCGTCCATGTAGCGGATGCCGCGCGCACCGAGCTGCTCGGCGTGCTTGGTGTCGTCCAGCCACTTCGAGTTGCCACCGTCGATGACCAGGTCGCCCTCGCCGAGGACGCCGGCCAGGTCGGTGATCACGTCGTCGGTGATCTTGCCGTGCGGGACCATGACCCACACGAGGCGCTTGCCCTCCGGGAGGGCAGCGGCGAGGGCGCCGAGGTCAGCGACGTCGGAGACGGCGGGGTTGGCGTCGTACCCGGTGACCTCGATCCCTGCGTTGCGGAGACGGGCACGCATGTTGTTGCCCATGCGACCGAGGCCGACAAGACCGATGTGCATGATTTCCTCTTCTGTTCGTCGTCGCGCTGATGCTGCCGGTGGTGTGCGCCAGCGCAGGTTGCCTGTTGCGCCTATCGCAGCAGCAGGTTGGGCTGCAGCAGGTACCGGTATCCATCGGTCGCTGCGGCCTCTTGCGAAGTCTGGCCGGTGATCAGCACCGGGCCCGGCTTGTTGGGGTTCTCCGTCTTGGTGAAGGAGATGCGGACGAACTCGGAGTGCACCGCGTTCAGCCCGTCCAGGAGGAAGGCGGGCTTCAACGAGACCACCGTTTCCTCGCCGGTCAACAACGCACTGATCGACTCTGACGCCTGCGCTTGTTCGGATCCGATCGCCTCGAGCGTGAGCCCGTCGACCGTGAAGGAGAACCGGAGCGCGGCTTCGCGCTCCAGGACGAGGGAGACCCGTCGGACCGCTTCGACCAGCTCCGCGGTGTTGATCACCGCGTGGTCGTTGACGGTCTCGGGGAAGAGCCGGCGGACCGGCGGGTAGTTGCCCTTGATGAGCAGCGACGTCACGGTCTTGTCGTCCGCGTGGAAGGCGATGAGTTCGCGGTCCGAGTTGCCGCTGATCGACACCGACACCGTGGACGCCGAACCGAACGTGCGGCCGACCTCTTGCAGGGTGCGGGCCGGGACCAGCGCGTGCAGGGGGTCCGAGCCGACTCGGCCGGAGTCCCACGCGATCGTGCGGACGGCGACGCGGTAGCGGTCGGTCGCGATGAGGGACAGGTCGTTGTCGCCGACCTCGAGCTGCACGCCCGTGATCACCGGGGTGACGTCGTCACGGCTGGCGGCGACGGCGACCTGGGACACGGCTTCGGAGAACGCGTCGCCCGGGATGACACCCGTCTGCGGACCGATCTCCGGCAGCGTCGGGTACTCCTCGACCGGCATGGACAGCAGCGTGAAGTGTGCCGAACCGCAGGTGACCGAGATCTTCGCGTCCTCGGTGGTGAACGACACAGGGGCGTTCGGCAGCCGGCTCGCGATGTCGTTCAGCAGCCGGCCGGAGACCAGGACGGTGCCCGGTTCGTCGATCTGCGCCGAGATCGACGTCTGCGCCGAGACCTCGTAGTCGAACGACGAGAGCGTCAGGCGATCGCCATCGGCGTGGATCAGGACGCCCGACAGGATCGGCAGGGTCGTGCGCTGCGGGAGGAGCTTCACTGCGAAGGAGACGGCTTCGGAGAAGACGTCCCGGTTGACCTCGAACTTCACAGCTGGAACCCCTGTCGATCGGCTTGGACTGTCCGGCCGCCCCATTCTGGCACAGGCGGAGGAGCGCCGGATTTCTTGTCATCCCGCCGTCCACAAGGTTGTCCCGCGGAGATTGATCGTTAACCAGGAGTAATGGTGTTAACGCCTGTGCACACTGTGGATAACCCTGTGCATCCCGGTCCGGAGTAGGGAACTACACGCTTGTGACTTGTGAGCGGTGTGTGAGCGTTAACGGGATGAATGAATCTCATCTATCCACTTCCATCCCCAGTCTCCACAGGCGACCCCCCACCTGTGTACAACCGGGCGGCGTGTCCTCCACAGTTATCCACAGGCTATCCACACTGTGAGAACTCCGGCCCATGGAACCGTCTCAGATGGTGGATGGGTCCGGGAACCCGCCGATCTCAGCGGTAGCGGCGGTCCTGTTTGATGCGGCTGGTGAGCTCGGTGACCTGGTTGTAGATCGACCGACGCTCCTTCATCAGCTCGGTGATCTTCTTGTTCGCGTACATGACCGTGGTGTGGTCGCGGTTGCCGAACAGCTGCCCGATCTTGGGCAGGGACAGGCTCGTCAGCTCACGGCACAGGTACATCGCGATCTGTCGTGCCGTGGCGATCGCCTGGGAGCGGGACGAGCCGTAGAGGTCGTCGACGGAGAGCTTGAAGTACTCCGCGGTGTGGTTGATGATGTCCGTCGGCGCGACGACGTTGTCCTCGTCGAGGGTGATCAGGTCCTTGAGCACCGTCTGCACCAGCGCCATGTCGACGGCCGTCCGGTTCAGGCTCGCGAACGCGGTGACCCGGATCAGGGTGCCCTCGAGCTCGCGGATGTTGCTCGACACCTTCGACGCCATGAACTCGAGGATGTCGTCGGGGACCTGCAGGTGGTCCGACTGTGCCTTCTTGCGGAGGATCGCGATGCGCGTCTCGAGCTCGGGCGCCTGGACGTCGGTGATCAGACCCCACTCGAAGCGCGACCGCATCCGGTCCTCGAACCCGGTCAGGTGCTTCGGCGCCACGTCCGACGTGATGACGACCTGCTTGTTGTGGTCGTGCAGCGTGTTGAAGGTGTGGAAGAAGGCCTCCTGGGTGGAGTCCTTCCCCTGCAGGAACTGGATGTCGTCGATCAGCAGGATGTCGATGTCGCGGTAGCGCTGCTGGAACTGGTTCGACCGGTTGTTCGCGATCGAGTTGATGAAGTCGTTGGTGAACTCCTCGCTCGACACGTAGCGGACGCGGATCCCCGGGTAGAGGCTCTCGGCGTAGTGCCCGATGGCGTGGAGCAGGTGGGTCTTGCCCAGTCCGGAGTCCCCGTAGATGAAGAGCGGGTTGTAGGCCTTGGCCGGTGCCTCGGCGACGGCGACGGCTGCGGCGTGGGCGAACCGGTTCGACGAGCCGATGACGAAGTTGTCGAAGTTGTACTTCGGGTTGAGCCGCGACTCCGGGCGCCCGCTGGTGCCGGGAGAGTCGATCTGGCTCGGGACGAACGGCGCCTCGATGTACTGACGCGGCGCGGCACTCTGCTCGACGGCTTCCTGCACGGGTTCGGCGTACTCCGGCACGTTGGGGTCCACCCGCGGCTCCGACGCCATGTCCGGGTTGACCGTGATCGCGAAGTTCGCGACCGAGTCGTCGCCGATGCGTGCGACGGCCTCGGTGATCGGGATGCGGATTCGCTGCTCGAGCATGCCGCGGGTCAGGTCGTTCGGGACCTCGAGGTACAGGGTGCCGGCGAGCACGCCCTTCGGCTCGACCAGGTTCAGGAACCCGTGGAGCTGCGGCGTGATGCGGGGGTCCTCGGCGAGGATTCGGAGTACGGATGACCAGAGGTCCTCGACGGGGTCGGCCGGCATCGTCATGTCGCGCTCGTCTCCAGGGGTCGTGTCGTGCGTTCGCTGCCGGACGAGAGTGCGTCCCGCGGGGTCGGACATGCCGTGGCGTCCTCGGCGACCGCACTCGGGACAGGGTCGTCTCCGGCGGATCGTCGGTGGCTCCGGAGAGTTCTCCGAAGCCTCGTTGCCACGGAGGTTCCCACAGGGTTGTCCACAGTGTTGTCCACGACCGCTCCGAGTCGTCCGACAGGAGTACTTCCCTGTCGTACCGGGCCTTCGAGGCGATCGATCACACCACTGTAAAGGACCGGACCGAGTCCCACCGAACGGAAGTTGTCCCCAATGTGGAGAATGGGCTCGAGCGGCACCAGCCACGGGTGTGACGGCACCACCTGTCCGCGGGGGGTTTGACCTGCCCGCCGCTGTCACGTACCGTTAACCAGTTGACTGCGGCCCTTTGGTCGCGCCCATCTGCGTCGTCCGCACCCGGACGACTACACATACGTGACGGCTCGCCGCGAGCAGCCGTGTGGAGAACATCATGAGCAAGCGCACCTTCCAGCCGAACAACCGTCGCCGCGCCAAGAAGCACGGCTTCCGCCTCCGCATGCGGACGCGTGCCGGCCGCGCCATCCTGTCGGCGCGTCGCGCCAAGGGCCGCACCGAGCTCTCGGCCTGATCAGGCTCATCCGCCTGATCCGGTCCTCGGTCTGACCCCGGCGTCGCAGTGTTGGCCAGCGCCAACCGCATCGTGCGCGGGGACGACTACCGGAACGTCGTGCGTCGTGGTCGCAAGAGCGCCACGGCGCACGTCGTCGTGTCCGTGGTCCGCCAACCGGCCGACCGCGACGGACCGACACGCTTCGGCTTCATCGTCGCGAAGACGGTGGGCAACGCCGTGACCCGGAACCTGATCAGGCGGCGGCTCAAGGCGATCGCGCACGACCTGCTCGTCGAGTGCCCAGAAGGGTTCGACGTGGTGGTCCGTGTACTGCCAGCCGCATCGCAGGCCGGATGGCCTACCCTGCTCGAAGACGTCACGCGCTCCTTCGCGCGCGGGGTGGAGAAGGCAGCATGAACCGCACTCTGTGGACCCGGCTGGCCTGGGTCATCGCGTTGCTCCCACGCAACGCGTGCGTCGTCGTGCTCCGGGCCTACCGTGCGGTGATCTCCCCGCTGTACGGCAACGTCTGCCGCTACCACCCGTCGTGCTCCCGGTACGCCCTCGACGCGATCCAGCAGTACGGCGTCGTGCGCGGATCCGCCATGGGCGCCTGGCGCATCGCCCGCTGCAACCCCTGGGCTGCCGGCGGCATCGACGACGTCAAGGAACGTCGTCACCCGTTCGTCGTCAACCGGTTCGGGTTCGTCCTCGCGCCGATCCCGCAGCAGCCGCACCCCGCGGTCGGAACGGCCCGGCCGGTCCTGCTCCCCCAGCGCACTCGAAAGGCGTAGCCGTCCCCATGGACATCATCGGAACGATCCTCTGGCCGCTCAAATGGGTGGTCTCGGCCATCCTCGTCGGCTTCCACTGGATCTTCGAGAGCATCGGGATGGACCCGAGCGCGGGCATCACGTGGGTGCTCTCGATCATCTTCCTGACGTTCGTCGTCCGCGCCGCGTTGATCCCGATCTTCGTCCGGCAGATCAAGTCGCAGCGTCGCATGCTCGAGGTCGCGCCGCAGCTGAAGAAGATCCAGGACAAGTACAAGGGCAAGAAGGACCAGTTCTCGCGCGAGGCCATGAGCCGCGAGACGATGGCGCTCTACAAGGAGACCGGGACCAACCCGCTCAGCTCCTGCCTGCCGCTGCTCCTGCAGATGCCGATCTTCTTCTCGCTGTACTCCGTGCTGCACGAAGCGCAGATCAACAAGACCGGCATCGGCCTGCTGACGAACGACCTCGCGGCCTCGTTCGGCAACGCGGCGCTGTTCGGCGCTCCGCTGCACGAGACGTTCACGAACGCCTCCGGCTGGGAGGTCCGCGCGATCGCCGGCTTCATGATCGTCGTCATGACCGCGTCGCAGTTCATCACGCAGCTGCAGCTCGTCGCCAAGAACATGTCGCCGGAGACCAAGGAGTCTCCGATGTACCGCCAGCAGAAGATGATGCTGTACATCCTCCCGCTGGTCTTCGTGATCTCGGGCCTCAGCTTCCCCCTCGGCGTCATGTTCTACTGGCTCGCCTCGAACCTCTGGACGATGGCGCAGCAGTACTTCGTCATCCGCAGCATGCCGACCCCGGGTTCCGAAGCTGCTCTGGCTCGTGAAGCCCGCCTGGCCAAGAAGGCCCAGCGTCGCGGGACCGCCACTCCGGTCCTCGCCGAGGCCGGCGCCGGCGTCGGCGCGACGGAGATCGAGCCCGTGCGCGTCACCACCCAGCGTCAGCAGCCGGTCGGCAAGCAGCGCCAGAAGAAGAACGGGAAGAAGTAAGTGACCGAGCAGGACACCGCGGCCGCCGTCGAGACGACGGACACCGAGACCGAAGACGTCCGCGACGAAGCGGACATCGCAGCGGACTACATCGAGGAACTCCTCGACATCTGTGATCTCGATGGCGACATCGAGATCGAGGAACGCGGCGGTCGCGTGTACCTGTCGGTCACCGACGACGGAGAGGCACTTCGTGTCCTCTCGAAGCCCGACACGGTGACCGCACTGCAGGAACTCACTCGCATCGCGGTGCAGGCGGAGACCGGCGAGTTCAGCCGACTCATCCTCGACGTCGGTGGCTCGCGCGACGCCCGTGCCGAGGAACTTCAGCGTCTCGTCGACACCGCGGTCGAGCGGATCGAAGCCGGTTCGTCGACGGCAGCACTCCCCCCGATGTCGTCGTACGAGCGCAAGCTCGTCCACGACCTGGTCGCTGAGAAGGGCTTCCACTCGGAGTCCGAGGGTGAGGGTCGGGACCGCCACACGGTCGTCACCCGATGACGGACGAGCCAGTGGCACCCACGGCCGCACCGGTGCTCGAAACCGAGCCTGCTGCCGCCGTGACGCTGTTCGGCGACCAGATCGAGGTGGCGCGGTCGTTCACGGACGAGCTGGCGCGACGAGGTGAGGAGCTGGGCCTGATCGGCCCGCTCGAGCTCCCCCGGCTGTGGACTCGACACATCCTCAATTCTGCGTTGCTGGCACCCCTCCTGGAGGCGCGTGGCCGGGTTGCGGACGTCGGTTCCGGCGCAGGACTGCCGGGCCTCGTGCTCGCCATCGCCCGCCCCGACGTCGAGTTCGTGCTCATCGAGCCGATGGAGCGCCGGACGGATTGGCTCCGCGGTGAGGCCGACCGCCTCGGCCTGCAGAACGTGACGGTGCTCCGTGGCCGTGCAGAGGACGTCGCTGACGAAGTGGTCGTTGACCAGGTCACCGCTCGGGCCGTCAGCGCGCTCTCGAAGCTGATCCCCCTGACCGTGCCCTTGGTTCGGTCCGGTGGCCAGCTCATCCTGATGAAGGGTGCGCGTGTCGACGAGGAGATCGAGAAGGCCCGCAAGGTGATCCTCCGGAAGCGCCTCTCCGACGTCGAGGTGCTCGAGCTCGGAGACGGTGTGGTCGACGAGACCACTCGCGTCTTCCGGGCTACAGTTGACTGACGCTGCGGCTCGGGCCGGGTCATCCGGCCGCCAGTGGCTCCGCGTTCCACGTGAAACATCGAACCGGGGAAGAGGCACTCGTTGAGTTCATCGACCGACTACGACGCGTCGACACCGCTCGCTCGCGAGATCGCCGACCTCAACCGTCGCCGCCGCGCGATTGCGACGCAGCAGTTCCCGCTGCCTGCTGAGACGCGGATCATCACGGTCTCGAACCAGAAGGGTGGCGTCGGCAAGACGACATCGACGGTCAACCTCGCAGCGGGACTCGCCCACGGTGGCGCTCGAGTGCTCGTGATCGACCTCGACCCGCAGGGCAATGCGTCGACCGCACTCGGCGTCGATCACCAGGCCGAGGTCGCGAGCATCTACGACGTCATCGTCGATGAGGCACCGATGGCCGACACTGTCCAGGCCTCCCCCGAGTCGGACACGCTCTGGTGTGTGCCGGCAACGATCCACCTCGCCGGTGCAGAGATCGAGCTCGTCTCCCTCGTTGCACGTGAGCAGCGCCTGCGGACCGCGCTCGACATGTACCTGCAATCGCTCGACGAGCCGTACCACTACGTCTTCATCGACTGCCCGCCGTCGCTCGGTCTGCTGACGATCAACGCGTTCGTCGCGGCACAAGAGGTCCTGATCCCGATCCAGTGCGAGTACTACGCGCTCGAAGGGCTGAGCCAGCTCCTGCGGAACATCGAGCTGATCGAGCGCCACCTCAATCCGAACCTCCGGGTGTCCACGATCCTCCTCACGATGTACGACAGCCGCACGAACTTGGCGAACCAGGTGGCGAACGACGTCCGGGAGCACTTCGGTGACCAGGTACTCAAGGCGATGATCCCCCGCTCCGTCCGAGTGAGCGAGGCACCCAGCTACGGGCAGAGCGTCGTCGCGTACGACGTGAACTCCACCGGGTCGCTGTCCTACCTGGAAGCGGCCGCCGAGATCGCAGCACGAGGAGCAAAGCACTGATGGCACCGAAGCGAACCGGGCTCGGCCGAGGCATCGGCGCCCTGATCCCCACAGCGACGGACCAGCAGGACCGTCCCGTGGATGTGTTCTTCCCGACCGGCGGCTCCCCCGCCTCCGCGCCGACGGCGGACGATCTCGTGGCAGTGCCGGGCGCCCGTCTGGCGAACCTCAACCCGCTCGACGTGATCCCCAACGCGCAGCAGCCGCGGAAGGAGTTCCGCGAAGAGGAGCTCCAGGAGCTCGTCCACTCCATCCGCGAGATCGGCGTGCTACAGCCCATCGTCGTGCGTCCCATCGCCGGCGCGACGGGGACGGACCCGCAGTACGAGCTCATCATGGGTGAGCGTCGTCTGCGGGCCACCAAAGAACTCGGGCTGAGCACGATCCCTGCGATCGTGAAGGACACCCCTGACGACGCGATGCTCCGGGATGCACTGCTCGAGAACCTCCACCGGGCACAGCTCAACCCCCTCGAAGAAGCGTCTGCCTACCAGCAGCTCCTCGCGGACTTCGGCATCACGCAGGAGCAGCTCGGTCAGCGCATCGGACGGTCTCGACCGCAGATCACCAACACCATTCGGCTCCTGCGCCTCCCCTCCCCCGTCCAGCGCAGAGTCGCCGCAGGTGTCCTCTCTGCCGGGCACGCCCGTGCCATCCTCGCTGCGCCGGACGCAGAGGCGATGGAGTACCTGGCAGAGAAGATCGTCAACGAAGACCTCTCGGTCCGGGCGGCTGAGGCGATCGCGCAGCAACTCGCCTCGAAGACCCCGCAGACGAAGCCGAAGTCCGAGCCGTCGAAACGTCAGGCGCACTTCGACGACCTCGCAGAGCGGCTCGGTGACCGGTTGAACACCCGGGTGAAGATCGCGGTCGGCGCCCGGAAGAGCTCGGTCACCATCGACTTCGCGAACGGTGACGATCTCAACCGGATCCTCGCCGAGCTGGGCGTGCGGGACCTCGAGAGCTGAAGCAGGCCTCACGCGGCGCTGTGGGGCGCTGTGAGCCTCTGGGACGCCAGAGCCGGGGTCCACGGACGCGCTACTCCTGCCGCGCGCTCTGGCGGCAACGCAGCGCTCCGCACGATGCTGCGCCTTCGGTGGACGCGATCGGCCTCAGCTGAGATGGTGGCGTCGTGACCACCAGCGGCTCGCCTTTCACGCCGGCGATCCGGGGGACGTTCTTCCGGGCCGTAGATCCGAGGTTCCGAGAGTTCGCGATCGCGGGATCGCGTTCCGTGGGCCGGTATTCCAGGGCCGATGAGCCGACGTTGTACCTCAGTGCGTCGGTCGGAGGAGTCGAAGCTGCGATGGTCGCGCACAGGGACGTCCGTGCGGAGACGTTGGAGATCGTCGCGATCGATGTCGACGCTGCACGAATCGTCGACCTGCGTGATCCAGGCACGCTCGATTCGATCGGCATCGACCTGCAGGACGCTGTTGCTCCATGGCAGGACATCGCCGCCGCCGGTGGTACGCCCGGCTCGTGGCAGGTGCGCGACCGCTTGCTCGAGATCGGCGCCGACGGACTCATCGATCCGTCTCGGAAGAGCCCCGGCCTGTGGCACTTGGTGCTGTTCCGGTGGAACGAGGACGACGCGCCAACCGTTGTGATCCGTCGATGAGATCGGCCGGACGAGCAGTGCGACGTTCCACGTGGAACATCGAAGTCCGTCAACCACGCCGGCGTGGTCCCGAGCGCGCGGTGTTCCACGTGGAACATCGCGCGACACTGATCAGGCGCGGTCGTCCCGGATGGCCTGCTCGGCGAGCTCGGCGTAGGTCCAACCGAGGTCGAAGCCCGACGCCGAGAGCGCTTGCGGCAGCAAAGACGTCTCCGTGAGCCCGGGGAGCACGTTGGCCTCGAGGAACCACGGTGTTCCGGCGCCGTCGATGATCAGGTCAACGCGCGACAGGTGACGGAGTCCCAAGGCCGTGTGCGCGGCGACTGCTGCTTCTGCCGCTGCCGCCGCGAACTCGTCTGACAGCCGCGCCGGCGTGTAGAAGGTCGTCTCCCCCGCGTTGTAGCGAGCCTCGAAGCCGTAGATACCGTTGCGGGGCACGATCTCGACGGCGGAGAGGGCGACCGGGCCGTCGCCGGTGTCGATGATCCCCACGGCCACCTCGGTCCCGCGGATGAGCTGCTCGACCACGACGTCGTCGCAGTACGTGTAGGCAGTGACCATGGCGCGTGGCAGGTCGTTGACGTCGTCGACGAGGGTCACGCCCTGGGCGCTCCCGCCACGTGCGGGCTTCACGGCAAGTGGCACCGGGTGCTCGGTGGCGATCGACTCGAGGACGCCGACGGCGCCGAGCTCACGGAAGACGTCGTGCGACAGCGTCACCGAACGAGGGGTCCGCACGCCGGCGCGGGCGACCAGTGCGGACGCCGTGGGCTTGTCCCATGCCAGCCGAGCCGAGGTCGAACGCGAGCCGACGAACGGGATGTCGACGGCCTCCAGGATGCCCCGCAGGGCCCCGTCTTCACCGGAGGCGCCGTGCAGCGCCGGCCACACGACGTCCGGGCGGGACTCCGCGAGGGCGGGCAACAGGAGCGCGTCGGCGTCGCGGAGATCGACCTGCCAGCCGTAGCCGGTCAGTGAGTCGGCGACCCGCCGACCGGATCGCAGGGAGACGTCCCGCTCGTGCGAGATGCCTCCGGCGACGACGACGACGTGACGACGGGTGAGCTCGGCCATGCGGGGTCCTCCGGTGTGGAACTGCGGTGCTGTGCGATCAGCGTCGCGCAAAAGTGCTGATCAGGAGATGTTCGGCGGCGGTGCACTGACGGACGATGTCGCTCGCACCACCGTGTTGGGGCGCGGGGTCGGCCCGAAGGTCTCGATGAGTTCGAGCTCGTCGTTGACGACGTTCGCCAACCGCTTGACGCCGACGCGGATCTGCTCCGGCGTCGGGTAGCAGAACGACAGGCGGATGTGTCCACCGCCACGTCCGTCGGCGTAGAACGCCGTCCCCGGTGTGTAAGCGACGAGCTCCTTGACGGCACGCGGCAGCATGCCCTTGGAGTCGAGCGACTCCGGCAGCGTCAGCCAGACGAAGAAACCACCGTTCGGCTTGGTCCAGGACAGGTCGGGCAGGAACTCCCCCAACGCGGACAGCATGGCGTCACGTCGCTCGGCGTAGATGCCCCGGAAGGTGTCGACCTGACCCTTCCAGTCCGCGGCGTCGAGGTAGGCGTTCACGACGTACTGGCCGAAGGAGTTCGGCGCGAGGACGGCCGACTCGTTGGCGAGCACGAGCTTCTCGCGGATCGCGTGCGGCGCGAGTGCCCAGCCGACGCGGAACCCGGGCGCGAGCGTCTTGGAGAAGGAGCCGAGGTACACGACGCCCTCTTCGTCGATCGAGCGGATGGCCTGGGGTGCCGGCTCGTCGAACCAGAGGAGTCCGTAGGGGTTGTCCTCGAGCACGAGGATGTTGTTCGACCGGCAGATGTCGAGCACCTCGATGCGTCGCTCTCGGCTCATCGTGACGCCGGCCGGGTTGTGGAAGTTCGGGATCGTGTAGAGGAACTTGATCCGCTTGCCCTGGGTGCGGAGGTTCGCGATCGCCTCACGCAGCGCCTCGGGGACCAACCCGAGCTCGTCGGTCGTCACGTGCACCGTCTCGGCCTGGTAGGACCGGAAGACACCGATCGCACCGACGTAGGACGGCGACTCGGCGAGCACGACGTCGCCCGGATCGATGAACAGCCGCGTGACGAGGTCGAGCGCGTGCTGCGAGCCCGTGGTGACCACGACGTCCTCGGCGCTGGCCCGGATGCCCTCGAGGCTCATGACGTCCACGATGTGCTCGCGGAGGGAACGCAGGCCCTGTCCCCCGCCGTACTGGAGCGCCATGGCGGCGTGCTCGTTCATGACACGGTCGAGAGAGCCCGTGACGAGCTCCCTGGGGAGCGCGGAGACGAACGGCATGCCGCCGGCCAGCGAGACGACTTCGGGGCGCGAGGCGACGGCGAACAGGGCTCGGACCTCGGAGGCGCTCAACCCGGCGGTGCGCTGGGCGTAGGAGTCGTACCAGGGGTCGAGGCTGTTGCCGTTCGTCATCGCGTGCTCCGTTCAGTGGGACATTCCCGCCACACTACGACATCGGCCCGGGGAACCCGGGTTCCGCGACGGGGCCGATCGGCATCCGGTGGCTCCGGACGAGAACGGCCCCGCTCTCCGGGGAGAGCGGGGCCGTTCGTGCGGGGCGACCTACGCGAGGAACTCGGCGAGGTCGGCCTCGAGCGCGGGCTTCGGCTTGGCGCCGATGACGGTCTTGACGACCTCGCCACCCTTGAAGACCTTCATCGCCGGGATCGACGTGATCTGGTAGTTCATGGCCGACTGGGGGTTGTCGTCCACGTTGAGCTTCACGATCTCGATCTTGCCGGCGTGCTCTTCGGCGATCTGGTCGAGGATCGGCGAGACGGCGCGACACGGGCCACACCACTCGGCCCAGAAGTCGACGAGGATCGTCTTGTCGGACTTGAGGACCTCGTCCGAGAAGGTGGCGTCGGTGACAGCCTTGGCGTTGGACATGTGTGCTCCTTCGAGAAGTCGTTCAGGGGGTACAACGGCGATGCGGTCGTGGTATTCCGAGACTGCTCAGGCCCGGGAGGCGATGACGTCGACCATGGCGGGTTCGGTCGGACCGACACCCTCGGCCTCGTTCGTCAGTTCGTCGTCGAGCTCGGCGAGGTACTTCTCGGCGTCGAGCGCGGCGACCGTACCCGAACCGGCGGCCGTGATGGCCTGGCGGTAGGTCGGGTCGATGACGTCACCGGCGGCGAAGACACCCGGCAGGTTGGTCTTCGACGAGCGGCCCTGGACAGCGATCGTGCCCTCGGGCGCGATGTCGATCTGGCCGTGGATCAGGTGCGTGCGCGGGTCGTTGCCGATCGCGATGAACAGGCCGTCCAGTGCGAGCTCGGACTCCTCACCCGTCACGGTGTCCGTGAGGGTGACGCCCTCGACCGCGGAGTCACCCGTGATGCCGGTGACCGCCTTGTTCCACGCGAACTCGATCTTCGGGTCGTTCATCGCGCGGTCCTGCATGATCTTCGACGCACGCAGCGAGTCCTTGCGGTGGATGACCGTCACCTTGTCGGCGAAGCGGGTGAGGAACGTCGCCTCTTCCATCGCGGAGTCGCCACCGCCGACGACAGCGATGTTCTTCTGGCGGAAGAAGAAGCCGTCGCAGGTCGCGCACCACGAGACACCGTGGCCGGACAGGCGCTCTTCGTCGGGGAGACCGAGGTGGCGGTACGCCGAGCCGGTGGCGTAGATGACCGCGAGGGCCTCGTACGTCTCGCCCGAGCCGACGGTGACCTTCTTGACCTTGCCGGTCAGGTCGACGGAGACGGCGTCGTCGTACAGGACCTCGGCACCGAACTTCTCGGCCTGCTCCTGCATCTTGATCATGAGGTCGGGGCCCTGGATCCCCTCGGGGAAGCCGGGGAAGTTCTCGACCTCGGTCGTCTTGGTGAGTTCACCGCCCGTCTCGACACTGGAGGCGACGATGAGCGGCTTGAGCTCTGCGCGCGCTGCGTAGATGCCGGCGGTGAACCCGGCCGGACCGGAACCGATGATGATGAGCTGGCGCATGCCTGATTGCCCTTCCGTTGCGTCTGACCGGGTCAACCCATCGTACCGGCGTGGCATTCCGCACGACCCGTGAGCGTGCGGTGACCGGCTGGGATCAGCGGCCGAGCTTGCTGCGGAGCATCCGGACGGCGTTGCCGATCTCGCCGTTCTTCGCGACGACCAGGGCTCCGAAGTACACGGCGACCATCGCGGCGCCGGTCAGGACGATCGTGATGAGGGCCCCGGTGCGGTCGGACATCGCGAACCCGGACTCCGAGAAGGCACCGAAGAAGTTCACGACGAGGAGCCCGACGACGCCGGAGATCAGCGCCGCGATGACGAACTGGACGTGCGACCGGGTGATCACCGGCCCCTCGATGTGCCCCAGCCGCTTGCGGACGACCACGAGCGCGACGATCGTCTGCGCCGATCCGGCGATCGTGGTGCAGGCGGCGACACCGATGCCGATGACCGAGGTCGGGAACGTCGAGACCGCCAGGGCCCCGATGACGAAGAGCACCGACTGGATGCACTGCATGAGGAACGGGGTGCGGTGGTCGTGCATCGCCCAGAAGACGCGCTGGATGACGAACAGCATGCTGAACAGGACGAGACCCGGCATGTAGGCGACGAGCACGGCACCGACCTGCAGCGCGCTCTCGAACGTTCCCTCGTACAGGCGGCCGAACGGGACCGCGACGACGATCAGTGCCACCGAGGCGAAGACGGTGAACAGCCCGACGATGCGCAGGGACAGCGACAGGTTGCGGCGGACCGCGTCGAGGTCACCGCGCTCGGCGTCGTGGCTCATCCGGGTGAAGTAGGCCGTCGCGATGGACACCGTGATGATCGAGTGCGGGAGCATGAAGATCAGCCAGGCGTTTCCGAGCACGGCGTTGCCCGGACCGTCGTCCCGTCCGAGCCACGCGACCTGCGACTGCACGATGCCGGCGATCTGGGTGACGAGGATCATCGCGAAGAGCCAGCCGGCAGCGGTCCCCGTGGACTTGAGGCCCACGCCGCGCCACCGGAAGTCGGGGCGGAACGACAGGCCGGCGCGCTTCCAGAAGAACGGCAGGAACGCGGCCTGGGCGAAGACACCGAGCGATGCGCTGCCGGCCAGGAGTGCGATCTTCGCCGGCGTCCACTGGTCGAGCTGGCTGCCGCTGGTGCCGTACAGGGCGATGAACACGACGAGGCCGCCGATGGCGATGACGTTGTTGAGCAGCGGCGCCCACGTGAACGGCCCGAAGACCTGCTTCGCGTTGAGGACCTCGCCGAGCAGCGAGTACATCGCGTAGAAGAGGATCTGCGGCAGGCACCAGAACGCGAAGGCGACGGCGAGGTCGGTCGCCTCGGGCCCGGAGCCGACCGATGAGCTCGTGTAGAACCGGACCAGCAACGGTGCGAACACCGTCGCCACGATCGCGATGACGACGAACACGGATCCACCGAGCGTCACGATCTTGTTGACGTACGCCTGGCCGCCGTCCGTGCCGGTCTTCATCGCGCGGACGATCTGCGGGATGAGCACGGCGGACAGCAGACCGCCGGCGATGAGCGCGTAGATGTTGTTCGGCAGCTGGTTCGCGACCGCGAAGGCGTTGGCCGAGGGGCTCGCGTTCTGCCCGATCGCGTACGCGAGCACGAACGTCTTCGCGAAGCCGAGGATCCGGCTCACCATCGTGCCCGCCGCGAGCATCGCGCTCGCCCGGCCGAGACTGCGCTCGGCGACCGGCTCGGCGTCGACGTCGGGCTGGGGCTGGCTGGCGCTGATGGTCGGCTCCTCGGCGTCGCGGTCGTCCGCGACGGTGGTGCGTGCGCCGTCGGACGGGAGGCGCGGCTCGGCCCCGGCGCGCGCGATGGCGTCCTGCAGGGGGCCGTGGTCCACCGCCGCGGCCGGCGCCGTGGTCGACGTGGCGGCCGGCGTTCCTGCGGCCGCAGCGGCCGTGGACGCGGCCACGCTGGGTGCGGTGGCTGCTCCGGAGGGGTGATCCGTGCCTCCAGGCCGGGTCGTCGTCGCCTGCGCGCCCCCGACCGTCGGCTGGACCGCCAGGGGGCGGTTCGGGTCGTCGTCATCCTCGTCGTCGAGTTCGCCGTTGCGGCGCCGGATGCGCTTGCGGATGCTGCGGAAGATGCCGAAGCCGAAGATGCCGATCAGGGCGATCGCAGCGACCGCGGTGATGACGGTCTCCCACTGCGCCTGCACGTTGAGCTCGACCGTGGCGGGCTGGGCGACGGCGACACCGGTCGGACTCGAGAGCGACATCGTCAGTTCGACCGTGCCGTTCGCGACCGACTGCACCGGGACGGTGGCACGGGTGGAGGAGTCCGGCTGGATCTCGACGACGATGTCGTTGCGGACGACGCGGAGCGCCGAGTTGGACGGCTGCACGGACAGGTGCACCGTGACCGGGTAGTCGGAGCTGTTCCGGATGGACACCGGCAGCGACGACCGGTCGCCGAGCAGGGTGAGACTGCTCGAGTCGACGATGCCGACCTCGGTCGTGCTCTTCGCCCACGCGGCCGCTCGGGCCTCCACCGCGGCTGCGAGACCCTGGTCGTCATCGCGCCAGGCGTTCGAGGCGAGGGCGAGCAGGCGGAGCCGTGCCGGGGCCGTCAGCTGGTTCGGGTCGCCGAGGATCGTCGCGAACGCGGTGAGGCCCTGCTCCCCCCGCACGAGCTTCTGGAGCTGGTCGATGCGGGATTCGCCGGTGGACGCGCTGGCGAGCGTCAGTGACCCGGGTGTGGCGTCCGAGGCGGTGGAGAGGTCGGCGGGAGCGACCCACGGGGTGCCCTCGAGCGCGTCCAGCGCCTGGCTGAGCCGCGTGGAGTCGGACGGCCACTCGCGACCCAGGGTGAGCAGGATCGGGCCCGTCGCCGAGCCTTCACTGGCCGAGGTGGCCAGGGTCGCGGTGAGCTCGGACATCGTCGACGACCAGCTCTGGCGGTCGGGGGCGGTCGCTGCGCGGCGGAGCATCGACGACATCGACTGGTCGGAGACGAGCACGTGGTCGCCGCCGATCTTCTCGGACGCGGCGATCGTGGTGTCCGCGCCGGCCGAGGTGTTGCCGCTCGAGACGATGGTGGTCTTGGTACCGGCTCGCCGGAGTGCGGGGAGGTCGTCGGAGGACACCGTGCCGTCGGTCGGCCAGGCGATCGGGTCCATCGAGTAGGGGAAGTCGAGCAGGGACTCCGTGGTGGGCAGGGTCTCCTGCGCCTGGTCGGTACCCGGGTCGGTCGTGGCGTCGTCCGGGGCCTGGGCGGGCGCCGGTGACGAGGTCTGCCCCGGGGTGGCGCTCGGCGTCGGCGCCGGGGTCTCGGCGCCGGGGAAGTTCTCGGCCTTGACGGACTCGTCGAGGGAGATCGGCGACAGGATGCCGTCGGACCCGGCCTGCCGGAGCCCGGTCACGTCCGCGTCGGCGTAGGGCAACGCGAAGGTCTCGTTGCGCATGGCCTGCAGGCGTTGGAGCCAGCTGACCGCGCTCGAGGGGGCGTTCTCGCCGAGGATCCGGATCGAGGCGATGATCCGGGGGTCGACGGCCACGGCGACGTTGTGGTCTTCGGCCGCGTCGAGCTGCTGCGTGAGGGTGCCGTCCACCGAGGTCGCGGCGGCCAGCACCGGGGCGGTGAGGATGCCGTCGGTGGACTTCGGCACCGTGACGGGCATCGCGACGGACACGCTGACCGGAGCCTGCTCGAAGTCCGGGTACCAGGTGATCGCGGACCGGTCGACGGCGAAGGCGTCACCCGCCGTGTACTCCGCCGCGATGCGCCGGGCACCGAACGACGAGTACCCGCCGAGTGCCACGTTGCCGGAGACGATGTCGACCGAGTCGATCGTGACCGAACGGTGCGCCGGGACCGCCGGGATGTCCACGGAGTCCATCGGGGCGCCGAGGTAACCGGTTGTGGTGGTGTCGTTGAGCCAGCTCGCCAGGACGTCCCGGGTGCTCACCGAGCGGAAGATGTCGAACTCCGCGGTGCCCGCCGGCAGGGCCGCATCGGTGTCGTTCGTGACGGTGACCGACAGGGTGAGGTCCTGGTCGCGCTGGACGATCCCCCGGTTCGCGGGGGCGATCGAGATGGTCGCCTTCCCCGCGTCGGCGGCGGCCGGGTCGGCGACGTGGCTCTTCGGTGCGGAGACCGTGGCGGCCGAGGCGTGGTCGGTGGTGACGGGCGCGACGACCAGGCCGAGCGCGACGAGGGTCGACGCGGCTGCGGCGAGCGTGGTGCGGAGCATCTGCATACGGGGAGCGGGCCACGGGGTCGGTTCGGGCCGAGCACGAGTGTATGAGGCGCGACCATGAACAGGACCCGTGCGCGCGCGGCTTGTGGAGAACTCGGGGCCTCGATCTGGGAGGATGAGCACCGTCATGCAGTCCGTTGCCCAGGCCGTCGAACGACTCGACGCACTCGCCACCACCGAGCCCGTCGACCTCCTCGCTCGGGCCTTCGCCGACGCCGGACACGAACTCGCCCTGGTCGGCGGGCCCGTCCGTGACGCGTTCCTCGGCCGTCCGGTGACCGACCTCGACTTCACGACCGACGCCCGGCCCGACGACATCCTGCGGATCGTCGAACCCATCGCGAGCGCCACGTGGGACGTCGGCCGCCAGTTCGGCACCATCGCCGCACGGGTCGCCGGCGAGCAGGTCGAGATCACCACGTACCGCAGCGACGTCTACGACGGCGAGACCCGCAAGCCCGAGGTCGCGTTCGGCGACACCATCGAGGACGACCTGCTCCGTCGCGACTTCACGGTGAACGCCATGGCGCTGCGGCTGCCGGCCCGCGAACTCGTCGACGTGCACGGCGGCGTCGAGGACCTGCTCGCCGCACGGCTCCGGACGCCACAGACCGCGGTCGTCTCGTTCCGCGACGACCCCCTGCGGATGATGCGCGCGGCCCGGTTCACGTCCCAGCTCGGGTTCACCGTCGACGACGACGTGCGTGCCGCGATGCAGGAGCTCGTCGCGTCGATCGACATCGTGTCCGCCGAGCGCGTGCGCGACGAGCTCGTCAAGCTCCTCAACACCAGCGACCCCGTCCCCGGCATCCGGCTGCTCGTCGACACCGGCCTCGCTGAGCGGTTCCTGCCGGAGCTGCCCGAGATGCGACTCGAGGTCGACGAGCACCACCACCACAAGGACGTCTACGAGCACTCGCTCACCGTGCTCGAGCAGGCCATCGGGTACGAGGCCGAACGGCACGCCGGCGATCCCCCGGACACCGTGCTCCGGCTCGCGGCGCTGCTGCACGACATCGGCAAGCCCGCGACGCGCAAGCTCGAGCCCGGCGGCGCCGTGAGCTTCCACCACCACGACCTGGTCGGCTCGAAGATGGCGAAGAAGCGACTCCGTGCGCTCCGCTTCGACAACGACACCATCGCCGCGGTGTCCCGGCTGATCGAGCTGCACCTGCGCTTCTTCGGGTACACCGAGGGCGCCTGGACCGACTCGGCCGTCCGCCGCTACGTCCGCGACGCCGGGGACCAGCTCGAGCGACTGCACGAGCTCACCCGCTCGGACGTGACCACCCGCAACCGCCGCAAGGCCGATCGGCTGGCGTTCGCGTACGACGACCTGGAGGAACGCATCCGGGTGCTGTCGGAACAAGAGGAACTCGAGTCGATCCGTCCGGACCTGACCGGCGACGACATCATGCGCATCCTCGACATCCCGCCGGGGCGTGCCGTGGGCGAGGCCTACCGGTTCCTGCTCGAGGCCCGGATGGACGAAGGACCCCTCGGCGAGGAGACCGCCGAGGAGCGCCTGCGCGCGTGGTGGGCCGCCCGGGGCGAGACCGGCGGCACCGGCGCCACCGGCGCCTGAGACGCGACCGCCTGACGGGCGGAACCGTTCTCCACAGGCCGGTGGCGCGCCTCCAGGCAGTCCGGTAGGCTACCCAGGTTGCCCCTCGCGCACCTGCGTGGTCTGGGGCACATGCATCAACCCTCCTGCCCCGGGAACCGCCCGGGGCCGCTGAGACCAGAGGAGGTGGGTTCCGCATGCACCAGTACGAACTGATGGCGATCCTCGACCCCGAGATCGATGAGCGCACCGTCGCTCCCAGCCTGGACAAGTTCCTGGCCGTGATCCGCAACGCGGGTGGCACCGTCGACAACGTGGACGTCTGGGGCCGTCGCCGGCTCGCGTACGAGATCGCGAAGAAGTCCGAGGGCATCTACGCCGTCGTCGACTTCACGTCGTCGCCCGAGGCCGCCAAGGAGCTCGACCGTCAGCTCGGTCTCTCCGAGGCCGTGCTCCGCACGAAGGTCCTCCGCGCTGAAGAGGGCATCGCGCAGGTCGCCGCCCAGAAGCAGCGTGACGAGGCGCGTGCGGCCCGCAAGGCTGCCAACGCCTCCCAGACCGCAACCGCGACCGCGAGCGCCGAGTAACCCGTGGCCGGCGAAACCGTCATCACGGTGGTGGGCAACCTCACCGCGGACCCCGAGCTGCGCTACACGCAGAACGGGCTCGCCGTGGCGAACTTCACCATCGCGTCGACCCCTCGCACGTTCGACCGTCAGGCGAACGAGTGGAAGGACGGCGACGCGCTGTTCCTCCGTGCGAGTGTGTGGCGCGAGTTCGCCGAGCACGTGGCGGGGTCGCTGACCAAGGGCTCGCGCGTCATCGCGCAGGGTCGTCTGCGTCAGCGTTCCTACCAGGACCGTGAGGGCCAGCAGCGCACGAGCATCGAGCTCGAGGTCGACGAGATCGGCCCGTCGCTCCGCTACGCGACCGCACAGATCACCCGCGCAGCGGGTGGCAGTGGCGGCGGTCGTGGCCAGGTCGGCGGCGGCGGCAACGCCCCCGCGGGCAACGGCGGCGGCAACTGGAACAACAACGGTGGCGCTCAGTCGGACGCGCCCTGGTCTCCCCAGGGCGGCCAGCAGGGTGGCGGCAACGCACAGTCGAACGACGTGTGGAGCACCCCCGGCGGCAACTTCGACGACGAGACCCCGTTCTGATCGGAGCACGCAGCGCCGCCTGACAGCGGCAACTGCGAGTTCCGGACTGATCCTCCCGGTTCCGACGGACACACAACTTTTCTTCTAAGGACAAATCACTATGGCTGGAAAGAGCACCGGCGACCGCCGGAAGCCTCGCGGCAAGGGCGGCAAGAACGCTGCTCCCGCGAAGTCGATCAAGGTCGGCGTCATCGACTACAAGGACGTTGCGACCCTTCGCAAGTTCATCTCGGAGCGTGGAAAGATCCGCGCCCGTCGCATCACCGGCGTCTCCGTCCAGGAGCAGCGCCTCATCGCCCGTGCCGTGAAGAACGCCCGTGAGATGGCGCTCCTCCCCTACGCCGGCTCCGGCCGCTGATCGGAGGTCGACACATGTCGAAGCTCATCCTCACCCACGAGGTCTCCGGCCTCGGTTCCGCTGGTGACGTCGTCGACGTCAAGAACGGCTACGCCCGCAACTACCTCATCCCCCAGGGCTTCGCTGTCGCGTGGTCCAAGGGCGGCGAGAAGCAGGTCGAGTCGATCCGTGCCGCGCGTACCGCGCGCGAGCTCGCCACCATCGAAGAGGCACAGGACCTCAAGATGAAGCTCGAGAACGCGACCATCACCCTGTCGGTCAAGGCCGGCAAGGACGGTCGTCTGTTCGGCTCCGTCCGTCCGGGCGACGTCGCTGACGCCGTCCAGGCGCAGGGCGTCGGCTCGCTCGACAAGCGCAAGGTCGAGGTCCCCGCGACCATCAAGACCGTCGGTGACCACGAGGCCACCGTGCGCCTGCGCGAGGACATCACTGCCGTGATCTCGCTCCAGGTCGTCGCTGCCAAGTAGCACTGACGTTCCGCTCCACGACGGGCGGGTCTCCTCCGGGAGGCCCGCCCGTCGTTGCGTTCCAGGGGCGGTCGCGCGGCTTGTCGTACGGCTGTCGCCGAGACGGTCACCGGCCTGGAGGCGCGGGTCGACTCGGCTGGCAGGTTACGTTGCATGCGGGGTCAGGCTGGCTGGGAGCGGGCCGAGAACTCTTCCCACAGGAGGGGTGCTTGTCAAGTCGTTTTACACAGTGGAAACGTGTCAAATCGGAACCTTCAACGGGTAGTTGAACCCCACTTTTCCACACACCGTGTGCAACACAAAAGCCCAGGTCAAGCGGTCGAAAGTGTGTTCGTACGGGCATTTTTCCACAGGCTCTTCCACAGTTGTCCACACAGCGGTCCGGCGTGTTCCGCAGCCTCTCCCCAGAGTTATCCACAGGGCCGTTTGTTGGGGATAACTCTCGGGCCGTACGTTGGGCCAGCGACTCGGGGATGTCGGTCGCCGGGGGTAGAAACAGGGGTGCGGGTTCCGGCCGGTGGGTGCTGTCCCGCCGGTTCCGGTCCGTGTCGTCAACAGAGGAGAGCGTGTGTCGATCGCACATCTTGAGCCCGCACCGCAGGACTACGCGGAGCGCGGCATGGAACGCACCCCGCCGCACGACATGCTCGCGGAGCAGTCGACCATCGGCGGCATGCTCCTGTCGAAGGACGCCGTCGCCGACGTCATCGAGACCGCACGCGGCGTGGACTTCTACGTCCCCAAGCACGAGGTCATCTTCGACGCGATCCTGTCGCTCTACTCGCACGGTGAACCCACCGACGTCATCGCCGTCACCGACGAGCTGACCAAGACCGGCCTGCTGTCCCGCGCCGGCGGCGCCGAGTACCTGCACAGCGTCACGAGCATGGTGCCGACCGCCGCGAACGCCGGCTACTACGCCGGCATCGTCGCCGAGAAGGCCGTGCTCCGTCGCCTGGTCGACGCCGGCACCCGCATCGTCCAGATGGGCTACGCGTCGGAAGGTGAGGTCACCGACCTCGTCAACAGCGCCCAGGCCGAGGTCTACAACGTCGCCGGTGGTGTGCAGACCGAGGACTACGTCCCGCTGACCGACGCCATCTCCGCCGCCCTCGACGAGATCGAGGCCGCCAAGGGCCGCGACGGCCAGATGACCGGCGTGCCGACCGGGTTCGCGCAGCTCGACGGCCTGACCAACGGCTTCCACCCCGGACAGCTCATCATCGTCGCCGCCCGCCCTGCGCTGGGCAAGTCGACGCTCGCGCTCGACCTGTGCCGCGCCGCCGCGATCAAGCACGACCAGACCGCCGCGTTCTTCTCGCTCGAGATGGGCCGCGCCGAGATCGCCATGCGTCTGCTCTCCGCCGAGACCAGCGTGCCGCTGCAGAACATGCGCAAGGGCACCGTGGACTCCCGCGACTGGACCACCATCGCGCAGACCCGCGGTCGCATCAACGACGCCCCGTTCTTCATCGACGACTCCCCCAACATGACGCTCGTCGAGATCCGCGCCAAGTGCCGTCGACTCAAGCAGCAGCACAACCTGAAGCTCGTGGTCATCGACTACCTGCAGCTGATGACGTCCGGCAAGAAGGTCGAGAGCCGCCAGCAAGAGGTCTCCGAGTTCTCGCGTGCCCTGAAGCTGATGGCCAAGGAGCTCCAGGTGCCCGTCATCGCCCTGTCGCAGCTGAACCGTGGGCCCGAGCAGCGTGCCGACAAGAAGCCCGCGATCTCCGACCTGCGTGAGTCCGGCTCCATCGAGCAGGACGCCGACATGGTCATCCTGCTGCACCGTGAGTCGGCGTACGAGAAGGACAACCCACGTCAGGGTGAGGCGGACCTGATCGTGGCGAAGCACCGTAACGGGCCGACGGACACCATCACCGTGGCGTTCCACGGGATGTTCTCGCGGTTCGTCGACATGCCGCAGTAGGCGCCTGTCGTCGCGCACACAATTTGTCTCCTTCGCGCACAACTTGTCGCCGTTCAGCGCGGGCGGGGTCACCCTGGTCATCCGCGCGAGCCCTAGGCCTGTCAACTCGCGCGAAGCGTCCGTATGACGCACCTTCACTGCGAGGGACCGCGGACCACCTATGTGAGACGGAGTCTCGCGGCAGCCAGCGCGAGGATGGGGATCTCAGCGATGCAGCGACTTCGGTCGCGGGAACTGACTCCGCGTTCGGTGCGAGCAGCTGAGTCCGGCAGCCGATCGGCTATTGAGGCGCAAGGCTGCGCCTGTAGTAGACAAGCGACTCGTCACGGTCGATCTCAAGGAACCCGTTCTTGATTAGGACCCGTTGCGACTCGATGTTCTCGAGGTCGGTGTCGGCGACGGCGAAGCGAGCCCCCCACGACGACGCACTCTCGAGCGCCAACCGAACCGCTTCGGTTGCAAGACCTACCCCTCGTGCCGACGGGACGAGACCGTAACCGAACTCCACCTGGTCCGTCGTATCTGGCGGACCGAAGAAGCCGAAGCCTCCGACTGCTCTCCCATCCTCAGTTCGCCGGAGCAGGTACATCGTGAACGGTGTGTTCGTCGGTTCTGCAGCCGCGAGGGATTTCAGCGGGTTGAGCTCATCGTCCAAGGGATACTCACGGTGCCAGTCGTCCCCAGGCAGCTCCTCCCGCTCGATGATTCGCCGAGCGAGGTCGGGAGAGATCGGCTCCAGCGATAGACGAGCACTTCGAAGAATCATCTGCCGATCATCCCATCGCGTCCGTTTGGTGATCAGTCACCGAACCTGACTCTTGAGAGGATGACGGGGTGCGCACTTCTCCGTGGCCCGCTCAGAGCGGGGCTCTCCTCCTCCGCGATCCTCGGCCCGAGGACGCAGACCAGCTCGTCGCCCTGCGGAACAACCCGGTCGTCAACCGGTTCATGCTCCGCACTCATGTCAATCCGGACGCCTACGCCCAAGAGTGGGCCAGCATTCCCGACAGCGACACCGACTTCTCCTGCATCGCGGAGCTGGACGGCCAGCTCGCCGGGCTGGGCTTCCTCGACGTCGTAGACGGCCTGGGACAGCCGGGGATGCCGCTGGCGACGCAAGGCGTCATCGGTTACATGCTGCAACCCGACCTCGCCGGACAGGGACTGGGAACAGACCTGGCACGCGGTCTCCTGACCGCGGCGTTCGACGTGCTCCGGCTCAGACGCGTCACCGCGAGCTGTAACGCTGACAACATAGCCTCCGCCCGCGTACTCGAGAAGAACGGCATGCGACGTGAGCAGCACGGCGTCGAGGACTCCTGGCACGCTGACTTGGGCTGGGTCGACGGCTACCAGTACGCCATGCTCGATCGCGAGTGGACCGCCGCTCGGACCGTCCGATAGCCGATCCGCTATCGGACACCAGCCGGCCGGTCGACAGGTCGTCCTTTGAATGGGCTGTACGAGCGGACTCTGATGTGTGGTCGACTGGGCGCAAACCAGGGGGCACCATGCAACAACCACGTAGGCGAATCGCTTTGCGCGCCGTCCTCCTGGCAGCGATCCCGCTGGTGCTCATGTCCGCGATCGGTGCTTTCCTCCTCCACGACGGACAGGCCGAGGACGGTCGCAGCACCTTCACGGTCGGCGTAATCATTGCAGCTGTGTCCGCGTCGTCCGTCATCTACCAGGTGGACCGTTGGTCCCTCATGCGGCAGTCGCTCACGCACCTCACCATGATGCTCGTCACCGTCCTCCCCGCGCTGCTGCTCAGCGGCTGGTTCCCGGTGGACACGGTCGGCGGCGTGCTCCTCGTCGTCGCGGTGTTCGCGCTCGTGGGCTTGGTCCTCTGGTCGTCGCTGTTCCTCATCATGCGCTTTGTCGAGCGCCGCCAGGCCGCGCGCGTGCAGTAGCCCTCTCTGACTGGCGGCTCGGCATACGTTCGACTCGTCATCGCGCGGCGTCGTCCGGACCGGGATCGGCTACCGGACGCAACACACCACGTGTGCGTGGGCGCTCGGGCCTGTCAGTCGTCGGGCCGATCGCGCGCTCGCCGCGCCAGAGAACTGAGCCCCACGGCAGCGAGGACCGGGCCGAGAAGCGCGATCGGAAGCGGCGTTGACAACGCGATCAGCGTGAGGGCCATGATGCTCGCGCCCACGAGCAATGCCAGGATCGCGAAAGCTGGTTGCATGTACCGCTCCTTCGGTCGGATGAAGACGACGGCCGAGCCGTTCCGGTGGGATCAGTAGACGAAGTCGAACGGCTGTGTCGACTTCTGCAGCTCCAGGGTGGAGCCGGAGGTGCTCACAGAGAAGTTGCCCCATGACGCCGAGACGTTGCCGACTGCCCCGTTCTCGACAGCATGGTAGGAGAATGCCGCGCGCTTCGTTGTGGTTCTTCGGGCAACTGTCCGCGTTCAGCCACGCCAACGCCGCAACGACCCGAGCTTGGTCGACTTGCCACTGGTGTCGTCCGTCGCCATGTCGAGGTGTTGCAGCTTCGCGCACTTGTTGATGTCGAACTCCAGGGTCGCGACGTCTCCCGGATCGGTCTGCCCAGCGAAGTAGTTCGCGAACTTCCAGTGGCCTCCGAACTCCCACCCGTACAGAGTGTTGACCTTGACGACCCAGACCTTGTAGACGTCTGTCGGGAGCGAGGAGAGCGTCGTCGTCGCCTGTCCGCGATGAGCCGCAGCCGCGTCTGCAGCGTCCTTCTGACGCTGCGCTGTGGTGCCGTCGACGAGCTTCGGCTGGCCTTCGAACCGTACCTGGATGTGAGTGTCGAACAGGCGCAGCGCTTCGGCATCTTGGGCAGCCAAGCGGCAGGGGCCGGGGGCAAGAACCCTTGAAGCGCTCGAATCTCACGATCTGGTGACAGACCTGTCCGAGCGCCTCCCCGAAGGAGCGGCGACCGGAACCAGTCAGCCCGCGCTCGGGCTCGTCGATAGGGCGAACGCGAGTGCGGGTACCGCGCGGAGCGCTGACGGCGCCGAGATCGGAGGTCTCACGACACCGGTTCGGCCGGCGATCATCCGATGTCCACGCGACTGCGTGCGACCGCCAAACCCTGCTCTGCTGAGGCGAGGAGCACCGGGTCTGCTGTTCGTCGGAGTTCGACGGCTTGCTGGAAGTCCTCGATCGCGCGTCTTATTTCGCCGTTCGCGAGGAGGGCTTTCCCCCGGTGTTGCCGCATCACGGCCTCGCGTGCCGTGCCCAAGCTCTCTGCGACAAGGACGTCGTACTCCCCCACAGCAAGAGCGGTGTCCCCGAGATCGCGACGGCAATCGGCAGCAAGCGCCCGCACTCGGGGCGTCTGCTGGAGCGATTCGAGGCCGTGAAGAGCAGCGCGGGCGTTCCCGGTCCACAGCAGTTCGATCGTCTCGGCAAGTGGATCCCCAGCGAGGCCGGCTCGGAAGGCGTCCAGGTCGGTGACGGCGGGGCGGAGGTCGGCAGCTCTGATGATCCAACCGGGTCCACCGTCGACGTCGCTCACCATGCAACGAGGGTAGGTGCCTGTCGTGGCTGCCGGCCGGACTGTTCGCGACCGGACACATCGTGGTGATGCGCCGGGTGGCGGCGACCGGGACAGCTCCTTCGGTACGAAGACGGTCTTGGATGCGGCAGCAGACCGAGGAGAATTGGCTCATGTTCGACTGGCAGACGGGACCAACGGGTGATCCGACACCGTAGGCGCTTGACTCTGGTGGGTGTGTTGATCTCGTCCGCTGCGCTTCTGATGACTGCGTGCGCCGATCACGGTCCGCATACTCCGGCGAGCATGGACTCTTCGTTGACCCCAGAACAGTCACACGACAACGTCATGGACATCTTCCAGGCGGTGAAGTCCGTCGTGGGTGAGGGGGGCTGGGACGAGGGAACCGAGTTCGAGTGGAACGACTGTTCGTCCAATGGCGAAGACGGAGCGCAATTCACGCTCACAGCCATCCGCAAGCACCCGCTGCTTGCCACTCCAGCCGTCGTGACCGGGCGAGTTGCTGCAGCGTTGAAGACGTCGGTCGGGTTGGACGGTGCCCCTGTCGAGCACGATGACACGCTCAAGCCCGCACGAACCGTGATCGCCTACCCGAACGGTTACAACGGCGGCACTTCTGCCGATGGGTTCGGTGTCGAATTCCAGTCCGGCACGGACTTCGCCAGCCTTCTCGTCTACGGGCACTGCGTGCCAGGGAAGCCCCCGAAGTTGGGAACTCCGCTCAACCCGCGCCCTTCCGACGCTCCGTAGCCGCTGCGAGCCGGGCCGTCGCTCCGCTCCTGAGCCTGATCGCTCACGAGACGGGCAACTGGCTCGTCGCTCGCCGTGTCAGCGGCACGCCCAATCGGTCCCGAAGGCTTCGTGCACGCGCCGGAGTGCTTCGGGGTTGCCCCACTCGTCGATCTCCGAGCAGTCGGCGGAGGAGCGCGCTGCGACGAGACCCCAGTTGCCGACGCTCTGCCACGAGTACCGGGTGTCGGAACTCGAGCCCGAGGATGCGCCGCCGCCACCTTGCTGCTCCGGAAGCTGCAGCTGCTCACCGTCGGGGAAGACCAGCACCTGACCCAGCGGGTCACAAGTCGGCAGGCGCGTCGTGTCCAGCTGCTCGACCGAGACCGGCGCTGCGGTGGTGCAGGGCGACAAGGTGGCTTCCCCCGCAGAGAGCGTCAGGAAGTCGTCGTCCCGATCGTGCTGGGCACAGCCGACGAGTGCGACTGCAGCCACTGCGAGGATCGCGGGTACGGTCAGGAACTGAGGGATCACCACCTCAGTCTTGTCCTCGCCCGGCTTCTCGGGTTCACTGCGCTCATGGGTCTCGTCGAAGCAACAGCGTCGTGTGTCGAGTCAGTTCCGGAATGCAACGACACGATGAGCGCATCCACCGACCTGCTGTCGGCGGCGTGGCTCGCATCGGCAGTGGTCGTCGCGGTGCTCGTGGTCTTCGTCGTGATCGTCCTGCGGCGTCGTCGCCGACGGTAGGGCTCTCGCCTCTGGCCCACTGGACACCTCGACGTGTTAGGTTGTGCACAACCTAATGGAGCACATCGTGAAACTGACCAGCTCGATCGATCTCGTCACCGGCGTCCTGCTCGCCGGGCACGGCATCGTCATGGTTCGCCGCACTCCGCTGCGCGCCCGAGCCCAGCAGATGCAGCGCCGGGGCTTCGAGCCGGGCGTCCCGCACGCACTCGGCATCCCGGCGCTGCAGGTCCTGTCCGGGCTCGGAGTCGCTGCCGCAGCGGTTCGCCGTGCGCCCGGGCGCGACCTGGTCGGCACCGGCGCCGCCATCGCGGCGACCGCCCTGGGCGGGACCCGGCTCGCGATCGACCTCGAAGACCAGTCGGTGACGACCACGACCGGTGCTGCCGCGGCACTCACGTTCGCCGGTGGGCTTCGACTCCTCACCTCGACCCGCGGCCGTCCGGTCGCCCGGATCCTCACGCTCGGTGCCGCCGCTGCCGCGATCACGTTCGAGGCCGCACGCCGACGCCGAGTCCTCCGCAGCCGCTGACCTCGTCCTCCCACTCCACCGAACCCCACCCCGATCGTGAAAGGCACCACTCCGATGGCAACCCGCACCCCCGCAGTCCGCTCAACGCTCCCCCGGACCATCGTCCGCATCCTGTTCGGCGCGATGCTCACGTGGGCTGGCATCAGCCACCTGACCGTGGCGCGCGAGGAGTTCCAGGCGCAGGTGCCGAAGTTCGTGCCGCTGCCGACGGACGTCACGGTGATCGCGTCCGGCGTGGTGGAGATCTCGCTCGGCGCTGCGCTGATGCTCCTGGCGCGGCGACAGGTGACCGTGGGGTGGGTCGTCGCGGTGTTCTTCCTGGCGGTCTTCCCGGGCAACATCGCGCAGTGGATGCACCACCGCGACGGCTTCGGTCTGGACACTGACACCAAGCGCTTCGTCCGCCTGCTGTTCCAGCCCGTGCTCATCGCGATCTCGCTCTGGTCCACGAACGCCCTGCGCAAGCGCCGCTGAACAACGCCGCACTCGCGCCGCGCGGACGATGGGTGCAGAATCGGCCCCATGAGCGGGGACGACGAGGACCAGCCGCGCGTGGTCGCGGTCAGCAAGGACGGCGAGCACCGGTTCAGCAAACCGTTGGTCGACGCGGTGACCCTGGTCGCCGGGTGGGGCATCGAGGGGGATGCTCACGCCGGTACGACCGTGCAGCACCGCTCCCGGGTCGCGCGTGACCCGTCGCAGCCGAACCTGCGACAGGTCCACCTGCTCCACGCCGAGCTGTTCGACGAGGTCGCCGAGGCCGGGTTCAGCGTCGAGCCGGGCCAGATGGGCGAGAACGTCACGACGAGCGGCATCGACCTGCTCGGGCTGCCGGAGGGCACGGTGCTGCACCTCGGCGGCGACGCCTCGGTCCGGGTCACCGGCCTGCGGAACCCCTGCCAGCAGATCAACGGCTTCGAACCGGGGCTGCTCCGCGCGGTGCTCGGACGAGCCGAGGACGGCACCGTCGAGCGCAAGGGTGGTGTGATGAGCGTCGTGCTCACCGGTGGCACGGTCCGACCGGGCGATCGCATCCGGGTGGAGCTGCCCACCGGCGAGCGACGAGCACTCGAGCCGGTCTGATGCCCCAGCCCTCGCGACGCGTCCTGGTGCTCGGTGGAACCGGCTGGCTCGGACGGACGATCGTCGACGAGCTGTTGATCGAGGGTGCCGACGTCACGTGCCTCGCCCGGGGCACCACCGGCAGCGTTCCCGAGGGAGCGCGCTTCGTGCAGGCGGATCGGTCCCTGCCCGGCGCCTACGAACCGGCCACCGGCACCTGGGACGAGGTCATCGAGCTCGCTCACGCCCCCGAGTTCGTCGCACCGGCGCTCGACGCCCTCGCCGACCGGGCCGCCCACTGGACGCTGGTGTCCACGGTCTCCGTCTACGCGCAGAACGACGAACCGGGCGCCGATGAGTCCGCCCGGCTGGTGGAGCCGGAGGACCCGTCCGCCTACGCCGACGCGAAGGTCCTCGCCGAGCGCACCACGCGGCTCAGGCTCGGGTCGCGGCTGCTCATCGCACGCCCGGGGTTGATCGTCGGCCCGGGTGACCCCAGCGACCGGTTCGGCTACTGGCCGGCACGCCTCGATCGCGGCGGGCCCGTGCTGGTGCCGACGACGGCGGAGCGCTTCGTGCAGGTGATCGACGTCGCGGACCTCGCCTCCTGGCTCGTCCGGGCGGGGCGCGACGGGTCCGTCGGCACGGTCAACGCCGTCGGGGCACCGGTGTCGATGCACGACTTCCTGCGGTGCGTGGCCGAGGTCACCGGGTTCGACGACGAACTCGTCGCGGTGGAGGACGACGTCCTGCTTGCACACGACGTGGCCTACTGGGCGGGCCCCCGATCACTCCCCCTGTGGATCCCGGTGTCGGACGCGGGGTTCGCGCAGCGCTCCGCAGTGGCGTTCACCGACGCCGGCGGGGTGACCAGACCCCTCCGGGACACCGTCGTGCGGGTGCTCGAGGACGAGCGTGCCCGCGGGACGGATCGGGAACGCCGTGCTGGCCTCACCTCGACCGAGGAACGGGCGGTCCTCGCCAGGTAGACCCTCGGTCCCCACCAGGAAGGTCAGGACGCAGCGGCAGCCTGCTCGTACAGACTCGTCGCCAGGTCGTTGAGCACCTCGTGCAGTTCACCCTTGTGCGCCCCGTCGACGGCCCGGAGCATCGCCGCGTACCGCTCCTGGTAGTCCGACACGACGACATGGCCCGGGGGCAGCAGCCGCAGCAGTGATCCTCGGCGATCGGCCGGGTTCGGTGCGCGCTCGAGGAGCCCGGCGGCGCTCATCCGGTCGATCATGTTCGTCACCGCACCGGAGGTCAGCCCCAGGTACCCGGCGACCTCGGTCGGCGTGGAGTACCCGGTGTCGCTGATGAGCACCATGGCCCGGAGCGCGTTCTCGTGCACGCCCGCGCGAGCACTCAGCTGACTCACCAGGCTCGCGTTCGCGCGCACCACAGCGGTGAACGCGGTCATGAGCTCGGCTGCGCTGTCACCGCTTCGTGCTGCTGTCACGACGGTCTTCCTCCGGGTCGGGTGATGGGGGGACAAGGGCCGTCCCCCGCACTGGGGTAAGTATACGAGTCGCACACATGCTCAATCACTGACTATCTTAACCATTGAAGCAAAACAGCCCGAATGTCTTGCTCCCCCCCGACCACTGAGCATCACCGAACGAAGAGGTACCCCGTGTCCACCAAGCTCCGCACCTCCGCACTGAAGCGGATCCGCTTCGCCCCCGTGGCCCTCCTCGCAGGCATCTTCGCCGCCGTCCTGCTCTCCCTCTCGCTCACCGGCACCCTGTCAGGATTCGCCGCGAGCATCACGAACAGCAGCAACACCGCCGCCAGCGGCACGCTGATCATGCAGGAGCAGAACGCCGGCGCGACCGTCACCTGCCTCAGCACCGACGGCGGCTCGGTCTCGACGAACTCGGCGACCTGCTCGACGATCAACAAGTTCGGCGGCAGCACGACGATGACCCCGGGCAACACGGTCAACACCGCGATCTCGATCAAGAACACCGGCACCGCGAACGCCAGCACCTTCACGCTGAACCCGGGCGCCACGTGCACCCAGTCGGCAAACGGTTCGGCCAACGGCACCGCGACCGACCTGTGCGCCAAGATGAACCTCGTCGTCACCTCTGGCTCGACCACCGTGTTCAGCGGCACCCTCGCCAGCTTCAAGGGTGCGGCCGCGTCGGCCATCACGATGCCGCAAGCCCCGGCCGCCGGCGCGAGCGTCCCGTTCAACTTCGCGGTGACCCTCGACTCCTCGGCCGGCAACACCTACCAGGGCCTCGCCGCCTCGGTCCCGATGACCTGGACGTTCACGGCCTGATCCGGCCCGATCCGGCCTGTCCGGTCCGCATCACCACTCCCCCAGACCGGCGACGCTCGGCCGACCCCCTCCGGTCGAGCGTCGCCATTCCCTGAACCCTCGGAGCAGCACCCATGAGCCAGACCGCAGCGATGCCGCTCAGCGGCATGCTCGACCGCTCGGTCCTGCGCGGCCGTCCGGTCACCCGCTCCGAGACCGTCCTGGCGTGGTCGGTCGCCGCGATCGCTGCACTCCTGCTCACCGCCGCCGTCCTGTTCCTCTCCGCCGGCGGCCGCTGGTTCGTCGTCGAGACCCCCTCGATGGGCGAGGCCGCCCCGGTCGGCACCCTCGTGCTCGACCTGCCGGTGGACGCCTCCACCCTGCGGGTCGGCGAGATCGTCTCGTTCGAGACCTCCGCCAACCCGGACGTCGTCTACACGCACCGCATCGTGTCGATCGACGCGGACGGTGGGCTCCACACCCGTGGTGACGTCAACGGCGCGATCGACCCGTGGACGCTCACCCAGGCGGACGTCATCGGCACCCCGGCGCTCCTGGTCCCGCACCTCGGGTGGCTGTTCCGGGCCGCCTCGGTCCTGCTCATCGGCACGCTGATCATCCTGACCCTGACCAGCGCGTTCACCGACCGGGTGACCCGTTCCTGCCTGCGGATCACCGGTGGCGCCCTCACGGCCGCGTACGCGGCCTTCGTGTTCAAGCCGTTCGTCAACGTGACGACGATCACGAACACGTCGAGCCCGAACGGGGTCGAGGCGACCGTGGTCTCGTCCGGGATCTTCCCGGTCCGCATCGACGCCCACGGCGGCAACAGCGTCCACCTGGTCGACGGCGAGGTCGGGCGCGTCGTCATCCACGAGCTCACGGAGCACGGGAACTACCAGCTCATGTCGAACATCGACCTCGACCCCCTGGGTTGGGTCGCCCTGATCGCCGTGTGCCTGGTGCCGCTCGTGGCCTGCCTGGCGGTCGGCCGTGTCGAGGCGGTGCGTCCCTCGTGATCCTCGGTCGCCTGCGCGACGGCCGCGTCGTCGCCGTCCTGCTCGTGGTCGCCCTGGCCGTCGTCGTCCTGCTCAACCAGTTCGCGCCGACCCGCTCGGCCTTCAGCGCACGTGTGACGAACAGCACGAACACCGCGGCGACCGCGCCGTACTTCACGTGCACGGGTGCGGTCGGCGCCGACACCGCGAACGCGCTGTTCGCCTACCGCCTGACCGAGGCCTCGGGGTCGAAGACCGCGACCGACTGGTCGGGTCGCGGCTCCAACGGCACCTACCAGGGCACCATGACCGCGACCACGCCGAGTCCGAACGCCTGCCCACGTGACAGCGGTAGCGCCTACGCGCTGAACGGTTCCACCAGCTACGTCTCGACCCCCCGCTCGGTCGCGAACCCGACGACCTTCAGCGAGGAGGTCTGGTTCCGCACGACCGTCGCGGGCGGCATGCTCATCGGCTTCGGGAGCAGCCAGACCGGCGCGTCGAGCCAGCACGACCGGAAGCTCTACCTGACCACCACGGGGCAGCTCGCCTTCGGTACCTACACCGGCAGCGCCACGCAGGTGCTCACGTCGCCGAGGTCGTACACCGACGGCAGCTGGCACCACGTGGTGACGACGATGTCGCCGACCAACGGCATGCGCCTGTCCGTCGACGGCAAACTCGTCGCGTCGAACGCGGCCTTCACGACCGCCGAGAACTTCACCGGGTACTTCCGCATCGGCTACGACGTCGTCAGCGGGTGGCCGGGTTCGACGAGCAACCCGTACTTCACCGGGTCCATACGGTACGCCGCCGTCTACAGCACCGAACTGACGGCCAGCCAGATCGCCGCGCACGCGGCCGCAGGTTCCTGACGCACTGACTGCCGGCCTGGAGGCGCATCGCGGCGCCGCCACGGGCCTCCAGTCCGTCCCCTGGGCACGTCGACGACGTGGGCCGGGTTGGCGGACCGGGCCCACCAACCCCCAGATTCGGCGCGACGAATCCCGCTGATCAGGCCTTTTCGTGCCCCGGACCGTGCCAGGATCGTCAGGTCCTGAGACGTCGGCGTCTCCGCCCGACCCTCTCGAAAGGCGCCGTTCCCATGTCGTTCTGGGCCCTCTTCCTCATCGCGCTCGGCGTCTCCGCAGACGCCTTCGCCGTCGCCCTCGGCAAGGGCCTGCACATGAAGCGCTTCGACGTGCGGCACGCGATCGTGATCGCGCTGACGTTCGGGGTGTTCCAGGCGGTGATGCCCCTGATCGGCTGGCTGCTCGGGTCCGCGTTCGCGCAGTACATCGCGGCCTTCGACCACTGGGTCGCGTTCGGGCTGCTCGCGCTGATCGGCGGGAAGATGCTGTGGGAGGCGTTCTCGAAGCACGAGGACACCGAGCAGGACACCGATCGGCTGCCGGTCCGGGAGCTCCTCGTGCTCGCGGTCGCGACCAGCATCGACGCCCTGGCGGTCGGGGTCACCCTGGCGTTCCTGCCCGTGTCGATCGGCGGCGCGGTGCTGCTCATCGGGATCACCACAGCGGTGCTGTCGTTCGTCGGGGTCCTGGTCGGTCGTCGAGTCGGTGCCCGCTTCGGCAAGCCGGCGGAGATCGCGGGTGGTGTCGTGCTGATCCTGATCGGCCTGAACATCGTGCTGGAGCACACCGGCGTCATCGGCTGAGGCCGCGTCTCCGGAACCGACCCCGGACACACCGGAGGCCCGTGGCGAGCTGCCACGGGCCTCCGGTCTGGTGCTGGTGCGCGTCAGTAGCCGGTGGTGCTGCCCGCCGGGGCGTTCGCGACGGCTGTGATCACGAGGATGATCCACAGGATGCCGAACACGACCGACAGGGCGCTGATGATGACGCCAGCGAGGGCCAGGCCGCGGCCGCGCTCCCCGGTCTTCTTGATCTGCGAGAGGGCGATGATCGACACGACCAGGCCGGCGATGTTCACCACGAAGGCCAGGACGAACCCGACGATCGCCATGACGTTGAAGCGGTCGGACGACGGCTGCATGGGCGCACCGTACGGCTGTGGTCCGCCGCCTGCGTAGGGGTTCGGGTTCTGCTGGTTGAACTGGGGCGTGCCGTCACTCATGGCGCCGCGTCCTCTCTGGTCAGGGATTGTCGACACAGGAAACGTACAGGACCAGCGGGCTGATCGGGGGGTGGGATCATCGGAACATGGGATGGCTCCGCCGACACGTGCTGCACGGCGGCCGGTACGACGAGCGTGATCGACGTGACCAGCTCCGGCGGTACGTCGCCCGGGGCGACCGCCTCGTCGCGTTCCTCACCGGTCACGGCGATCCGTCCGCCGCGCGGGTGCGGGCTCGCGTGGACCACGCGCGGGAGCTGCTCGAGCACGGATGGTCCCGTGACGACCTGCTGACGGTCGCCGCCCCGGTGTGGGCACCGTGGCCGAGCAGCGAGGGGCGTGATGCGGGGGCGCCTGCTCCGGAGGACGCCGACCGGGCGGACGGGTTGATCGCGGACCTGAACGCCGTGGCACTCGAGCTGCGGGCCGTCGCCGAGGTCTGACGGTGCACTGACCGGCAGCACGACACCCGTCAGATGTCGAGCACCCCGTCCACCGCGTCCGACCGGTCGGCGATGTGCCCGGTGGCGATCTCCTCCTCCAGGTGCACCGTGACGTACGTCCAGTCCTCCACGTGCCCGGCGTCGTCGAACACCCGGTAGCGCCGGCGGAGCCGCAGGTACGGCACGGCGCGGTGCTCGAACGACACCACGAGCTCGGTCGCCGGCCACTCCCCCTCGATGGTGGCGTCGACCGCCCGGTAGTCGCTCGCCGACCGGCGGGGCTCGGGGTGGTCGCGGGTCCACAGGATGCCGGGCTGGTCGAGGGCTTCGAACACGGCCACGAGGTCCGCGACCGCGCGCTCCCGTGCGGCAGCGTCCAGGTCGTGCAGCGGCCAGTGCGCGCCCTCGACGTCGGTCAGGTCGAACCGCTCCGTCCACGGCGCGAGGGCTGCTTCCAGACGCTCCTGTTCGTCCTCCCACGACGTCTCGTCCTCGTCGCTCGCGGCACGGGAGGGCAGGTCATCGGTGGTGACGGTGACGGGGAGGCCGCCGCTCACGTCGAGGTCGACCTCCCGGGACACGTAGACGATGCTTCGGAACACGGACGCGTCGGGGTCCCGTCGCGGACCGGTCGGTGCGTACCGGATGGTGAGCACCGAGCCCGTGCGGCGGACGTCCTCGACCAGGTGGTCGACGGCGATCGTCGTCCGGCTGCCGTCGTTGCGGACGAGCACCAGTTCAGTCGGCGGGGTCGGCAGGGGCGGAGCGGGTTCCGCCTGCGGTTCAGGCGGCGGGACGAAGCCGCCCTCGACGCCGCCGAAGCTGACGCTCCAGTACCGGGGCCCATCGTCGTCATCGTCGTCCAGCAGCTCGGGGTCGTCGTCCTCCGGCTCCTCGCCGGCAGCGAGCGTCGCCGCCCACTGCTCCGGCGACGGCCAGAACGGCTCGGACGGCGCCCACGGCAGGGTCTCCGGGTCGACGCCGTCGAGCGGGTCGTCCGAGTCCCCGTCGTCGTCCTCGACCGCCTCGTCGTCCTCCGGATCCTCGGAGTCCTCGTCCTCACCCATCCACATCGACGCGTCACGCGGGTCGCCGATCCACAGCCCCTCGACGTCCGCCCCGAGCACGCGTCGATCCCCGAGGTCGACCGCGCACGTCACCCCGGCCGGCGTGACGTGCACGGCCGTCCGCGACTCTGTGTCGAGGTCGCCTTCAGCGTCCTCGCGCGACAGGTAGACCACCCAGGCGCCCCCGTCGGTCGCGAGGACCCCGACCTCGTCGACCGCACCGTCCGGCAACGGGGCGTCCGGCCACGTCACCCACCGCACGTCGTCGCCCGTGACGACCGCCGCGACCGGTCGCGTGGCGTCCGGCACGATCGTCGCGTCACCGACGCCGACGGCGTCGACGGGCTCGAGGAAGCTGCTCATGCAGCGACCGTACCGCGGGCCTGTGGCCAGCCCGTGAACCAGACAGGAGGCCCGTGGCGGGCCCGCACCGTGCCTCCCGTCCGACCGTTGCCCGTCCACCTGCCGGACCCGCCGCAGCGGCCGGGCGCATGATGGGCGGATGGCACGCATCCTCGTCACCGGATCCACCGACGGCCTCGGGCGGGGGACCGCCGACTCGCTGCTCCGCAGCGGACACGACGTCGTCGTCCACGCGCGCAACACGGCCCGCGCCGAGGCGGTCGCCGACCTGGTGGAGCGCGGCGCCGAACTCGTCGTCGCCGACCTGGCGGACCGCGACGCCGTGATCGCCACCGCTCGCCAGCTCGACGCCGGCACCCCGCTCGACGCCGTCGTGCACAACGCCGGCGTGATCTCGGGCCGTTCCCTGGTGCCCGTCAACGTCGTGGCGCCCTACCTGTTCACCGCGTTGCTGCGCTCGCCGGAGCGGCACGTGTACCTGAGCAGCGGGATGCACCGGGGCGGCCGTCCGCGCCTGGATACCATCGACTGGACCGGCGCGTCGGAGACGAACTCGTACTCCGACACGAAGCTGTTCGTGACGGCACTCGCCGCCGAGGTGCCGCTCCGACGCCCGGGCGTGCTGAGCAACGCCGTCGACCCGGGCTGGGTGGCGACCAAGATGGGCGGGGCCGGCGCTCCCGACGACTTCGAGCTGGGACACCGCACGCAGGAGACGCTCGCGACCGACCCGGACCAAACCGTGACAGGTGGTTACTGGTTCCACGGAGAGCGGCAGGAACCGCACCCGGCGGTCGCCGACCAGCGGTTCCGCACCGAACTGCGCGACGCGCTCGCCGAGGCCACCGGCATCACGCTCTGAGTCGCTGACGGAACCGCCGCGACCGGTCGGGTGCTCCTGCGAAGGCGTTCGTCGCGCCCGGACGAGGATGGCGTCGACACGACGAACGGAGGACCCGGTGACCCTCGGCCTGCACAACGGATCGAGCGGGTGGCAGCGCGTGCGACGGCACGGCCTGCTCCTCGCGAACGTCGCCGTCTTCGTCGTGTGCTTCGTCGGCATGGTGTTCTCCGGGTGGCGGGTGTCCGTGGCGGACGCGATGCAGCACGGCGAGGCGGCCGTGTCGCTCTGGGGCTTCCTGACCAGCGGCGACTTCGCCGAGGCCACGTTCGAGAACTGGGAGAGCGAGTTCCTGCAGATGGGCGCGTACATCGTGTTCACGGTGTTCCTGTTCCAGAAGGGGTCGAGCGAGTCCGAGCCCCTGGACGAACAGAGCCCGCAGGACGATGACCCCCGGGAGCACGCCGACGACCCGAAGGCGCCGTGGCCGATGCGCCGGGGCGGGATCGTGCTCGTGCTGTACGAGAACTCCCTGCTGATCCTGTTCGCGGTGCTGTTCCTCGGCAGTGTCGGCCGACTTCGACCGCGTGGCTGCGACGGCCGTCGGGGTGCTCGTCGCCCAGCTCGAGGAGGGTGCCCCGGCGACACCCGGGGTGCTGCGCTCGCGCCACGCGCTGGTGGTGCGGGCGTCGTCAGCGACCCGTTCGGGACGGGAGGCCCGTGGCGGACCCGCCACGGGCCTCCCGTCCGTCCTGGGGTGGTGTCTCAGGCCGCGACCGGCTCCGCAGGTCGGTCACGCAGTGCCGGGCAGTGCTCGGCGGTGGGGTGCTCGGTGATCGCGATGACCTGCTCGAGGCGCCCGCGGACCGCCTCGAGCTCGGCCAGCTGCGCGGTGATCCGGTCCCGCTCCGCGAGGAGGAGCGCGAACGACTCTGGCGTCGACTCCCCGCGGTCGACGCACGGCAAGAGCTGCACGATCGTGCGGCTCGCGAGCCCGGCGGCGAACAGTTGCTGCACGAGCTGGACCCGCTCCACGGCTGCGTCCGTGTAGATCCGCTGCCCGCTCGCGGTGCGCGACGCGGTGAGCAGTCCCTGCTCCTCGTAGTACCGCAGCGAGCGGACGCTGACGCCGGTCGCGGCTGCGAGGTCACCGATGCGCATGTCGACTCCGATCCGGGCTTGCCCCTGACATGGATGTGAGGTCTTAGCGTAGCCGAGCCACTGCGGGAGACACCCGCGCGGCAGGAGGAGACACCATGGACATCGCTGGATCGGTCGCACTCGTCACGGGCTCGAACCGGGGCATCGGACGCCGCTTCGCGCTGCAGCTGCTGGAGCGCGGCGCCACCAAGGTCTACGCGACCGCACGTCGACCCGAGCGCGTGGACATCGAGGGCGTCGTGGCGCTGCCGCTCGACATCACCGACCAGGCATCGGTCGAGGCGGCGGCCGCCGCCGCGGGCGACGTCACCCTGCTCGTGAACAACGCCGGCATCTCGACGACGGGCTCGTTGCTCACCGACGACCTCACCGATGCGCGCCGCGAGATGGACACGCACTACTGGGGGAACCTCGCGATGATCCGGGCGTTCGCGCCGGTGATCGAGCGGAACGGTGGCGGCGGCATCGTGAACGTCCTGTCCGCACTGTCCTGGTTCGTCTACCCGGGATCCGGCGCGTACGCGGCGGCGAAGGCCGCCGAGTGGAACCTGACGAACGCCGTCCGGTTGGAGCTCGCAGGCAAGGGGATCAGCGTGCAGGGGCTGCACCTCGGGGCGGCGGACACCGACATGATGGACGGCTACGAGGGGCCGAAGGTCGACCCGGCCGACGTGGCGCGGGCCGCGCTGGACGGCGTCGAGCGCGGTGCGGCCGAGGTCGTCGTCGACGACTGGAGCCGGATGGTGAAGGCATCGCTCGCCGATGCACCGGAGCGCTTCTACGCGCAGTTCGCCTGAGGGTCGCCCCTGACTGGGGGCATGTCCCCGCAGCGCAGTCCTGGACCCGGCGCTGGGTCATCAGCGACCATGGACCCGGATCAGGAACGGGGGGCACGTCGCCCGCCGCTGGAAGGGAACCATGCGTCCTGTCAGGAACGCACTCAGCACCGGGGCGATCGTCGCGATCCTCGCCGGGCTCACCATCACCGCAGCACCCGCCCAGGCGGCGACCCCGGGGACCGGCGCGAGCTGCGCCCCGGGGACCCTGTCGGTGCAGACGCTCGAGAGCGGCTGCACCGCGACGTCCGGCACGGTCGTCACGCCCGACGGCCGCACCTTCGCGCTCCCCGCACCGGGTGAGAGCGTGATGGCGAGCAGCACCTCGGCGCCGGGCGCGCCCGAGCTCGCCGACGTCCTCATCGCGAACAACGGCTCCGCCGGTGTCGCCGTCCGCGTCGACGAGGCCTGGACCGGTTCGGCCCCCGCCGTCCAGCAGGAACGTGCGCAGAGCCAGGCCGCGACCGCGCAGGAGCCCGCCGCGACGACCGCTGCGACCACGAAGTGCACGAGCACGGCGTGGAAGGCGTCCGGCTACAGCTGGGCGAGCACGGTCAAGTGGTACTACAACCAGACCGGCCAGAAGTCGACCTACGCCAAGGACGCCCTGCGCAAGGGCGCGAACGCGTGGAACGGCACCATCTCGGCCTGCGACCGCACGGTGACGTCGACGGCGAAGAACGACTACCTGCGCCTCGCGACCCAGAAGCCGAACCTCACCGACCAGGGCGGCTGCTCGCGCAACAACGGGTACAACGTGATGGGCTGGGGCAAGCTCCCCACCGGCACCCTCGGGGTCACGTGCGTCTGGTTCGACGGCAACGGCAACGCCCGTGAGGCCGACCAGCGCTACGCCACCGGCTTCAAGTGGAGCTCGACGGCCACCTGCTCGGGCGCCCGCTTCGACACCCAGGTCGTCGCGACGCACGAGTGGGGCCACCTGTACGGGCTCGACCACGTCGCCACCGGTACCGGTCAGGTCATGGAGCCGTCCGGCGGCTACTGCGAGCTCGGCGGCCGCACGCTCGGCCGTGGCGACATGACGGGCATCTCGACGCTCTACTGAGCTCGATGCGCTCCTGGGACAACGACGGGGTCGCGGCGGAGAACCGCCGCGACCCCGTTCGTCTGTCTGTGGGGCTGGAGGTCTTGCTCAGACCGCGTCGGCGCGCAGGAACTCCGCCACCGGGGTCGACCCCTCGTTGAACCGGAAGGTGTTGCCGGCCGTGCCCGGGTTCTCGACCGCGTCCGCGACCACGTGCGCCACGTCACCGCGCGGCACCTGGCTCGACGTGCCGTCCCAGTCGACGGACCCGGTCGGCTCGTCATCGGTCAGGGTGCTCGGGGCGACGATCGTCCACTGCAACCCGGAGTCGCGGAGCACGGCGTCGGCGATCATCTTGGACTGCGCGTAGGCGAAGAAGTCCTGGTCCTGCGGGACCCCGTGGTCGAGCTGCGAGCCGGAGAACGACACCATCACGTAGCGGTCGACCCCGGCCTGCTTCGCCCCCTGGATCGAGAGCACCGCGGCGTCGCGGTCGATGGCCCAGGTGCGGTCGACGGAACCGCCACCGGCACCGGCCGACCACACCACCGCGTCGTGCCCGCGCACGAGCTCGGCGAAGTCGTTCAGGGACTGCTGCTGGATGTCCGCGACGTGCGGTTCGCCGCCGTGCGCCCGGATCTCGTCGGACTGGTCGGCGTTCCGGATGACGGAGGTGACGGTGTGCCCGCGCTCGGACAGGATGCGGGTGGCGAGGAGTGCGACCTTGCCGTGGCCGCCGAAGACGATGACGTTGCTCATGGCCCGGACGCTACTCGGGGCGGCTCCGTGCCCGGGGAACGCGGGACGTCCGCTCGTCGCTCGTCGCTCGTCGCTCGTCGCCCGTCGCCCGTCGCCTGCGATGCTCGGAACACCCGGGGGCACCGTGCGTACCGTCGGGGGCAACACGACAGGAGTCACGATGAGCAAGCAGCACGAGCAGCACACCCTGGTCCGCACCCTGGTCCTCGGCATCATGAGCGGCGGCCGGAGCGCCACCCCGCTCGCCGTCCTCGCACTGAACCACGACCGGTCCTCGCTGAAGGGGTCGTGGCAGCAGTGGAAGGTCTTCAGCACCCCGCTCGGCCGTGGGCTGCTCGTGGCGTCCGCGGTCGGTGAGCTCATCGGCGACAAGCTACCGAAGACCCCGAATCGCATCGCCCCCTCTGCGCTGCTCGGTCGCGTCGCGTCCGGTGCCCTCGCCGGTGCGGCCCTCGGCACCACCGGCAAGCGCGACCTGCGCATCGAGGGCGCGATCCTCGGTGGCGTCGGCGCCCTCGTCGGCAGCTTCGTCGGCTGGGGCGTGCGCAAGCTCGTCGGGAGCACGGGACTTCCCGACCCGGTCGTCGCGCTCGCCGAGGACGCCGCGGTCGTCGCGGGCTCGGTGAAGGTCATCACCGCCGACTGAGGGGCGGGAGCGGCGGTCAGGACGTGCCGCTCAGGTCCGTGGGGTGGTCGCGATCTGTCGGTCGCCGGGTCGGTGGCCGACAGTTCGTGACCGGTCGGCATTCGCCTCCCGACGTGTCGTGACCGGCCGACCGACCGGCCGACCGACATCCCGACAGCGGTAGGCACGGTGCCCGACCGCCACGGGCCTTCCGACCGCCACACCCGACCGTTCCTGCTCACGATCCACAGGCCGCGGCCTACGGTGGCCCCATGCACATCGTCGTCATCGGAGCCACCGGCCACATCGGCTCGTTCCTCGTCCCCCGTCTCGTCCGCTCGGATCACCGGGTCGTCGCCGTCACCCGCGGCACGAGCACCCCCTACGTCGATGCCCCGGAGTGGCAGCAGGTCGAGCGGATCACCGCCGACCGCGAGCAGGAGGACCGCGACGGCACCTTCGGCAGCCGCATCGCCGCGCTCGGTGCCGACGCCGTCGTCGACCTCGTCTGCTTCACCGAGTCCTCCGCCGCAGCCCTGGTCGACGCGCTCCGCGGCACCGGTACGCACCTGGTGCACTGCGGCTCGATCTGGCGCGCGGGTGTCTCGCACGTGCTGCCGATCACCGAGCGGAACGCGACCCAGCCGTTCGGCGACTACGGCGTCCAGAAGGACGCCATCGCCCGGATGCTCAAGGAAGAAACTGCATCAGGCGGTTTGGTCACGACGTCGCTGCACCCCGGGCACATCAGCGGGCCGGGCTGGACGCCGATCGGTCCGCTCGGCAACCTCGACACGTCGGTGCTGACGAAGCTGTCCGCCGGCGAACCGCTCGAGGTCCCCGGGCTCGGTGCCGAGACGATGGCCCACGTGCACGCCGACGACGTCGCGCAGGCGTTCCAGCTGGCGGTCGAACACCGCGACGCTGCGGCCGGCGAGGACTTCTTCATCACGGCCCCGACGGCGCTCACCGCGCGCGGGTACGCCCACCTGGCAGCGTCCTGGTTCGGCCAGGAGGCCCGGCTCGACTCCGTCACGTGGGACCGGTTCCGCGAGACCACGGCTCCGGAGCACGCTGACGCCAGCTGGGAGCACCTGTCCCGCAGCCAGGTCTTCAGCACCGAGAAGGCGAACCGGCTGCTCGGCTACGGCCCGACGTTCACCGCCGAGGAGACCGTGCTCGACGCCGTGCGCTGGCTCGTCGACCACGGTGAGCTCGAGGTCGCGAACCCCCTGGTCCGCTGAGCACCGTGGTCACACCCGCTCCGGCTCGACCACGAGCCCGCGGTTCCGGTGCACGACCCAGACCGTCGCGGCGAACCCGGTCAGCACCGCGGCACCGATCGTGACCGCCGTCCAGCCCCCGGCGTTCCACAGCACCGACGCCAGCGCGGAGCCGATCGCGCCGCCGATGAAGTTCGAGGTGACGAAGGCCGTGTTGAGCCGACTCCGCGCGGCCGGGTCGACCGAGAACAGCCGGGTCTGGTTGAGCACGTTCGCGGCCTGCACGGCGACGTCGAGCAGCAGCACGGCGAGCAGCACCACGACGATCGAGTGCGCACCGATCCCGGCGACGACCAGGGAGACGAGCAGGAGCACGATCGCTCCCCCGGTGACGGGTACCGACAGCCCCCGGTCGTGCAGTCGCCCGACCCGCTGCGCCGCCACGGCACCCGCGAGCCCCACCAGGCCGACCAGCCCGATGCTGCTGGTGGAGAAGTCGTAGGGGTCGCTGCTGAGCAGGAACGTCAGGGCGGTCCAGAACATCGTGAACACGGCGAAGACCGACGAGCTGATCACGAGCGTGACCTGCACGGTCCGGTGGGTCCGGACGGCACGGAACACCGACAGGATGAGCTGCGGGTACGCCACCTCGGCGCGGGTTCCGAGCTCCGGGATGGCGCGGCGCAGCAGCACGGCGAGGACGATCGCGACGACAGCGGCGAGCACGTAGATCGCACGCCACCCGAACGCGTCCGCGACCAGGCCGCTGATCGTCCGCGACACCAGGATGCCGGTGAGCACCCCGGACGCGATCGTGCCGACCACGCGTCCGCGCTGCGCGGGGTCGGCGAGGTCCCCGGCCAGCGGGATGAGGAGCTGCCCGGCGACCGTGGTCAGCCCGACCAGCGCCAGGGCGACCAGGAGCGTCGCGAAGGTCGGAGCGATCGCGGCGAGCAGCAGCGCGACGGCGGAGGCGACGAGCACCCAGGGGATGAGGCGTCGGCGGTCGAGGACGTCCCCGAGCGGCACGACGAGCAGGATGCCGAGGGCGTAGCCGACCTGGGTCAGCGTGAAGAGCAGTCCGGCGAGCGACGCCGAGGTGCTGAGCGACGATGCGATGTCGTCGAGCAGCGGCTGCGACCAGTACAGGTTGCCGACCGCCGCTCCCCCGGCGACGGCGAACAGCAGTGTCCGGCCCGTCGACATCGAGTGCTCCGTGCTCATGCTCCGGGTGCTCCGAGCGAGGCGTTCCGCAGGGTCTCGTCCACGAAGTCGGCGTGGTTCCGGGTGAACTCGGGGTCGGTGTCGACGAACGGCATGACCTCGACGCTAGGGCCGACCGCGGGGCCGTGACAGGTGCTGTCTTCCCCCCTCAGCCGTCACCGCCGCCGGAACAGCTCCCCCAGGTGCCACGGCCCGGGCGCGAGCCGCACCGCTGCCTCGGCTCGGACCCGTTCCTCGAGTTCGCGGTCGCGGGTGAGTTCGTGGATCTCCTGCTCGGCACGCCACCGGAACCGCAGTCGACCGAGGAACCCGGTCGTCGGAGCCTGGACGACGGTCTCGACGGACTCGGTCTCGTTCACGCGTCCTCCCCGGCAGCAGCAGCGGCGGCAGCGCCAGCAGCACCAGCGGAGATGGTGTCCGTCGACACGGCCGTCGCGCTCGTCGCAGCGAGGTTCGCCAGCAGCTGCAGCCGTTCCTCGGAGGACGACCCGGGCTCGGTGCCGTACACGACCATGGTCAGTCCGGAGTCGGTGACGAGCTCCATCGTCTCGTAGGTCATGTCGATGTCGCCGACGTCCGGGTGGTGCACCCGCTTCACGCCGCTCCGGTGCCGCATCACGTCGTGCGCGGCCCAGCGTCGCCGGAACTCGTCGCTGCGGGTGGAGAGCTCCCCGATCAGGTCCGTCAGCCCCTTGTCGTACGGCGAGCGGGCCGCCTCGGCGCGCAGCGCGGCGACCACGTCCCCGGCGACCGAGTCCCAGTCGCGCCAGAACTGCTGCCCCCGCGGGTCGAGGAACGCGAAGCGCGCGGTGTTCGGGGTACCGGAGGGCGAGAGGAACAGCGGCGAGTACACCGCTCGGGCGAGGCTGTTGCCGGCCAGGAAGTCGAAGCGTCCGTTGCGGACCCAGGCGGGCGCGCTGATCGAGTCGAGCACCCGCTGCACGTTCGGCCGCACCTTCGACGTCGGGGTCGTCCGGCGCGAGGCCCCCGAGGCGTTCTGCAGGCGGGCCAGGTCGAACAGGTGCGCGTGCTCGGCGTCGTCGAGACGGAGCGCGCGGGACAGCGCTTCGAGGACGCCCTCGGACACACCGGTCAGGTTCCCGCGCTCGAGGCGGACGTAGTAGTCGACGCTCATCCCCGCGATCAGTGCGAGCTCTTCACGACGCAGTCCCTTGACGCGGCGGACCCCGCCGAAGTCGGGCAGCCCGACCTGCTGCGGCGTGACGCGCTCGCGGCGTGTGCGCAGGAAGTCACGCACTTCGCTCCTGGTGTCCATGCGTCCACGGTACGGCCGGCAGGGTGGCGGAAGCAGGGGCTGCTGGTACCCGTCAGGTGGCGCCCGGCGGTCGTAGCGTCGTCGGCATGGAGACAGTCACCCTGAACAACGGCCTCGAGATCCCCGCCATCGGTTTCGGCGTGTTCCAGAGCGCCCCGGAGGAGACCGTGGACGCCGTCCGCACCGCCCTCGAGACCGGGTACCGCCACATCGACACCGCCGCCGCGTACGGCAACGAACGCGAGGTCGGCGAGGGCATCCGTGCCTCGGGCGTCGACCGTGACGACATCGTGGTCGAGACCAAGATCTGGGTCTCGGACTACGGCTTCGACGAGACCCTGCACGCCTTCGACAAGGCCACCGGCAAGCTCGGCTTCGACACGATCGACGTGCTGATCCTGCACCAGCCCGCGCCGGACCGCTTCGAGCAGACCGTACAGGCGTACCGGGCGCTCGAGCGCCTGTACGCCGACGGCCGGGTCCGCGCGATCGGTGTGAGCAACTTCATGCCGCACCACCTGCGCTCCCTGCTCGAGCAGTCCGACGTCATCCCGGCGCTCAACCAGGTCGAGCTGCACCCGTACTTCACCCAGCCGGACGTCCAGCGCGCCGACGCTGCGCACGGCATCCTCGACCAGGCGTGGTCCCCCATCGGCGGCATCACGTTCTACCCGGGCTGGGGTGACGAGCGGGTCAGCGTGATGGACGACCCGACGATCGGGTCGATCGCCGAGGCGCACGGCAGGACGCCGGCGCAGGTGATGCTCCGCTGGCACGTGCAGCAGGGGCGGAACGCGATCCCGAAGTCGACGAACCCCGGTCGCATCGCCGAGAACTTCGACGTCTTCGACTTCGCGCTGACCGATGACGAGCTCACGCGGCTCGATGCGCTGGACACCGGCCGTCGCAACGGCCCGGACCCGGACGGGGCGGACACGAGCCGGTTCGACCGGGTGATCCCGGAGGCCTGACGCGACCACGAGCGGCGCGGAGGCGCGGTGCGGGCCGCGCTCGGCCGTGCGGTGGTCGCCACCTCCGCGTCAGGCGACCTGGTGCGAACGAAGGGCCACAAGCCTCCCGTTCACGTGCGCGTGAACGGGACGGAGACGATCCGGTCGTCCCCGCTCGACGGCGTCCCGCGGCCGTCGGTGTTGTTCGTGACGAACCAGAGCGTGTCCGACGGCCCCTCGAGCACCGTCCGGATGCGGCCGAAGTCACCCGCGAAGTACTCGGTCGCGGTGCCGGGCTCGTCGGCGGGGACCGCCCGGAGCACCTCGCCCCGCAGGTTCGCGACGAACACGGTGTCGTCGACGACGGCGAGGCCGCTCGGGGACGCCTCGTCGGTGGACCACTGCTGCACAGGGTCGACGAAGCCCTGGTCCTGGCCGCCGGTGCCCTCGACCTCGGGCCAGCCGTAGTTCGACCCGGGTTCGATGACGTTGAGCTCGTCGTGTGTGTTCTCGCCGAACTCCGACGCGAACATCGTGCCGTCCGACGACCACCCCATGCCCTGCACGTTGCGGTGTCCGAGGCTCCACACCGGTGACCCGTCGATCGGGTTGTCGGCGGGGACGTCGCCGTCCGGGGTGAGCCGCAGGATCTTGCCCGCGAGCGAGTCCTCGTCCTGCGCGTCCGTGCTCGCACCGGCGTCCCCGACGCTCGCGTAGAGCATGTCGTCCGGGCCGAACGCGATCCGGCCGCCGTCGTGGAACGAGTTCTTCGGCAGGCCGTCGATGATCGTCGTCGCCTCGCCGAGCCCCCACGACCCGGTGTCCCCGGTCAGCTCGTACCGCTGGATCCGGTTGCCGTCGTCGGCCGTGGAGTACACGAACAGGTCGTCGTCGTGCAGTGCGAGCCCGAGCAGTCCTCCCTCGCCGCCGTGGCTGACACCGTCGACGGTGCCGACCTGGCGGGTGGTGCCGTCGGACCGCAGCTCGAGCACCCGGGCCGAGTCGCGCTCGCTGACCAGCGCGTCGCCGTCGTCACCGGTCAGGACCACCGACCAGGGGGCCTCCAGGCCGGTGACCACGTCGGTGGTGTCACCGTCGAGCGCCACCTGCCCGGCCGACAGGTCGGCGGGTGCGGTCGCGCGCGCCGACGGCGAGCCGCCGCGATCGGACCCGTCCTGCTCCGTTCCGTCGCTGCTCGTGCAGGCGGTGAGGGCCAGCGCCGCGACGGCGGCGAGGCCGGCCACCGACCAGAGGCGGCGGCTGCGGGGCGTTCCGGCGGGTGTGTCCACGATGATCCTCCCGGGGTCGTTGGTCGATCACACACGCTGCGTTCGGGAAACCCCTGAGGGGGTCTGTCGGCACCTCCCGACGGTGCGCACGGCGGCCTACCGTCGTCGGCATGCAGATCGAACCGAAGCAGCCGACCGTCAAGAACCCGCCCGAGCAGTTCACCGGCGACGTGTACCTCGACGCCATCGCCTCGCCGAAGGAGCCCGGTCAGACGATGACCGTCGCCAAGGTCCGGTTCCTGCCCGGCGCCCGCACCGCCTGGCACTCGCACGCCAAGGGGCAGACCCTGCACGTCACCGAGGGCGTCGCGCGGATGGGCACCCGGGACGGACACGTCATCGAGGTGCAGGCTGGACAGACCGTCACCACGCCGGCCGGCGAGGAACACTGGCACGGCGCGACCCCCACCGACTACATGGAACACCTCGCGATGCTCGAGGCCGCCGACGACCCGGCGACGACCACCACCTGGCTCGAGCACGTGAGCGACGAGGAGTACACCGCATGACCACCATCGCCATCGTCGGGGCCGGCAAGGGCCTCGGCCTCGCCGTCGCCGAGCGCTTCGCCCGCGAGGGCTTCGCCGTCGCCCTGATCTCCCGCAACCAGGACCGCCTGGACGGCCTCGCCGCGGAGCTGCGTGAGCGCGGCCACACCGCAGCCGGGTTCGCCGCGAACGTCCGTGACGGGGACTCCCTGCGCACCGCACTCGAGCGCGCCACCGAGCAGCTCGGCCCCATCGAGGTGCTGCAGTACAGCCCGCTCCCCGCCAAGGAGTACATGCGCCCCGTGCTCGAGACCACGGCGGACGACCTGGTCGGCCCGATCGAGTTCTCGGTCTACGGCTCGGTCAACGCCGTCCGCCAGGTGCTGCCCGGCATGCGCGCGATCGGCCACGGCACGATCCTGTTCGTGAACGGCGGCAGCGCGGTCCGACCGGGCGCCCGCGTCACCGGCACGTCCGTCGCCTTCGCGGCCGAGAGCGCCTACGCGCAGCTGCTGCACGACGCCGTCCGCGACGAGGACGTCCACGTCGGGCAGCTCATCATCCCGTTCGGCATCGACGACGGGCAGCCCGAGCACTCCGGGGAGTCCATCGCCGACCGCCTGTGGGCGATCCACACGGAGCGCGGCGACTTCCGCGCCTACGCGGAGGCGCTGCCCGAGCTCCCGTGAGCGGCATCGAGTGAGCAGAACGCGACGGGTCCGGAGACTCGACCCGTCGCCTTCTGCTCACTCCCTGACGGACTGGAGGCCCGTGGCGACGCCGCCACGGGCCTCCAGTCCGAGCAGCCGCTGGCGGTGGAGCTCACCGAGCAGCACGGTGCCGATCCCGAAGGCGTCGGCCACTTCGTGAGCAGAAGACGTCGAGTCCGAGCAGCCGACTCGACATCTTCTGCTCACCAAGCGAAGCCTCACGCAGCACGCGCGTCAGTGCGCCCGTCGCACCGCCACCCGCCGCCGACCCCGCGACGTCAGCCACGCCCCGGCCGTCACCACGAGGGGCAGGCCGATCGCGAGCAGCGCCAGCACCGGCCAGTCCGGCACGAACGGCATGTGGTTCACCCCGACCGGACTCTCGGTGAACCGCAGGGTCAGGGCGCGGATCGGCAGGAGGCCGAGCAGCGTGCCGATCACCGAGCCGACCGTGGCCAGGATCGCCGCCTGCCAGGTCGACACCCCACGGCGCAGACGCGGAGCGGCACCGATGGCGTCGAGCACCTCGTCGTCCCGACGCCCGTCGGACCGTGCGAGTCCGATCGCCACCGCCGTCGCACCGATGGTCACGGCCGCGGCGAGTGCGAGGACGATCGCCCGGATGAGCGCCTCGTTGTCGGTGGGACCGGCTTCGTACGTGAACGTCGGGCCGCTCCACCGTGCACGGTCGTCGCCGCCGAAGCTCTGCCACGCCGAGCTCAGCTCGTCCGCCTGGGCCGGGTCGAGGTCGTGGGGCAGCGTCGTGACGAGCATGCCGTCGACCACGGGCACGCCGTACTGCTCGGCAGTGGCCTTCGTCATGAAGACGCCGACCTGGATCCGCGGGGTCTGCACGTCGAGCACCGCGGGGATCGAGACGCTGGCCGCCGGTCGGGTGCGCTCGGTGATGGGCTCGCTGTCCCACGTCCGGTCGTGGAACGTGTCGACGCGGACCGCGCCGTCGTGGGCGTACTCGGGCCAGAGCGACACGGCCCGACCCCCCTCGAGTGCGCTCCGGACGGCTGCGGACGGCTGGTGTCCGGTGAGCACGGCGTAGTCGTCGACGGTGCCCGTCCAGATGTGCGGCATCGACGCGCTCGCCGTGTCCAGGTAGTACGAGCAGCTCGTCGTGTCGTTCGCCGGGCAGTCGTACGCGCTCCAGCGGTGCGGGATCGTGACGGTCGAGGGGGTGTCGCCCGGCTGCTCCTGCGTGACACCGAGCACCCGGATGCGGTCCTGGTCGAAGACCCCGGACACCACCTTCGCGGCGTGGGCGGTCAGCTCCGCGTCGTGGCGACCGGTACTGCCGCCGTCCTTCGTCTCGGTCAGCACCTCGGACGTCGCCACCCCGACCGCCGTCGTGTACTCGTACCCGCGGACGTACTGGGCGTGGCTCGACGCACTCCACGTGATGACGACCGAGGCCACGAACACGACGCTCATCACGCTGGCGAGCACCGGCACCGTGCGGACCGGGTTGCGGCGGGCGTCGCGGGCGGCCAGTCGCGCCGACAGACCGGCCCGCGAGGTGAGCCGGGTGACCAGGGCGAGCAGCCACGGTGAGCAGATGGCGATGCCGAGCTGCATCAGGCACGGCCCGAGCGCGACACCGGCACCGACCACCCAGGCCCAGTGGTCGTCCTGCACGGGACGGTCGTTGAGCATGAGCACCCCGACGCCGCAGACCATCGTCGTCAGGGCCCCGAGGACCACGAGCAGCGGCCCCCAGATGCGCCGACGTCGGCGGGCCGGACGGCTGACGGGCACCGGACGGAGCGAACCCCGCAGGGCTGCGAGCACGTTGATCCGGGTGGCCGACCGTGCGGCGACGAGCGCGGAGACGAGCCCGGCGAGCACTCCCGCGGCGGCGATGGACAGCAGCAGGAGCGGCGGCACGTGCAACCCGGGGAACGACACCACGTTGCCGTTGTCGATGAGTCGGTAGGCGAGCACGCCGATCCCGGTGCCCACGGCCACGCCGAGGACCGCGCCGACGAGCCCGAGCACCAGGCCGGACCCGGCGACGATCGTGCGGACGAACCGTCTGTCACCGCCGACGCTCGTGACGATGGCGTACGAGCGGGTGTCCGCCCGGGTGCCGACCAGGAACGCGGCACCGGCGAGCAGGGCGACCTCGAACACCGCGAAGACGCCGAGCAGTGCCATCGCGCCGAGGTACCAGCCGATCGTCGAGCTCATCTGACCGCCGGGGAGCCGGGCGTCCGGCGGGTCGAGCACGACCGGACGCGACTGCACGACGATGCCGTGCGCGTTGAGCTGCCGGATCTCCGACCAGGTCGGGGCGTCCGACGGCAGGTACACGGTGACGTCGGTCAGCCCGACGTCGTCGGTGGTGTCGGTCGTCGAGAGCGTCGTGCCCCAGGGCAGGAAGATGCCCTGCGATCCCGGGTCGGTGCCCAGGTCGGTCATGGTGCCGGTGATCGTGAAGCGCTTGGTGACGGGGTCGGTCAGGTCCACCGTGTCACCGATCCGCGCCCCGAGGCGGTCGAGCGTGGCCGGCGTGACCATGAGCTCACTGCGTGTGGTCGGCCGGGAACCCTCGAGCACGTGCCAGTGACCGTCGAGCGACGGGTCCCAGACGCTGCCCTCGACGGCGGTCAGCCCGACCGGACCCTTCGGCCCCTGGAGCACGACGGGCGTGCTGCCGACCGGGATCGACAGCGCACCGTCGGGCACGTGTGCCAGGACGTTCGCGAACGGGGAGTCCTGGTCCGACTTCGTGACCGGGCTGTTCCGCTTCGAGTCGGTGAACTCCCACTGCACCGGGTCCTGCACCATGCCGGGCAGGTCCGGGCCGGACACCCGCATCTGCGCCGATGCGTGCCCGAGGTCGTGGTCGAGCCGCTCGGTGGAGGTGGCCTGCGTCGACTGCACCACGACGGCGACGGCCGCGAACCCCGCGGTGGGGATCCCGATGAGCGCGATGATCAGTGCCGCGCGGGCTGCCTTCGCGAACGCCAGCCGACGCCCCAGACGGAGCGCCGGTCGGAGGGCGAACGGCGTCCGGGCGGTCCCGGAACGCCGGCCCCGGCTCACGACGCGGTCCGGTCCGTCAGCGCGGTCTCGACGCCCGAGTACACGGTCTCGTCGACGACACGTCCGTCGCGCAGGAACACGATCCGGTCCGCCCAAGCCGCGTGCCGGGCGTCGTGGGTCACCAGGAGGGCGCCGGCTCCAGCGTCGACGTGTCGACGGAGCATGCGGAGCACGACCTCGCCGGTCTGCGAGTCGAGGGCGCCGGTCGGTTCGTCGGCGAGCACGAGTCGACGTTCACCGACCACGCCGCGGGCGATCGCGACGCGCTGCTGCTGCCCGCCGGACAGGTCGTCCGGGTAGGCGTCGGCACGGTGCGACAGCTCGACGTTGTCCAGCGCGAGTTCCGCGGCGCGGCGGGCCTGCGAGGCCTTCCACCCGTCCAGTTCGAGCGGCAGCGCCACGTTCTCGACCGCGGTCAACGAGGGGATCAGGTTGAAGTCCTGGAACACGAACCCGATCAGCCGGCGCCGCAGCGCTGCGAGTTCCCTGGCGGGACGGTCGGAGACGAACGCGCCGTCGATCAGGACCTCGCCGCTCGTCGGCGGCAGCAGGGTGCCGGCGCAGGCGAGCAGCGTCGACTTGCCCGACCCCGAGGTGCCCATCACGGCCACCATCTCGCCGCGTTCGACCCGCAGGTCGATGCCGGCCAGGGCGGTGACGGCCTTGGCGCCGGAGCCGTAGTGCACGCTCACGGCGTCGAGCTGCAGGAGCGGTGCGGCGGTCACCGCGCGCTCCGGGGAGCGGCAGCGGCAGCGGAGGCGTCGGCACTGGCCGGTGCTGCCGGGTGCTCGTCCGGCCGGTACCGCGCCACGCTCGACTCCACGTGGTCGAGCCAGCGCACCTCGGCCTCGGCCTGGAACACCATCGACTCGAGCACGAGCGACCACGCCAGGTCCGTCGACGGGTCGGTGGTCCGCTTCAGCCGCGTCAGGTCCTGCAGGTTCCGGATCGCGGCACCACGCTGCACCTGTACCAGCCGGGCGACGTCGACCCCGGGCACGGTCACGGCGAGGGCGAACTTGATCGCCAGCTCGTCGCGGCCGCGCTTGGCCGGCACGGGCTCGCTGAACCAGCGGGCCACCTCCGCGCGGCCCGCGTCGGTCGCCGTGTAGACGACGTGGCCGTCGTCGTCGGCGTCGCCGCGGGCGACCAGGCCGTCGCGTTCCAGGCGGTCCAGGGTCGTGTAGACCTGGCCGATGTTCAGTGGCCAGCTCCCGCCGGTGCGGTGCTCGAACTCCCCCCGGAGCTGGTACCCGTAACCGGGTCCCCCCACCAGCAGCGCGAGTACGCCCATCCGAACGCTCATGACACTTCCCCTGTCCCGGGCCACCGTGGCCATACCGAGTATGCACATACCCGGTATGCGCACGCAAGCGCGGATCTGGACAGGGCGAAAAACGGACGGGAGGCGCGGTG